>NZ_FWFV01000031.1 GCF_900172315.1 Palleronia marisminoris
AGAAGCGCTCGATGTCGTCGAACACATCGGCTGGGGCTGCATCGCGGCTGCGGTCGTTTCCATCGCCGAGTTGTCCCGGACGTTGCCGGCCCGGCTCATCGGGCAGATGATACCGTGGGCGAGGAGCAGGCGCTGGAACTGCTCGTCGGTATGTTGCGACCCCTGGTCCGAATGATGCAGCAGCGTGTCGGCCTTGCCGCGACGACAAGCGGCCAGCATCCGTGCGTCCATGACCAGCGAGGCATCCCGGTCCGCCTTCATGGACCAGCCCACGACACGCCGGGAGAACAGGTCCGGGACCACCGCGACAGGCAACCGGCCCACGGCTGTCCAGATGCAGGTGAAGTCGGCCAGCTGTCACCCGGCAGGCGATTGCGCAGCAACCTGCCGAGAGGGCACTTCCGGTTCGGACGGTCGGCCTCGAAATTGCGATCGAGGATGGTGTCGGCGATCATCGAACGCTCGCCATCGTCCTTCGGCTTTCCGCGTCGCTTGGGCCGCGCCCGTCCTCGAGCCCGGCGCGCCATAGATGCGGTCGCTGGCCTTGAAGCTCTTGTCGACGGCGACAACGAGCTTCGCGTCGTGGGCTGCCCGGTCGCTGATCGGTCGCCTGAGCCAGGCGTGAAAGCCCGACCGAGAGACGCCCGGCACCTCGCTCATCCGCCTGATCCCGCTGCCCGGCAGGCGATGCAAGCATCGCCGAGAGGGGCCGGATGTGGCGGTGCTTCGCGACGAAAGCGCATGTCATGTCGCTTCCCGCGCGAAGCAGGCAGCCGCCTTTCTCAGGATGTCACGCTCGAGCTTGGCGACCTCCTTCTTAGGGTCGCGATCTCAGCCAGCTCGGCCCGCTGATGACCGTTGCCCGGAAACGCCGATATTGGTGCCTCGGCTGCTTCTCGCATCCATCGCCGCAGAAGGCTCTCGGCAAGTTCCGGATCCCGGCACGCCCGGGCAACCGACATGCCCCGCTCCGTCACCAGCTTCACAGGCTCGATCTTGAACTCGCGGCGGAACTTCCGTCTCGTCATGTCCACTCTCCAGTTCCATGGTCACGATCTTATCTTCGTGTCCACGAAACCGGCAGCAGTTCA
>NZ_FWFV01000029.1 GCF_900172315.1 Palleronia marisminoris
TCCGCGAGCGGGCTGTGCAGATGGTTGCGGACCATCTCGATGGCTACAGCACTTTGACGGCGGCGGTGCGCGACATTGCCCGGAAGCTTGGCTGCTCCCCGGATAGCTTGCGGGTCTGGTACAAGAAGGCCCTGCGTGACGTGGGCAAGAAAGCCGGGCCGACCGGCGCAGAGAAGGCCCGGATAAAGGAGCTGGAGCGCGAGGTGCGCGAACTGCGCCAGGCGAACGAGATCCTGAAGAAGGCCAGTGCGTATTTTGCCCCCGCTCTCACACATGCAAGCATGTGTTGCCGCGCAGCGGGACGGAGCTCGACCGCCCGTTCCGCAAGTGACTGCATTCATGGATGATTTCCGGGAGGGGTTCGGGGTCGAGCCGATCTGTCGCGAGCTGCCGATCGCCCCGTCCACTTACTATGAACGGAAGGCGATCGCCCGGGACCCTTCGCGGGCGTCCAAACGCGCCCGGCGCGATAACGCGCTGCGAGAGAAGATCCGGAGGGTCCGGTCGGACAATCGCGGGCTCTACGGCGCCCGGAAGGTCTGGCATGTCCTGAGGCGCGAGGGCGTCGCTCAGGCCGATGGCGCTCCAATGACGACTGTCGCGCGCTGTACGGCGGAACGGTTGATGCGCGAGATGGGCCTGCAGGGCGTGGTGCGCGGCAAGAAGGTCGTTACGACGAACCCGGACGCGGCGCGGCCCTGTCCGGACGACAAGGTCAACCGCGCCTTCCATGCCGACCGTCGGATCGTGGGCTGGCGGGTATCGACCTCGATGACCGGCCAGTTTGTCCCCGATGCACTCGAGCAGGCGCCATGGCAAAGAAAGCCCATGGGGAACAAGAGCTTGATCCATCACTGGGACCGCGGGTCGCAGTATCCTTCCATCAAGCACTCTGAACGGCTGGCAGATGCAGAGGTCGATCCATCCGTCGGCACGGTGGGTGACTCATACGATAACGCGCTCGCGGAAAGCGTCATCGGCCTGTTCAAGACCGAGGTCATCAAGCAGTTCGGGCCCTGGAAGACCATGCAGGCGGTCGAATGGGAGACCTTCCACCGGGTAGATCGGTACAACGAGCATCGGCTCCTGAGCTCGCTAGGTTACATGCCGCCGGCAGAGGCTGAGAGACGACATCTTGAACAGCCCCAACCCCGCGATAAGGTCGCCTGACCCGTTGAACGAAACGCTCTCCGGTAAAGCCGGGGCGGTT
>NZ_FWFV01000027.1 GCF_900172315.1 Palleronia marisminoris
GCCCTCGGGCGCCGGTACGGCGCGCAGATACGAGACGATGGCCTGGATGTCCTCGTCCGGAAGGGTGCTCAGGTTGCGGATGACAATCGCCATGTGCCCGCCCGCGCTGTCGAAATCCGGGGTCAGCCCGGTCTTGAGGTACGCCGCGAGGTCGGCGTCGCTCCAGCCGGTCTGCCCGGCCGCGATGCCGGGAATGCGGCCGTCGCCGTTCGGGTTCTCGGCGCCCTGCAGCCAGCTGCCGCGATCCATGCCGCCAAGCGCCGTCCGCGGGGTGTGGCATTGGCCGCAATGGAACAGCGCCTCGACCAGGTAGCGACCGCGCTCCACCTCGGGAGAGGCCGGATCCTCCAGCACCCAGCCGCGATCGGCATAGAGCATCTTCCATCCCCCGAGGGACCGGCGGATGTTGAACGGGAAGGACATGTCGTGCGGCAGCGAGGCGACGTCCGATCCCGGCAGCGTCCGCATATGCGCGACGATGTCCGCGATATCCTGAAGCTCGGCATTCTCGTAGGAGGTGTAGGGCAAGGCCGGATAGTAGTGCCCGCCCCAGGGTGCCACGCCGCGGACGACCGCGTTCACGATCTCGGCGTCGGACCAGTCGCCGACGCCTTGCGACGACGTCGAGATGTTCGGGGCGTAGAGCGTGCCGAACTCGGTCTCGAACGCCATGCCGCCGGACATCACGGGTCCGTCGTCCCCTTCCTCGGCGCCGGGCGCAAGATGGCACGAGGCGCAGCCGGCCTGGATGAACAGCGGGGCGCCGCGCGCGGCATCGCCGGTCAGGCCGTCGATCCGGGCGGCGAGCAGAGGGTCGGGGGCCGTGACATACCACCCGGCCAGAGCCCCCGCCGCGACCAGCGCGGCGAGGGAAAGCAGCGTCGTGCGCATCAGTCGTCCGAGACCCTGTATTCCTCGTGGCACCCGCCGCAGGTCTTGCCGAGGGCCTCCATCTGCCCGGCCAGCGCCTCCTGCCCGTCACCGGCGACCTCGGCCATGGCGGTTGCGGCCTCATGCAATTCGTCGACGTGGGACAGGAACTCTTCCTTGTCCTCCCAGATCGCGGGCAAGGCATCCGTCGAGTCCAGCTCTTCGGTCGAGGTGCCCTCGGGCCAGTAGCCCTCCTGCGAGATGCTGGACAGCGTCGCGAGGCGGTCGGCCGCGGTTTGCGCAAGCGCGGCATCGTACTCGATGTTGCCCCGCGCCATGTTGCCGAGGGTCGAGAGCGAGAACGCGAAGTTCTGCATGAGGCCCTGGCGGGCACGGATCTCTGCCGGGACCTCGGACTGGGCAAGGGCGACGGTGGCGATGGTCCCGAGAGCGAGGGACGTGGCTATCAGTCTTCTCATCGTTATGTTCCCTGTTGAAATGTGGTCGAACGAAATCATCACAGCACCTAGCGCGCGCGCGTCA
>NZ_FWFV01000024.1 GCF_900172315.1 Palleronia marisminoris
ACCATCCTTCATGAACTTAATCCACTGTTCACCATAAACGTGACGATGAGGGACATAAAAAGTAAAAATGTCTACAGTAGAGTCAATAGCAAGGCCACGACGCAATGGAGAAAGACGGAGAGCGCCAACGGCGTCCATCTCGAAGGAGTCGCCAGCGATAACCGGAGTAGTTGAAATGGTAATAAGACGACCAATCTGACCAGCAAGGAAGCCAAGATGGGAAAGGTCATGCGGCATACGCTCGGCGCCAGTTTGAATATTAGACATAATTTATCCTCAAGTAAGGGGCCGAAGCCCCTGCAATTAAAATTGTTGACCACCTACATACCAAAGACGAGCGCCTTTACGCTTGCCTTTAGTACCTCGCAACGGCTGCGGACGACCAGGGCGAGCGCCAGAACGTTTTTTACCTTTAGACATTACATCACTCCTTCTGCACGTAATTTTTGACGCACGTTTTCTTCTGCGTCAGTAAGAACGTCAGTGTTTCCTGCGCGTACACGCAAGGTAAACGCGAACAATTCAGCGGCTTTAACCGGACGCTCGACGCCATTAATAATGTTTTCCGTAAATTCAGCGCCTTCCATGATGAGACAGGCCGTTTGAATGTTGACGGGATGAACATAATAAGCAATGACGGCAGCAATAAACTCAACAGGAGCAGGAAAGCGAGGGTATCCTACAAAGTCCAGCGTACCATAAACGCAAGCCTCAACGCAGCGACGAGCACGAGAGCGGTCAGTAGCAATCCAAACTTTGTTACTCGTCAGAAAATCGAAATCATCTTCGGTTAAATCCAAAACGGCAGAAGCCTGAATGAGCTTAATAGAGGCCAAAGCGGTCTGGAAACGTACGGATTGTTCAGTAACTTGACTCATGATTTCTTACCTATTAGTGGTTGAACAGCATCGGACTCAGATAGTAATCCACGCTCTTTTAAAATGTCAACAAGAGAATCTCTACCATGAACAAAATGTGACTCATATCTAAACCAGTCCTTGACGAACGTGCCAAGCATATTAAGCCACTTCTCCTCATCCAACGCGTCAGTTTTTGACAGAATCGTTAGTTGATGGCGAAAGGTCGCAAAGTAAGAGCTTCTCGAGCTGCGCAAGGATAGGTCGAATTTTCTCATTTTCCGCCAGCAGTCCACTTCGATTTAATTCGTAAACAAGCAGTAGTAATTCCTGCTTTATCAAGATAATTTTTCGACTCATCAGAAATATCCGAAAGTGTTAACTTCTGCGTCATGGAAGCGATAAAACTCTGCAGGTTGGATACGCCAATCATTTTTATCGAAGCGCGCATAAATTTGAGCAGATTTGTCGTCACAGGTTGCGCCGCCAAAACGTCGGCTACAGTAACTTTTCCCAGCCTCAATCTCATCTCTCTTTTTGCGTTCTGCTTCAATATCTGGTTGAACGGCGTCGCGTCGTAACCCAGCTTGGTAAGTTGGATTAAGCACTCCGTGGACAGATTTGTCATTGTGAGCATTTTCATCCCGAAGTTGCGGCTCATTCTGATTCTGAACAGCTTCTTGGGAAGTAGCGACAGCTTGGTTTTTAGTGAGTTGTTCCATTCTTTAGCTCCTAGACCTTTAGCAGCAAGGTCCATATCTGACTTTTTGTTAACGTATTTAGCCACATAGAAACCAACAGCCATATAACTGGTAGCTTTAAGCGGCTCACCTTTAGCATCAACAGGCCACAACCAACCAGAACGTGAAAAAGCGTCCTGCGTGTAGCGAACTGCGATGGGCATACTGTAACCATAAGGCCACGTATTTTGCAAGCTATTTAACTGGCGGCGATTGCGTACCCGACGACCAAAATTAGGGTCAACGCTACCTGTAGGAAGTGTCCGCATAAAGTGCACCGCATGGAAATGAAGACGGCCATTAGCTGTACCATACTCAGGCACACAAAAATACTGATAGCAGTCGGCGTGTGAATCATTAGCCTTGCGACCCTCGGCAGCAAGAACCATACGACCAATATCACGAAAATAGTCACGCAAAGCATTGGGATTATCATAAAACGCCTCTAATCGGTCGTCAGCCAACGTGAGAGTGTCAAAAACGATAAACCAACCATCAGCATGAGCCTGTCGCATTGCATTCATCAAACGCTGAATAGCAAAGCCTCTACGCGATTTCATAGTGGAGGCCTCCAGCAATCTTGAACACTCATCCTTAATACCTTTCTTTTTGGGGTAATTATACTCATCGCGAATATCCTTAAGAGGGCGTTCAGCAGCCAGCTTGCGGCAAAACTGCGTAACCGTCTTCTCGTTCTCTAAAAACCATTTTTCGTCCCCTTCGGGGCGGTGGTCTATAGTGTTATTAATATCAAGTTGGGGGAGCACATTGTAGCATTGTGCCAATTCATCCATTAACTTCTCAGTAACAGATACAAACTCATCACGAACGTCAGAAGCAGCCTTATGGCCGTCAACATACATATCACCATTATCGAACTCAACGCCCTGCATACGAAAAGACAGAATCTCTTCCAAGAGCTTGATGCGGTTATCCATCTGCTTATGGAAGCCAAGCATTGGGGATTGAGAAAGAGTAGAAATGCCACAAGCCTCAATAGCAGGTTTAAGAGCCTCGATACGCTCAAAGTCAAAATAATCAGCGTGACATTCAGAAGGGTAATAAGAACGAACCATAAAAAAGCCTCCAAGATTTGGAGGCATGAAAACATACAATTGGGAGGGTGTCAATCCTGACGGTTATTTCCTAGACAAATTAGAGCCAATACCATCAGCTTTACCGTCTTTCCAGAAATTGTTCCAAGTATCGGCAACAGCTTTATCAATACCATGAAAAATATCAACCACACCAGAAGCAGCATCAGTGACGACATTAGAAATATCCTTTGCAGTAGCGCCAATATGAGAAGAGCCATACCGCTGATTCTGCGTTTGCTGATGAACTAAGTCAACCTCAGCACTAACCTTGCGAGTCATTTCTTTGATTTGGTCATTGGTAAAATACTGACCAGCCGTTTGAGCTTGAGTAAGCATTTGGCGCATAATCTCGGAAACCTGCTGTTGCTTGGAAAGATTGGTGTTTTCCATAATAGACGCAACGCGAGCAGTAGACTCCTTCTGTTGATAAGCAAGCATCTCATTTTGTGCATATACCTGGTCTTTCGTATTCTGGCGTGAAGTCGCCGACTGAATGCCAGCAATCTCTTTTTGAGTCTCATTTTGCATCTCGGCAATCTCTTTCTGATTGTCCAGTTGCATTTTAGTAAGCTCTTTTTGATTCTCAAATCCGGCGTCAACCATACCAGCAGAGGAAGCATCAGCACCAGCACGCTCCCAAGCATTAAGCTCAGGAAATGCAGCAGCAAGATAATCACGAGTATCCTTTCCTTTATCAGCGGCAGACTTGCCACCAAGTCCAACCAAATCAAGCAACTTATCAGAAACGGCAGAAGTGCCAGCCTGCAACGTACCTTCAAGAAGTCCTTTACCAGCTTTAGCCATAGCACCAGAAACAAAACTAGGGACGGCCTCATCAGGGTTAGGAACATTAGAGCCTTGAATGGCAGATTTAATACCAGCATCACCCATGCCTACAGTATTGTTATCGGTAGCAAGCACATCACCTTGAATGCCACCGGAGGCGGCTTTTTGACCGCCTCCAAACAATTTAGACATGGCGCCACCAGCAAGAGCAGAAGCAATACCGCCAGCAATAGCACCAAACATAAATCACCTCACTTAAGTGGCTGGAGACAAATAATCTCTTTAATAACCTGATTCAGCGAAACCAATCCGCGGCATTTAGTAGCGGTAAAGTTAGACCAAACCATGAAACCAACATAAACATTATTGCCCGGCGTACGGGGAAGGACGTCAATAGTCACACAGTCCTTGACGGTATAATAACCACCATCATGGCGACCATCCAAAGGATAAACATCATAGGCAGTCGGGAGGGTAGTCGGAACCGAAGAAGACTCAAAGCGAACCAAACAGGCAAAAAATTTAGGGTCGGCATCAAAAGCAATATCAGCACCAACAGAAACAACCTGATTAGCGGCGTTGACAGATGTATCCATCTGAATGCAATGAAGAAAACCACCATTACCAGCATTAACCGTCAAACTATCAAAATATAACGTTGACGATGTAGCTTTAGGTGTCTGTAAAACAGGTGCCGAAGAAGCTGGAGTAACAGAAGTGAGAACCAGCTTATCAGAAAAAAAGTTTGAATTATGGCGAGAAATAAAAGTCTGAAACATGATTAAACTCCTAAGCAGAAAACCTACCGCGCTTCGCTTGGTCAACCCCTCAGCGGCAAAAATTAAAATTTTTACCGCTTCGGCGTTATAACCTCACACTCAATCTTTTATCACGAAGTCATGATTGAATCGCGAGTGGTCGGCAGATTGCGATAAACGGTCACATTAAATTTAACCTGACTATTCCACTGCAACAACTGAACGGACTGGAAACACTGGTCATAATCATGGTGGCGAATAAGTACGCGTTCTTGCAAATCACCAGAAGGCGGTTCCTGAATGAATGGGAAGCCTTCAAGAAGGTGATAAGCAGGAGAAACATACGAAGGCGCATAACGATACCACTGACCCTCAGCAATCTTAAACTTCTTAGACGAATCACCAGAACGGAAAACATCCTTCATAGAAATTTCACGCGGCGGCAAGTTGCCATACAAAACAGGGTCGCCAGCAATATCGGTATAAGTCAAAGCACCTTTAGCGTTAAGGTACTGAATCTCTTTAGTCGCAGTAGGCGGAAAACGAACAAGCGCAAGAGTAAACATAGTGCCATGCTCAGGAACAAAGAAACGCGGCACAGAATGTTTATAGGTCTGTTGAACACGACCAGAAAACTGGCCTAACGACGTTTGGTCAGTTCCATCAACATCATAGCCAGATGCCCAGAGATTAGAGCGCATGACAAGTAAAGGACGGTTGTCAGCGTCATAAGAGGTTTTACCTCCAAATGAAGAAATAACATCATGGTAACGCTGCATGAAGTAATCACGTTCTTGGTCAGTATGCAAATTAGCATAAGCAGCTTGCAGACCCATAATGTCAATAGATGTGGTAGAAGTCGTCATTTGGCGAGAAAGCTCAGTCTCAGGAGGAAGCGGAGCAGTCCAAATGTTTTTGAGATGGCAGCAACGGAAACCATAACGAGCATCATCTTGATTAAGCTCATTAGGGTTAGCCTCGGTACGGTCAGGCATCCACGGCGCTTTAAAATAGTTGTTATAGATATTCAAATAACCCTGAAACAAATGCTTAGGGATTTTATTGGTATCAGGGTTAATCGTGCCAAGAAAAGCGGCATGGTCAATATAACCAGTAGTGTTAACAGTCGGGAGAGGAGTGGCATTAACACCATCCTTCATGAACTTAATCCACTGTTCACCATAAACGTGACGATGAGGGACATAAAAAGTAAAAATGTCTACAGTAGAGTCAATAGCAAGGCCACGACGCAATGGAGAAAGACGGAGAGCGCCA
>NZ_FWFV01000006.1 GCF_900172315.1 Palleronia marisminoris
TCCTCATAGTCCAGAAGCTCGAACATCATCTGCACGCGAACCATCGCCGTCTCCAGCTTGATGCGCACGCGGCTGAGCCGCTTGGCGGGCTCGTAGGCCATCATGAAGGCGGTGATGAACGACATCAGCTCGCCCGCGGTCGTGGGCTCGCCCCCGAAGAGGTTGTAGGCGCTGACTGCCACGATCCCGGCGATGGCGAAGCCCGCAAGCGTCTCCATCAAGGGACTTGTCACGGCGCCGATCCGTGCGATCGCGTTGCGGCGACGTTCCACGTTGCGCACGGCCACGCCCATGCGGCCCTGCATCTGGTCCTCGAGCGAGAAGACCTTGACCACGTGGATCCCTTTCGAGGTCTCTTGCACCACCTTCATGATCTCGGCGGCCGATGCCTGCTCGCTACGCATGATCTCGCGGATCTGGCCCAGGAGTCTGCGTATGCCCAAGATCGCGACCGGCCCGACGACCAGCGCGAAGATCGACAGGAACGGCGCCTGGTAGATCATGACGGCCAGCAGGCCGATCAGCATCAGCGCGTCGCGGCTGATCGAGGCGACGATCAATTCAATCACCTGCTGCGCGGCCGCCGCGCCTGAGGTCAGGCGCATCAGAAGGTTCGACGATTCCTGCTGATTGAAGAACGAGACGCCGTTCCTGAGCAGCTTTCGGTACAGCTCTTCCTGCTGGTTGGCGATGATCCGGTTGCCGGCCCGCGACATCGCCACCGATTGCACGTAGTTCGCGCAGCCCTTGATCGTGAACGTAGCCGCAACGGCGCCCGCCACCAGAAGGGCGATGCTCCTGTTGTCGGTGGCGGTCATCGCGTCGACGATGAATTCCATTAAAAGAGCAGTGGCAGCGGTTGTGGCCGCCACGACCACCATCGCGACGGCCGCCAGCGCATACCATTTACGCTGCGCGGCCGCCTGTTCGGTCAAGAGCCGCCGCAGCATACCGCTTCGATTGTCGTCCGCCGCAAAAAGCGCGGCGATGGCGCGTCTCAGAAACTTCATGACAGAGCCTCGCGATGCCCAGGCAACCGATGCCCATGGCGAACTGTTTGGTGGGTCACCTAGCAGACGCCAAACGTTCGTGCCACCGGCCCCGCCTATGGCCGCAAGCAAGAGACTTATGCCCGAGTGGTCGGATTACATCCAGCCGCGTTCCTTATAGTATTTCACCGCGCCTGGGTGCAGCGGCGCGTTCAGTGCATCGCTAATCATCTCCTAGTCATTCCCCAGTCACAGGGGCCGCGGGCCCATAGCTGGGCGCGGGTTCCAAAGCGACGGTAGCCATGGCCGCTCGGTCCGGCATGAACCTGCAAAGCTCGACGCTCAAGGATGACGCGATCGGGCAGGCCAAGCAGCTCCGCAATTACCTGCGGCATGAAAGGAAGCGGGACATGCGCGGACGCCGAGGGTCACGGTCAGCCTCAGTATCTTCGCCATCATGGCGGACCAGTAACGCGCCTGTTTCGGCCAAGGTGATCAAGGCCGGGACGAGATCGGCTAGCTGGACGCGCAGACGCGGGCGAACCGAGGATTTGCAGCAGCAGCATGAAGGCAACTAGCAGAGCAGTAAGGAATGCAGCTGATGACATGGTCGACCCTGACGTTCACCACGCTCACTTCGCGATGAGTGTCCGGCACTTGCAGCGGCGCTAGGCAACGGCCGCTCCCGGCCAACAGACTACGATGCGAACATAGTTCGGACGGACATGTAGACGCCTCCCTCCTCTTGATGGAGTGCACCGTCCGGCCCCAACTTGAAGCCACCAGCAGCGCGAGCAGTTGCACCGGCCCGGTGACACTGCCGGTTCACCGGCCTCGCCGCGCCCAATGCGCAGCGGCGCGGCGGCAGTGATCCCGCTCGCCGAGGCGCATGAAAACCGCGTCCCAGATGGTCACATGGATGCGCCAGTGGACCTTGTGCCGGTTTGTCCACGCATGAGCACACCAGCTCCTGCGATCCCCAGTCAGGATGTAGCGTGTGCGCCACGAGACGGATTCGATGATCCGCCACAGTGCACCGCGCATGTCAAACCACCTCGCTAGGGTTCTGCCATTCCGTGGAGGCTGACTCCGCTACTGCTGCCCCGATCATGTCGACCACAAAATCCTCCTCGACGTCGTTCCAAGAGGAACTCTTCGAAGGATAACAGGCGATTGATGAAGAAGGTTTCCGAAACACTTGGCGAGACGGCGGCGTGACGAGTGCGCGGCGGACGCACCAGAGGTCGCCCATCTATACCCTACGCCAACGACGCGATGATGCCCTTCTCGCAAAGTTCATCCGGCGGCGCATAGAGGTGACGGCGCGGAGCAATCCCTCCTGCCGGGGCGTGATGGCTCGGAACCCATTGCCCTGGTGACGCCTATCTCGGCATGGTCATGCCCCACGTCTTCGTGCGCAAGTCTTTCGGCAGGTCAAGGACACTCGTATCGCGGGCTGGGGGTGCATGCCGACCCGACCCCTGCATAGGTAGCTCAGTCTAGCAGCACTGCGTTCGCATTCTGTCGCTTGCACGGACTACAGAGGCGGGTCGGCAAGCTCCTACTTCTCGGGGCGCAGGTGGGGACGATGGCTGCCCTGTCGAACGCCTCTTTCTGTTCCCATAGATGCTCAGTCAGAGCGTTACCGGTCACTGCTATCCGATAGCGGCCGCGACGTGATCGCCTGTCATGGCGATGAGATCGCTTTTCATCCGCTCCCATCCTCAGCTGGTTCACGTGCAGGCAGGCTGCTGCCCGACGGCACAGAACCAATGAAGCTCAACGGGAGATCGAGAACATGACCTTTGCGAACACCATCAAATTTACGGCCCTTTCCCTGATCCTCGCGGCCGGTGTAGCCGCCCCTGCCTCCGCCGGCGGCTCAAACGTCACGGTCGAGCAGTATGGGCGCAGCAATGAAGTCGGGGTCGGACAGCGCGGCGGGCACAACCGGCTGACGGCATTCCAGAGCGGCCGGTCCAACACCGCGATCAGCATTCAGGACGGTCATCGGAACCGTGCCGTGATCGGACAGATCGGGCGCGGCAACTTTGCCGACAGCCTGCAGCGCGGGAAGAACAACATCACCGGCGTTTCGCAGATCGGGACGGGAAACGAAGCGATCACGACCCAGCAAGGTCGCAGCAACGCGATCGGCGTGATCCAGGCAGGTGACGGCAATACTGCCGATGTGGTCCAGAAGGGCCGCGGAAACGTCATCGTGGTCGTCCAGGACTGATCTGGCACGGGCGCAGCTGCTCTTCCGCTGCGCCCGGGTCGTTCTCGCATAGGAGAGACGGAGATGCTTGATATTCGAAACACGTCGATCATGGCGGCGCTGCTCGCCCTCGGAGCTGGTGGGCTGGCCGCTTCGGCTTCCGCCCACGATTCCGCGCCGCCCTTCTCTTGCACGGTCCAGTCAGAGGAAACGAGGACCGGAGTGCACATGGCAGGGAGCCTGACTACAGCAGAGCCGATTGTCGGCACATACAGCTTGAAGATCCAATCCCGTCGGGCGGGAACAAGCGTTTCGCTGCAGCAGACGGGCGAATTCGAGGCGGCACCAGACACCCCTGCTCCGCTTGGATCGGCCACACTGCCGGGCGATGCTGGGGATTACGAAGTCGCGATCCATGTCGGTTGGAATGGCCGAACCTATGCTTGCGTGGTGCTCGAACAGGACGTCTGAGCTGTGGACCAGTCCGCTCTACCGGAAAGCAGAGCGAGAGATTATCCGTGAATCGGCAGCCCGCACAGCGCCCAGCTGCTACCCACGATCCGGGGCCGCTAGCTCGACCCACACCGGCGCATGGTCGCTCGCACCCTCACGTCCACGGACGTCGCGGTCGACGCTCGCCTCGATCAGCTTGGGCGCGAGCTTGCCGCTGAGCAGGATGTGGTCGAGCCGGAGCCCGGCGTCGCGCGTCCAGCGGTTTCGGCGATAGTCCCAGAAGGTAAAGATGGAGTCGCTCGGGTGCGCAGTGCGAAGCGCATCCGTCCATCCCTGCTCCAGGAGCGCCCGGTAGGCATCTCGAGAGGCGGGCTGCACCAGTGCGTCCTGATCGTAGGATCTCGTCTGGTAGATGTCGCGCGCCTCCGGGACCACGTTGAAGTCGCCTGCCAGCACGACCGGCACCTCGGCCGCGAGCAGGCCGGCCGCGTGACGGTTCATGCGGTCGAGCCAAGCGAGCTTGTAATCGAACTTCGGCCCGGGCTGTGGATTGCCGTTCGGCGCGTAGATCGAGGCGATCAGCACGCCGCTGACCGCAGCCTCTATGTAGCGACGCTGCCGATCTGCCGGATCGCCGGGAAGGCCGGTGCGCGTCAACACAGGCTTCGCATTTCGCGCTAGGATCGCGACGCCGTTCCATGACTTCTGACCCGCCCAGACGGCTTCATAACCAGCACGTTCGATCGCGGCGTCCGGGAAGTCGCCTTGCGCCGCTTTCAGCTCTTGCAGGCAGACGACGTCCGGCTGTGCGTCCTCCAGCCACTCGAGCAGGTTGCCGAGCCGCCGCTTGACGCCATTGATGTTGAAGGTCGCAATCTTCAAAGGGAGCGGCAGGCACAGGGGCAAGCCGCGCGTCTTTCTGAGCCGTGACCGCGCCCATAGATCAAGGGGTGGCCGACCTGAAGCTGGGGACCTTCGCTATCTGACATCATCGTGGCTCCGCGCGCGGACGCATCACCGTCAGGATCTCCGACCGCGGTTTCTTTCGCTTCGCGACAGCAGGCACGGTTGCGTCAGGCGCCGGATAGCCGACCGGAAGGATCATCACCGCCTTCTCGTGGGCTGGCCTGCCACAGAGCTCGGGCAGGAACTTCATCGGGTTCGGCGTGTGCTCCAGGCAGACGAGGCCCGCGTGATGCAGAGCCGCAATCAGAAAGCCGGTAGCGATGCCCACGCTCTCGGGGACGTAGTAGTTCTTGTAGCGCGCGCCGTCCTGCGTCACGCCGTAACGCTGTGCGAAAACGACGATCAGCCACGGGGCGTCCGTCAGGTGCGGCTTGCTGGCCCCGGTCCCGATGGGCTCGAGGGCGGACAGCCATTCATCACCGCCGCCGCCAGCGTAGAAGTCCTTTTCCTCCTCCTCGGCGGCTGCGCGTATGCGGGCCTTCACCTCCGGATCGGAGATCGCCACGAAATGCCAAGGCTGGTGGTTCGCTCCCGAAGGTGCGGTGGCCGCCGCCTCTATGCAGGCAGCAACGACCGCCTCTGGAACGGGACGCGTGTCGTAGTGGCGGACCGAATGGCGCTTCCGCATGTAGTCCCGGAAGGCTTCCGCAGCTACGACTGCGTCAACCTCGGCCATTTGAACCCGGTCCGGCAGGGGCAGCGGCTCATAGGTGACTTCACCCTTGTGATACATTCATTGTCCTTCCGAGCAGTCCCCCACTGCCACGCCAGCAGGTTTCCCGCGCGACCAGATCATCCAGCCGCGCTTCTCGCAAGATCGCGAGTCCGGACGAAGCTTCGGCGACACGCTGCACCAGAGCCGTCTCCCCGTAGCGCGCCGCGAAGCGGGGAGACCGAGACCGGGAGTTGGTCGCTTGGCACGTCCTTGCCGGCTCGATAGCCGCCGGTCCGAGCGAGAGGTCGGAAAATGAACTCCGCGACGGGATCGCGCCACTTCGCGACTCGAATAGTCGCATTGATCAGGCGGATCTCTCCAGTCGCGGCACTCAGATCAGAGACCAGGCGGTAAGGTCACTTTACGACGGCACGCATCTCTTCATCTTGAGGTGCCCCAAGGCGGGTTGCAAACTCCGGGTCGCACCGGTCGGGGTCTGGCCGGCGGCCACGTGAGCGGCGTCGCCCCAAGTTCCTGAGTGCACTCGTAGGCCGAATTAGCTGGCCTCGTCGCGGCGCGGAGAACTCGGTCGCCCAGTTCGGCCGTGGCGGCAATCTGACGATCGCAGTGTTCCCGTTCCGGGCCGGTCAGGGCAGACTCGGGCCAGACGTTCGCCACGCCGCCGATCAGTTCCATCACTTGGAACTCGTCGCGTGCTTGTAGGAGGTCGTAAACCAGGCGGTGGTAGGCTTCATCGGAAAGGACAATGGTTTCCTTCATGGCGTGTGCTCCAGGGCGGATCGATACCTCACAATCCCACGGAACAGGCGACTCACCGGGGCCTTCAGGTGACTCGCAAGTTGCCTGCGGGGCCGGGACCGAGGCGAGACGTCAACCCGCGCAGTGAAACTATCGTAACTAGGTGAGTACGATTCGAGCAACTATGTTGCAGGCCGATAAGCGAGAAAAACGTCAAGGTTCAGCGTTTCGTCCCGCGCCATCTGGAATTTCGGCCATCTCGGTCCAAGGTGCGCCTGGCCTGGTATCATTCGTGGGCGACCGATCTCATTTTCTGACTACAGCCCTGGCCGTGCGGGGCCCTTCTCCGTTTCAGAAGCTCGGATCCGGGGCCTCGCGGAAAAGGCGGTAGTCCCCTACAATTGCGTCGTGTGAAGCCGCACCTTCAGGCCGCCATGGGCGATCGGCACGCTTTCGGTCAGCGGAAGGCCCGTGGCGCGGGCGAGACCGGCGTCCGAGGTGACGATTGCCACGCGCCAGCCGGCGAAATGCTCTGACAGACGCTGCCCCAACGAGCCGTACAGCGCGAACAGGGGCTTCCGGTTGCCGATCCGCGCGCCGTAGGGCGGGTTGCAGATGACGAGGCCCGGCGGCCCCACAGGCGGGGTCAGGTCGCTGACGGGCTGGGCGGTGAAGCGGGTCGCCGCGGCCAGACCGGCGCGGGCGGCATTGGCCGTCGCACCCCGTACCGCGCCTGCATCGCGGTCGAAGCCGTGGAACTGCGGTGGCGTCGTGCCGCCCGCGCGGCCGAGCGCCGCCACCGCCTGCGGTTCGAAGCTCGCCAGTTGCTCGAACGCGAAGCTGCGGTCGCGGCCCGGCTGCTGGCTCGCGGCGATCCCCGCCGCCTCGAGCACGAAGGTCCCCGAGCCGCACATCGGGTCGACCACCGGCATCTGCCCGTCGAAGCCCGCCATCCGCAGCAGCAGCGCCGCCATCGTCTCGCGCATCGGGGCCTTGCCGACCCATTCCTTGTGACCGCGCTTGTGCAGCCCCTCGCCGCTGGTATCGACCGAGACCTGCACGTTGTTGTCGTCGATCCGCACCTTCAGGGCGACCGGCGCGTCGTCGGCGACGGGGGCGCCCAGTTCTTCGGTGATGGCGCGGGCGATACGTTCGGTCGCGGCGCCGGCGTGGTAGATCTTGGACTTGCGCGTCGTCGACTCGACCCGCACGGGCACGTCGGGGCGCAGCACTGCCGCCCAATCCACCTTGCGCGCCCGCTTGTCGAGCTGCGCGAGGTGGAAGGCGCGGAACGTAGCGATCCGCGCCAGGACCCGCCCGGCACCCCGGCATTCGAGGTTCAGCCGCCAGACATCCGGCCACCCGCCCTGCACGCTGACGCCGCCCGGCGTCACCTCGGCCACGTAGCCCAGCGCGCGAACCTCTTCGGCAAGGGTCGGCTCCAGCCCCGGCGGGGCGACGAGAAAGATTTCCATGGGCTCCGTCATGGCGGGGTCATACAAGGCCGACAGGGGAACGGCGAGGCGAAACCGCCGTTGCATCCGCGCGCACCCAAAGCCAGCTTGGATCCATGACAGAGACAGCCCCCCCGACCGGCCCCATGCTCTTCCTCCGCGCCGCCGGCGATTGGGGCGTGCGCGTCGCCGTCACCGCCATGCGCCTCGAGGGCGCGCCACCTCCCGCCTTCGCGACCGACACGCCACACGAGGCCGAGGCGCTTGCCACCCGCGCCGGCGCGACGCTCTGGCGGGCCGAGATGACGCTGCCCTCCGGCGGCGCGACCTATACCTGCGACGGAGTGGAGCATCGCGTCTCGACCGACGTGACCGGCGACGTCACCCTCGCCTTCGCGTCGTGCAATGGGCAGGAGAACGGCGATCTCGACCGTCCCTCCGCCGACCGCAATGCGCTGTGGGCGCATCTGGGCGCGCGGCTGGACGACGAGCCCGTGCAGGTGCTGCTGAACGGCGGCGACCAGATCTATGCCGACGAGGTGACGAAGGCCCATCCGCTGTCCGAGGAGTGGCCGAACGAGGTGCCCGACCACCTGACGGGCGAGCAATGGCGCGACCTGAAAGCGACGCTCGACGCCGAGTTCTTCCGCCGCTACGCCACCCAGTGGGCGCAGGAGGGCTATGCCGAGACCGTCGCGCGGATTCCCTCGCTCTGTGTCTGGGACGACCACGACATCTGCGACGGCTGGGGGTCGCTGCGGCGCAAGGCCCAGACCAGCGACGTCGCCAAGGTGCTCTACGCCGCCGCACGCGAGGCCTACCTGCTGTTCCAGTTCGGCTGCCGCCCCGACGAGCGACCCGAGATCTGCATCGGCCGCGGGCGCGCGCTGGCGTGGCGCGTGGACCTGCCGGGCGTGACGCTGATGGCCCCCGACCTGCGCTCGACCCGGTCGAAGTCCCAGGTGATGAGCGAGGAGGCGTGGGCCGACCTCTCCCCCGCCCTCCGCGGGACCGAGGCACAGACCTTCCTGATTTCGTCCGTGCCCGCGCTCGGGCCGCGGATGTCCTTGGTCGAACGGGCGATGAAGCTGACCCGCCACATGGAGGATTACGAGGACGACCTGCGCGACCAGTGGCAAAGCTACGCCCACCGGCCGGAGTGGCGTCGCTTCCTGACCGCGCTGATGGAGGTGCAGGACCGCCCGGACCATTCCCTGGCCGTCCTGTCGGGCGAGATCCACCTCGCCATGCGCGGCACGATGCGCACCGAAACGGGTGCGCTGCACCAGCTGGTGGCCTCGGGCATCTCGCACCCCGCGCCGCCCGACGGGCTCGCCACCGCCTTGTCGCTGCTGGCCCGGCTGGGCGAGGCCCCCGTGAAGGGCCACCCGATCCGGCTGCACCCCCTGCCCGGAAAGACGCGCTCGTACACGGCCGAGCGCAACTACCTGATCCTCAGGCGGCGCGCCGATCGCTGGTCCGCGGCGTGGCACTTGGAAGAGTCGGGCGAGACCGCGCCGCTTGACCTTTAAATCCGACTTTTTTGCACTGGAATGATTCCCCGGAACCGCCCCCCTGCCCGGGTCCTTACCCCCGCAGACGCTTGAACTGGGGGCATCCATGGAAATCACGCTCAACGTAAATGGTGAGAGCCACAGGCTCGACATAGACACGCGCACCACGCTTCTGGATGCGCTGCGCAACCACCTCGACCTGACGGGATCCAAGAAGGGCTGCGACCACGGGCAATGCGGTGCCTGCACGATGCTGGTGAACGGCCGCCGCATCAACGGCTGCCTGACGCTGGCGGTGATGCACGAGGATGACGAGATCACCACGATCGAAGGCGTCGGCCAGCCCGGCGCGCTGTCCCCGCTGCAAAAGGCCTTCGTGAAGCATGACGGCTACCAGTGCGGCTACTGCACGCCCGGTCAGATCATGTCCGCGAAAGGCATGATCGACGAATTCAACATGGGTTGGCCGTCGAACGTCACCGACGACCTGACCGCCATGCCGGATTTCAGCCGGACCGAGATCAAGGAGCGGATGTCGGGCAACCTGTGCCGGTGTTCGGCCTATCCCGGCATCTGCGCGGCCATCACCGAAGCCGCCCCCGATGAAGGCACGTCCAAGGAGGCCGCAGAATGAAGCCGTTCGATTACGTCCGCGCCACCTCGCACGCCGATGCCCACGATTCCGCCGCGCGCATCATCGCGGGCGGCACCAACCTTCTCGACCTGATGAAGCACGAGATCGAGACGCCGACCAAGCTTCTGGACGTCACCCGCCTCGACATGACGGAAATCGAAGAGGCCGAGAATTCCGTCCGCATCGGCGCGCTGGTGACCAATGCCGACCTAGCCGCCGACCCGTTGATCCGCGAAAGATACGGCGTCCTCAGCCGCGCGCTTCTTGCCGGGGCGACCGGTCAACTCAGGAACAAGGCCAGCACCGGCGGCAACCTGCTGCAGCGCACCCGCTGCCCGTATTTCTACGACACGACCCAGCCCTGCAACAAGCGCGAGCCCGGCTCGGGCTGCATGGCGATGGAGGGGCGCAACCGCATCCTCGCCATCCTTGGCACCTCCGAGCACTGCATCGCCACGCATCCGTCGGACATGGCCGTCGCCATGCGCCTCCTCGACGCCCGGATCGAGATCGAGAAGCCCGGCGGCGAGGCGCAGATCCTGACGCTGGACGAATTCTACAAGCTGCCCGGCGACACCCCGCACGAGGAAACCGCGCTTGAAGCCGGCGACCTGATCGTCGCGGTCCACTTGCCCGACGCCCCCAAGGGCGCGCAGATGTATCGCAAGGTGCGCGACCGGTCGTCCTATGCCTTCGCGCTGGTGTCCTGCGCGGCGGTCGTCGCGACCGATCGCGGCAAGATCACCGATGCCGCACTGGCCTTCGGCGGCCTTGCCCCCAAGCCGTGGCGTAACACCGAAATGGAACGCCTGCTGATCGGCGAGGCTCCGTCCGAGGCGCTCTTCGACAAGGCGGCGGACGTGCTTCTGGAAGGCGCGCAGAGCCATGGCGACAACGACTTCAAGATCCCCCTGACCCGGCGCGTCGTGAAGGCCGTCCTGGGCGAACTGACGGGAGCGACCCAATGACAGAGCATCTGAAAATGGACAAGATCCAGCCCCGCCTGCTGGACGAGACCGGACAGGGCGCGATCACCAAGCCGACGCCGCGTCCCGAAGGGCCGCTGAAGGTGTCCGGCACGGCCAGATATGCCGGCGAATACAAGGCCGAGAACATGGCCCAGGGCTACCTTGTCCGGGCCGGCATCACCAAGGGCACGTTCAAGATCGACCGCGACTCGGTCAAGGACATGCCCGGCTTCCTCGGGCTTTTCACCGACCACATGATCCGCAACTCGGCCCAGGGCACGGCGAACACCAACCCGGTGCAGCCGGGCCCCCAGATCCAGTATCTCGGCCAGCCCATCGCCGTGGTGGTGGCCGAGACGTTCGAGCAGGCGCGCCACATCGCCCACGCCGTCAAGGTGGACTACCAGCGCGAGGACGACGCGACCCCCGACTTCTCGACCGCGACCAACTTCAAGGAGCAGGAGAAGAAATCCCTCAGCCAGGGTGACCTGGAACAGGCGATGGCCGACGCCGCCTTCACCGTGGATGCGACCTTCACCACCAGCCCCCACAACTCGGCCGCGATGGAGCCTCACACGGCACTGGCCACGTGGGAGGGCGACAAGGTCACGGTCCGCGGCTCGCTCCAGATGCTGAAGTACAACCAGAACGAACTGGCGGATTCGCTGGGCATCCCGGCCGAGAACGTGCGCCTGCTGTCGCATTACATCGGCGGCGGCTTCGGCTCGAAGCTGGGCATCGACGCGGCCTGCGTGTCGGCCGCCGTGGCGTCGCGCCATCTCGGCCGCCCAGTGCGCGTCGAGATGCACCGCAACAACGTGTTCGAGGCCGTCGTCCTGCGCACCCCCTCGCGCCAGCGCGTGCGCCTGGCCGCCGACAAGGACGGCAACCTGCTGGGCGTCGGGCACGAGAACTGGCAGTCGAACCTGCCCGACGAGACGTTCTCCGAGCCGATCGATACCGCCACCCACTTCCTCTATGGCGGCGACAGCCGGACCTACGCGACCCATGTCGCCCGCCTGAACCGGCCGGCCAGCGGCTCGGTCCGCGCGCCGGGCGAGGCAATCGGCATGCTCGCGCTGGAAAACGCCATGGACGAACTGGCCGAGGCTGCGGGGATCGACCCGATCGACCTGCGCGTTCGCAACATCCCCGAAGTGCATCCCGAAAGCGGCTTCCAATATTCCTCGCGCTCGCTGGCCCAGTGCCTGACCGAAGGCGCCGACCGCTTCGGCTGGTCGGACCGCAAGGCCCCCAAGGAACGGCGCGAGGGCGAGTGGTTCGTCGGCATGGGCGTCGCGTCGGCCGCGCGGACGAACATCCTGATGGAATCGAAGGCGCGCGTGACCCTGAACCCCGACGGCACGGCGCTGGTCGAGACCGACATGACCGATATCGGCACCGGCACCTATTCGATCCTCAGCCTGATCGCGGCCGAGATGCTGGGCCTGCCCTCGGACCAGGTCACCGTCGAATTGGGCGATACCGACCTGCCCCACGCCTCGGGCTCCGGCGGCTCGTGGGGTGCGGCCTCTTCGGGGTCGGCGGTGTTCCTTGGTGCCAAGGCGATCCGCCGCAAGATCGCCGAGCGGTTGGGCTGCGACCCCGACGCCCTGCGCCTGCAGGACGGCATCGCGACCGGCGGCAACGTCCGGCGCCCGATCTCGGAACTCCTCGACGGGCCGGTCACCGAAGAGGGCCATATCGAACCCGGCAAGCAAGAGGTCACGCAGGCCGGTTTCGGCGCCCATTTCGCCGAGGTCGCGGTCAATTCCGTGACGGGCGAGGTGCGCGTGCAGCGGATGCTGGCGGTCATGGCCGCCGGACGCATCCTGAACGAGCAGACCGCCCAGAGCCAGGTGTGGGGCGGCCAGATCTGGGGCGTCGGCACGGCGCTGACCGAAGAGATCCAGCACGACCACCGCACGGGTCACGTCGTCAACAACGACCTCGCCGAGTACCACGTGCCGGTGAACCTCGATATCGGCGATCTGGACGTGCTGTTCGTGGACGAGCGTGACGACTACGCCAACCCGATGCAGGTCAAGGGCATCGGCGAGCTTGGCATCTCGGGCGCGGGGGCTGCGATCACCAACGCGATCTACAACGCCTGCGGCGTCCGCGTCCGCGACTATCCCGCCACACCGGACAAGATCTTCCCGCATCTCTGACCACGACCGCCCCCGGTCTTCGCGCCGGGGGCGGTTTCCGGAGGAAGGCCATGACCACGCCAGGAACGACCGGCCTTCTCGAGGCCGCGCTCTATGCAGACGACCTCGACGCCGCCGAGCGCTTCTACGGCCAGACCCTCGGCCTGCCCGTGGTGCTGAAGATGGAGGGTCGCCACGTCTTCTTCCGCGCGGGCCGGACCATCCTGCTGATCTTCGACCCCGCCGCCGCCGCGACCCCCGGCGACAGCCCCCTCGCCGCCCCGCCCCACGGCGCGCGCGGTCCGGGCCACGCCTGCCTCGCTTCGGAGGATCTCGACGGGTGGGAAAAGCACCTGACCGGCCACGACATCCCCATCGAACGCCGCATCACGTGGCCCAACGGTGCCCGGTCGATCTACTTTCGCGACCCGGCAGGCAACTCGCTGGAGATCGCCGAGCCGAAGCTCTGGCACGCTACTCCCTGACCGTCACGCATTTGCCGCCCGCCTCTTCCATGCTCCAGGCGTCGGACCGGACGAGCCCGCGGGCCTCTCCGAACCGCCGCCCCGGCAGCACGTCCCCCTGCGGCATCGTCCCCATGCCCGGGGTCAGGCGCGCGCGCAGGAAGGACATCGGGTGCGCCCGCAACGTCAGGCGCGTGGCGACGTAATCCTCGACCACCTCTTCGCCCGCCGTCATCTGCGGCAGGTAGGCGGCGGGCTCGACGATGCCCTCGCCGTCGATATCGCCCGAGAACAGCGGCAGCGGCGCAGGCCCGCCGATCGCCCTCGCCTCCCAGATCGCCTCGCGCCGGTTGAGGCCCATCGACGCGAAGGCATCCGCCTCGGCCAGGATGCGCAGACCCCGAGGGGCCACGCCCGCGCGACGCCACAGATCCTCGACCGCCTGATAGCCGTTGCCCCGCGCGGCGGGGATCCAGCGCCCCTCGTCCTCGCGCAGCGCCTTGATCTGCCGGAACCCCAGCCGCAGCGCCAGCCCGCCGCGCCCATCAGGCTCGAGCGTGTTGTCCCAGTAGCTGCGGTTGACGCAGACCGGGCGCACCTCGACCCCGTGCTCGCGCGCGTCCCGCACGATCTGCGCCGGCGCGTAGAACCCCATCGGCTGCGCGTTCAGCAGCGCACAGGCAAAGACGCCGGGATAGTGGCACTTGATCCAGGCGCTCGCATAGACCAGCAGCGCGAAACTGGCCGCGTGGCTTTCGGGAAAGCCGTAGCTGCCGAACCCCTCGATCTGGCTGAAGCACCGCTCGGCGAAGTCGTCGTCATAGCCGTTCTCGCGCATCCCGCGCAGGAATCGGGTGCGGAACTCGCTGACATTGCCCAGCTTCTTGAACGTCGCCAGCGCCCGGCGCAGGCGGTCGGCCTCGTCCGGCGAAAATCCGGCGCCGATGATGGCGATCTGCATCGCCTGCTCCTGGAACAGCGGCACGCCCATCGTCTTGCCCAGCACCTTGCCCAGCGCGTCGCTCGGGAACGACACCGCCTCCTTTCCCTCTCGCCGGCGCAGGTAGGGGTGGAGCATGTCACCCTGGATCGGGCCGGGGCGGATGATCGCGACCTCGATCACCAGGTCGTAGAAGGTCTTTGGCTTCATCCGCGGCAGGAAGTTCATCTGCGCCCGGCTTTCGACCTGGAACACTCCGACGCTGTCGGCCTTCGACAGCATCCGGTAGGTCGCCGGATCCTCGACCGGCAGGTTGGCCAGCGTATAGTTCAGCCGGTGGTGCTGCCGCATCAGGTCGAATGCCTTGCGCAGGCAAGTCAGCATCCCCAGCGCCAGGATATCCACCTTCAGGATGCCCAGGCTGTCGATGTCGTCCTTGTCCCAGCAGATGACCGTCCGCCCCTCCATCGTCGCGTTCTCGATCGGGACCAGCTCGTCCAGCCGCCCCTCGGTGATGACGAAGCCGCCGACATGCTGGCTGAGATGCCGGGGAAAGCCGATGATCTGCTGGATCAGGTCCATCGTCATCGCCAGCCGCCGGTCGCCAAGGTCGAGGCCGATTTCGGCCATGCGCGAGGTCTCCAGCCCCTCCTTCCCCAGGAACCCCCAGATCTGCGAGGAGATCGCGGCGACCGTATCCTCGCTCAGGCCCATCACCTTGCCCACCTCGCGCACCGCTCGTTTGCCGCGATAGTGGATCACCGTGGCGCAGAGCCCGGCGCGGTGGCGGCCGTAGCGTTCGTAGATGTGCTGGATCACCTCCTCGCGGCGCTCGTGCTCGAAATCGACGTCGATATCGGGGGGCTCGTTGCGGGCCTCGCTGACGAAACGCTCGAACACCATCGTCCCGATCTCGGGAGAGACGCTGGTGACGCCAAGGCAGTAGCACACGACCGAGTTCGCCGCCGACCCCCGCCCCTGGCACAGGATGTCGCGCGACCGGGCGAAGGCGACGATGTCGTTCACCGTCAGGAAGTAGGGCGCATAGCCCAGCTTGCCGATCAGCGTCAGCTCGTGCTTCAGCAGGTTCTGCACATGCTCGGGGGCGCCGTCGGGATAGCGCGAGGCGAGCCCCTCGTGGGCGAGGCGGGCGAGGCGCTGATCGGCGGTTTCGCTCGCGGTCGCCTCGGAGGGGTATTCGTAGCTGAGCTCGCCCAGGTCGAAGGTGCAGCGTTCGGCAATCCGCGCGGCGGCGTCGATGGCATCGGGCACCCCCGCGAAGAGCCGGCGCAGCTCGGACGGGCTTCTCAGGCGCTGTTCGGCATTGGGAAGTGCGGCGCGGCCCAGGTTGTCCACCCGTCGCCCCAGCCGGATCGCGGTCAGCACGTCGGCCAGCCGCCGCCGGCTGCCGTGGTGCATCAGGGGGCGCGCCGTGGCGGCAAGCGGGATGCCGAGATCATCCGCGACCCGGACGAGCCGCTTGAACCGGGCAGCATCCTGCCCGTCATAGCGGGGGCTGAGCGCAAGGCTGCACTGGCCCGGGAACGTCTCGACCAGGCGCGCCGCGTGCCCCCGCCAGTCCTTGAGGCCGCCGGGGTGGATCAGAAGCTCCGCCCCCTCGCCCCAGTCCAGAAGATCCTGCAGGGAAATTCGACACTTCCCCTTGTCCTCCCGCAGCCGACCCAGCGTCAGAAGGCGAGACAACCGTCCCCACGCGGTTCGGTCGCGGGGCAGGAAAGTAACCTCGAGCCCCTGGTCCGTGACGATCCGCGCCGCGGCAAGGACGCGCGGGACAGTCGTGATATCGAGGCTTGGCGGCTTGGGGATATGCTTGGGCCGGGGCGGGCCGATGGGGTCCTCCGCCGCGCGCCATTCGATTTGGCGGCGCAGTTCCTTCGCCCGCGTCCAGGCGCGCACGATTCCCGCGACCGAGTTCTCGTCGGCGATGGCAAGCGCGCCCATTCCATGCAGCCCTGCCCGATCCACGTACTCCTCGGGATGAGAAGCCCCCGTCAGGAAGGTGAAGTTCGAGGTGATCGAAAGTTCCGCGATGGGGGGCTGAGTCGTCATGCCCCATCATGTTCCATTTTTGTTCCGGTGTGGAGTCCGGTCAGCCCTCGGCGCAGTCTCCGTCCAGAACGCAAGCGCGAACGGTTTCAAGCTGCGCCTCGGTAGGTTCGGGGTACACCCAGTTCGGGCAGGCATTGACGTCGAGCACCATCTCGCCCGCGCTCTCGCGGAAGAACGCCAGCGTCTCCGTGTCAGCCGGAACCGATCCGCACGAGGGGCCGATGCACTCGACCTGCAGGATCACCTGGCCCGAGATCTCGCCCGTGAACCCGGCTTGCGTCAGCGCGCGGCCCTCGAACACCGCCGGGATCGACGTCTCGGTCGGCTCGATCGAGGCGCCGCCGGCCGGCAGTTCGACCTCGTCATAGGCAAAGGTGCCGACGGCGACGTGAAAGACCTCTTCCGCGCTGACCGCTTCGGCGGCCGAACGGGCGGCAGAGGGGGCCAGGCAGGACAGCGCAAAGGCCGGTTGGGCCGCCACGAGGGACAGAAGGGCAAGGCGGATCATCATGACAGACGGTCCTCGAATTCGCGGAACACGCGTTCATAGACATCGCGCTTGAATGGCACGATCTGGTCGAGCAACTCGGCCGGCGGCATCCAGTTCCAGGCGCTGAACTCGGGCGAGCCGGTGCCGATGTCGATATCCTCGTCCCGGCCAAGGAAGCGGCAGAGCAGCCATTTCTGCGCCTGCCCCCGGTACTTTCCCTTCCAGATCCGGCCGAGCAACTCGTCGGGCAGATCGTAGTGCACCCAATCGGCGGTCTCGGCCTCGACCTCGACCAGGTCGCGGGCGACGCCGGTCTCCTCTTCCAGCTCCCGCAGGGCGGCCTCGCGAGGGTCTTCCCCCTCGTCGATACCGCCCTGGGGCATCTGCCACGCGCCCTGATCGTGATCGATCCGCCGCCCGGCGAAAACGTGGCCGGCGGCATTCACCAGGACGACTCCCGCGCAGGGACGATAGGGAAGATCCTCGCGCGTCGGGCGGCTCACTGCTCGGACCTCAGCGCGAGGAAGCCCTTGAGGATGTCGATCGCATAGGCGAGCTGGTAGTCCTCTTCACGCAGGCGCGCGGACTCTTCGGCGGCCTCCTGCTCTTCGCGGATCGTGTCCTGCTCGTCCTCGCTGAGCGAGTCGTTCGTCAGCGCGCCCCGCAGGTCGGCCTCGGAGCGCGAGAAGCTGGCGGCGGGGCTGTCGTCCTCTTCCTCCTCGGGCTCGGGTTCGACCGGGGGCTGCTGCACCACGATATCGGGCGACACGCCCAGGGCCTGGATCGAGCGGCCCGAGGGCGTGTAGTAGCGCGCGGTGGTCAGGCGCATGGCCCCCTCGCCCCGCAGCGGCATGACCGTCTGGACCGAGCCCTTGCCGAAGGACTTGGTGCCGATGACGATGGCGCGGCGGTGATCCTGCAGCGCACCGGCCACGATCTCGGAGGCCGAGGCCGAGCCGCCGTTGATCAGCACGACCATCGGCTTGCCCTGGGCCAGGTCGCCCTCGGTCGCGTTCACCCGGTCGCTGTCTTCCTGCTCGCGGCCGCGGGTCGAGACGATCTCGCCCTCGTCGAGGAACGCGTCGCTGACGCGGACTGCCTGGGTCAACAGGCCGCCGGGGTTGTTGCGCAGATCGACGACGAAGCCGTTGACCTGGTCCATGCCACCGGCCTCTTCGACCAGCTCGTTCAGCGTCTCTTCCAGCTTGGGATAGGTCTGGTCGCTGAAGGTGATGACCCGGAGGACGACCGTGTCGCCTTCCAGCCGGCCACGCACGGCGGTCAGTTCGATCGTGTCACGGATGATCGAGACGTCGAAGGGCTCGGGCTGGTCCTCGCGGACGACGGTGATGACGATCTCCGAGCCCACGGGACCGCGCATCAGCTCGACCGCCTCGTCCAGCGTCAGGCCCAGCACCGACTCGCCGTCGACATGGGTGATGAAGTCGCCCGCCTCCATGCCCGCCTCGAACGCCGGTGTCCCGTCCATGGGCGAGACGACCTTCACGAAGCCTTCCTCCTGCGTGACCTCGATGCCGAGGCCGCCGAACTCGCCGCGGGTCTGGGTGCGCATGCGCTCGGCATCGTCGGGCGACAGGTAGGACGAGTGCGGGTCCAGCGAGGTCAGCATCCCGTCGATGGCCGCCTCGACCAGCTCCTTCTCGGAGACTTCCTCGACATACTGGGCGCGGATACGCTCGAAGATGTCGCCGAACAGGTCGAGCTGCTCGTAGACGTTCTCGCTCTCGGCATTCTCCTGAGCGATCAGGGGGCCGGCGACCTGCGTGGTCAGGAGGACCCCCGCCACGGTGCCACCGAGCGCGGCCATCGCGAATTTTCTCATCTCTGCCTCATCCTTGATTGGGCGCGAACCACTTCGCCGGGTCTTCCGGCTCGCCGTTGCGCCGCACCTCAACATACAATCTCTGGCTCGAAACCGCACCTTCGTCCGGGCGGAATCCGGCCATCCCCGCCTCGGCGGCACCGCCCATGATCCCGAGGGGCGCACCGGCCGGAAGAACCTCTCCGGCGGCACCATAGACCTCGGCCAGACCGGCGAACACCATCAGATAGCCGGCCTGGGGCTCCAGAATCATCACATTCCTGTAGTCCAGAAGCGGACCACGGTAGCGGATGGTCGCCGGCCACGGTGTCGTCACCAGCGCGCCGGGCAGGGTCGCGAAGACCCAGCCGGAGCGGCGCACGCCCGCCGCGTCGGCCTCGTCGAACCGGCGAAGGACCTCGCCATGCACGGGCAGCGAGAGCTGGCCGACCGCCGTTTCGAAGGCGGGCAGCCGGGCGCTGATCGCATCCTCGGGCAGCGTGGCAAGGCCGTCGGCGAACTCGGTGAGTGTCCGGGCGTTCGCGGCGAGCAGCGCCATCGCTGCGGCATCCTCTGTCACCCGGCGCGGGAGATCCGCGCGCGCCTCGATCGCGTCGGCAAGGCCGGTGCGGGCATCCTGCCATTGCTGGAGACCCGCCTCGAGATCGCCCAGCGCGCTGCCCTGAAGGGCCCGCAATGTCGCGATCTCCTGCAGATCGCCCTTCAGCGCCTCGACCTCGCCCAACATCGCGGGGGTGACGTCGCTCATCAGCATCCCGGCCCGCGCGGTGGCGGTGGGGCCTGACGGGTGGAGCAGCAGCATCGCCTCGGGCGCCTGCCCCATGGTGGTCAGGGCGTTCAGCACGGCACCCACCTGCGTACTTTCGTCGTCGAGCCTCTGCGTCACCTCGGCCTCGCGCAGGCGCGCCGCGCGCAGACTGTGGCGCATGGCCGCGAGGCCGCTCTCGTAGGCGTGGATCACGCGGGTCAGCCCGTCGATCCTGTCATAGCCCTCGCCCGCCTGCGCAAGCTCGGCCCCCGCCGCTTCGAGCTGCCGCGCCGCGTCGCGTGCGAGCGCCTCGGGCGTCGGCTGTGCCACCGCGGGCAGGGCGAGCAGGACAAGAAGGGCGGCCGCGCGGATCATCGGCGGATCAGGCTTTTCCCGGTCATTTCCTCTGGCTGCTCCATCCCCATCAACTCCAGCAGCGTCGGGGCGAGATCGGCAAGCCGTCCGTCAGCCAGCGTCGCGCCCTCGGGACCGCCGACCAGGACGCACGGCACGAGGTTCAGCGTATGCGACGTGTGTGGCCCGCCCGTCTCGGGATCGACCATCGTTTCGCAATTGCCGTGATCGGCGGTCACGATCATCGCCCCACCCTGCCGTTCCAGCGCCTCGAGCACCCGCCCGAGACCCCGGTCCACCGCCTCGCAGGCGGCAATGGCGGCGTCGAGGTCGCCGGTATGGCCCACCATGTCGGGGTTGGCGTAGTTGCAGACGATCAGGTCGTAGCCGCCCTCGATGGCCTCGACGAAGCGGTCCGTCACTTCGACCGCGCTCATCTCGGGCTGCATGTCGTAGGTCGCCACCTTGGGCGACTTGGGCATGGTGCGATCCTCGCCTTCCTCGGGCGTTTCCTTGCCGCCGTTGAGGAAAAAGGTGACGTGGGGATACTTCTCTGTCTCGGCCACGCGAAACTGGCGCTTGCCGTGCTTGGCGACCCATTCGCCCAGCGTGTTCACCAGCTCGCGCTTGGGGAAGACCGGCGAGAACCACTCGGCATGGTCATCGCTGTATTCCACCATCCCCAGCCGCACCGCGAGGTTCGCCCGGTTCGAGACGTCGAACTCGGCGAAATCCGGTTGCCCGATGGCGCGCAGGATCTCGCGCGCGCGGTCGGCACGGAAGTTCAGGCAGAACAGGCCGTCCCCGTCCCGCATCCCCGCGTAGTCGCCGATCACGGTGGCGGGGATGAACTCGTCGTTCTTGTCCTTGTCGTAGGATTGCTGGACGGCCGCCTGCGGATCAGGCGCCGACGCCTCGCCGCGGCCCTCGACCATCACGCGGTAGGCGGTCTCGACCCGCTCCCACCGGTTGTCGCGGTCCATCGCGTAGTAGCGCCCCGTGACGGTGACGATCCGGGCGCTCTCGGGCAGCTTGGCGGACAGGTCGTCCAGGAAGCCGATAGCCGATTTCGGCGCGACGTCGCGGCCGTCGGTCATGGCGTGGATCGCGACGGGGATGCCCGCCTCGGCGATCGTCCGGGCTGCGGCCACGATGTGGCTCAGGTGGCCATGGACCCCGCCATCCGAGACGACGCCCATCAGATGCGCAGTGCCGCCGGTTTCCTTCAGCTTGTCGATGAAGGTCAGAAGCGCCGGGTTTTCGAAGAACGAGCCGTCCTCGATCGCAAGGTCGATCTGGCCCAGGTCCATCGCGACGACCCGGCCGGCACCGATATTGGTGTGGCCGACCTCGGAGTTGCCCATCTGTCCCTGCGGCAGCCCCACATCGGGGCCGAAAGTCGTCAGCTGCGAGGACGGACCCGCGGCCCGGATTCTGTCGAAATTGGGAGTCTGCGCCAGTGCCGGGGCGTTCGCCTCGGTCTCGGCGCGGTCACCCCAACCGTCGAGGATGCACAGGACGACGGGCTTCGGCGTGGACATGGGGCGCTTCCTTGTTCGTTCCGCCCCCTAGTTAGCGGCCATGCCGCCGGACGCAAACCACTCAGGCGCGATGATAGGGGCTTCCCGCCAGAATTGACGCCGCACGGTAGAGCTGTTCGGACAGCATCACCCGCGCCAGCATGTGCGGCCAGACCATCTTGCCGAAGCGGATCGAGGCATCGGCCCGACTGCGCAGCGACGCATCCAACCCGTCCGCGCCGCCGATCAGGAAGCAGATTTCGGGCCGCCCCTCGTCCCGCCAGGCGGCGAGGCGGTCGGCGAATTCAGGAGAGGTCATCTCGCGCCCGCGCTCGTCGAGCGTGACGATCAGGGCGCCGTCGGGGACGGATTTCAGAAGGGCTTCGGCCTCGGGACCGGAACCCGAGACCTTGCGTGTCTCGATCTCGGCCTCTTCGAGCGGCCCGAGGGACAGGGCTCGCCCCGTCCGGTCGAACCGGGCGATGTAGTCGTCGATCAGGGTGCGCTCGGGGCCGGAGCGCATCCGGCCCACCGCGCAGATGCGGAGCTTCACGTCAGTAGCGGGCCGCGGCCTGCTCGGGCGAAAGCCACATCTTTTCCAGCTGATAGAACTCGCGCACTTCCGGGCGGAAGACATGGACGATCACGTCGCCCGTATCGATCAGCACCCAGTCGCCGCCATCCTTGCCCTCGACCTTGGACTGAACGCCATGCTCCAGCTTCAGCCGCTCGGTCAGCTTTTCGCTGATCGACACGACCTGCCGGGTCGAGCGGCCCGTGGCCACGACCATGTAATCGGCAATCTCGGACTTCCCGCGCAGGTCGATCTGCACGATGTCGTCGGCCTTGTCATCGTCGAGGGAAGTGAGAATGTCGGCCAGCAGCTCTTCGCTGGTCAGCTTCTGCGTGGCTGCGGCACTCATGCCGTGGTTTGCGGTGTCGGATTGCACCGCGATCTCTGCAAGAGACAGGACATAGTCCTCCTAAGCACTTGCGCCGCCAAGCCCCGGCGCCGGGCATGCGTCCAGAATAACAACTCGGACGCGCAAGTCCAACAGTTCCGCGGCAGCTTGCCGCACCCCACCTGTTGCGACGTGGCGACATTTCCCGCTTTGTCTGGGCGGGAACATGCCCAACGGGCCCCGCCGTCTATATCGTATCGCGATGGAAACCGATGCCGAGATCCCGCTCAGAACCAGATCGGCCGCACTTGGGCCGGGATTGGGCTGGCGCGCTTGGCTCGGGGCGGCACGGGCCGTGTTCATGGACCTCAACGACAGCAATATCGGGCTGATCTCGGCCGGGGTCGCGTTTTTCGGGATGCTTGCCATCTTTCCCAGCCTCGCGGCCATCATCGCGATCTGGGGCTTCGTCGCCGATCCCGACACGGTGTACGAGCAACTCAGCACCATGCGCGGCCTCATGCCCGGCGACGCATACGCCATCCTGGACGAGCAGATCACGTCGCTCATCACGGCCAACACCTCGACCCTGGGGTGGACCACCGCGATTTCATTGGCCGCGGCCATCTGGTCGTCGCGGGCGGGGGTGGCGGCGCTGATCCGGGGGCTGAACTCGATCTACCGCGAGAAGAACCGCGTCGGCGTGCGCCAAGTCGCCGCCGCCTTCGGGGTGACGTTCCTGCTGATCGGCGTGGCGCTGGTCGCGCTGCTGTCGGTCGTGGTGCTTCCCATCATCCTGTCGATCCTGCCGCTGGGGCCGCTGACCACGCTGCTGGTGGCAAGCGTGCGCTGGGTCGTCGCGCTAGCCGTGGTGATCACCGGGATCGGCGTCGTGTATCGCTATGGCCCGAACCGTCGTCGGCCACGGGTGCAATGGCTGACGCCGGGTGCGCTGGTCGCGGTCGTGATCTGGGGCTGCATTTCCTACGGGTTCAGCTACTACCTGTCGAATTTCGGCCGCTACAACGAGGTCTACGGCGCATTGGGCGCCGTCATCGCGCTGCTGATGTGGCTGTATCTGAGCGCCTTCTCGGTGCTTCTCGGCGCGTCGCTCAATGCCGAGCTGGAGCGTCGGACCCGCCAGGACACGACCGTCGGGAAGGATCGCCCGATGGGGCAGCGTGGGGCGGCCGCGGCGGACATCTATATCGGCGACTGATCACATCAGCGGGCGCTCTTTCAGCAGGACGCCCGGCGAGGCCATGGCAAGCTTGTTCAACCCGTCGAGGTCGTGGATCGTCAGTTGACGGCCCATCCAGGTGGCAAGCTGGCGCTCGCGCAGCTTCGCCAGCGTCTTGTTCGTATGCACGAGCGACAGTCCCAGCGTGTCGGCGAGGTCCTGCTGGCGAAACGGAAAATCCAGCGTCGTGCCCTGGGTCATTCCGAGGTGCCGCGCACGCTCGAATATCTGGACGAGGCCCCACGCGATCCGCTCGATCGCCGAACGCTGACCGATGCTGGCAAGAGCTTCGCCCAGGAAATGCTCTTCGGTGGCCGCAATCCAGGTGACGTCGTAGGCCCGCGATGGCTGGTTTGCGAAGACAGAGAAGAATTCGGAGCGTTCGAAAACGCAGAGGCGCATCGGCGTCGTGGCCTCGACGCTGTGACCCATATGCGCCCCGAAGGCCGCCTGCAGGCCAAGGAAATCGCCCGGCATCACGAAGTTCAGAACCTGCCTGCGGCCGTCGTCGAGCGTCTTGAACCTCAGCCCCATGCCGTCGAGCACGGTGTAGAGCCGCGGCGACGGTTCGCTCTCGACGAGGATCGGGGCACCGGGCGGGATCTCGATCTCGCCGGACTTGAAGTCCCGCATGAATTCGAGCTCGTCTTCCGTCATCGTCTGGAACAGAGGGTTGGCCCGGAGCGGGCAGTTCCGGCAGTCGATCGCCATCGAATCTCTCCCGCCACAGAACGTGCTCGACTTAAGAACGTGAAACACATGGCAAAATCAACCCTTCGGGCTGTTCCAACCCGCCCGATGTGTTGAAAATGAGAGAAACTCGTTCCGAGTCGCGCGAAAGAGAGGGGGCACCCTCGCCCCCTCGGGTGCCTACGGCCGGTCGCGCCTGCGCACCGCGCGGCCGGCGGCAATCCCCATGACGACCGCGTTTATGATCGTCGCCGCAGTCAGCGGCGACCCGGCCACGGGGCCAGCCATTGGATCGACCATCGGGTCGCGAATGGGCGCGGCAGTCGGGCGCGGGGCAACCCGGGGCGGATAGCGCGACCAAGCCCGCACGGCGATCCCGAACAGGATCAGCGCGAAACCCGCGATCAGCAGGGCCGCCACGACGCCCACGGCCTGCGCCAGCAGGATCAAGAGCGCGATGCCGAAGAACACCACCCCAAGAAGGATCAGCATCCCTCCGGCGGCGCCCCAGGTCGCACGGCGCAAATTCGCCCTGAGCATAAGCTTCAGAGCAGCGATCTGAGGTCCGAGCAGGGATCCGAGCATGCGGTCAGCGGCGGCTGAAGAGGCCGATCAGCAGTCCGACGCCCGCAGCGATGCCAAGCGCCTGCGTGGGGTTCTGCCGCACATAGACCTCGACTTCGTCCATCCGACCCTGCGCCTGGTCACGCAGCCCCTCGGCGCGGCGCTGCGCCTCGGTCCGGTATTGCTGGCTCTTGGCCTTTCCGAACTCGCCCAGCGACTCGGTCAGGCGCGAGATGTCCGCCTTCAGGGCATCGACCTGCCGGGCAAGATCCTCGGTCGTGGGATTCCGGGTGGTCGGGTCCATGTCTTCGGATGTCACGGGTCGCACCATGTTGCAGCCTTTCAGTGGAAGGTTCAATTCCTGGGCCCAATGCGGCCCGGCCCGCGTTGGTTCCACTCCAGCGCGAAGGGATCGCGCGCGAGCAAAGCCGGGCGACGACGCTGGGGAAAGCGCCGGAAAGCCCGCTATGTTCCCGGAACAACCGGGGCGCGCGGCGCTTTGGCCCGACAAGGAGGACCAGATGACCGACCGATTGACACGCCTTCTAGGCGCCGAAGCCGTCAGCGGCGACGACCGCTTCCCGATCCGCGCGCTGTTCCACGAGCCGCAGACCCGCCGCCTGAAAGCCGCCGCCGTGGATATCGGCGGGTGGCTCGACCGCCGCGAGGTGATGGTTTCGCTCGATCGTTTCGGCCCTCCTGGCGACGACGGATGGCCCATGTCCCTCGGCCGGGACGAGCTGGAGGGCGCCCCCGAATGGGAGCATGCCGACGGCCTCGGCGCGGCGATGCCGCCGCTGATCGTCGGGCCCTTCGGATACACCTTCTCGCCCATGCTGATGGCCGCCGGGATGAACCGGTCCGCCGAGCGAAGCCTTCCCGACATCCCTGATCAAGCCGGGCCGGAACCGCTCGAAAGCGAAGACGGCCGGTTCGCGGGGCTTGAACGCTCGTCCGACTGGTTGGACCGCGATGCGTTCGGGCCGGACGGTCACATGGGCAAGGTCCACGACCTGGTGCTTGACGACCTGACGATCACCGCGCTGGTGCTTGACGGTGATCGCACCGTTCCGTTGTCGCGCCTGCGGCACATGGCGGAACAGGGGCACTTCGTCTTCGACTGACGCTCAGGGCGCTTGCGGCGCCCCCGTATCCACCTGCGGCAGCTGTGCCTCTTTCCGGGACGCGGCCCGCGCGGCGCTGACCAGAGCCCGGAAGATCGCGCGCTGCCGATGGGCGTAGAACAGGTGCTCGGGATGCCACTGGACGCCCAGCGCGAAGGGCTCTTCCGTGCGCTCGACCGCCTGGATCATTCCGCCGGTATCGCGCGCGGCCACGCGCAACCCCTGCCCCAAGGTCGTCACCGCCTGGCTGTGCAGCGCGTTCACCTTCATCGGAACCGTGCCGGCATGGGCGGCCAGACGCGTCTGGGGGACGATTTCGACCGTCTTCCGGGGAAGGATGGTCCAGAACCTTTCGGACGTGGCGTAGGTGCCGTATGCATCCTGATCCAGCCGCCCGCCCAGCGCCACGTTCAGCATTTGCGAGCCACGGCAAATCCCCAGCACCGGCTTGCCCTGGGCCATCGCTTCTTCGACAAGACGCCGCTCCATCGCGTCCCGTTCGTCGTCCAGCGTGGACGACGTGATGAGCTGCCCGCCATAGAGATCGGGCGAAATGTCGTCTCCGCCGCCGATGATGATGCCGTCCACCTCCGCGACATCGGATGGCCGCCCCGCGACCCACCGCACGCCGCGCCCGCCGGCCAGCCAAAGGTTGAAGGCCACCAGCGGAAAGATCCGCCAGCCCGAGCGTGCCGAAGTCGTCACGCCGATCAGGGGTTTCATACGAAGGCCACCTCGCGGTCCAGCAATTCGCCCGACACGCTGTGCCAGCGCCCCGGAATGGGTAGAGAGCGGTTCCGGTAGGTCCGCCACGTCATCTTGAGCCGGTCCATCAGGTCGGCATCGTTCGCGATCTCTTCGACCATGCACCACCGGTTCCATTCAAGTGCGATCGACCACGAGGGCTCGTCGATGCGGCAATCGGGCAGCCGGTAGTGCCAGGCAGGCCGGCCGCTCTTGCGTGCCATCTGCGGGACGGCCCGAGCCACGGCCTCGGGGTTCAGGTGCTTGAGGAGCGGCAGCGCGTCCAGCGCATGGTTCCGGTCGGGCGCGACCGAGAGGTAGGCATCCGTCAGCCGCTCGAAGGTCCAGTCGAGGCGCGAGTCGCAGAGCCGGTCCACCAGCTCGGACGGGTAGGTGTCCACGAAAGGCTGCACCCGCCGCGCCGCGTCGAGCTGCATCTTCTCGCGCATCCAGTCCTCGATCAGCGCGAAGGCGGTCAGGGTCGGGAGGATGTCGTCCAGAGCGACGCCGGGGAGGGCCACGTTCAGGTGAACGCCGAACCCCAGAAGCAGTCCCGACTGGGTGCCGGTGCCACCGGCGGCGCTGAGGGCGCGGCACGCGCGGTCGACCTCGGCGATCTGCTCGGGCGGGATGGGAGAGGTCACGAACTCCACCGGGATCACCGCGCGGCCAAGGTCGAGGCCCATGCGCGCTATCTGCCCCGCGACCCTGTCGCGCAGGGCAGTGTCCAGCAGGATGTCGATGTCACCGATGGCGCTGCCTTCGACGCGACGTTCGTATTCGGCGGTCCGCCTGACCGTGCCGCCCAGCTGGTCCGCCAGGATCGCGCCGACGCGGTCCTCGTTCAAGCCACCCAGTTCGACCTCGATCCCGACCTTACGGATTTCACCGCCATGCGTCGTGGGAACGGGAAGAGACTTCAGATCCGGCATGGCCCACGAACGCGGCGTGGGGGGCATCGTTCCCTAGACCAGCTCTTCGGGCACGCCCGGCAGATTGGTCCCGAAACTCGCGGCGATCGACACGTCGTAGGGCAGCAGGTAGCCCCCACGGTTGTCGGGCTGGCGCACCGCGTCAAGCTCGGCCTGCTCGCGGACCTGCGGGACGAGAGGCGCGTCATGGTCGATCGGGGTCTCGGGCAGCCAGTGGGTCATGGACCGCCGCAGGATCTGATCCGCAAGGGCAGAATCCTCGCGCCGGATGCCGGCCTCGGTATCCCAGCGCAGCGACCTTGCGTTGAGGTTGGCTGAACTGACGATCATCGACCGACGGTCGAAGACGCTGACCTTGGCGTGCACATAGACAAGCGGCGCACCCCCGAAGGTCGAGCGATCGTCCTCGTCCATCGGACCGGCTTGCGCCGTGCGGCGCTGCACCGGCACCGCGAAGAAACAGCGATCGCCGAACGCCTCCATCACGCGCGAGACGCACTGGGCCTGCAAGTATTCGCCATAGCGCGAGTCGAGCTTGCGCCGACGCTCGAACGCCACGTCCTCGGGGGCCGCGGGCAGGATCATCAGGAACTCGGCTTCAGGCATCTCCTTGCCGCGGGCGGCAAGCGCGTCGGCCAGCTTCAGGTCGCGGAAGAACTGCGTCTCGAAGTAGAACTGCCGCTCGGTCCGCGCGATCTCGGCGTAGTGGTTGTCGCCGATCGAGTTGCGGACGATCGCGGGCGCCATCGAGAAGTGGGTGCTCCGCCACGCCGTCAGGGTCGTGCAGAAGCCGCCGGCCTCTTCGGGGGGATCCGACTTGCCCGCGACGGAGTCGAGCATGTTGTCCAGATGGGCCTCGGCCGCCGTTGCGGCCACCTTGTCCCGCACGAGAACCTGCACGTCATGCCACGTCTCTTCGGCCGAGCGGTGGTGGAGCGGCGTGTCGTAGCGCCGCGGGTTCAGGTCGAGCCCGCCGATATAGAGCACCTCTCCGTCGAACACCGCCAGCTTCTGGTGGTGCGTCACAGGGTTCAGCCGCGGCGGGCCCATTGCGTACACCTCGAGCTTTCCGTCAGCGTCGAAGCGCAGCCAGTCATGGGTGCCCGGCAGATCCGCGAAGCTCTGGCGGCGTCGCTCCGCGGGATAGTCGTTCAGGACGTCGCACAGGTCGTGCAGCTCTTGCCGGGCCTTGGGCCAAAGCGCCGCGCGCGGGAGCTCTCCGACCTCGGCCGGGTGCATGGCCGCGACGATGGAGAGCGGCGCCTCGGGGCCGGCGAGTTCGCGCAGGACCGCGAACTTGCGCATGCTCGACCACGTCAGCTCGTGCATGTCCGGGGCGGCGATGGGTTCGAAATCCGAAAGGATCAGGTCGAACCGGACGCCCTTGCCCAGCACGTGAAGGATCAGGTCGAACCAATCCTCGCCGATCGCCTTGGCCTCGTCGGTCCTGAGCCCGGTCGAGGGGTCGAACACCCGAAAGCCCGCGGCGATACGGGTTTTCGCGCGCAGCATCTCACGCTCGAAGGCCGGCCAAGCTTCGCCCGCCGTCAGGAGATACTCGACATCGCCGCTCATGGTTCGTCGGCGAATTCGCTGGGCATGAAGGTCACGTCCACGACGAAGGCCCCGTCGGTCTCGCCGATCTCGCTACGGGCATCCAGTTGCATGGCGAAGGCGCCCATCAGCTGAGTCCCCAGCCCCGTCGTGGTGCGGCTTTCGTCGCTGAGCGGATCGCCGAGCGAGTTCGCGACCCGCAGCTTCACCTCGCCGCTCGGAAGCGCCGCCAGCTTCAGCTCGATCCAAGGCTCGCCTTCCGCCGGCCGGCCCACGTATTTCATGGCGTTCGTCATCGTCTCGGTGACAAGCAGGGACAGGGGCACGGCCTGGTCGGGATACAGCGACACCGGGTCCACCGAGATGTCCAGCTTGACCCCCTGCTTGACCACCTCGGAATTGCGCAGGCTCTGCGCGACCAGCTCTTCGATGAGCTGGGACGAATTCACCCGGCTCAGCACCGACGCCTGGTAGAGGTTGCGGTGGATCGTGGCGAGGCCCAGCACCCGGTCCTGCAGACGGCGCAGGATGAAGCGCGTCTCGTCGTGGGTCGCCTTCCTGAGCTGCATGTTCATCATCGACGCGATGAGCTGGAGGTTGTTCTTCACCCGGTGGTGAACCTCCTTCAGCAGGACGTCCTTCTCGTGCAGGTTGTTCTCCAGGTCGGCCTCGTCGCGAACGATCCGTTCGGTCATCTGGTGGAACGCTTCGATCACCTCTCGCAGGTCCGAGGGCGTGTCCGCCGCGTATGTCGGCGCCATGATGCGGCGGTTCGCCGTGAACGCGCGGATCCGCAGGCGGAGGTAGCGGATGTGTCGCACGACAAGGCGGTGCACGGCGAAATAGGCCACGCCGATCGACACCAGCCACATCAGGATCGGGAACAGGATCGCGCTTGCCGCGGTCAGGCCCGAGGTGCGGATCGCGTTCGCCGGCCAGATCGCAAGCGCGTAGATCTCGTTCTGGATCAACGGGGCCACGGTGTAGAACCGCTCCTCTCCCGAGACAGCATCGCTGCGGAAGCTCACCGTCTCTTCGCCGGCAAGTGCCGTCAGGGCGCGGTCCGCGGGCAGCGCAAGTTCAAGCGCCTCGAGATCGCCGTCCGCCCAGAGGATCTCGCCCGACTCGGTGAATGTCGTGGTGAATATCGGATCGAGCCCCACGTTCCGCGCCGTGGGCAGCCTGAGGCTCTGCTGCGGGACCGACATGGCGATATACCCGATCGGCACCTCGTTCACGACCACCGGCTCGGTAATGACCACCACGCTGCGTTGCGAGATCTTTCCGACGACGGCCTCGATCTGGGGGACCGGATCATCGAGATACGAGCGGTAGGCATCGGTATCCCGAACGTCGGTGCCTGCCCCGTCCGAGGCGCAGACGGCATATCCGTCCGCCGACACGAATCCCGCGAAGGCAATCGTCTTGCTCGACCGGACGAAATTCTGCATCCGCTCGGAACATAGGGTCGGATCGTTCAGGATCGTCGGCGCGAACTCGGCCGCCATCTGCGCCGCGCCCCGCACGCGCAGCAGCGTCTCGCGCTCGGTCGTGGCGGCGGACAAGGTGACGCCGGTCAGCGCGGCCTCGGCGGTGCGGTCGGCCTCGCTGATCACGCGGTACGTCTGCACCATCGCGATCAGTCCGATCGGCAGGAGCGCGAGGCCCAGAAGCGCCACGAGCCTCACATCCAGCCGGTCGAGGCCGTTGATCCCGCCGCCACCGCTCAGCATGTCAGCCCTGCCGGGACTGACGCGACTGCGAAGACGCTATGATCGAGTCGTTGGTCGTATCTCCGATGACCGGGTCTTCGTCCGGGTCGAGCCCCATGAGCTCGGCCAGGCGCCGGCGACCACGGTTGGCACGGCTCTTGATCGTGCCGACGGCGACGCCGCACATATCGGCGGCTTCCTCGTAGGCAAAGCCGCTGGCTCCCACGAGCATCAGCGCCTCGCGCTGCTCGTCGGGCAACTGCTCGAACGCCTTGCGGAAGTCGTTCATCGCCAAGCGGCCGTCGTGCGCCGGCTTTTCCGACAAGGAGGCGGCCATGGCACCGTCCACGTCCGCAACCTCTCGCTTCGCCTTGCGGCGGATCGAGTAGAAGGCATTGCGCTGGATCGTGAACAACCATGCACGGAGATTGGTGCCCGGTTGGAACTTGTCCATGTTCTTCCAGGCTTTCTCGATCGTGTCCTGCACCAGGTCATCGGCCGCGGCCGAATTTCTGGTCAGGGACATGGCGAAAGCTCGGAGCGCGCCCAGATGTTCGACAAGCTCGTCCCGGGGATCGCGATGCACGCCATCAGCCATCCGAGTCCCTCTCGCTGGTGCCGTCCTGGTTCTTCAGTTTTGCAAGAAGCTCCTTGAAACGATCAGGGATGTCCTCTTCGTTGTTCTCGAAATAGACACGACGGAGATTTTCGTCGATCTGCCGCATCACGTTCGACGTCTTGTTGTCTTTCGACATAAGTTGGATGCCACTCAGCTGATTTGATTTTTTGCGCACGCTTGGAACCAACGTGCCTTCTAACTGTTTGTTCCAAAATAAATGTGCGACTAGGGACTTATATCATCATGCCATCACGGTCCGAGCAGGTCGATCTCTCAGAGGTCATCGGAGACGAACTTCCTTACCTTCGCAGGTACGCCCGCGCGTTGACCGGGTCCCAGCGAACCGGTGACAACTATGCCGCCGCCACACTGGAAGCAATCCTGCAGGAACCGGGGATCTTCGAACGATCTCTCGCCCCGAAGACGGCGCTGTTCCGCGCGTTCCACATGATCTGGTCCACGGCCGGCGCGCCCACGGCCGATACCGAGGACCCGGCGAACCGGCTGGAAAGCCGCGCCCTCGACCACATGGCGGGCCTGACGAACAACACCCGCGAAGCGCTGCTGCTGTCGACGATCGAAGGGTTCGACTTCGACGAGATCGGCCGCATCATGGATGTCGACGGGGACGAGGCGTCGTCGCTGGTAGATATCGCCATCACCGAGATGGAGAAATCGATGACCGGCAAGGTCATGATCATCGAGGACGAGGCGATCATCGCGATGGACATCCACTCCATCGTGTCCGAGATGGGCCACAAGATCACCGGCATCGCCCGGACCCGCGACGCGGCGGTCGAACTTGGCGCCCGCGAGAAGCCCGACCTGATCCTCGCCGACATCCAGCTGGCGGACAATTCCTCGGGCATCGACGCGGTGAACGACATCCTCGCGCAGTTCGGGGACATCCCGACGATCTTCATTACCGCCTTCCCCGAGCGTCTGCTGACCGGCGACAAGCCCGAGCCGGCCTTCCTGATCGCCAAGCCCTACTCGGAGGAACAGGTGCGCTCGGCGGTGAGCCAGGCGATGTTCTTCTCGTCGACGGAGTCCCTCAAGGCGAACTGAGCGAACGGCGATCCGACGAAAAAGGGCGACCCTTCACAGGGGTCGCCCTTTTTTCATGGCCCTGAGTGGCCGCAAGCGCCCTAGCGCATGTCGTCGGAATCGTGCTCGTGCGCCATTTTCGCGGCAACCAGCACAAGTGCCACGCCCAGGAAGACGAAAAAGAGGGTCTGGGCCACGCCAGCGACGAGCGTCGCCTGTCCGCCGAAGCCGAACAGACCCGAGGTGAGTGCAACGGTAAATGATACGTATGCCCAATAGATCATGTCGCGTTTCCCAACATTCCACTCCCCCCGCATGGAGAAACCGCCTGCGGCGATGCAGTTCCTGCCTGAATGTCAAAAAATGTAGCTTCTACCCTGAGCAGCGTGGGAACGTGACTTAATAGTCGCGTTCGAAGAACACCCCCAGGGACGTCTCTCCCTCGTTCGACGCGGCTCCGCGTACGGTGATCGAGTCGGTGACGTCGAGGTTCAGGTTGATCTCGGCCTCACCCTCGGAGTCGACGTTCACGCTGGAATAGACGTTCTCGGACAGGTAGGCGCCGGCCTGCAGCCCCACGTTGCCTTCCTCGTCCGTCGTCACGTCCAGATCATCGAGGCCCGTGGACTCCCTCAGGTTCTCGATGATGCCGATGCCGCCCCGGCCCGACAGGGTCGCCACGGCATTCGCCAGCTGCGCGGCCTGCAACGCCGAGATGTTGTCGATCGACCGGCCGAAGAGCAGCCGTGACAGCACCTCGTCCTCGGGCAGCTCGGGCTCGGACGAGAAGGTGATGTCGGGTTCGGTCGCTTCGCCCTCGACGATGATCAGCACCGTGACGTCGTCGTCGGTCTCGGTCCGCGCAACCAGGCGGATCGTCGGAGTGAAATCGCCCGCCAGCGTCACGTAGCCCTCGGTCAGGGTGATCCGCTGGCCCAGCAGGTCGATCCGACCCCGGATCAGCTCGAACCGCCCGGTAGGGATGACGTTCGCCGTGGTCCCGCCAAGCGTCAGCTGGCCGCCAAGCTCGGCGTCGAGGCCCCGCCCGCGGACGAAAATCTGGTCTTCCGCCAGGATCGTCAGGTCCAGCCCATAGACGACGGCCGGGCCCGCATCGGCCTCGGCATCCTCCGCGTCGACCAGATCGGCACGGGCGCGCGTGCGATAGACGTCCTTGGGTTCGTTCACATGGACCAGCCCGGCCGGGATCGGTCCCGTCGCCCCCAGCCCCGTCGACGGCACCCGGATCTCGGTCTGGCCCAGGATCACCGTCCCGCCAATCACGGCACCCCCGGTCAACGGCCCGGTCAGCGTGACCCGGCCATTCGCGACGGTCCGGTAGAGGCGGGGATCCTCGACCACCACCCGGTTCAGTTCCACCCCCAGATCGGCAGGGTAGCCGCCCGACAGGCCAATGGTGCCGGCAAGCGCGAGCGTGCCCCCCTCCTGCTTGTCGGCGGTGACGTTCAGGACCACCTGGTCGCCCTGAATCTGCGCGGTCCCGTTGATGTCGTTCAACACGAACGGCACGCTGGGATCGACGAGCCGCCCGCCCGAGACGGTCACCGTCCCACCAAGCGAGGTCAAAGCTAGCGGCCCGTTCAGGCTGAGGTCGTAGCTTGCCGTCCCGCTGAGCGCGCGGTTGCCCAGATACGGGTTCGCCAGCCGCAGGGGCGCGTCGCCCGTGATGTCGATATTCGCCTGATTGAAGCTTTCGGCGACCGTACCGTCGATCCGCGCGGTCAGACCCTGCGGCCCCGTTAGCGCCACGTCGAGCGTGATGTTCGACCCGGATTGCCCCACACTTCCCTGCGCCGTCACCGGGCCGCTAAAGTTGGGCACATAGGCACCAAGATCCGCCAGCCGCGCGTCGAGGGTCAGGTTGCTCGCCCCGCCCAGGATCGCGCCGTTCGCCTGCGCGTCGAGGCCCGGCGCGTCGAGCTGGAAGCGCTGCACCTGGATCGGCGCGTTCGGGCCGCTTCGGCTGGCTTCGGCGGTCAGGGTCGTCGTGCCGCCCGACAGAAGCTGATCGACCTGCGGCACCCCAACGCGCAGGTTGTTGGCCTGCGCATTCGCCGTCCCGTCGAACCGGCTGCCGTCCAACGCTGCCTCTCCCTCGGCCTCAAGGGTCACGGAGCCCGACAGCGACCTGCCGGCCAGACGCGAAAAGCGCGAAATGTCCTGCGCCTGCAGGTTCACCCGGCCATCGAAGGCCGGCGTGGCGTCGAGGTTGCTCACCTCGCCCAGCAGGTCCACGACCACGCCCGCGCCGTCGCCGTCCAGCGCGACCTGCCACGCATCGCCGGTCTCTTCGGCCACGAGGTTGACGGTCGCACGCCCCGACAGCTCGGGAAGCACATCCGACAGCTCGGCGACAGTCACGTTGGCCTGCAGAGCGTTCGCATCCGGCCCGCCATAGCTGCCTTCGGCCACGGCGTTGATCTGCGGGTTTTCCACCTGCAATGTCTCGATCTGCAGCGTCTCGCCATCCTTTTCCGCCGCCACGTCGAAGGTCGTCAGCCCTTCGAGCAGCCGGTCGACCTCCGGCTGACCGATGGCAAGGTTGCGGGTCGTGCCGCTGGCCTCGACCGCCGCTTCGCTCAGATCGAACCGGGTGCGGCCGTCCAGCGACAGGTCCACGGCGCCACCCAGTTCGCGGTTCGCAATCCGGGAGAACACGCTCAGATCATCCACCTCGACCTCGGCCGTGCCATCGACAAGGGGAGAGACCCCCTCGGTCCGCAGATCCTCGACCGTCGCATCGGCCACGATCTGCGCGCCGGCCCCGGTGGCATCCACATCCAGCGACCAGACGTCCCCGTCCTCGGTCGCGTCGAGGATGATCGTCGCGGGGCCGCGCATCTCGGGGATCACGTCCCCCAGCTCGTCCAGTTCCACCTGCAACCGCGCCGAGCTGTCGCCGGGATTGATATCGCCCTGGCCTTGGACGGAGATCTGCGGGTTCTCGAGCGTCAGCTCGTTCACGTCGATCGCGTCGCCGTCCTTCGCCGCGTCGATGCTCAATTCGGTCACGCCGGACAGCAGCCGGTCCACCTCTTCAATTCCGATCTCGAGATTGCGCGCCGTTCCCTCGGCGTCGATCGCTGCCTCGCTCAGGTCGAACCGACCACTGCCGGTCAGGGACATATCTACCGTCCCGCCCAGTTCGCGGTTCGCGAGCGACGAGAAGACACTCAGATCATCCACCTCGACCTCGGCCGTGCCGTCGACAAGGGGAGAGACCCCCTCGGTCCGCAGATCCTCGATCGTCGCGTCGGCCACGATCTCTGCGCCGGCGCCCGAGGCGTCCACGTCCAGCGTCCAGACATCCCCCTCCTCGGTCGCGTCGAGGGTGATCGTCGCCGGGCCTTGCATTTCGGGGACCACATCCCCCAGTTCGTCCAGTTCCACCCGCAACTGCGCCGCGCTGTCGCCGGGGTTGATATCGCCCCGGCCGCTGACCGAGATCTGCGGGTTCTCGATCGACAGCTCGTTCACGTCGATCACGTCGCCGTCCTTCGCCGCATCGACGCTCAGCTCAGTCACGCCGGAGAGCAGCCGGTCCACCTCTTCGATCCCGATCTCGAGATCGCGCGCCGTGCCCTCGGCATCCACCGAAGCCTCGCTCAAGTCGAACCGGCCGCCGCCGTTCAGCGACAGGTCGACCGAGCCGCCCAGCTCGCGGTTCGCCAGTGACGAGAACACGCTCAGGTCATCCGCCGAGACTTCTGCGCTGCCCGCGACGCGAGGCGATATTCCCACCGTCTGAAGATCCTCGACCGTCACATCCGCCACGACCCGCGCGCCCGCGCCGATGGCATCCAGATCGACGACCCAGCCATCCTCGCCTTCGACCGCCTCCAGCGAGATGTCGGCCGGGCCGCTCATCTCGGGCACCACATCGCCCAGCTCGTCCAGCAGGATGCGCGCGTCGACGGCACCCTGGCCCGCGCCGTAGAAGGCGTCGCCCGTCACCGTGATCTGCGGGTTCTCGATCGACAGGATCGGCACCGTGAATTGCGGCCCCTCACGGCGGACGCTCACGTCGATATCGGTGCGGCCAGACAGCAGCCGGTCGACCTCTTCCTGCCCGATCTCGATATCCGTCGTGGTTCCATCCAGCACGACGTTCCCGTTGCTGAGATCCAGCCGCCCCTGCCCGCGGGCCGAAACATCCACCGCGCCGGAAAGAGGCTGGTCGAGAATGGCACCGAAATTTGCCAGATCGTCCGCCACGACCACAAGGTCGAACACCGCCAGCGGGCTTTCGGCCTCGAGCTCGCGGATCGCGACGTCGCCGCTGACGACGGCCTCGGCGCCCTCGAAATTCAGGTCGATCTGCCAGACATCCTCGGGGCGCGCGGCCGTCGCGGTGAGCGTGGCGGGGCCCGACAGGGTGGGGTCGATCAGCGACAGATCCTCGACCCGCGCGTCGATCTCGGCCGTGCCTCCGTCTGAGGACAGGTCGGCCGATGCGGTGACGTCGATCTGCTCGTTCTGCAGGACCAGTCGTTCGACCCGCAGGCCGGTCTCGTCCCGTTCGGCCGCGAGGTCCAGCAGCGTTGCGCCGGTCAGCAGGGGATCGACCTCGGCGATGCCGGTTTCAAGGTCTTGCGTCCGACCTTCCAGCGTCACGTCGAACGCCCCGGACAGCGCCTCGGCCGTCAGGTCGATGTCCAGCGACGCGGCGCCGTCCAGCGGCCGCCCGGCCAGGCCCGAGAACACCGACATATCCTCGGCATCGAGCGCCGCGGTCAGCGAAAGCGGCACGTTCTCGCCATCGGGATCGACCTCGCCCGACCCCTCCAGCGAGAAACCCTCGCCCGACAGGTTCAGCGTGTTCAGAAGGATGGGTTCGCCCGCCTCGTAACCAAGCTCGATCCGGCCGTCGATCTCGTCGCCAAGCGCCTGTGCCAGCCCGCCATCGTCCAGCGACAGCCCGGCGGCGGTGAAGTCGAACCCGGCCTCGACATCGAGCGTCTCGCCCGAGCCCGCGATGATCCCCGAACCGTCGAGAGCCACACGCTCGGCCGCGAAGCCCGGCTGATCGAGCCCCTCGATCACGATCTCGCCGGACCATTCCTCGCTTTCGCTGGCGTCGAAATCCACGTCCAGACCAACCCGGTTCACCCGGATCCCCTCGCCCACGGGCAGCAGAACGGGTGTGCCGTCCTGGTTCGCGATCTCGCCGGTCACGTCGATCAGGTTCGGCACGTTGTCCGGCCCGATCCGTACTTCGCCCTGCAGGTTCAGCGCCTGGGCCTGCAGCGACAGCTCGTCCACCGCGATCGCCCCGTCGGGGAACCGCGCACCCTCCGCCTCGAGCGACACGTTCGGGCCGAAGAACGGCCGGTAGGTCGGCGCAAAAAGCGCGGTCACGTCGCCGCTGAGGTCGACCGCGAAGCGGCTGGTGTCATCCACGTCGCGCAGGGCGACGGTGCCGTCCAGCCGGTCCTCGCCATCGGTGTCGAGGTCGATCGCGGCTTCGAAGTCCGACAGCGGCCCGGATCCTTCAACGCTGGCGGACAGCGCGGGGCGGCCCGGCAGGTCGATCAGGTTGGCAACGACTCCATCGGGGCCTTCCTCGAGCGCGACGTTCACCTCGAGCTGGCGCGAGCCGTTCTCGAAGCTGCCGGCGATCTGGAAGATGCCCAGTTCGTCGTCGATCCGCTCGGCCCGGACATCGACCTCGCCCTCGCCATTCGCAAGCTGGGCCGAGCCTTCGAGGGTTATGACGGCCTCTTCGCCTATCACCGGCTCGCCCAGTTCGATGCGTTCGGCATTGATCTGGCCGATATTGATCGAGACCGGCAGCTCGGGCAGCGAAAACGGCTGCGCCTCGGGCTGCGGCACGTCCAGTTGTTCCTCGCCCTGGGGCAGGCGGGGCAGGAGGATTTCGGCAGCGGCGATCTCGTCGACGCTGAGCCGCCCCCGCAGAAGCGCCGAGCGATTCCAGTCGAGCACCGCGTCGTTGATCGTCAGCCAGACGCCCTCGGCATCGGCGATGGTGATCTGTCCGATGGTTGCGCGCGAGGACAGGGCGCCCTGGAAGCCGCGCACCTCGACTTGGAATCCTTCCGAAGACAGGCGATCCTCGATCAGGTTCTCCAGGAAGCCACCGCCATCCTCGTCTTCGGCATCGGTGTTCTGCGCCGCAACGGGCACCGCCGCGAGGCCGAGGGACAGGACGCACAAGCGCGCGATTTTCCGCATTTGACCCACCTCAGAACGCCTGTCCGATACCCACATACACCTGGAACGAGCTTTCGTCGTCCTCGTCATCGAAGCTGCTGACCGGCGTCGCCACGTCCAGCCGGATCGGCCCCACCGGCGTCTGGTACCGGAGGCCCAGCCCCGCCCCCGCATGGCTGCGCTCGCCGTCGGGGAACGCGTCGTAGCCGACCGTGCCGTAGTCGTAGAAGCCCACCAGCCCGATCTTTTCGGTCAGTCCGGCGCGGACTTCAGCCGACGCGACGACATAGCTCGCCCCGCCCGAGCGGATTCCGGAATCGAGCTCCACGCCCAGGGACTGGTACTCGTGTCCGCGCACGGTTCCGCCGCCGCCCGAATAAAAGCGGTACTCGTTCGGCACGGCTTCAAGCTCGGCGCCGATGATCGAACCGCCCTGCAGCCGGCCCGCCAGGACGAACCGGTCATCCTCGCCGAAGCCGAGATAGCTGCGCCCGTCCCAGGTCAGCCGCGCGCCGGTTCCGGTCTGATCGTTCGTGCCAAGGAAGGGCGTCAGGGTCGTGTCGAGGAAAAAGCCGTCTGTCGCGTTCAGTGGGTTCTCGCGGTTGTCGAAGGTGGCCGACAATGGCGCGATCAGCATGCTGTAATCGGTCGTGCCGCTCTCGTCCTCGACGCGGCTGAACCGGTAGCCGAGGCCGTACTCGATCTCGATCTCTTCATTGACGTAGCGGTGGATGCCGAAGGTCAGCTCGCCCGCGTCCGAGGTGTAGTCCTCTTCGTTCAGGCGCGCGACGGCGGCCTCGGCGAAGAAGGTGTTCTCGGGCGCGAAGGTCGCCGGACGCTCGAACCGGGCGCCCAACTCGTAGTCGCGGCCACCGGTCCCGCCGCCGAGGCCGGAAATCTCGCCGTCCAGCCGCAGCCGCTCGGCCCCGCCGAGCAGGTTGCGATGCAGCCAAAAGCCCGACAGCGTCAGCCCGTCCACGGTCGAGACCTCGGCGCCGAAGCCGATCCGGCGGGGCGGGAACGCGACGAGGTTCGCCTCTACATCCAAACGGTCGTTCGGGGTCAATGTCTCGGCCTCGGTCAACGCGACGGTCGAAAAGACCTGCGTGCGCCGGATGCGCCGGGTCACGTCGTCGAGCTTGTCGGGGCTGTAGATTTCGCCGGCGGGAAAACCCGCGATCGCGCGCAGGCGCTCGGGGCGGACCGCTTCACTGCCGGTCAGGATCAAGTCTCCGAACCGCACCAACGGCCCCGGCGCTATGTCGATATCGGCGGCAAGCTGGTTCTCTTCGTGCTGCGCCACGACCTGCTGGTCGCCAACCTCGGCCTTGGCATGGCCAACCTCGCGCCACGCCAACACCGCGCTTTGCGCCGCGTCGCGGATCGTGCCGGACTCCGCCGGCTCTCCCACCGTGAACCCGTCGGGGATCTCGGTCTCGGGGGCCAGCGGGCCCAGCTCGGTCTGCGAGAAGGGATAGACGGGGCCGGGCTGCACATCGACGGTGATCGTGTCGATCTGCTGCAGCCGGGTCAGCGGAGACAGGGCGGCGGCCTCCTGCCCGTCGATGTAGATGTGGATCACCGGCCCGTAGCGCCCGGTGGAGTACAATGCGCCCACCAATCGCGCGTAGTCGGCCCGGGCTGCGGCCAGAAGCTCGGTCGCGTCGGTCACGTCCTCGTTCTGGGCTGCGACCAGAAGGGAAGCATTGCGTAATGTCCGTTCGAGATCTTCGTTGCCCCCCCGGACGACGAAACGAAGCTCGTCGAAGGCCCATGCAGGCGCCCCAAGGCAAAGAACGGCGAGCCCCACCCCACCGACCAAGCGTCTCGTCACGTTTTCCGCCCCCCGTTACGCACGAAGCGAGTGTAGGGCGCGCTTGACCCAAGGGCCACCCGAGGCGGATCACGTTTTTCTTTTGCGCGATCTATTCATCAACCTCGGACGCCACCTGAGCCCAGGTGATGAGCGTGAAGACAGCCGTTCCACCCACGACGTTGCCAGCGAGCACGGGGATGAAGAAGCTTATCGCCTCGATGAAGCCGATGCCGCCGCTGACCACCAGATATGCCATTTCGACCGATCCCGCGATGATATGGGTGAAGCCACCCACCGCGATCAGCCACGTGAACGTGACGATGACGAAGAACGGCGCACCCGTCGATGTGGGCAACATCCACACGATCGCCGCGATGATCACGCCGGCAGGCATCGCCCTGAAGAACGCCTCGAGCGGCGGGTGCAACACCGCATGCTCCGAGATCGCGAGGAAGGCCGCCTTCACCTCGGGGGTGAAGGTCGGAGTCCAGTACATGAACGCGGCTGCGATGAAGGCGCCGACCACGTTCGCGCTCAGCACCATCGCCCAGAGTCGTCCGGTGAGATAGAAATACTCACGGCAGGGATGCGACATGAGCGGCAGGACCGTGGTGATCGTGTTCTCGGTGAACAGCTGCATCCGGCCCTTGATGACCAGCAGGAAACCCAGCGTATAGCCGAAGCTTTCGACCAGAGGACGCCATGGCGCATCGGGCAGATAGGCGCGCAGGATCCCCTCGCCGATGATCGAGAAGGCGATCAGGATTCCTGCGGCGAGGCCTGAAAAGAGCAACGAGGTCTTGGGCCGCGTCATCTCGTCCACGCCGTCGCGGCGGATCACCTCGAAGATCAATCGGGCAGACAGGCGCGTCGCCTGGTCCACCCAGTTCTCTTCTTCGCCGCTGACGTCGTCCTGGCCGCGCTTCTGGCGCTTGAGCTCGTGGGCTTTCACCCGTTCTTCGGTGTTGTCCACCATTCCGGATTCCTCGGATAACTAGCCGGGTCGGAACCGCGCCTCCGGCGTTCCGTTCCCTTCCAAGCTAGCATGGAGGCGATGATGACCAAGGATCACGGACCGACCATCAAGGACGACGAGACTTTCGAGGCGCTTCGGGACAAGGGCATGTCCAAGGAGAAGGCAGCCCGCATCGCGAACGCCAAGTCCAATGACGAGATGAGCCCTTCTGAGAAGGGAGGCCAAAACCCGCGATACGAGGATTGGACCAAGGATGACCTCTACGATCAGGCCCAGAAGGTCGGGATCGAGGGGCGGTCCGACATGACCAAGGACAAGCTGATCGAGGCGCTGCGCAACCACTGACCCCCCTCGAACTTGTCGAATTCGGATCGATGGAGCGCCCGTCCGCCGGCGTTGCAGGTTCTGAGCACCGTCGGCTTCGTGCATGAGATTGGCGGGATTGCCATCGCCCCTGACGGCGCGCCGGTTCGCCTGATCCGCGACGGGAGCGATCGCCTGCACCACTTTGTTGCGCAGATCATGTGCATCATCCTGCCGGCCACACCGGTCTTGCCGAGGCTCGCCTTAGACCCTGCACAGGGTCGCGGCGAAAGTGCCTCTGTCGTGCCCGAGTAGCGCGAAAGAGCCAGCGACGGACTGAGCCTGCCGAAGGTCCATTCAGGCTCCTCCGTCGGATCGACGAACACGCGACACCAGTCCGTCGCGAGTCCAGCACAACGTTGCGGTGACCTGAGTGGCGGACACATGCCAGCGACCTCAACCGAACCGCTCAGCCTTGGCAGCCCCGTCGGCGAACGATCAGCTGCGCCCTCGGGGCTGCGCTAGTGCACGATGAAGTCCGCGTGCAGTGCGCCGGCCGCCTTGATGCTCTTGAGGATGTCGATCATGTCCCTAGGCGCCACGCCCAGCGCGTTCAGCCCCGCAACCACATCCGACAGTGTGGCTCCATCCGGCACTTCGGCCAACCCGATGCCCGGTTCCTCTTCGAGCGCGACGCCCGTGCGGGGAACGACGACGGTCTCACCCGGTGCGAACGGGTTGGGCTGGACCGCGATCGGCGCCTCTTCGACCCGTAGCGTCAAACCGCCCTGGCTGACGGCAACACGGCTGATGCGCACATCCTGACCCATCACGATGGTGCCGGATCTCTGATCGACGACCACACGTGCGCGCTGTTCCGGTTCGACCGTTATGTTCTCGATCTGCAACAGCGCGTGAGCAGGCGAGGCTGCATGGGTCGCCGCGATATCCACGCTGACAGTGCCGGCGTCGAGCATGACTGCGACGCTCCGCTTCATCGCGCCGTTGATCGCCTGCTCGATCCGGCCGGCCGTGGTGAAATCGGGAGTCCGCAAGGCAAGCCTCACCGTATCGAGATCGCCGAAAGCAAAGTCGATCTCGCGCTCGACACGCGCGCCGCTAGGGATGCTCCCCGACGTGGGGACTCCTTGCGTCACGTTCGCGGCCTCTCCTTCGGCGACCGCGCCGCCGGCAAGCACCGTTCCCTGAGCGACGGCGTAGATCTCTCCGTCAGCCGCATTCAGCGGCGTCATCACGAGTGTTCCGCCCAAAAGGGACGACGAGTCGCCAATCGCCGAGACGGTCACGTCAATCCGGCTCCCTGCTCGAGAGAAAGGCGGAAGATCCGCTGTCACGAGCACCGCCGCTACGTTCTTCGGTCTGAAGTCCTCGCCGCTGACATTCACCCCGAGTCGTTCGAGGATCGTCGACATGATCTCTTCCGTGAAAGGCGAATTGCGCAGGCCATCGCCCGTCCCGTTCAGACCCACTACGAGACCGTAGCCTACTAGGTCGTTTCCTCGGACACCATCGAATTCCACGAGATCCTTGATACGAACGGCCGCAGCATCGACCATTGCGCCCCACACGGCGAACAGGATGAACAGGAGAGATTTCATCGCAGGTATGAGACCAGGTTGAGCCCCGACAGCCGGGCCGTGAGCGTGTATATCGACGAAATCTGGAATTCTGTCTGTTGCAGGCGGGTGGCAGTCTCATATGGGTCGGCCGCCAACAGTCCGAGCCGCGCTGTTTGAAGACCATCTCGCTCGATTCCAATACGGACCATCGCATCCTCGATCGAGGCCGCACCCGTTCCGAGCCGCGCCTCCAAGGCGATGATCTCGTTTCGAGCCTGAAGAAGACCCAGTGAACCCTCGGCGAGCGTTTCAGCCCGAGCCTGTTGACTGACCCCGAGATCCTCGCTCAGCACAGCGACGCGCGCGACTTCGGCGAGTGCAGTGCGAATCTCGGTGTCGTCGGCACGGATCCCGATATCGGCAGTTGAACCGTCGCCGAGGTCGAAGGGCGCCAGATCGACCGCTTCGCCGAGGTAGTCGTTCGTCCGAAATGCATATTCCTCTGAGGGATCGATGTTGATGCCGAAGTACTCGTTCACGCCGGCTTCGATATCCGCTGCCGATGTCGCGCCGGCGAGGCTGGCTGCGAGATCAGCCAAGATGTCCTCGGCCGACCGCAGCGTTTGCGAAGTTCCGGTGGCGCCGCCGAACAAGGCACGCCCGGCGGCCTGAGTTCCGAGGTCCGAAATCATCCCGGTGAACGCAATACGCGCCGATTGTGCCATAGCGTCGATCTGCAGTTTGGGCATTCCGTTCGTGATGGCCATGCCACCCAGTTCAATACCCTCGATACGCGACTTGGTCGCAGCCAAGGCCGTTCCCGTGGCATCGGCAAAGATGTTTGCTTCTTTGACCGCCAGGCTCTGCGCGTCGATAAGCGTTAGCGCGCGCTCGATGGCGGCGACCGGTTTCGTTTTCCCGGCCACGGCCTTCGAGACGTCTTGCTTGAGCCCAGTTGTAAGCTCGAGGTTCAGCGTGGACAATTCGCGGTGCAGCCGATTTCCGATCGAGCGTTGCTTGAAGTTCTGGGCGAGGTCGCCGATTGAGGTTACTGGCATCTCAGATCTCCAATATTCTATCCAGCATGATGCCAGCGGTCTGGATGACCCTGGCATTTGCCGCATAGGCTTGCTCGATGAGCAGAAGCATTCGCATTTCGTCGTCCGTATTGACGCCTTCCGACAGCACGGCCTCTTCCAGGATATTCAGACGGCCCTCGGAATAGCTCAGATCTGTCTCGGCGCGATACGCGGCCCCGGCGGTAGAGCCGACCACAAGATCCGCCAGCGCGCCGATCCCAAGGCTGGACGTCCCGAGGGCAGAGTTCGCTGGAACCGACGCACGCTCAAGTCCACTCGAAAAGAATTGTAGAACGCGCGCATCGCCGGACGGACCTGCCTCGTCGGCCCCGAGCCCGTCCCGTAGCCGCCAAAGCTCTCCTCCGGCATCGGGATTGACCTTGTCCTCGTTCACCGCGAGTCGCTGAGAGAAGCCTTTCGTGGACGTGGCGTCACCGCTGAAAATGAAGAGCCCGGCTTCTCCCGCTTCAAGCGACGGATCAGTCTTGATATCCTGGAAGCGGACGACGAGTTCCTCGGCGAAGGCATCCAGGCGAACTTGCGCCTCGGGCAACTCTTCGTCCCTGAGTTCGAACAGTGCCGCGATCTGGCCACCGGCGATAGGACCGCCCTCACGTGCGGTGTCGACCGCGCGACCGTTGATCGTCAGGCCCGACAAGGGGTCGTCGATCATCATCCCGGGCGTCATGCCAGCGGATTTATCGAATCCGATCTCTGCCGCAGAATCCAACAAGAGGACCGCTCCAGTTTCCGTGATCAGTCCGACGCGCCCGTTCTCGCGAGGGTATTCGCGAACGGGGATGAACTCGGATATCCCGTCGATTACGGCACGACGTTGATCGAGCAGTGTGTTCACGTCGCCCTTTGACGCTGTTTGCCTGGCGATTTCGCGGTTCAGTTGTTCGACCCGCAGAAGCCCTTGGTTGAGGGCCTCCACCGCGTCGCCAATGGCATGATCGGCTGCGAGACGCTCGGCTTGGATCCCATCACCCGCCTTGTTCAGATGCGTCGCAAGGGCCTGAGCAGAAGTCAGCACCGTTTCCAGCCGCTGGTCCGAAGAAGGCAGGCTCGCCGCCGCAGTCAGGCCGGCCGCGAAGGTCGCTACGCGACCGGAAAGCGACCCACTATCGTCGGCAGAACCGACGAGATCCACGACCTTGGAGAGCGATTGGCTGCGCGCCCTTTCTCCTGATGTGTCGGCCTCGGCCATTCGCCGGTCGGTGATGAGACTCAGCGTCTCGCGCCGGGCGATGGTGGCGACGCCGACGCCGCCGAACTGACCCGTCGCGAGGACAACTTCGCGCGCGGCATAGCCCGGCGTCAGGGCGTTTGCGACATTGTCCGAAACGGTCTGAGCCGAACGTGCGGTCGCAAACAAGCCCGACGTGGCGGACGCGATGGCGGAAGAGATGCCCATGGGTCAGATCACCGTTTCAGATTCGTGGTTTCCTGCAGCATCTCGTCCACCGTCTGAATGACCTTGGCATTCGACGAGTAGGCGCGCTGCGTCTGGATCAAATTGGTAAGTTCGGTCGCAACGTCGGTGGTGGAACCCTCGCGAGAGTATCCCATAGTCGCCCCGACAGGCCCGGTGCCCGCGTCCCAGAGGAAGATGCCGCCAGACTCGAGGCTCACTTCATAGGTTTGCGAATCGGAGGCCTTGAGCCCGTTTCGGTTTGGCACGTCGATGACCGGCACCTGGAAGATCGGGCGGGTCATGCCGGTATCGTAGATTGCGTGTACGATACCATCTTGGGCGACCTCGACACCGGTCAGGTTCCCGGTCGCGGCACCGTTCTTGATGATGTTCGAGGGAGCGAAGCTCGAATCGAGCTGAGTGATGCCGGTCGACTGGTTCGGGCCGCCGATATTCACAGCCATCGTTCCACCACCGATCGGAAGAGTGATGTTGCCGTCAGCATCATCGTAGGTGCCGCCCGACGCACCGAAAGGAGTCACAGTCTCGATCTGACCGCCGCCGTCATTGGTTGCGTTGAAGAGGATCGTGAATTCGCCGACTGTGTCGCCGCTTTGGCTGTCGGTTACCGTCATGGTCCACTCGTTCGCGTCCCCGGTAGGCTCGAAGCCGAAGGACAGCGACTCCGCCTGGCCGAGGTTGCCGAAATATTCGACGGTGAGATCATGAGGACCCCCGAGAGGGTCGGACACCGAGTCGTCCGATGGCAGGTTCAGGGCGAGAGTCATCTCGGTCGTCGGGTTGGCCGCGAACTGGTTGTGGAAGATGTTAACCGGCTCGAGCCCGTCGACACTGTCACGCGGGAAGTTCGGGAATGAGCCGTCGAGATTCGCCGGAACGCCCAAAAGCACCTTGCCCGTCGCGTTGACCAAGTTGCCTTCTGCATCCGGCCGGAACGAACCAGTCGTCATCAATGCGAGCTTCGTGGCACCGCCCGGGTTGTATCCCTCGAGGTCGGTCACCGGGAGAAAGCCGCGGCCGTTGATCGAGATGTCGGTCGAATTGGAAGAATTCTGTAGCTGCCCCTGCTCGTCGACCAGACGCTGGCCCGTCGTACGCACACCACTACCCGTGCTTTGCTGGCCGCCGCCGCTGACCACGAGAGAATGGAACTCGGTAACGCTCCGCTTGTACCCGTAGGTCGCCGAGTTCGCGATGTTGTCCGAAATGCTGGCGAGTCGCGTCGAGTTCGCGCTCAGGCCACTGATACCGGATGCGAGAGAGGCTGAGATGGACATGTGGACGGGACCCTTTCCGCTCCGTTACCTGCTGGGTCCCGTCTTACGTGCGCCAACTTAACGCCGTCCTAACGTGCGACGTTTCTCAAGAGGATCAGCTCGATCCGGTTGTTGCGAACGTCCATTCTGTCGGGAAGCGCAGGCGCCATGTCGCCATGGGCCTCGGTTCTGCGAAGCCGGCTCTCGCTCGTCCAGCCACGCGCGAGTCGGTCTCGCACCGCCTCGGCTCGTCCGGCCGAAAGAGGCCATGCATCCTTGTCGCGAACGACCACTGCGGTCGATCTCACGTGGCCCTTCACGGCGATTCCATTGCGAACCCCGCGGAACACATCGTCCACCACAGCGATCAGGTCGCCCAGCAACAGCGTCGGCGTGGCTGTTTCCGGCTGGAACAGCGGCGCGCCCGGAAGGTCGAACAGGTCGACGATCAGACCCTCGTCGGTGATGCGCGTCTTGATATGCTGAAGGAGTTCATCCTCGACCGCGCTCTCGCCCGAGTTGGCGTCGAACTTGGACTCGACGCTGCGCAACGTGTCTTCTTCGGCCTCGGCACGGGCCTGCCCGACAGCACCATCGACGGCGATGCTCTGGCCCGACAGCATGGAATCCGACCCACCTGATTCAGGAGAGATCGCGAACTGCGGGCTGAAATAGTCAGCGAGGCCCTGCTTCTGGCCCTCGGTCGTCGCGCTCAAAAGCCACATCATGAGGAAGAAGGCCATCATGGCCGTCACGAAGTCGGCATAGGCCACCTTCCACGCGCCGCCGTGATGAACCTCGCTCCGGCCGCTCTTCTTCCTCTTGATGATAATCCGTGACTGCCCTACCGCGGCCATGGTTGTACCCCCTTCGTTCCCCACGGCTAACCTGCAACAGCAGCCATGAACACCGGGCTAACAAGTAAAACCGCCCGCGTATTCCACAGTTTCGCCCAAGTTCGCCCGGCCGGAGGCACCGTCCGGCTTCGGAAACCCTTCAAGAGAAGCCGACGGAGAACGAAAAAGGCCCGGCTGCATTAAACAGCCGGGCCTTCCATCTTTCAGAGCACGAGGATCAGAGCGAGCGCTCGACCTCTTCGCGGGTGAAGATTTCGATGACGTCGCCGGGGCGGATATCATCGTAGTTCTCGAACGCCATACCGCATTCCTGACCCGAGATGACCTCGGACACCTCGTCCTTGAAGCGCTTGAGCGTCTTCAGCGTGCCTTCGTGGATGACCACGTTGTCCCGCAACAGACGCACGCCCGCCGCACGACGCGCCTGACCCTCGGTCACCAGGCAGCCGGCGACATTGCCGACCTTGGTGACCCGGAAGACCTCGCGGATTTCGGCGTAGCCGATGAAGTGCTCGCGCACCTCGGCCGAGAGCAGGCCCGAGGCCGCCGCCTTCACGTCGTCCACGAGATCGTAGATCACGCTGTAATAGCGAATCTCGACACCCTTCTGGTTCGCCGTCTGCCGCGCCGAGGCGTTGGCCCGCACGTTGAAGCCCATGATCGGGGCGCCGGACGCTTCCGCCAAGCCGACATCGGTCTCGGTGATCGCGCCCACACCGTAATGCAGGACCCGCACCCGGACCTCCTCGTTACCGATCTTCTCCATCGCCTGGACGATCGCCTCGGCCGAGCCCTGAACGTCGGCCTTCACGAGAATCGGCAGTTCGGCCACGTTCTCGTCGGCCTTGGCCTTCGCCATCATCTGTTCGAGCGTGGTCGCGGCACCGGCCGCGGCGCGCTTATCCTTGGCCGCGTTCTGCCGGTACTCGGCGATCTCGCGGGCCTGCCCCTCGGTCTCGACCACGTTCAGAACGTCGCCCGCTTGCGGTGTGCCGTTGAGGCCCAGAACCTCGACCGGAACCGACGGACCGGCTTCGGTAACGCGGTCGCCCTGATCGTTCTCCATGGCGCGGACCTTGCCCCACTGCTCGCCGACGACGAAGATGTCGCCCGTCCGCAGGGTGCCGCGCTGCACGAGCACGGTGGCCACGGGGCCGCGGCCCACGTCAAGCTGCGCTTCGATCACCGCGCCCTCGGCAGGACGATCGGGATTGGCCTTCAGCTCGAGGAATTCTGCCTGAAGCGCGATTGCCTCCAGCAGTTCGTCGAGGCCCGTGCCGGTCTTGGCCGAGACTTCGACATCCTGAACGTCGCCCGACAGCTTCTCGACGATCACTTCGTGCTGCAGCAGGTCGGTGCGGACCTTGTCGGGGTTCGCCTCGGGCCGATCGACCTTGTTGATCGCGACGATCATCGGGACCTTCGCGGCCCTGGCATGGTGGATCGCCTCGATCGTCTGCGGCATCACCGCATCGTCCGCGGCAACCACCAGCACCACGATATCCGTCACCTGCGCACCACGGGCCCGCATCGACGTGAAGGCCGCGTGACCCGGCGTGTCGAGGAACGTCAGCGGCGTGCCGCTTTCGGACTGCACCTGGTAGGCGCCGATATGCTGGGTGATGCCACCGGCCTCGCCATGCACGACGCGCGCCTTGCGGATCGCGTCCAGGATCGAGGTCTTGCCGTGGTCGACATGGCCCATGATCGTGATGATCGGCGCGCGCGGTTGAAGATCGTCCGCCCGATCCGCGGTCTGCTCGATCACCTGCTCGACGTCGGACGCGCTGACGCGCTGCACCTTGTGGCCGAATTCCTCGATCACGAGCTCGGCAGTGTCCTGGTCGATCGTCTGCGTCTGCGTGACCATCATGCCGTTCTGCATAAGCGCCTTGACGACGTCTGCGACGCGCTCGGACATCCGGTTGGCCAGTTCCGAAACGACGATCGCCTCGGGCAGCTGAACCGTCCGGGTAACCTTCTCGCGATCCTGGTTCTGACCCATGGCCTTGCGGCGGGCACGTTCCTGCTGCCGCTTCATGGACGCCATGGAGCGCTGCCGGCCGCCTTCGCCACCGGTCAGGGCCTGGTTCACCGTCAGCTTGCCGCCGCGGCGCTTGTCCTCGGCACCCTTGACGGGCTTCGCCTGGCGTTCCTTCTCGCGCGCATCGCGATCGGGGCGGGCCGGCACAGCCGTCTTCTGGCCGCGCTGCTCGCGGGCCTGCGCCTCGGACGGATCGGCGGCGGCGGGAGCGGCCTTGGGTTCCGCGGCCTTCTTCTTGGCCTCTTCTTCCTCGCGCAGGCGACGGGCGTCATCTTCGGCCTTGGCCTTGATGGCTTCCTCGCGCTCGCGCTCTTCCTGCTCGCGTTCCTCGATCTCGCGGCGGCGGCGCTCACGCTCTTCGGTGCGTCGCGCCTCTTCTTCCTCGCGCTCCTTGGCGTCGTCGGCCTCGCGCGCACGGGCGGCGGCAAGCGCCTTCATCCGGCGCTCGAGCTCGGCATCCGTGATCCCGGCGGGACGCTTCTTGGGGTCGCCGCCGATGGGCTTCGCGCTGCCACCTTCGGATTTCGCCGTGGAGGGTTTCGGCGTGACCACGCGCTTGCGCTTGGTCTCGACCACGACGTTCTTCGTCCGGCCGTGGCTGAAGCTCTGCTTCACCTGTCCGGGCCGGCCAGGGCCGCGCACGCCGAGTGTCTTCTTGCCGTCGTTCTCACTCATCAGGTCTATTCACCTTTCCGGCGTCTTCTCCGCCAACTTCCCGCTTGCGGACGCCCGATAGCCGCACGGCATCATCCCTGAAATCCTCAGCGAGTCTGCCTGCGGCAAGCGCCGCATGTATCACACGTTCCCGACCGAAGGACAAACCCAATTCATCCGCCGTCAGGATGTCGAAGAAGCTGCCGCGGCCACCCGGCCTGTGCAGCTTCGACTTACCTCTCTCCGACCCGTCGCACGCCTGCAGGAGTATCCTGCACTTGTCCTTGTCGAGCCAGTCCTTGACCTTCTCGAACCCGGCCACCGCCTGGCCCGCCTTGCGTCCCAGCGCCAGCCGGTCGACCGCGCGTCGCGCGAGCTGCGCCTCGACCTGGTCGACCAGGTCCTCGGGCACCTTCACCTGCCGCTTGGCCCCGCGCGAGAACAGCCGCTTCTTCACGGCCGTCTCGAGCGCCTCGCGCTCGGCCGAAACATACATCCCGCGCCCCGGCAACTTGGCCGCAACATCGGGATAGACTTTATCCTCGGGCCCCACCACGAAGCGGATGAGCCCCCGCCTGGGACTCACCTCGCCGGTGACGAGGCATTTGCGCTCGGGTTCATCCGGCGCGGGTTTCGGCGTGCCGCGGGTCACTTAGGCGGTCGCCTCCTCTTCGTTCTCGTCACCTTCATCCTCGGCGGTCTCACCCTCCAGTTCGGTGGGATCGACCCAGCCGAGCAGGATACGGGCCGTCATGACCATCGTCTGCGCCTCTTCGAGCGAGACGTCGAACTTCTCCAGAAGGCCATCGTCCTTGACGCGCTCGCCATCGACCGTCGTCCAGCCGCCCGCCAGCTCCCAGTCGGCGCAGGTGGCGAAATCTTCCAGCGTCTTCACGCCATCTTCCGCCAGTGCTTCGACCATTTGGGGCGTCAGGCCCTCGAATTCAACCAGGCTGTCCTCGACACCCAGCTCGCGGGCGTGATCCAGCGCCGCCTTGTTCTTGGCTTCGAGGAAGTCGCGCGCTCGGGCCTGCAACTCTTCGGCGGTGTCTTCGTCCACGCCGTCGATCACGGTCAGCTCGTCGAGCTCCACATAGGCGACCTCTTCGAGGTTGGTGAATCCCTCGGCCACCAGAAGCTGCGCGAAGAACTCGTCCAGGTCCAGCGTGTCGACGAACAGTTGCGTGCGCTCCTCGAACTCCTTCTGGCGCCGCGCGCTTTCCTCTTCCTCGGTCATGATGTCGATGTTCAGGCCGGTCAGCTGGCTCGCGAGCCGCACGTTCTGACCACGACGACCGATGGCCAGCGACAGCTGCTCTTCGGGCACCACGACCTCGATCCGCTCGGCATCCTCGTCGAACACCACCTTCGAGACTTCGGCGGGCTGCAGCGCGTTCACCAGGAAGGTCGGCATGTCCTCGTTCCACGGGATGATGTCGATCTTCTCGCCCTGCAGTTCGTTCACGACGGCCTGCACGCGCGAACCGCGCATACCGACACAGGCGCCGACGGGGTCGATGCTGGAATCGTACGAGATCACGCCGATCTTGGCGCGCGAACCCGGGTCACGAGCGACGGCCTTGATCTCGATGATGCCCTCGTAGATCTCGGGGACTTCCATCTTGAACAGCTCGGCCATGAACTCGTTCGCGGTGCGCGACAGGAAGATCTGCGGGCCGCGCGGCTCGCGGCGCACGTCCTTGATGTAGACGCGGATGCGGTCGCCGGGGCGGTAAAGCTCGCGCCCGATCTTCTCGTTGCGGCGCAACACGCCCTCGCCGGGGTTCAGGTCCACGACGATGTTGCCGTATTCCTCGCGCTTGACGGCGACGTTGATGATCGTGCCGACGCGGTCCTTGAATTCTTCGTACTGCTTGTCGCGCTCGGCCTCGCGGACCTTCTGCAGGATCACCTGCTTGGCGGACTGGGCGGCGATGCGTCCCATCTCGACCGGGGGAACCTCTTCGACGAAAGTGTCGCCGATCTGCGGGTTCTCCATGTACTGCTTGGCGGTCTCGACCGTCATCTCGGCCTGGTAGTTTTCCAGCTCTTCCTCGGCGACCACCGTGCGCACGCGGGTGAATTTCGCGCGGCCGGTCTTGCGGTCGATCGACACGCGGATGTCCATTTCGCTGCCATAGCGGGACTTCGCGGCGCGAGAGAGGCTCTCTTCCATCGCCTCGACGACAAGGCCGGGGTCGATCTGCTTCTCGCGCGCGACCGCTTCGGCCGTCTGCAGAAGCTCGAGCTGGTTGGCAGAGGTAATGGCCATGATGCCTTAGTCCTTCTGTTCAGGAAGACGCGCATCGTCTTCGCTGTCGATGATGGTTTCCACTTCGTCGAACTGGCTCTCGTCCACCTCGCCCTTGTCCTTGCGGGACCTCAGGACATCGCGGATCAGGTCGTCCGTCAGCACCAGCTTGGCGTCCGACAGCCAGTCGAATTGCAGCCCGATGGTGACCGGCTGCCCATGTTCCTCTATCTCGATCAGCACCTCGTTGCCCTCGGTCCCCTGCAGGGTGCCCTTGAAGCGGCGGCGGCCGTCGATGGTCTCGTTCGTCTCGATCTTGGCGACGTAGCCGTCCCACATGTCGAAATCCTTGAGCCGCGTCAGCGGCCGGTCGATCCCCGGCGAGGACACCTCGAGGTGGTATCCCTCTTCGATGGGGTCCTCGACATCCAGATGTGCGGAAACGGCGGTCGAGATCGTGGCGCAGTCGTCCACCTCGATCCCGCCCTCGGGACGGTCGGCCATGATCTGCACGGTGGGCGTCCTGCCCCCCTGGTAACGGACGCGAACCAGCTCGAACCCGAGATCCTCGATCACGGGCGTCACCACCTCGGCGAGGCGGCGGTCGATGCTGGCCTTTGCGATGAGGTCCGACATGAGTCCTACGAGGCTCCTACAAGGTTCAGGCGCGTTTCGGGCGGATCGGGCACAAAAAAACGGGCCCGCGGCCCGTTCGTACAAGTCCGGTGGGGCCGGGTTTGGACCCCGGCGCGCCGCTGTTGAAGGGGCAGATAGACGCAATCGCTCCGGAGTGCAAGACCTACCGTGTCTTCAGGCGATCCATCTCGCGCACCAGCGCCGCGCTGATGCCGGGCTCGCTCAGCGCATGACCCGCGCGTGGCACGAAGATCATCTTGGACAGCGGCCACGCCTCGTGCAGCGCATAGGCCGAACCGGGCGGGCAGATCATGTCGTAGCGCCCCTGCACGATGGTTCCGGGTACATTGGCCAGCCGGTCGATCTCGCCCAGGATCTGGCCGTCGTAGTCGAGGAACCCGCGGTTGGTGAAATAGTGGTTCTCGAGCCTTGCGAAGGCGCGGGCATATTCCGCCGGACTTTCGCCTGCGGGACCCTCGTTGTCGATCGACGCGAGCGTGTTCTCCCATCCCGCCCAGACGCGTGCATAGCGGATCTCGGTCATCAGCTCGCCCGAGAACAACCGCTTGTGGTAGGCGGCCACCAGATCGTCGCGCTCGTCGTGGGGGACCAGATCGACGAATTTCGACCACAGGTCCGGCCAGAACCGCCCCGCTCCGCCGGCGTAGAACCAGTCGAGCTCGGCCTGGGTCATCAGGAACACGCCGCGCAGCATCAGGTGGCGGACCCGGTCGGGATGGGCCTCGGCATAGATCAGGGCAAGCGTTGCGCCCCACGATCCGCCGAAGACGACCCATTTCTCGATGCCGAGGGTGCTCCGGATCAGCTCGATATCGGCCACGAGGTGCCAGGTGGTGTTGTCGACGACCGATGCGTGGGGCCGCGACCGCCCGCAGCCCCGCTGGTCGAACAGGATGATCCGGTAGTGCTCGGGATCGAAATAGCGGCGCATGGACGGCGAACACCCGCCCCCAGGGCCGCCATGCAGCACCACGACGGGAACACCCTCGGGATTGCCGCATTGCTCGACATAGACCGAGTGTCCGTCTCCAACGGCCAGCATCCGCTGGTCGAAGGGATCCAATCGCGGGTACAAGTATGACGCCGCGCTTTTTTGCCCTGCTGCATGATCCATGGGCGCTCTATATAGACGCGGCGACGGCCCCTGCGAGGGGCGCGACCCGGAAAATCAAAGGCGTGGCATGTCCTCCATAGACCCCTCCGAAGTCGACAAGTTTTCCGCAATGGCGGCCGAGTGGTGGGATCCGAACGGAAAGTTCCGGCCGCTCCACCAGATGAACCCGATCCGCCTGGACTACATCACCCGCCAGATCGCCGCCCAGTTCGGACGTGACCTGCGGGCGAAACGTCCGTTTGAAGGTCTTTCCCTCCTCGACATCGGCTGCGGCGGCGGATTGCTGGCCGAGCCGATGACCCGCCTCGGCGCCACCGTCACCGGGATCGACGCGTCCGAGCGCAACATTCCCGTCGCCCAGACCCATGCCGAGGAACAGGGACTGACGATCGACTACCGCGCCGCCACGGCCGAGGCACTCGCCTCTGACGGGTCGACCTACGACGTCGTCCTCGCGATGGAGGTGATCGAGCATGTCGCCAACCCGCCCGGCTTCGTGACCACCTGCGGATCGCTTCTGAAGTCCGACGGCCTGATGATCTGCTCCACCCTGAACCGCACGACGAAAAGCTTTGCGCTCGCCATCGTCGGGGCGGAATGGGTGCTGCGCTGGCTGCCCCGCGGCACGCATGACTGGGACCGCTTCGTCAAGCCCGACGAGATGAAGCAGATGATGGAAGGCGCGGGACTGGCCTGCGTGGACCGCACCGGAATGGTGTTCGACTCGCTGTCCTGGAAGTGGTCGCTCAGCGCGACGGATCTGTCGGTGAACTACGTGGGCGCCGCCGTCAAAAGCTGAAGTCCCGGTCGTGGGACAGGCTGGGCACGCGCTTTCGCGCCGCCTCGACCTGCGAAAGGTCGATGTCGAGGACCGCGATGCCCGGCTCGGTCCCCTGGTCCAGCAGCACCTCTCCCCATGGTGCGACGACCATCCCGTGCCCGTAAGTCTCGCGCGCGCGGCCTTGACCGGCTTGGTGCCGGCCCGTCTGCGCCGGGGCGAGGACGAAGCAGCCCGTCTCAATGGCACGGGCGCGCAAAAGCGGCTCCCAATGCGCAGCACCCGTGACCGGCGAGAAGGCAGCCGGCACCGTAAGGATATCCGCCCCTGCCTTAGCCAGCGCCCTGTAGAGATAGGCGAACCGCACATCATAGCAGACCGTCAGGCCGACACAGCCGAAGGGCGTCGTCGCCATCACGGCTCTCTCGCCAGGGCGGAAGCCGGAAGACTCGCGGTAGGTCTCGGTCTCCGAGACGTCCACGTCGAACATGTGGATCTTGTCGTAGCGTGCCGCGATCTCGCCATCCGGCGCGATCAGGAAAGACCGGTTGGCAAACCGCTCTTCCTCGGTCGCCAGCGCAAGCGAGCCGATCAGCAGCCAGACGCCCGCCCGCGACGCCTCGTCGCGCAGTGCGGCGAGGGTCGGATCATCGCCCTCGCGGCGCAGAACCTCGCGCTGCCGGGTGCGACTGGCCGACACGCAGTTCGCGACCTCGGGCGTCAGGACGAATTCCGCGCCCTGCCCGGCTGCCTCGCGCACCGCGTCCCGGGCGGTCACCAGGTTCGCCGCCGGATCATCCGACGACGTCATCTGGACGAGACCGATCCTCACGCAAGCAACCGATCGAGCTTTCCGTCCCGTTCGAGCTTGGCGAGGTCGTCGTAGCCGCCGACATGGGTGTCGTCGATGAAGATCTGCGGCACGGTCCGGCTGCCATTCGCCCGCTGGGTCATCTTCGCCCGCAGGTCGGGGTCGCGGGATACGTCGGTTTCCGAGAAGCTCACATCCTTCGACTTCAGCAAGCGTTTCGCGGCGTGGCAGTAGCCGCAAAGCGGCGTGGTGTAGATCTCGACGGTTGCCATGGGATGTCCTCTTTCTGTGTTGCCACGAGATCTAGGTCTCCTTCAGGACCCGTGCCAGTGCGAGAACCCGAACCTCCTGTGCGCTCGCGCCGATCAGGGCCTCCGTCGCGGCCGCAAGAGTGGCGCCCGACGTCATCACATCGTCGATCACGATGACGTTGCGGCCGGCGACGACGCCTCCGTGAGTGGGATGCGCGGCGATCACGCCATCCAGCGCCTCGAAGCGGGCCGCCGGGCTCTTTCCGTCAAGAAGCGCGGTCTGGGACGTTCGGACCAGCGCACGGGGCGCGACCTCGGCCCCGGTCTGCCGGGCAATCGCACGGGCCAGAAGCGCCGCCTGGTTGTAGCGACGCTTGACGCGGCGGGTCCAGTGATTGGGCACGGGCACGAGCAAGGGCGCGTCGGGCCAGATCGCCCGCCCCGCCTCGGCCATCCAACGCGCTGCCGGCGCGACCAGATCCAGGCGGTCGCCATGCTTCAGACGCAGCAGCATGGTTCGCGCCGGCCCCTCGTAAGCGAGCGCCGACCGGCCCCGGGACCACGGCCGGCCGACCACGAGGCAATCGTCGCAGCGCAGATCGAGGGACGCATCCTCGCCCGGTAGCGGAGCGCCACACTGGTCGCAGACGCAGCCCTTCAGGAAGCGCGTCTTGCTCCAGCAGGCGCCGCAAAGCCCGCCCGCCGTCTCGGTCTCGGCATCGCAAAAGGCGCAGCCGGGCGGGTAGATTGCGTCCACCACCGATTGCCACAGACCCATCGCCCTCCTACCTCCGCTCCATGACCAATGCTCCGCCGAGACTGACCGACCGGGCCACCCTCGCCCGCAACCGTGCCCGCACCACGCCGGATGCCCTGTTCCTGCACGAGATTGCCGCCGACCAGATCGATGATCGCCTGCAAATGGTTAAGCGGAGCTTTCGGGACATCGCGATCGTCACCGGGCAGCCTGAATTCTGGGCCGCGCGATTTCCCGCGGCAACGGTCGTGGCAGATGACGAGACGCTCGATCTGCCTCGCGAGGCCTTCGACCTGGTGCTGCACGCCATGGCGCTGCATTGGGCCAACGATCCCGTGGGGCAGCTCGTGCAGGCGCGCCACGCACTTCGGCCGGACGGGCTGTGCCTGTCGGTGGCCTTCGGCGGCCAGACCCTTGCCGAACTGCGCGCCGTCCTGGCCGAGGCGGAAACACGCCTCATGGGCGGCCTGTCGCCCCGCGTGGCCCCGATGCTCGAGATTCGCGACGCCGGCAGCCTGCTGCAACGCGCCGGCCTCAACCTGCCCGTCGCGGATACCGAGAAGCTGACCGTCAGCTACGCCGACATGCTCGGTTTGCTGCGCGAACTGCGGCAGATGGGCGAAGCGAACGCGCTCGCCGCCCGCGATCGCCGCATCCCGCCCCGCACGCTGTTCGCCGAGGCTGCACGCCTTTACCACGACCGCTTCCCCGACGCGGACGATCCCGCCCGCATCCACGCGACGTTCGAGCTGGTTCACCTGTCGGGCTGGGCGCCGGACGGGAGCCAACCGAAACCGCTCCGCCCCGGTTCTGCCACGACCAGGCTGGCGGACGCCTTGGGAACAGGGAACCGCGACGATTCGCAGCGGGACCGAGATTGACAGTTTAGAGCAATTCTATATCCCGATCGAACGCGCGGATGTGAGGACCGACCACGATGCTCGACACGAAGAACGCCGAACCCACCGCAAGAGACGCGGAACGTCCCGCCCATGCGGACAGTGATCACCCGAAGATCCCGCGTGCGAAGATCGGCGTGCTGCTCGCCAATCTCGGCACCCCGGACGGTTACGACTACTGGTCGATGCGCCGCTACCTGAACGAGTTCCTCTCGGACAAGCGGGTGATCGACTACTCGCCCTTCGTTTGGCAGCCCCTGCTGCAGGGCGTGATCCTGACGAAACGCCCCTTCTCGTCCGGCGCGGCCTACAAGTCGATCTGGAACAACGAGGCGGGCGAAAGCCCCCTCATGACGATCACCAAGGCGCAGACAGCGAAACTGCGCGAGCGGATGCAGGACCGCTTCGGCGGCGACGTCCGAATCGAGTTCTGCATGCGTTACGGCAACCCGTCGACCTTTACGAAGGTCGAGGAGATGATCCGCGACGGCTGCCAGAAGATCCTGTTCTTCCCCCTCTACCCGCAATACGCGGGCGCCACGACGGCGACCGCCAACGACCAGTTCTTCCGGGCGCTGATGAAGGCAAAGTGGCAGCCGGCGTCGCGCACCGTTCCGCCCTACTTCGACCGGCCAGACTATATCGACGCCCTCGCCCAATCGATCGAGCGGGCCTACGGCGCGCTCGAGACGAAGCCCGACATGCTGGTCTGCTCGTATCACGGGGTGCCGAAGCGCTACCTGATGGAGGGCGACCCCTACCATTGCCAGTGCCAGAAGACGACGCGCCTGCTGAAAGAGCGGCTGGGCTGGGACGACACGCAGATCACCACCACCTTCCAGAGCCGCTTCGGCCCCGAGGAATGGCTGCAGCCCTATACCGTGGAAGAGGTCGCGCGCCTTGCCGAGCGTGGGATCAAGAACATCGCGGTCTGCGCGCCCGCCTTCTCGGCGGACTGCATCGAGACGCTCGAAGAGATCAACGAGGAAATCCGCGAAAGCTTCGAGCATGCAGGTGGGGAGCGCTTCACCTACATTCCGTGCCTGAACGACGACGAGGCACATATCAGTGCGCTCGAGGCGACAATCACGGAGAATCTGGCCGGCTGGACCTGAGCCGATCCAACCTGCGGACATAGAAAAAGGCGGCCGGGAAACCGGCCGCCTTTCTTAAGGAATCTGCCGTGAAATTAGTCCGAAACGGCCACGGCGGCCACGACAGCCAGCAGCAGAAGCGGGATCACGATGCCGGCCGACGAGGACGACGACTCTTCGACAACCACGGCGGGCTCCATGACGGGCGCGACGGGCGCCATGCCACCGGCGAACGCGGAGGTCGAGGCAACGGAAAGAGCAGCGGCGAGAGCGATTTTCTTCATTTCATTACTCCAGTTTGGCCTGGTGCCTAGAGTTCAGTGAGGCGGCAGCAGGCACCCATAGACTGTACCTCGACTGCGGTAATAAGCCATCAGTCACATCACGCAAATGCCACTGCAGCGTGAAGAGTTCCCCCCGCACCGGAATCTGTCAAATAAGCAACACCTGCGTGCCCGACCCGGTGAGGCTGAAGAGTTCCGCAATATGCTCGTTATACAGCCCGATGCAGCCGTTCGACGAACGGCGGCCGATCTTCCGCGTGTCCTGCGTTCCGTGGATGCGGTAATATTGCCAGCTCAGGTACAATGCGTGTGTCCCGAGAGGATTGTCCGGGCCCGGTCCGATGAAATCCGGCCATTCTGGGTTCCGCTGTTTCATCTCGGGCGTCGGCGCCCAGCTTGGTCCTTCGACCTTTCGGATCACCTCGGTCCGGCCGCGCCGGGTGAGATCGTCGGTCTGCGGGACGGAGGTGGGATAGAGCTTGTAGATCGAGCCGTCGTCGTTCCAGAAATGCAACGCACGCGAAGAGATGTCGCACAGGATGGCGCCGTTGGTCAGCGTCTCGAAATAGGGCTGCCATTCGAGGGTGCGGAAGCTCGACACATTGCGCCGGGTCGCGTCGGTCACTGGCGCGCTGAACTCGGTCGAATTGCTCTGCTGCGCGATGGCCGGCGCCGACAACAGTGTAGCCGCCGCTCCGCCGACAAACGCGCGACGGCTGACGCCGCCGGAAAACTTGGTGGTCATTGTTACCGCCTCAAACTCGAAAAATGGGTGCCGGTCTTGTTTTCGCCGAACATATAGCGCGCGCCGGACCGGCGCAATTCACGCTGGCGTCAATCCGCCAAGGGTCAATTGCCATGATGCACTGTAGGCGCTAAGGCCGGGCTGGTCCGACCGGAGATCGTCGATGAAGTTCGCCCCACTTGCGACCGCTGCCCTTTGCCTGTCCCTCGCCGCCTGCGCGGCGCCGCCCCCGGTGGCGCAAGTCGGCCCGGACGGGCGGCCCTTGCCGCAGCTCTACAGCGTTTCGGCGCAAGGTGACGACGTGGTGCAGCTGCGTTTTCTCGACGGGTTGAACGCGCTGCGCCAGGCGGCGGGGGCGCCGTCCCTGTCGCTGAACTCGGAGCTGACGGCCGCCGCGGCGACCCACTCGCGCGACATGAGCATACAGAATCGGCCTTGGCATTTTGGATCCGACGGCTCTTCGCCGCTCGATCGCGCGGACCGCGTGGGCTACTCAGGACGCGTGCTCGGCCAGAACATCTCCGAGACCTACGAAACCGAGCTCGAGACGCTCGCCGCCTGGATGGAGACGCCCGAGACGCGCCAGATCGTCGTCGACCCCCTCGCGCGCGATCTGGGCTTCGCGTGGCACCAGGAGGCCAATGGCAAGATCTGGTGGACGATGGTCACCGGAACACGGGAACAATCCGCGATCCGGCAGACCCAGGGGGTGATCGTCGCCCCGCCGACCGGCCGCTAACCGGCGGCCGCTTCCGTCACGGGCAGCTGCGTCGCCGGGACGGCCGGCATTGGCGTCGCCGGTGTGACTACCGTCGTATCCGCCGCGACGGGTGCGACCGCCGTCGTACCAGTGACGGGTACCGCCGGCGCCACGACGGTCGTGCTGCCAGCCTTCTTCGCCTGACGGCGGAGGGCGCGCAGCTCGGCCTTCATGTGTGCCCGCGAGGGATAGATCGAGATCGGCGTCCCGTCGCGCACCATGGCATAGATCCTTTCGATCTCGTCATCCGTCACCGCGAGGCAGCCGAACGTCCAGTCATCCGGCGCGTCCTCCCAATATGTCGGTCCACGGCCGTGGATGAAGATGTCTCCGCCCGGCTCCTTTCCGAGCGCCTCCGCCCGCGCGACATCGATCTCGTTCGGATACGAGATGCCGATGGACAGGTGGAATCGGCTGTTCGGATTGCGCCGGTCGATCAGGTAGTGCCCTTCGGGCGTGCGACCGTCTCCCTCGATTTCCTTATGCCCGTCGGGTGAGAAGCCGAGGCCGATGTCGTAGTCGGCCAACACCTCGTCGTCGTGCATCAGGAACAGCTTGCGCTCGTCCTTGAAGACCAGCACCCGCGTCACTTCGGGGCCGTCATAGGACTGGAACTTGCTTTTTCCGCCACACGCCGCAAGCGCGGCCAGGACGGTCAGCATCAGGATTGCCCGGATCATTTTCATTGGTCTCGCTCGCCTCTGGGTCTTTCTTGCCCTTTACCGTGCCCGCCATAACCCCGGAACCGGGGGGCTGGCCATCACGAGTTTGAGAGGCGGAAAAGTGCCGTCAAGAGCGTTGAAACGCTGCCGCAACCTCGACATGCGGAGACCAGCGGAACTGGTCCACCACCCGGATCCAGTCCAGCCGATAGCCGCCGCCGATCAGGATCTCGGCGTCGCGGGCGAATGAGAGAGGGTTGCACGAGATCCCGGCGACACGCGGCACGTCCGATTCCGCAAGCTCGCGGCACTGCGCCTCAGCCCCCGCGCGGGGCGGGTCGATCACTAGCCCATCGAAGCGAGACAGCTCGGCCGCGGCAAGCGGATCGCGGAACAGGTCGCGCCTCTCGGTCGTCAGCTTGCGGTGACCCTTAGTATGGCGCCAGGCGGCCGCGGCGGCCTCGAGAAGGTCGGGATCGCCCTCGACCGCGTGAACCTCGGCGCGCCTCGAGATCGGCAGGGCAAAGGTTCCGCAGCCCGAGAACAGATCGGCCACCCGCCCCGCCTGGCCCAGCGCCTTCGATACGCAGGCCAGAAGCGCCGATTCGCCGTGCCGCGTGGCCTGCAGGAACCCGCCCGGCGGCGGTTCGGCCAGCACACCCGCGAACGAGACGGAAGCGGCCCGCGAGCGGGCGACGAGCTCGCCATTCACGGTAAGGCGCGCCAGATCGGCCTCCGCCGCGATGCCCGTGAGGTCAGTCAGTGCAGCCTGCGACGGGTCCGGGCCGCCCCGCACCGCCACGTCCAGCCCGTTCCTGCCGGCGATCACCGTCAGCGACAGCTCGGTCCGTGCGGACCCCGCGGCCCTGGCAATGCGGGCGAGCACCGGCAGGGCGCCTTCGATCTCGGGCACGAGGACCCGGCAGCCAGTCACGTCGACCAGCTCGTGCGAACGTCGGCCGTGGAAGCCGACCGTGCCGCCCTTGGCGGAAAGGACCGCGCGCCGCCGCGACCGGGCCGAGGACGTGGCGACCCCCACGATCGGCGCAGGCAGCCCCCGCGCCTCGAGCGCCTGACGCACGATTCCGACCTTCCAGCGGCCGACGAAGGCGTCGTCGGCATGCATCAGATCGCAGCCGCCACAGGCATCGTAGTTCGGGCACTCTGGTTTCACCCGATCCCGCGAAGGCTCGATCACCGTCGGGGCCGCCATCCGGTCGCCCGTCACTTCGCCTTCGACCAGCTCGCCGGGCAGGGTCCGCGGTGCAAAGATCGGGCCCGGCGCGATCCCGTCGCCGCGATGGCCCAGCCGCTCGATCCTCAGCTGCATCTACTCGGCCGCCTCGTCATATTGGATGAACCCGCCCGACTGCCGCTTCCAGTAGCGGGCGTAGATGCCGTCCTTCTCCAACAGATCGGGATGGGTGCCTTCCTCGACGATCCGGCCCTCTTCCAGCACGATGATCCGGTCCATGTTGGCCAGCGTCGACAGCCGGTGCGCGATGGCGAGGACCGTCTTGCCTTCCATCACACGGTCCAGGGCCTCCTGGATCGCGGCCTCGACCTCGGAGTCGAGCGCCGATGTCGCCTCGTCCAGCACCAGGATCGGCGCGTCCTTCAGGATCGCGCGGGCCAGCGCGATTCGCTGGCGCTGCCCCCCCGACAGCTTCACGCCACGCTCGCCAAGATGCGCGGCATATCCCGTGCGGCCCTTGTGGTCGGCCAGCTGGAGGATGAAGTCGTGCGCCTCGGCCTTCCTTGCGGCCTCGAACATCTCGGCATCGCTCGCGTCGGGGCGACCGTAGAGGATGTTCTCGCGCGCCGAGCGGTTGAACATCGCGGTCTCCTGCGTGACCATCCCGATACGCTTTCGCAGGTCGGACTGCGCCACGTCGCGCACGTCCTTGCCGGCCACGGTGATCCGCCCCGTCTCGGTGTCGTAGAGGCGCAGCAACAGCGCCACCATCGTGGACTTGCCCGCCCCCGACGCCCCGACCACGCCCAGCTTCTCGCCCGCGCGCAAGGTCAGCGTCACGTTGCGCAACCCGCCCACATTCCGACCGTAGGTGAAACTGACATCCTCGAAGCGGACCTCGGCGCCCGTGGGCAGCGCATCCGCGTCGCCGGGATCGGTCAACTGGTGCGGCGGGGTCAGGGTGTTCATCCCGTCCTCGACCTCGCCCACGTTCGAATACATCGCCATCAGCGTGAAGCTGACCCAGCCCGTCATCTGCGCAATCCGGATCGAGATCGTCCCCGCCGCCGCGATATCGCCCGCAGTCGCTGTGCCGATCGACCACAGCCAAAGCGTCCCGCCGATCAGCAGGACCGGCAGCACTCCCGCCAGCGTCATCAGCGTGAAGCGGAACCCGGCCGTGAGCACGCCGAAATCCACCACCTTCTCGCGGAAGGTCGAGATCGCGTCGTGGGCGGCCTGGTCCTCGTGGTCGTCATGGGCGAACAGCTTGACCGTCTTGATGTTGGTGATCGTGTCCACGACCTGCCCCGAGACCATGGCCCGCGTCGCCGCGCGCGCCTTGGAGCGAACCCGGATGCGCGGCATGAACCACCGGATCGTCGCCAGGTAGATCACCAGCCACACGCCAAGGCCCACCGCCATCCACACGTTGATGGTGCCCACCAGCAGTGCCGCGCCCACGACCGAGGCCAGCGCGAAGCAGACCACGTTGATGAACTCGGAGGCGACCTCGGTGATCGCCCGGGCGGTCTGCATCTGCTTCTGGGCGATCCGGCCCGCGAAATCGTTGTCGAAGAAGGTGACGGCCTGTCCCAGCGTCCAGCGATTCAGCCGCATCAGGACCATCGGGTTCAAGTTCGGCGCGACCACGATCGCGTTCGACGCCGATGACAGCCCGAAGAGGACCGGCCGCAAGAGCACGAAGAACGCCAACGCCCCCAGCAACAGCGGCGCCTCGTCCGTGAAATAGCTGCCGACATCCGTCGCGCCGGCGGCCGAATCCACGACCCAGCCGAGGATCAGCGCGGTGAAGACCTCGGCCGTCCCGGCAAGCGCCGAAAGCGCGCCGGCGACGATCATCCACCCCCACGCGCCCGACAGGGCCCAGAGGAAGAACTTGCCGAGCGAGTCGGGTGGCGACCCCTCGGCCGGGCGGAACGCGTCGATGACGTTTGCGAGGGAACGGATCATTCGGCCGCCTCCAGATCAAGAAAACCGCCCGATTGCCGGGCCCATAGCCGCGCATAGAGGCCATCGCGGCGGATCAGGTCGTCATGTGCGCCCTCTTCGACGATCCGGCCCTCGTCGATCACAACGATCCGGTCCATCCGGGCGATGGTGGAGAGCCGGTGCGCGATCGCGATCACAGTCTTGCCCTCCATCACGCCGTAGAGCGTCTCCTGGATCGCCGTCTCGACCTCGGAATCCAAGGCCGAGGTCGCCTCGTCCAGCACCAGGATCGGCGCGTTCTTCAGGATCACCCGGGCAAGCGTGATCCTCTGCCGCTGCCCACCCGACAGCTTCACGCCGCGTTCGCCCACAAGCGCGTCATAGCCCGAGCGACCCTTGGAATCGGACAGGCCCTCGATGAACTCATGCGCCTCGGCCCGGCGCGCGGCCGCGATCACCTCGGCTTCGGTCGCGTCGGGCTTGCCGTAGAGGATGTTGTCGCGGACCGACCGGTGCAGAAGCGCGCTGTCCTGGCTGACCATGCCGATCTGGCGGCGCAGGCTGGACTGGGTGACGGTGCCTATATCCTGCCCGTCGATCAGGATGCGGCCTTGCTCGGCGTCGTAGAAGCGCAGCAGCAGCTTGACGAGCGTCGACTTTCCCGCCCCCGAGCGGCCGACAAGACCAACCTTCTCGCCCGGACGAACCGTCAGGTCGAGCCCGTCTAGGCCGCCGGTCTCGCGCCCGTATCGATGGGTCACGCGATCAAACCGGACCTCGCCACGCTCGAACTGCAGGGGCCGGGCGCCAGGGTGGTCGGTCAACGCGATCGGCTGGGCGATCGTCTCCATCCCTTCGGCGACGACGCCGAGGTTGCGGAAGAACGAGCTGATGGCCCACATGACCCAGCCCGTCATGCCCGACAGGCGCATCACCAGCGCGCTCGCCGTCGCCACCACGCCCACCGTCGCGGCGCCGGAATACCACAGCGCGATGGCCCATCCGACCACTCCGACCGTCAGCACCCCGTTCAGCACGGTCAGCATCACGTCCATCAGGGTGTAGAGGCGCATCTCGAACTGGAATTTCGTCCGGGCCAGCGCGATCGCCTCGCGACCGTATTCCATTTCCTTGTCGTGATGGGCAAAGAGCTTCACCGAATGGATGTTCGAGTAGCTGTCCACCACCCGCCCGGTGACGAAGCTGCGGGCATCCGCGGCCGCCTCGCTGGCCGGACCGACGCGTCGGACGACCCACCGGATGAGGAACCCGTAGAGGATCCCCCAGATCAGCAGCGGGATGACGAGGCGCGGGTCGGCGCCGGACAGGAGGATCGCCGCGCCGACGATATAGCTGACGGCATAAGTCATCGCGTCGAAGACCTGGAACACGGCCTCGCCCGCAGCCGGCGGCGCCTGCATGATCCGGTTGGCAATGCGCCCGGCGAAGTCGTTCTCGAACCAGCCGACCGACTGGCGCATGACGTGCGAATGCGCGCGCCAGCGGAACAGCGTGCCGAAATTGGGCAGGATCGCGTTGTTCAGCAGCAACACGTTCAGCGACTGGATCACCGGCCGCACGAACAGGATCGCGAGCGCCACGAGGATCAGTTCGGTCCCGTGCTCGGCCCAGGTCTGCCGGGGATCCGCATCCGAGAGCAGGTTCACGACGCGACCCAGGTAGGCGATCAGCAGGATCTCGATCGCGGCGACGGCGACCGAAGTGAGCCCCGCGAACACGAAGATGCCGGTGAAGGGCCGGGAGTAGTCGCGCAGGAACGGCCACAGCCGACGCGGCGGCGCGTCGCTGTCCGGGTGGTGGGCAAAGGGGTCCACCAGGTTTTCGAAGAAACGGAACATGAGGGCCTTCCGGGGTGCCCCGCTGACATAGGGACGGGCGTGCGAAAGGAAAAGCGCGGGCCGTCAGCCCAGCAGTTCGTCGCGCGTCAACGTGAAGCCCGAGGCGATCCAGCGCCGTTCAAGCTCGTGCAATTGCCGGCCCAGCTCCGGCCCCTCGAGCCGATCCTTCAGATCCGCCCCCCGCACCGGGAACACGGCGCCGGCCCCGAGGTCGAGCTTCTCGTTCAGATCCGCCGGTAGCGGCGCGCCGAAATGAGCCGCGCGCAAGAGGGCGATGTCCTGCGCCTCGTCCCGCCCATGGCGAAAGGCGAGTTCGGCCAGCCCGGACTCCGCGCCGGTCCCGTCCGTCAGCCGGGCAAGCCGCCCAGCCTCCTTCTTCGACAGGCGCAGGCGGTCGTGCGCGCCCTCGCCGCCGATCGCGGCGAGGCGGCGCAGCGCGTCGGGAGCGACGCCGATCAGCCCTTCCAGGTGTACAAGGGGCGCAAGGGATGCGGTCCCGGCACCCGGCAGGACACGTGCGAGGATGCCCGACTGCTCCATCGACGCAACCGAGGGCGCGGGATCGGGGGCGGCCAGAAGCTTCAGCATCTCCTTGCCGATGCGCTCGGCCGAGAGGCGCTCGATCCCGTCCGCGAGGTCGGCACACGCCGCCAGCGCCTCGGCATCGACGCCTTCCGAGGCGTCTCCGTACCAGGCGTGGAAGCGGAAATAGCGCAGGATCCGCAGGTAATCCTCGGCGATCCGCGCGCGAGGATCGCCGACGAACCGCACGCGCCGGGCCTGAAGATCGGGCAGGCCATCCAGAGGGTCGACCACGGTGCCGTCGGCCTCGGCATAGAGCGCGTTCATCGTGAAATCGCGCCGCGCGGCATCCTCTGCCACCTCGGTCGAGAACGCGACCCGCGCATGGCGTCCGTCGGTTTCGACATCACGGCGGAACGTCGTCACCTCGAGCGGGCGCCCCTCGGCGATCACCGTGACGGTGCCGTGGTCGATTCCGGTGGGAACGGCCTTGAAACCGGCGGCCTCGGCGATCTGGACGGTCCGCTCGGGGGGTGCATCGGTCGCGATGTCGATGTCATCCACCGGCGCATCTAGCGCTGCGTTGCGCACGCAGCCCCCGACGAACAGACCCCGGTGCCCCGCGTCGGCAAGCGCGCGAAGGAACGTCTGCACGCCGTCATGCTGCCGCCAGGGGCCATCGATCCTCATGCCATCCTCTCGGCGAGCCCGCGCAGGATTCGCGCGGTTGCGCCCCAGATGTAATAGGGGCCGAAGGGCACGACGTAGTAGCGCCTAAGCTCCCGCCGCCAGAGGCGCCCCTGCACCGTGTAGTTCCGGCGGTCGACCAGATGCGCCAGCGGAACCTCGAAAATCTCGGCCACTTCGCCGGCCTCGGGGCGCAGGGGCGGCGCGCCGCGGATCAAGGCGACCACAGGTGTCATCCGGTAGCCGGTGACCGTGACATGAGGCGGCAGCGTGCCCAGGACTTCGGCCGCGTCCCCGGGCAAGGCGATCTCCTCCTGTGCCTCGCGCAGGGCGGCGGCCGTGGCGTCCGCGTCGATTGGTTCGACCTTGCCGCCCGGGAAGGCGATCTGGCCGGGATGCTGGCTGAGATGGCTCGCCCGTTTGGTCAGGATCACCCGACCATCTTCGCGGATGGGGACGAGGACGCCCGCCTCGCGCAGTGCCGGGCGGGCGGGCGCCGAAGCGGACGACAGTTCGAAATCGGACGAGGGCGCCGAAACCCGCGCCAAGGCGGACATCAAGGTGCCACGCAGGTCACTCACCGTTTTTCGGAGCCTCCTCGGCCTCGAACCCGAGCGTCTTGGGATCGAGCTCGTAATGCGCGCCGCAGAACTGGCAGTCGGCGGTAACCGTGCCCTCGTCGGTCGTCATATGCGCCAGATCGCGCTGCGAGTAGATCGACAGCGACTGCCGAACCCGGTCGGCCGAGCAGGTGCACCCAAAGCGGATCGGCTGGGCGTCGAAGACCCGTGGCGCCTCTTCGTGGAACAGGCGCACCAGAAGATCGGTCGGCGCGACATGGGGGCCGACGAGCTCGGTCTCTTCCACCGTGTCGAGCAGGGTGTTCACGCGGGTCCAGTTCTCGGCTTCGTCCCCGTCGAGGATATCTCCGGCGTTCATCAGACCGTCCTGCGCGCTCGCCTCGGCATCGGCGCGAAGGGGCGACGCCGCGGGCATGTGCTGGAGCATGACCCCGCCGCCGCGCCAATGCGCGGCCTGGCCGGGCTCTTGCGCCTGGCCGAAGGTCAATGCGAAACGGGTCGGCAGTTGCTCGGACTGCGCGAAATACGTCTCGGCACAGGCCGACAGCGACCCGCCGGCCAGCGGCGTGATGCCGGAATACGGCTTCGTCCCGTCGCCCTGGTCGAGCAGCATGGCGAAATACCCGTTGCCGATGTGGTCGAAGGCGTCCCCGCCGGCCGTCAGCCGGTCGCCGTCATAGCTGGCATAGGCCCGGATCTGAGCGGGGCTGCCATCCTGTCCCGGCGCATAGTAGTCGGTGGCGATCAGCCGCACGGGACCGTCGCCGCGCACCTGCAGCGACAGTTTCCACCGCAGCTTGATCGTCTGCCCGATCAGCGCGGTCAGCATGACGGCTTCTGCCACCAGGGCCTCGATCTCGGGCGGGTAGTCGTGTTGCCGCAGCACCTCGGCCAGAACGCCGTCGAGCCGCGCGACGCGTCCGCGGGTGTCGGAACGGTCGAGCTGGAAGGGCAGGACGGTGTCGTCCCAGGCGATGGTCTGTCCCAGGGTCATGGTTTCCTCGATCGAGCGGATTTCGGTGTTACTGGCCCCATATAGGCAAGGCGACGCGCGCTTGAACCCCGGAAAGGCCGCCATGATCCGCATCGAATCCCCTCCCGAAGCCGGTATCCGCTACACGCACAGGCCCGGCGCCTATGCGATCCTCATGCTGGACGGGCAGGTTCTGGTGACATTCCAGAGAAGCCCACGCGCGGAATTTCAGCTTCCCGGCGGCGGCATCGATCCGGGCGAGGGCGCCGTCCGCGCGCTGCACCGCGAGGTCTATGAAGAGACAGGCTACCGCCTGATGGCGCCGCGGCGGTTGGGAGCGCACCGGCGCTTCGTGTGGATGCCGGACTACCAGATCCATGCCGAGAAGGTGTGCCACATCTACCTGGCGCGCCCCACCTTGCGCATCGGACCGCCGGTGGAACCCGAGCACGAGGCGCTATGGATGGCGGCCGAAGAGGCCGTGCAGCAGCTTTCCATCCCGGGCGATGCGCGTTTCCTGGAAACGCTGCTGCGCTAGAGCCGTTCAATCAGGATCGCGGAAATATCGTCGGGCAGATCCCCGCCGTCGCGCATGTAAGCCAGCTCTGCTCGGACTGCCGAAAAGAGCGCGGCCCCATGCGCGTTCCGGTGCCTGTCGATCATCCGGGTCAGGCCGACCTCGTCCACCATCGTGCCGTCCGGCGCCGGGCACTCCGTGATCCCGTCCGAGTAGATCAGAAGCCTGTCCCCGGGCGCGAGGGTGATCTCGCCAGCCTCGTATTCCATGTCGTCGATCAGCCCGACCGGCGGTCCGCCAAGTCCGACGTACCGCATGTCGCCCGCTTCGAGGCAGTGGAGCGGATGGGGATGTCCGGCCTGGCAGAAGGCGAAGCGCCCGGTTACAGGGTCGAGCTCGCCGATGAGGATGGTGAAGTAGTGCCCGGTGTCGTGATCCGCGAGGAAACGCTCGTTCAGCCGGGTGCAGATCTGATCAGGCGGCAGCATCCTGATGCCGTCAGGCCCGTCGGTCAGTGCGATATTGCGCTTGGGACTGCCGCTGGAGAGCCAGGACGACAGACGCATCGTGACCAGGGCGGACGTGATCCCGTGCCCGGACACGTCGATGGAATAGAGCCCGATCCGATCCTCGCCCACGGGGAACGTGCCCAGGATGTCCCCTCCGACATGGCCAGACGGCTCGAGGTCGAAGTGGATCGACCATCCCGGCACCTCGATCGGTCCCTTCGCGGAAAGGGACAGCTGAAGGCGGCGGGCTTCGGCCAGATCCTGGTCCAACCGGTCGTTCATCCGCCTCATGCGGTCGAGCGTCTGCATGACGAGGCGGTTCTTCTCACGCAGCTCGCGGGTCATTCCGAGAATGCGTTCGCCCGCGGTGATACGTGCGAGAAGCTCCTGGTGCGACAGTGGTTTGCTGACGAAGTCGTCCGCCCCGATGCTGAGCGCGGTGGCCAGATCCTCGGTCCCCGTCTTGGTCGTCAGGATGATGAAATAGATGTAGTCCTCGCGGAGGTCCGACCTGAGCGCGGCGCAGAGATCCAGACCGCTCATCCCCGGCATCATCCAGTCGCTGACCACGATGTCGGGCGGGGTCTCGCGGCACAGGTCAAGCGCCTCTTCGCCGCTTGCTGCCTCGATTACGGTGAAGGGCGTTCCACGAAGCGCCGCGGCCAGTACCCGCCGCTGAAGGCTGCTGTCATCGACCAGAAGGATCGTCGGACGCCTAGGGGCAGGGTAGTCGTCGGCACTCTCCAGGTCTGGGTCGGTCACGGCAGCAATATCCCTTGGAAATGCCGAACCGTAGACGCCAAGGTCTTAAGCGCGGTTTAAGCGCACCTGCTTACTTATCCTTAACGCGGCTGTGCGATTCCACGCCGCATGATTGATGATACGCCGCTTATCGACATGCAGCGCCTCGCCGAAATGCGTGACGATTTCGGGGCGGAGATCCTGCCCGAACTGCACGCACTTTTCGTTTCGGAAGCCGCCGTCCTGGTCGAGCGGATCGGGGCGGAAGACGGTGCCGACCTCGTGCCTCTTGTCCATACGCTTAAAGGGTCGGCGCAAACCATGGGCATGGCGCGCCTCGTCCTCGTGTGCAAACAGGCCGAAACGGCGCTGCACGAGGGGCGGAAGACGGATCCGGCGATGATCGCACATCTTGTGGAACAGTCGGCCGACGCCTTCGCCGGGGAATGCGGCTGTCAGATCAGGAATTCCGACAAGATCGGGTCGGCCGTGATGTCCCGATAGACGAACTCGGCCGCGTCGAGGCGCTGGAAGAGCGATTCGAAGTTGCGCGCGTGCGTGGTCTCGATCCCGATCAGGACGGACCCGAAGTTGCGCGCGGACTTCTTGAGATACTCGAACCGGGCGATGTCGTCATCCGGCCCCAGAAGCTCGAGGAAGTCGCGCAACGCGCCGGGGCGCTGCGGCAGGCGTAGGACGAAGTATTTCTTGATGCCCGAGAACCGCTGCGCACGCTCGCGCACCTCGGGCAGTCGCTCGAAGTCGAAATTGCCGCCCGATGTGACGCAGACTACAGTCTTCCCACGGATCTGATCTGCCAATTCGGGCAGCACGTCGAGCGACAGCGCCCCCGCAGGTTCCAGGACGATCCCCTCGACGTTCAGCATCTCGAGCATGGTCGCGCAGATGCGGTCCTCTGGCGCCAGCAGTACCCTCTCGGGTGGGACGGTCTTCAGGATCTCGAATGGCCGCGCCCCGATCCGGGCGACCGAGGCGCCATCGACGAAGCTGTCCACGCGGCTCAGGCTTTCCGGCGCGCCGGCCGCGAGGGCGGCCGTCAAGCTCGCGCCACCCACCGGCTCGACCAGCCACAGGGACAGGCCCGGAACGGTCGCATCGAGATACCGCTTGATGCCCGACGACAGACCGCCGCCGCCCACCGGCAGGATCACCATGTCGGGCGGCGCGGGCATCTCGTCCAGCATCTCGACCACGACCGAGGCCTGTCCCTCGATCACGTGCGGGTCGTCGAACGGGGCGAGGAAATGGCCGCCCTCTGCCGCGCAGAATTCCTGTGCCACGCGAAGCGTCTCGTCGAAATAGTCGCCGACCAGGCGAATCTCGATGTCCGTGCCGCCGAAAGCACGGGTCTTGTCGATCTTCTGCTGCGGCGTGGTGACCGGCATGAAGATCACGCCCCTCACCCCGAAATGGGCGCAGTTGAAGGCCACACCCTGCGCATGGTTGCCGGCCGAGGCAGCCACGAACAACGCCCGGTCGGGATCGGACTCGAGCGCCTTGCGCATGGCGTTGAACGCCCCGCGGATCTTGTAGGATCGCACCGGCGTCAGATCCTCGCGCTTCAGCCAGATGTCGGCATCGTATTTCTGGCTCAGATACGCGTTCCGCTGCAGCGGAGTCGCGGGGAACAGCGTCCGCAGGCGGGCCGTGAGGGCCTGGGCGGCATCGGTGAAATCATCCATGGGCATCGGGATGCCCGCAAGCCGCGCTCAGGTCAATTCCAGGCCTTCGACATAATGGCCGTAGATCGTCGTCATCAGGCTGGCCCCAAGGAGCGTCAGAACCCATTGAACGACGATCTGCACGGCGACATCGATCAGGATCACGTCGGTGAACACGATGGGCGGAAGCGTGGTGACCGCCGCAAGCAGGATCGATGCCACGACGATGGGCCCCGTTGCCCCTGCGGTCGCCGACCACCCCTCGCGCAGGCCCATCGAGCGCCCGACGGCGGCGGCAGGCAGGACCGGGCAGAAGCGCCCGAAGATCCCCAGCGCCACCGCCGATGTCAGGAAGGTCATGATCAAGTCGGCTTGCGGCACACCGGCCCCGAACAGGGCGATCCCGGCCGGAACGGCAACGATCAGAATGGCCGGGATCAGGATCAACGAGATCAGCAGGCCCTTCCAGAAATACGCCGCCAGCCGCCCCGGATACAGGGGCGGCACCGTCTCCGGCATCTCGCCGAGAAGCACCCATCGGTGCCAGAGGACGGCCATCCAGAGCATCGAAAACCACAGACCGATCGAGCCGAGAAAATAGCCGGTGCCGGGCAGGGACATCTCTTCGTCGTTCGGCGCGCCCAGGGTGGCCTCGGGCCAATGGGCGATCATAACCGCGAGGCAGATGGCGCCGATCAGGTAAGGCGGCAGGGTGACCCGGAGCGTGCCGGGCAGATCGCGCAGGATCATTGCCGCCGCGTGACGGAACAAGTGCCAGCCCTTTTTCATCGCAAGTTCTCCGCGATCATCCCGCGGTTGCAAGAAGCATACGAAGCACGGAACGCCAATATTGCTCCCCGCCGCGCAAACCGATATCCGCGCCCTGACGCAAAGGAGACACGGGATCATGTCGCAACCGAAGAAAGTGGTGCTGGCCTATTCGGGCGGGCTCGATACCTCGATCATTCTCAAGTGGTTGCAGACCGAGTATGGCTGCGAGGTCGTGACCTTCACCGCCGACCTGGGCCAGGGCGAAGAACTCGAGCCTGCACGCAAGAAGGCCGAGATGCTGGGCGCAAGCGAAATCTACATTGACGACTTGCGTGAGGAATTCGTGCGCGACTTCGTCTTCCCGATGTTTCGCGCCAATGCCGTTTACGAAGGTCTCTACCTGCTCGGAACCTCCATCGCTCGGCCCCTCATCACCAAGCGCTGCGTCGAGATCGCTCAAGAGACCGGCGCAGATGCGATCGCGCATGGATCGACCGGCAAGGGCAATGACCAGGTTCGCTATGAACTTTCGGCGGCAGCGCTCAACCCAGACCTAAAGGTCATCGCGCCGTGGCGGGAATGGAGCCTTTCGTCTCGCACGGATCTCATAAACTTCGCCGAGAAGCATCAGATCCCCATCGCCAAGGACAAGCGCGGCGAGGCGCCGTTCAGCGTGGACGCGAATCTTCTGCACACCTCGTCCGAAGGCAAGGTGCTGGAAAACCCGGCCGATGACGCGCCCGACTACGTCTACCAGCGCACCGTGAACCCCGAGGACGCGCCCGATACGCCCGAGTTCATCGAGATCGGGTTCGAGAAGGGCGATGCCGTGTCGGTCAACGGCGCGGCGATGTCGCCTGCAACGGTTCTGACCAAGCTGAACGAGCTGGGCGGCAAGCATGGCATCGGCCGGCTCGACCTGGTCGAGGGGCGCTTCGTCGGCATGAAATCCCGCGGCATCTACGAGACGCCCGGCGGCACGCTGCTGCTCGAGGCGCATCGCGGGATTGAGCAGATCACGCTCGACCGCGGGCAGGCGCATCTGAAGGACGAGCTGATGCCCCGCTACGCCGAGCTGATCTACAACGGCTTCTGGTTCTCGCCCGAGCGCGAGATGCTGCAAGCCGCCATCGACCATTCGCAGCAGCACGTGACCGGCACCGTGCGTCTGAAGCTCTACAAGGGCATGGCGCGGACGGTCGGGCGGTGGTCGGACCACTCGCTCTATTCCGAGGCGCATGTGACCTTCGAGGACGACGCCGGTGCCTATGACCAGAAGGACGCGGCGGGGTTCATCCAGTTGAACGCCCTGCGCTTGAAGCTGCTGGCGGCGCGCAAGCGGCGGCTCGGGTCGTAACGTCACGCTTCAGTCACGCCCGTCCTTCATGCAGTTCGCGTGCAGGAGGACGGGCAGATGGCACTCACCGACATTCGCGACAGGTTCCAGCGCGGGCTGGACCGCAAGCCGCTGGACGACAGCATCAAGTTCGACTGCGGCGATGACGGCGCGATCACCCTTGACGGGACCGACGCCCGGCTGGCCGACGATCCAGCCGACTGCACCATCCACATCTCCGAGCCGAACTTGGAAAAGCTCGTCACGGGCAAGCTGAACCCGATGACGGCCTTCGCCACCGGCAAGATCAAGGTGTCGGGCGACATGAAGGTCGCACTGAAACTTTCGCAACTTCTGAAGTAGTCAGCCCCAAGGGCCGCGCTGCGCCGGAACGGCGGCGGGCTGCGCCCCGCCAGCCATCTCGCGCAGGGCGGCGACGCGGTTCTCTGTCGCCGGGTGGGTCGAGAACAGGTTGTCGTGCTTGTGTGCGTGCAGGGGGTTGATGATGAACATGTGCGCCGTGGCTGGATTGCGCTCGGCGGCATGATTGTCGATCCGGGCCGCACCTTGCGCGATCTTCCCGAGTGCCGATGCAAGCCACAGCGGATTGCCGCAGATCTCGGCCCCCGCGCGGTCGGCCGAGTATTCGCGGGTCCGGCTGATCGCCATCTGCACCAGCGCGGCGGCCAGCGGTGCAAGGATCATCATGGCGATGGTTCCCGCGATCCCCATCCGCTCGCGCGAGCCACCGAAGAACAGCGCGAAATTCGCCAGCATCGAGATCGCACCGGCGAAGGTCGCCGTGACGGTCATGATCGCCGTGTCGCGGTTCCGGATATGCGCCAGTTCGTGCGCAACGACGCCGGCCAATTCCTCGCGGCTGAGGCTGCGCATCAAGCCCGTGGTCACGGCAACGGCGGCGTTCTCGGGGTTGCGGCCGGTGGCGAAGGCGTTCGGCTGGGGCGTGTCGATGATGTAGACTGCGGGCATCGGCAGACCAGCGTTGCGCGCGAGGCCGGCAACCATGTCGCTGAGGCCCGTGCGATCGTTCGGCCCCACCGGCTGCGCATTGTGCATCCGCAGGACCATCTTGTCCGAGTTCCACCACGAGAACGCGTTCATCCCGACGGCCACCGCGAAGGCGATGATCATGCCCGTGGTCCCGCCGAGCAGGTAGCCGACGCCGATGAACAGCGCCGTCATCGCGGCCATCAGCATCGCGGTCTTTGCGTATCCCATCCGTCCGGCTCCGATCTTCGTTCTCGCGCCGAATATGGGGTGGCGATGGCGCCACGGAAAGGTACGGCGGTGGCGGTGAAACATCGGTCAAGATGGCGTCAGTCACGGGAAGTTCGGTTTGAAATCGGACAGGGCGCGCGCACGTTCTGCCGCAAAGGAGGACCCACGATGATGAAATTCGCAATCCTGGCCGCGACGGTAGCCGCAGGCGCCGTGCCTGCCGGCGCCGCGCAGCAGACCGCCTACCTGTCGGGTGGCTGCTTCTGGTGTGTCGAGGCCGACTTCGAGAAGGTTCAGGGCGTCGGCGACGTCATCTCGGGCTTCGCCGGGGGCACGACCGCGAACCCGACCTACGGCAACTCGGGCGACCACATCGAGGCGGTGGAAGTGCCCTTCGACGATAGCCAGATCAGCTACCGCCAGATCTACGACCTGTTCCTGCGCTCGGTCGATCCGCTCGACGCAGGGGGGCAGTTCTGCGACCGGGGTCGGGAATACGAGACCGCGATCCATGTCGAGACCGAGGAACAGCGCCAGGCCGCCGAAGCCGCCATCGCCGCCGCCGAGCAGGAGCTGGGGCAGCAGATCGTCACGCCGGTCATGTCCTTCGACGAATTCTACCCGGTGGGCGACTATCACCAGGACTATTACAAGTCCGACGACCGGATCGCCTTCACCTCGGTGGGCCTCGCCGTGCCGAAAGAGGTCGCCTACAAGCGCTACCGCGAAGGCTGTGGCCGCGACGCGCGCGTGCGCGAGGTCTGGGGCGACGACGCACCGTTCGTGAATTGACGGCGGGCGGCGGCCCGGACAGGCTGCCGCCCATGATAGATGTGACGAATGACGACCTGACGGCGGCGCGCGCCCTGCGCCGCCGTCTTCATGCCCGTCCCGAACTGTCGGGGCAGGAGCACGAGACCGCGCGGATCATCGCGGCGGAGATGCGCGGCGCCGGTGCCCACGAGGTGTTGGAGGGGCTCGGCGGCACCGGCGTCGCAGCCGTGTTCCACGGCACCGGGCCCGGGCGCTGCCTGATGATCCGGGCCGAGCTGGACGCGCTGCCCATCCTTGAGGAGAGCGGCGTGCCGTGGTCGTCCGAGCACGATGGCGTCGCGCATATGTGCGGCCACGACGGGCATATGGCGATCCTCGTGGCACTGGCGCGCGCCTTGGGCCGAGGCTTCGCGCGGGGCAGGGTGGTGCTGCTGTTCCAACCGGCCGAAGAGGACGGCGCAGGCGCAAAGGCGGTGCTGGCCGATCCCCGCACGGCGGGCCTGGCGCCGGACCTGGTGGTGTCGCTCCATAACCTTCCGGGCCTGCCGATCGGAAGCGCGGCCCTGGCCGATGGGCCGATGGGCTCGGCCTCGCGCGGGATGCGGGTTCGTCTGACCGGGCGCGAGGCACATGCCTCCAGCCCGGAACACGGGCTGAGCCCGCGCCGCGCCTTGTCACGGCTGATGGAGGGGCTGACGGATCTGGACGAGGGTACGTTCCCGGCGGAACAGTTCGCGCTGGTGACGGTGGCGGGCGTCTCGATGGGCGGCACCGCCTTCGGCGTGGCGCCAGGGCGGGGCGAATTGCGCGCGACCTTGCGCACCCTGACCGATGAACGGATGGCCCAGCTGGTGCGCGACGCCGAGGCGCTGGTCCGCGAGACGGCCGTGGCCGACAGGCTGGGGGTCACGATCGACTACCACGAGGTGTTCGAGGCGACGTCGAACCATCCCGAGGCGGTGAAGGTCCTGCGCCGGGCGCTGGACGCAGCAGGGGTTGAGCACGGCCCCGAAGGGCAGCCGTGGCGGCCCTCAGAGGACTTCGGCCGGCTGAGCGCGTTGGCTCCGGCCGCCATGCTGTTCCTGGGCGCGGGCGAAGGACAGCCCCCGCTCCACGACCCGCGCTACGACTTCCCCGACGCATTGATCGAGGTCGGCGCCAGGATCTTCGCCGAAGCGGTGACGGTGGCGGTCTAGGCCATGTCGCGGGCCGCAATCGCCGCCATGTTGAGGATGTCGGCCACGCCCATGCCGGTCGAGGCGATCTGCACCGGCTTCGCGATCCCCGTGAGGATGGGCCCGAGGACCGTCGCGCCTCCCATCTCCTGCATCAGCTTCACCGAGATCGAGGCCGAGTGCCTGGCCGGTACGACCAGCACGTTGGCCGGGCCGGTGAGGCGGCAGAAGGGGTAGTGCTTCATCGCCTCGGTGTTGAGCGCGACATCGACCGTCATCTCGCCCTCGTACTCGAAATCCGCCCCCCGCGCGTCGAGCACCTGCGGCGCGAGGTGCATCTTGCGGGCACGCTCGGATACCGGGTAGCCGAAGGTCGAGAAGCTGACGAAGGCAACGCGCGGCTCGAGACCCAGGGCGCGTGCGACGTCGGCGCCGCGCGAGGCGATGTTGGCGAGGTCGTCCTCGTCGGGCCATTCGTGAACCAGCGTGTCGGCAATCAGCACGATCCGGCCGCGCAGCGACAGGGCGGTGATGCCGACGGCGCCATCCTCGGCCCGCGCATCGAAGACCATGTTGATCTGGTCGAGCACGTGGGCGGACTTGCGCGTGGCCCCGGTGACCAGCGCATCGCCGTGCCCATGGGCCAGCATCAGAGCCGAAAAGACATGACGGTCGCGGGCGGCCATCCTGTGGATGTCGGACCGATCGTAGCCCTTCCGTTGCAGGCGCTCGTATAGGAAGTCCTTGTAGGTCTCGAGGTGCTCGGTCTTGGCGGCGTTCACGATGTTCAGCCCGTCGAAGGCCGAGCCCAGCCCCTCGGTGTGCAGCTTCTCGCGGATGTCCGCGTCGCGGCCGACGACGATCGCCTCTCCCAGACCCTCGCGACGATAGGCGAGGGCGGCTCTCAGCACGCGGATGTCGTCGCCCTCGGCGAAGATCATCCGTTTTTGGGCCCGGCGGGCGCGGGCGTAGATGCCCTGCAGGATCGAGGCGGTCGGGTCCATCCGCGCCTTCAGCGCCTGCTGGTAGCCCTCCATGTCGACGATGGGCCGACGGCCGACGCCGGTATCCATGCCGGCGCGCGCGACGGCGGGGGGAATGCGCCAGATCAGGCGCGGGTCGAACGGGGTCGGGATGATGTAGTCGCGCCCGAATTTCAGGCTGCGGCCATAGGCGAGGGCGACCTCGTCCGGGACGTCCTCGCGCGCGAGGGCGGCCAGCGCCTCGGCGCATGCGATCTTCATCTCGTCGTTGATCGCACGGGCATGGATGTCGAGCGCTCCGCGGAAGAGGTAGGGGAAGCCAAGGACGTTGTTCACCTGGTTGGGATAGTCCGAGCGCCCCGTCGCGACGATCACGTCCTCGCGGACGGCGTGGACATCCTCGGGCGTGATCTCGGGGTCGGGGTTGGCCATGGCGAAGATCACGGCGTTCGGGGCCATGCTCTCGACCATCTTCTGCGTGACGGCACCCTTCACGGAGACGCCCAGGAACACGTCCGCGCCGTCCATCGCCTGCTCGAGCGTGCGCAGGTCGGTCCGGGCGGCGTGCGCGGACTTCCACTGGTTCATCCCCTCGGTCCGGCCCTGATAGATGACTCCCTTGGTGTCGCACATGATGCAGTTGTCGGCGGTCGCGCCCATCGCCTTGAGCAGCTCGAGGCACGCGATCCCGGCCGCACCCGCGCCGTTCAGGACGATCCGCACGTCCTCGATCCGCTTGCCGCTGATATGCAGCGCGTTGATCAGCCCCGCCGCGCAGATCACCGCCGTGCCGTGCTGGTCGTCGTGGAAGACGGGGATGTCCATCTCTTCCTTGAGGCGGCTTTCGATGATGAAGCACTCGGGCGCCTTGATGTCTTCCAGGTTGATGCCACCGAAGGTCGGCTCCATCAGCTTGACGGCGGCGCAGAAGGCGTCGGGGTCCTCGGTGGCAAGCTCGATGTCGATCGAGTTCACGTCGGCGAAGCGTTTGAACAGGACCGCCTTGCCCTCCATCACCGGCTTCGACGCCAGCGCGCCGAGGTTGCCGAGGCCCAGCACGGCGGTTCCGTTCGAGATCACGGCGACTAGGTTGCCCTTGTTGGTGTAGTCGTAGGCCTGGCCGGGCTCGGCCGCGATGCGCTCGCACGGGACGGCCACGCCGGGGGAGTAGGCCAGCGACAGGTCGCGCTGCGTGGACATCGGAACCGACGCCGCGATGTCGAACTTGCCCGGACGCGGCTGCATGTGGAACTGCAGCGCCTCTTCGTCGGTGAACTTCTTGGCCATCGGTTCCCTCACTCCTGCCCCGGCACCCTAGGTGACACGGAGAAGGTCGCGCATCCATACTGAAAACTGCGCGGCCGGGTATTTTTGGGAAACAAACGAAAAGACGCTCAGGCCCGACTTTTGCGGGACGCGGGGCTTTGCTAGAGGGGTGCGACCTGGGGCAAGGGGGCACCCGTGAGCGACGCACCGACGCCGATGATGGCGCAGTTTCTCGAGATCAAGGCGGATCACCCGGACGCGCTGCTGTTCTACCGGATGGGTGACTTCTACGAACTGTTCTTCGATGACGCGGTGGCGGCCGCCGAGGCGCTGGACATCGCCCTGACCAAGCGCGGCAAGCATCTGGGCGATGACATCCCCATGTGCGGCGTCCCGGTCCACGCCGCCGAAGGCTACCTGCTGACCCTGATCCGCAAGGGCTTCCGCGTCGCCGTCTGCGAGCAGATGGAGGACCCCGCCGAGGCCAAGAAGCGCGGGTCCAAATCCGTGGTGAAGCGCGCGGTGGTGCGGCTGGTGACGCCCGGCACGCTGACCGAAGAGTCGTTGCTGGACGCCCGGCGGCACAACTTCCTCGCCGCCTGGGCCGATGTGCGGGGCGAGGGGGCGCTGGCCTGGGTCGACATCTCGACCGGCGAATTGCGCGTGACGCCGTGCCCGCGCGTGCGGCTGGGGCCGGAGCTTGCGCGGCTGGCCCCCCGCGAGGTGCTGCTGAGCGAGGCACACGAGGCCGACCTGACCCCGCTGGTCGCCGAATTGGGGGGCTCGGCGACAGGACTGTCGCGCGGGTCCTTCGACAGCGTGGCGGGAGAGAAGCGGCTGTGCGCGACGTGGAAGGTCGGGTCGCTGGACGCGTTCGGCGCATTCGGGCGGGCCGAAGTCTCGGCCATGGCGGCGATCGTCGACTACCTCGAGATCACGCAGCGGGGGAAGCTGCCGCTGCTGCGCGCGCCTTTGCGGGAAGAACCGCAGGCCGTCATGCAGATCGACGCGGCGACACGGCGCAACCTCGAGCTGACGCACTCCCTGTCGGGCGGCCGGCAGGGGTCGCTTCTGTGGGCCATCGACCGGACGGTGACGGCGGTCGGGGGGCGGCTGCTCGAACGGCGGCTGACCTCGCCCTCGCGGGATCTGAGCACGATCCGGGCGCGACAGGCGGGCGTCGCGCGGCTGGTGGATGATGCGCGGCTGGGCGAGACCCTGCGCGAGTGGCTGCGACAGGTGTCGGACATGGACCGGGCGCTGTCGCGGCTGGCGCTCGACCGGGGCGGGCCGCGCGACCTGACGGCCATCCGCGACGGCCTGACCCGCGCGGACGAGCTGCGCGAGGTGCTGGAAGGCGCCGAGGATTTGCCCGACGTTCTGGCCGAGGCGGCGCGGGCTTTGGGCGGCCACGAGGCACTGATCGACCTTCTGGACGCCGCGCTGGTGGCCGAACCGCCGCTTCTGGCGCGCGACGGCGGCTTCGTCGCGCCCGGCTACGACGGTGACCTCGACGAGGCGCGGACGCTGCGGGACGAGGGGCGGGGCGTGATCGCCTCGATGCAGGCCGAGTATGCCGAAGCGACGGGAATCGGCGCGCTGAAGGTCAAGCACAACAACGTGCTGGGCTACTTCATCGAGGTCACTTCGACTCATGCCGACAAGATGTTCGCCCTGTCGGACCGCTTCATCCACCGCCAGACGACCGCCAGCGCCGTACGCTTCACCACGGTCGAGCTGTCCGAACTGGAGACGAAGATCCTGAATGCCGGGGGCAGGGCGCTCGAGATCGAGAAGCGGATCTTCGGCAGCCTGTCGCAAGCCGTGGTCGCCGAGGCAGCGGCCGTCGGCGAGGCGGCGCGCGCGCTGGCGGCGCTGGACGTGACCGCGGCGCTGGCGCATCTGGCGCTGACCGAGGATTGGGTGCGCCCGACCGTCGAGGACAGCCGCCTGTTCCACGTGGAACAAGGCCGTCATCCTGTCGTCGAGCGTGCCTTGAAGGCGCAGGGGGCAGGGCCCTTCATCGCCAACGATTGCGACCTGTCGGATGGAGTGGGGCCGGCCTGCTGGCTGCTGACGGGTCCGAACATGGCCGGCAAGTCGACCTTCCTGCGGCAGAACGCGGTGATCGCACTTCTGGCGCAGATGGGGGCGTTCGTTCCCGCGCGCGAGGCCCGGATCGGCATAGTCAGCCAGCTGTTCAGCCGGGTCGGCGCGGCGGACGACCTCGCGCGGGGGCGGTCGACCTTCATGGTCGAGATGGTCGAAACCGCGGCGATCCTGAACCAGGCGGACGAGAGCGCGCTGGTGATCCTCGACGAGATCGGCCGCGGCACGGCCACCTACGATGGCCTGTCGATCGCTTGGGCGACGCTGGAACACCTGCACGACGTGAACGGATGCCGCGCGCTGTTCGCGACGCACTATCACGAGCTGACGCGGTTGGCAGAAAAGCTTGACGGGGTGAGGAACGCGACCGTCGCGGTGAAGGAGTGGGAGGGCGAGGTGATCTTCCTCCACGAGGTGCGCAAGGGGACCGCGGATCGCTCCTACGGGGTGCAGGTGGCCAAGCTGGCCGGACTGCCGCAAGCCGTGGTGGCGCGTGCCGAGGTGGTCTTGCGCGCGCTGGAAGAGGGCGAGGCGGGGGGCCGGCAGGCGACGCTGATCGACGACCTGCCATTGTTTTCGGCCGCCCCGCCGCCTGCGCCGGTCGCGCCGAAAGGCTCGGCGGTCGAGTCGCGACTCGCGGCGCTCCACCCCGACGACCTGAGCCCGCGCGAGGCGCTGGACCTGATCTACGAGCTGCGCACACTCGCCACAAAAGCTTGAACCTGGTTGTTTCTGACACTCCGCGGCCATTTCCGCGACCCGCGCTAAGCAAGCGTTAACTCTGCGCACTCTACGACACTCACTGTCCATCCCTGGCCGTGAGACGTCCCCGTGAACACAATGACGCCCATCGCCCGTTCCGCGTCGAACGAGGACCGTCCCGTGGTCGCGGCTCCTGCGCAGGCAAAGAGGGCCCTCCCGCCGCTCTACGACAAGATCATCGGCCTGCCGCGGCGGACCAAGTGGGCGCTCGTGCTGGCGCTCGACCTGTCGCTGGTGGCGGTGGCGCTGGTCCTGGCTGTCGTGCTGCGCTTCGACACTGCGGACGCCGCCGACGCGATCCGCGCCCATACCGGCGTGCTGGTGGCGACTTGCGGCCTTGCCGCGGCGGTCCTGCACGGCCTCGGCATCCCGCAAATCCGATTGCATCATACCGAGGCACGCGCGCTGGCCTCGCTTGCCCTCGGCGCGACGCTTCTTGCGACGATCGCGGCGGCCGCCGCTCAAATGCTGCAGGCACCCGCGCCGCTGTCGCTGCCTCTGATCTTCGGCACGGCGTTCTTCACCCTTGCGGTCGGTGCGCGGCTGGCAATTCTCGGCACCCTCTTCAGCATCCGCAGGCTGAGCGCCGGTCAGACGCCCGTGATCCTTTACGGCGCCGGGACCGAAGGGGTGCAGATCGCCTATGCGCTGCGCTCTTCCGGTAGCCTGTGCCCCGTCGCGTTCGTCGATGACAACCGCGCCTTCGAGGGGCTTCGCATCGCTGGCCTGAAGGTTCATGGCGCACGGATGCTGCCGCGGCTGGCGGCGCGCTTCGGCGTGAAGACCGTGATCCTCGCGCTGTCCTCGGCCTCGGACGAGCGGCGCAACTGGATCGCCGCCGAAATCCGCGCACTGGGCTGCGAGGTGCAGACCCTGCCGTCCTTCGCCGAATTGATCGAGCGTGGCAGCGTCGAGCAGGCATTGCGGCCCGTGCGCCCCGACGACCTTCTCTGTCGCGACAAGGTCGACCTCGATGTGCCGGCCGTGACCCGGACCTATGCCGGGCGCACGGTGATGGTCACCGGGGCTGGCGGATCCATCGGCTCGGAACTGTGCCGCCAGCTGGTCGATTGCCGCCCCGCGCGCATCGTCCTGTTCGAGCACAGCGAATTCGCGCTCTACGAGATCGACGCCGAACTGCGAACCATGCTGGTCGATGGCACCGGGATCGAGGTCCGCGCGCGCCTGGGCTCGGTCACCAACGAAAGCCGCGTGCGCCAGGTGATCGAAAGCGAGGGCGTCGACTTCATCCTGCACGCCGCGGCCTACAAGCACGTCCCGATGGTCGAGGACAACGAGCTGGAAGGCGCCTGCAACAACGTCATCGGCACCCGGATCGTCGCCCGCGCCGCCGTCGACGCGGGGGTGGAGCGGTTCATGCTGGTCTCGACCGACAAGGCGGTACGGCCCACCAATGTGATGGGCGCCTCGAAGCGCCTGGCGGAAATGGTCGTCCAGGACCTGCAGCGCCGCAATCCGCGCACGACTCTGGCGATGGTGCGCTTCGGCAACGTGCTCGGCTCGTCCGGGTCGGTCCTGCCGCTGTTCCAGAAGCAGATCGCCCGCGGCGGCCCGATCACCGTGACCCATCCCGAGGTGACGCGGTACTTCATGACGATCCCCGAAGCTGCGCGCCTCGTGCTGCTGGGTGGGGCGTTCGCGGCAGGCGGCGACGTCTTCGTCCTGGATATGGGCGAACCGGTGCGGATCATGGAGCTTGCGCGGCGGATGATCGAACTGTCCGGCGCAAAGGTCCAGAGCGACACCGACCCCGACGGGATCGCGATCCGGGTGACCGGGTTGCGGCCCGGCGAAAAGCTGTACGAAGAGCTTGTGATCGGCGACGCGCTGACCGCGACCCCCCACGAAAAGATACTGCGCGCCGAGGAAGAGCACCTTTCGGAAATCGAAACTCAGGCGATGTTACGCGCCGTTCAGGCGGCGATCGACGCCGGCGACGCGATCCGCCTGCGCACCTGCATCGAGCGATATGTCAGCGGCTACCACATCCCCGCCACTGCCGACGCCATGTGACCATCGAGATGGAGAACCAGACAATGATGGCAAGACCCTTCGGGACCCAGAACGGGCCCGCACAGCGGATCGAACGCGTGCTCATCACGGGCGGCACCGGATCGTTCGGCAAGACCATGCTGAAGGGTCTGCTGGCCGAGGGCGTGCCCCAGATCCGCATCCTCAGCCGCGACGAGGAAAAGCAGGACGCCCTGCGCGCCGAGCTGCGCGACGACCGGGTGCGCTACTACATCGGTGACATCCGCGACCCGGAATCGGTCGAGCGCGCCATGGCCGGCGTGGACTCGGTGTTCCACGCGGCCGCACTGAAGCAGGTGCCGTCGTGCGAGTTCTTCCCGCACGAAGCGGTGCGCACCAATGTCATCGGGTCCGAGAACGTGATCCGGGCGGCGATCCGTGCGGGAGTGCGCTCGCTCGTGTGCCTGTCGACCGACAAGGCGGTATTTCCCGTCAACGCGATGGGCCTGTCGAAGGCCCTTATGGAAAAGACGGCGCTGGCGGCCGCGCGCAGCTTGGGCGACACCGCCGACACCACGATCTCGTGCGTGCGCTACGGCAACGTCATGTATTCTCGCGGCTCGGCGATCCCGCTCTTCGTGCGCCAGATCCGCGAGGGCCGGCCGATCACGGTGACCGAGCCCACCATGACGCGCTTCCTGATGCCGCTGCGCGACAGCGTCGCCCTCGTGCGCCACGCCTTCGCCCACGCCAACCAGGGCGACCTGTTCATCAAGAAGGCTCCGGCCTCGACCATCGCCGACCTGATCGAGGCGCTGAAGCAGTTGTTCGACGCGCCCCGCCATCCCGTCGAGACCATCGGTTGGCGCCATGCCGAAAAGCTCTACGAGACGCTGGCCAGCGCCGAAGAGCTCGCGCGGGCCGAGGACATGGGCGCCTACTGGCGGATCATGCCCGACACTCGGGACCTGAACTACAAGCCGTTCTTCAGCGAAGGCGATCCGCGGACCGCCCGGATCGAGGACTACCACTCGCACAACACCGAACGGCTGGACGTGGAGGGCGTGAAGCGGCTGCTCCTCAGCCTTCCCGAGGTTCAGGGCGCGCTGCAGGACAGCGGGCGGCCGCTCGCCCTCACTGCCTGACCTACGCCCGACGAAAAGGGGGACCAGAATGGCCCGTGTCGTGAACCACACCTCTCTCGCCCTGCGCATCAGGGGCGCCGTCGACCGTTGCGGCTGGCGCGTGCGCCTGTTCGGCATCACCACGAACGTCTCCGAGGAAGATCACTTCACCCGCGCCACGGAGCCACCGGTGCGCGCGGACAGCCTCGCCAGCTCCGGCTCGGGCGTCCGCTCCCTGTGCGTGTTCATGGCGCTCGGGGCAGGGGCATGATGCGCGTCGTCGTCACCGGCGCCGGTGGGCTGATCGGCCGCCACGCCCGCTCCCGCCTGCACGCAGCGAATTGCGCCGCCGCCCATCGCGGTGAGGCCAAGCCGTGGGACATCGTCACCCTCGGCCACGCCGCATTCCAGAATGACGCGCAGCTCGCCTCGGCGCTTGCAGGGGCGGATGCGGTTCTGCATTTCGCCGGCGTGAACCGCGCCCCCGAGGCCGAGGTCGAGACTGCAAATCCCGCGATCTCCCAGCGCCTCGTCGCGGCCTGCGGCGCCGCCGACTGTGATGCTCATATCGTTCACGCGAACTCGACTCATGCCGGGCGCGACACCGCCTATGGCCGGTCCAAGGCCCGGGCGGCCGATGTGCTGGCCGAGGGCGTCACGCGGATGACCGACCTGGTTCTGCCTCACATCTTCGGCGAGGACGCGCGGCCGTTCTACAACAACGTCACCGCCACCCTGATCCATCAGATCCTCGACGGGACCGGGCCTCAGTTGAACCCCGACGGCCAGGTCGCCCTGCTGCACGCCGGGGCCGCCGCCGACATGGCCATCGACGCGATCGCGAAAGGGCAGGCGGGCCGGATCACGCCGGAGGGCCGGCAGATGACGGTCGCGGCGCTCTACGAACGCCTGCGGGGGTTCCACGACTCGTACGCTGCGAACGTCATCCCCGACCTGTCCGATCCGTTCGACCTGCAGCTCTTCAACACATACCGCGCCGCCAAGGTGCCCGCCGTCCGGCCCCTGACCCGCAACACTGATTCCCGCGGCACGCTGTTCGAGGCCGTGAAAGGCGGCGGCGGGGGTCAGACGTTCCTGTCCACGACGAAGCCCGGCGTCACGCGCGGCGACCATTTCCACCTCGACAAGGTGGAACGATTCCTCGTCCTCGGGGGCGAGGCGGTGATCCGCCTGCGTCACGTCTTGTCAGACGAGGTGCAGGAAATCCGCGTGTCCGGCTCGGAGCCCGTGGCGATCGACATGCCGACGCTGACCACCCACTCGATCGAGAACATTGGCCCCGGAGAATTGCTCACGCTGTTCTGGAGCCACGCCCTCTTCGATCCCGCCGCCCCCGACACCTACGCAGACAGGGTCATGCCGTGAACAGACTGAAGGTCGCCACCATCCTCGGAACCCGTCCCGAGATCATCCGCCTGTCGCGCGTCATGGCGCGGCTCGACACGCTTACGGATCACACGGTGATCCACACCGGCCAGAACTGGGACCGCGCCCTGAACGAGGTCTTCTTCGAGGATCTCGGCGTCCGCCCACCCGATCATTTCCTGGGTGCCGGTGGCGGCACCCTGGGCGAGACGCTGGCCGGCATCCTGACCGGGACCGAGCGCGTCCTGACCGAACTTCGCCCCGATGCCGTACTGATCCTCGGCGACACGAACTCGGCCATCTCGGCCATCATGGCGCGTCGGATGAAGATCCCGGTCTATCACATGGAGGCTGGCAACCGCTCCTTCGACCTGAACGTCCCGGAAGAGACCAACCGCCGCCTCGTGGACCACGTCGCCGATTTCAACCTCGTCTATACCGAGCACGCCCGTCGCCATCTTCTGTCCGAGGGTCTGCCGCATCGCCGCATCCACCTGACCGGAAGCCCCATGCGCGAGGTGCTCGAGCACTACCGCGACCGGATCGAGGCGTCCGACGTTCTGGCCCGCCTCGGGCTGGAGCGGCGCGGCTACTTCGTGGTGTCGCTCCACCGCGAAGAGAACGTCGACAGCCCCGCCCGGCTCTCGTCTCTGGTGGCGGCATTGAACGCGCTGGCCGAGCGGCACGACAAGCCGATCATCGTCTCGACCCATCCGCGCACACGCAAAAGGCTGGACACGTTGGGGGCCGAATTCGACCGCCGCGTGACCTGGGCCACCCCCTTCGGGTTCCACGACTACAACCATCTGCAGATGCACGCTTTCTGCGCGATCTCGGACTCGGGCACCATCGCCGAGGAGTCCTCGATCCTCGGCTTCCCGGCGATCACCCCGCGCGATGCGATCGAACGCCCCGAGGCACTGGACACGGGCAGCATCATGGTCACTGGCGTGGATCGCGACGCGATCGTCGCCGGCGTCGAGGCCGCCGCAGGAAGCTTCGCCACGCGCGAGGCGGCAGGTTTGCCGCATCCCGTTCCCGCCGATTACTGCATCGCCAACACGTCTGAGCGGGTGGTCAACCTGATCCTCGGGACCGCGCGGCTGTCAAACGCCTGGGACGGGATCCGGAGCCATGGCTGACCTGAACCCGTCATCCTGACCGCCATGTGCCCGCCGAGACCTCGCCGCGAAACCTTCGGTTAAGGAATCGCCGATAATGGTTAACGGCGCGCTAGCACACCGAAATCTCGCCTGATCACGAAGCTGGTCCCGGCCCTAGGGTTTGTCGTGTCGATTGAGGACAGGACCGACCATCAACATCCATCGAGGAATCCAGGCCCAATGCTCCAAGACACTCGGAACACGAAGTTTGGTGCCGCCGGGGCGGCAAAGGAAATCGATCTGCTCGCGGTGCTTGGCGCAGTGTGGCGCGAGAAGCTGACGGTTCTTCTCTGTGTCACCCTCATGGTCGGCCTGGGTGGCTACTATGCGTTTTTCGCGGCCGTCCCCAAATATGCCTCGACCACGTCTCTCAAGGTCGAGCTTCAGGCCCCTCCCATCGTCGATATCGAGGCGATCGTCGGAGGAAGCTCTACCGAGGACTCGGCGATGAACACCGAGGTCGATGTGATCCGGTCGCGCGGCGTTCTCGAACAGCTCGTGCAGGACCTGGATCTGACCGCCGATCCCGAGTTCAACCCGGCCCTGCGTCCCCTGCCGCTGGTGTCGGTGGAGTCGTTGGTCAGGCATGTGAAAGACCGTCTGGGCCTGCCATCGTCGGAAGACCTGATCTTGTCGCCCGAACAGGAGACACTGAACCAGACCGTCGATATCGTCGGCGAGGCCGTCACGGCGACCGTCCGACGAGACCGCTACATCTTCGACATCACCGCCACGACGACAAGCCGCGCGAAGTCGATGGCCATCGCGGACCGGCTGGCCGAGCTCTACATCGCCGACCAGATCCAGCAGAAGTACCGGATGACCGAGAACGCGGTCACATGGCTGTCCGACCGGGTCGCCGAGCTGGAGCTCGAGCTGCGTGAACGTGAACAGGCGCTGAAAGACTTCCGAACCAGCACCGATATCGTGAACCTTCAGGCGGTCGAGGCGCTGAACCGGCAGCTTGCCGATGCGCGCGCGCGGCTGTCCGCCGCACAAGCCGACGCTGCCGCTTCCGAGGCGCAGATGCGCAGCATTCGGATCGCCCGCGACGCGGGCGATGCCGACGCCTTGCTCGCGATCGCCGGCGACGAAACCGATCCGTCCGCTGCTGCCGTCATCAGCCACGTGGACTCGACGCTCAGAAGCACGTCCACGGCCTTCGACCGCCAGCAACGCCAGGTCGATCTTCTGGCACGCTCGGTCGAGCGCCTGGAGGAAGAGGTCGCGGTTCAGTCCGAGGACATGTCCCAGCTCCAGCAGCTCGAACGCGAGCTTCAGGCCACCCGCACCCTGTACGAGACGTTCCTTGCCCGGCGCAAGGAAGCGACGGTGCAACTGGGCCTCCAGAATGCCGACAGCCGCATCCTGTCCGCCGCCGTTCCGGGCCGGTATATCGAGCCGCGGAAGTCGGTCATCTTCGTCTTGTCGCTTGCCATGGGGCTGGTACTGGGCGGATCGCTCGTGTTCGCCAGGCAGTTCATCGACCGGGGCTTCCGAACCGGCGACGTGCTGGAATCCGAAACCGGGCTGGAGATCATCGGCCAAATCCCGGTGATGCCGATCCGGCGCCGCAACCAGCTTCTGACCTACCTTACGGAAAAGCCGACCTCTGCCGCGTGCGAGGCAATCCGGAACCTGCGGACGTCGGTGCTTCTGTCCTCGATGGACAAGCCCCCGCAGATCATCATGTCCACCTCTTCGGTGCCCGGCGAAGGCAAGACGACCCAAGCGGTGTCGCTCGCGCACAACCTGGCCAACCTGGGGAAGAAGGTTCTTCTGATCGAAGGCGACGTGCGCCGGCGTACCCTGAACGAGTATTTCCGCGGTGTTGCGGCGCGTTCCAGCGGCGGAGGGATCGTGGCCGCCCTGACTGGAACCGGCGCTTCGTTCGAACGGCTGCTCGTGACCGACCCGCGTCTGAACGCCGACATCCTGTTGGGTGAGAAGAGCAAGGTGAATGCCGCGGATATCTTCTCGTCCGAAACCTTCCACGCCTTCCTGGAGCGCCTGCGCGAAACCTACGACTTCATCGTGATCGACACTCCCCCGGTTCTGGTCGTTCCGGATGCCCGGGTGATCGGTCAGCACGTCGACGCCATCATCTTCAACGTGGCCTGGAACCGCACGAGCCGGACGCAGGTCAAGGAGGCGCTGCGCCTGTTGGAGACGGTGAACCTGACACCCAGCGGCCTGGTGCTGTCGCAGATCGATGTCTCGGCCATGAAGCGCTACGGCCATGGGGGCAAGCACGGGACCTACGGCAACTACGGAAGCGCGTATTATGATGCGTGACGGTAGCCGATGACGCCGGGGCGTGCCTTTCACAAACGGTTGCTGGACATCCTGCTGTCAGCAATGGGGCTGGCGCTGCTCTGGCCGATCATCTGCGTGACAGCATGGCTGGCGGCGCGGGATACCGGAGCGTCAGGCATCTTCGCGCAGACGCGGGTGGGGCGCGAGGGACGACCGTTCACGCTCTACAAGATCCGCACGATGATCCCCAATGCCGGCGGCACCGTGACAGCGAAGGGAGACGCGCGGATCACGTCTCTGGGGCAGAGGTTGCGGCAGTGGAAGCTGGACGAGCTGCCGCAGCTCTGGAACGTGCTGACGGGCGACATGAGCCTCGTCGGTCCGCGCCCTGACGTCCCGGGCTATGCGGACACGCTGGAGGGAGAGGCGCGGGCGCTATTGACCCTGCGACCGGGCATCACGGGGCCGGCGACGCTGAAGTACCGCGATGAAGAGGACATCCTGGCACGGGTCGCGGACCCGCGCCGGTACAACGACACCGTTATCTGGCCGGACAAGGTGCGGCTCAATCTTGAGTATCTGCACCGCTCCTCCATCCGCACGGATATTCGCTGCATCCTGCTGACGCTGCAGGCAAGGAAGGAACTCTGACCCGTGCGGCTCCTGGTCATCTATCGCCATTTCTGGCCGGATTCGCCGCCCTACGCGACGATGTTGCGCGAGATCGCCGCGCATCTGGTGCGCGACGGGCATGACGTGACAGTCCTGACCGAGCAACCGAGCTACAAGGTGGCAGACCGTGCGCAGAACGCCGCCCGCTTCGAAGCAGTGGACGGCGTTGAGGTCCATCGTTTGGGTCGCGGTCCGGGTCGCCGGATAGCTGCGTTACTGTTTCCTGTGCGAGCCCTGTGGACGGCGATGGTCTGGCGGCTGCGGGGGCGGCGTTTCGACGTGGTTTGGACTGCGACGATGCCGCCCGCGGTGAACGGATTGGGTGCGCGCGGGGCAGCGTGGCTGCTGGGCGCCCGGTTCGTGTATCATTGCCAGGACATCTATCCCGAGCTGCAGGTCTTCGCCGGAAACTGGACGTCGTCCGGGCTTCTTGCGCGCATCGTGGGCTGGATCGACCACGCGAATACCCGCGCGGCCGATCGGGTGATTGTCCTGTCGCGGGACATGGCGCAGACCATCCAAGCCCGTGGTATCGGGGCGAAGAAGATCGCGGTCGTGAACAATTTCATGCTTTCCGACTTCGAAGGTCCTCCGCCGGCCCCTGCAGCAAAGCCCGAGGGCGTGTTCCGGGTGATCTTCGCGGGCAATATAGGTCGGTTCCAAGGGCTTGAGACGCTGATCGGGGCAGCACGGCTTCTCGATGACGGATCGAACCGGATCGAGATCATGATCATGGGCGAAGGCGCGGAAGAGGCCGCTCTGCGCCGTTCGGCGCAGGGTCTGAGGAATGTGCAATTCGTGCCCCATCGCCCGTTCCGCGATGCGGCCCCAACGATCGCCACGGCGGACCTGGCATTGGTCGCGCTGAAACCCGGCATCTATCGCGCGGCGTTCCCGTCGAAGACGCTGACTTACCTGGGACTGGGCGTGCCGGTTCTCGCGATGATCGAGGCTGAAAGCGAGTTGGCCCGAACTCTGCTTACCGAGGGGATCGGGCGGGTCGTGCCGTATGGCGACCCGGCCGCGATGGCGGCAGAAATTCGTGCGGCGGCAGACGCGCAGAACAACGGGACCCGGAACAGGGTGGCGCGGTATCACGCGTCGCATCTGTCGGTAGAGGCGGCGCTCTCCCGCTGGAGCGCACTCGTTTCCGAGGTTGGTGCAGCATGAGCGAGCTACCGTTTCAACCGCTGATCATCGTGGGCGCGGCACGCTCGGGGACCAACATGCTGCGCGACGCGGTGACGGCCCTGGACGGGTTCGTGACCTGGCCCTGCGACGAGATCAACCCGATCTGGCGGCACGGAAACCTGGGTTGGCCCACGGACGCCATCCCGCCCGAGCGGGCCGAGCGGGCGCAAGAATTCATCCGCGGGTCCTTCCTGCGGTTGTGGCGCGCGCGAGGAAAGCCTGATGTCATCGTCGAGAAGACCTGCGCCAACACCCTGCGCCTGCCATTCGTGCGGGCCGTCCTGCCCGAGGCAAAATACGTCCATATCGTGCGTGACGGGCGCGACGTGGTCGGATCGGCGCGAAAGCGGTGGCGGGGCGAGATGGAACTGCCCGCGCTGCCTTACTACGCCGCCAAGGTTCGCTACACGCCCGCATCCGACCTGCCACGGTATGGCTGGTCGTATCTGCGCAACCGGATTTCGATGCTGCGCAATCCGGACCGGCGCATGTCGGTCTGGGGTCCCCGCTTCGAAGGAATGGCCGAGATGCAGAGCGCGGGCGTGCCGCTCGCCGATCTGTGTGCGGCGCAATGGAGCGCCTGCGCGGCGGCGGCGGACGCGGCGATCAAGGCGATGCCGTCCTCGGTCGCGCTGACGTTGCGCTACGAGGATGTCATCGCCGAGCCGCTGTCGGCGCTGCGGACCATCGCCGAGATGGTAGGCCAAGCCCGCACGGATGAGGCGTTGGCACACGCTACAACGAGCATCTCGCGCGCGTCGGTCGGAAAGGGACGTCAGACGCTTGGACCAGACGCAGCCCGCCTGGCGGCAACGATGGCGCCGCTGCTCTCGCGTTTCGGATACGGGGACTAGAATGCGAATCTGGCTGTCACGACCCCACATGTCGGGAACCGAGCGCAGACTGGTCGAAGAGGTCTTCGACAGCAATTTCGTCGCGCCGGTCGGGCCCATGCTCGATCGGTTCGAAAGGAATTTCGCGGATTACCTGGGCGGCGGCGTCTCATGCGCAGCGGTATCGAGCGGGACCGCCGCGCTGCACCTGGCGCTGCGCCTGAAGGGCGTGGAGCCCGGCTCAGAAGTCTGGACCGGCTCGATGACGTTCGCGGGCGGGGCGTTCCCCATCCTGTACCAAGGTGCGCAGCCCGTCTTCTTCGACCTTTCGCCCACAGACTGGACGATGGACGCCGATCTCCTGGAAGAGGCGCTCAGAGCTGCCGCACGGAACAGGTCGCTGCCTCAAGCCGTGGTCCCCACGGATCTGTACGGCCAGAGCGTCGACATCGACCGGTTCGAGTCGATCTGCGAGCGATACGGCGTCGCGCTGATCGTGGACTCGGCCGAGTCGGCAGGCGCGGAACGCGATGGCCGGAAGGCCGGGACCGGGGGCGACGCGGCCATCCTGTCGTTCAACGGCAACAAGATCATCACGACGTCTGGCGGCGGGATGCTGGTGTCGCGAGACGCGGGCCTGATCCAGCGCGCACGGGTCCTGTCGACGCAGGCGCGCGAGCCCGCGCCGCATTACGAACATTCGCAGCTCGGCTACAATTACCGCATGAGCAACCTTGCGGCTGCTGTGGGGGTCGGCCAACTGGGCGTGCTTGGCGACCGGGTTGCGGCGCGCCGTCGGCTGTTCACGCGCTATCGCGACGCGCTGGCGCGGCCTGGCATCACGTTCATGCCGGAGCCGGACGGGGCGCACTCGACGCGCTGGCTCACGGTGATGACGGTCGATCCCGATATCGCCGGGATCACACGCGAGGATCTCCGGCTGGCCTTGCTGGCGCGCGAGATCGAATCCCGTCCCATGTGGAAGCCGATGCACATGCAGCCGCTCTTCGCAGGTGCGCGCTACGTCGGGCGCCGCTTCGACGAGGGATTGTTCGATCGCGGCCTGTGCCTGCCCTCGGGCAGCGATCTGACCGTGAGCGAGCAGGACGAAGTGATCGGCGTTATCCTCGAGCTGCTGGACCGGCGGATCGCATGCTGAAGTTCTATAACATCTGGGTACTGTCGGTGCTGGCGCTGTTCTACTTCGGCCCCATCGACTGGCCGGGCGCAGATCGGTTCGCCCCTGCGGCAGTCGTTCTGTCGTGCCTGGGGCTGTTCAACCTGGGCTCCGCCGTCGGCGAGCGCTGCCCTGCACTACCCGCGCGAGGGTTCGACACCTTCGTCGACCGGCGCGCGGCCTGGTGGCTCGGGTGCGTGTTCCTGGCCCTCACCGCGCTTCATGTCCAAGACATCACCGGGCGCTTCATCCTTGACCCGACTGCGTACTCCCTCGCGTTCGGCGACGTCTATTCCAGCTATCTGACCCGACTCGACGAACGGCAATCCGGCGCAATCGCGATGCTGGTGACGGTCGCGAAGGCGGTTGTCTGGCCCATGATCTTCCTGCTGATCGTCGCCAGCTTCCGGCGGAACACGAAGTTGCTGCTGTTCCTCATATTCCCCTATCTCGCATCGAGCATGATGCGGGGGACGGACAAGGAGACGGTCGATCTGGCCATCTTCTTCCTGATCCTCTCGTACTACCACCGGGTCCTGGGCAGACGGGTCGTCATCGCGCTCGGCGTTGTGGCCTTCATCCTCATGCTCTTCGCGGCGCGCAAGATGGGGCGGTACGATGGCATCGACTTCAGCTGTCTGCCCGGCTCTCCCGACGCCTGCTTCGATTTCGACAATGCGCTTTCGGTCTATGTCTCGCCGAGCCTCGAGTTCCTGCGCATCACGCTCACCAACTACCTGACGCAGGGCTACGAAGGATTGGCTCGCGCTACCGAACTGCCGATGCGGTTCGGCTGGTTCATCGGACACATGCCTCCGCTGCAATCCGCGCTGTGCAGCACCGTGCGCGTCGCCTGCGAGATGTCGACCTATATCGACCGGCTGCCGGATCACGGGTGGGACACGAGCAACAAGTGGGCGTCGGTCTATACGGTGCTCGCGACCGATTTCCACTGGGTGCTGATGCCGTTCTACTTCTTCGTCTGGGGCATCGTCTTTGCGGTGTCCGAGAAGTCGTGGCTGCAGAACAGGGATCAGCTGTCGCTGGGATGCCTGCTTCTGGTGGCGATGATGATCATCTACTCGTCCGCGAACATGCAGCTAGCCATTTCGCTCGACTGGATCGCGATCTACCTGCTGCTGTTCGGGTGCCAGGTTGCGCGGATCCTGAGCAATCGGCCACAGACGGCGGGGGCACAGGTGAGCTCTATTCGTGTGCCTAACGCATGAAGGCCCGCGCCATCGCGATCGGTTTGTCTATCGCGGCTCGGTCGTGTTTCATGCTGGGCCTGTACCTGCTGGCCGGAACCGCGTTGAGCGCGTCCGACGCGGCGCGGTTCTTTCAGCTCGTGTTCCTGCAGGCGATCCTGATCGCGTTCGTTTCCGCGGCAGGGTTCTTCCGCGTTCAACGGCTCGACGCGGAAGACGACGTGCGCGACTACATCATCGCAGGCATCTGCCTGCTGCCGCTGTCGGGCATATTTCCACTGTTGCTGCTTGGCATTTTTCCGGTTTACCGAGAAATCTGGCCAGTTCTGATCCCGATCTGGTTGGGCGCGTCGGCCTCGGCCTTGGCCGGGCCGTGGGCAGCGGTCGTACAAAAGCGTACGGGTCCGTTCCGAGCATTCGGCCCGACCTGCCTCTCCGCTCTAGCCGTTTCACCGGGCCTCGTGCTGTTGCTGAACGATGCGGCTCATCCCGCTTTGCCTTATCTTCTGCTCGGGGCCTTTCAGATCGGCAATCTGGCGTTGCTGGTCGTCTTTTGCCCGGGGCTTTTGCGCGACGTGATGGCGCGGGTCGAGGTGGCGGGGGCGTCAGGCGCGTGGCGCTTCGTCAAGGAAGGCGCCGGCGTCGGCGCGATCAACGTCACCAGCTTGCTGGCAACCTTCGGCCTGCGCGAGGTCTGGCGCAACGATGCCACTCCGGAATTCGCAGCCCTCGTGTTCCTCTTGCTTCGGGTCACCGACACGATCCTGCAACTCGGCCACATGACGCTTGCAGGCTCGAGCGTGCCGGAGCGGATGTTCACATCCCCCAGGGCTGGAGGCGCATTGGCGCTTTCCAGCCTCGCCGCCGTCGCGCTCCTCGCCGGGATTGCGGGTACGGTCGAGGCAGAGGGGGTCAGCTACGGAACCATGATCGTGCTTCTCCTGGCCTGCGAAGCGATCCGGGGCGGCTGGTCGATCGCGGTTTTGTACCAAATGGCGCATTTCCAACTGCGGTCCTACGCTATCTATATGCTGGGTGCACTGGTTCCGGGCGTCGCGGTGTATGTGCTGGTCTTCTCGTTCTGGCCAGAGGTCGCGTTGATTGCCTACCTTGCCGCCCTCATCATCGGGGCGGCCGGGCTGACGATCCGTCGCGCCCGCCTTCAACGCGTTCCAATCATCGCCTGAATCGAGACCGGATCGATCCGAAGGACCTCCAACGCGCGTTGCTGCGCGGCCGGCAGGTGTGCTCGATAGCGTCGGGAAGCCTCGGCTAGATCGAATGTTTCCTCGAGCGTGATGGTCGCGCCGACACCGGTATCCTGCAGGAAGCGCGAATAGGCGGGGAGTTCGGGGCCGACATACAAGATCGGCAGGCCGGCGGTGATGCAGGACGCTGTCTTGGACGGGAAGACGGCGCAGTCGAAGTCAGGATGCAACGAGACAAGGCCGAAATCGAAGTCGGGCAGAGCGGCGCTGACGCTGGCTTGCGGCACGCGGCCGTGTGTGACGATCGAGAAGCCCTCATCCAATTCAGGAGGCGTCCAGCCTTTCAGATCGCCGTAGACGTGCAATTCTACCGGGTGATGCCGGGCGGCGTTCGACAGGACTCGGCATGCATGGTCGAGGCCGCGGATCAGATTGATCTGGCCCGCGAATACGACCCGAACCGGGCCCGTTCCGGGACGCTCGCGCCGCGCCGGGAAGGTCTCGGTGAAAGGCCAAATCGGCAGGACATGCACCCGATCCGCGACGCCTAGCCGTTCGAGCGCAGGCATGTAATCCGTCGAGGGTGGAAGGATCAGGTCGCAGCGCCGCAGCAGGAAGCGTTCGAGCGCACCCATGGCGGCAAGGATGTGCGCGGGGCGATTTCCCCAGGGTCTGCGAAAACTGTCCGGATAGGTGTCCCAGTAGATCGCGCAGATCCGCCGCCCCATCAGCCGCGCGAGGAGGATCTCGGCGGCGCACATCATCAAAGCGGTGTGGACGATCAGAACATCGGCTTCGATCAGGGCGGCGATGCGCTTTCGCCCGGGCAGGACAGAACTCAGCTTCCGACGCAATGGTCCGTCATGGCCCATGAGAAGCCGTGCATCGGCATTGGGGTGAACCGCGAGGGCTTCTCGAAGTTTCGGCAGAAGATGCGCAACAGAATTGTCGGGTCCTGCGGGACTGACGATCGTGAAACGTACGCGCTGGCTGCCCGGATTCTCGACCGAGTCCGGTGCACCGTCAACGCTCATGGTGTTGGCCGGTCATGCGATGAAAAGGCTTCCATCGTCCAACTGGAACGTGGTGCTGATAACCGTTCCATCGGAACCGAAATGTTGCAGATAGGACTGCCAGGTTCTGGTGCCATCGTGGTCGAAATGCGTCGTGAAACGACGGCCATCATCCATGATCTGCGTGCCATAGAGGACGTTTCCGTTGGCATCGACGCTCTGTTGATACTGAGTCCAGTTGCGCGAGTCGTCGAAGTCGAAATTCACGGTGATGTTCGAGCCGTCATCCATGTATCTTCGCTGCATGGTCATCTGATCCGCCACGTTCAGCTCGGTCACGATACGGGCCCAGTTGCTGGCGTTTGCATAGTCGTACGAGATCTGGCTGGTGGTTCCGTTGTCGTTCAGCGTTTCCTCGAAAGTGAGGCGGCCGTCGACGTCGAAGTTGCGGCGAAGTTCGGTCCAGGCGCTTTGACTTGCCCAGTCGAAGACGGTGTCCGTCCGCGACCCATTATCCAGTTCCAGAACACGGGTCTTTTCTACCCCACCGGACGTGAAGGTCCTGAGCAAGCTGGTATGATTTGAGACGTGATCCACGTCGTAGCTGCGCTTGTTGTAGGCACCGTCATCGAGGATCGTCTCCGTCATGTGGTTCTGGCCGACGGAGTTCTTGTAGATGTGGACGCTCGAATAGGGCTGCTCGTTCGCGAAGTCGTATATGATGTCTTCCGTGGAGCCGTCAGCGTTCGAGACCTTACCCGAAATGAGGGCGCTCGTCAGGTTGTAGCTCGCCACGGCGTAAACGACGTTCGAGGTCGGGCTGGTGTCAAATGTATGAACTTCCCATCCGATGTCGGGAAGATGGACCATGACGTCGAAGCTGTCAGGCACATTATGCAGAGCGAAGACACCGGAGATGCCGAGATACGACTCCGTTTCAAGCGTCAGCGGCCTGTTTTCGTAGCCATAGAGGGCGATGCGATCTTCCCCGGAATAGTCCGTGATCGTATCGAAGCCCGTCTGTTCCGTGTCGAAGATGAAGACAAAGACATCGGCACCCTGACCGCCCGTTAGCTGGTCGCTTCCGCTCCCGCCCACGAGCGTGTCGTTGCCATCGCCGCCAGACAGCGTGTCACCAGCGGTGGTGGCAAGCGATGCACTATTACCGAGGAGCATACCGGGACCCCCTTGCCACCATCGGCATCGGCACCGACGCGGTTGCAGTTTGCTCTCATATGACTGCGAAAGGTTCCGTTACTGTTAACCGATGCCGATCACCGCAAGATCGGCAGCCTCGAAGGCATCATCTGCCGGTCCTGTGTCAGCTCAGAAGGTCGGAAAAGCGCGCGATGGCGGTTTCTATACGCTCAAGGCTGTTCGCATACGAGACGCGGATGAATCCCTCGCCGGCCCGCCCGAAGCTGGTGCCCGCTACGGTGGCAACTCCGGCCTCGGTTAGAAGGCGGTCCTGCACCGTGCGGGCATCCATTCCGGTGCCTGTTATGTTCGGGAAAACGTAGAACGCGCCGCCGGCGTCTGCGCACTTGACCCCCGGCAACCCGTTGAGCCCCGAGACCACGGCGTGCCGGCGCCGGTCGAACTGGGCGACCATCCGGGCCACGGGCTCCTGCGGTCCTTCCAGGGCGGCGATGCCGGCATGTTGCGCCGCCGCGTTGACGCAGGAATGGTCGTTGATGCACAGGCGGGTGATCGGCTCCACCAGCCGTTCAGGCCAGACCGCGTAGCCGAGCCGCCAGCCGGTCATGGCGTAGGTCTTGGACCAGCCGTCCAGCACGATCAGCCGGTCCCGAATTTCGGGATAGCTCAGCAGGGACACGTGTTCGCGTCCGCCATAAAGCATCTGCGAGTAGATCTCGTCCGACAGGATCGCCACATCGGGATGATCGGCGAGGCCGGCCACCAGCTTGTCGATCTCGGCCTTCGGGGTCACTGCGCCGGTGGGATTGGCCGGCGAGTTGATGATGATGAGCCGCGTCCGGTCCGTGATCCTGGCAAGCACCTCTTCGGCCCGGAACGCAAAACCGTCCTCTTCTCTCAACTCGATCGGCACCGGCGTCGCGCCGGAGAACGAGATCACCGACTCATAGATCGGAAATCCCGGATCCGGGTACATGATCTCGGCGCCGGGCTCCCCGAACGCGAGCGCGGCGTAGAACATCGTGGGCTTGCCACCAGGTTGAACGATGACCCGATCGGGATGCACTTCAACGCCGTGCCGGCGGTTCAGGTCGGCCGCCACAGACTCGCGTAGGGCAGGAAGACCATTTGCAGGCGTGTAGCCGTGGGCGCCGTCGCGCAGCGCTTTGACGGCCGCTTCGACGATATGCTCGGGGGTCGGAAAATCGGGCTGTCCGATGCCGAGATTGATGATGTCGCGCCCCTCGGCCGCGAGCTTCGAGGCCCGGGCGAGGACCTCGAAGGCGCTTTCCGTGCCAAGGCGCCCGAGGGCGTCGGATAGTTTCATTTCGCGACGTCCTCCGGACAGAGCCGATTACTTCGGGGTGGAACTGACGCCGACCTGTGCGGCACGCAGAAGGCGGTCGTGGATCATGAAGCCCACGGTCATCACCTGGATGATGTCGCCATGCTTCGTGTCGGGTACAGGCGCTTCGAACATCGCTTCGTGCATGTTCGGATTGAAGCGATCGCCGAGCTGCGGTTCCACGATGGTCACGCCGTGCTTGGCGAAGACGTTCTGAAGCTCCCGCAGCGTCAGCTCCACGCCCTCGATCAGCGAGGCGTTCGCTTCGCGGTTCTCCTCGGGGATGGCGGCCACGGCACGCTGCAGGTTGTCGTAGACCGGCAGCATGTCGCGGGCCATCTTCAACCCACCGTAATTCTCGGCCTCACGCCGCTCGCGGTCGGCACGCTTGCGGGCGTTCTCGGCATCCGCAAGAGCGCGGACGAACCGGTCCTTGAGCTCGTTGTTCTCGGCCCGCAGCTCTTCGACCTCGCCGGCGATGCCGTCGGTTTCCTCGACGATCGGGGGCTCTTCGCCCGCCAGTGCGTCAAGATCCATGGGCTCGTCAGAGGTGCTCTTCGTCGCGGGGCGGCGCTTGACCTTGTCCGCTTCGGACGGGCCGTCGGTGCCCTCGGTCTCGCGCTTGAGCATCTCGTCGATGGCGGCCTGGATGTCCTGTTCGTTCTCGTCAGCCATACGCTCTTCTTTGCCTCTCAGCTTCGACCCGACAGCAGTTTTCCCACCACCTGGGCCGTGTAATCCACGATGGGCACGATTCGCCCGTAATTCAGCCGGGTGGGGCCGATCACCCCCACCGCACCGATGATCTTGCGATCCGCGTTCATATAAGGAGACACCACCAGAGATGAACCCGAAAGTGAGAAGAGTTTGTTCTCGGACCCGATGAAGATCCGCACGCCCTGGCCCTCGTCGGTCAGTTCCAAAAACTCGGCGATGTCGCGCTTGCGCTCGAGATCGTCGAACAACTGGCGCGCACGTTCGAGGTCGGCCTCGCTTTCGCCCAGCAAATTGGCCCGGCCACGGACGATCAGGCGCTCGTAGGGTTCGCCGTCGTGGTCCCAGACTGCGAGCCCGGTGTCGACCATGGCTTGCGCCAGAGTGTCCAGCTCGCGCCGGTGGCGGGCGATCTCGGCGGTGACCGTGTCACGCAGTTCGCCCAAGGTGCGCCCCTCGGCCATGGCGTTGAGGAAGTTCGCGGCCTCGCGCATCGATGACGGGGTCTGCCCCGGCGGAGGCGCGAAGACGCGGTTTTCCACGTGACCATCGGCGAAAACCAGCACGACCAGCGCGCGGTCCGCAGCCAGCGAGACGAAATCGATGTGGCGGATCGGCGCCTCGTGCTTCGGCGCGAGGACCAGCGACGCCCCGGAGGTGGCGCCGGACAGCGCGGCGCCCACCCGGTCGAGGATCGTGCCCATGTCGCGCTCGTTCGAGCCCAGGGTCTGGTCGATTTTCTGGCGGTCGTTCTCGCCCAGTTCGCCCACTTCGAGCAGCCCGTCGACGAACATCCTCAGGCCAAGCTGCGTGGGCACGCGACCGGCGCTGACATGCGGCGCGTCGAGAAGGCCCAGGAACTCGAGGTCCGACATCACGTTGCGGATCGTCGCGGCCGAGACCTTCTCGCTCATGCTGCGGGTCAGCGTCCGCGAGCCCACGGGATCACCTGTTTCCAGATAGCCCTCGACCACGCGGCGAAACACTTCGCGCGTCCGGTCGTTCATCTCGGTCATGAGGCCATGCTTGTCGGGGTTCTGCGTCATCTCGGCCAAAAAGTGCGGGGGTTGCGCGGGCATACGGTCGAGGAATATCTGGGCATCAAATATTCAGGAGTGTAGTTCATGCGTCCATCCGGCAGAGACTTAAGCGATATGCGCCCGGTTTCAATCGAAACGGGCGTGACGCGCCATGCCGAAGGGTCGTGCCTGATCCGCTGCGGCGACACCCACGTGCTTTGCACGGCTACGTTGGAAGAGCGAGTGCCTCCCTTCCTGAAAGGCACGGGGCAGGGGTGGGTGACCGCCGAATACGGGATGCTGCCGCGCGCGACCCACACCCGCGGCCGGCGCGAAGCCAAGAACGGTCAGTCTGGCCGCACGCAGGAAATCCAGCGCCTGATCGGGCGTTCTCTGCGCGCCGCGGTGGATCGCAATGCACTTGGCGAGCGTCAGATCACCATCGATTGCGACGTCATACAGGCCGATGGCGGGACGCGCTGCGCCTCGATCACCGGGGGATGGGTCGCGCTGAAGATCGCCGTGAACAAGCTGATGAAGGCCGGCGCCCTCGTGACCGACCCGATCACGGATCACGTCGCCGCCGTGTCCTGCGGCCTTTATGCCGGGCAGATGGTGCTGGACCTCGACTACCCCGAGGACAGCGACGCCGGGGTGGACGGCAATTTCATCCTGACCGGATCCAAGCGGCTGATCGAGGTGCAGATGGCGGGCGAGGGCACGACCTTCTCGCGCGAGCAGATGGACGGACTTCTAGACCTCGCGGAAAAGGGCGTGGACGAGTTGGTGGCCGCCCAGAAGGCGGCCCTGGCATGAGCCGCCGGTTCGAAAGCGACCGGCTAGTGGTGGCGACCCACAATTCCGGAAAGCTCGCCGAGATCAGGGACCTGTTGTCGCCCTACGGGCTCGAGATCACGTCGAACGCGGATCACGGGTTGCCCGAACCGATCGAGGACGGCGCCACCTTCGTGGAAAACGCCAGGATCAAGGCACATGCAGCGGCGAAAGCCACAGGCCTGCCCGCGTTGGCCGATGATTCCGGGCTCGAGGTCGACGCGCTTGACGGTGCGCCTGGCGTGTACACCGCAGACTGGGCAGAAACGCCGCGCGGCAGGGACTTCGCGATGGCGATGAGCCGCGTCCGTGACGAACTGGTCGGGAAGGGCGCCAAGGAACCATGGCGTGCCAGGTTCTGCTGTACCTTGGTCCTGGCATGGCCCGACGGCGAGGACGCCGTCTATCCGGGCACCATGGAGGGTCGGATCGTCTGGCCGATGCGGGGGGATCAGGGACATGGGTTCGACCCGATCTTTCTTCCGGACGGCCATGATCAGACATTTGGCGAAATGGATCGCTGGGAAAAGAACCACATTTCTCACCGGTCCGACGCTTTCGCGAAGCTGATTGCGGGCGCCTTTGAATAGGGTCGGACTCTACATCCACTGGCCGTTCTGCCAGGCGAAGTGCCCCTATTGCGATTTCAATTCCCATGTCGTGTCGGGGATCGATCAGGCGCGCTGGCGGGCGGCGTTCGCGCGCGAGATCGCGCGGTACCGCGACGAAATGCCCGATGCGGTCATCGGTTCGATCTTCTTCGGGGGTGGCACGCCGAGCCTGATGGAGGTCGAGACGGTGGCGTCGATCATCGACGCGACTCAAAAGGCGTGGCGGTTCGCGAACGATGTCGAGATCACGCTGGAGGCAAACCCCACATCCGTCGAGGCCGAGCGGTTTCGAGGCTACCGCACTGCGGGCGTCAACCGCATCTCCATCGGCATCCAGGCGCTGAACGATCCCGATCTACGAAAGCTCGGCCGGCTGCACAGCGTCAGCGAGGCAGAAGCGGCGTTCACGGTCGCGCGTGAGAATTTCCCCCGCGTGAGTTTCGACCTGATCTATGCTCGCCAGGATCAATCCCTGGCCGCGTGGGAGGCTGAACTAGGTCGCGCGCTCGGCTTGGCGGCCGATCACCTGTCCCTCTACCAGCTGACGATCGAACCCGGCACAGCCTTCGGCGACCGGTTCGACCGCGGGAAGCTGCCCGGACTGCCGGACGAGGATCTAGCAGCGGACATGTTCGAACTCACACAGGATATGACGGCCGGTGCCGGCCTGCCTGCTTATGAGGTTTCGAACCATGCTGCGTTGGATGCTGAATCGCGACACAACATGATCTACTGGACGGGGGGCGAATATATCGGGATCGGACCGGGCGCTCATGGGCGTCTGAGCGCCCCCTTGGGACGCATCGCGACAGAGGCACTCATGGCTCCCGGCGGCTGGTTGAACGCCGTCGAGCGTGGCAAGGGCTACGAGACGAGAACCGAGCTATCCGCGCGCGAGATAGCGGAAGAGCGCATCATGATGGGCCTTCGCTTACGGTCGGGAGTGGATCTTGCCGGGCTTGATGCGAGCCTCGGCGACACGCGCAACCTGGAAGAGCTGGGCCTGCTCGTGCGGACTGCGGACAGGCTGGTACTGACGCCCGCCGGGCGACCGCTGTTGAACGCTGTTCTGCGTGAGCTTCTCGCCTAGCCAAGGCCCCGCGAGAGGAGCTGACAGATTTCGTCCAACTCTTCCAAGGACTTATAGCTGATCGAAATCCTGCCGCTCTGGCCTTCCTGCTTGTGATCTATCGTCACTGGCAGCCCAAGCGCACCCGACAGGTCCTGCTCCAAGGCGCGCGTATCCGCGTCCTTCTCGGCATCCGACTTGCGCGGCCGCGGAGCCCGAGCGTCTTTCGGCTTCCTCACAAGCGCCTCGGTTTCACGCACAGACAGGTTCTTCGCGATGATCTTCTTGGCAAGGTCACTCGCGTTCTCGTTTGCCACCAGGGCGCGGGCATGGCCGGCTGTCAGTTGGCCTCGACCAAGCCAACTCAGCACGTCCTGGGGCAAGTTCAACAACCGCAGCGAATTGGCGATGTGAGAACGGCTCTTCCCGAGCGCCTCGGCCATCTGCTCCTGTGTATGGCCGAAGCGGTCCATCAGCTGGCGATAACCCGCCGCCTCGTCCACCGGGTTCAGGTCTGCCCGCTGGATGTTTTCAATGATCGCGACCTCGAGCATCTCGGTGTCATCGAAGGCGCGCACGACCACCGGCAGCTCGTGCAGCTGCGCCATCTGCGCGGCCCGCCAACGACGCTCACCAGCAACTATCTGATAATGTTCATTTTTTTCCGGATGTGGGCGAACGATAAGGGGTTGGATTACACCCCGATGCGCGATCGAATTCGCCAATTCCTCAAGGGGTTCGCCATCGAAAGTGCGTCGCGGCTGGTCCGGATTGGGCTCGATGTGGTCGATCGGAACAAGCAGATCCGGCCGCCGGGGCGCATCGTCGGAGGCTTCGGGATCGGGGACCGAAGCCGTCTCAACCGTATCAAGATCGGCCATCAAGGCCGATAATCCACGGCCCAAACCGCGCCGCTTTTCCTTCTTTTCCACCATGGGATACCTCAGACTTGGTCGCGGGCGACAAACTCATGGGCCAAAGCCCGATAGGCCAGGCTGCCCTTGGATGCCGGATCATAGTAAAGGACCGGCTGGGCGAAAGACGGCGCCTCGCTGACGCGTACGTTTCGGGGAATGATCGTATCGAACACAAGCTCCCCCAGGGTTTCCTTCGCGTCTGCAAGAACACCCTGGGCAAGCTTGTTCCGCCCGTCATACATCGTCAGAACAACCCCTTCGATGGCAAGGTCCGGATTCGCGCTCGCTCGGACCTCGCGGATCGTCAGCATGAGCTGAGACAGCCCCTCGAGCGCAAAGAACTCGCTCTGTAGTGGAACAAGAACCGAGTGGGCCGCTACCATGGCATTCACGGTCAGAAGCGACAGCGACGGTGGGCAATCGATAAGTACGAAGTCAAGTCCCTCGATCGCCGATCCCCGGAGTGCTGATTTCAGAAGGGTCGTGCGCTGTCCCTTGGACACCATTTCGATGTCCGCGGACGACAGATCCGACGTCGCAGGAACAACCTGAAGATTTTCGATGGCGCAATCCTGCAGGACCTCGGCAAGAGGGATGTTCTCTAGCAAGAGATCGTAAGTCGACAATTGCCGGCGGTCGATCTCGATCCCCAGTCCGGTACTGGCATTTCCCTGCGGATCCAGGTCGATGATGGCCACGCGCTTACCTTGATCGGCAAGAGCCGCGCCAAGGTTGATGGCGGTCGTCGTCTTACCGACCCCGCCTTTCTGATTGACGATAGCAACGATCTTCCCGCCGCCGGACCGCGTCTCAGGCACGTTCGATACGCTCCATGATGAGGATGGCAGCTTCCTTGTCGATCCTGCTGGGCCGGACGTCAATCTCGAACCGCCACTTCCGGCGAGCCGTCGCGATCTCTTCGCGGAACCGTGCGCCCTTGGGGAAGACGTATCGCGTATCCGGTCGCCCGTGCCTGAGTGCAAGAGGGATCAGCTTCTCCAACGGCGCAAGCGCGCGAGCGGATATGACGTCTGCATGCAGCGGCTCGATATCCTCGATCCGGGAGGAGACGACCTTCGCATTCAAGCCAAGTTCCCCGACCACCCGACGGAGGAAAACCGCCTTGCGCTGATCCGCTTCAACGAGAACAACTTCCGTCCCAGGCCTGCAGATGGCAACCACAATTCCCGGGAAACCTCCGCCGGACCCCAAGTCCGCCCATGTTTCGCAGTGCCCGGCAGCCTCTACGACTTGAATGCTGTCGGCGATATGACGGGTCCGAAGATCCTCGATCGTTCTCTTGGAAACCAAGTTTATCTTTGGATTCCAGAGACCTATCAAATTCTCCAGCCGCTCGAGCTGGGCAGAAGTTTCACGTGAAACAATCACGAAGCGGATCGTGCCGATTCACGTTCGGCGAATCGGATCCCGTAGATGAGCGAGTTCAGGGCGGCAGGGGTCATTCCTTCAATGCGAGACGCTATACCGATGTTTCCAGGACGCACACGGTCCAGCTTCTGCTTCAGCTCTAACGAGATGCCGTTCACCGAATTGTAGTCGAATTCGGCGGGAATCCGAAGGGCTTCTTCCCGGCGAATTCGTGCAGCGTCTCGCTCTTGCCGCTCAAGATAGTTCGAATACACCGCCTCCCGAGCGATCTGGCGAACGGCCGGGATTGGATATTCACCGAGTTCCGGAGCAAGTTTCTCGACATCCGCGGGTGCTACATTCGGCAGACTCAGCAGTTGCAACCCTGTCCGCCGCACACCGTCGGCAGACAGTTCTATACCGACTGCCCGGCAATCCTTCGGAGAGAAGGTCCTGCTCTCGAGGTAGCCTCTGACCTCGTCAAGCTGACGCGTCTTCTCAGCGAAGGCAGCACGTCGCGCATCGTCAATGATCCCTAGCTCGATACCGCGGGGTGTGAGCCGCTGATCGGCGTTGTCTGCGCGGAGTGACAGCCGGAACTCCGCTCGCGACGTGAACATCCGATACGGTTCCGTTACGCCTCGGGTTATCAGATCGTCGATCATCACCCCCAGATAGGCGTCGGTCCTCGAAAACAGGATCGCAGTCCTCTGGAAGCAAGCCGCAGCCGCGTTCAGACCTGCCACGAGCCCTTGTGCACCTGCTTCTTCGTATCCGGTCGTTCCGTTTATTTGCCCCGCGAGATACAGCCCGCCAAGCGCTTTGAGCTGCAACGAGGCGTCCAGGGCGCGGGGGTCGACGTAGTCATACTCGATCGCGTAGCCGGGCTTCAGAATGGTAGCGTCTTCCAGACCCTTGATCGACTGGACATACGCCTCCTGAACGTCCGCCGGAAGAGACGTGGAAATGCCGTTCGGGTATACCGTGTCATCATCAAGGCCCTCCGGCTCAAGGAAGATCTGATGCGAGGGCTTGTCCGAAAACCTTGAAACCTTGTCCTCGATGGAAGGGCAGTATCGTGGGCCTTGGCCGGTGATATTACCGGAATACATGGCAGACCGGTCGAGGTTTTGGCGGATGATCGCGTGAGTCCGCTCGTTCGTGTGTGTGATATGGCAGGGAACCTGGCGGGGAAGGGGCCTTTCGCCTAGGAACGACAGAAGAACCGGGTCCTCGTCGCCAGGCTGAGGCTCCAACTGGCTCCAGTCAATCGTCTTTCCGTCAAGGCGAGGGGGGGTGCCGGTTTTCAGGCGCCCCATCGGGAGACCGAGGCCATAAAGACGCTTTGACAGGGCGATCGCCGCGTTCTCGCCCATGCGGCCACCGGAGCGTTGCTCGTCGCCGATATGCAGGACACCGTTCAGAAATGTGCCGGTGGTGAGAACCACAGCCCGTGCCCGAATTTCACCTGCGACATCGGTCTGGACGCCTTGCACACGATCACCCGAGACGAGCAGGTCCGTCACCTGGGCTTCCACGATCGTTATCCCGAGCTCTGCGACCATGCTTTGGACCGCCGCCCGGTACAAAGCCCGATCCATCTGCGCGCGCGGACCTTGAACGGCAGGACCTTTCGAGCGGTTGAGCAAGCGGTACTGAATTCCGGCGCGATCCGCAGCGACGCCCATGATGCCGCCCAGAGCGTCGAGTTCCCGAACCAAATGACCTTTTCCGAGGCCTCCAATCGCCGGATTGCAGGACATGGCCCCGATCTGGTCCGCGCGTAGCGTTACGAGGGTGACTTCCGCTCCCAGGCGGCGGGCAGCGCTGGCAGCTTCAACACCCGCGTGGCCACCTCCGACAATTACCACATCCGTATGTTTCACGTGAAACACTCCTCATTTCCCGATGCAGAAACGGCCGAAGATCTCTCCGAGCAAATCTTCAACATCGATACCACCCACGATCTCGGCAAGAGAACCAGAGGCCTCTCGCAGTTGCACAGCTGCGAGCTCCGGTTCAAGCCCCCTTGCAAGGTCGTCGGCGGCATTGCGCAACAAGCTAGCGGCCCGCACCATGGCACTTCGGTGTCGTTCCCGTATCGCGAGCCTGCTTTCCGGGACACGGTCGGCGAGAGTGGCGCCAATCGTCTCGAGCAACCTGCTCACGCCGTAACCGGTCTTTCCCGAGATGCCGCCGAATTTTCCCTCGTCATCCTGTGCGCGCAGAATGATATCAGCTTCTTCCGCGGCTCCCGATCCATCAGTGTCCAGCCAAATCCGAAGATCGGCCTGCCGCGCGCGGACCCGGGCCATTTCGATGCCGGCACTCTCCAGAGAATCCTGCGTTTCGCGGATACCGGCCGTATCCAAGAGGGTCACTGGAAGACCATTCAGATCCATTCGTACTTCGAGAACGTCCCGGGTCGTGCCTGCGATTTCGGACGTCAACGCCACGGGGCGCTTCGCGATCGCATTGAGCAATGTGCTCTTCCCGGCATTGGGCGGTCCCATGATGGCGACTTCAAATCCATCCCTGACGCGTTCTGCCGCGCTCGAACCTGCAATTTCGGCCTCCAGTGAAGTCTGCACCGAACAAATCCGTGCGGTGACATCGGGCGTCACATCAACAGGGACGTCCTCATCCGCGAAATCGAGCGTAACCTCCAGCAGGGCGGCCGCTTCGACGAGGTTTCGACGCCATAGCGCCACCTTCTCCGACAGCGCACCGCTCAGCACCGCTTGTGCTTGCAGACGCTGCGCCTCGGTTTCCGCATCGATCAGGTCCGCAAGTCCTTCGACCTGAACCAGATCGAGGTGGTGGTTGTCCAACGCTCTCCGCGTGAATTCCCCAGGCTCGGCAGGTCGGAAGCCTGAGATCCGGTCGAGAGCCCGCAAGACCGCCTGAACAACCGCTACAGAGCCGTGCAATTGCAGCTCGACAACATCTTCGCCCGTAAAACTGGCACCCCGGGGGAAGACGAGGACGACCCCCTCGTCGAGGATCCGCCCCTGGCGATCGCGGATCTTGCGCAATCCAGCGCGACGCGCCGGGGGCAGGGCGCACAGGGTCCCGACGCCGGGAAAGGCCTCCGGTCCCGAGATTCGTACGACCGCCACCCCGGACTTCCCGCGTGCGGTCGCCTGGGCAAAGATCGTATCCATGGCGCTTTACGTGTTCATCGAGTCGAAGAATTCGGCATTCGACTTGGTCTGCTTCAGCTTACCCAGAAGGAACTCGATCGCGTCGGTCGTCCCCATGGGATTGAGGATTCGACGCAGGACGTATGTCTTCTGCAGGTCGCCCTTGTCGACCAGAAGCTCTTCCTTCCGTGTCCCTGACTTGAGGATGTCCATCGCCGGGTAGACGCGCTTGTCCGCAACCTTGCGATCGAGCACGATCTCGGAATTGCCGGTGCCCTTGAACTCTTCGAAGATCACCTCGTCCATGCGGCTGCCTGTGTCGATCAGGGCGGTCGCGATGATCGTCAGAGACCCCCCTTCCTCGATGTTCCGGGCCGCGCCGAAGAAGCGCTTGGGGCGTTGCAGCGCGTTCGCGTCGACACCGCCCGTCAACACCTTGCCCGAAGAGGGGACCGTCGTGTTGAATGCTCGGCCGAGGCGGGTAATCGAGTCGAGCAGGATTACGACGTCACGCTTGTGCTCGACCAGCCGCTTGGCCTTTTCGATGACCATTTCGCTGACCGCGACGTGGCGCGTTGCGGGCTCGTCGAAGGTCGAAGACACCACTTCTCCCTTCACCGAGCGCTGCATGTCGGTAACTTCTTCCGGCCGCTCGTCGATCAGCAGCACGATCAGGTAGCACTCGGGGTGGTTCCTCTCGATGGAGTTGGCGATGTTCTGCAGCAGGACCGTCTTGCCGGTCCGTGGAGGGGCGACGATCAGCGATCGCTGCCCTTTACCGATCGGTGCCACCAAGTCGATGATGCGGGCCGAGCGATCCTTGATCGTCGGATCCTCAACTTCCATGTTCAATCGCTCGTCAGGATAGAGCGGCGTCAGGTTGTCGAAGGCGACTTTGTGGCGCGCCTTTGCCGGGTCCTCGAAATTGATCGTCTCGACCTCGACCAGCGCAAAATACCGCTCGTTCTCGTCAGGGCCGCGAATGACGCCGGACACCGTGTCGCCGGTGCGCAGCGAGTACCGCCGAATCATCTCGGGGCTGACATAGATGTCATCGGGGCCGGGCAGATAGTTGGCCTCGGGCGAGCGCAGGAAGCCGAAACCGTCCTGGAGCACCTCGAGAACCCCGTCGCCGCCGATCGTCCAGTCTTCGTCCGCGCGCTCCTTCAGGATCGAGAACATCATCTCGCCCTTGCGCATGGTCGAGGCGTTCTCGATCTCGAGCTCTTCGGCCAGCGCAAGAAGATCCTTCGGGCTCTGCGCCTTGAGATCGGCCAGGTTTACGCGGTCATCGCTCATGGAAAGGCTCCGGGGCCCGTCGTGGGGCCAATCAAGGATCGTAAAGGGAAATCGAACGGCCGGACGGCCGCCTAGGCGAATTAGGCAGCTGACGGGGACTTGTCAATCTGTCCGCACCGTAGAGCCGCGCTTAAGTCATCCTTAACCGCTTCCGAGGCAAGCTCCAAGCCTAGAACGGTTTCACCACCACAGAGAGCACGATCACGATCAGAAGCACCGTCGGCACTTCGTTCATCATCCGGTAGCGCCGGCCGGGCACATCGACATGGCCGGCCGCAAGCGCCTTCCGCTGACGAGCACACCACATGTGAAACCAGGTCATGGCGAGGACCGCGGCAGCCTTCGTCCAGGGCCAGAGGGACGACCAGTCGACCACACCCGTTCCAATCAGAAGCAGCCCGAAGATCCAGGTGGAGATCATCGCGGGGTTCATGATCGCCCTGAGAAGCCGACGCTCCATGACCTGAAACATCTCTTCCCGGCCTGCGTCACCGGCAGCGGCCTCGACGTGATAGACGAACAGCCTGGGCAGATAGAACAGGCCGGCCATCCAGGCGACGAAGGACAGGATGTGCAGGCTGAGAAGCCAAGGGTAGGCGGTGCTCAAGAGATCATTCATCTCTCTCTAATACCTATCAAGAATCTTAAGAGAAGGATTGTTGTAGGTAGTAGGCCCTGTGCAGAGGCGCAGAAACCCCGATTCTCGTGCAGTTCTCCCGGTCTGTGTACCTTGGGAAAGGATCAGCGCAAAGACAAACGAAGAACATCTAAATATAATAGCAACTTCATATACTTAAGTAGTCACCAGATGAAGGGTATCTTCGGGATAACCATGGGGATAAATTCAGATTGACGGAGATTTGTCCCAAGCTGTTCAGAACCTGCCTGATGCAGTGGACAAGTTTCGGGAATTTCTCGACAAGGGATCCGGTTCTCCCGAGGCCGCGTCGCCGGCCGATTTCGTCCCAACTCTATCCACAGGGTTATTATGGCACTTGTCCTGGCATCTCGCTCCGACACGCGGCGCGCTCTCTTCGCCGCGGCCTGTGTTCCGATCGAGACGGTGGACGCGAGGGTCGATGAAGCCTCCATCCGCGACGCGATGATCGCCGAGGGCTGCTCGCCGCGCGACATTTCGGACGCACTTGCCGAGGCCAAGGCGCGCAAGGTGTCGGCCAAGCGCCCGGGCGATATCGTCCTCGGCTGCGATCAGGTGCTCGACTTCGACGGCATGGTCCTCGCGAAGCCGGCCGATCCCGAGGACGCGATGGCCCAACTCGCCGCGCTTTCCGGGCGGCGTCACATGCTGCACAGCGCAATGGTCGCCTACGAGGACGGAGAGCCGATCTGGCGGCATGTCGGGACCGCGCGCCTGACCATGCGGCAACTCTCGCCGGGCTATATCGGAGACTACGTCGCGCGGAATTGGGACGAGATCCGCCACTCGGTCGTTGGCTACCAGGTTGAGGCCGAGGGCATGCGCCTCTTCGCCGCGATCGACGGAGATTTCTTCACCGTCCAGGGGCTGCCGATGCTGCCGCTCTTGTCGTGGCTCACGCTCAGGGGCATCGTGCCCACATGACCGACCGTATCCCCCTGGCTGCCGTCATCGGCCATCCCGTGGCCCACAGCCGCTCGCCCAAGGTGCATGCCCATTGGCTGCGCCGTCACGGCGTGCCGGGCTACTACATTCCCATGGATGTCGGCGCCGCGGACCTCGCGGACGTGCTGCGCGCGATGCCCAGAATGGGCTTCGTCGGCTGCAACGTCACGATTCCCCACAAGGAATCCGTGCTGCGCCTCGCCCAGTTCGTGACGGATCGCGCGGCGCTGATCGGAGCGGCGAACACGATAACTTTTCGCGACGACGGGAGCATGCAGGCCGACAATACCGACGGGTTCGGCTTTCTCGAGAACATCCGGCAGGCCGCCCCGGACTGGAACCCCCGCAGCGGCCCCGCCGCGGTGTTCGGGGCAGGCGGCGCGGCCCGGGCGGTGATCGTCGCGCTGCTCGATGCGGGAACGCCCGAAATCCGGCTGACCAACCGCAGCCGTGGCCGCGCCGAGGCGCTACGGCAGGAATTCGGCAGCAAGGTCGTCGTTCATGACTGGGTCCGCGCCGGGAACGTCGCCGATGACGCGGCCACGGTGGTCAACACGACGTCCCTCGGGATGACCGGCAAGCCGGCCTTCCGCGTCCCGCTCGATGGCTTGACGCGGGGGGCCGTGGTCAGCGACCTCGTCTACACCCCGCTCGAGACCGACTTCCTGAAGGCCGCCAAGGCCGCGGGCTGCGTCGCCGTTGACGGATTGGGGATGCTGCTGCACCAGGCGGCGCCCGGGTTCGAGCGGTGGTTCGGCCCGCGGCCGGAAGTGGACGACGACCTCCGCGCCGCTGCGCTGGCATGAGTCGCCCGCATGTGATCGGGCTGACCGGCTCCATCGGTATGGGCAAATCCACGGCGTCCCGACTCTTTCGCGAGGCCGGTATCCTGGTCTGGGATGCCGACGCGGCCGTCCACGCGCTCTACGCCCGCGGCGGCGCCGCGGTCGAGCCGGTGCGCGAACTGCACCCCCAGGCCGTCGGCCTAAAGGGCGTGGACCGCAACGCGTTGAACGACTGGATTGCCGGTGACCCCGAAGCGCTCGCCCGGCTGGAAAGCGTCGTGCACCCCCTCGTCGCCGCCGACCGTGCCGCCTTCATCCAGCGCGCCGACAGCGATATCGTGGTGCTCGACATCCCGCTTCTGTTCGAGATCGGCGCGGATTCTTCCGTCAATACGGTGGTCGTCGTCTCGGCTCCCGCAGAAATCCAGCGCAGCCGGGTCCTGGCGCGGCCCGGCATGACCGAGGAGCGGTTCGCCAGCATCCTCTCGAAGCAGCTGCCCGACGCCGAGAAGCGCGCCCGCGCGGATGTGGTTGTGCCCTCGGTCACGATCGACGAAACACGGGCTCATATCGACCGCCTGATCCGGAGCCTCAGAGATGCGTGAGATCGTCCTCGACACTGAAACCACCGGCTTCGAGCCCGAGCAAGGCGACCGCATCGTCGAGATCGGCGGGGTCGAGCTGATGGGCCATGTCCCCACGGGCCGGACCTTCCACGTCTATATCAACCCGGAACGGTCGATGCCGCAGGAGGCGTTCCAGGTCCACGGGCTCGGCGACGACTTCTTGCGCGACAAGCCCAAATTCGCAGAGATCGCCCAGAATTTTCTGACTTTCGTGGGCGACGCAAAGCTGGTCATCCACAACGCCTCGTTCGACATGAAATTCCTGAATGCCGAGCTGCGCTGGCTGAACCTGCGGCAGCTTCCGCTGGATCAGGCCGTCGATACGCTGATGATGGCGCGGCAACGCTTCCCGGGCTCGCCCGCAACGCTGGATGCGCTGTGTCGCCGGTTCGGGATCGACAATTCCAGCCGGACGCTGCACGGCGCGCTTCTCGACTCCGAGATCCTGGCCGAGGTCTACCTGGAACTGATCGGGGGCCGGCAGCCGGATTTCGGCCTTTCGACCGCAACCGAAACGACGGGTCCGGTGGAAACCACGTGGCGGCCCCGTCCGCGTCCGCAACCGCTGCCGCCGCGCATCACCCCCGAGGAAGTCGCCGCCCATGCCGCTTTCGTGGACAAGATGGGCGACGACGCGTTGTGGAAGAAGCTCGCCTGATCAGGCGGTGCCAGCCGGCTGCTGCGCCTGCGCCCGCTGCGCGAGACCCTGACGGTATAGCTTCACGAAGTCGATCGGCTCGAGGTTCAGGGGCGGGAAGCCGCCGTCATGGGTCACGTCGGACACGATCCGGCGAACGTAGGGGAACATCAGCCGCGGCGCTTCGATCAGAAGGAACGGGTGCAGCTGCTGGTCGGTCACGTTCGACACGTGGAAGATCCCGCCATATTCCAACTCGAGCAGGAACAGCATCTCTTCGCTGTCCTTGTTCTTCGAGCGGACGGTGAACTTGCCCGTCACTTCGTACTGGTCTTCCTGGCCTTCGCGCTTCTTGGCATCAAGCGCCACCTGCACGCTGACCTCGGGCTGCGCCTGGCCCTTCAGACCGCGCTGCGCGAGGGCGTTCTCGAAGGACATGTCCTTGATGTACTGGGCAAGCGGCCGGATCTGCGGCATCGCGGGCGCTTCGCCGTTCGCCTGGGTCGCAGGTTCCTGCGGCTGGGTCTCGTTTTCGTTCTCGGCCATATGGTTCGCTCCCTGAATTCAAATCGATCAGTTGCGTTCCGACCTACCATCCGCCTCGTTGCGGGTCCAGCCAGAGGGGCGGCGGTTCGGATCGGGCTCTTTCACCTCGACCTCTTCCGCGTTCCCGTCGATGACCGTTCCGCGACGCGGAGCGGAGCGATGCTGGGCGCCGGGGTTACCGTAGCTGACGGTCTCCACCTTCACGCGCTTCTTGGCCTCCTGGAAAATCCGCTTGCGGACGCTCGGCATCAGCAGCGCAAAGCCACACGCGTCCGTGAAGAAGCCCGGCGTCAGCAGAAGCGCCCCGGCAAAGAGGATCATCGCGCCGTCGGCCAGCGGTTCGGAGGGATCTCGCAAATCGTTGAACGAGCTTTTCAGCCGCCGGATCGCCAAGGCGCCCTGTGACCGGACCAGCGTGGTGCCCAGGATCGCTGTCACGACGACGATCAAAAGCGTTGGCCACAGGCCGATCAGGCCGCCAACCTGGATGAACAGGGCGATCTCGATCAGCGGAACGGCGATGAACGCCAGCAAAAGCCACATGGGCGTACCTCTTTGTCACGGTCGTGGCGGTGGACGCGGGGCCACCCGGTCCCTAGATAGGAACGGATCGTGCACGATGCCACCAACGCCTTCCGAGGGTTCATGAGTAATTCCATCATACAGTTGCTGGTCCTTCTGGGGATCGCGATTTTTCTTATCTTGCGGTTGAAGAACGTGCTCGGGACCCGTGATGGATTCGAGAAACCGCCCGTCGAGGGGCCGCGCCCGTCCGCAACCCGCAATCGACCCGAGTTCGAGGTGATCGAGGGTGGACCGGATCGCGACATCACCGACCATGTCGACGACGGGTCCGAGAACGCAAAGGCACTGGCCGCGATGAAGATGGCAGAGCCCAGCTTCAACGTGACCGAGTTCCTGTCCGGCGCCCGCCAAGCCTACGAGATGATCTTCCTCGCCTTCGAGCGGGGCGACATCTCCGAGGTGCGCGAGTTTCTCGACCCCGACGTCGCCGCCGCCTTCGACGAGGTGATCGCCGAGCGCGAGGCGCAGGGCCTGACCATCGAAAGCGAGATCGTCGGCGTGCGCGATGTCGAACTCTACAAGGCCACCTTCGACCGCGAGACGCGGCGCGGCGAGGTCACTGTCCGTTTCCTCGCCGAGCTGACGACCGTGGTGCGCAACGCCGGTCGCGAGATCGTCGAGGGCAGCCCGACCGAGATCAAGCGCCAGCGCGATACCTGGACCTTCGCCCGCGAGATGGGTGCCGACGATCCCAACTGGCAGCTCGTCGCCACGGGGGCGTGATGCGGGGCCTCGCGCGCGCGGCCTGCCTGTCTGCCGCATTCCTTGCGGCCGGGCCGGTCGGCGCCGCGAGCCACTCGATCCTCGAGTTCTCCGATCTGGCCGGCTGGGCCGAGGACGACCACGCCGAAGCCCTCGCCGTCTTCATCGAAACCTGCCGCGACCTCCGTGACCCGGACTGGGCCACCCTCTGCCAGACCGCCGAGGAGTGGGACGACGCCAGGCTCTTCTTCGAGCTCCACTTTCGCCCCGTCCTGATCGAGGACGGCACCCCCATGCTTTTCACCGCCTATTACGAGCCCGAATTGCGCGGCTCTCGCTACAGGGGCGGCCAGTACCGCTACCCCATCTACAGCACCCCCGACGAGGCACTCGACGGCGTTTGGCTGACCCGCGCCCAGATCGAAGACCGCGACGCGCTGGCCGGCCGCGGGCTCGAGATCGCGTACCTGACCGATCCGGTGGATGCCTATTTCCTGCAGGTGCAGGGCTCGGGCCGCATCCGTCTTGACGATGGGACGGCGATCCGCGTCGGGTTCGGCGGCAAGAACGGCCACTCGTACCGCTCGGTCGGAAAGGAGCTGATCCGTCGGGGCGAACTGGACGAGCACTCGGTCAATATCGACCGCATCCGCGACTGGGTGCGCGAGAATGGCGCCGAGGGGGAAGAGCTCCTCCACCACAACCCGTCCTACGTCTTCTTCCGCGAGGTCAGCCACGTCCCGGCCAACCGCGGACCCCTGGGGGCCATGAACCGCTCGATCACCGCCATGCGCTCGATCGCAGTCGACCCGACCTATACGCGCCTCGGCGCGCCCGTCTGGATCGAGACCGACGGCGCGCAGGATCTGCACCGCCTGATGATCGCGCACGACACCGGCGCCGCGATCAAGGGGGCGCAACGCGCCGACATCTTCTTCGGGACGGGCAGGGCGGCCGGCAGGCGCGCGGGCACTGTGAAAGAAGGCGGCCGGATGATCGTCCTGCTGCCGATCCAGAGGGCCTACGCGACCGCCGAGGGAATCTGATGGCCCGCCGTCGCCGCGATCTGCGCCCGGACGAGCGCGAGCTCTGGCAGCGGGTGGAACAGACCGCGCACCCCCTCCACCCGGGCCGCAAGCCGCCGCCTGCGCCACGCGCCGAGTCGAAGCCGAAACCCGCACCCGAGCCGCCCCCGGTGGACCTGTCCGGCTTCAGCCTCGGGGGCAAGGCGCCCGCAAAATCCGCCGGGCACCGCCTGCAACCGAGCCTGTCGCAGCGTCTGTCGTCTCAGCCGGTGCGGATGGATGCGAAGGCGCATCGCAGGATGAAGCGCGGCAAGATGGAGGTCGAGGGCCGCATCGACCTTCATGGCCTGACGCTATCGGCAGCGCATCCCCGCCTGATGTCCTTTGTCTTCTCGGCTCATGCGTCCGGCAAGCGACTGGTCCTCGTCATCACCGGCAAGGGTCGCGACCGGGACGATGGCGGCCCGATCCCCGAGCGGCGCGGCATCTTGCGCCACCAGGTGCCGCACTGGCTGAACGACGGCGCATTGCGTCCCATCATCCTGCAAGTGACCACCGCGCATCAGCGCCACGGTGGCTCAGGGGCGTTCTACGTCTACCTGCGACGGAAGTGACGGCGCCGCCTTCGCGACGCCGACGGCCACGAGCCCCGCCGCCGCCAAGAAATAGAGCGCGATCCAGATCATCTGCTGCGGGAACGCCACGCCAAGGTCGATGAGCGCCCCCGTCACTGCCGGCCCGATAGCCGTTCCGAACACCATCACCGCCGCCGCCAGCGCCTTGATGCCGCCGAGATGGCGCGTGCCGTAGAACTCGGCCCAGAAGGCGGGCGGCACGGTGCTGTTCAGTCCCTGCGTCAGGCCCATCAGCGCGATGAAGATGGTGGCGGTCGCGAGGCTCGGCGCGAAGGCGAACCCTGCGAAGCCCAGCCCCATTGGAAGGATCGTCAGCGGCATCAGTCGCGCCGTCCCGACGCGGTCGATGATCGGCCCCGAGACGAACAACATGACGACTCCTGCGATGGTGAAGATCGGGAAGGTCGAGACGAGGCCAAGGTGGCTCCACCCCTTCACTTCGGCCAGATGCACTTGGTGAAAGAAGAACGCGGTCGAGAACGCCGCCGGCGCCATCAGCATCGGGGCGATCATCCAGTAGAGCGGATGCCCCAACATCTTCCCGCGCGTCCAGTGAACTCCGTCCATCCCGGCGGCCTGGTCGTCCTTCGCGATGCTCTGCGGCGTCCGCTCGAGCCGCAGCAGCGGCCAAAGCAGCGGCAGCAGCGCAATGACGATTCCGCCCGCGACCAGCCAGAGCATCCGCCAGTCCAGCACGCCGAGCGCGGCGACGAAGATCATCGGCAGGAACGCCTCGCCCAGCGAGATGCCGATCCGGCTGACCGACAGCGCCTTGCCGCGCGTCGCCACGAACCACCGCGCCATCGCCACGGTCGCCACCAGCGTCGCCATGCCCTGCCCGCAGAAGCGCAGCGCGAAGATGGTGAAGACCAGCGCCCACCAGCTCGAAACGGTGGCCATCAGCACGCAGGCCAGCGCCAGCAGCGCCAGCACGGCCGGCCCGAGGATCCGCACCCGGAACGTGTCGGTCAGGATGCCGGTCCATATCATCACGGCGGCCGAGGCCGTGGTCCCGACGGAATAGAGGAACCCCCAGTCGCCGTTCGACAGATCGAACTCCGCCCGGATGTCTCCGGCGAAGACCGAGATGAAGAACGTCTGCCCGAAGGAAGAACAGAAGGTGAGAAGAACGCCGACCGCTAGGAAGGGGGCGTTCTCGCGCAGGAAACGAATGAACGGCATGAGCCGTCATTCGCGCTATCCGCCGGGAAAGGGAAGGGGGCGGCGTGATGGAATTCCGCCGCCCCGCAGGTCACAGCACGTAGCGGCTGATATCGACCGAGCGGGAAAGCTCGCCCAGGTGCTTCTCGACGAAATCGGCGTCCACGGTGACGGCCTCGCCGGCCTTGTCGGGCGCCTCGAAGGACAGTTCCTCGAAGACACGCTCCATCACGGTATAGAGGCGCCGGGCGCCGATATTCTCGACCGACTCGTTAACCTCGGCCGCGATCCGCGCCAGGGCGGCGATGCCGTCCTCGGTGAAGGTCACGCTTACCTCTTCGGTGCCCAGAAGCGCCGTGTACTGGCGAGTCAGGGCGTTGTCGGTCTCGGTCAGGATGCGGACGAAATCCGCTTCGGTCAGGGCGCGCAGTTCGACCCGGATCGGCAGACGGCCCTGCAACTCGGGCAACAGGTCCGAGGGCTTGGCGACGTGGAACGCGCCGGACGCGATGAACAGGATGTGGTCCGTCTTGATCTGCCCGTACTTCGTCGCGACCACGGTGCCCTCGATCAGCGGCAGCAGGTCGCGCTGCACACCTTCGCGGCTGACCTCGCCACCGCGGGCGTCCTGCCGGGCGCAGACCTTGTCGATCTCGTCGAGGAACACGATCCCGTTCTCTTCGACCGCCTTCAGCGCGGCCTTGTTCACGCTTTCGTCGTCCAGAAGCTTGTCGGCCTCTTCGGCGATCAGGACGCCGTAGCTGTCGGCCACCGTCATCTTCTTGCGCACCGTCCGCCCCTGCATGGCCTTGCCGAAGATGTCGCCCAGGTTCATACCGCCCTGGCCGGGCTGCATCCCCGGCATCTCCATCCCGCCGAACGGGTTCGAGCTGTCCTGCAGTTCCAGCGTGATCTCGGTCGCATCCAGTTCGCCCGTGCGCAGCTTCTTGCGGAACATCTCGCGCGTGCCTTCGCGGGCGTTTTCACCGGCGATGGCCTCGATCACGCGCTCTTCGGCATTCGCCTCGGCGCGGGATTTCACGTCCTCGCGCATGTGCTCGCGGGTCATCGTGATCGCCTGCTCGACCAGGTCACGGATGATCTGCTCGACGTCGCGGCCGACATAGCCGACCTCGGTGAACTTCGTCGCCTCGACCTTCAGGAACGGCGCGCGGGCCAGCTTGGCAAGGCGGCGCGAGATCTCGGTCTTGCCGACGCCGGTGGGGCCGATCATCAGGATGTTCTTGGGGTAAACCTCCTCCTGCATCTCGGGCGCCAACTGCTTGCGACGCCAACGGTTGCGCAGGGCGACGGCGACGGCGCGCTTGGCGTCCTTCTGCCCGATGATGAACCGGTCGAGCTCGGACACGATCTCGCGGGGGGTCAGGTCGCTCATGCCGCGGCCTCCAGGGTCTCGATGGTGAGGTTGCCGTTCGTGTAGACGCAGATGTCGCTGGCGATCTCCATCGCGCGGCGGGCGATCGCTTCGGCGTCGTCCATATGCTCGTAAAGGCCGCGCGCGGCGGCGAGGGCATAGTTCCCGCCCGAGCCGATGGCGGCGACCTCGTGCTCGGGTTCCAGCACGTCACCGGCGCCCGTCACGACATAGAGGTCCCGCCCGTCCGACACGATCAGCATCGCCTCGAGCTTCTGCAGGTACTTGTCCGTCCGCCAGTCCTTCGCAAGCTCCACCGCTGCGCGCTGAAGCTGGCCGGGCGTCGCCTCGAGCTTGGCCTCCAGCCGTTCCAGCAGCGCGAAGGCATCGGCGGTGGATCCGGCGAATCCAGCGATCACCTCGTGCCCGCCGGGCTTCAGGCGCCGCACCTTGCGCGCTGTTCCCTTGATCACCGTGTCGCCCAGAGAGACCTGGCCGTCGCCCGCGATCACTACACGCCCGCCCTTGCGAACCCCGATGATCGTCGTGCCGTGCCAGCCTGGAAAGTTCTCGGCCATCGCCGTCTCCTCTTGTCGAACGTCCTGCATATGGACGTCCAAAGGGGCAATGCAAACCATGGCGTCCCCGACGAGACCGCCGAAACGCGAAAGGCCGCGGGCGATGCCGCGGCCGTTTCAGCTGTTGGTGTTGCAGCTGAAGGGCACTGAGCATCAATACCATGTGGGCTCACCAACTCGCGTTTTCAGGATAGGCCGTATTTTTGAATGCGCGGTTCTATAGGTCTTACTCTGTCGCATATCGTGTGGTGGATTGGATGCGAGCACGGCATCCTCTCTCAGCGGCTTTCGCAAAGAGCGCCCCCGTCGGGAAGCACATTGGCGGCGCTGGCTTGATGCTGGTGAAGCGCCAGATGGCAGAGCCCAGTGGGTTCTCCGCGTGGCCGTTTACGACAAGCGTCGCGAGATGGGGCTTGTGAGCTCATCCGACCTCTCGCTCCGCGACGCGCGCGAGGACGCAGATAAGTGGCGGGAGATCGCTAATCGGGGAGCGACCCGATCAAGGAGCGCGAAGAACAGCAGGCGCCGACGCCGTGGGGCTAGTTGGCATCAAGCTCTGCCGTCCCCGGGAGCATCCGGTTCTTCATGAGCCAGCGCAGCCCGCGCAGCCAAGCCTCGTCCGTGTTGCCTCGGATATCCGTCTGGTACTGCGCCATCACCTCGCCGCTCCGTGTATCGCGTTCCCGGATGACGATGGTCTGGACCAGGTTTGACAACTTTTGGACTGCCCCCGTGAAAGACCGCTCTGCTCCGAGCTTCGCGGCAATCTTGGCCTCGCAGGCGTTGCAGCCGAAAGGGTTGCCATGCAGCGCAAGCTCGGTCTCCGCCATAGCGGTGTCGACGAGAGCATACCGACCGCTCGTCTCTATCAGCGTGCGGAATTCTGCGGACAGCATGAGAGCCCGTGCCTTCTCTGCCTCGTTCGTCGCGCCGAACTCGACCTCTTGGCTGTAGTTCACGAAGGCGATATCGAAAACGGCGACTGGCAACTCCTCCGCATATGCAAAGTTTCCAATCAAGATGGTGCAGGCAAAGCTTGCAATGATGCACTTTGGTCTCATGACGAGATCCTCCACGGTGCGAGAGTAGATCACCGCAGCGCAATCAGCAGCCAGCAAATCGAAGGCAGCGAAGCGCCGCAGAGTACGCATGGGGCGACACTGGCCCTTCATGCATGCCCGCTGCTAAGGGAGGCAGGATCACGGGTTGCACGGAGCACCTCCATGAACTGGAACGCAATGGTTGATGCCCTCATTGCACTAGCCGCTCCTATCGCGGCTCTTGCCGCTGCCTGGGCGGCGTTCGCGGCCACTCGTCAAGCAGCGCTCATCCGCGAACAATTCGGACGGCCGAAACTTCAAGTCAATATCAGGCACGAGCCGGACCACGACCGCTACCTCCTGCAGGTGGAAAATCCGTGCAATGTCGATGTTCATCTTACTGGCGTAGCGTGGATCGGTGGCCGTCTCAAAGCTCGGGCAGCGCAGCCTGCCAGCTCCCGCGAGTTCGACCTCGGGCTTCGGTCTACAAGCTTCCCGGAATATGCATGGGAAACCATAGAACCAGGCAAGTCGGGCGCAGTCTTCGTCTACTATCGCCCGCGCAAGCGGCTGAGCCGCATCTACTGGCCCTACCGGGCGAAGGTCGTGATCAGCTATGTATGGGCAGATGCGGCACACAAACCGCTCCAAATCCACGCCAGGCCATGAACGCTATCACGCAGCCAGCGCCAGCCACTTGCTAGCGCGAAGAAGTGATCGCCCATCCGACGAACTCGCGGAACGGCGGCCAACTTTGCGCATTGGCCGGAACACAGCACGCACCGGAGGACGAACAGATGAATGACAATGAATCCAAGGGTCACGGAAAAGAGCTGAAGGGCAAGGGCAAGGAGATGCTCGGCAAGGTCACCGGCAACGAGAAGACGGAAGCCAAGGGCGAAGGCGAGCAGGTCGAGGGCAAGGCTCAGAAGAACGTCGGTAAGGCTCAAGACGCTCTGAAGTCTGACAAGGACAGGTAACTCAATGCCTACGCACGTCCGCAGGTTTATACTCGCGGGCGCGCTTTGGAGTGTGCCGAAATGTCGGATGGTCGCTCCGACGCATCTCGGAATGAAGAGGTCATCGCCTGTCACTGGAGAGCGGGCAGAAGCATCCGGCACGACCTCGATCCGCGCTTGGGTGCGGCCTCAGCGTTGTTGACATGATGAGGCTCCCCTTCAACGCTGCGCAAATGAAACGCTTCCTTTCAGCAATCCCGACCGCAATCCTGCTCGCTGCATCCAACCAGGTTTTTGCTGCGGAGAGCTATGGCAAGGCCCCAGAAAGCACGGCCTTCGTTTTTGGTGGTGCGCTGACTGCGGACGACATGCAGCGTAGCGCTTCCCCGCTGGCGGTGGACTATGACGGCAACGGGATCATCGGCGCAGGCTTGCAGTCCTTTTATTTCGATCTCGATTGGGTGCGGGTCGGGGGAGAGGTCGGGCTGGCATTCAGGTTCGGTCAAAGTTCCACGAGCGAGGTCTGGGCAGGACCGGTTGCGCGCCTGGACCCACTCAAGCTGGGCAATGACCTGCGCATCACGCCAAGCATCACTGTCGGTCTCAGCATGGTGAGTGATGCCCAAGTAGGTCGAGAGGCGGACCAGGAGCGCGAATATGAAGGAAACGCCAGCTTGCTCTTCTATCTTGGACCCGAAATCAGCGTTTCCTTCCGAGAGGATGCCCCCTCGATTTTCTGGCGGCTCCACCACCGGTCAGGCGCCGGCAAGACCCTCGGGAACATGAAGGGGGCAACAAACGCGAATGTCATAGGTGTGCGCTACATATTCTGATCCGGACGTTCGCAGGCTAGTCGGCGAGCCAGGCGTCCTGCTTGTCCCAGGTGTGTGTCTGACCGCAATGAGGGCAGGGAACGGTGCTTTCCTCGAGGACGCTTTCTTCGAAGCCTTCCCTCTCCGCAACGATCCCGGTCTTCACGGGCTTTCCTGTCACAGGGCACTTGATCAAAACGTCGTCCATCGGCTTCTCCATCGGCTGCTGCGGGAACCCAATGATGGGTGCCAACGGGGACGCGTCCAGCTTTCAGGCGTCGGTCGCCTTGCTGACCGCTACCTTGGAAGCGGGTGCTCGCAGTGAGGCGGCCCTGCGCCACGAATGCGTCGCAGCAGAGGCGAACGCGATGGGAGGGGCAGGCCCTTCCTTCTGCGCTGGTTGGTCGTCAGGAGCCAGCCCACGGCGTTCCGAGAAGCCCAACCGCCAGCTCGATCCAGACCAGCAGCAGTATTGCCACCACGACCAGCGCGATGATGATGCGCTTTCTACTCATGCTCCGACTTTCATCTGCCATCTTCTTTCTGGAACCGTGTTGAGGTCACGAACCGCACAAGCGGTTCGTGACGGGATCTACTCTCCTGCGATCATCTCGCCCCCGGGTGAGACGAGGTACCAGACATCGCCTCGCGCCTGACCTGCGGTGTCGCCCGCCGCCTCGTCTCCAGCGAAGTAATAGAGCGGCCATCCGTTATAGGTCACGACCGTCTCTTCACCCTGCGCAACGGTGCCGAGCATCTCGGCGTCCACGCCCTCGCCTGCCGTCGGATCGCCCGAGGTAGTGAAGAGTGGCCAGTTTTGCAGGCAGTCGCCCTCGCACGAGATCGAGGCTTCCGTCCCATTGGTCGCCTGAGTGTCGTTGGTGAAGAGGTAGAGCGCATTGCCCTCGGCATCGGCCAGGTACTGACCGTAATCGCCGCTCTCGGCCACTGTGACGCTGGCGGCGTCCTGAGCCAGCGCCGCACCGGCAAAGATGGTTGCGGCCAGAGCCGCGCCTGACATCGACAAAAGCATTCTCATGATAATCCTCCCAGACTACGTTACGTAACGTCATCTCAACACACGTTTGGGGAAGGCAAAGATGATTCTGCCGCTGAAACCTGAAGTGATCGGACCAGAAGATCCGCTCAATGCCAGGATCACGCGACGTGCCGCACTGGAAGGCCCCAGTATGGCCCCCGCCACCGGACAGTTAGCCGGAGCGAAATCCACAACGGGACCTCAGTTTCAGCGCCTGATGTCAGGATTCCTCCGTCAGAAGGAATCTATGATGGCGATAACGATGAGACAGGTCGCGGACGCGGTCGAGGCACTGGAAAAAGCGGGCGAGGCAGTCACAATCAGGAGGGTGCGCGAACGCATCGGAAGCTAATCCTTCACTATCGTGGCAAGCTCCTCCGGGATCACCAGGACGAGCAAGACGCACCGCTGGTGCCAGCCCGGACCACATTCCACGAGAGCTTACGCAGAGCGCGGATCGGATATGGACGCGCGCACTGGAGGAGGCCGCCTTCGTCACGAGGGCGAACGTCGAGCGGAGAACTTCGCGGATCTTTTTACGTTGGCGGGATGGCGGGGCCTATGGGGTCGGTGGGTCTCGCTTTTCACCCTGTGCGACGACTTGCAACGCATCGTCGGCAAGCGGCCGTTGCAGCTCTAGGGCTTCGAAGGTTGCTGCGGTTCAGGATCACGGGCATGGCTTTGGGGTGGATCGGCGCGACGACGGCATTCGGCTGCGTCGTCAGGAAGCCATAGAGGTCATTCGTCGTCGCGCCCTCCTTCAGCTTTCTGACGGCTGTCCAGCGGGTCCAGATGCCAGCAAAGAGGGCGACGGGCCTCTCCTCGCTCAGCGCGAACCGCACCGGCTCGGGCGGCTTCCCTTCGTACTCTGAGAAGCTGGTGAAGGGCACGAGGCAGCGACGCTCTATGGCCAGCCAACGCCGCCAGTGCCAATCGGCCTAGCTGGCTCATGGAGGTCGGAGACCCTCCCGACCTCGGTAGCCTTATGACACAGTATGAGCAAGAGGCTCCGGCGACCCTGCTGAGGTGAAGCGGCAGGCGCTGGCGGCGTCTCCGGCGTTTCACGCAGGGCTCGAGCGGCTCCTACGACAGCGATGGTAGCGGACCGGCGGCGACTTGATGTCCGCTCTGTCCCCGGCGTGGCTAAACCACCCGGCCAACCCGCTGCAAACCCGACCGACAGCCGCTGATCAAGCGAAGCCCAATGATTCGCGCCCCAGAGCTTGAGAACGGAGTGCCCTGCGCGATGCCCACTTCATGGGTGGTAGGCGAGAGCGGGCAGTTGGATGGAAACGGGGCGCTTCCCGCTAACCCCTTTATGTTTCATCTCTTTCGAGAGCTGGGTGGTGCCGCTGAAGGGACTCGAACCCCCGACCCCATCATTACGAATGACGTGCTCTACCAGCTGAGCTACAGCGGCGGACCCAACGGCGCGGTCTGTAGCAGTGCCGCGCCGGAAGGAAAAGAGGCTAGTTCGATTTCGCGTTTTCTTCGTCGCGCTGGTGCTGCGGCACGATGACCTGGGCTTCGGGTATGCTCACGGACTCCTGCCGCTCGTCCTCGGACACGGGCGGGACGTGCGCCTCCTTGCCGTGGACCTCGGTGACTGCCGGGGACGCGGGCGCGGGATGGTCCTCCACGGCGGGCTGAGTGGTCTCGGTATGGCCGACGATCAGCGGCAGCATCTCGGTCTGTGTCGGCAGGGCGACAGTGCCCTCTTCCGGCTCGGTCCAGGACAGGGTGTCAAAGGCGCCGCAATTGCCGCAGATCGCGGTCCATTCGCCATGCACCGTGTGGCAATTGTCGCAAACCCATTTCGGGCCGCGCGGCACCGACAGGGCGCGGGTCAGCCAGCCGCGAACGATGGAATCGTCTGCTCCCTCGCCGCGTTCGATCGCGGCCATGATGGTGACCGAGCGCGCCGTCGGTTCCGTCGTGGCCAGATCGCCGAGGGCACGGCGGGCGGCAGGGAAATCCTCGTTCGCGATGTGCAGCTCGGCCTGCAGCATCTTCGTCTCGGGGTGGTCGGGATGCATCCGCGTCAGGGTCGAGAACCGGCGGATCCGCTGTTGCGGCGACTCGGTCGGCTGGATCTCGGCGAAGGTGGCGGCCAGATCCGGGTGCGGCTGGACGTTCCACGCCTTCTTGATGACGCGGGTGGCAAAGCGCTCCTGGTTGTTCTCCATGTAGCCGCGGGCGGCCATGACGGCGGCCGGGATCAGGTCGGGCGACAGGCGGTTCGCCTCGATGGCCCGCTCGCGCGCCTCGATCGTGTTGCCCTCGTCGATCACGTCGCGCGCTTCGGACAGCGCCAGCACCGCGTCGCGCCGCTTGTGCACGTCGCGCGGCATCGAGCCGTGCTTGAGCTTCGCGCCCAACGTCCGGCGGGCGCCGGTCCAGTCATGCCGCGAGGCCTGCAGTTTGAGCAGCGTGTCCTGCGTTTCCTCGTGCTTCGGCTTGATGGCGAAGGCCCGCTCGGCAAGGGCGAAGGCGGTATCAGTGTTACCCGCGTCGAGCTGCTGTTTCAGCAGGCCGCGCACCCCGACGAAGCGGGTGCGGTCGTGCTGGACCAGCTCCTTGTAGACCTCTTCGGCGCGGGCGCGGTCGCCGGTCATCTCGGCGCCCTGGGCGATCAGAAGGCTCGTCAGCTCGGGCCGGTGGAGATACTTTTCCGCCTTCTCTGCCTTTGCCTGCGCCTCTTTCCCCTCGCCGGACGCAAGGGCCAGCATCGCGTCGCCAAGTGCCGACAAGCCCTTCTTCTCACGATTGCGCGAAAAGTAACGCGAAACAGACGTCTCGTCCCCGTTCAGGAACCGGATCAGCGCCCACAGAAGGCCCAGAAGCTTGAAGGCGATCCAGACGAGGACCACCAGCAGGATCAGGGCGATCACGGCCTGCAACGGGCCAAGCGAAAGTTCCGTATTCGCAAGCGCGATGCGGATCGAGCCTTCGGCGTTCAAAAGAAGTCCCGCGCAGATGGCCAGAAGCCCCACGAGGACGAAAAAGACGACGATCTTGATAAGAGACCAAAGCATGCGTGTCGTCCTCAGTTTCCGGTGACAGAGCTGTTGAGCTCGGAAAAGGCCTGCGTGGCGGCAAGCCGTTCGCGGGCGCGGGCGGTCCAGTCGGACATCTCCTCCTGACCGGCCTCGGGCAGGGTTGCGATTTCGTCCAGCGCGGCCTGCAGGTTGCCCTCGTTCAGGCGCGCCTCGGCGCGGGACAGGATCGCGTCGGCGCCGTCGCCCGCCTGCTCGTTCAGCGACCGGGCGCCGGTCTGGGCGCGCAGGAACGCGCCGAAGCGGTCGGTCAGGCCGTCGCCGGCCGTCGCGCCGATCGAGGCCGTCAACGCCTCGCGGGCGGGGTCGGGAAAGCTCTCGCGCAGGTCGTTCAGCGTCGGCACGCCATCCTCGGCCTGCGCGGCCAGGGGGTCGGGCACCGAAGCGTCGGTCGCCTCGCGCAGCGCTCCCAGATCCTCGGCATAGGGCGACCCGGTATCGAGCGCGGCGCGAAGTCCGGAGAGGGCGCCCTGAGCCGCGATCCGGTTCGCCTCCGACACCGCCGACTGCCGAGCGTTCTGGATCGCCTGCTGCTGCTCTTCGATGGTCTGCGACTGGCTCTGGACCGTGGCGGACAGCTCTTCGACCCGCTGCGCCAGTTGGTCCAGCCGGTCGGATCCGGCCACCTCTTCGAGTTGCGCAGCCTGCTGGTCGGTCTGCTCCTGCAGATCGATGATCTGCGTCTCGATCTCCTGCAGGCTGCCGATCTGTCCTTCGAGCCCGGTCAGCCGATCCGAGACGGGGCTTAGATCCACCGGCTCGCCCGAAGCGGCGGTTTCGATCTGTTCGAGGCGGGAGGACAGCATCTCGACCTGCTCGTTCACCGAGGTCAACGTCTCTTCGACCCGGGCTTGGTCGGGATCACTGCCGGACTGCTCGAACGCCTGTTCGAGCGCCTCGAGCCGTGCGGCCTGCGTGTCGAGCGAGTCGGAAATCGTGCCGATGGGGCCGTCGGCATCGGACTGGAACAGGCCGAATTCGGTCACATGCGCCGTCACGTAGCCCGCCGCGCCGGCCAGGAAGCCGCCGACGAGGGCCGCCACCAGAAGCGGACGGCCGCTGCTGCGGTCCTGCGGTTCGGTTCGCTCGGTCGTTTCCGTCGTCTCGGCCGTCTCAGGCGTTGGTTCGTTCGGCGTTGTCTCGGTCTCGTTCGTCACGTCCCGCCCCTTCTGTCATCCCCGCGCGTCGCGCCATGCCGCGACGGTAGCGTCGGCCATGGCCGACATGTCTGTCCTGTCGGCACCTAGCGTCGCCATTGGCCACGGCCAGCTATCCAGAACTTTCGGACCAAGCGCAACGACGTGCAGGTTGACCGGCCGATCGTCCAGCGCCGCCGCCGTCAAGCTGGCCGAGCGTGCCGAGAACAACGGCAGAACCACGGGTTCAGGTCCCATCAAGGCGGACCGGGCCGCCTCGGTCAGGGGCTTCGCCCTCTGGTCGTAGATCGCCCGCCCCTCGGCCGCGATGCCGGCCTCTTGCAGCCGCCCGGCCAGATCGCCGGTGACGTGACGGCCGTGCAGGTGGACATACGGCCCGCCACCCCGGGCGAGGATCGCGTCGCCCAGCGCCGCGACATCTCCGCCCAGCACCTCGGCCTCTGCACCGGCCGCGCGGGCGGCGGCGGCGGTGCGCTCGCCCACGGTGATCACGGTGCGACCGGCCAGAGAGCCAAGTTCCGAAGCCGCCGCCACGCCGTTCTCGGAGGTGAAGACAAGGGTGCCGTCGGGCAGCGGCCCGCCCCCAAGCGGCACGATCTCCAGTACCGGAGAGAACAGGATCGGGGCATCCATCCCCAGCTGGCGAAGCGCGCGGGCAAAGCGGCGCGCGGCGGGCAGGGGGCGGGTCAGCACGATCATGGCGCCTGCATAGACGGGCGGGGCGCGGTTTGGTAGGCGGTTCGCCAATCCCTCCGAAGGCGCGCGCATGATCCTCGGCATCGAATCCAGTTGCGACGACACCGCCGCCGCCGTCCTGCGCGGCCGCGAAATCCTGTCGAACGTCGTCTCGTCGCAGACCGACCTCCACGCGGCCTTCGGTGGGGTCGTTCCCGAGATCGCTGCGCGCGCGCATGTTGAAAAGCTCGACCTCTGCGTCGAACAGGCGCTGGCCGAAGCAGGCGTGACGCTGGCCGAGGTGGACGTGATTGCCGTCACCGCAGGCCCCGGCCTGATCGGCGGCGTCATGGCAGGGGTGATGTGCGCCAAGGGGCTGGCGCTGGCGACCGGCACACCGCTGATCGGCGTGAACCACCTTGCCGGCCACGCGCTGACCCCCCGGCTGACGGACGGTGTCGAGTTCCCATACCTGATGCTGCTCGTCTCGGGCGGACATTGTCAGTTCCTGCGGGTCGACGGTCCCGACCGGTTCACTCGCCTCGGCGGCACCATCGACGACGCCCCGGGCGAGGCCTTCGACAAGGTCGCGAAGCTCCTCGGTCTGCCCCAACCCGGTGGCCCCGCCGTCGAGGCCGAGGCGCGATCCGGCGACCCCACGGCCTTCGCCTTCCCCCGCCCGCTTCTGGACCGACCGGGCTACGACCTGTCCTTCTCGGGCCTCAAGACCGCCGTCCTGCGCGCCCGCGACCAGTCGCTGGTGGACGGTGCGCTGCCCCGCGCCACCCGCGCCGACATCTGCGCCAGCTTCCAGGCCGCCGTCGCCGCCACCCTGGCCGAGAAATCTCGCCGCGCGCTGGCCGTGTGCCCCGACGCCACCTGTTTCGCCGTGGCCGGCGGCGTTGCGGCAAACGAAGCGATCCGCGCGGCGCTCGAACCCATCACTGACCGCGCGTTCCTCGCCCCGCCGCTGCGCCTGTGCACCGACAACGCCGCGATGATCGCCTGGGCGGGGTCCGAACTGTTCGCCGCCGGCCACCGCGACGGCATGGACCTTGCCCCGCGCCCCCGCTGGCCATTGGACAGCGCCGCCTCGCCCATGCTCGGCTCGGGCAAGAGGGGGGCGAAGGCATGAACTACTGGCTGATGAAGACCGAACCGGCGGAATGGTCCTGGGACGATCAGGTCGCCAAGGGGGCAAAGGGTGAGGAGTGGTCGGGCGTCCGAAACTACCAGGCCCGCAACAAGATGCGCGAGATGCAGGTCGGCGACCGTGCGTTCTTCTATCATTCCCAGACCGACAAGGCCTGCGTCGGCATCGTCGAAGTGACCGCCCCGGCCCATCCCGACCCGACGGACGACACCGGCAGATGGGACTGCGTGACAGTGCAGGCCATCGAGCCGTTGCCCCGCCCAGTGACGCTGACCGAGATCAAGGCCGACCCTCGCCTGTCCGACATGTTGCTGGTCAAAAGTCCCCGCCTGTCGGTCCAGCCAGTCAACGAAGCGGAATGGCGCATCATCTGCGAGCTTGGCGGTCTCTAGCCCGCGCGACTGGCCGAGGCGCGGCTGTCCTTCGACCTCTGGCCCTGCAACGGCACGTCCTCTTCCAGTAGCGCATCCATGGCCCCCGGCGCGACGAGGCGCAGGATCAGGTAGCCCAGCAGCCCCAGTGCAATCGTCATGCCGGCCGCCGCGCCCATGGTCCCGACCCGCTCCAGCGCCAGTTGATCGACCTCGGACACCAGCGCCAGCACCTCGAGGACCGCGATCGTCAGCAGGGCCGTGAACACCGTGTAGTTGTAGGGCAGCATCCTGAAGCCAAGAACCAGCGCCACGGCCCCCAGCCCCACCGTGAGCCAGGTCAGGTCGAACACCCAGGCGAGGCCGATCGCGATCGCGGTTCCCACGATGGTGCCTACCGTCCGCTTGACCGTGCGCGAGAAGAGCTGCCCGTGCGGCGGCAGGACGAGGATCACGAAGGTCAGCGGGAACCAGAAGCCGTGCTCGCCGAAATATCGCTGCCCGACCCACACCGACAGGGTCAGTCCTATGGCAAGCGCGATGCCGAAAACCAGTGCATAGGGGTTGCTCTCGGCGTCCTCGTCGGGGTTCGAGGCGGCCTTGCCGAAGGCCCAGGTGACCGCCTGCGACCAGGCCATGGCGAGCAGAAAGACCAGGAAGATCAGCGGCAGGTTATCCGCGTCGATGATGGTCGAGGTGAAGATCGGCCAGGTGAACAACCCCCGGATCGAAGGCTTTGCGAGGCCGAACGTGCCGCAGATCCCCACCATGAGGCCCAGGAAGGGCGCGATCAGCAGCGCCATCTGCGGCTCGCCAAGGGACAGGAGGCCGGCCATCCCCATGACCAGCGTGACCAGGAGCGATACCCGGACCCCGGCATCCTGCGCGGCAAGGCAGGCGGGCATGGCCGCGACGAAGGCGATCGAGCCGGTGCGGCCCAGGATGCTGACCGCGACCACGGCCGGGAGGACCATGGCGATGATCATCATCGCCACGTCGCGCCAGGGCATCGGGTCGGGGCTTTCGAACAGCTTGGCTTTCAGGCGGTCGAGCATGCCGTCCGATATAGACCGATCCCGCGGATGGGCAGGTGCGGGACCCTCCGCCAGAGGGTCCCGCAGGATCAGTAGCGATAGTGCTCGGGCTTGAACGGGCCCTCGGGCGTGACGCCGATATAGCTCGCCTGCTCGGACGACAGCTTCGTCAGCTTCACGCCGATCCGGTCGAGATGCAGCGCCGCCACCTTCTCATCCAGATGCTTGGGCAGGATGTAGACGTCGTTCTCGTACTCGCCGCCGTTCTTCCACAGCTCGAGCTGCGCAAGCACCTGATTGGTGAACGAGGCCGACATCACGAAGGACGGGTGCCCCGTGGCGTTGCCGAGGTTCAACAGACGCCCCTGCGACAGCAGGATGATCCGGTGCCCAGAGGGCATCTCGATCATGTCCACCTGGTCCTTGATGTTGGTCCACTTGTGGTTCTTCAGGCTGGCGACCTGAATCTCGTTGTCGAAATGGCCGATATTGCCGACGATCGCCATGTCCTTCATCTCGCGCATGTGCTCGATGCGGATGACGTCCTTGTTGCCGGTCGTCGTGATGAAGATGTCTGCCGAGGATACCACGTCTTCCAGCAGCACGACCTCGAACCCGTCCATCGCGGCCTGAAGCGCGCAGATCGGATCGACCTCGGTCACCTTCACGCGCGCGCCGGCGCCGCGCAGGGAGGCGGCCGAGCCCTTGCCCACGTCTCCGTAACCGCAGACGACGGCGACCTTGCCGGCCATCATCGTGTCGGTGGCGCGGCGGATGCCGTCGACCAGCGATTCTTTGCAGCCGTACTTGTTGTCGAACTTCGACTTGGTGACGCTGTCGTTGACGTTGATCGCGGGGAAGGGCAGCAGGCCCTTCTTCTTCAGGTCATACAGGCGGTGGACGCCCGTGGTCGTCTCTTCCGAGACGCCCTTGATCTGGTCGCGCATCTTGGTGAACCAGCCGGGCGACTGCGCCATCCGCTTCTTGATCTGGGCAAACACGACCTCTTCCTCTTCCGAGGTGGGCGTCTCGATCAGATCGCTCTCGCCCGCCTCGACGCGCGCGCCCAGCAGGACGTAAAGCGTCGCGTCGCCGCCATCGTCGAGGATCAGGTTCGGGCCGTCCTCGAACTGGAACGAGCGGTCGAGGTAGTCCCAGTGCTCTTCCAGGCTCTGTCCCTTGATGGCGAAGACCGGCACGCCGGACTCGGCGATGGCCGCCGCGGCGTGGTCCTGGGTCGAGAAGATGTTGCACGACGCCCAGCGGACATCGGCGCCCAGCGCCACCAGCGTCTCGATAAGAACCGCCGTCTGGATCGTCATGTGCAGCGACCCCACGATGCGCGCCCCGGCAAGGGGCTTGGCGTCGCCGAACTCGGCGCGGGTGGCCATCAGGCCCGGCATCTCGGTCTCGGCGATCTCGATTTCCCGGCGCCCGTACTGGGCCAGCGAGATATCCTTGACGACGTAGTCTTGCATCTGGGACGTACTCCGGTGGTATTCGCGATTAACCTTGAGGGCAGGTAGCAGACCCCGCCCGCGCTTGCCAATGGCCGTGCGGCTTCCCGCAAGGGTCATTATGGCGTGACTTATAGCCAAATCGGGGAGTTCCACGGTGAAGGATCATAGCGCGACCCAGCTTTCGGTCGAAACTTCGCGCCCGGCCGGTGCCGACACGGCGATCGTCTTCGCCGGAGACGGCTTCTACGCGCGCGCCGCGATGCAGGTTGCCCAGCAGATCCACGCGCTGCACCCCGATCGCCGGTTCGACATCTGCATCGCTGCCAACGACATGCCCGCATCACCCCCCGAGAGCCTTGCGCATCTGAACCTTCGCCGCTGTGCGATCCGCACGAACGGCCTGTTCGACGGCCTCCGACTTGATTCCGGCCGGACCGAGATCGTCTACCTGCGCCTCGCCCTGCCGCAGGCGTTCCGGGGCGAGTACCGTCGGATCCTCTACCTCGACAGCGACATCTTCGTTCAGGGCGGCGGGTTCGGCGAGCTTCTGACGGCGGATATTGCGGAACGGGCCATCGCTGCCGTACGGGACAACAGCCAGGCCCGCACACCGCGCCGCCTGCCCGAGCAGTTCCGGCGGCTGGGCATTCCCCACGCCGGATATTTCAACGCGGGCGTCATGCTGATCGACGTGTCCCGCTGGCTCGACCAGGACATCACCGGGCGCGCCGTGGCTTTCGGACGTCAGCACCGCGACAAGATGATCCGGCATGACCAGAACCTGCTGAACGGCGTGTTGCAAGGCGACTGGGCCGAGCTGCACCCGACCTGGAACTGGCAATACACCGCTGCAACCAATATGCTGGCCGAGATGGTCTCTCCCCGCATTCTGCACTTCATCGGCCCCCGCAAACCCTGGAGCAAGTGGGGCGGCCGCCACCCTCTGCGCTATCGCCGGGCCTTCGCCGAATTCATGGTGCAGCATTTCCCCGAGCAACCCGCTTTGCCCGAGGTCGCCCCGCCGGACGAAATGTGGATGCGCCGGTCGCTGGCCAAGCACATCCTGTCCCAGCACCGCACCCTGCGGCACATCAAGCGCTTTTCCGACGAGATGACGGTGCTGACATGAAGAAGCCCCGCGCTTGGCAGAGGATGCTTTCGGGGCGTCGGCTCGACCTTCTCGACCCGACCCCTGTGGATATCGAGATCGAGGACATTGCCCACGGCCTCGCCTTCGTCGCCCGCTGGAACGGCCAGACCGAGGGTGATTTTCCCTATTCGGTGGCCGAGCACGCGCTTCTGGTCGAGGCGCTGTTCACCCGGATGACCGTCCCGGCGCAGCCCCGGTGGCAGCTCGCTGCGCTACTGCACGACGCCCCGGAATACGTGATCGGGGACATGATCTCGCCGGTGAAGGCGGCGGTCGGGCCGGGCTACGGAGCGCTCGACGACCGGCTGACGGCGGCGATCCACATCCGCTTCGGGCTTCCGGCGGCGATCCCGGTCAAGGTGAAGCGACAGATCAAGGCGGCGGACAAGGTCTCGGCGTGGATGGAGGCGACGCAGATCGCCGGCTTCTCCGATGCCGAGGCAACGCGCTTCTTCGGCCGTCCCGACCCCGAACTGATCGGCGGGCTCGACATCGTGCTACGTCCCCCGCGGGACGTGCGAGAGGCGTTCATGGCGCGTCATGCCGCGCTGTTGGCCGCCATCTAGCCGAGGTCAGTCGGGCAGCCGGTCGCTTTCGGTCCTGGCCGCGATGCGCCGGCGCGCGCGAGGCTCGTCCGGTTCGGCCGGGCGCGGATGGTGGCGGGCTTCGGTGCGCGTGGCGATGCGCATCGTATCGGCGAGGATGGTCTGGGTCAGCAGGCTCAGCATGTCACTTTTCCTTCCGAGGTTTCGTGAAGTCGAGGTCCACCGCGTAGGGGGACAGGGGCAGATCGGCGATGCGGCGTGCGATGCGCCGAAGGCGTGAGTGGCGGGATTTCATCGGTCAGCCTCCTTCGCTACCTGTACCCGTTCTAACGTCGCGCCCGCCCTTTCGCCCAATCAGGAAGATTGCACTTCTGAAAGTTCAGCTTACAATGCAGGGATGGATTGGCGGCAGGTTCCCTCGTTGCTTTCGCTCCGGGCCTTCGAGGCTGCGGCGCGCAGCGGATCGCTCAGCGGAGCGGCGCGCGAGCTGAACGTGACGCACCCTGCGATCGCGCAGCATGTCCGCGCGCTCGAAACTCATTTCGGTTGCAAGCTGATGGAACGGCAGGGCGCCGGGATGACCCCGACCCCCGAGGGACGGCAACTGGCGACGGCGCTGTCCGACGGGTTCGGCCGTATCGCCACCGCCTGCCGCGACCTGGTCGAGCGTGACGCCGCCCGCCCCCTTCGCCTCGCCCTGACGCCGTCCTTCGCGGCGAGCTGGCTCATGCCGCGGATCGGCGATTTCTGGGCCAAGCATCCCGGAATCGAGCTGGAGATGGTGCCCTCGCCCGATCTGGTCGACCTTGCGGCGCAGGGCTTCGACATGGCGGTCCGCTATGGGCGCGGCCCTTGGGACGGCGTCAAGGCCGAGCGCTTGTCCACCGCGGGCCACGCGGTCGTCGCGGCACCCGGCCGCGTCAGCGGCGCGGTGACGTTGCTGGCCGAGTTGGCCGACCTGGCCGATTTGCCGTGGATGACCGAGGCCGCGAATACCGAGGAGAAGTTCTGGGCAGCCAGCAACGGTCTACCGGTAGACAGCATGAAGATCCGAGAGTTCGCGAACGTCTCGATGGTGCTGGAAGCCGTGCGCGCGGGGCATGGCGTGGGCCTTCTGCCCCGCCTCATCGCCGACGCCGACGTCAGGGCCGGCACCCTGGAGATTCTGTTCGAAGAGCGCGAGACCGATCTGGCCTACCACATCCTCACCCGCCCCGAGCGTGAAACACCCGCAGTCCGCGCCTTCCGGCGCTGGCTGAAGAGCCAGGTCTAGCGCGGGCTGCGCTTGGCGAGGATGCGTTGCAGGGTCCGGCGGTGCATCGACAGGCGCCGCGCGGTCTCGCTGACATTGCGGTCGCATTGTTCGTAGATGCGCTGGATATGCTCCCACTTCACGCGGTCGGCGCTCATCGGATTTTCGGGCGGCGGGGGCAGGTCATGACCACGCGACAACAGCGCGGCCGTGATCTCGTTCGCGTCGGCGGGCTTCGACAGGTAGTCCGTGGCACCGATCTTCACCGCGGCAACGGCCGTGGCGATGGCGCCGTAGCCGGTCAGGACCACGATCTTCGCGTCTTCGCGTTTCGCCCGGATCGTCTCGACCACGTCGAGCCCGTTGCCATCGCCCAGCCGCAGGTCGACCACCGCGTAGGCCGGGGGGCAATGGGTGGCATGGGCGCGTCCCTCGGCGACACTCTCGGCAGTGGTCACCTTGAACCCGCGTTTTTCCATCGCGCGGGCAAGACGCTTCAGAAACGGCTCGTCGTCATCGACCAGCAGCAGCGTCTTGTCGCCGGGAAAGTCGATGGGTTCCGGATCTTCCATGAAAGGTCATCCCTGCAAAGCGGCCAACATCGCGGGACGTAGGCGCCGGCCGTGGCCGATCAAACCACGGTTGCTCACGTATTGCTGAGGTAGCACGCCGTCCGGTCCGCCACCTCTGCGGCGGTGACCCCCTCGCCCGAGGCACCAGGTGCGCCGCGGAACAGGTCGATGAAGCCGTGGCCGGGCACCATGAGGTAGGTGAAGACGGTGTGGTCCATCAGGTAGGTCGCCGGATCCTCGCCGCGCTTGGCGTAGTAGACCCGGTAGGCCTGCGCCGCCGCCTTGACCTGCTCGGGCGAGCCGGTGAGGCCCAGCATGTCCGGGTGCATGTAGTCGGTGAACTCGGCCATGACCTCGGGCGTGTCCCGCTCGGTATCGACCGAGATGAAGACCGGCTGCACGTCGTAGCCGCGCTCGGCCAGCAGATCGACGGCTTCTGCGTTGCGCGACGCGTCGAAGGGGCAGACGTCGGGGCAGTAGGTATAGCCGAAATAGACCAGCGACGGCTCGTCCAGCACCGCTTCGGCCGTCACCGTCTCGCCCGTTTCCGACACCAGGTCGAACGGACCGCCGATCGCCGCGGCACCCGCGACCGCCCCCTCGCGGCAGGGGGCGAAGGGGTCGTCTCCGCGCCCCATCCACCAGACCGCAGAGGCGGTTCCCGCGGCAGCGGCAAGCACCACGAGAGAGGCGAGCGTGAGAGTCCTGGGGGTCATGTCGGGTCGTATCCTTGGGGGCGTCGATATCGCCGCATTGATCGTGCCTCGGGCGGCGGCTTACAAGTCGTTCCCATGATCGAGACCCCTCACAGTTCGGAGACCGACGCGCTCGACCCGCGCCTCGCCTTCGACAACCGCGCGCATTGGGTGCGGATGCAGACCCTGGCGCGGCTCCGGTGGATCGCCGTCCTGGGGCAGGTGATCTCGGTCATCGTGGCGTGCGGGGCGCTGGGACTCGACCTCGAGACAGGGCTGATCGTCGCGGCCATCGGCGCGGCCGTCATCACGAACCTGATGGCCACGATGGCCTTCCCCGAGAACCGGCGCCTGTCCGAGACCGAGCTTGCCGCGACCCTCGCCTTCGACATGGTGCAGCTCTGGACGCTGCTTCTGCTGACAGGCGGGCTGCACAACCCCTTCGCGCTGTTCGTGCTGGCGCAAGTCGCCATTGCCGCCCTTGCGCTGAGCGCCCGGCGAACCTTCGTCCTGTGCGCCGTGGCCATCGTGCTCTGGACGGCGCTGGTCTTCGTCCACTTGCCGCTGACGACGCATTCGGGCGAGGTCATGCAGCTGCCGCCGGTCTTCGTGCTGGGCTTCTGGGTCGCAATCGTCATCGCCATCCTGTTTCAGGGCGCCTACGCGCACCGCGTCACCTCGGAACTGACCGCGATGAGCGATGCCCTGACCGCCACGCAGATGGCGCTGTCGCGCGAGCAGAAGCTGACTGACCTCGGCGGTGTGGTGGCCGCGGCGGCGCACGAACTGGGGACGCCGCTGGCGACCATCGTGCTGGTGGCGAGCGAGATGATCGAGGATGCCCCCGACGAGGACACGCGCGCGGACGCGCAACTGGTCCGCGACCAGGCCGAACGGTGTCGAGTCATCCTGCGCGGCATGGGGCAGGCCGGAAAGCAGGACGAACACATCAAGGTCGTCCCGCTCGTCGCCGTGGTCGAGGAAGCCGCCGATCCTCACAAGGATCGCGGCATCGACGTGGTGATCGAGACGATCGCTCATGACAGTACCAGCCAGCCCAGTATCGCCCGGCGGCCCGACGTGATCCACGGGCTGCGCAACCTGGTGCAGAACGCGGTCGATTTCGCCGCTGCCGAGGTGCTTATCGAGGTATCGTGGAGCGCCGACGAAGTCGCGATCCGCATCTCTGATGACGGGCCGGGCTACCCGCCCGAGGCGCTGCCGCGCCTCGGCGACCCGTTCCTTCGCAAGCGTCGGGAAGGCGCGGTCGGCGCGAATCGCCAGGGCTACGAGGGGATGGGTCTGGGCCTGTTCATCGCCAAGACGCTGCTGGAACGGTCGAGGGCCGAGCTTGCCTTCGCCAACGGTCGGGACGGCGGCGCGGTCGTCCACGCCGCGTGGCGCCGGAGCGATATCTCCGTGGCCACCGATCGCGCGCCTTTGGGGGAAAACCGCGCCACCACCTGACGAAACGTGTTTAAGGCCGCTTTAACCCCGTTCTGCGCACCCTGAGTCCGAAAAGTCAGGACAGGAGGCCGGCGCATGGCCGCTCAGACGACGCTTATGCTGCTCGGGATGGCCGGCGCCGTGACCGCTGCGCTCGGGGCGCTCGGGCTGCTTTCCGCCACCCGCCCCCGCCTGCTGGTGCGCGACGTGTCGGACCGGACCGTGTTTATTCTGGATGCCGACCGGGTAATCGACGCGACGGCGACGGCCCGCACGATGCTCGAGTTCCTGGGCGGAGAAGAGGGCGAGGCCTGGCGCAGGGATCGCGTGATCGAGTGGCTGACGAACAGCTTTCCCGACCTGCCCGCCGCGCTTGCCAGCATGGACGAACGTGCCGAGCGCATGGTGATCGGTCGCGACGGGGCAGGGCGGCTGGACCTGGAACAGGACGGCGACCGCCTGCGCCTGACCATGCGCGAGGATGGCAACGACCGCATCCTCGTGGACCGCGTCTGCCAGAGCGCCGCGCTGGACGAGCTCGAGACGTTGCGACGTGCCGCCGATGGGCTCGTCTGCCCGGTCTGGGTCGAGGACGCGGGCGGACGGCTTCTTTGGGCGAACCGCGATTACCGCGCCCGGTGCGAGCGCCTCCACGGCCGCGCGAGCTGGCCGCTTCCGGCGCTGTTCCCGGCCGAGGGGTTCTCGGGTGAGGACCGGCAGCTGCTCCGGCTCGGCGACGACTGGTTCGACATCCGCGCGGCCGAGCGGGGCGGGAACCGTGTGATCACGGCCTTCCCCGCAACCGACCTCGCGGCGGCCGAATCCAACCTGCGCGCCTTCAAGGGCACCGTCGCGCGGACCTTCGCGCACCTGACCGTGGGCCTCGCGATCTTCGATCGGGGCGGAAGGTTGGCGGTGTTCAACCCCGCGCTGGGCGACCTGACCACGCTGCCCATCGACATCCTGATCTCGCAGCCGACGCTGGCGTCGTTCCTCGACGCGCTCCGGTCCCGGCGCATGATGCCCGAGCCGAAGAACTATGCCTCCTGGCGCGACCGCGTCGCCGCGGTCGAGGGGGCGGCGCAAGAGGGCACCTTCTCCGAACTGTGGCACCTGCCCGGCGGCCGCACCTTCCGCGTCACCGGACGCCCGCAGCCCGATGGCGCCTACGCCCTGCTGATCGAGGACGTCACCTCCGAAGTCACCCTCACCCGTCAGTTCCGCGCCCGGATCGACACCGGCCTTGCGGTGCTCAACGCGCTGCCCGAGGCCGTTGCGGTATTCGACGAAGGTGGTGCGCTGACCCTGAGAAACGCAGCCTACGATCGGCTTTGGGGCGTGGACGAGACTCCGGACCTTCCCGGCGCCGTCGCCGCGTGGCGTGGCCGCTGCCTTCCCGACCCGAGCCTCGAGGATCTGGCCCAGGCCATCGACGCGCGCTCCGGCCCTGTCGGCCCGGTGGCGGACCTGCCCCTGCGCGACGGTGGCCGGATCCTCGTGATCGCGGCGCCCCTGCCGGGGTCGGCGACCCTTCTGCGCTTCGTCGAACGGGCTGCCTCAGGCCAGGCGCTTCATCCATACCAGGCCGAGCTGCCCCGCGCCCAATCGGCGTGACGGCTATGTCACCCACGCGCGTCCATCCGCGCATCGCGGGACCGGGCGGGCGCTATCGGCTTGATGACCCCGGCCCGCGGCGTCATCCTGTGGGCATGGACGATCTTTCCCTCTTTCTGCCCGATGCCGCCGCGACCGATGCGCTGGGCCGCACCCTGTCGGAGCGTCTGGCCCCCGGCGACACGGTGTTGCTGACGGGCGAGCTCGGCGCCGGCAAAAGCCATCTGGCGCGCGCCGTCATCCAGACCCGGATGGCCCGGCATGGCGGGGTCGAGGACGTCCCGTCGCCGACCTACACGCTGGTCCAGACCTACCGGATCGGCGAGATCGAGATGATCCACGCCGATCTCTACCGGCTGGGCGATCCCTCGGAACTGGTCGAGCTCGGCCTCGACGAGGCCATCTCCGGCCCCGCCATCTGCCTGATCGAATGGCCCGACCGGCTGGACCATGCGCCCGCGGACGCCCTGCGCATCACCCTTCTGCCCGAGGGGGACGGCCGCCGCGCGACGCTGGACGGTCCCCGCCGGCTGACCGACGGGATTAAGGCCCTTACCCATGCCTGAGACCTTCCTCTCCCGCGCCGGTTGGCGCGACGCCACCCGCACCGACCTGGCCGGCGACGCCTCCGGCCGCCGATACACGCGCCTGCTGCGGGGCACCGAAAGCGCCGTCCTGATGGAGAGCCCCGACGCCGCGATCGGCCCGTTCCTGACCGTTTCCGCGCATTTCGACGATCTGGGCCTGTCGGTCCCGCGGATCATCGCCTCGTCGGAGCCGCAGGGCCTGATCCTGATGGAGGATCTTGGTGACGACACCTTCGCCCGCGTCATCGCCGCCGACCCGGCTGCCGAAACCACGTTGGGAGAGGCCGTCATCCAGTGCGTCGCCACGTGGCAGGCGGCGAAGGTGCCAGCCTGGGCCGCAGCCTACGACGCCGAGGCCATGACCGCCGCGCTCGAACCGGCCTGGACACACGCGGCGCAGCCGGCCGGCCCGACCGAGGAATGCGGGCGCCTGTTCCGTACGCTCCTCGAAGAGCATGGCGGCGACGAGGTGGTCCTCGTGCATCGCGACTTCCAGGCCGTGAACCTGGTCTGGATGCCGGGACGACAGGATGCGCGACGGGTGGGTCTGCTGGATTTCCAGGATGCGCTCGCCGGCCACCCCGCCTACGATCTTGCCTCGTATCTGCAGGACGCCCGCCGCGACGTCTCACCCGAGACCGAGGCGTGGATGCTCGACCGGTTCTGCACCGTCACCGGCCGCGACCGGGATGCCTTCGGCGGCGCCTACGCGCTTCAGTCGTTGCAGCGCAACGTCCGCATCCTGGGCCTCTTCGCCCGCCTCGCCGAGCGGGGCCGGACCGGCTACCTCGCTCACGTGCCGCGCGTCCGGGGCTATGTCGAGCGCTCGCTGCGTCACCCCGCCGCCGCGCCACTGGCTGATCCGCTTCGCGCATGTCTCGCAGGGCAGGTCGCCGCATGAGCCGCCCGCTGATGATCTTCTGCGCGGGCTTCGGCAGGCGAATGCTGCACCTGACGCAGGACCGCCCGAAGCCTATGGTCGAGGTCGGCGGCCGCACCATGGTCGACCGCGCCGTCGATCTTGGCCTCGCCGCCGGCGCTGCGCCCATCGTCGCCAACACGCACTACCTGCCCGAGGTCATCACGCCCCGGCTGCAGGCGCGCGGGGTCACGATCTCGCACGAGCCGGGCGAGATCCTCGACACCGGCGGCGGGCTTGCCGCCGCGCGGCCGCTTCTGGGGCCGGGGCCGTGCTGGACGCTGAACCCCGACGCGATCTTCGCGGGACCGAACCCGCTCGACGTGCTGCAGGGGGCATGGAGCGAGGGGATGCGGGCGCTTCTGCTTTGCGTGCCGCTGGCGCAGGCCAAGGGGCGCAAGGGCGGTGGGGATTTCACCCTCACCGGTGACCGCCTGAGGTTCGGCGGGGACCACGTCTATACCGGCGCGCAGATCATCGACGCTGCGGTGCTGGACGAGGTGTCCGAGCGGGTGTTCTCGCTCCGCCGCGTGTGGGAGGCGCTGGCGGCCGAGGGCGCGCTGCACGGCGTCGAATATCCCGGCGCCTGGGCCGATGTCGGCCACCCCGAGGGGATCGCGCTGGCCGAGGACCTTCTTGCCGATGTTTGACCCCGCGGCCGGCGCGCGCCTCTTCGCCCTTCCGCCCGGCTGCGACTACCCTGCCGAGCTGATCCGCGGGATGGAGCAGCGCCTTGAAGGGCAGCCCCCCGAGGCGTGGGCCGAGATCGAGATCTTCGTCAACACGACCCGGATGCGCCGTCGCCTGATGCGCCTATTCGCCGATGGCCCGCCGCGCCTGTTGCCGCGTATCCGCCTGCTGGGCCAGCTTGCGGCCGACCCGGCGGTGGACCTGCCGCCCGCCTTGCCCTCGCTGGACCGCAAGCTCGACCTCGCGCGGCTCGTCCTGCGTCTGATCGAGGCGGACCCGACCCTCGCCCCCCGCAGCGCGGTGTTCGACCTGGCCGACAGCCTCGGCGCGGTCTTCGACGAGATGTATGGCGAAGGCGTCGATCCCGCCGCGCTCGAGGGGCTGGACGTGGGCGAAATGGGCGGCCACTGGCAGCGCGCGCTCAAGTTCCTGATGATCGCGCGGCAGGTGGCCGAGACCGACGCCCTGCCCAGCCCCGAGGCCCGCCTGCGCCGCGCCGCCGAGGCGCTGGCCGCGCGCTGGGCCGCCGCACCTCCGTCGCATCCGGTGATCGTCGCGGGCTCCACCGGGTCGCGCGGGCCGGTCGCGCTGCTGATGGAGGCCGTGGCCCGCCTGCCGCAGGGCGCCGTCGTGCTGCCCGGCGTCGATCCGCACATGCCGGCGGATGTCTGGGACCGGCTCGGCGACGCGCGGACGGGCGAGGATCACCCGCAGTTCCGCTTTGCCGCGATCTGCCAGAAGCTGGGCCGGGTGCCGTGGGACCTGCCGCGCTGGACCGGCTGCGACCCGGTGCCGGCGCGCAGTGCGCTCCTGTCCATGGCGTTGCGTCCCGCGCCGGTGACCGACCAGTGGATGCGCGATGGGCCGGCGCTGGGCGACATGGTGACGGCGACTGAGGGCCTCAGCCTGATCGAGGCCGCCGATCCGGTCGAAGAGGCGCAATCCATCGCCATCCGCCTGCGCCGCGCCGCCGACGAAGGCCGCCGTACCGCGCTGATCACCCCCGACCGGACGCTGACGCGGCGGGTGCAGGCCGCGCTCGACCGGTGGGGGATCGAGGCCGACGACAGCGCGGGCGAGCCGCTGCACCTCACGCCCCCGGGGCGACTTCTGCGCCAGACCGCCCGGCTGCTGGGCGAGGGGCCTGGGCCGGATGCCGTACTGGCGCTGCTCAAGCATCCGCTTGTCAGTCACGGCGATCGCGGGGTGCATCTGCGCAATGCCAACGCGCTCGACCTTTGGCTGCGCGACAATGGCGGCCCCAGTGTCGACTCTGCGCTGCTGACCCGGTGGACAGAGGCGAAGGGAGCCGACCCCAATTGGGCCACGTGGATCGGCGGCGTGCTCGACCGGCTCGCGGCGACGGGCGCGGCGCATCTGCCCGCGCTCGTGGCGCGCCACATGGCCGAGGTTCAGGCCCTGTCGCCGGATCTCTGGTCCCAGGCCGCCGGCCGCAAGGCGCGCGAGGTGATGGCGGCGCTCGAGGCGTCGGCGGGGCATGGCGGGCCACTCAGGCCGTCGGATTACGTGGCGCTGCTCGACTCGCTGCTGCAGGCCGAGGAATCCCGCCGCCCCGATACCGCCCGGCCCGACATCATGATCTGGGGCACGCTCGAAGCGCGGGTGCAGGGGGCGGACCTCGTGATCCTCGCCGGCCTCAGCGAGGGGACGTGGCCCGAGCCGCCGACCCCCGATCCGTGGCTGAACCGGGACATGCGGGCGCGTGTCGGGCTGCTGCTGCCCGAGCGGCGCATCGGCCTGTCGGCGCACGACTTCCAGCAGGCGGCCTGCGCGCCCGAGGTCGTGTTCTCGCGCGCCCGCCGCGATGCCGAGGCCGAGACGGTGATGTCCCGCTGGCTGAACCGCCTGACGAACCTGCTGGGCGGTCTGCCCGACAATCGCGGCCCTGAGGCGCTGGCCGCCATGCGGGCGCGGGGCGATCTCTGGCTGAACCAGGCGCGCCTGTCCGCCGCGCGGGTCGATCGCCTGAGGCCGGCGCACAGGCCCTCACCGCGCCCGCCCGTGGACGTGCGGCCGAACCGGCTGTCGGTCACGCAGATCGAAAAGCTGGTGCGTGATCCCTACGGCATCTACGCGGCAAACGTCCTGAAACTGCGTCCCCTGTCGCCGCGCCGACCCGAGCCGGACGGGCGGCAACGGGGGCAGGCGCTGCACCGCATCTTGGAACTGTGGCTGATCGAACGGCACGACCCCGCGACCCCCGCAGCGCGCGAGGCGCTATTGCGTATCGCGACCGAGGTGTTGGCCCAAGTGCAGTGGGCCAGCGCCCGCCTGACCTGGCTGGCGCAGGTCGAGGGCTGGGCCGACTGGTTCCTGGAAGGCGAGCGCACGCGGCAAGCCGAGGCGACCCCGCTGCGCCCCGAAGAAGAAGGCCGGTTTGAGGTTCCCGGCACCGGCGTCCTCTTGACCGGGACCGCCGACCGGATCGACCGTCGGACCGACGGGCGCCTGAACGTCATCGACTACAAGACCGGTCGCTTGCCCTCGAAGGACCAGCTTCTGCATTTCGACAAGCAACTGATGCTCGAAGCCGTCATGGCCGAGGCGGGGGCCTTTCGGGGCGTTGATGCGGCCGAGGTCGCCACGGTCAGCCATATCGGCCTCGGCTCCGACCGGAAGGAGACGCTGCACGATCTGCGCGAGGCGGGCGACGTGACGCTCGACCCCCGCGCCGTGCTGCTGATGCTGCAAAAGCTGCTGGGGGCCTATAACGACCGAGCGCAGGGCTATACCTCGCTGCGCGCGACGGAACGGCAGTTGGATCGGTTCGACTATGCGCACCTTGCGCGCTTCGGCGAATGGGACCTGAGCGACCCGGCCCAGCCGGAGGATGTCGGGTGAGGGACGAGGCGACGACGCGCCAAATCACCGCCGCGCGGCCCGATCGCTCGACCTGGCTGTCGGCGAATGCGGGCTCGGGTAAGACGCGAGTGCTGACGGACCGGGTGGCGCGGCTGCTGCTGGCCGGGGTGCAACCGCAGAACATCCTGTGCCTGACCTACACCAAGGCCGCGGCGAGCGAGATGCAGAACCGCCTCTTCGCCACGCTCGGCCGCTGGGCGATGATGCCCGACACCGCGCTGTTCGAGGCGCTGGACACGCTGGGCGCCGAGCCCGCCGAGGCCGACTTGGCCCGCGCCCGGCGCCTCTTCGCACAGGCCATCGAGACGCCCGGCGGCTTGCGGATCCAGACGATCCACTCGTTCTGCGCGGTGCTTTTGCGGCGCTTCCCGCTCGAGGCACAGGTCTCGCCCAGCTTCACCGAGATGGACGACCGCTCCGCCGCGCAACTGCGCGAAGGGGTGCTGGAAGCCGTCGCCGAGGCCGAGCCTGACCTGTTCCGGCAGGTCGTCGCGATGACAGGCGCGGTAGGAGAACTGGTGTCAGGCATTGTCTCGGCCCGTGACGCCTTCGTTCCCGTGGACGAGCCCGGCTTGCGCGATGCGCTGGACCTCAAGCCCGACGACACGTTCGGAGCGCTGTTGGACGAGGTGTTCGAGCCGGGCACCGAGGCGGTGTTGCGCCGGGTCGCGACAGCCATGGCGTCGGGCGGCAAGACGGACCAATCCGCAGCCCCGCGGCTGGCGGCGCTGGCTGCGCCGTTCGGGGCCGAGGTCCTGGACGTGCTCGAAGACCTCTGCCTCTACGGCGCAGGCGCCAAGGAGCCCTTCGGCGCGAAGTGCGGCAAGTTCCCCACGAAGGCCGTCCGCACCGCTCTGGGCGACGATTGCGAGGCCCTCGACGAGCTGATGGAGCGGGTGGCCGAGGCCCGCGCGACCCGCCTGTCCCTTGCCGTGCTCGACCGATCGCTGACGCTCAACCGGTTCGCCCAAGCGGTCTTGACCCGCTACGAGGCGGCCAAGCAGGCGCGCGGATGGCTCGATTTCGACGACCTGATCCTTGGCGCGCGGGACCTGCTGACCCAGAAGGCGGTGGCGGATTGGGTGCTCTACCGGCTGGACGGGGGGATCGACCACATCCTGGTGGATGAGGCGCAGGACACCTCGCCCGTGCAATGGACGGTGATCGGCGCGCTCGCCCGCGAGTTTGCCGCCGGACACGGGAGGCGCGAGTCGGGCGAGCGGACGATCTTCGTCGTGGGCGACAAGAAGCAGTCGATCTATTCCTTCCAGGGTGCGGACCCCGAGGGGTTCGACCGGATGCATGACTACTTCGCCGAGCAGCTTGGCCCCGAGGCGCTGCAACGGCTTGAGCTTCAGCATTCTTTCCGCTCGGCTCCCGCCGTGCTGGGCGCGGTGGACGCGGTGTTTGCCGCCGGTTTGGGCGGGCCGGTCCAGCACCACGCGTTCAAGGCCGCTATGCCCGGTCGCGTAGACCTCTGGCCGATGACCGAGGGCGACGCCGGCGACGATCCGCCCGACTGGGAAGACCCGGTGGACAGCCCCGACCCCGAAAGCGCCGTCTCGCGGATCGCGGGCCAGATCGCCGGCGCGGTGAAGGAGATGATCGACCGGGGCGAGACCATCCCCGACCGCACCGACCCCTCGCGCTGCCGGCCGGTGCGGGCGGGCGACGTGCTGATCCTCGTGCGGTCGCGCTCGGGCGTGTTCCACCCGCTGATCCGGGCGTGCAAGGCGGCGGGGCTCGACATCGCGGGGGCGGATGTCCTGACGCTCGAGGACGATCTGGCGGTGCGGGACATCCTGTCCCTGTTGAAGTTCCTTGCGCTTGAAAAGGACGATCTTGCGTTGGCCGAGGCGTTGGGCTCGCCGCTGTTCGGGCTGAGCGAGGGCGATCTGTATGACCTCGCGCACGGGCGTAGCGGGTCGCTGTGGGATGCGCTGAGGCGCAGCCGTCATGCCGCCGCCATCGACGTGATCCGCGATTTGCGCGACCATGCCGACTACGTCCGCCCCTACGAGCTGATCGACCGCCTGCTGGTGCGCCATGGCGGGCGGTCGCGGCTGATCGGGCGGCTGGGGGTGGAAAGCGAGGACGCCATCGACGCGCTGCTCGGGCAGGCGCTGGATTACGAACGGTCTGACGTGCCCTCGCTGGCGGGTTTCCTGGCGTGGTTCGAGGCCGAGACGGTCAAGATCAAGCGGCAGGCCGAGGGCGCGGGGAACCGGCTGCGCGTGATGACGGTGCACGGCGCAAAGGGACTTGAGGCGCCGGTGGTGATCCTGGCCGATACGACGAAGGCGCCGCGAAACGACGCGGCGCGGTTCGTCAAGCTGCCCGATGGGCCGGTGCTGTGGTCGCCCCCGAAGGAGGCGCGGCCCCCGGCGCTTGCCGCCAGTGCCGAAGCGCGCGCCGCCGCCGATGCAGCCGAGCGCGAACGGCTTCTCTACGTGGCGATGACCCGGGCCGAAAGCTGGCTGATCTGCTGCGGCCCCGAGACGACGCGGCCCAAGGGGACGTGGTACGAGTCGCTCGAGGCCGGAATGGCCGCCTTGGAGACCGTCGAGATCGCGACGCAGGCCGGCCCCGGCCGCCGGTTCGAGGTGAACGACTGGGCCGCCACGGCGCCCGCCGAGACCGCGCCGCCCGCCCGCGCCCCCGAAGGAACGCTTGCCCCGTGGTTTGACGAGGCGCCGTCGCCGCCGCCGGGAGAGGCTGGGATCGTCTCCCCCTCGGGTCTCGGCGGCGCGAAGGCGTTGCCGGGCGAGGTGCTGCCCGAGGAACTGGACGAGGACGAGGCCATCGCCCGCGGCTCGCGCATTCACCTTCTGCTCGAACACCTGCCGATGGACGCCCCCGAGATTTGGGACACCCGCGCCGCGCGGCTTCTGGCCGCCGCCGCGCCCACGCCGGACCAGGTCGCCGACGCTCTGGACGAGGCGCGCCGCGTCCTCGGTGCACCGGACCTGCGCGAAATGTTCAACCGCCCCGCGCTGAAAGAGGTCGACCTTGTCGCGCCGCTACCCTCGGGCGACCGGCTTCTGGGCGCGGTCGACCGGCTGATCGTCGGCCCCGACAGCGTGCTGGCCATCGACTACAAGTCGAACCGGATCGTGCCGGAAATGCCCGACACCGTGCCCGAGGGCCTGTTGCGGCAGATGGGCGCCTATGCGCACGCGCTGGGGGCGATCTACCCGGGAAGGCGGATCGAGACGGCGCTGCTGTGGACCCGCAAGCCGCTGCTGATGCCGCTGCCGGGCGACCTTGTCGCGGTCGCCTTCGCCCGCACGCTGCCTTGACGCTGATGGGGGGCGTCCTTACGTCCTTCGCCTGACGCGATCGCAAGGAGATTTCCCATGGGCACCACCCCCGTCACCGACGCCACCTTCGACGCCGAGGTTCGCCAGTCCGACATTCCCGTCGTGGTGGACTTCTGGGCCGAATGGTGCGGCCCCTGCAAGCAGATCGGCCCGGCGCTCGAGGAGATCTCTAACGAGATGGAAGGCCAGGTCAAGATCGTGAAGGTCAACGTGGACGAGAACCCGAACGCGCCCGCGCAAATGGGCGTTCGCGGCATTCCCGCGCTGTTCCTGTTCAAGAACGGCGAAGTCGTGTCGAACAAGATCGGCGCGGCGCCCAAGGCCTCGTTGGAAAGCTGGATCAAGAGCGAAATCTGATCGCGCCACCTTGGACGTGAGATCGGGCGCCTGCGGGCGCCCTTTTTCGTGCCTAGAGCCAGTCGCGCAGGATCGGGATCAAGGGGATGTCGGCGGGCGGCATGGGGTAGTTGCGCAGCTCGCGCGGGAACGCCCAGGCGAGGGTCTGGCCCTCGCGCGGGCTTGGCGTCCCCTCCCACTTGCGGCAGGCGAAGAGGGGCATCAACAGGTGGAAATCGTCATAGGCGTGGCTGGCGAAGGTCAGCGGCGCAAGGCACGAGGACCACGTGTTGATGCCCAGTTCCTCGTCCAGCTCGCGGATCAGGGCGTCCTCGGGGCGTTCGCCGGGTTCGACCTTGCCGCCGGGAAACTCCCACAGGCCGGCCATCGATTTGCCTTCGGGACGTTGCGCCAGAAGCACCCGGCCGTCGCGATCTATGAGCGCGACGGCAGACACCAGAACCACTTTCACGAGCGATAGTCGGCGTTGATCTGGATATAGGCGTGGGTCAGGTCGCAGGTCCACATGGTGGCCGTGCCACTACCAAGGCCGAGATCCACGCGGATCACAAGCTCCTGCCCCTTCATATAGGCCGCGCCCTTGTCCTCGGCATAGTCGGGCGAGACCCAGCCGTCGCGCGCCACCTCGATATCGCCGAAGCGGATCGACAGGGTGTCGCGGTCGGCCTTGGCGCCGGACTTGCCGACGGCCATGACGATGCGGCCCCAGTTGGGATCCTCGCCTGCGATGGCGGTCTTGACCAAGGGCGAGTTCGCGATGGAGGACGCCACCTTGCGCGCATCGGCATCGTCTGCCGCGCCGGTCACAGAGACCTCGACGAACTTCGTGGCACCCTCGCCGTCGCGCACGACCTGGTGCGACAGGTCCAGCATCACCTCGTGAAGCGCGTCCTCGAACGGGCTGCCGCGCGAGGTCACTTCGGCCGATTTGCCAGTCGCCGCCAACAGCAGCGTGTCCGAGGTCGAAGTGTCGCCGTCCACGGTGATGCAGTTGAAGGTGCGGTCGGTGAGGTCCGACAGCATCTCCTGCAGCAGGGGGCGGGCGATCGTTGCGTCGGTGAAGATGTAGACCAGCATCGTCGCCATGTCGGGTGCGATCATGCCCGAGCCCTTGGCGATCCCGACGACGTTCACCGCCTGCCCGTCGATTTCGACGCGGCGGGCGCAGCCCTTGGGGAAGGTGTCGGTCGTCATGATGGCCCGCGCTGCCGGCTCGATCCCGGCGGGGTCGAGCGCCTCGTGCAGGTCGGTCAGCGCGGCGGTGATGCGGTCGTCGGGCAGACGCTCGCCGATCACTCCGGTGGACGAGGTGAAGACGCGTGCCTCGGGCAGGCCGGCCACCTCGGCCACGGCGGCCGCGATGCGCTCGACCGAGCCCTCGCCGGCCTTGCCGGTGAAGGCGTTGGAATTGCCCGAGTTCACCAGGATCGCAGCACCTGCATCGCCGTCGCCGCCGATCTTGGCCTCGCAGTCCCGAACCGGGGCCGACCGCGTCGCGGAGCGGGTAAAGGTCCCCGCGACGGTGGTGCCGGGATCGCAAAGCGCGAGCATCACGTCCGTGCGGTTCTTGTAGCGGACCCCGGCTGCGGCCGTGGCAAAACGGACCCCGTCCACCTGCGGCAGATCGGGGAAGCGCGCGGGCGCGAGCGGCGACAATGTGGGCATCGGTCAGTCCAGAAGGTTGTCGTTGCGGATCGTGGCCGGGTCGATCTGCGTCTGGGGGCGGTTCACCTCGGCGTCCTCGATGGCAGAGGACACGATGCTTTCGACGGCCTGCATCTGGATGCGGCCCTCGATCTCGCCGCGGACCTCGTCAAGCGGCGGCGGCGTCTGTTCGCGCGTCTCGTTCAACTTGATGACGTGCCAGCCGAATTCGGTCTGGACGGGACCCGCAACTGCGCCGGCCTCCATGCCCTGCACCGCCTCGTCGAAGGGTTGGACCATGGCGCCGGGGCCGAACCACCCCAGGTTGCCGCCCGAGGGGGCAGAGGGGCCGGTGGACTCGGCGCGGGCCAGTTCGGCGAAATCCTCGCCGGCGTTCAGGCGTTCGATCAGGGCCTGCGCCTCTTCCTCCGTCTCGACGAGGATGTGCGAGGCGTTGTATTCGGTCGACGGCTCGGTCCCGCCATACTCGGCCTCGTACATCTCGGTGACCTGACCTTCGGTCACCGCGTCCGCCGAAAGGCGCTGGACGACCTCGGAGGCGACCAGGGCGCGGCGCTCGTTCTCGATCACCAGTTCGCCGCGGCGGGACAGGCCGTCGGCCTGGTCGCCCAGGGCGGTCTGCTGGATCAGCTGCTCGAGAACGCCCTCGAACAGGGTCTGATCGTCAAGCGCCTGGTACTGCTCGGGCAGGCGCTCGCGCATCGCGACCATGTGGCCCAGCGTGATGTCGGTGCCGTTCACGGTCGCTACTACGGTCGAGGCGTCCTGCGCAACCGCAGGCAGAGCGAGCGCCATCATGGCCGCGGCGGTCATCGTGCCGAGTTTCGTCATCGTGATTGTCCTTTCCCGTGGGCCCATGGTCCCAACATTGACAGTTCCAAGGGTGCCCCTTACATCGCCTTCAGCCTCTGAAGGGACCGTTTCTTGCCGCCTTCCTATTCGGCGCCGACGGGCCGGGCAAGCGATCCCCTCACACGTTGATGTCAGGAGAGACGATGCTTGGTCTGGGTTCTGTTGCGCGAAAGGTCTTCGGCACGCCGAATGATCGCAAGGTCAAGGCCACGCGCCCCCTCGTCGACAAGATCAACGCGCTGGAGGCCGAGTTCGAGCCCCTGTCCGACGACGCGCTGATCGCCAAGACAGCCGAGTTCAAGGAGCGTGTCGCGAAGGGCGAAAGCCTCGACGACATCCTGCCCGAAGCCTTCGCCAACTGCCGCGAGGGCGCGCGCCGGGCGCTTGGCCTGCGCGCCTTCGACGTGCAGCTGACCGGCGGCATCTTCATGCACCAGGGCAACATCGCCGAGATGAAGACCGGCGAGGGCAAGACGCTGGTGGCGACCTTCCCGGCCTACCTGAACGCGCTGACCGGCAAGGGCGTGCACATCGTCACGGTAAACGACTACCTCGCCCGCCGCGACGCCGACTGGATGAGCAAGGTCTACGGGCAACTCGGCATGACGACCGGGGTCGTCTATCCCCAGCAGCCCGAGGACGAGAAGCGCGCGGCCTATGCCGCCGACGTGACCTACGCCACGAACAACGAGCTGGGCTTCGACTACCTGCGCGACAACATGCGTTCGGAACTGCGCCAACTGATGCAACGCGGGCACAACTTTGCCATCGTGGACGAGGTCGACTCGATCCTCATCGACGAGGCGCGGACGCCGCTGATCATCTCTGGCCCGTCGGACGACCGATCCGAACTTTACCGCACCATCGACAAGGTGATCCCGCTTCTGACCGACGAGCACTACTCGCTCGACGAAAAGACGCGGAACGTGACCTTCACGGACGACGGCAACGAGTTCCTCGAAGAGCATCTGCTGGGCGCCGGGATCCTGCCCGAGGGGCAGTCGCTGTATGACCCCGAATCCACCACGATCGTCCACCACGTGAACCAGGGTCTGCGCGCCCACAAGCTGTTCACCAAGGACAAGGACTACATCGTCCGCGACGACTCGATCGTGCTGATCGACGAGTTCACCGGCCGCATGATGGCCGGCCGGCGCCTGTCCGACGGTCTGCACCAGGCGATCGAGGCGAAGGAGGGCGTGGACATCCAACCCGAGAACGTCACCCTCGCGAGCGTCACGTTTCAGAACTACTTCCGCCTCTACGACAAGCTGGCCGGCATGACCGGCACGGCGCTGACCGAGGAAGAGGAATTTCTGGAGATCTACAAGCTGGGCGTGGTCGAAATCCCCACCAACCGCCCTATCGCGCGGGTGGACGAGCACGATGCCGTCTATCGGACCGCGCAGGAAAAATACGATGCCATCGTGGCCGAGATCAAGCGCGCCCACGAGGCCGGCCAGCCGACCCTCGTCGGCACGACCTCGATCGAGAAGTCGGAATTCCTCAGCGAGCTTTTGCAGAAGGAAGGCGTGCCCCACAACGTCCTGAACGCCCGCCAGCACGAGCAGGAGGCGCAGATCGTCGCCGATGCCGGCAAGCTGGGCGCCGTGACGATCGCCACCAACATGGCCGGCCGTGGTACCGACATCCAGCTTGGCGGCAACGTCGACATGAAGGTGATGCAGGCGCTCGCCGACGATCCCGAGGCCGATCCCGAACCGATCCGCGCCCGCATCCAGGCCGAGACCGCCGACGAGAAGGAGAAGGTCAAGACGGCCGGCGGCCTCTTCGTGCTGGCGACCGAACGGCATGAAAGCCGCCGGATCGACAACCAGCTGCGCGGCCGTTCCGGTCGTCAGGGCGATCCGGGACGGTCGGCGTTCTTCCTGTCGCTCGACGACGACCTGATGCGCATCTTCGGCTCGGAGCGGCTCGACAACATGCTCCAGAAGCTGGGGATGAAAGAGGGCGAGGCGATCGTCCACCCGTGGGTGAACAAGTCGCTCGAGCGTGCGCAGGCGAAGGTCGAGGGGCGCAACTTCGACATCCGCAAGCAGCTTCTGAAGTTCGACGACGTCCAGAACGATCAGCGGAAGGTGATCTTCGGTCAGCGCCGCGAGATCATGGAGGCCGAAGAACTGGCCGAGATCGCGCAGGACATGCGCCACCAGGTGATCGACGATCTGGTCGACCAGCACATCCCGGCGAAAACATATGCCGACCAGTGGGACGGCGACGGGCTGTATGTCTCGGTGCTTGAAACGCTGAATCTGGACCTGCCGGTGAAGGCCTGGGTCGAAGAGGACGGCGTCGACGACGAGATCATCCGCGAGCGCCTCTACGACGAATCCGATCGGTACATGGCCGCGAAAGCCGCGCAGTTCGGCCCTACGAACATGCGCCAGATCGAGAAGCAGCTTCTGCTGCAGACGATCGACGGCAAGTGGCGCGAACACCTTCTGACGCTCGAGCACCTGCGCTCGGTCGTGGGCTTCCGCGGCTATGCGCAGCGCGACCCGCTGAACGAGTACAAGAACGAGGCGTTCCAGCTGTTCGAGTCGATGCTGGACTCGCTGCGGGCGGACGTGACCAAGAAGCTCTGTCAGATCAAGCCGTTGTCCGAGGATGAGCAGCGCCAGATGATCGCGCAGATCCAGGCGCAACGTGCCCGTGTCCGCGAATCGGCAGATCCCCAGCCCAAGCCCGGCGAGGCCGAGGCCGAAGCGGCAGCCCCCGGCTTCGTCGAATCCGACCCAACGACCTGGGGCAACCCCAGCCGCAACGATCCGTGCCCCTGCGGGTCCGGCAAGAAGTTCAAGCACTGCCACGGCCAGCTTGCATGAGTACTTGAAACCCGGGCTGCGGGGCGGGAGACTCCCCGGCACATCCGGGGAGGGTCGATGAAACCGACAGGCTGGCTCCTGTGCGCGATGCTCTGCTGGCCGGTCCCGGCCGCGGCAGAGCCGATCGCGCTGCGCCACGACGGCCGCACCGTGGCAGAGGGTGAGCTTCTGGGCTTCGACGGGCGCTACTACCGCATCCTCGGCCCGAACGGCGAAGTGACGCTCGATGGCCGAACCCTGGAGTGTATCGGCGCCGGTTGCCCCAGCCCCGAAGCGCCCCAGATCGTGCGCATCTCGGGCGAGGCGTCCGTGGTGCGGACCGTGCTCCCGCCGCTGATCGAGACCTTCTCGCGCCGCGAGGGCTACGACCTCGCGCATGATACGGACGGTGCCGCCACGCGCTATACCTTGTCGCGTGGCGACAAGGTCTTGGCGCGGATGACCCTCGCGCCAACCAGCAGTTCCGAAGGGTTCGCCGATCTCGTCGCCGATCTCGCCGACGTGGCGGTTTCCCTACGCCCACCTGACAGCATCGAGCTTGCGCTGGCGCGCGAAGCGGGTCGCGGCGACTTGTCGGAGGCCAGCCGCCGCGCGATCCTCGGGCTGGACGGCGTGGTCCCGGTCGTCTCGGCCTTGTCCGAGCGGAGCGCAATCTCGGTCGAGGATATCTCCGGCTGGCCGCCTGAGGCGCTGCATATCCCCGATCCCGCCACCAGCGCGGGCGAGGCCATCCTGCGGCATTTCCCCTCCCTCGGCGATCGGCCGGTGGTCCCCCACGCGACGCTCGAGGCGCTTGCCGCAGCGGTTGCGGCGTCCCCCGACGCGCTGGGTCTGACGCTCTATTCGGCCCAGGGTGACACGCTACCGTTGACGCTGATGGGCCCCTGTGGCGCCTCGGTCGATGCCGATCCGCAGAGTCTAAAGACCGAGGATTACCCCCTCACGGCGCCGGTCTTCCTGTATACGCCGATGCGCCGGATCACCGGTGTGGCGCGGAACTTCCTGGATTACGTGGTCTCGCCGATCGCGCAGCCCGTGATCCAGCGAGCCGGCCTGGTTGACCAGTTCCCCGAGGCGATCCCCTTCGCCGCCCAGGGCGAGCGTCTGGGTCTGGCAATCATCGCGGCCGAGCAGGATGCCGTCCTGACGGGGCTTCAGCGCATGGTGACGGACCTGCGGGGGAAGGCCCGGCTGACGCTGTCCTTCCGCTTCGAGGGCGGCTCGAGCCAGCTCGACGCGCAGTCCCAGGACAACGTGGATCGGCTTGCGGCCGCCCTGCGCGGAGGGCTGTTCGATGGCCGGCGGCTGATCTTCGCAGGATTCAGCGACGGTGGCGGGACGGTCTACGGCAATCGTCGTCTTTCCCGTGAGCGGGCCGAGGCTGTCCGAAGCGCCGTGGCCGAGGCGGTTCCGGGGACGAACGTCCTGCTCGACGTGGCAGCATACGGCGAGGTGCTGCCGATCGCATGCGACGAAACCGATTGGGGGCGCCGAATGAATCGGCGTGTGGAGGTCTGGGTCGGAGCGGATGAGCCTACAGGAACCCCTCGGCCCGGAAACTGACCTCGCGCCCCCGCCCGATGACGACGTGGTCATGCAGGATCAGGCCGAGAACCTCGCAGGCCTGCGCGATCTGTCGCGTCACAGATCGGTCCGCATCCGAGGGGGTCGGGTCGCCAGACGGGTGGTTGTGGACGAGGATCAGCGCCTTCGCCTCAAGCTCGAGCGCGCGTTTGACGACCTCTCGCGGGTAGACCGGAACGTGATCCACCGTGCCTTTCGCCTGCTCTTCGTCGGCGATCAGCGTGTTCTTGGCGTCCAGAAACAGGACCCGGAAGCGTTCGGTGCGTTCCCGGGCGAGGGTTGCGCGGCAGTAGTCCATCAGCGCCTCCCACGACGAGACGACCGGCCGCGAAAGCGCCCGGTTACGTAGCGCGCGACGGATGACGGCGTCGGTGAGGCAAAGCTCCAGCGCGACGGCCGGACCCGCGCCGGGAACGGCCGCGAGCATGTCTCGCGGCGCGGCGAGCACACCGCCCAGATCGCCGAAGCGGTCGATCAGCGCGCGCGCCAGTGGTTTCACATCGCGCCGGGGCACGATGCGGAACAGCAGCAGTTCCAGAAGCTCGTAGTCCGGCATCGCGTCGGGCCCGCCTTCGGCGAACCGTTCGCGCAGGCGGACCCGGTGATCCGCGATATAGGACGGTTGCCCGCGCGAGACCGCTTCCCCCGCGGGGAACCCCTCAAACAGTCGTGGATGTTCAGCGAAATCCGGCATGGTGCCCACCTTGCCGGACCGGTGATGAAGGCGGCGTTAAAGGATGAAGGGACTCAGCCCTTCATCCCGTCCCAGAACGACTTGACCTTGCGGAAGAAGCCCGTGCTCTCGGGGCTGTTTTCCTCGGACAGGTCCTCGAACTCGCGCAGAAGCTCTTTCTGGCGGCCGGTCAGGTTCACCGGCGTTTCGACCGCCAGTTCGATGAACATGTCGCCGCTCGTCGTGCTGCGGAGCCCGGGCATCCCCTTGCCGCGCAGGCGCATCTGCTTCCCCGACTGGCTGCCGCCCGGGATCTTCACGCGGCTGCGGCCGCCGTCGATCGTCGGCACCTCGATGTCGCCACCAAGCGCGGCCGAGGTCATCGACACGGGCACCCGGCAGAACAGGTTCTCGGCCTCGCGCTGGAAGATCGGGTGATCCTCGACCTCGATGAAGATATAAAGGTCGCCTGCCGGGCCGCCGCGGAGGCCCGCTTCACCCTCGCCGCCGAGGCGGATGCGGGTGCCGGTTTCGACGCCCTTGGGGATGTTCACCGACAGTGCGCGGTCCTTCTGCACGCGCCCGGCGCCGCCGCAATTGCTGCAAGGGTTCTTGACGATCTGACCGGCGCCCGAGCAGGTCGGGCAGGTCCGCTCGACGGTGAAGAAGCCCTGCTGCGCGCGGACCTTGCCCATGCCCGAACAGGTGGGGCAGGTGGCCGGCTCGGCGCCGCCCTCGGCGCCCGATCCGTCGCAGACGCTGCAGGCCACGGCCGTCGGAACGGTGATCGTGCGCTGCATGCCGCGGTAGGCATCTTCGAGCGAAATCCGCAGGTTGTAGCGCAGGTCGGATCCGCGGGTCGCACGCTGGCCGCCACCGCGACGCTGCTGCCCCATGAAGTCACCGAAGAGATCGTCGAACACATCCGAGAACGCCGACGCGAAATCGCCCTGGCCGTGAGCCGCGCCCGGACGAGGCCCGCCTCGTGCGCCCATGCCACCGTCGAAGGCCGCGTGGCCGAAGCGGTCATAGGCGGCCTTGCGCTCGGCATCCTTCAGGACGTCGTAGGCCTCGTTCACTTCCTTGAACTGGGCTTCGGCGTTCGGGTTGTCGCTGTTGCGATCGGGGTGAAGCTCTTTCGCCTTGCGGCGATAGCCCTTCTTGATCTCGTCGGCAGACGCGCCCTTCGACACCCCCAGAACGTCGTAGAAATCACGTTTTGCCATCAGTCTGTTTCCTTCACGTCAAAGGCCGGCCCGACAGATCAGGCCGGCCCCTGTTGAAGTTACGGGGTGTCTTACGACGCGCGCTTGTCGTCGTCGATATCCTCGAAGTCGGCATCGACGATGTCGTCGTCACCCCCGCCACCGGAGCCGCCCTCGGCGTCGTCGGCCGAAGCTTCGCCCTGGGACTGCTGCGACTTGTAGATCGCCTCGCCCAGCTTCATCGACGCTTCGGTCACGTTCTGGATGCCGGACTTGATCTTCTCCGGGTTGTCGGTCTCGAGCTGCTCCTGCAGGTTCGAGATGGCCAGTTCGATGGCCTCGACAGTGGTCGGATCGACCTTGTCCTTGTGCTCTTCCAGCGACTTCTCGGTCGAGTGGATCAGGCTTTCGGCCTGGTTGCGGGCTTCGACCAGGTCACGCCGCTTCTTGTCGGCGTCGGCATTGGCCTCGGCGTCCTTCACCATCTTCTCGATGTCGTCGTCGGACAGACCGCCGGACGCCTGGATGGTGATGTTCTGCTCTTTGCCCGTGCCCTTGTCCTTGGCCGAAACCGACACGATGCCGTTGGCGTCGATGTCGAACGTCACCTCGATCTGGGGCATGCCGCGCGGCGAGGGGGGGATGTCCTCGAGGTTGAACTGACCGAGCATCTTGTTGTCGGCCGCCATCTCGCGCTCGCCCTGGAAGACCCGGATCGTCACCGCGTTCTGGTTGTCCTCGGCGGTCGAGAAGATCTGCGACTTCTTCGTCGGGATCGTGGTGTTGCGGTCGATCAGGCGGGTGAACACGCCGCCAAGCGTCTCGATACCCAGCGACAGCGGCGTCACGTCGAGCAGCACGACGTCCTTGACGTCACCCTGCAGCACGCCGGCCTGAATGGCGGCGCCGAGGGCGACGACCTCGTCGGGGTTCACGCCCTTGTGGGGCTCTTTCCCGAAGAACTTGGTCACTTCCTCGATGACTTTCGGCATGCGCGTCATGCCGCCGACAAGCACCACCTCGTCGATGTCGCCGGTCGAGAGGCCGGCATCCTTCAGCGCTGCCTGACATGGCTTGATCGAGTTCTTGATGAGGTCGCCGACGAGGCTTTCCAGCTTGGCGCGGGTCAGCTTCATCACGAGGTGCAGCGGCTGGCCGTTCGCGCCCATCGTGATGAACGGCTGGTTCAGCTCGGTCTGGCTCGAGCTCGACAGCTCGATCTTCGCCTTCTCGGCCGCTTCCTTCAGACGCTGAAGGGCCATCTTGTCCTGGGTCAGGTCGACGCCGTGCTCTTTCTTGAACTCGGCCGCGAGGTAGTCGACGATCCGCATGTCGAAGTCTTCGCCGCCGAGGAACGTGTCGCCGTTCGTCGACTTCACCTCGAACAGGCCGTCGTCGATCTCCAGGATCGTGATGTCGAAGGTACCGCCGCCGAGGTCATAGACCGCGATCGTCTTGGTTTCCTTCTTGTCGAGCCCGTAGGCCAGCGCGGCGGCCGTCGGCTCGTTGATGATGCGCAGTACCTCGAGGCCGGCGATCTTGCCGGCGTCCTTCGTGGCCTGACGCTGCTGGTCGTTGAAATAGGCGGGGACGGTGATGACGGCTTGCGTCACCTCTTCGCCGAGATAGCTCTCGGCCGTCTCCTTCATCTTCTGCAGGATGAAGGCGGAAATCTGGCTGGGCGAGTACTTCTCGCCGCGCGCCTGCACCCAGGCGTCGCCCTGGCCACCGTCGACGATGGTGTAGGGCAGGTTCTTCTTGTCTTTCTCGAGCCCCTGGTCGCCGAACCGGCGGCCGATCAGGCGCTTGACGGCAAAGACCGTGTTCTCCGAGTTGGTGACCGCCTGACGCTTGGCGGCCTGGCCGACAAGGCGCTCTTCTTCCGTGAAGGCGACGATCGAGGGGGTCGTGCGCGCACCCTCGGAGTTTTCGATCACGCGGGGCTGCGAGCCGTCCATGATGGCGACGCAGCTGTTCGTCGTGCCGAGGTCGATACCGATGACTTTGGCCATGCTCTCAATGTCCTCTTCTAGGCGATGTTGTTGCAGCCGGGCCCACGTCCGAGGCGCCCCGCCGCCGATCCCGATTTTCTGCCGCGTTTATCGCCTGCGGCCGGCGTCCGGTCGTATATAGGGAGGGCGTTTTGACGCTGCAATCCCGACGGAGGACCGCTTTTTGAGCCTTTTCGAGACAAGCGAGCGGATCGACATACGCGGCGTGGAGGTCCTGCGCGGCGCGCTGGACCGGCTGGCGCAGGAGGCCTTGGTAGAGGATCTGCGCGCCGTGGCGCGGGTCGCGCCCTTCTTCCACCCCGAGACGCGGCGGGGGCAGATGAGCGTGCGCATGACCTCGGCCGGCGCGGTCGGGTGGGTCAGCGACCGGAAGGGCTACCGCTATGCGCCACGCCACCCTGCGGGCGGCGACTGGCCCGCGATCCCGCCGCGTCTTACCGAGCTATGGGCGGGCGTGCTTCCGGACGCGGCCGCGCCCGACACCTGCCTCGTGAACTACTACGGCGAGGGCGCGCGGATGGGCCTGCACCAGGACAAGGACGAGGCGGATTTATCGCTGCCGGTCCTCTCTCTGTCACTGGGCGACGAGGCCCTGTTCCGCATCGGCAATGTCGAGCGGGGTGGATGTACGGAAAGCGTCTGGCTGCGGTCGGGCGACGTGGCGATCCTGAGCGGCGCTGCGCGGTTGGTCCATCACGGCATCGACCGGATCAGGTTCGGCTCGTCCGACCTTCTGCCCCAGGGCGGGCGGATCAACGTGACGATGCGGGTGGCCCGGTCAGGGCAGGGCGCAGCACCCTGAGACGTGGCGGTGGCCGTCCTGCTCGGACAGGATCACGTCGACGGTGTAGGGATAGCTGCGGTCCGACATGCCGTCGCTGCATTGTTGCGCGACGATCACCGCCGTCAGGCTGCGGCCGCTGTCGAAGGCGCGCAGGGACCAGCGATTGGTCCGGCCGTCTGCGCGCGCCCTCGTTCCGGTGGTGCCGTCGAAGCCGGCCCCCGACATCTCGTCCAGGGTGACGCTGTCGGGGCGGATGGAAAGCGACCAGAAGGGCTCGGTCCCGTTGCAATCGAGCGTGCCGGGGAAGTCCATGGCGCCCTGGGCCTCCATGTATCCGAGGTAGACCCAGCCTGCGGCGCCGTCGTGATCGACGCGCCCCCAGAGACCGTTCTCGGACAGTTCGCTGACGTGCACGCCTTGCGCATCGTGGGACAGGGTGCCGGTGACCTCTCCGTCGTTCGAGGGTCGTGCGCGGACGAACAGCGCATCGTCCGAGGCCACGCCGGTCACGTCGTACAGCCCGGTCCCCTGCGCCGCAGCGGCTCCGCCGGTCAGGATCGCGAGCAGGAGGACCAGAGTCCGGATCATCTGCGTGCCCCCCAGCTGATCGAGGCGTTCTGGCGTGTGAAGAACTCTCCCATCAGGCCGATCATCATCAGCGCCAGCGATATGTAAAGTGGGTAGGTGACGTTCGAGTAATGGGGGAAGTAGTTGATGAAGACGAAGCCCCGCGTCTGGTCGATGACGTGGAACAGCGGGTTCCAGTCGAACCAGTCGATCATGTAGCCCGGCATCTGGTTGGCGACGAACATCTTGCCCGAGGCGATCATGCTCACGCGGCTGTAGATCGACTGCCCCGTCGAGGCGGCGCTGGGAAACCACGGCTTCAGACCGAGGAACAGCACGCCGACGGCCACGCCCGAGAACCACGCGAGGCACATCATCGCGAGCGCGCCCTTCCAGTTGTGGATCGCGATCGGCTGGAAGATGACATGGTAGGCATAGAGCACCAGGATGACCGAAAGGATCTGCGTGTAGAGCGCCGCGAGGGCGTTCGACGCGATCGCCACGAAGGTGGTCATCGGCGCATGCAGCATCATCGGCGAGGACGGCCCCTCGGTCGAAAATACCGCCTGCACGGTGCGGACATGCACCATGTAAAGGAAGATGCCGCTCATGATGAAGAGGATGAAGTCGCCGCGGATCGCCGCGCCGCGTATCCCGAGGACCGTGAACAGGACGTAGAACGACACCACCAGGATCACGGTCTGGAAGATGTTCAGCCCGATCGCCATGAAAGCGTTGGCGTGGGTCTTGCGCACCGATCGCACGGTGTTGTGGAAGATCAGGCCGAGTACACCGCCCGCTGATCCGATCCACGATGTGCTTCTTCTTGCCTCGAACATGGTCGCTCCGAATCTCCGAGGGTAGTCTCGCAGGGGAATGTTGTTGTTTTCCTAGCAGCCTCGCCTAAACCTCCCCCGGGAATCAGCCAATGCGGAGAATTGTGGTGGATCAGGAAACTCTCGCCCGTGTAATGCGGAAACTTGCGCTCGAAGCGGGCGAAGCGATCATGGAGATCTACAACCGCGAGGATTTCGAGGTCCGCGAAAAGTCCGACGAAAGCCCCGTGACCGAGGCCGACGAGGCGGCGGACAAGCTGATATCCGCCGGCCTGCGCGCGGCATTTCCCGACACGCCCCTGGTGACCGAAGAACAGGCCGACAGCCACGGGCAGTCCGTCGCGACCTTCCTGATCGTCGATCCGTTGGACGGCACGAAGGAATTCGTGAAGCGGCGCGGCGATTTCACCGTGAACATCGCCTATGTCGAGGATGGCGAGCCGATCCGCGGCGTGGTCTATGCCCCGGCGCGCGGTCGGCTGTTCTACACCCGCCCCGACGGCAAGTCGGTCGAGGAAGAAGGCCCGTTCGACCCCGAAACGCCGGGAGAAACCCAGCCGATCGGCGTGCGGGTGCCCAACAACGACGCGCTTCTGGTCGTCGCGTCCCAGTCGCACCGCGACCAGGCGACGGACGACTACATCGGGCACTACCGCGTCGAGGACATGCGCAGCGCGGGCTCGTCGCTGAAATTCTGCCTCGTCGCCACCGGCGAGGCCGACCTCTATCCCCGCCTCGGCCGCACGATGGAGTGGGACACCGCGGCGGGTCACGCCGTCCTTTCCGGCGCTGGCGGCCGTGTCGTCCGCTTCGACGATCAGAACCCCTTGCGCTATGGTAAATCCGGGTTCGAGAACCCTTTCTTCATCGCCCATGCACCGGGCGTCACATTGAAACAGTAATGTAGGCACTACAACCAACACGGTAGATGCACGCCGTGCACACGGTGCCAAAGAGGATTTCATGACCAAGAAAGTCACCAAAGCCGTCCTTCCGATCGCCGGGCTTGGAACGCGATTCCTGCCGGCGACGAAGTCGATGCCGAAAGAGATGATGACGCTCGTCGACCGCCCGTTGATCCAGTACGCGATGGACGAGGCCCGCGATGCGGGGATCACGGACTTCATCTTCGTGACCGCGCGCGGCAAGAGCTCGCTCGTCGATTACTTCGACAAGTCGCCCGAGCTCGAGGAATCTCTGAAGCGGAAGGGCAAGGACGACCTGCTGGAAGAGCTCAGCCGGACAGACATGCCCTCGGGCGCGATCTCGACCATCCGCCAGCAGAAGGCGCTGGGCCTGGGTCACGCGGTCTGGTGTGCCCGCCGCCTGATCGACTCGGACGAGAGCTTCGCGGTGATCCTGCCGGACGACGTGATCAAGTCCGACGTGCCCTGCCTGAAGCAGATGGTCGACGCGCAGGCCGAGACCGGAGGCTGCATGGTCGCCGCGATGGAAGTCGAACACGAACAGACCTCGAAATACGGGATCCTCGACGTGAACGACGACGGCGGCAGGACACTCCGCGTCAAGGGCATGGTCGAGAAGCCCGATCCGTCCGAAGCGCCGTCCAACCTTGCAGTCATCGGCCGCTATATCCTGACGCCCCAGGTGCTGTCGGTTCTCGACAACCAGGACACCGGCAAGGGCGGCGAGATCCAGTTGACCGACGCCATCGCCAAGCAGATCGACAGCGAAAAGGGTGTGCACGGCCTGAAGTTCGACGGCCAGCGGTTCGATTGCGGATCCAAGGCCGGCTTCCTGCAGGCGACCGTGGCCTTTGGCCTCAGCCGTCCCGACCTGCGCGACGATCTCGCGAGCTTCATCAAGTCCCTTGGGCCGAACGAGCTGGGCTGACTTGACCCGGCGGCGGATCGAGATCGGCGTCTCGCGTCCGATCCTGCCGCCGGATCCCGCCGCCGCGTACCGGCTACGCTGGAAGCGGCGGCGCCTCCTGTATCGCGCCCTGCGAAAGCGTCGGCAGCTTGCGACAGTCGCTGACCGCACCGGCCGCATCCGCCCCGGCGACATCCTTCTGTTCACCTGCGTCAGGAACGAGGCCGCCCGGCTGCCCTTCTTCCTCGACCACCACCGCGCGCTTGGCGTGGATCACATCCTCGTCGTGGATAACGGCTCCACCGACGGCACGTCCGAGATGCTGGCCAATGCGCCCGACGTCTCTGTCTGGCGTACCGGGCACTCCTATCGGCAGTCGCGTTTCGGCATGGACTGGCTGACCTGGCTGATGATCCGGCACGGGCACGGCCACTGGTGCCTCACGCTCGATGCCGACGAACTGTTCATCTATCCGCATTGGCGCACCCGCCCTCTGCAGGCGCTGACCGAATGGCTGGGCGCAAGCGAGCAGCCGATGATGGGCACGCTGATGCTGGACCTCTACCCCGAGGGGCCGCTGGGCGAGGTGCCGTACGACGTCGGCACCGACCCGACCGTAACACTGCCCCTCTTCGACGCGGGGAACTACACGATCCGGCGGCAGGAGCCGATGGGGAACCTCTGGGTGCAGGGCGGGGTCCGGGCGCGGAGGTTCTTCGCATCCGAGCCGCGTCGGGCGCCGACGATGCAGAAGGTGCCCCTGATCCTTTGGGATCGACGCTATGTCTACGTGAACTCGACCCACGCCGCCCTGCCGCCCCGCCTGAACAAGATCCAAGGCGAGGGAGAGCGGATCACCGGCGCGCTCCTGCACACCAAGTTCCTCGACCAGATCGTTCGCAAATCGGCGGAAGAACTGGAGCGGCGCGAGCATTTCGCAAACGCTTCTCTTTACGATAATTATTACGAGGCTTTGATAGACAAGCCCACGCTCGCGTGTTCCTTTTCCACGGCGTATCGCGGATGGCGGCATCTCGAGGCGCTCGGCCTGATCTCGCGCGGGGGATGGACCTGAGCCGCCGACGGCCCGCAGCGGCGCCGGCCGGGTCGAGAGTGGAGCGGACATGCAGATCGGCAAGCGGATCCGGCTCGGGCTGAGACGGCGGCGGTGGTATATCCGCGCCATCCGCAAGCGCCGTGACCTCCGGCGTATCCGCCTGCGCGGGGCCAGGATCTCCTCTGCGACCAACGTCGTCATCGCCGTCGCGCGCAACGAGCATGTCCGTCTGCCCTATTTCCTGCGCTACTACCGCGACCTCGGGATCGAGCACTTCCTGTTCATCGACAACGGCAGCGAGGACGAGAGCGTCGCCTACCTGTCCGAGCAGCCCGATTGCTCGGTCTGGTCCACCGACGCCAGCTACCGGGGCGCGCGCTTCGGGCTCGACTGGGTGAACTGGCTCGCGCGGCGATACTGCCTCGGCCGCTGGGTGCTGCACGTCGACGTGGACGAGTTCTTCGTCTTCCCGTTCTGCGACACCCGCCCGATCCGCGCGCTGACCGACTGGCTGGACGGGTCGGACATCCGCTCGTTCGGGACCATGCTGATCGACATGTATCCCAAGGGCCCGGTGGGCGAGGCGACATACGAGGCCGGGCAGAACCCGTTCGAGGTGGCGTCGTGGTTCGACAGCGGCAATTACACGATCACCCGGAACTGGGAGTGCAAGTCGCTGTGGATCCAGGGCGGTCCGCGCGCGCGCGTCTTCTTCCGCGACGATCCCTCGCGGTCGCCGGCGCTGAACAAGGTTCCCCTGGTCAAATGGCGGCGCGGGACGGTCTTCGCCTCGTCCACCCACAACGTGCTGCCGCGGGGGCTGAACCTCGTCTTTGACGATCTCGGCGGCGAGAAGGCGTGCGGCGTGCTGCTGCATGCCAAGTTCCTCAACACCCTCGGTGATCGCGCGAAGGACGAGGCCGTGCGGGCGGAACATTATGCCGGCGGGCGCGAATATCAGGCCTATGCCGAAGGGTTGGAGAGTTCCCCTGAGCTGTGGTCCAACTGGTCCGAGCGATACATCAACTGGCGCCAGCTCGAGATCCTGGGCCTGATGTCCAAGGGGAACTGGGCATGAGCCTCGGCTTCGTCATGCTCTGCCATGAGGCGCTCGACCGGGCGGCGCAGGTCGCCCGCCACTGGTCCGAGCGTGGCTGCCCCATCGTGATCCATGTCGATGCACGCGCCTCGGCCCATGACTACGACGCGTTCCGCGAGGCCCTGAGCGATCGAGACAACATCCTGTTCTGCCGGCGCTTTCGCTGCGAATGGGGGCGATTCTCGCTGGTGCAGTCAGCTCAGGCCGCATCCGAGATGATGCTCAAGAACTTCCCCGACGTGCGCCACGTCTTCCTCGCCTCGGGAAGCTGCCTGCCCCTGCGCCCGGTGGACGAGCTCGTCTGCTATCTCGGCGCGCATGCACAGACCGACTTCATCGAAAGCGCGACGACCAAGGACGTGCCCTGGACCACGGGCGGCCTGGACCGCGAGCGGTTCACCCTGCGCTTTCCCTTCTCGTGGAAGCGGCAAAGGCGCCTTTTCGATGGCTACGTGCGGCTGCAACGGCGGCTGAACCTGCGTCGTCGCATCCCCGAGGGGGTGACCCCGCATATGGGCTCGCAATGGTGGTGCCTGACGCGCGAGACGTTGGAGGCCATCCTCTCTCATCCGCGCCGGACCGAGTTCGATCGCTACTTCGCGCGCGTGTGGATCCCGGACGAGAGCTATTTCCAGTCCCTCGTGCGCCTCGTCTCGGACCGGGTCGAAAGCCGATCGCTGACGCTGTCCAAGTTCGACTTCCAGGGCAAGCCGCACGTGTTCTACGACGATCACCTGCAGCTTCTGCGGCGGTCGGATTGCTTCGTTGCGCGCAAGGCGTGGCCGCGTGCGGAGCGGCTCTATGCCGCCTTCCTGTCGGGTGAGCATGACGCGGCGAACCGGGCCGAGCCGCATCCGGGCAAGATCGACCGCATCTTCTCGAAGGCGACCGAGCGGCGGACATCCGGCCGTGCGGGCCTCTACATGACCGGCCGCTTCCCCAGGAAGAACCACGACAACCGGCTGACCGCGGCCCGGTACGTCGTCTTCGAGGGTTTCGGCGACCTGTTTGCGGGCTTTCCCGACTGGGTTCAGCGAAGCGCGGGCCTGCGCGCCCATGGGCATCTCTTCGCGCCCGAGCGGGCCGAGTTCGCCGGCGGTCTGCCGGTGTTCTCGGGAGCGCTGTCCGATAATGCGCGCCTGCGGGACTACAATCCCGAGATGTTCCTGACCAACCTCATCTGGAACACGCGGGGCGAGCGGCAGTCCTTCCTGTTCGGCCCGCGCGACACTCCAGCCCCCGGCCGGTTCTTCCCGCGCGACCCGAACGCCGATGTCTTCTGCGTCACCGGCGCCTGGGCCGTGCCGCTCTTCACCTCGAAGCGCCCCTTTACCGATCTGCGCGCCGAGGCCGCCCGCCTGCAGAAGATCGAGAACGCCCACCTTGCCGATCTGCGCAACCCGGCCACCAAGGCCCGCGTGCGCATCTGGACCATGGCAGACCTGGTCGAGAACCCGGCCGAACCCCTTCGGACGGTGAGCGAAGAGGCTTCGCTCACCGTTGCCCAAAACCCCGCTGAGGTCCCGAAGATGGTCGACTTGACCGGGTTCGGCGCCTTCCTGCAACAGCTGCGGAACGCCGGGATGCACCCTTACCTCATCGGCGACTTTCCGGGCGACCCCCCCAACGGGACGAGCCCATGAGTACTCGCTTCACGCGCTTCATCCTGCTGGCCGAGATGCGCACCGGATCGAATTTCCTGGAAGAGAACCTCAACGCGCTGGGCGGCCTGCGCTGCTGGGGAGAGGCTTTCAACCCCGCCTTCGTCGGTCACGCAGGCCAGTCCCAGATGGCCGGCATCACCCAAGCCGAGCGTGAGCGTGACCCGGGCCGCCTCCTGGACGCGATGGCCGCCCAGACCGAGGGGCTGCCGGGCTTCCGCTTCTTCCACGACCATGACGCGCGGGTGATTGACCGGCTTCTTCCGGACCCGGCATGTGCCAAGATCGTGCTGACTCGCAATCCGCTCGACTCCTATGTCAGCCTCAAGATCGCGCGGGCCACGAACCAATGGCGGCTGGGCGACATGGTGGGTGCCAGGACCGCCCGCATCCGGTTCGACGCAGCCGAGTTCTCGCGCCATCTGGACGCGCTGCGGGGGTTCCAGCGGCGCGTGCTGCACAGGTTGCAGACCACCGGTCAAACTGCGTTCCACCTTGCGTATGAGGATATCGGCGATCTCGGTGTGTTGAACGGGTTGGCCGCGTGGCTCGGGGTGACGGGGCGGCTCGACTCGCTGGCGGGCCGGACGAAGGTGCAGAACCCCGGTGCCTTGGCGGACAAGGTCGAGAACCACGACGAGATGATTGCCGCCCTTGCGCGGCTCGACCCGTTCGACCTGGGCCGCACCCTCAGTTTCGAGCCGCACCGGGGGCCGGCGATCCCCGCGTGTATTGCGGCGGCCGCGGCGCCGCTTTTGTTCATCCCGATCGAGGGCGGGCCGCGCGCGTCGGTTGAGGCATGGCTGGCCGGGATCGACAGCGTGACAACCTCCGATCTGGGGCGCGGGATGACGCAGAAGGACCTGCGCAAGTGGAAGCGGCAGCGCCCCGGGCACCGCAGCTTCACGGTGCTGCGCCATCCCGTTCCGCGCCTCTACCACGCCTTCTGCCGTCACATCCTGATGCCCGGGCCCGAGTGCTTCCACGAGATCCGCGAGGCCCTGCGCAGCACCTACGGGCTGCCGATCCCCGAGGGCGTGCCGGGGCCGGGCTATGGGGTCGAGCGCCACAAGACCGCGTTCTGCGCCTTCGCCGCATTCGTGAAGGGCAACCTCGGCGGGCAGACCGGCCTGCGCGTCGATCCCGCGTGGGCCAGCCAGAGCGTGCTGCTGCAGGGGGTGGCGCAATTCGGGCTGCCCGATCTGATCCTGCGCGAGGACGAGGCGGCCGAGCGCCTCGCCGATCTGGCCGTCGCGCAGAACCTGCGCGCGCCGACCTACATCACCGAGCCTGACCCGGACCCGATGCCCTTGTCGGCGATCTACGACGCCGAGGTCGAGGCGGCGGTGAAGGCGGCCTACCAGCGGGACTACATGATGTTCGGTTTCGCCGCCTGGCGTTGACCCTCAGGCGGCGTTCGTGGTGCGCCGCTGGGTCAGGACCGTGTGGATCGTGGACGCATCCCCGTTCGCGCGCAGAAGCGCGCAGAGGTCGGGATCGCGCAGGGTGCGCGAGACTGCGGCCAGGGCCTTCAGGTGATCGACGCCCGCATCCTCGGGCGCGAACAAGCCAAAGATCAGGTCCACGGGCTGCCGATCCGCCGCGCCGAAATCCAGCGGGCGCTCGAGCTTCAGGAACACGCCGCGCACGCGGTCGATGGAATCGATGCGCGCATGGGGAAGGGCGACGCCCTGGCCCACGGCGGTGGGGCCAAGGCTTTCACGCTCCATCAGGGCGTCACAGACGGATTCAGGACACAGGTGATAAACCTGCTCGGCCACGTCGGACAACGTGTTGAACAGACGCTTCTTGCTGGACATCCCGGGAATGACCCGAATGGCCTCCGGTGAAAGGAGATCGGACGAAATCATGCGGTACCCTGAAAATCCCTGGCGGCGATGCGCGCCGCCTTACCCTGCCGTATTGGGGTCAATCCATCCGACATTGCCGTCATCGCGACGGTAGACGACGTTGACCCCGCTCCCCTGCTTCTCGTTCCGGAAAACCAGAACCGGTGCCCCGTGCAGCTCCATTTGCATCACGGCCTCGCCGACGGACAGCGTCGGGATCCGTGTTTCCATTTCGGCCACGATGACCGGCTGCAGCGTGTCGGGCTCGGTCTCCTCCTCGGTTTCCGATGAGGCGAGGATATACGAGGAGGCCCCGAAAAGTTCAACGGGCGTCGTCCGCTCTTTGTTGTGGTTCTTCAGCCGCCGCTTGTAGCGCCGCAACTGCTTCTCCATCTTGGCGACCGCCGAGTCGCAGGCGGCATAGATATCGTGCTCGTTCGCGCGGGCCTGAACGGTCATTCCGCTGGACAGATGAAGGACGGTTTCGCAGCTAAAGGCGGATCCGTCGCGCGAGAATACGCAAAGCGCATCGGTCGGCCGGCCGGAATATTTCTCCACCACGGCGTCGATCTGGGACTGGACATGGGCCTGAAGGGCCTCGCCGATGTCGATCTGCTTGCCGCTCACCTGGTAGCGCATCTGTCTTCCTTTCCTGAAAGCAGCGCGTCCGCCTGAACCGGCGCAAGGATCCGGGCATGACAGGGAAACGCGCCAGAGCCGAGCTCGCGGGACACCCGGAAATACGTTCCAAGCCACTGGAATATGGAAGGAAAGTCGAATATGCGGATGTCGTTATGCCGCGTCTCATTCGCCCATTTGGCGCGCAAATGCGGTTGTCTGTCAAGGGATGCACGCCGGCAGGCTCAACCCAAGGTAAAGCTGTCTCCGAGATAGACGCGACGCACGTCCCTGTCGGCCACGACGTCCTCGCTGGTGCCGCTCATCAGCACGCCGCCATCGTGCAGGATATAGGCCCGATCCACGATGGACAGCGTCTCGCGCACGTTGTGGTCGGTGATCAGCACGCCGATGCCGCGTTCGGTCAGGCTGGCGACCAGCATCCGGATGTCGCCGACGGCGATGGGATCGACGCCGGCGAAGGGTTCGTCCAGCAGCAGATACCTCGGGTTCGCGGCCAGGCAGCGGGCAATCTCGGCGCGGCGCCTCTCGCCGCCCGACAGCGCCAGCGAGGGGGTGCTGCGCAAATGCGAGATGGAAAACTCCTGCAACAGTCCTTCGAGCCGGTCGCGCCGGGCGTGCCGGTCCTTCTCGACCAGTTCGAGAATCGCGAGGATGTTGTCCTCGACCGTCAGGCCGCGAAAGATCGACATCTCCTGCGGGAGATAGCCGATCCCCATGCGGGCGCGGCGATACATCGGCAGGGTCGTCACCTCGCGCCCGTCGATCAGCACGGTCCCGCCGTCGGGCGTCACGAGGCCCGCGATGGCGTAGAAGCATGTCGTCTTGCCCGACCCGTTCGGCCCGAGCAGCGCCACCACCTCGCCCCGCGCGAGGTTCAGCGACACGTCGCGGATCACCGGGCGCTTGCGATAGCTCTTCCGGAGGTGCTCGACGACGAGGCCCTCTTGCGGTGCCGCGTCCTGCATCAATTGCCGGTCTGGAAGATCGTGCGGACGCGTCCCTCGACGCGGCCCGTCCCGGTCTCGAGGTCGATCGTCATGCGCTCGCCGGCGATTGCATTGTCGCCCTGGGTCACCAGCACGTCACCGGTCATCAGGATCGTGCCGTCGACGACCTCGTAGGTCGCTTCCTCGGCCTCGGCGGCCTCTTCGCTGGTTACGAGGGTGACTCCGCCGGTGACGTGGAGCGTGCGGATCTGGCGATCCTCGCCCGTGGTGTAGAAGACCTCGACCCGTTCGCCCGTCAGCACCAGGTCGCCTTGGGTCGCTGTCACGTCGCCGGTGAAGACCGCGGTGCCGTCCTGCTGGTCCACGTCGAGCTGGTCCGACACGACCTCGATCGGGGCGCCGCTATTCTGCTCGAACCCGCCGAAATCGATGGTCGAATCCTGCGCCGTGGCGGCGCCTGCAACGAGCGTGAGTGCGAGGATTAGGCGTAACACGTGATCAGTTCCCTTCCGCCGGCTGGGTCTCGTATATCACGCGAACGCCATCGGTGAAGGTCACACGCGGCGAACCCTCGCGTTGTGCGACGCGCATTCCCCCCGCGTCCAGCGTCAGCCCCGGCCCCGACCCGCTGACGGGGCCGGGCGAGACGATGTCCTTGCTGGCCCCGTCGATGTCGAGAGCATCGCTTTGCAACCGGTAGCCCTGCGATTCGGTCACGACCACGTCGCCTTCGATCCGCATGTCGCCCGAGAGGTTCGTCAGAACGCCCGTGTCGCCTTCCAGCGACACCTCGGACCCGTCGCGGCTGGTCCAGACGCCCAGGATGCGATCGGCCTCGGCGTCCTCGCCGTCCGGGCGGGCCTCGTCGGCGAGGAAGCTGACCGCCGCGCCGTCGTCTCCGAGGCCGGAATAGCTCGGGTTCACCACGCGCCCCTCGCTCAGAAGCCGGTCGAGCGTGGCGGGGTCGGCGAATTCCAGCGCCGTGCCGTCGCGCCGGTCGGCGACCAGGAACAGGGTGCACAGGATCGCGAGCGCGAACAGCGGCAGAAGCACCTTCAGCCGCCTGACCCAGCGCGAATGGCGGTTGTCGTAGTGACGTTTCTGTCTGGCTCGCCGTTGCATGTGGGGGATGTATCCGTCCGAAGCGCTGGCGCGAAGGTCAGTGCGCGAAAATGTCGATCTCCGGCCAACCGCCAAGGTCGAGCCGCGCCCGCACGGGCAGGAATGCGAAAGCGGCCTCGGCCAGGTCGGTGCGCCCTTCGCGGACGAGCCGCTCGTCGAGGGCCTCGCGAAGGTGGTGCAGATGCAGCACGTCGGACGCGGCGTAGGCGATCTGTGCCTCGGAAAGCTCTTCGGCGCCCCAGTCGGATTGCTGCTGGTACTTCGAGATATCCACGCCGAGCATCTCGGTCAGAAGCTGCTTGAGGCCGTGCCGGTCGGTATAGGTCCGCACCAGCTTCGACGCGATCTTGGTGCAATAGACCGGCTGCGCCAGCGCTCCGAACGCATGGTACAATGCGGCGATGTCGAACCGGCCGAAGTGGAACAGCTTCAGCACGTTCGGATCGGTAAGGATGTTCTCGAGGTTCGGCGCCCTTGTCTGGCCGCGCGCCAGCTGGATGAGATGAGCGTCGCCGTCTCCGCCGGACATCTGTACCACGCACAACCGGTCGCGATGGGGGTTCAGGCCCATCGTCTCGCAGTCGATCGCGACCACCGGCCCCAGGTCCAGCCCGTCGGGAAGATCGCCCTGATAGAGGTAATTCGTCATGCCCGATCCCTAGCCCGCGGGGGTCAGACGGGCAACGGCTCCTTGCTCTGCTCGCCCGCCGCCTGCGGTGTTTCGTCGCGAGCACGTCGTCCAGGGCATGCCTACCGCGCCGGGGTCGGGCGCATCGACGGTGCCCTCCTGCGTCGAAGGCCGTGCATGTCACAGGTCCCGCCGGGGCTGGGCCAGGGACATTTCCGTTTGTGGATCCCGGTGATAGTCACAATTATCCGCGGAGCCGCTATCCGAGAGAGGTCCATGTCGCTCGTCCTGATCGTCCTTACCCCGTTTCTTGGGGCGCTTCTTCCCGGGCTCATGGTTCGCACCGGCCGTCAGACCTGTGCGGTCGTGACGCTGGGGGTCACGCTGACCGCCCTGGTCGGCCTGATCTCGCAAGCCCCGGCGGTGCTGGGCGGGGAAACGGTGATCCAGCAAATCCCCTGGATGCCCGAGCTGGGCTTGAACCTGAACCTGATGCTGGACGGGCTGGGCCTGTTCTTCGCCGCCCTGATCCTGGGGATCGGCGTCCTGATCATCATCTACGGGCGCTACTACCTCGCCCGCGAGGACAATATGGGCGAGTTCTTCGCCTACCTCTTGCTGTTCCAGGGCGCGATGGTGGGGATCGTCCTGTCGGACAACATCCTCGTCCTGCTGGTGTTCTGGGAGCTGACCTCGCTGTCGTCCTTCCTGCTGATCGGCTACTGGAAGCACCTGCCCGACGGCCGGCAGGGCGCGCGGATGGCGCTGACCGTCACCGGGATGGGCGGGCTGGCGATGATCGGCGGCATGCTGCTTCTGGGGCGGATCGTCGGCAGCTACGACCTGAGCGTGATCCTCGAGAACCGCGAGGCGATCCAGGACTCGCCGCTCTACGTGCCGGCGCTGGTGCTGATCCTGCTGGGCTGCTTCACCAAGTCCGCGCAGTTCCCGTTCCACTTCTGGCTGCCGCACGCGATGGCCGCCCCGACGCCGGTGTCGGCCTACCTGCACTCGGCCACGATGGTGAAGGCCGGCATCTTCCTGCTGGCGCGGACCTGGCCGGTCCTGTCGGGCACCGAGATCTACTTCTATCTCGTCGCCGGCGCGGGCCTTCTGACCATGCTGGTCGGCGCGATCACGGCGCTGTTCAAGGACGACCTGAAGGCGCTGCTGGCGTTCTCGACGATCTCGCACCTGGGGCTGATCGTGTTCCTCCTGGGCACGGGCACCGATTTCGGCGCGCTGGCGGCGGTGTTCCACATCCTCAACCACGCAGCGTTCAAGGCGGCGCTGTTCATGACCGCGGGCATCGTGGATCACGAGGCACATACCCGTGACATCAAGCGGTTGGGCGGGCTGGCGCGGCTGATGCCGGTGACCTTCGCCATCGCCTCCATCGCGGGACTGGCGATGGCCGGCATCCCGCTGTTCAACGGCTTCCTGTCGAAGGAGATGTTCCTCGAGGAAGCCGCCCATACCGAGTTCTTCGGCCCCGGCCTGCTGGTTCCGGTGCTGGCGACGGTGGGGGCGCTGTTCTCGGCAGCCTATTCGTTCCGCTATATCGGGCACACGTTCCTGGGGCGGGTGCGCGACGACTACCCGGCCAAGCCGCATGATCCGGGCATGGGCATGTGGGGACCGCCCGCGTTCCTCTGCGTGCTGGTGCTGGGCATCGGAATCCTGCCGGGCCTGGTCGAGCCGCTGGTGTTCTTCGTCGCCCGCGCCGTGATGGGGACCGAGGGCCAGATCCCCGAGGGCTACCACCTTGCCATCTGGCACGGCGTCACCCCTGCGCTGTGGATGTCGGTGGTCGCGGTTCTGGGCGGCCTGGCGCTGGTGCTGATCTATCGCGCGGCTGCGTGGCTGTGGGCCGCGCTGCACGTGCCGCGGGCGAAGTCGATCTTCGACGGGATCATCGCCGGGGCCGTGGCGGCGTCGCGCGGGGTCACGAATGGCCTGCATGACGGGGCATTCTCACGCTATGCGGGTGTCTTCATGGCCGCTGTGCTGGCGCTGGGCGTGCACGCCTGGGTCACGGGCGAAAGCGTCGCGCCCTCGCGGGAGACGCTGCCGATGACGGCGGCTGCGATTGCAGGCTGGGCGCTGCTGGTCGCGGCGGCGCTGGCCCTGGCCGTGTTCCACCGCAACCGGCTCTTCGCCCTGATCCTGGTGGGCATCCTGGGCCTGATGGTGTCGCTGGGCTTCGTCGTGTTCTCGGCGCCGGATCTCGCGATGACGCAGATCCTGGTCGAGGTCGTGACCATCATCCTGCTGCTTCTGGCGCTGAACTTCCTGCCGAACGACACGCCGAAGGAAACCGGCGGGTTGAAGCGCGCCAAGGACATCGTGCTGGCAGCGGCCGGAGGCCTCGCCACGGGCGGGCTTGCCTGGCAGATGCTGCGCTCGGATTTCGTGGCGCCGACGATCTCGGACTATCACCTCGAGAACAGCTACTACGGCGGCGGCGGCACCAACGTGGTCAACGTGATCCTCGTGGATTTCCGTGGCTTCGACACGTTCGGCGAGATCATCGTCCTCGGGATCGCCGCGCTGGTCATCTACGCGCTGACCGAGGCGCTGCTGGCCGGGCCGGTGCGCGCTAAGCTCTACAACCGGCGGCCGGACAAGAACCTGGCCGGCGACCGGCACCCGTTGATGATGGTGGTGCTGACGCGGGTCATCATGCCCCTCGTCCTGCTGGTCGCCATCTACATCTTCCTGCGCGGGCACAACATGCCGGGTGGCGGCTTCATCGCCGGGCTCGTCGCGGCGATCGCGCTGGTGATGCAATACCTGGCCAGCGGGTTCTACTGGGCCGAGGCACGGCAGCGTTATCCCTATCACGGGATCATCGGCGCCGGCGTCCTGATCGCGGGGCTGACCGGCATCGGGGCGTGGTTCACAGGCTACCCGTTCCTCACCTCGTCCTTCACCTATATCCACATCCCGCCGATCGAGGAGTTCGAGGTCGCCAGCGCCATGGCCTTCGACCTCGGCGTATTCCTCACCGTGGTCGGCGCGGTCATGCTGTCGCTCGAAAGCTTTGCGCGATTGGCGCGGCGGGCAGATCAGAGAGAAAGCGAACACCCCATGGACATCGATCCGTCGCGTGTCGAGGACCGGGCCTGATGGAGCTTATCGTCGCGTCTTCCATCGGCGTCCTGACAAGCGTCGGGATCTACCTCGTGCTGCGCTTCCGCACCTTCCCGGTGATCGTCGGCATGTCGCTTCTGACCTATGCGGTGAACGTCTTCCTGTTCGCCAGCGGTCGGCTGGCGATGAACCACCCCCCGATCCTGCGCGACGGCCTGGTCTTCTACGCCGACCCGCTGCCGCAGGCGCTGGTGCTGACGGCGATCGTCATCTCGTTCGGGATGACGGCGGTCGTGGTCGTCTTTGCCCTGGGCAGCTATCTGGGCCTCGGCAATGACAAGGTGAACGACGACGACGTCGAGATCGACCAGGGCCGCAAGCGCGAGGAGGCCGGCAGATGAGCCATTGGATCGTCCTGCCGGTCGTCCTGCCGGCGATGCTTGCGGCCGCGATGACGCTGCTCGCCCGCTACCACGCAGGGGTAGAGCGGGCGCTGTCGCTCGCCGGCCTGACCGCCTTCCTCGCCCTTGCCCTCGGGCTGGCTTGGCAGGCCGGGGACGGGACCGTCACGATCTATCAGCTGGGCGCATGGCAGGCGCCCTTCGGGATCGTGCTGGTGGCCGACCGGCTGTCCACCTACATGGTCCTGCTGCTGGCGATCCTGTCGCTCCTGGTGATGCTGCATGCCATCGGATCGGGCTGGGACAAGCGGGGACGGCATTTCCACCCGCTCTTCCAGTTCCAGATCATGGGGATCGCGGGCGCCTTCCTGACGGGCGACATCTTCAACCTGTTCGTCTTCTTCGAGGTCCTGCTGATCGCCTCCTACGGGTTGCTCGTCCATTCGGGCGGGGCCAAGCGGGTGCGGGCGGGAACGCAATACGTGCTCTACAACCTGCTCGGGTCGACGCTGTTTCTCTTCGCCCTCGGCACGCTCTACGCGGAAACTGGAACGCTCAACATGGCCGACCTTGCGGGGCGGGTCGCGATGATCGATCCTGGGGCTTCGGCCTCGATCCGGGTGGCGGCGGTACTGCTGCTTCTGGTCTTTGCCGTGAAGGCGGCGCTGCTTCCGCTGCATTTCTGGCTGCCTGCGGCCTATTCTCAGGCGCCGGGGCCCGTTGCGGCGCTGTTCGCGATCATGACCAAGGTGGGCGCCTACGCCATCATACGAATCTACACGCTGGTCTTTCCGCCCGACCTCGAGGTGACGGCGGGCCTGCACGAGGTGTGGTTGTTGCCGCTGGCGCTGATCTCGCTTGCCATCGGGATGATCGGCGTCCTGGCCGCGCGCAGCCTGGACCGGCTGGTCGCCTTCGCCGTGGTCGGATCCATGGGCATGGTGATGACCGCGATCGGCCTGATGAGCGAGGCGGGCCTGACGGCCGCGCTCTACTACGTCGCCCATTCCACCTTCGCGACGGCGGCTCTGTTCCTTCTGGTCGACATCGTCGGGCAACGCCGCGGCGCCGGAGCGCGGATCGAGGGGGGCGCGCCCATGGTCGGGGGGCCGCTGCTGGGGGGACTGTTCTTCGCCTCGGCGATCGCCATGGCCGGCCTGCCGCCACTGTCGGGGTTCCTCGGCAAGCTGCTGATCCTCGACGCGGCCTATGACAGCACCTTGATCGCCTGGATCTGGACGGTCGTCCTGGGCTCGTCCCTCGTGGCGGTGGTGGGCTTCGCGCGCGCAGGCTCGACGGTGTTCTGGAAGCCGCAGCAGGTGGCGAAGGGGATGGACGACCTCGAGGCCGAGCAACACATTTCGGAAGCCGACCGCGACAGCCGGGGGAAGTCGGCCCCGGCGCTGCCGGTGGTCGCAGTAGGTGGGTTCGTCGCGTTGCTGGCGGCGCAGACGATCTTTGCCGGCCCGATGACCGACTACATGCGCGCGACTGTGGATCAGTTGATGCGGCCCGGCGCCTATGTCTCGACCGTGCTCGACACGCCGGGCAAGGAGATCAGCTACGGCCACTACGAGGACGAGGCGGGCTACGACGAGTCGGGCTCCAGCGAGGAGGGCGGACACTGATGCTTGGACTGGGCAAACGACTTCTGCCGCATCCGGCGCTGTCGCTTCTTCTGGCCGTGGTGTGGTGCCTTCTGACCAACTCGCTGACCGTCGGCACCCTGGTCATGGCCGTGATCCTCGGGCTCGTGGTGCCGGCCCTGACCGCGCCCTACTGGCCCCACCGTCCATCGACGCCCAAGCTGTTCAGGCTGACGAGCTATATCATCCTGGTGATCTGGGACATCGTGGTGGCGAACGCGCGGGTCGCCTTCATCGTGCTGTTCCGCAGCAATGCGAGCATGCGGTCGGAATGGCTGGTCATCCCGTTGGAGCTGAAGACGCCCGAGGCGATCACGATCCTGGCCGGCACGATCACGCTGACGCCGGGCACGGTCTCGGCGGACCTGGCGGATGACGGGCGCTGCCTTCTGGTGCACGCGCTCGACAGCGCGGACCCCGCGGCGGACGTCCGCGACATCAAGGAGCGTTACGAACGCCGACTGAAGGAGATCTTCGAATGATCGCCCTGACCTCCATGACCGATATCGGGCTGCTCATCGCCTTCGGCTCGCTCAGCCTCGCGCAACTGCTGGCGATGATCCGGCTGGTGATCGGCCCCTGTGCCGGCGACCGCATCCTCGCCCTCGACACCATGACCGTGAACGCGATCGCGCTGATCGTGCTTCTCGGCATGGCCGGCGAGACAAGGCTGTATCTCGAGGGGGCGCTGATCTTCGCCATGCTCGGCTTCGTCGCGACGGTCGCCTATGCGCGCTTCGTTCTGAGGGGGGACATCATCGAATGATCTGGGACGTCCTGATGACCATCGCCCTGGTGCTGGGCGCGATCTTCGCGCTGGTGGGCGCGATCGGCCTCGTGAAGCTCGACACGCCGATGAAGCGGCTGCACGCGCCGACGAAGGCGTCGACGATGGGGGTGGGGTCGCTGCTGCTCGCTTCGATCATCCAGGCCTTCGCACTGGGAGACGGATCGCTGCGCGAGGTGCTGATCATGGCGTTCCTGTTCGTGACGGCGCCGATCTCGGCCCACCTCATCTCGAAGGTGAACATGCACCGCGAGAACACCAGGGAAGCGCCCCCGCCGCCGCCGGGCTCTGGCACCTGGGCGGTCTACGACACGAACGAGGCGGATGTGGGCGACCCGGGCCAGCACGGCTAGAGCAGGCGGTCGATCTCGTCCCGCGTCGGCATCGAGGGCGCGGCCCCGGCGCGGGTGACCGACAGGGCGGCGGTGGCGGTGGCGACCCGCAACGCCCGTTCGATGGGCTGACCTTCGGCCAAGGCCGCGGCGAGCCCGCCGTTGAACGCGTCGCCGGCCCCCGTCGTCTCGACCACGGGTCCGGCGTTCAGCGCGGGGATGTGCAGCACCGTGTCGCCATCGTGGTAGAGTGCGCCGGCCTCACCCAGCGTCACGATCACCGCGCCAGCGCCCCGCGCGCGAAGTCTTGCAGCAGCGGCTTCGGCATCGGTGGGGCCGGCCACGGACATGCCAGTCAGAAGCGCAGCCTCGCTTTCGTTCGGCGTGATCAGGTCGCAGAGCGCCAGCATCTCGTCCGGGATGTCGGCGGCGGGGGCGGGGTTCAGCACGGTACGGACCCCGGCGGCGCGGGCGATCTCAAGTCCCCGCTGCGCCGCATCGCGCGGCTGTTCCAACTGTGTGACGAAGACGCGCGCCCCGCCGATCGTCGGCGCCCAGCGGTCGAGGTCGGCGGGCGTGATCGTCCCCGCGGCGCCGGGCGTCACGATGATCGCGTTGTCGCCGGATTCGGCGTCCACGAAGATGAAGGCCGCTCCGGTGGGGTCGTCTGTCTCGTCCCCGGCGAAGGCGACGCCGGCCTCGTCCCATGTGCGACGGGCGAGCGCGCCGAACGTGTCGCGCCCGATCTTGCTGAGGAACGCCACGTCGCCCCCGGCCCGCGCCGCCGCGACCGACTGGTTCGAGCCCTTGCCCCCCGCGTTCAGCGCGAATCCTTCGCCCATCACGGTCTCGCCGATTTGGGGCAGACGGCGGGCGCGATAGGCGGTGTCGGCGGCAAAGATGCCGAGGATGACGATGTCGGCCATGGGTCCTCCTGCAGGATGGGGCCGCGCCATCCTGCCTGCTCGCGGCCCCTTGCGAAAGCCCCGCCGTCAGGCCGGCGTGCGGAGCGTGCCGTGGGCCAGAGCCAGCTTCTCGCGCACGCCGCGGGTCAGCACGAACGGGTAGAGATCGGGAAGATCCACGGCCCGGTTCACGTGGTTCACGGCGATCGAAACCTGGACCGCCCGATTCAGGACGGCCTCGGTGTCGGTCTGTGCATAGGCGTCGTAACCGTCCGTCTCGACGCCGGGCAGGGTCAGCGCGACGGCCATCGCACTGTCGAGCACATCGACGAGGTGCAAAAGATGTGCGACCGTCTCGGCCCAATCCTCGTGCGGGTGCATCGTCGCGTAGTCCGAGATGTAGTTGTCGTCGGCGGTCCTGGGGTTCTTGTAGTGCCTCTTCAGCGCCTCGCCGTAATCGGCGCGTTCGTCGCCGAAGAGCTGCCGGAAGGCGGTGACGAAGCCTGCGTCGCGCGACAGGCGAAGATGCAGAAAATGCGCCATCTCGTGGCGCATGTGGCCCAGCATGGTTCGGTAGAGCTCGCCCAGCTCGGCGCGGCGCTCGGCGCGCACGGCTTCGTCGCTTTCGGTTACGTTGATCGTGATCGTGCCGTTGGCGTGGCCCATGGTGACGTTGGCCTCGCCTTTCGACGTCTGCTCGGACAACAGCCGGAACACCGGTCTTTCGCCGTGATCCTCCGGGCCGAACCAGCCCCAGCGCGCCAGGTTGGCCAGCATCCACCGCTTGGCATTCTCGGTCATGCGCCAATGGCCGAGGTTTTCCGGCGCGCCGAGGTCAGGCACGGTGCGGGTCATCGCGCATGACCGGCAGAGCTTATCGTCTGCCACCCAATTGCAACTGATCCGGTCGCGATTGGCGCAGGTGTTCACGGCGATGCGCATGGCCTGGGCATCAGGGTCGAAGGCGACCTCTTGCCCGCAGGCGCACCGGGTGTTGTGGAAATAGACTGGCCGTTCGCAGACGGGACAGCGGAAAACTTGCACGGGGAGAACTCCAGCGGGGCGACGGGCGGTCAACTGAAGCACCGCGCAGGGGTTCCAGCGCGGTGCTTCATATCACGGCAGAGTGCGCGCTTCGCGGTCAGTTGCCGAAGATGCTGAGCACGTCGTTGATGATCTGCTCGGCCACGTTTGCCGGTCTCGCCGGCTGCTGTGTCTGCGGCGCCGGCCCGATCAGGCGGTCGTTCTCGGATCGGGCGATCTCGGCTCCGCCTTCGTATTGGGGTGCAGGGGTGGCTTCGGGCTGCGCAACCTGCTGGGCCGGGGCGGGGTCGCGCATCGGCAACTGTTCCACGGGCAGCCCTTCATGGACCCGCACCATCGTCTCGCGCCAGATGTCGGCCGGGAGTCCGCCGCCGGTCACGCCGGTCAGGGGGGTGTTGTCGTCGTAGCCCATCCAGACGCCGGTGACGTATTCCGCGGTGAAGCCCAGGAACCAGGCATCGCGGGCGGCCTGGGTCGTGCCGGTCTTGCCCGCCGCGGGGCGTGCACCCAGGTCGGCACGCGATCCGGTGCCGCCCTCGATCACCTTGTTCATCATGTAGACCAGCTCTTCCGCCGCCTCCTGACTGATCACCCGTTCGCCCAGCCCGCCTTCCTGGCCCAGAAGCACCTCGCCCTCACCCTGCAGGCGCAGGTCCCGGATCCCGTAGGGCTCGACCGAGGTGCCGCCGTTGAGGATGCCGGCATAGGCACCGGTCATCTCGATCAAGGTCGATTCCGACACGCCGAGCGCCAGGGACGGACCGGCGGCGAGGTCGCTGTCGATCCCGAAATCCGCGGCGACGCGGCGCACGTTGTCCCTGCCGACCGCTTCGCTGACCTTCACCGTCGGAATGTTGAGCGAGTTCTGCAACGCTTCGGTCAGCGTGACCGGCCCGCGAAAGCGCCGGTCGTAATTCTCGGGGGACCAGGTGCCCGAGCCGGGGATGTTCATCGTCAGCGGCTCGTCCGTCACCGTGTCGTTCGGTGAGTAGCCCAGTTCCAGCGCGGTGGCGAAGACGAAGGGCTTGAAGGCCGAGCCCGTCTGCCGCTTGGCCATGATCGCCCGGTTGAACTGGCCCGCGACGCCCTTGAACTTGCGCCCGCCGACCATGGCGCGCACCGCGCCGTCCGCCGACATGACCACGATGGCCGCCTGCGCCTGCGAATCGGGGGCGACCTTGTTTTCGAACACGTAGCTCAGCGCGTTTTCGGCCGCCGTCTGGATGCGCGAATCGAAGGTGGTGCGCATGATGACGTCCTCGGTCGTCTTGCGCGACAGGAAGTCGGGCGCGGCGCTCATCACCCAGTCGGCGAAGTAGCCGCCGGCGCGGGCTTCGGCGGCGGCCGACAGTTCAGCCGGGTTGTCGCGGGCGAACTGCGCCTCGGCGGCGGTCAGGTAGTTCTGCTGCTCCATCAGGTTGATGACTGTCGCGGCGCGGTTGCGGCTGCGCTCGAGGTCGGCGGTCGGGGCGTAGCGGGTGGGCGCGACGAGAAGGCCGGCGAGCATGGCGGCCTCGGCCGGGTCGACCTCGTTCGCGGACTTGCCGAAATAGCGCTGCGCGGCGGCCTCGAACCCGCGCGAACCGGCACCGAGGAAGGCGCGGTTCATGTAGATCGTGAGGATCTCGTCCTTGGAGTACTTGGCCTCCATGGCCAGCGCGTAGACGCCTTCCTTGATCTTGCGCCACAGGGTCGTCTCGCGGCAGTCGGACTCGTAGGCGGTCTCGTTCTCCCACACGTCGGGATCGTAGGGCGTGCCGAGGCACAGAAGCTTGGCCGTCTGCTGCGTAATGGTTGATCCGCCATGGCCCGACAGCGGGCCGCGCCCTTCCTGCAAGTTGATCTTTACCGCCGAGGCGATGCCCACCGGATCGACGCCCGGATGCATCCGGAAGCGGCGGTCCTCGGTCGCGACGATGGCGTCGCGCAGGTAGGGCGAGACGGTGGCGGTGGTGATCTGGCCGCCGAACTGCTCGCCGCGCCACGCGAAGATCTCGCCGTAGCGGTCAAGGAGCGTGACCGATCCTTGCGAGCGGCCGTCGAGAATCGCCTGGGGGGGCGGCAGGGTCGTATAGACGTAGCCCACGCCCAGCCCCAGGATCAGCGCCATCACCAGCGCGCCGCGCCATGCGAGGCGGAAGACGATCCTGAAGACCAGCCGGAACGGCCACAACAGCCACCCGATCGGTCCGCGGGGGGCGGTGCGTCTGCGCGCGCGGGTGTTCGCGCTTTTCGGCTTCGACGTGCGTCCGTTGGTCTTCTTTTTCGGTGTCGATCGTCTGGACGCGGTCAGCGGGGTTCGTGCCATGGCCAGCGGCCCCTTGGTGTTCGTTCTGCTCTGCAGCGGATCATACAGGCTTGCGATGCGACAGAGAACCTGCGGTCGCGCGTTTGTCAGACTCATGGTTGCCTATTTATCGGGCGCAGGCGTCCATTTGCGCATAAATTGTGCAACTGCCGTGTTTTTGCCCCCCGTTTCGGAACGGCTGAACTTGTGAACGCCGCGCGCAGGCGGGTTCCTCGCTGCCAAGGCCCGCTGTTCGGGCGGCCGTAACAAGACGCGACAAGGGGTGACAGGAACGTGAAACTCATCATCGCAGCGATCAAGCCGTTCAAGCTCGAGGAGGTGCGCGAGGCGCTCACCTCCATCGGCGTGCGCGGCATGATGGTGACCGAGATCAAGGGCTTCGGCTCTCAGTCGGGACACACCGAAATCTACCGCGGCGCGGAATATGCCGTGAATTTCGTGCCCAAGATCAAGCTCGAGATCGTGGTGACGTCGGACATGGCCGACCAGGTCGTCGAGACGATCGTGAAGACCGCCAAGACCGACAAGATCGGCGACGGCAAGGTGTTCGTCCTCGACGTCGCGAGCGCGACGCGCGTGCGCACGGGCGAAACCGACGCAGACGCCATCTGAAGCCAGAAGCCGAAGGACATCGCAAGAAAGATGACACGTATGAACCGCATTCTCACAACGGCTGCCCTGGCTTTCCTGCCGGTCGCCGCCGTCGCGCAGGAGGCTGCCGAAGCGGTCGAGGTCGCGCCGACCTTCGACGAGATCGGCCCCTACCTCATGACCACGCTGCTGTTCCTGATCGGCGGCTTCCTGGTCTTCTGGATGGCGGCCGGGTTCGCCATGCTCGAAGCCGGGCTTGTCCGGTCCAAGAACGTCACCATGCAGCTGATGAAGAACATCGCGCTCTTTTCCATCGCCGCGGTGATGTACTGGCTGATCGGGTTCAATCTGATGTATCCGGGCGACGGATGGATCGTTTCGGGCTGGGTTGGCACCCTTTTCGCACCCACCGCGCTTGAGCCCGTAGGCCTTTCCGCAGGTGCCGCATCGTTGGACTATGCCTCGGTCGCGTCGGACTTCTTCTTCCAGCTGATGTTCTGCGCCACCACCGCGTCGATCGTCTCGGGCACCTTGGCCGAGCGCATCAAGCTGTGGCCCTTCCTGTTCTTCGTCGTGATCCTGACCGGCTTCATCTACCCGATCGAGGCGTCCTGGCAGTGGGGCGGCGGCTGGTTGTCGGAGATCGGCTTCTCGGACTTCGCCGGCTCGACCCTGGTGCATGCTGCGGGTGGCTTCGCCGCGTTGGCCGGTGCCATCGTCCTCGGCCCCCGGATCGGCAAGTACCGTGATGGTCGCACCAATCCCATGCCGGGTTCGAACCTGGCGCTGGCGACGCTGGGCACGTTCATCCTGTGGCTCGGCTGGTTCGGGTTCAACGGCGGCTCGCAGCTTGCCGCGGGCACCGTGGGCGACATCACCGACGTGGGCCGCATCTTCGCCAACACGAATGCCGCTGCGGCGGGTGGTGCCATCGCCGCGCTGATCCTGACGCAGGTGATGTACAAGAAGCCGGACCTGACCATGGTGCTGAACGGCGCTCTGGCGGGCCTCGTCTCGATCACGGCCGAGCCCTTGATGCCCACGCTGGGCGGTGCGACCCTGATCGGTGCCATCGGTGGCGTGATCGTGGTCCTTGCGGTTCCGATGCTTGACCGGATGAAGATCGACGACGTGGTCGGCGCCATCCCGGTGCACCTCTTCGCCGGCATCTGGGGCACGCTGGCGGTCCCGCTGTCGAATGACGGCACCAGCTTCGTGACGCAGTTCATCGGCGTCGCGGCAGTCGGCATCTTCGTCTTCGTCGTCAGCATGATCGTGTGGCTGATCCTGAAGGCGGCCGGCGGTATCCGGGTTTCGGAAGAGGCCGAGATCACGGGTCTCGACGTGGCCGAGCTGGGGATGGAGGCCTATCCCGAGTTCTCCAAGGCTTGAGGATTGCGACCCGGCGGAGGTCTCCTCCCCTTCCGCCGGATTGCAAAAGGAAAGGCCCGGGCAAGATCGCCCGGGCCTTTTCGTGTTCGGAAGCGTGTTCGCTGATCAGGCGCAGGTCTTGGCGATCGCCTCGGCCAGGATCGGCACGGTCCGGGCGTTGAGGCCCGCGATGTTCAGGCGGCTGTCGCCCACCATGTAGATGCCGTGGTCACGGCGCATCGCCTCGACCTTGTCGGCATCGACTCCGAGACGCGAGAACATGCCCCGGTGCCGCGCGATGAAGTCGAACCGGTCGTCGTTCAGCCGCTGGCGCAACTCGTCGGCCAAGTGCTTGCGCAGGGCGAGCATTCCCGAGCGCATCTCTTCCAGCTCGGCCTGCCATTCGGCGCGGAGTTGGGGGTCGTTCAGGATCGTCGTGACGATGCGGGGCCCGTGATCCGGCGGGAACGAGTAGTTCTGCCGGTTTAGGTGGTTGAGGTTGCCCTGCACCGTCTTGGTGTCCGACGCATCGCCGATGGCGAACAGGATCCCCGCGCGCTCGCGATAGATCCCGAAGTTCTTCGAGCAGGAGGCACCGACGAGCAGCTCGGGCTGCGTCTCGGCGAGGATGCGGGTGCCTTGCGCGTCGTCGTCCAACCCGTCGCCGAAGCCTTGATAGGCAAGGTCGACCATGGGGACGAGCTTCCGTTCGAGCAGGATCTCGGCCACCCGATGCCATTGGTCGGCCGTCAGGTTCGCGCCGGTCGGGTTGTGGCAGCAGCCGTGCAGCAGCACCACGTCACCTTCCTTCGCGCTGTTCAGGTCGGCGACCATGCCGTCAAAATCGACTCCGCCCGTGGTGGCGTCGAAATAGCGATACTCGACGAAGGGCGTGCCGGTCGTCTTGAGGATCGACAGGTGGTTCGGCCATGTCGGTGCGCTGACCCAGATGGTCGCGCCGGGGTTCGCCATGCGAATCAGGTCCACGCCCTGCCGGAACGCGCCGGTGCCACCCGGCGTCGCGATGGCGGCCACGCGGTCGGCCGCGCCGGTCTCGCCGAAGACCAGCTCGCGCATCGCCTGCGCATAGGCCGGGTCGCCCGACAGCGCGGTATAGCTCTTGGTGGTTTCGGACTTCAGCAGACGCTCTTCGGCCTTTTTCACCGCCGACATGATCGGCGTGTTGCCGTCCGGGTCCTTGTAGACGCCGACGCCGAGGTCGATCTTGTCGTCGCGCGGGTCCTCGCGGTAGCTCGCCATGAGCATGAGGATCTTGTCCGCCGGTTGGTCCTTCAGGTTCCCGAGCATTCAGGCGTCTCCCGTTGCGACCGGCAGGTCGCGATAGGCGCCCCACTCGGTCCATGAGCCATCGTAAAGCGACCAGTCGTCGTGACCGATCCGCGCCAGCCCAAGGGCCAGGATCGCGGCGGTCACGCCAGAGCCGCAGGTGGTGATGACGGGCTTCGACAGGTCGATGCCCGCCCCCTCGAACGCCGCCTTCAGGCCGTCGCGGCCCTTCATCGTGCCGTCGGCGTTCAGAAGCTGCGTGAACGGCAGGTTCCTCGATCCCGGGATGTGCCCCGCCCGCAACCCCTCGCGCGGTTCGGGTTCGTCACCCCGGAAGCGAGACGCGGCGCGGGCGTCGAGGATCTGCGGCGTGCCCAGCTTCGAGGCCTCGGCCGTCTGCGTCACGTCGCGCACCAGATCGTTGCGGCGCGACACCGTCATGTGCCGGTCGCGGATGACGGGGGGCAGGTCCTCGATCTCGCGGCCCTCGGCCTGCCACTTGGGAAGACCACCATCCAGAACGGCGACGTCCTTCTTGCCCATAAGCTTGAACAGCCACCACATGCGCGCGGCCGAGAAGATGCCCTTGCCATCATAGACCACGACCTGGTGGCCGTCGCCGATTCCCATGGCGCGCATCCGGCTGATGAACTTCTCGGGCGGGGGCGCCATGTGCGGCAGGTCCAGGCGCTGGTCGCTGATCTCGTCCAGGTCGAAGAAGCGCGCGCCGGGGATGTGCGCGGCCTCGTACTCGGCGCGCGGATCGCGATTCGCGTCGGGCATGTGCCACGAGGCGTCGATGAGCCGCAGATCGGGATCGCCGAGATGCCGGGCGAGCCAATCGGTCGATACGAGGGTCTTCGGGTCGTCGGTCATGGGGCCGGCCTTCGGAGCGGTTCACGTTCCGCAGGGCGTAGCCAAGCGCCGCCGCCCACGCAAGACGGAGCCGCGCGAAACGCAATGATACCTAGTCCTGCGGGGGTTCCAGGGCATGATCCCGCCGCCACGTCCCGCCGCGGCGCAAGAATCGGATCAGCCGTGTTCCTTCAAGAGGCGCTGCTTCTGGCGCTGCCAGTCGCGTTTCGCCGCCGTCTCGCGCTTGTCGGGGGCCTTCTTGCCCTTGGCAATCCCGATCTTCAGCTTCGCCATGCCCCGGTGGTTGAAGTACAGCACCAGCGGCACGAGCGTCATGCCCTTGCGCTGCGTCTCGGACCACAGGTTCGCCAGCTCTTTCCTGTTGACCAGCAGCTTGCGACGGCGCCGGTCCTCATGCCCGAACATGGCCTGATCGTAGGGAGCGATATAGGCGTTCACGAGCCACAGCTCGCCGCCATCGACGGTGGCGTAGCTTTCGGCGATGTTCGACTGGCCGGTGCGCAGCGACTTCACCTCGGATCCGTAGAGCTGGATCCCGCATTCGAGATCGTCCTCGATCGCGTAGTCGTACCGCGCACGCCGGTTCTCGGCGATCACCTTGTAGTTCGGGTTGTCCTTTGGTTTGGCCATGGCGTCCAGATAGGCGCGGCTGCGCGAGGTGTCCACCGGCCTGCGCAGTCGCGGGGCCAGTGGAGGATTGCGTCAGCTGCCCAGGACGCCCGCGTTCTCCATCGCGCTCTTCATCATCAGCTTGGTGCCCTCGGTCATCCCGACGAGGGGCAGGCGCACATCTTCGGTGCAGCGCCCCAGCAGCGACAGGCCGTATTTCGCGCCGACGAGGCCGGGTTCGGTGAAGACGGCGGTGTGCAGCGGCAGCAGTAGGTCCTGGTAGTCGAGCGCCTTCGCCCAGTCGCCATCCGCCATCGCCTGCTGGAACTCGGCGCAGAGGCGGGGGGCGACGTTGGCGGTCACGCTGATGCAGCCGACACCGCCATGCGCGTTGAAACCGAGCGCCGAGGGATCCTCGCCCGACAGCTGGATGAAGTCGCGACCGCAGGTCATGCGCTGTTCGCTGACGCGGACGATGTCGCCCGTCGAGTCCTTCACGCCGACGATCCGGGGAAGCTTGGCAAGCTCGCCCATGGTCGCGGGCGTCATGTCCACGACCGAGCGGCCGGGGATGTTGTAGATGATGATCGGGATGTCGGTGGCGTTATGCACCGCCTCGAAATGGGCGTAGAGGCCGGCCTGCGTCGGCTTGTTGTAGTAAGGCGTCACGACCAGCGCGCCGTCCGCACCGACCTCCTGCGCGTGGCGGACAAGCTGGATCGCCTCGTCGGTGCTGTTCGAACCAGCGCCCGCGATGACCTTCACGCGCCCGGCTGCGGTCTTGACGACCTCGGCCACGACGGTCTCGTGTTCGACATGGGACAGGGTCGGCGTCTCGCCGGTGGTGCCGACGGGGACGATGCCGCTCGTGCCTTCCTCGACATGCCATTCGACCAGCCGTTTCAGGGCGTCGAGGTCCAGCTTGCCGTCCTTGAACGGCGTGACCAATGCGACGATCGACCCTTTGAACATGTCTGGCTCCTTCATGGCTGGCCGGGGTACCGGCGGGTGGGACCCTATGCGGCGCACCCGCGGTTGCCAAGGTCGTGAATTGGCCAGAACAGCCGCGTGCCTTATCTGGGGGATCATGCGCCATCTTCTTATCGTGACCCTGTTCGCCTTTGCCTCCCCTGTCGTCGCGCAGGAGGCCCCGCCCGATGCGCCCGGTTTCGATGTCGGCATTGCCGAGGCCATCGAACGTGCCCGCGCGGGCCAGTGGCTCTCTGCCGGTGCCGCGGCCGAGCGTGCCGGACCCGTTTCCGCCGATATCATCGAGTGGATGTATCTGCGCGACGGCTTCGGAGACTTCGCCTCCGCGCTCGCCTTCCTCGAACGGCGACCCGACTGGCCGGGCCTCGCCCGTCTGCGCGCCCAGGCCGAACAGTACCTTCCCGAAACGCCCGCAGGCCCCGAGCAGGCCGAGGACGTGCTGCGCTTCTTCGGCGACACCACCCCTGCAACCGGCCGCGGCACCGTCGCGCTGGTCAACGCCTATCGCGCACTGGATCGCGACGCCGACGCGCAGGCCGAGACAGCGCTGGCCTGGACCACCCGGTCGATGACCGAGGGTGCCGAGCGGGCGCTGCTGTCGTATTATCCCGACATGCTCGAACCGCTCGAAGAGGAACGGGCCGACCGCATGTTCTGGATGGGCGAAAGCCGCGCCCTGACACGGTCGGCCGATCGGCTCGACGGCAATGCGGGGGCGTTGGTCAGGGCGCGGTCGCGCGCGCTCGGGGGTGCCGATCCGTCGGCACTTGCCGAAAGCCTGCCCGAGGCACTGCGGGCCGATCCCGGCCTCGCTTATCGGGAATTCCGCCAGCACATTGCCGGGGGGCGCACCAGTGCCGCCGAGCGGCTGACGCTTCAGCAATCGCCCGACAACCTCGGCGATCCCGAGGCCTGGGCGCGGGCCCGGCGCGACATGGTCCGCGACCTGATGCGCGAGGGCGAGGACCGCCGCGCCTACGCGCTTGCGGCTTCGAACGGGCTGGTCGAAGGATCCGATTTCGCGGACCTAGAATGGCTCGCCGGCTACCTCGCCCTCACGCGGCTCGACCGCCCCGAAGATGCGCTGGCGCATTTCCAGAACCAGAACGACGCGGTGTTCACGCCGATCTCGCTGGGGCGGGCATGGTACTGGATCGGCCGGGCTCACGAAGCGCTCGGCCAGGCCGAGGAAGCGCAGGTCGCCTATGAAGAAGGTGCGAAGCACCAGACCAGCTTCTACGGCCTCCTGGCTGCCGAAAAGATCGGCGCTCCGGTCGACCCGGCCTTGATCGATGCGGGGCCATCGATGCCCCTGTCCGAGGCCAGCTTCCGCACGTCCTCGGTGCTGGAGGCGGCGCTCTTGCTGCAAGCGGCGGGCGAGCGTGACATGGCCGAGCAGTTCTTCGCCCACCTGGTGGAATCGCTCGACGTCGAAGAGGCCGCGACGCTCGGCGACCTGATCCTCGAGCTGGGTGAGCCGCATATCGCGGTGCTTGTCGCCAAGCGGGCCGCGCAGAACGGCATCGTCATCCCCCGCGCCTATTATCCGGTCGTGGACCTGGGGCAGGAGAGCATGCCGGTCTCGGAAGCGCTGGCCCTGTCCATCGCCCGCCGCGAGAGCGAGTTCGATCCCTCGGTCTCGTCCCATGTCGGCGCAGGCGGGCTGATGCAGCTGATGCCGGGCACGGCGCAGGACGTGACCCGCTCGCTCGGCATCGGCTACTCGCGCGACCGGCTGTTCGAGGATCCGAGCTACAACGCCCGCCTCGGTACCGCCTACCTCGCGGGGCTCGAGCGGCGCTTCGGGCAGAACCCGGTGCTTGTCTCGTCGGGTTACAACGCCGGGCCGGGGCGGCCGCTGCAATGGATGAAAGCGCGCGGGGACCCGCGCGAGGCGGATGTGGACGTGATCGACTGGATCGAGATGATCCCCTTCGACGAGACCCGCAACTACGCCATGCGCGTCGCCGAATCGCTGCCGGTCTACCGTGCGCGGCTGGGCAACCCGGACGAGCGCATCACCCTGACCGAAGAGCTCAAGGGGCGCTGATCACTCGCCGTCGTCCTCGTCGATGGCGAGGGCGGCGGCCGGTATTTCACCCGCCGGCTCGCCCTCTTCGCAGGCCTCGTACTTGAAGGCGAAGCCGTCCCAGATGAGCAAGAGGCCCCCGTCGGCCGCGTTCATGAACATGGCGCGGCCGTCGAATGCGTCGTCGTCATCCTCGCAGGCCATGTCGTAGAGGACGGCCTGCATGTCGGTGACGTCCACCGGGTTGCTCATGTCGCAGGTGGTCGATCCGCCGTAGAGCGTGTCGTCCTCGACCTTCAGCGCGCTGCCTTCCTCGCCCGTTTGAATGCAGGCCATCGAGCTGTCGGCGCGCCACAACCCGTCGAACGTGTGGTCCTGCGCATGGGCCGTCACGGGAATCAGAAGGGCGAGGGCGGTCAGAGGGCGAAGGGTCAAGGCGGTCGCTCCGGTTGTTCAGGTCCGAGCCTGTGCACGGCAAGATCATTAACGGTACGGGAACATCTGGCAGGTAGCGTCCGGCTTGGCGAACTCAAGTTGCGGAGCCTATGCGAACCCCAGGGCAGATACGGTGTGGCGCGGCGGAACTCCGGGCGGTCCGGGCGGAAAGCCGGCGGCTGTTCGCGGTCGTGGGGGTGTTCTCGCTTTTCGTGAACCTGCTGATGCTGACCGGGCCGCTCTTCATGCTGCAGGTCTATGATCGCGTGCTCGGCTCGCGGTCCGAGGCGACGCTGGTGGCGCTGACGCTTCTGATGGCCTTTCTCTTCGCGATGATGGGGGTGCTCGACTTTGCGCGCGGGCGGATCCTGTCGCGGATCGGTGCCCGGTTCCAGGGGCGGCTCGACCGGCGGGTGTTCCAGGCCATGGTCCGCGACGCTGCGGGCGCGCCGGACGAGGGCGCGCGCAACCATCTCGACGATCTCGAATCGGTGCGCCGCTTCATCGCCTCGCCACTGGTGCCCGCGCTGTTCGACATGCCGTGGACCCCTGTTTTCCTCGGCCTGATCTTCGTGTTCCATCCGCTTCTCGGGTGGCTCGCGCTGTCCGGTCTTGTCGCGCTGTCGCTGGTCGCGGCAGCGAACCAGTGGCTGTCGCGGCGGTCGCAGGCGGCTTCGATGGTGGCCACGACCCGCGCGCAGCGAATGTCCGAGCAGATCCGGACCGAGGCCGAGATGGTGCGCTCGCTGGGAATGCAGGATTCCGCCTTCACCCGTTGGCAGGGCATCCGCGAGAGCGCACTGGATCAGGCGGTCCGCGCAGGCGAGACGACTGGAGGGTTCTCGGCCCTGACCCGGACGCTCCGGATGTTCCTCCAGTCCCTGATGCTGGCGCTCGGGGCGTGGCTCGTCCTGCAAGCACAGTTGACCGCCGGCGGAATGATCGCTGCGTCCATCATGCTGGGCCGCGCGCTTGCCCCGATCGATCTGGCGCTGGGGCAGTGGCAGGTGTTGCAGCGCGCGCGGCAAGGCTGGAGCGGCATGGCCGAGCTTCTGGGAAGTGTCGCCGAAGAGCCGCCGCGCACCGCCCTGCCGCGCCCCGAGGCCCGGCTGACCGTCGACCAGATCACCGTGATCCCGCCCGGGCAGGCCCAGGCTTCGCTGCGCATGGTCTCGTTCGACGTGGCGCCCGGCGAGGCGGTGGGCGTGATCGGACCTTCGGGATCCGGCAAGTCCACGCTGGCCCGCGCGCTCGTCGGTGTCTGGCTTCCCGCCGGGGGTCGCGTCCGGCTGGGTGGCGCCGCGCTGGACCAGTACGAGCCCGACGTCCTCGGCCAGCATGTGGGCTACCTGCCGCAGCGGGTCCAGCTTTTCGACGGGACCATCGCCGAGAATATCGCCCGCCTTCGTCCCGGCGCCGACGACGCGCAGATCGTCGCGGCCGCGCAGAAGGCGGCCGCGCACGACATGATCCTGAAGCTTCCGCAGGGTTACGACACGCAAGTATCCAGCGCGGCGGGGCGACTGTCGGGCGGGCAGATCCAGCGCATCGGCCTCGCGCGGGCGATGTTTGGCGCGCCGGTCCTCCTGGTGCTGGACGAGCCGAACTCCAATCTCGACAACGAGGGGAGCCAGGCGCTGAACGAGGCCATCGCCACGCTCAAGTCGTCGGGCGGCGCCGTGGTGATCATGGCTCACCGCCCCGCCGCCATCCAGCTATGTGACAAGCTCGTCATGCTGGAAAGCGGGATGCGCCGCGCCTTCGGCACGCGCGACGAGGTGCTGCGGCAGGTCACCCGGAACCACGGGCAGCTGATCGGGCACACCAGCGTCGGGGGCGTATCGTGAGCGGCCTGCCTCACGCCTGGTCGGCACGTGGTCCCGTGGCGATCGGGCTGCTGGCGCTCATGTTCCTTGTGGGCGGCTTCGGCTCCTGGGCCGCGTTCAGCCAGATCGCCGGCGCGGTCGTCGTCGCCGGGCAGATCAAGGTCGAGCAGAACCGCCAGGTGGTCCAGCACCCCGATGGTGGCGTGGTCGAGGAGATTCATGTCGCCGAGGGCGACACGGTCGCCGCCGGCGATGTCCTTCTGACGCTCGATCCGACAACCCTGCAGGGCCGCCTGACCGCCGCCCGCGCGCAGCTGTTCGAGTTGCGCGCACGCCGCGCCCGGCTGGAGGCCGAGCGGGATGGGACGCCGCAGGTCGAATTCCCCGCCGGCCTCCTCGGGGCGGCCGCCCTAGACGCCGAGGCCGCCGATCTGGTCGAGGGACAGCGCAACCTGTTCGAGGCACGACGCGAGACGGCGGAAAAGACGCTTGCTCAACTACGCCGCCGCCATGCGCAGATCGAACGCCAGATCGAGGGCCAGGCTGCGCAGGAGGACAGCTTGGAACGGCAGGTCGCGTTGGTGGGCGAAGAGCTTGCCGATCAGCAGGTGCTGCTCGATCGTGGGCTCGCGCAGGCCAGCCGGGTGCTGTCCCTGCAGCGCGAGGCGGCGCGGCTCGACGGCCGGATCGGCGAGGTTGTCGCCTCGCGCGCCGAAGCGGCCGAGCGTATCTCCGAGATCGCGGACCAGGAGCTGGTCTACACCGTCCGTCGCCGCGAAGAGGCGATCACCGAGCTGCGCGACCTGCGCCCGAAGGAGGCCGAAACCGCCGAGCAGGTCGCCTCGCTTACTGCGCAGGTCGAACGGACGAAGATCACCGCGCCCGTGGGCGGGGTGGTATACGACCTGACCGTGTTCGGATCGCAGGCCGTGATCCGCGCGGCCGAGCCGTTGCTGTATGTCGTGCCGCAGGACCGCCCCCTGGTGATCGAGGCACGCGTTCCACCGATCCACGTGGACCAGGTGGATGTGGGACAGGCGGTCGTGCTGCGCTTTTCCTCGTTCGATGCGCGCACCACGCCCGAACTGACCGGCGCCGTCACCCGCGTCTCGGCCGACAGCTTCGCGGACGAGGCCAGCGGGCAGCCCTTCTATCGGGTGGAGCTGGTGCTCGATCCCGGCCAGATCGACCGTCTGCCCCCGGGTCTGCAGCTGATCCCCGGCATGCCGGTCGAGGCGTATCTGCGGACCGAGGACCGCACCCCGATCGCCTACCTGGTGAAGCCGCTCGCCGACTATTTCAACCGCGCGTTCCGGGAAGGTTGACGCAGGGCCGCCCCCCGCGTCATGTGGCGCCGGACGGCGCATTGGAGGCACGAGATGGGACGGATCGACGATAGACTCGCAGAGTTGGGTGAGACCTTGCCGGACGCGCCCTCACCGGCGGCGAACTACGTGCCCTACCTGCAGGTGGGCGACATGCTCTATGTCTCGGGCCAGATTAGCCAAGGCCCCGACGGCCCCATCACCGGCACGCTGGGTGGGCCCGGAGACATCGAAACCGGGCGCGACGCCGCGAAGTGTTGTGCGCTGTCGCTTCTGGCGCAGGTTCGTGCCGCGACGGGAGGCGATCTCGACCGATTGGCGCAGGTGGTCAAGCTGACGGGCTTCGTCGCTTCGGCGCCGGGCTTCACAGACCAGCCCAAGGTGATCAACGGCGCCTCGGACTTCCTGGTGGAGGTGCTGGGCGACGCGGGCCGGCACACCCGCTCGGCCGTCGGCGCATCGGCCCTGCCTCTTGGCGTGATGGTCGAGATCGAAGGCATCTTCCGCCTGTCATGAGCTTGCCCGCCATTTTTCTGGCCCACCCGTTCGCCCATCGGGGCCTGCACGACCGCGCGGTCGGGGTGATCGAGAACTCCTCCGCCGCGTTCGACGCCGCCGTGGAGGCCGGCTACGGCATCGAGCTGGACGTTCAGATGAGCCGCGACGGGGTGCCGGTCGTCTTCCACGACGACATGCTCGACCGGCTGACCTCTCGCCGAGGGCCGGTGGCCGATCTGACGGCGCAAGAACTGGAGACCGTGGCGCTGGACGGAAGCACGGACACGATCCTGCCGCTTCCTTACGTTCTCGAACGGATCGGTGGGCGCGTCCCGGTGCTGGTCGAGATCAAGGACCAAGGTGCTCGCGACGGGTTTCCTGCCGCCGTCGGGCATGCCATCGCCGCTGCCACTGGACCGATAGCGGTCATGTCGTTCAACCCGTCCTACATCCACGGCCTTGAGGGGCTGAATGCCCCACGCGGGCTGACCACCTGCGCGGCCGAAGACTACGGTTCCGACCTACCGGCCGAGACGCGCAGCAGGTTGGCGCGGATCGCGGATTGGGGGCCGGGGCTCAGCTTCGTAAGTCACGACCATCGGCACCTTGAAGACTCGCGCATTGCCGACCTGAAGGCCGAGGGCGCCAGCATCCTGTGCTGGACCATACGCAGCAAGGTCGATGCAGGGGCGGCGCTGAAGCTTGCCCACCAGATCACGTTCGAGGGGTTCCGGCCGGACTGACGCACCGCCTTGAAAGGCCGACCCGCGACGCCACCTCCACGCGCATGACCGAAGCCAGCGTCTCCGTTTCCTCGCATTCCAGCCTGACAGGCATCGATCCCGCCGACTGGGACGCCTGCGCCTGTCCCGAAGCGGCCGACGGCCGGGCGGCGGATCCCTTTACCACGCATCGCTTCCTGCTGGCGCTCGAAACCTCGGGCTCGGTCGGGCGCGGATCGGGGTGGGAGCCGCACTACCTGACCGCCGAGATCGACGGTCAGATCGTCGCCTGCGCGCCGCTTTACGCCAAGGGGCACAGCCAGGGCGAGTACGTTTTCGACCATGCTTGGGCGCAGGCCTTCGAGCGGGCCGGCGGCAGCTACTATCCCAAGCTGCAGATCGCCGTTCCCTTCACCCCCGTGACTGGCCGTCGCCTCCTGACAAGGCCCGGCTTCGAGGAGATCGGCCGCGCCGCTTTGATCGAGGCCGCCGTCCGGGTGGCGGACCAGAACGACGTCTCGTCCCTCCACGCGACATTCTGCACCGGGGAAGAGGCCGAGCAGGGGGCCGAGATGGGCCTGCTCCACCGCACCGGCCAGCAGTTCCACTGGTTCGACGAGGGGTATGGCGATTTCGAAGGGTTCCTCGCCTCGATGTCGTCGCGCAAGCGCAAGAACATCCGCAAGGAGCGGCAGCAGGCGCAGGCGGCGGGGCTGGAGTTCGTCCACCTGACCGGCGACGACCTGAGGCCGCATCACTGGGACGCCTTCTGGACCTTCTACCAGGACACCGGCGCGCGGAAATGGGGGACGCCCTACCTGACGCGTCAGTTCTTCCACGACGCCCACGCGCATCTGCGCGACGATGCCCTGATGTTCCTGGCGCTGGACGGGGGCGAGCCGGTCGCGGGCGCCCTAAACTTCATCGGGCGCGATTGCCTCTATGGGCGCTACTGGGGCTGCACCCGCGACGTGCCGTTCCTGCATTTCGAGCTGTGCTACTACCAGGCCATCGACTGGGGGCTCGCCCACGGGCTGACCCGCGTCGAGGCTGGCGCGCAGGGCGAGCACAAGCTGGCGCGTGGATACCTGCCCCACCCCGTCCATTCGCTGCACTGGATCGCCAACCCGGGTTTCCGCCACGCGGTCGAGGAATTCCTGACCGCCGAGCGACAGGCGGTGGACGAAGAGATCGAGATCCTGACAAGCTACGGCCCGTTCCGAAAGACGCAAGGAGAGCGCGAATGAGCGACAAACTGGATGGCGCGGCCCGTACCGAGGCGCTGGATGCCCTGAAAGCCCGCGGATGGGACCTGGTCGAAGGGCGCGATGCCATCGCCAAGTCCTTCAAGTTCGACAGCTTCGTGGCCGCCTTCGGCTGGATGACGCAGGTGGCGATCCTGTCGGAGAAGGCCAACCACCATCCCGAATGGTCGAACACCTACAACCGGGTCGAGGTCGTCCTGACCTCTCATGATGTCGGCGGCCTGACCGAGCGCGACGTGAAACTTGCGCGCAAGATGGACGACCTTTGATGATCCGAGACGTCTGGACCAGCATCACCGCGATCCGGTTGGGCGATCAGTCGGTCGCGGACCTCCTGACCCTGGAATTCCTGATGGCGTTCCTGGGGGACGTGCTGGCGGCGATCTTCATCCTGATCCTGGGCTTTGCCATCGCCGGCTGGGTCAAGCGGCGCATCCGCGGGATCGGCGGACGGCGGCCGCAGCTCGATACCACGCTGTTCAACTTCCTGGGCAACATCGCCCGCTACACGATCCTGGCGTTCACGTTCCTCTTCGTGCTGAACACGTTCGGGATCCAGACGACCTCGATTGTGGCAGCCATCGGTGCCGCGGGCCTTGCGATCGGCCTGGCGCTTCAGGGCACGCTGACGAACGTGGCGGCGGGAGTGATGATCATCTTCTTCCGCCCGATCAAGGAGGGCGATTTCGTCGAGATCAACGGCCAGATGGGCACCGTGAAGGAGGTCACGCTGAACTTCACCGAGCTTGCCAGCATCGGCAACGTCCAGATCATCATCCCCAATTCCGAGGTGTGGGGGAACACGATCGTCAACTACTCGGCCTACGACCGGCGCCGCGCGGAGTGGACCTTCGGCGTGGGCTACGGCGCGAACCTCGCAGAGGCCGAGCGGGTCATCCGCGCCACGATCGAGGCCGACCCCCGCACCGACACCTCGGAAGAGATGTTCCTGCAGGTGAACGCATGGAGCGAAAGCTCGGTCGATTTCCTTGTCCGCGCCTGGGTCAGCGCGGACGACTACTTCGCCTACCAGGCGGATATGAAGCGCAGGGTCAAGGAGGCCTTCGACGCGAACGGCATCGACATCCCGTTCCCCACGCGCACCCTGTTCATGGAGCGGCCAGACCCGGCGCCGGTCCACGGCCACACCGGAAAATCGCACGAGACCGACGTGCGGGACGACGAGCCTCGCACCTGAGCCTAGAGCGCGGCCACGATCGCCGCGCCGCCGCTGGCGTTGCAGGTGCCGGGCTCGTCCTCGTGGATCAGCGACACCACGCCGTCCTCGGCCACCAAGGCGTACCGCTTCGATCGGTCGTAGAACCCGGCGGGCGGTGCGTTGAAGGCCATGTCGACTGACTTGGTGAACTCGGCGGCGGGATCGGCCAGCATGGTGATTCCGGCCTCGTGCGCACCGGTATCCGCGCCCCATTGCTTCATCACGAAGGGGTCGTTGACGGCGATGCAGATCACCTCGTCCACGCCCTTGGCCTTCAGGTCGTCCATGGACCTGACGAAAGACGGGACATGCGCCGTGGTGCAGGTGCCGGTATAGGCGCCGGGCAGGCCGAAGATCACGACCTTGCGGCCCTTGAGGCGCTCGGACAGGTGCACCTCTTCGGGGCGTCCGTCGCCCATGCGCAGAAGGGTGGCGTCCGGCAGGGTGTCGCCTTGGCGGATGGGCATGGGGCAGCGCTCCTTAACTATCGGTGTGACCGCGGTTATAGGCGTTCCCACGGACGGGACCAGAGAAGAGGCGCGGATGTCGCATATCGTCGTCGTGGGGGCCGGGCAGGCCGGGCAGCAGATCTGTGCCACGCTCAGGGACAAGGGGTTCGACGGGCGCCTCACCCTCATCGGGGCCGAGCCGCATCCGCCCTACCAGCGCCCTCCGCTGTCCAAGGGCTACCTGCTGGGCGAGATGGCGCGCGAGCGGCTCTTTCTGAAGCCCGAGGCGTGGTATGCGGATCACGGGATCGACCTGCGCCTCGGCACGCCCGCGACCGACATCGACCCCGACGCCCGCACGCTTCGGCTGGGCGACGAGGTGGTGCACTGGGATCAGTTGGCCATCGCGACGGGGCTCGACGCGCGGACCGTTTCGGCCGACGCCGGTGGCGACCTCGACGGCGTGTTCACCGTGCGCAACCTTGCCGATGTCGATCGGATGGAGGCTCCGTTGAAGGCCGCGCGGAACGTGGTCGTGGTGGGCGGCGGCTATATCGGGCTCGAGGCGGCGGCGGTCGCGCGCAAGCTCGGTGCCGAGGTCACGGTGGTCGAGGCCGGCCAGCGGATCCTGGGTCGCGTCGCCTCGGTCGAGACGGCCGGCGTGATGCGCGACCTCCACGCCCGGAACGGCGTCACGATCCGCGAGGATGCGCGGCTCGACCGGCTGGTGGGCGAGGGGCGCGTGACGGCCGCTCACCTCGAGAGCGGCGAGGAGTTGCCGGCGGACGTGGTGATCGTGGGCATCGGCCTCGTTCCGCGCTGCGAGATCGCCGCGATGGCGGGGCTCGACTGCGACGGCGGGGTCGTGGTCGATGCCTGCGGGCGCACGTCCGCCCCCGATATCTGGGCTGCCGGAGATTGCGCGCTGTTCCCCTATCGGGGGTCTCTGACGCGCCTCGAATCGGTGCAGAACGCCATCGACATGGGGCAGGCGGTCGCGCGCAACATGCTGGGGACCGAAGAGCCCTACAGCCCCCTGCCATGGTTCTGGTCCGACCAGTACGACGTCAAGCTGCAGATCGCGGGGCTGAACACCGGCTATGACCGGGTCGTCATGCGGGGGGCGGGGCAGGTGCCCGTCTCGCTTTGGTACTTCTGCGGGGACGAGCTGCGGGCGGTCGATTCGATCGGCGACGGGCGGGCCTACATGGTGGGCAAGCGCCTGCTCGAATCCGGCGCGAGGGTCACGCCCGAAGAGGTCGCCGACCCTGACACCGACCTCAAGGCCCTGTTGAAGCGGTGAGGATCATCGCCGGCACCCATCGCGGACGGGCCCTCGCCGCGGTCGGCAAGGGCGACCCGGCGGCGCATCTGCGCCCGACGACCGACCGCGTGCGCGAGAGCCTGTTCGGCGTCCTCGAAGGGGGGCGCTTCGGTGATCCGGTCGAGGGTGCGCACGTCCTCGACCTGTTCGCGGGCACCGGTGCGCTGGGGCTGGAGGCGCTGTCGCGTGGCGCGGCCGACGTGACCTTCGTGGAAAGCGGGCGCAAGGCGCTGGCGCTCCTGTCCCGCAACATCGAAACGCTGGGCGAGGCTGCGCGCACCCGCATCCTTCGCCAGGACGCCGCTCGGCTTGGTCCGTCGGACCGACCCTGCGACCTGGTGTTCCTCGACCCGCCCTATGGCAAGGGTCTCGGGCAGCGGGCGATTGCCGCGGCCCGGGCGGGCGGCTGGATCGCTCCGGGCGCGCTGATCGTGTGGGAAGAAGCCGCCGCCGTCGACCTGCCTGAAGGGCTGAGTCCGCTGGAAACCCGGCGCTACGGAGACACGTGGATCTCGCTCGCGCGGCACGAAGGCTAAAATTCGCTGCACTGCAGCGTCCCGTCTGGTGCAACCCGGACTTGCCAACTGATCCGTGGTGCGCTGCGCCGCGGCGACCTATCTGTTGCCTCGAACGAGATAGACAGTACCGGAGGCAAACATGGCCTACATTCGCACCCACGCCCACCACGACGGCCCGGGCATCTTCGCCCGCATCGGCCACGCCGTTGCCACCTGGTTCGTCGAGGTGATGGAATCCTCGTCCCGCTTCGACCAGATCGAGCGCCTGCAGCGCAAGTCGGACGATCAACTGGCCGAAATGGGCCTTCGCCGGGACGAGATCGTGCGTCACGTCTTCCGTGACCGCATGATGTACTGAGCAGACGAAATTGCCAGTCAGTCGCAAGGGCCGCCCGATGGGCGGCCTTTTCGCTGTCCGGTTCCCTGTCAGCTCCAGGTGGGGTGGAACAGGCCGCCCGGCGAGAGAGTGAAGATCTCGCACCCATCCGCCGTGACGCCGATCGAGTGTTCGAACTGCGCCGACAGCGACTTGTCGCGCGTCACTGCAGTCCAGTCATCCGACAGGACCTTCGTCTCGGGTCGGCCCAGGTTCACCATCGGCTCGATGGTGAAGAACATGCCTTCCTCGAGCCGCGGACCGGTTCCGGGCCGGCCGTAATGCAGCACGTTCGGCGGCGCGTGGAACACCTGCCCCAGCCCGTGACCGCAGAAATCGCGAACCACCGACATACGCTGCGCCTCGACATAGGACTGGATGGCCGCGCCGATGTCGCCGAACGTGTTGCCCGGCTTGACCGCCTCGATCCCGATCATCAGGGCGTCGTGGGTCACCTCGATCAGCCGCTCGGCCTTTCGGCCCAGCTTGCCGGCGACGTACATGCGGCTCGAATCACCGAACCAGCCGTCGACGATCACGGTGATGTCGATGTTCAGGATGTCCCCGTCCTTCAGCCGCTTCTCCCCGGGGATTCCGTGGCAGACCACGTGATTTACGCTGATGCAGCTGGCGTGCTGGTAGCCGCGATACCCGATCGTTGCCGAAGTCGCTTCGGACGCGTCGATCCATTCCGTGATCAGCCGGTCGAGCTCTTTCGTCGTCTGGCCCGGTTCGACATGAGGCGCGATCCGGTCGAGAAGCTCGGCCGCCAGACGGCCGGCCACGTGCATGCCCGCGAAATCGCCGGGTTCGTAGATGCGGATTCCGTCCTTGGTCAGACGTCCGGTCGAATTCTCCAAGGAAGCTCTCCTGCCGTTCAGACGATCCCAAGATAGGGAAATGTGCCGGGGATTGCCACCGGTTCAGGCCGAGACGGCGGTCAAACGCGGCTTGGCACAAATCCTCCAGACGCCACAGGTTCTCGGGGCCGTAACGGCGCAGACCGCCCTGCATGTGCTTCGGCGAGTTTCAGCGTCCGCCGAAGGGTGCTCACGTGGTCATTGACAAGATGCTCATAGCCCGTAACCTACTATCCAGTAGATCTGGGAGGATACTATGTTCAGTCGAATGACGACAGCGATCGCCGCGGCGATCTGCCTGACTGCACCCGCCGCACTGGCGCAAGAAAACGAGTGGCAGCCGGACCGTCCCATCAACATCATCGTGCCGTGGGCTGCCGGAGGCTCGACCGACCAGGTCACCCGCGTGGTCGCCCCGATTCTGGAGGAAGCGCTGGGAACCCAGATCGTCGTGGTGAACCAGCCCGGCGCATCGGGCTCCACGGGGACGGCGACCGCACTGGACGCACCGCGTGACGGCTACACGTGGACAGCGAACGCCATTGCCAACAACGCGACCTACGCGGTCACCGGGCTGGTTCCCGATACCTCGATCGAGGATTATCGGATCTACCTCCATGTCGCCAACGTGCCCATGGTCAGCGTCAACGCGGACAGCGAGTATCAGGACTTTCCGGCCCTGCTCGAGGCGATGAAGAACGGGTCGGTCACGGTCGGCACGGCTGGCATCAACAGCTCGGGCGGGATGGCGCTGGCCGCCTTGCGCGAAGAGGCCGAAAGCGACCTGCCGGGCGCCCGGATGATCACCTATGACGGCGGCAACCCTGCCGTGATCGCCGCCGCGTCGGGCGAGGTGGACGCCACCACGCAGCTTGCGGTCGAGCAAAGCGAGATGGTGCGCGCCGACCGCCTGCGCGCGCTGACCGTGCTGTCGGACGAGCCGCTGGAGCTCGAGGGGATCGATCCGGTGCCGCCAATCACCGAATTCCTGCCCGATTTCGAGGTCGCGGCAGACTATTTCGGCGTGTTCATCCCGGTGGGCGCCCCGCAGGAAGTCTACGACACGGTGGACCGCGTGTGGGAAGAGCACGTGATGAACAGCCAGGCGCTGAAGGATTACGCCAATGACCGTGGCGCCGTCTTCGCGCCCAGCTACGGAGAGGCTGCGCTGGAACGCGCCATGCCGGTCGTGATCGCCGAGGCCTGCGCGCGGGTCGAGCGCGGCGAGGCGGTCATCGATCCTTCCGAGATCGGCATCGACTGCGACGCCGGTTGAACCCGGCCGGGACGGCGGTGCGCGCCGTCCCGGTTCATTTCCCTACAGGCGGAACATGTTCATGCGAATGACGCTGGCGGATCGTCTGACCGCGATCGTTTTTGCCGCGCTTGGGCTTTCGATGGCCGTGGGCGGCTACCGGATGGACCGGTTGGAGATCCGGCAGATCCATCCCGGCTCGATCCCCGGGCTGGTGCCGATGATCCTGGGAGTACTGCTGGTCATCTGCGCGGCAATGCTGTGGCGCGAGGCGGCGCGTGCCGGGCCCGATACGGGCGAGCCGGTGCTGTCGGACGGGTCGTGGCTCCGCCTGGGCCTGACCGCGGGGACCTGCCTGATCTATGCGCTGGTCCTGGTGGGCTTCCTGCCCTTCGTGTGGTCCACCGGGCTGTTCGTCTTCACCTTCGCCGCGATCTTCAGCTGGCCCGGATCGGGTGACGTCGTCGCGCTGGTCAAGGCGCTGGCGGGTGCCGCGATCCTGGCGGTGGCGACGGCGATCGGAACCGCGCTGCTTTTTGCCGAGGTCTTCCTGGTGCGTCTGCCATGAGCGCGCTCGGCGATCTCGGGGCAGCGCTGATCGCGCTGCTGACCCCGACGATGATCTTTCACGCCGCGTGGTCCACGCTGCTGGGCATCATCATCGGCAGCCTGCCCGGGCTGACCGCGACCATGGGCGTCGCGCTGATGACCACGCTGACCTATTCGCTGGACAGCACAACGGCGATCCTGGTGCTGCTGTGCATGTATGTGGGCGCAATCTACGGAGGGTCGCGAAGCGCGATCCTGCTCAATATCCCCGGGACGCCGGCCAGTGCGGCAACCTCCCTTGACGGCTACCCGCTCGCGCAGCGGGGAAGGGCGGGCTACGCCATGGGGCTGGCCACCGCCGGGTCGATGATGGGTACGCTCGCGGGCATCGCGCTTCTGGTGATGATCGCGCCGCCGCTGGCCGAGGCAGCACTGAATTTCGGCAGCTTCGAGTTTTTCTGGCTGGCGGTCTTCGGGATCGTGATCTCTGGCCAGCTCACCGCCGACACGACGCCGATCAAGGGCTACATCGCGGGTATCCTGGGGCTGATGGCGGCCATGGTGGGCTCCGAAGGAATCCACGCCCATGTCCGCTTCTCGATGGGGTTCTCGGACCTCAACGCCGGGATAGGGCTGATCCCGGCCATGGTCGGCGCCTTCGGCTTTGCCGAGGTGCTGAACGCGATGTGGGGCCGGGCCGGCGTGCTGGCGACCGTGAAGGACAAGAGCGATCGGATCCTGCCCGAGCTGCGCGACCTGTGGCGTTACAAGGTCACGGCGTTGCGGTCCGGGATTATCGGAACGCTGGTCGGGATCGTGCCCGGTGTGGGCGAGGATATCGGCGCCTGGGCCAGCTACGTCGCCGCGCGCCGAAGCAGCAAGGAGGCCCATCTCTACGGCAAGGGCAGCTACGAGGGGCTGTTGGCGGCAGAGACCGGCAATTCCGCGGTCGTGCCTGGCTCTCTCATCCCGGCGATCACGCTGGCGGTTCCGGGGTCTGCCAGTTCCGCCGTGCTGATCGCCGCGCTTTTCATCCACGGCATCCGGCCGGGGCCGCTGATCATGATCGAGCAGCCGCAATTCATCTCGAGCGTGGCGGCGATGCTGATCCTGGCGACCGTGTTCATGGGGTTCTACGGACTGACGCTAACGCGCGCCTTCGTGCAGGTTCTGCGGGTTCCCTATTCCTACCTGATGCCGGTGGTCTTCGTCCTGTGCGTGATCGGGACCTATGCGCTCAGCCAGCGCGTCTTCGACATCTGGATAATGGTCGGCTTCGGGCTGGCCGGGTTCGTGCTGCGGCAGATGAAGTATCCGATGGCGCCTCTGGTGCTGGGGATCATTCTGGGCGACCTTCTGGACAAGAGCCTGAGGCGCGGCCTGACACTGAGCGACGGGGATCTGACGCCGTTCTTCACGCGCCCGGTCTCGGCCGCGTTCGCCATCCTGATCGCGGTGTCGATCCTGGCGAACCTGAGTTTCGTGCGGCGCTGGCTGGCAAGCATGATCGCGCGGTGGGGTCCGCGCGATGCTTGAGTATGCCCTGTGCAACGAGCTCTTGGCGCAGGAGGGGCTGGCGCTGGATCGCCAGGCAGCCGTTGCGCGCGAGCTGGGCTATGCGGGGCTCGAGTTGGCGCCCGCAACTCTGGGGCCTGCGCCGCACCAGCTTTCGGACAGAGACGTCGCGCGCATTCGTCGGATCGTCGAGGGCGAGGGTATCCGGATCACGGGTCTGCACTGGCTCTTGTCCAACGTGCCCGATGCCTCGATCACCGATCCCGGCCGGGCAGCCGAAACGAAAGCGATCCTTCTGGGCCTCATCGACCTCTGCGCCGGTCTTGGCGGTCGGGTGCTGGTGCACGGTTCGCCCGCTCAGCGCCTTCGCCCCGAGGGGCTGGGCGACACCGAGCTTCTGGAGCGGCTGGCCGGGTTCTTCGCGCCGCTCGCCGAGCGCGCCGGGGAGCTGGGCGTGACCTATTGCATCGAACCACTGGCCGAGGCCGACACGATCCGCACCGTGGCCGAGGGTGCTGCGCTGGTCGAGGCGGTCGATCACCCGGCCTTTCGCACCATGATCGATTGCAGCGCCGCAGGACAGGTGGAGCCGCCGGTCGCCGACCTGATCCGCCACTGGGTGCCCACCGGGATGATCGGTCATATCCATGCGAACGACACCAATCGGGGTGCTCCCGGCATGGGGCACGACCCGTTCCACGACATCGTACCGGCCTTGACGACCACAGGGTGGCCGCACCCGATCGGGGTGGAGCCGTTTCGGACATTGATCGACGCAACGGTGACGGCCGCCACCGGCATCGCCACCCTGCGCGCCTGTGAGAGGACACCGACATGACGGAAATCCGCATCGAGCGCGCCGACTGGACCGAGAGGGACGTGGTCATGCGCCTTCCCTTCCAGTTCGGCGCGGTGACGATGCAGCGCACCGGAGAAGCGCATTGCCGCATCGCCGCCGTGATCGACGGGAAGGAGGTCGAGGGTCGCTCGGCCCAGCTGATGGTGCCCCGTTGGTTCGACAAGCGCCCCGAGCTGTCGGCGGAGGACACGATCGACGAGTTGCGGGACAGCGTGCGCGCCGCTTGCGAGGCCAGTATCGGGATGAAGGGGCCGATGGTCGCTGTCGCGCGCGATCTGCGCGTCGAGGCGGCGGCGCGGATGCCCGCAGCCACGCCCCGACTGGCCGCGGGCTTCGGGGCCGCGCTGGTCGAGATGGCGCTGATCGATGCGGTCTGCCACGCAACGGGTCTGCCGTTCTGGCGCGCCGCCCAAGGCGATGTCTTCAGGCTGGGCGCGCATTGTCCCGAGGACCTCGCGGCAGATGCACTGGAGCAGTCGTTGGCGCGGATCGGCCCGCCGCACCGCGTACGCCTTCGGCATACGATTGGCTTCGATGCGCCACTGACGGCGGATGAAATCGGGGCGGATGCACCGCAAGACGAGCTGCCCGTCTCGCTGGACCAGGTGATCGGGACCTACGGGATCCGCGCTTTCAAGATAAAGCTGAAAGGCGATCCGCAGGCGGATCTGACCCGTCTGCGCGCCATCGTGCCGGTCATCGCTCCGGTGATTGCCGGAACGGCCGGGCGGTCGGTGACGCTCGACGCCAACGAGCAATACGCCGTCGACAGCTTCACGGCGTTCTGGGAGGGATTTTCGAGCGCGGCAGAGTTGGCCCCGATCCGCGACGCGCTGCGCTTCGTCGAGCAGCCCTTCGATCGCGCCGAGGCGCTGTCCGCCCCGGTCTCCGGGAAGATTACCGTGCCGCTTGTGATCGACGAAAGCGACGATCACGACGATGCGTTCGCCGAGGCACTGGCGCTAGGCTGGCAGGGTACCTCGATCAAGAGCTGCAAGGGCGTTCTGCGTGCGCTCCTGAACCGCGCGCGTGCCGATGTCGCCGGAGCGCTTCTGTCGGGTGAGGATTTGACCTGCCAGCCGGGCCTGTGCTGGCAACAGGACACCGCCATGGCCGCTGCCTGCGGAGTGCAGGACATGGAACGCAATGGCCACCACTTCGCGGGAGGCATGCAGGGCGCGACCGATGCGGAGGTCTTGGAGAGGCTTTCGGTACATCACGATATCTATCGGCAGACCGAGGGGCGACCCGCGCTCAGGATCGAGAACGGCGAAGTCGCCGTGGGGTCGCTGGACCGGCCCGGGTTCGGCGGCGTCTAGAAGGCCGTATGGCCGAATTCGTCTTGAACCTACCGTGTGGTAGGTTATAGTGCTTCAAGGCTATGTGAGAGGATCCGCAGATTGAAACAGGAACGTATCGGCATCATCATGCACGGGGTGACGGGCCGGATGGGGATGAACCAGCATCTGATCCGCTCGGTTCTGGCCATCCGCAACCAGGGCGGCGTCGTGCTGTCCGACGGACGGCGGCTCGTGCCCGATCCCATCATCGTCGGCCGCAACGCCGACAAGATCGAGGCACTGGCCCGCGCACACGGGGTCGAGCGGTTCACGACCGATCTCGACGCGGCGCTGGCCGATCCCCGCGACACGATATTCTTCGATGCGGCCTCGACCCAGATGCGGCCGGGCCTTCTGCGCAAGGCCATCGACGCCGGCAAGCATGTCTATTCCGAGAAGCCCGTCAGCGAGGGGCTGGACGAGGCCGTTGCGCTGGCGCGTCATGCCCGCGAGAAGGGCGTGAAGAACGGCATCGTGCATGACAAGCTGGACCTGCCCGGCCTGATCAAGCTCAAGCGGCTGCGCGACCTGGGCTTCTTCGGCAAGATCCTGAGCGTGAAGGGCGAGTTCGGCTACTGGGTCTTCACCGGCGACGACCTGCCGCCGCAGCGCCCGTCCTGGAACTACCGGGCCGAGGATGGCGGCGGCATGATCTCGGACATGCTTTGCCACTGGCGCTACGTGCTCGACAACGTGATCGCTCCGGTCAAGTCGGTAAGCTGCCTGGGCATGACCCATATCGACAGCCGCCTCGACGAGCGCGGCGAGCGCTTCAAGGCGACGGCTGACGACGCTGCCTATGCGACCTTCCTGCTCGACGGCCCGGACGGAGAGATCGTGGCCCACATCAACTCGAGCTGGTGTACCCGCGTGCGGCGCGACGATCTGGTGACGTTCCAGATTGACGGCACCCATGGCTCGGCCGTGGCGGGGCTGCACGAATGCTGGTCGCAGCACCGGGTCAACACACCCAAGCCGGTCTGGAACCCCGACGAGCCGCAGGCGCTCGATTTCTATGACAACTGGGAGGTGGTGCCCGACAACCGCCCCTTCGACAACGGCTTCAAGGTGCAGTGGGAGGCATTCCTGCGCCACGTGGCCGAGGACGCGCCGTGGTCCTATTCGCTGGCCGAAGGCGCCAAGGGCGTGCAGCTGGCCGAGGCGGGATATCGCTCGTCGAAAGAGCGGCGCTGGATCGACCTGGAGGATCTCGACCTATGAGCACCCGGTTGGATCTTCCCGGCGGGGTCGTCGAATTGCGCGCCGGCCCCGCTTCGGCGGGGGGCGGAGACTGGACCCGCACCGCCTACGCCGCCGCTCATGTCGTCGCCGATCCGCTTGCAGAGGCCGATCCGTGGGTGGATGTCGCCGTGGACTGGGACCGCACGTTGGCCTTCCGCGAGCATCTGTGGGGCCTCGGCTTCGGCGTGGCCGAGGCGATGGATACCGCGCAGCGAGGGATGGGGCTGGACTGGCCGACCTCGCTCGACCTCATTCGCAGGTCGACCGAGCTTGCGCGTGGACACGGGCACCTGATCGCCTCGGGTGCCGGAACCGACCATCTGGCGCCCGGGCCTGACGTGACCATCGACGACGTGATTCGCGCCTACGAGGAGCAATGCGAGGCGGTCGAGGCGGCGGGCTCGCGCGTGATCCTGATGGCCTCGCGTGCGCTGGCGGCGGCGGCAACCGGCCCCGAGGACTACGCACGCGTCTATGCGCGGGTCCTGTCGGGGCTGGAACAGCCCGCGATCCTGCATTGGCTGGGCGAGATGTTCGACCCCGCGCTGAAGGGCTACTGGGGGTCGGACGACCACATGGCCGCGATGGAGACATGCCTGTCGGTCATCGCCGACAACGCGGACAAGGTCGACGGGATCAAGATCAGCCTTCTGTCCGCCGAAAAGGAGATCGCCATGCGTCGCCGCCTGCCCGACGGCGTGCTCATGTATACCGGAGACGATTTCAACTACCCCGACCTGATCGAGGGCGATGCCGAGGGCCATTCCCATGCGCTTCTGGGCATCTTCGACCCCATTGCGGGGGTTGCCGCCAAGGCGCTGTCGGAATTGGCGCGCGGCGACACGCAAGCCTACCACGCGACCTTCGCACCGACGGTCCCGCTGTCGCGCCACATCTTCCGTGCGCCGACCCGGTTCTACAAGACCGGGGTGGTATTCCTGGCCTATCTCAACGGGCATCAGGACCACTTCACCATGATCGGCGGGCAAGAGAGCGCACGCTCGACCCTGCACCTGGCCGAGATCGTGCGGCTGGCCAACGAAGCGGGCCTGATCGTGGACCCGGACCGGGCCGCGGCGCGGGCGCGGGCGGTGTTTGCGGCGCGCGGGGTGGCGGCATGAGTGGCGGGATCGGACCGGAGCGTCTGTCGCTCAACACCGCGACGGTGCGGGAGCAGTGGGACCTCGCCCAATGCATCGAAGGCTGCGCCCGGCATGGGATCGCCGGAATCTCGCCATGGCGGGACAAGCTCCACGAGATGGGCGTCGACAAGGCAGCCCGCGCCATCCGTGATGCGGGGCTTCGCGTTTCGGGCCTGTGTCGCGGTGGCTGGTTCACCGAAAGCGGCGCCATCAATCAGGCGGTCATCGACGACAATACCCGTGCGGTGGACGAGGCCGCGACACTCGGCGCGGATTGCCTCGTCATGGTCGTCGGCGGTCTGCCCAGGGGGTCGAAGGACCTGCCCCGGGCTTGGGATCTGGTCGAGGAGGGCCTCGCCCGCACACTGGACCACGCCCGCAAGGCCGGTGTGAAGGTGGCGATCGAGCCGCTTCACCCGATGTATGCCGCCGATCGGGCCTGCGTGAACACGATGGCCCACGCGCTGGACCTCTGCGACCGGCTGGGCGACGGGATCGGCTGCGCGGTGGATGTCTACCACGTGTGGTGGGATCCGGCGCTGGCCGCCCAGATCGAACGGGCCGGCCGTGACCGGCTGATGGCCTTCCACATCTGCGACTGGCTGGTGCCCACGCGGGATCTGCTGACCGACCGGGGCATGATGGGCGACGGGGTGATCGACATCCCCCATCTGCGCGGCCTGGTGGAGACACAGGGCTTCGAAGGGCTGAACGAGGTCGAGATCTTCTCGGATCGCGACTGGTGGCGCCGCGATCCCGACGAGGTGCTTGCCACGGTCGTCGAGCGCGCTCGCACGGTCTGCTAGGATCCGCCCATGACCGACCCCGACCTTCTCCGCGCCATGTTCGATGCAGCCCTTGCCGCGGCCGATCCCGGCCGCGCGCTTCCGCCTGCACTTCCGCCGCGTCCCGAAGGCCGGGTCCTGGCGCTGGGTGCGGGCAAGGCCTCGGCCCGGATGGCGCAGGCGCTCGAAGAGGCATGGGGCCCGGTCGAAGGCCTCGTCGCCGTGCCCCATGGCGCAACCCTTCCCACGACCCGCATCGAACTGGTGGAGACCGCGCATCCGGTGCCGGATGCGGCCAGCGAGGACGCGGCGCGGCGGATGCTGGCGATGGCCGGCGACCTCGTGGCCGGCGACACGTTGGTGGCGCTGATCTCGGGCGGAGGGTCGGCTTTGCTGGCTGCGCCGCAAGACGGGCTGACCCTGGCAGACAAGCAGGCGGTGACGCGCGCGCTCTTGCGGTCGGGCGCGCCAATCTCCGAGATGAACGCGGTCCGCCGGCGGCTGTCGGCGGTGAAGGGCGGAGGGCTGGCTCGCGCGGCCGCCCCCGCGTGCGTCCTGACCTTCATCGTCAGCGACGTGCCCGGCGACGATCCGGCGCTCGTCGCGTCAGGGCCGACCATCGCGGCGACGTCGAACGGTCCCGACCCTGCCGACATCGTGCGGCGCTGGGGGATCGAGCTGCCCGAAGCCGCGCACCGTCTGATCGCCGCGCCCCCTCCACCGGACACGCCGTCGGGAGAGGTTCGCGTGATCGCCTCGGCCCAGATGGCGTTGGAGGCAGCGGCAGAAGTCTGTCGCCAGCACGGTGTGACGCCCCTGATCCTGGGCGACGCGATCGAGGGCGAGGCGCGCGAGGTCGGGCGCGTCATGGCGGGGATCGCGCATCAGGTCGCGCGTCACGGCCAGCCCGCCCCCGTGCCCCTCTGCCTGCTGTCGGGCGGCGAGACGACGGTGACCCTGCGTGCCGAAGGCGGCCGGGGCGGGCGGTGCAGCGAGTTCCTGCTGGCGTTCGCCCTCGCGGCCGACGGTCTTGGCGAAGTCGCGGCACTGGCCTGCGACACCGATGGCCGAGACGGGTCGGAGCACAACGCCGGCGCGATCTGGGTCGGGAGCGATCCCTTCGACCGTATCGCCGCCCTGTCGCACCTGGACGAAAACGACGCCTGGAGCTTCTTCGCCGGCACCGGCGGCCTGGTCGAAACCGGCCCGACCCATACCAATGTCAACGATTTCCGCGCCGTTCTGGTGCGTGGATGACTGGCGTTGGCGTGCTGCGGGCAGTAAAGTCGTCCGATGGCGCAAGATGACAGAAAATCGACCAGAGCTTCGGCCAAGTCTGCGGCGAAGTCTCCACCGCGCCGCCGCCGCGATGCCGAGCAGACGCGGGAAGACATACTCCAGGCTGCGTTGGAAGAGTTTTCGACCATGGGTCACTCGGGCGCGCGGGTAGACCGTATCGCCGCGCGGGCCGGGATCTCGAAGCCGATGATCTATGACTATTTCGGCGACAAGGACGCGATCTATGCCGCCGCGTTGCGCGAGGCTTACGTCCAGATCCGACGCGGCGAAGCGGATCTTGCGCTGGACCCCGACAACCCGCGCGCGGCGGTACGCGAGCTGGTGCGTTTCACCATGGACCATTTTCGAGCCAAGCCCTGGTTCATCCGGATGCTGAATTCCGAGAACCTGCTAGGCGGTGAGACGGTCGCCCGCCTTCATGACGCATCCGAAATCCAGTCGATACTCGTGACGCGGCTGAGCGAGGTGCTGGAGCAGGGCGTGCGGCAGGGCGTGTTCGCTCGCCGGGTCGATCCGGCCGAGTTCTACGTGTTCATGGCGTCCCTGTGCTATTTTCCGATTTCGAACATGCACACCCTCCGCGCGGTGTTTCGCCTGCCGATCGATGATACCTGGCTTGACCGTCGGGCCGAAGACGCGGCGGATATGCTGCTGGCTTACTTGTCCCAAGCCGAAGACACCGCTCCGCCGAACGAGGGCTAGCCCCGGCACACGTGCATTGCAGCGTTACCGGGGATCAGTTCGGCGCGGCTTCCGGGCCGAAGCAGGGGTCTGGACGCCCGCTCAGCGCAATCCGAGGTCGAGACCTCCGGGGCAGATCTCTGCGATCGTGACCATGCGCCCGGTGTCCGCGCTGCGCAGGGCGGCGATGCCGGTCAGCACGGACAAGGCGCCCGCGCGGCTGTCGGCGCGCTGCTTCAACGGATCATCGCGATTACGGAATATCGTGTCGCGCATCCGGTTGTCGCCACCGTAATGCCCGCCGGGCTCGTGCGGAACCGTGATCACCTCGTGCCCGCCGCCGAAATTGCGGGTCAAAAGGATGCGGTCCTCGGGCTCGACCTCCCAAGGCTGGCGTTCGTGCTGGCGCAGCTCGATCCGCCCGCCCGTACCGTTGAAGGCGATGTGGTGCCCCTCGATCGGCATGTAGGTGTTGAGCGAATACGACACGACTGCACCATTGGAATAGCGGATGGTGGACGTCATCGTGTCGGGGATGTCGATCTCTTCGCGGAAGACGCAGGCGTCACGGAAGTAACCGTCGACTTCTGCCGGGTCACCGTAGAGTGGCCAGAGGAAATCGTCGGCTTCCATGTCGAAGTAGAAGTTGCATTCTGCGGCATGGGGGCAGTCGTGGCAGCGCGTGGACCGGAACGGCCCGTTGTGGCCATAGTTGCGCAGTTCGCCGAAGGCCGAGACATCCACCGGATCGGCGTCGAGATACCAGTTCAGCAAGTCGAAATGGTGGGTGGCCTTGTGGACGAAGAGCGAGCCCGAATGCTCGCGGAAGGCATGCCACCGGCGGAAGTAGTCGGCGCCGTGATCCGTATCGAGATACCAGTGAAAATCCACGGAGGTCACCGTTCCGATGGCGCCCGAGGCGAGCAGTTCGCGGATCTTGTAGGAGGTCGGTGCGAAACGGTAGTTGAAGGACACATCGACCCGCCGCCCGGTGCGTGCCTCGGCCGCGCGGATCCGGGCGATCTTTTCCGGCGAGGTGGTCATCGGCTTTTCGGTGATGACGTCGGAACCGGCTTCCAGGGCAGCCACGATGAGGTCGTCATGGGTGTCGTCGGGCGTGCAGACGATGACCAGTTCCGGACGTGTTTCGGCAAGGCAGGCGTTGAAATCGGTCCAGATCGGAGCGTTGCTCCGGATCATCGTCCGTGCGCGTTCGGCGCGCATATCGTTCAGATCGCAGATGCCGACCAGTTCGACACGGTCGTTCCAGCCCTCGAGAAGCTCTTGCCCCCACATCGTCGTCCCGCGGTTCCCCGTTCCCGCCAGAACGTAGCGTGCCCGTTTTTCCGTATCGGCCTCGGCCCTCGTATGTGTGGCTGTCATGGTTTCTCCCCGAGATTGCGTTCGCGACGGCGTAGTTGGCGTGCAGCGTATGCACCAAGCGGGGAGGGAGCAACTAATAACCTACCGACCGGTAATAAAGCTTGCCCGGTTTCCGTCGCCTTGCTATCGATTCGAGGAAGGTGGGCGCTTCGGCCGAGGAGGGGTCTGGCGCTCTTCGAATTGGTGGGGCCTGTGCTCTGCCTTGAAATGGGGAGGAATCTACATGAAACGGTTTGGAATGGGCCGCATCGCTGCGCTGGCAGGGGTCGCTGCTGCAGCACTTTTGGCCGGTCCGGTGGCGGCGCAGGATGCGAAGGAGCTTCGGATGCTGTGGTGGGGCTCTCAGCCCCGCGCCGACCGCACGTTTGAAGTCATCGACATGTACCAGGAAGCCAATCCCGACGTGTCGATCCAGGGCGAAACGGTGGGTTGGTCCGATTATTGGACGCGCTTGGCCACGCAGGTCGCCGGGCGAAATGCACCGGACGTCATTCAGCAGGATTATCGTTACCTGTTCGAATATGGAAGCCGCGGCGCGCTCGCGGACATGATGCCCTATCGCGATGAGATTTTGGCCTTGCCCGGCGTCAGCGAAGAGGATCTGCAAAGCGGCATGGCCGACGGAAAGCTGTGGGGTGTGAACCTGGGCGTCAATTCCGTCGCCATGATGGTCAACGCCACGGCATTCGAAGAAGCCGGTGTGCGGTTGCCCGAAAACGGGGACACCTGGGCAGAGGTCAAGGAATTGGCCATCGAGGTGGCGGAAAAGTCCGACCAGATCGATTACGGGATCGAGGACAGCTCCGGCTATGAGCCCGCGTTCCAGAATTGGCTGCGTCAGCGCGGCAAGGACCTGTATACGGCCGAGGGCCAGCTGGCCTTCGACGAGTCCGACGTCGTCGCCTGGTACGAGTTCTGGGCCGACATGCGCGACAGCGGCGCGGCGCCGCCGCCCGACGTTCAGGCATTGGACCAGCGGTCCATCGAGACGAACCAGGTTTCCCTTGGCAATACGGCCATCGGGTTCGCCAATTCCAACCAGTTGGTCGGCTTTTCCCAGATCAACGAAGATGAGATCGTGATGCGGGTCTTCCCGCTCGTGGAAGGCAGCACCAACGAGGGGCACTACTTCAAGCCCTCGCAGCTCCTCTCCGTGGCGGCGTCCACCGAATTCCCCGAGGATTCGATGGCCTTCGTGAACTTCTTCATTACCGATACCGAAGCCGGCAAGGTTCTGGACGTGGAGCGTGGGGTCCCGATCTCGGATCAGGTTCGCGAGGCGATCCGTCCTGAACTGGATGAGGACGGGCTCGCGCAGCTTGAATTCATCGAAGGGCTTGACCCCTATGCCGGAACCCTGCCGCCGCCGCCGCCGCAGGGCGCGGGCGAGATCGACCAGATGATGATCTCCGTCGGGCAACAGGTGGCCTTCGGCCAGCTCACCCCGGAGGAAGGCGCCGAGCGCCTGGTCTCCTCGGCCGAGAGCATCCTGTCACGCTGAGTGCCGCGATCGTCCGGGCGGGGCGTCAGCTCCGTCCGGAACCGTGCGGCTGGCGTTCCAACTTGTCCAGGAGGTGTCGATGTCGTCCCAATCCGATCCCCCGGCTTATTCTGCCGCAGCCGCCGCGCCGCTGGTAATGCGAAACGGTCCTCGCGCCCGCTTGACGCGGATGCTTGGACCCTCGGGTGCCGCCTATGTTTTTCTGTTCCCGTGGCTGGCCGGCTTCCTGATCCTGACCGCGGGCCCCGCCCTCTATTCCCTGTACCTGAGCTTCACGGACTACGACCTGATAACTCCACCCAGATGGGCAGGGATGGATAACTACGTGCGGATCGCCACGAACGATCCGACATTTCAGGATGCAGTGCGCGTGACGCTGACCTTCGTGCTTCTGTCCGTCCCGCTGAAGCTGGCGGTGGCGCTGGGCGTGGCGATGCTGCTGAATCGCGGCCTGAGGGGACTGACGATCTACCGCGCGATCTTCTATTTGCCGTCGCTTCTGGGCACTTCGGTCGCCATCGCCGTTCTGTGGCGACAACTCTTCGCGGCCGACGGGCTGATCAACAACCTGCTGCTCGGTGTCGGAATCCAGGGACCAAGCTGGATCTCCAGCCCTGACACCGCCCTGTATACGCTGGTGATCCTGGCGGTCTGGCAGTTCGGTTCACCGATGATCATCTTCCTGGCCGGATTGCGCCAAATCCCTGCCGATATCTACGAGGCCGCACGAATGGACGGCGCATCGAAGTCGCGGCAATTCTGGCGGATCACGCTGCCAATGCTGACCCCGGTCGTGTTCTTCAATGCCATCGTGCAGACCATCGACGCCTTCAAGGCCTTCACGCCAGCGTTCATCATCTCTGGCGGAACCGGCGGCCCGATCAATTCGACGCTGTTCTACACGCTGTATCTTTACCAGGAGGCATTCGGCTTTTTCCGGATGGGCTATGCGTCTGCGCTGGCGTGGATCCTCCTGATCATGATCGCGCTCTTCACCGCCTTCAGCTTCCTAACCGCCCGCTACTGGGTACACTACGATGACTGATGTTCAGCCAGCCGAAACGTCGCGGGAACCCGGCAGCCGGCCGCTCTGGCGCTCGCTTCTGACCCATGCGCTGCTGATCGCGTTCTCGTTCGCGATGCTCTATCCGATCCTGTGGATGCTTTCGGCGTCCTTCCGGCCGACGGAAGAGATCTTCAGCTCCACCTCCTTGATCCCCAGCCAGTTGCGGGTGGAATCCTATCCGGAGGGATGGTTCGGCCTGCGGGTCAGCTTCGGGCAGTTCTTCGCCAATAGCATGGTGATCGCGGTGCTGTCGGTGATCGGCAACGTGGTCGCCTGTTCGCTAGCCGCTTTCGCCTTCGCCCGGCTGCAATTCCCGTGGAAGAACTTCTGGTTCGCGCTGATGCTGGGCACCCTGATGCTGCCCTACCACGTCACGCTGATCCCGCAATACGTGCTGTTCCTCAACCTGGGGTGGGTGGACACGATCCTGCCGTTGGTCGTGCCGAAATTCATGGCCACCGACGCGTTCTTCATCTTCCTGATGGTGCAGTTCTTCCGTGGCATTCCGAAAGAGCTGGACGAGGCCGCGCGGATGGACGGGTGCTCGCCGTTCCGAATCTACTGGAAGATAATCCTGCCACTGTCCCTGCCGGTTCTGGCGACCGCGGCGATCTTCTCGTTCCTGTGGACATGGGACGATTTCTTCGGGCCGCTCATCTATCTCAACAGCATGCAGGATTACACCGTCCAGCTTGGCCTGCGCAGCTTTATCGACGCGACGGGCCAATCCAACTGGTCCGGGTTGTTCGCGATGTCGATCCTGTCGCTCTTGCCGGTCTTCCTGCTGTTCATCTTCTTCCAGCGGCTGCTGATCGACGGCATCGCCACGACAGGCATGAAGTAGGAGCAATCCATGACCAGTTTCGCGGCCATCGGCCTCGATCATAACCACATCTATGGGCAGGTGGCCGAGTTGCTTGCCGCCGGCGGCCGGCTGGACGGCTTCGCCACTGAAGACGAGGCGCAGGCCAAGACGTTCCTCGACGCGCATCCAGACGCCCCACGGCGGAGCGAGGCCGATCTGCTGGCCGATCCCGAGATCGCGCTGATAACCTCGGCCGCCGTTCCATCCGACCGGGCAGCGCTGGCACGACGGGCCATGCAGGCGGGCAAGGACGTCCTGCTGGACAAGCCGGGCGTGATAACCCGTGACGGGCTTGCCGCGCTACGCGCCGCCCATGCCGAGACGGGACGCCGTGTGCGCGTCCATCATTCGGAACTGGAAAGCAACGCGGCCGCCCAGACCGCATTGCGGCTGGTGCGGGACGGCGCGATCGGCCGGGTCATCCACTATTTCGGTACCGGACCGCACAGGATGGGGAATCCGGACTCGAGACCCGACTGGTTCTGGGACCGCGACCGCAACGGGGGAATCCTCGCCGATATCGGGGCCCACCATATCGCGCAATTCCTCGCTTTCACCGGCGAAACGCGCGTGCGCATTACTTCGGCCCGCACGGCATGCCAGGGTGCGGCGAAGGGTTTTCAGGACATGGGTGACATGGTCATGGAGGCCGGCGATGCGCAGGGCTACGCGCGTGTCGACTGGTACACTCCGGCGGGCATGCCGACCTGGGGCGACGGGCGGATCATCCTGACCGGCACCGACGGCGTCCTGGAACTGCGCAAGTACGTGGACCCTGCCGGAGAAGGGGTGGGCCCTCACGTGATCCTGACCGATGCGGACGGGCCGCGGCGTATCCCCTGCGAAGACCAGTCCGACTTCTGCGCCCGTGTGCTCGCGGATGCGCGAGACGGCACGGAAACGGCGATCCCGCAGGATACCGCCTTTCACATCATGGAGGCGGGGCTCATCGCGCAGGAACTCGGAGAGGTGAAGACCGGATGAAAACCTACAGGGTCGCCGTGATCGGCCTCGGTGTCGGACGCGGGCACATCGAAGAAGCATGGGCCACACTTCCGGGCCAATTCGAACTGACCGTCGTCTGTGATCTGGATGCCGGGCGGAGGGACAGTGTCGCGCAGGAGTATGGCTGCGACGCGTCGGACGATTTCGACGCGGTGATCGCGCGCGAAGATATCGACATCGTCGATATCTGCACGCCGCCGGCGCTGCACCTGCCGCAGGTCGAGTCGGCGCTATCCGCCGGCAAGCACGTCATTTGCGAAAAGCCTCTCGCCGGATCCCTGGACGAGATCGAAAGGCTGGAACTTGCGGAACGGCGCGCCCCCGGCGTTCTGATGCCGGTCTTCCAGTATCGCTTCGGCGCTGGCGCCAAGGCCGCGCGGAGGATAATCGACGAGGGAATAGCCGGAAAGCCGCTCGTCGCCACGGCAGAGACCCATTGGTTCCGTGACGCCGCCTATTTCGACAATCCCTGGCGTGGCAACCTCAGGGCCGAGTTGGGTGGCACGATGACCACCCATGCGATCCACATCCACGACATGATGAGCTGGCTGATGGGCCCGGTCGAGGCTGTTTTCGGCCGAATGGCGACGCGCATCCACGACATCGAAACAGAGGATACCGCGTCTGCCAGCGTGGCCTTCGCTTCCGGCGCTTTGGGCTCTCTCAGCGCCTGCACCGGAAGCCATGACGAATTTTCCCGCCTGTTCATGGCGTTCGAGCATGTCAGCTTCGAAACCACGCGCGCGCCCTATGCCGTAGGTCGCGGGCCGTGGACCATCACCGCGCGCGACCCCGAGCGGCAGGCGCGTTGCGACGAGATCGCGCGCGCCTGTGCGGACACGCCCGAGCGATTTACCGGCCAGATGATGGCGTTCCACGATGCGCTCGAAGCCGGCGCCCCGCCGCCCGTTGGCGTTGCCGATGCGCGCGCGGCCATCGCGTTTCTGACCGCGTTCTACCGGTCTGCAGCGACACAGAGGCAGGTGACCCTGCCGCTATCCGACACCGATCCCGCCCGCAGCGGATGGCTTCCCGCAGCCAGCTGATCGCCCGCAGAACCACAGGAGAAGGCCGCATGTCGACCAGGATCGAGCTGAGGAAATTCGTAAAGACGTTCGGCGCGCTCGAAGTCATCCACGGGATCGACTTGACGATCGATCCGGGGGAATTCGTCGTCTTCGTCGGACCCTCGGGCTGCGGAAAGTCCACGCTGCTGCGCATGATCGCGGGGTTGGAAACGATCTCGAAGGGCGACCTTTTCATCGGAGATGACCGGGTCAACAATGTCGACGCCGCTGCGCGAGGCATCGCCATGGTGTTCCAGTCCTACGCGCTCTACCCGCACATGACCGTATACAAGAACCTGGCGTTCGGGCTGGAGACCATGGGCCAGCCCAAGGCCGATATCGCCGAGCGGGTCAATCGCGCCGCGGATATCCTTCAGATCGGCCACCTGCTCGACCGCAAGCCCAAGCAACTGTCGGGCGGGCAGCGGCAGCGTGTCGCGATCGGGCGCGCGATCGTGCGCGAGCCGCGGATCTTCCTGTTCGACGAGCCCTTGTCCAATCTCGATGCGGAGTTGCGGGTGCAGATGCGGGTCGAGATCTCGCAGCTGCACAAGCGGCTTGGCAATACCATGATCTACGTCACCCACGACCAGGTCGAGGCAATGACCATGGCCGACAAGATCGTGGTCCTGAAGGACGGCCACATCATGCAGGTCGGCTCGCCGCTGGATCTCTACAATGCACCGGCGAACCGGTTCGTCGCCGGTTTCATCGGCTCTCCACACATGAACTTCTTCACCGCGACGGTCCGTGGCTCCGGTGACAGCACCACGTTCGAGATCGACGGGCGCAAGATCACCGTACCGCGACGCATGGACGGGCTGAGCGCGGGCGACAAGGTCGAGATCGGCATCCGCCCGGAGCATCTGCGTCTCGACCCGCAGCCCGCCCAGGAGAACCTCGGAGAGATCAGCGCCGAGCTTCAGGAGAACCTGGGCGGACAGACGCTCGTCTACGGCAGGACGCCGGGTGGGCAGCGGTTGATCATCGTTCAGAATGGCCAGATGCAGGTGGGCGACACCGTCGAGGCGTGGTTCGATCCGGCCAACGCCCATGTCTTCGACACCAAGGGGCGAGTCGTCCGCGCCAGCTCCTGACGGGCAGGCGGGGCCGAGGACGTTGCTGCCCAGCGGCGGCCGCGCGATTGAAAGCGCAGCGCCGGAGGCTACCCTGACGCCCAAAACCCCGCGAGAGAGCGCCCATGACCAACCCCACCGCCGCAATGATCGTGATTGGGGACGAGATCCTCTCGGGGCGCACGCGGGATTCGAACGCTCATCATCTGGCGGGCCGGTTGGCGATCCAGGGGATCGACCTGCGCGAGGTGCGCTTCATCGGCGATGACCGCAGGACGATCGTCGCCACCGTGCAGGACCTTTCGGCGCAGCGTGATCACGTCTTTACCTCGGGCGGAATCGGCCCGACTCATGATGACATCACCGCCGATTGCGTGGCCGAAGCGATGGGCGCGGGCATCGACGTCCGCGACGACGCGCGTGCGATCCTGCAGGCCTATTACGACGCCCGCGAGATCGAGATGAACGCCGCGCGCCTGCGCATGGCCCGCATCCCCGACGGCGCTGCGCTGATCGATAACCCGGTCTCGGCTGCACCGGGTTTCTCGATCGGCAATGTCCACGTCATGGCCGGCGTCCCCCGGATTTTCGAGGCGATGCTGGACGGCCTGCTGCGGCAGATCGAGGGCGGGCGGCAGGTCGTGTCGCGCAGCTTCCTGCTCGACCGGGGCGAGGGCGACATCGCCGACGTTCTCCGGCAACTGGCCACGGACCACTCGGCCGTGTCCATCGGCAGCTATCCGGCCTGGACGGGCGCCGGCTATCAGGTTGCCGTGGTGCTTCGCGGTGCCGAGGCAGGCGATCTGGACGCCGTGGCAGCCGAGCTGCGGGCGGCGTTCCCCGAGGCGCGGGAATGACCGAGCGCGCTGCCGTGCTGCACGCCACGTGGCCCCCCGCCGCAACCCGACAGCTGGGTCCCTTCACTCTGCGAGACGGGGCAGGCGGCGGCAAACGAGTCTCGGCGGCGACCTGTACCGGTGTCCCGCAGGTGGAGGATCTTGCCGCGGCCGAGCGCCAGATGCACGCGGCGGGCGGGCAGACGCTGTTCTCGGTGATGGCGGACCAGGCAGAGTTCGACCGGATGCTGACCGACCGCGGCTACCTCGTGCTGGATCCGACGCTCTGGCTCGCCTGCCCCATCGATCGACTGACTGCCCCACCTCCGGAAGAGACTGGCTTTACCGTCTGGCCGCCCCTTCAGGTCCAGCGCGACATCTGGGCCGCGGGACGGATCGGTCCCGAGCGCCTCGCCGTGATGGAGCGGGTCGAGGCGCCGAAAACCTCGATCCTCGGGCGCGGCGACGACCGGCCCGCAGGGACCGCCTTCGTCGCCATCCACGACGGGACAGCGATGGTTCACGCGCTCGAGGTTCGAAAGGACGCGCGGCGCAAGGGGCTCGCCGGCTGGATGATGGCGAAGGCGGCCATCTGGGCGGCCGAGCGCGGCGCGAGCGAGATAGCGGTGTTGGTCACCGAGGCCAATGAAGGCGCGATCGCGTTCTACCGGGGCCTCGGCATGACCGGTGGCCGGTGCTATCATTACCGCCTGCGCCCCTGATCCCGAGGACCTCATGGTTCACTTCGAACGCTCGGCTCCTCGCTATCGTGGCGGCGCGATCAAGTGGATGCTCGGCGTCGTGCTGATCCTCTGGGGCGGGGCCGCGGCGGCGCTGACGCTCGACCTGCCGCCAAGTGCCGAGGCGACCGAGCGGATTGTCGAAACGCGCCGGATCTCGCTGCCCGACGGCCCGTGGGGCGACGGCAGTCAGCCCGCGCGCGCGGCCGAGGGGCGCATCACCCGTGCGGCGTGGCGCGTGCCGGGGCAGACGGCTCCGACCGAACTCGTCGCGCCCCTGCGCGAGCAACTCCGCTCTGCCGGGTTCGAGACGATCTATGATTGCGCCAATTCCGAGTGCGGTGGCTATGACTTCCGCTTCGCGCTCGACCTGCTTCCGGCCCCCGCGATGTTCGTGGATCTTGGGGCCTTCCGTTACCTGCTGGCCGAGGGGCCGGAGGGTGCGCTGGTCTCGATCCTCGCCAGTCGGGGGCAGGGGGCGGGCTATGTCCACGTCACCGAGGTCGGCGAGGCCGAGCCTCTCGTTACCGTAGCCGACGACGCCCCGGCCGCCCCGGTATGGGAGACCCTGCGGACCGAGGGGCGGGTCGTTCTGGACGATCTCGTCTTCGCCACGGGCGCGGTCACGCTCGACGGCGGGCCGTTCGGGTCGCTCGACGCCTTGGCCGAAGGGTTGGCGGCCGATCCGGGCACGCGCATCGCTCTGGTGGGACACACCGATACCGAAGGCGGGCTGGAGGCCAACCTTGACCTGTCCGAGCTTCGTGCGCAGGCCGTGCGGCAGGCGTTGATCCAGGATCACGGCGTGGCGCCGGCCCGGGTCGAGGCGCGGGGCGTCGCCTACCTTGCGCCTCGCGCCCCGAATGACAGCCCCGAGGGCCGCGCCGCGAACCGCCGCGTCGAGGCGGTGCTCACGGACTGATCACCAAGTGTCCGGTCCCTTGTCGGCGAAGGCATGGGCCAGGAAGTCGACGAAGGCGCGCACCTTCGGCTGGGTGAAGCGACCCGGCGGATAGACGGCGTAGATGCCCTGCACCTCGACCGGGAGATCGGGTATCACTTCTTCCACAAGGCCCTGCTTCAACGCGTCGGCATAGAGGAACGAGGGCAGGTAGGCGATCCCGAGGCCCGAGACCGCCGCGTTCAGAAGCGACTGGCCGTCATTGACCGACAACCATCCGCTGGTGCGGACCTGACGTTTCTCGCCCGAGGGGGCCGTCAGCTTCCACACCGCCCCGTTGGCCTGGCTGGAATAGTGCAGAAGCTTGTGCGCGTTCAGGTCGTCGATCCGCTGAGGCCGGCCGAACTTCCGGAGATACGCGGGCGATGCGATCATGCGCCTCGTGGTCTCGGTCAGCTTGCGGGCGCTCAGCGTCGAATCCTCAAGCTCGCCGAGCCGCACGGCCATGTCGAACCCTTCCGAGATCAGCTCGACGTAGCGATTGTTGAGTAGCATGTTGATCGTGATGTCGGGAAACTCCGACAGGAAACTGCCCAGGATCGGCGACAGGTGGCTCACACCGAAATCCGTGGCGACCGAGATGCGCAGAAGCCCTGATGGCGCCGATTGCATCGAAGTGACGAGGCTGTCGGCCTCGCCGGCATCGTTCAGCACGCGGCGGGCCCGGTCGTAATAGGCAAGGCCGATCTCGGTGGGGCTGACGCGGCGGGTGGTGCGGTTCAGAAGGCGCGCACCCAGCCGCGCCTCGAGCGACGAGACGTGCTTCGAAACGGCGGATTTCGAGATGCCCATCTTCTTGGCCGCGTCGGTGAACCCGCCCTGATCGACGACGGTGGCAAAGGCTTCCATCTCGGTCAGTCTGTCCATCCCGGGCCTTTCCAATGCTCGACGCTGTCAATGACCGCGTCTGTGCCGCGCGAGTGGGGCAAGATTGGGCCTGAGGATGGACAATTCGGGGATAGTGCACCGGATCGTGGCCGCTAGCGAAACCAATCCCGGGACAGGTGGCGGCGAAACGCCCTCTTCAGAAGCTCGAGCTCATCCCGTAGCAGCGACAGCTCGGCGGCCATGTCGCGCGGCCCGCCGCGATGTGCAAGGAAGCGAGCGTCGTGCCGTTGGCGCCGTCCACCGCGTGAATGCTCTGCAGGCCGTCCGACAGCACCTCGCGCGGCAGTTCGACCGACAAGATCAGGGCGCTGCCGTGGATCTCGGTCCGGATGCCGGAAAGGTGGCGGTGGGCGTGGCGGATCTCGATCTTCGGGGGTGTCTCGCCGTCTTCGCGCCGCAGCGTCCACACCCCGCGTTCGAGCGCGCTTGCCGTGACAACCCACTCCACCGTCTAGACCTCGGCGCGAAGGCGGCGGCTTACGACCATGTCTCCGAACTCGACCCGGTTCATCCGCGGATCGTCGAAGATGATGTCGATCCAGGCGCGCTCGGCCCTGGCCTCGGCGATACCGGAATAGGCGAGGTCGAATTCCAGCTCTGCGGCGGCTTCCGGGAGGTCAAGTTCGCGAACCATCTGTTCGACGTTCGGCCCGTGCTTGACGTTGAGGCGCGCGAAGATCGCGATTGGGCGCTCGGCCTCGACCGTCATCGAGAGCTGGATGATGTGGCTGAGCGTCAGCCCCTCGGTCGCGGCGGGCGGCAGATCGACGGCAAGGGACAGGAACGAGCCCTCGAAATCCAGAACCTCCACCGCCAGCACAAAGGGCGCAGCGGCTCGACCGAGGCCTGGCCGCTGCGATACCGAGATCTCGGACAATGTGCAGTCGTGAAAGACCTTGGCCGCGTCGCCCAATGGTGTGTCGCTGGTCACGCCGGCATGGCCCGGGACGGGAAGCCGCGTACGAAACAGCGAGGGGCGCCATACCCAGTCGCTGTCGCGCGGTCCCTCGGGCTCGCCTTGCCCGACCGCGGACGACAAGCGCCGTTCCGCCAGGGCGAGGGTCCGGTCCAGCGCGGCCCGCAGGTCCATGGCCTGCTGCCGCGTTGCGGCCAGCGCAACCGCGTCCATGCCGTCGATCCGGTCGGCCAGAGCTTCCCACCGCCGAAGCTCCCGGCGGTGGGCGCGCGCGTCGCGGCCGACGGACAGGCGCATGGTGTCAGAGGTCCATGTAGACGTGCGTTTCCTCGGAGGCGCCGGGATGGGTGACGGCACCCTTGTAGGTCGGCCCGACGAGCTGCGCGAACTTCCACAGCGCACCACTGGCGTAGTTGGTCGGCTTGGCGCCGGTCCATGCCTGGCGGCGGCTTCCGAGTTCCTCATCGCTCAGGTCGACCGAGATCTCGCCCTTCACCGCGTCGATGGTGATGACGTCGCCGTTCTGGAGAAGGGCGATGGGGCCGCCCTGCGCCGCCTCGGGGCCGACATGGCCGACGCAGAAGCCGCGCGTCGCGCCCGAGAAGCGCCCGTCGGTGATCAGCGCGACCTTCTTGCCCATGCCCTGACCCGACAGCGCGGCGGTGGTGGCCAGCATCTCGCGCATGCCGGGGCCGCCGGCGGGGCCTTCGTTGCGGATGACGAGGACCTCGCCTTCCGCGTAGGTGCGGGCCTTGACGGCCTCGAACGCCTCTTCCTCGGATTCGAAGACGCGGGCGGGGCCGGTGAAGGACTGTTCTTCGGCGCTCATTCCGGCGACCTTCACGATGGCACCTTCGGGGGCGAGGTTGCCTTGCAGGCCGACGACGCCGCCCGTCTTGGTGATCGGCGTGTCGACGGGATGGATCACGCGGCCGTCGGCCTCGCGGTCAACCCGGTCGATCTCTTCCCCGATGGAGCGGCCCGAGGCGGTCAGGCAATCCTCGTGGATCAGGCCCGCCTTGCGCAGTTCCTTCATCACGACCGGCAGGCCACCGGCGTCATAGAGGTCCTTGGCGACGTATTGGCCGCCGGGCTTGAGGTCGACGAAATAGGGCGTGTCGCGGAAGATCTCGCAGACGTCCTGCAGGAAGAAGTCGATCCCTGCTTCATGCGCGATGGCAGGCAGGTGCAGGCCGGCGTTGGTCGACCCACCCGTGCAGGCGACGACCCGCGCGGCGTTTTCCAGCGCCTTCCGGGTGACGACGTCACGGGCGCGGATGTTCTTTTCGAGCAGGTTCATCACCGCCTCGCCCGACGCGGTGCCGTACTGGTCGCGGGACTCGTAGGGCGCGGGTGCGCCGGAGGAGTTGAACAGCGCAAGCCCGATCGCCTCGGACACGCAGGCCATGGTGTTGGCGGTGAACTGGCCGCCGCAGGCCCCGGCGCTGGGGCAGGCGACGCGTTCCAGGATCGCGAGCGCCTCGTCGGACAGGGTGCCGTTCTGGTGGCGGCCGACAGCCTCGAACATGTCCTGCACGGTCAGGTCGCGGCTGGCGAAATCTTCGGGCACATTGGCGCCGGCGGGCACCTTGCCGGGCAGGATCGAGCCGCCATAGATGAAGACCGACGGCACGTTCAGCCGCACCATCGCCATCATCATGCCCGGCAGCGACTTGTCGCAGCCCGCAAGGCCCACCAGCGCGTCGTAGCCGTGGCCGCGCATGGTCAGTTCGACCGTGTCCGCGATGGCCTCGCGCGAGGCCAGGGACGAGCGCATCCCCTCGTGGCCCATGGCGATGCCGTCGGTGACGGTGATCGTGGTGAACTCGCGCGGGGTACCCGAGGCGGCCTTCACGCCCATCTTGACCGCCTGCGCCTGGCGCGACAGGGCGATGTTGCACGGCGCGGCCTCGTTCCAGCAGGTGGCGACGCCGACGAAGGGCTGCGCGATCTCCTGCTCGGACAGGCCCATCGCGTAGTAATAGGACCGGTGCGGGGCGCGGGCCGGTCCTTCGGTCACGTGCCGGCTCGGCAGTTTCGACTTGTCGGGTTTGCCCTTCAGCATCGCGCGTCTCCCATGGCTGTCGGTTCCGGGAATAGGATAGGGGCGGGGGCGGAACAAGAGCGGATGCCGGACGGCCCTTGCCCTGAGGGCGGTGAACCGCAGATCCCGCCCCGGAAGGAACCGCCATGACCCCCGCCTTCAAGGCCTTCATCGCCCCCGCCCGCCGGAAGCCCGCGCTGTGGCGCCTTGCCCTGGGCATAGTGCTCATGGTCGCCGTGATCGTCGCATGGGGTGCCGCACTGTTGGGCGGCGTCTATCTGCTGGACGGCGGAACGGCCGTGCGCGCCGCGCTGCGGTCGATGGTCACGCCCGAGGCGCCCGCCGGCACGCTTCTTCTGCTGGCGACCTTCATCGGCATGGCCGCGGCCCCGGTGATCGCGGCGCGTCTGTTGCACGGGCGCGGCACGGCCAGCCTGATCGGCCCGCGCGTGCGAGCGGCGCGGCATTTCGGCTGGGCGGTCGCATTGGTGGCAATGGTTTACATGGCGTCGCTGCTGCTCTTCGGCCTCGGAGCCCCGCCCGAGCCGAACCTCACCCCCGATCTCTGGGCGAAGCTCCTGCCGCTGGCCCTCGTCCTCGTGCTGATCCAGACCGGCGCCGAAGAGCTGATCTTTCGCGGCTACCTCCTGCAACAACTCGCCGCGCGGTTTCCCTTGAGGGTGGTCTGGCTGGTCCTGCCCGCGGTGGTTTTCGGAGCGTTGCACTACGACCCGGTCACGGCGGGGGACAACGCGCTGCTCATCGCGGGATCGGCTGCTGCCTTCGGCCTTGCCGCGGCGGACCTGACGGCCCGGACCGGCAGCCTCGGCGCCGCGTGGGGGCTGCACTTCGCCAACAACGTCGCGGCGCTTCTGATCGTGGCGACCAAGGGCACGATCACCGGCCTTGCGCTGTACGTCACGCCCTACGCGGCCGACGATGTCGAGTTGACCGGAACGCTGATCGCCGCCGATAGCGCGGTCCTCGTCGCCATCTGGGCGATCCTGCGCTGGCGCCTGCGTCCATGAGTGGCCACGCGCCCATGCGCGCCTTCGCGGCCCCCGCGGTGCCCCCCGCCCGCCTGTGGGTGCCGGTCGCCGGCCTGGCGCTGGCCGAACTTGCCTTCGACGTGATGTGGCTGCCGGTAGTGGGCCTTCTAGGGAACGACCGCATTGCGGGGACCGATGCAATCGCGCTGACGCTGGTTCTGCTGGCCTATGCGCTGCCGGTGGAGGTGCTGGCGCTGTGGATGCGGCGGATGCAGGGGCGGGGGGTCGGCACGTTGTTCGGCCCGCCCGCGGTGGTCCGCGCCGACCTGATGGCGACGGTGAAGGGGGCGGGGCTGGTCTATGTCGCGATGACGCTGGCCCTCGCCTTCGCCCCGGCCGAGATGTCCTCCGAGGCCGGCGGCTCGATCCGGCCCTTCGCTGCGTGGCTGGCGGTCGTTCCCGTAGCCGCCGTCGCGATCCTGGTCCAAAGCGCCGCCGAAGAGCTGATCTTTCGCGGCTACATCATGCAGGAACTCTACGCCCGGTCCCGTGCGCGCTGGGTCTGGCTGGGCGCGCCGGCGATTCTGTTCGGCGCCGTGCATTTCGTGAATGGCGACACCGTTTCCGACGGCCTGTTTTACGCGCTCTGGGCGGCGGTGCTCGGGCTTGCCTGCGGAGACCTCGTGGCGCGCACCGGATCGACCGGCGCGGCCATCGGGTTGCACTGGCTGAACAACCTCTTCGCCATGCTGTTCTTCGGAACCGAAGACGCGGTCGATAGCGGCTACGCCCTGTTCCTGTCGCCGCCCGGCGCACCCGAGGCCCCGGACCCGGGGCTTTCCGGCTTCTTCACAGGGCCGAACCTGATCGAACTCGCGCTCGCGCTTCTCTGGGTCCTCAACCTGTGGCTGGGAGCGCGGATCGCGCTGCGGCGGTAGAGCCATCGCGGCCACGGTTCTGGTCCTGCGGGGCTTCGGGCTGTGTTCGACGGCGGCATCCGGTGCGCGGCCGCATACAGCCCGCGACCCTTTGATTGCATTCCTCCCACCCGCCGCCTATTCCGGTGGCCATCAACGACCGGGATCTGTGATGAACTGGATTACCAACTACGTCCGCCCGAAGATCGGCTCGCTGTTCAATCGGCGCGAGGTGCCCGAGAACCTCTGGACCAAGTGCGACGAGTGCGGCTCGATGCTGTTCCACCGGGAGCTGGCCGAGAACCTGCAGGTCTGCTCGAAATGCGGCCATCACATGGCGATCACGCCCCGCGCGCGGTTCGAGGCGCTGTTCGACGGCGGCGCCTTCAATACGGTGCCGGTCGAGCAGCCGACAACCGATCCGCTGCATTTCCGCGACCAGAAGAAATACCCCGACCGCCTGCGTGCCGCACAGCGCAAGACGGGCGAAGCCGAGGCGATGCTGGTGGCCGAGGGCGAGATGGGCGGCGTGCCCATCGTTGCCGCCGGGCAGGACTTCTCGTTCATGGGCGGCTCGATGGGGATGTATGTCGGCAACGCGATCCTCGCGGCTGCCACCCGCGCGGTCGAGCTGAAGCGGCCTCTCATCCTGTTCTCCGCCGCCGGCGGAGCGCGGATGCAGGAAGGGATCCTGTCGCTCATGCAGATGCCGCGCACCACGGTCGCGGTCGAGATGCTGCGCGAGGCCGGGCTTCCTTATATCGTCGTGCTGACCCACCCGACGACGGGCGGCGTGACGGCCTCCTACGCGATGCTGGGCGACGTTCAGATCGCCGAACCGAACGCGCTGATCTGCTTCGCCGGCCCCCGCGTGATCGAGCAGACGATCCGCGAGAAGCTGCCCGAGGGCTTCCAGCGCGCCGAGTACCTGCTGGATCACGGCATGCTCGACCGGGTCACCGACCGGCGCGCGCTGAAGGACGAACTGACGGTCGTGCTGCGGATGCTGACCCACATGCCCGCCCAGGTGCGCGGCGATCTGCCGGCACCCGCCGCAACGAGCGAAGCCGCGACCGAGGGGGCCTCGGCCACCCACCCGCCGGCCACGGCCGAGAGCTGACGCCGTGCTCGTCTTCGATGTCGCCCTCGCCCTGGGCGTGGCCATCGGGGCGCTGACGGCGGCATTGTTCGTGGCGTTCCGCCCGATCGGCGCGCCGCCGCAGCTGGCGGGCCTGCTCGCCCTTTTCGGTGTCATGTTCCCGGCCTTCTGCATGGCCGTCGGTGACATGGAGGGCGTCATGGTGGCCGGCCTTGCGCTCTATGCGGCAGCAGGGCTTGCCCTCGTGGGATCGCGGGCGGGGCTCGCGGCGGTCGGAGGGGTCGTCGTCGCGCTCGGACTGGTGCACGCGGCATCCGCGACGGGTCGTCCCGCGATGCCGGAGTGGTGGCCGTGGCTCTGCGTTGCTATCCACATGGCGATTGGCGGCACGCTCATAGTGATCGCCCGCGGGGCCGAGCGGACATGACGTCGGACGCGATCCTCGCCCGGCTGATGGGATTGCACCCCAAGATCATCGACCTGACGCTGGACCGGATGTGGCGGGTGCTCGACGCGCTCGGCAACCCGCAGGACAACCTGCCCCCGGTGATCCACATCGCCGGCACAAACGGCAAGGGTTCGACCCAGGCGATGATCCGGGCGGGGCTCGAGTCGCAGGGCGATCGGGTCCATGCCTATACCTCGCCCCATCTCGCCCGCTTCCACGAGCGCATCCGGCTGGCCGGAGAGCTGATTTCCGAGGACGCGCTGTCTGACCTTCTGGACGAGGTCGAGGCCGCCAATGGCGGGCAGCCGATCACCTTCTTCGAGGTCACGACCGCCGCCGCCCTGCTGGCTTTCGCCCGCACGCCCGCGGACTGGACGCTGCTCGAGGTCGGCCTGGGCGGGCGGCTGGACGCCACGAACGTGATGACGCCCGCTCTGTCGATCATCGCGCCCGTGTCCATCGACCATCAGCAATACCTGGGCGAGACCCTGCCCGAGATCGCGGGCGAGAAGGCGGGTATCCTCAAGCGCCTCACGCCCGCCGTGATCGGCCCGCAGGAGGAACCGGCCCTCGACGTGATCGAGGACCGCCTCCGCGCGCTGGGTTGCCCCGCCCTGATCCACGGCCAGCACTGGCATGTCTGGGAGGAACGCGGGCGGCTGGTCTTTCAGGACGAGCGCGGCCTGCTGGACCTGCCGCTGCCCTCGCTGCCCGGCCCGCACCAGATGCAGAACGCTGGCATTGCGCTGGCCGCCCTGCGCCACCTCGGCGCGGACGAGGGGGCCTGCGAGGCCGCCGTCACCCGCCCGCACTGGCCCGCCCGGATGCAGCGCCTGCGCGAGGGGCCGCTGGTACGTGCGGCTGGCGGTGCCGAGCTGTGGCTCGATGGCGGGCACAACCCTGCGGCGGGGGAGGTCGTGGCCGCGACGATCGCCGCGATGCCGGTGCGCGATACGCACGTGATCTGCGGGATGCTCAACACCAAGGACGTGGCGGGCTTCCTGCGCCCGCTTGCCGGGGTCGCCAACAGCCTGACGGCGGTGTCGATCCCGGGCGAGGCGAACACCTTGTCGGCGGACGATACCGCAGCGGCGGCCGAAAAGGCGGGCTTCGCCGCAGGCACGGCACCGAGCGTCATGGCAGCCATCGAACGGATCGCCGAGGGCGCGCCCGGCGCGCGCATCCTGATCTGCGGGTCGCTTTACCTAGCAGGGCGAGTGCTGCAGGAGAACGGCTAGGCCTGCTCGGCACCCCAGCCTTCGGACTGCATTTCGTGCAGGCGCGAGGCCGTGCGCTCGAACTCGAACGCACCGGTGCCTTCGGCATACAGCCCCTCGGGCCGGTCGGCGGCGGACATGACCAGGCGCGTCTCGGCCTCGTAAAGGGCGTCGATCAGCGTGACGAAGCGCTTGGCCTCGTTGTAGTTGTCTGCCCCCAGCCGCGGCACGTTTTCCAGCATCAGGACCCGCACATGCTCTGCCAGGGCAAGGTAGTCGGCCGCGCCCAGCGGTCGGCCGCAGAGGTCCCAGAAGCCCGCGCGGACGACACCGGCGGCGTAGCGCGGCAGTTCGACCGTGCGGCCGGTGACCTCGAGGCGCAGCGTCTCGGGCTCGGCGCCGCCGGTCAGCCGCTCCCACAGGGCGTCGATGCCCTCGCGGGCGCGGGCGTCGGCGGGCGTGAAATAGAGGTCGGCCCCGGCGATCCGGTCCTGCCGCCAGTCGCGGGGCGAGGCGAGCTCCACCACCTTCATCCGCTGTTTCAGCAGGTCGATGAAGGGCAGGAACAGGTTGCGGTTCAGCCCGTCCTTGTAAAGGTCGTCCGGCGGGCGGTTCGAGGTCGTGACCACCGTCACGCCCTGCTCGAAGAGCCGCTCGAACAGGCGGCCGACGATCATGGCGTCGGTGATGTCGCCGATCTGCATCTCGTCGAGGCACAGAAGGCGCAGGCCGTCGGCGATGTCGTCGGCCACCGGCTTGATTGCGTCGTCCACGCCCCGCTTGCGGGCGCGGCCGATGGCGGCGTGGGTCTCTTGCATGAAGCCATGGAAGTGCACCCGGCGCTGGCCGCCTGCCACCTCGACCCGGCGCGCGAACAGGTCCATCAGCATCGACTTCCCGCGCCCGACCCCGCCCCAGAGGTACAGCCCCTGAACCGGCTCGGAGGTCTTGCGGCCGAAGAAGCCCCGGCGGGCGGGCTTCTCGGCCAGCGCCTGCGACAGGCGCGTGAATTCGGGCAGCACGGCCTCTTGCGCCGGGTCGGCTTCGATCCGGCCGGCGGCGACCTCTTCGGCATAGATGTCTTCGAAACGCTCCATGCGTCGCGACCTAGAGGTTGGCCCGCGGGAAAGAAAGGGCACCCATGCGGTCACGCCAGCGAGAGCGGCCGCGCGTGATCTGGACGGCAGGTCTGTGCATGTTATCACCGACGCCATGGACTGGATGCTGTTCCTTCTCTTTCTGCTTGCCTCGTCGGGTGCCGCGGCGACCGGCGTGATGTTCAAGCCGGGCGCCTGGTATGGCGGGCTGAAGAAACCGGGCTTCACGCCGCCGAACTGGGCGTTCCCGGTCGTCTGGAGCATCCTCTACGTACTGATCGCCCTGGCCGCCGCGCGTGTGGCGCCAGAGGATCATGCCGGCCTCGCCATGGCGTACTTCACGGTGCAGATCGTGTTCAACACGCTGTGGACGCCCGTGTTCTTCGGGCTGCACCACATGAAGGCGGGGCTGGTCGTCATCGGCATCCTGTGGCTCGCCGTGGCCGGGACGCTCTGGCAGTTCTGGCAGATCGACTGGATCGCCGGCCTCATGTTCGTTCCGTACCTCGTCTGGGTCAGCGTCGCCTTTGCCCTGAACGCATCGGTCTGGTGGCTGAACCGGCACCGGCCGAACGCCACCTGATCACCTCCAACCTGGGATTGCCGCACCGATGATGAACCTGACCGCGCTTCTGCGCTCGGCCCTTGGGGCCTTGGCGATCCTGATGGTCGTGGCGCTCGGACCTGCCGCCGCGCAGGAGGCGACCGAAGAGGCCGCGGCCGCGGTCGCCGTGACCGAGCAGGGCGTCGTCGACCTGCTGATCCAGGCGCTCGAGGATGATGCCGCGCGCGCCGAACTGCTCGACCGGCTGCGCCAGACCCAAGAGGTGGCGGACGGGGACAGTCCCGCAGACGACGTGGTCGAGCTTCTGGCCGGTGAGGACGCGGCTCCCTCCGAGGTGCTGTCCTTCGGGCGCCGCATCGCGCTGGTCACGCAAGGGGCCGCCGAGGGGCTCGCCACCCGCGCCGTCTCGGTCTGGGACCGGCTGCAGCAGGCGCCGGAGGTTCTGAGCGGGCTCGAAGGGCTGTCGCTGGCAATCGTTCTTCAGACGGTGGGCGAGCTTCTCATGGTGATCGTCGCGACCGCCGCTGTCTTCCTGGTCCTGCGCAGCATGGCCAAGCGGCTGTATCGACGGTTGGGCGCGGCGACCCATGAAGCCTCTGCCGCGCGCACGGTGGGGCTGTGGATCCTGTCGGCACTGATCGACCTGTCGATCGTGATCGTGGCTTGGGCGGCGGGCTACCTGATCGCCTTGCTCGCCCTTGGCGATTTCGGGACGATCGAGATCCGCCAGACGCTGTATCTCAACGCGTTCCTTCTGGTCGAGACGGTGAAAGTCGGCGTGCGACTCGTGCTGTCGCCCTCGGCACGCGAAATGCGGCTGCTGCCCATGGGCGACCGCGTGGCGAAGCGTACGACGCGGGCCGTCAACGCCATCGTCAGCATCGCCGGCTACGGGCAATTGCTGGTGGTGCCGATCGTGAATTCCCAGACGGGCCGGGTCGCCGGGTCGGCCGTTACGGCGCTGATCGCGCTGGTCGTGCTGGGGATCGCCGTGGTGATGATCCTGCGCAACCGCCACCGCCTGGCCGACTGGATGACCGGAGAAGGGGGCATCGTGCGCCCCACCGGCTCGCTGTCCTGGCTGGCGCGACACTGGCACTGGCCGGTGCTGCTGTATCTCTTCGCGATGTTCATCGTGGTGCTGATCAGCCCGCCGAACCTGGTGTTCCAGTCGCTGACGACCTCGGGGCAGGTGGTGCTGGTCGTGTTGGCGGGGGTCGCGTTCTCGACCTTCCTCACCCGGGTCATGGCGCGGGGAATCGTGGTGCCGGACGACGTGCGCGCCCGCCTGCCGCTGCTCGAAACGCGGCTCAACCGGTTCATCCCCAAGGCGCTGTTCGTCCTGCGGCTGGTGATTGTGGTCTTCGTGGTGCTCTTCGCGCTCGATGCGATCAACCTGGTCAGCCTGCGACTGTGGCTGGCCAGCCAGGTCGGGCTGCGGATGACGGGAATGTTCATCTCGGTCGCACTGATCCTGATCGCGGCCTTCGCCATCTGGGTCGCGATGACCTCCTATGTCGATTACCGGCTGAACCCGGAATACGGCCAGATCGCCACGGCGCGCGAGCGCACGTTGCTGACGCTGGCGCGGAACGCGGCGACCATCGCGCTGATCCTGATCACGCTGATGTTCGTCCTGTCCGAGGTCGGGTTGAACATCGGGCCGCTCCTCGCCTCGGCCGGTGTGCTGGGCTTGGCAATCGGCTTCGGCGCGCAGAAGATGGTGCAAGACATCATTACCGGCGTCTTCATCCAGTTCGAGAACGCGATCAACGTGGGAGACGTCATCACCGCCGGCGGCACCACCGGCACGGTCGAGCGGCTGACGATCCGCTCTGTCAGCCTGCGGGACCTGTCGGGCGTGTTCCACATCATCCCGTTCTCGTCCGTGGACATGGTGTCGAACTACATGAAGGATTTCGGCTACTACCTGTCGGACATGGGCGTCGCCTACCGCGAGAACGTCCTCGACGTGAAGACGGCGATGATCGACGCCTTCGAAGAGCTGCGGGCCGACGCAGAGCACGGCCCGAACATCGTCGGCGATTTCGAGTGGTTCGGGGTGCAGGAGCTGGCCGATTCAGCCGTCATCCTGCGCGCGCGGATCAAATGCGCTCCGGGTACGCAGTGGGGCGTCGGGCGGATGTATAACGAGGTTTGCAAGCGCATCTTCGACGAGCGCGGCATCGAGATCCCCTTCCCGCATCGCACGCTCTACCTGGGCGAGGCCAAGGACGGAACGACCCAGACCTTCCATGTCAGCCGCCGCCAGCAGATCGAGGGAGAGGTCAGCGATCCTATCCCCGACGACCGCGCCGCGTCCCCCAGCCAGGACGAACCGCTGGGCGACGAGAGCTAGACCGCTCAGCGGTACGAGATCACCTTCGTGCCGATGTTCACGTGGGGGTAGAGCTCGATCACGTCGTCATTGGTCAGACGGATGCAGCCCGAGGACACCGCCTGCCCGATGGTCCAGGGCTGGGGGGTGCCATGGATGCGGTACAGCGTGTCGCGTCCGCCACGATAGAGGTACAGCGCCCGCGCGCCCAGGGGATTGTCCGGGCCGCCCGGCATCCCGCCGGCGTACTGCCCGTAGACGTCGGGTTCGCGCCGGATCATGTTCCGTGTCGGGGTCCACGAGGGCCATTGCTCCTTGCGCTTGATGACGGTGGTGCCGCGAAGGTTGCGGCCGTCATCGCCCACGGCGACGTGGTATTCGCGCGCCCGTCCCGGTGCCCGGACGTGGTAGATCGAGAAGTAGTCGGGGAAGACGTGGATCGTGTCGACCTCGACATCCTCACGGATCTCCACGTCGCGCGCCCGCATCGTCGCGTGGCTCTTGTGAGGCAGTCCGGCATGGCCCAGCACGGCGGAAGGCGTGAGGGCGGCAAAGCCGGTGGCGATGAAGTGGCGTCGGGTCAACATGGCGAATCTCTGGCAATCAAAGGGTTGCGGAAACGGTTCTGGGGGTCTCGCGGCTTTCAGGCAACGCACAAGGACGTCAGAGGGTTCGTCCTGTGACGTATTTACGGGTGCCATTCAACCAGGGTCGCGCGCTGGATGGGACAGGTCTGACGAAGCCGTGACGCATTTCCCGCGACGGAAGCGCATGCGGCCCGCCGTATCAGGGGGGTCGCCGCGACATGGCGATCCGAGACATCGAAAGGACAAGAAAATGATCCGCACCGCGATCTTCGCGCTCATGGCCGGCACGGTCATGGCCGGTGCCACCTTCGCCCAGAACGCGTCCGCAACGAACCAGGGCACCCAGCGGCCCCACCCGATCCTGCGCCTCGACCAGAACGACGATGGCCAGATCAGCCGCGAGGAAATGCAGGCCATGGGTCAGAACCCGATGGCGCGCGCCGATGCGAATGGCGACGGCACCGTTTCGCGGGACGAGGTGATCTCGGCCGCCGTCGAGCGGGCAACCGAGCGCGCGGGCGCCATGTTCGACCGCTTCGACGAGGACAACAACGGCGAGATTGCCGTGGTGAATCTGCCCCAGCCCCGCGGCGCGCATGGCGACCGGGCCGAGCAGCTCTTCGATCGGTTCGACGCGGATGGCGACGGTACGCTCTCGGCCGAGGAGATCTCGCAGATCCCGCCCATGGGACGCCGCGGTCATCACGGCCCCGACGGCCAAATGGACCACTACCGCGGCTGATGCGATGGGGTCGGACTCGTGCGAGAACCGGCCCCGACACACGGGGACGCAATGAGCGAGCCTGACGACGAAACCCTGCTGGCGGCTTACGCGGCCGGCGACATGGCGGCCGCCGCACCCTTGGCGCGGCGGCACCTGCCGCGCGTGCTGGCCGTGGCGCAGCGGATGCTGGGCGACGCCGCCGAGGCCGAGGATGTCTCGCAAGAGGCGCTGATGCGGCTGTGGCGGATCGCGCCCGACTGGGAGGCGGGTCGTGCCAAGGTTTCGACATGGCTCTACCGGGTGACGGCGAACCTGTGCACCGACCGGCTGCGCGCCCGCCGCCATACCGAGCCGCTGAACGCGGCGAATGACCCCGCCGCACCCGAGCCCGGCGTGAGCGAGCGGATGCAGGATGCCCAGCGCAGAACCGCGCTGGAGGACGCCTTGGCGCGCTTGCCCGAACGGCAACGCCTGGCGGTGATCCTGCGCCATATGGAAGAACTGCCGAACCCCGAGATCGCTGTCGCCATGGGCGTGAGCGTAGAAGCGGTGGAAAGCCTGACGGCACGGGGGAAGGCCACCTTGGGCCGTATACTGGCCGGGCGGAAGGAGGCGCTGGGATATGTCGATGAATGAAGACGATCTGACCCGCGCGCTTGGCGCGCTGAAGGAGCCCGCGTCGGACGACCTGATGTCGCGCGTGCTGGCCGATGCCGCGCTTGAGCAGGGGCGAAGGGCACCGCCGCAGCCCTCGGACCTGCTGCTTGCGCGGGTGCTGCGGGACGCCCGGCGGGCCGCGGCGGGCCGGCGCCGGCGCGACAGCTGGGCCTGGGGCGGGATTGCCGCAGCCTGCGCCGTCGGCATCTTCCTGGGCATCGCCGATCCGGGCGGCGTGGTGGCCTCGGTGGCGCCGGAAAGCTACGCGATGGAAGACCTGTCCGGGGTCTATGCCTTTCAATTGGCGGAGGTCGTGGAATGAGCTTGCGTGCGGTCCCGCGCCCTTGGCGCTATCTTCTGGTCGTCTCGCTGGCGCTGAACGTGGCGGTGGCGGGCGTCGTCATCGGCTTGGCCTTCGACCGGCACGGTCCGGGGCGAGGAGGGCGCATGGGCGGTCCGCTCGCGCCGCTGGTCATGTCCTTGCCGGATGACGCGCGGCAGGACCTGGTCACCGAGCTGAAACGCGCGCCCCGCCTCGATCCGGGCGCTCGTCGCGCCTCGTTCGAGGCCCTACTGTCGGCGATCCGGGCCGAACCGTTCGCGCCCGGGGCCGTCACGGCGGCCCTGCGCAAGCAACGCGACCTGGGCGAGGCGCGGCTGTCGACGCTTGAGACCGCGCTGGCTGCGGAGCTGGCCCGTCTCAGCGCCGAAGAACGGGCGGACTATGCCGAGCGGCTCAGACAATCGGTGCGCCGAAGGGACTGACGCCGGCGGGGCGTGGCCGAAGGCGCAGATCCGCCCTTCCCACGTGGCGGCGCGTCAGCTACGCAGGAGAAGCTCGGTGTTCCGCCCGCGTGGTGGAGCCCCTGAGGGAATCCGGTGAAATGCCGGAGCCGCCCCCGCGACTGTATGCGGCGAGCGCGCGTCCGAAAAAGCCACTTGGATGTCGGTCCGGGGAAGGCGAACGTCGCGCAACGACCCGCAAGCCAGGAGACCTGCCGGGCATGATGGAAACCAGACCGTCGGGGAGACGGGCAAGGAGATGAAGATGACCACCACGACCGCTACCCGCGCCTCCACCGCCGACGTTGCGCTGCCGGCGCTTTTCGCGTCGATCCTGGGTCTCGGCCTGATCGTCCTGGCAGGCCACGTGCAGGCCGATGCGCTGCACGACGCCGCGCATGACGTTCGCCACGCCACCGGCTTTCCCTGTCACTGAGCGATGCTCGGCCGTATCCTGACCAGCGCAGTGATCGCTGGATTCGCCGCGGGGCTCGTCGCCGCGCTTCTTCAGCTTGTCTTCGTCCAGCCGGTGCTTCTGCATGCCGAGCTCTATGAGGGCGGCGAGCTGATCCATTTCGGCGCCGACAGCATCGTTTCGGCCCAGCAGCGCACCGGTGGCGTCGACCTGCTACGAGACGGGCTGAGCGTGCTGTTCTCGGCGCTGGTCTATGTCGGCTACGGGCTGATCCTGACCGCCGCGATGGCCATGGCCTCGGCCCGGGGACTGGCGCGGGTCGATCCGCGCGCCGGGATCGTCTGGGGCATCGCGGGATGGGTGACGGTTCAGTTCGCACCCGCCATCGGTCTGCCGCCCGAGCTTCCGGGCGTCGCCGCCGCCGATCTGGCCGCGCGCCAGGCGTGGTGGGCCGGCACAGTCGTCTCGACGGGTCTTGCCTGCGCGTTGCTTGCGCTCGGCAGGTCGTGGATGGCGTGGGGGGCGGCGATCGTGCTGTTCCTGCTGCCCCATCTGATTGGCGCGCCGCAGCCCGAGATCTATACCGGCCCGACCCCGCCTGAACTGGCCGGCGAGTTCGCCGCGCGCGCCCTCGGCGTGGGTCTTGCGGTGTGGGTCTGCCTCGGCGCGCTCGCGGGCGCGCTGTGGAGCCGCGAGATGCGTGACGCGGGCATCGCTCAACCTGCCTGACCGCGCCGGCGGGCGCCCGAACCGCGCCCGCCGCACCACCTCGACGGAGATCGTTTCCATGGGCCGTCCCCTTCTGATGCTGCTGATCGGACTGTTTTTCGGCACCGGCCTCGGCATCGTCTTTGCCGCGGGTCAGGGGCTGACTCTGGACGGGCACGACCACTCGACACATGCGCATGGGGATGCGGCCCACGCGGTGATGCATGAAGCGACCGTGGATGTGCCCGGCGCGACGGTCTCGGTCGAGGCCACGCCGGACTCGGTCGGAGGATACAACCTGCACCTCGTCACCGGCGGGTTCGCCTTTGCCCCCGCCGCGGCAGGGGGTGCCCATGTGAAGGGCGAGGGCCACGCGCATGTCTACGTGGACGGGGTGAAGCTGGGCCGGCTCTACGGCGACTGGACGCACATCCCGACAGGCGGGAACGTGCGGGTGACCCTGAACGCCAACGACCACAGGGCGCTGACGGCGGACGGTCAGCCGGTCGAGGCGCGCCTGCACCTCGAGTGACCCGCGGGCGGCTTGCGGGCAGGACACTCGATCGCTAGGCATCGGACATCGCGGGGTTCCGCCCGAATACAGGGCGACGGTGCCCAGGTGTCGTATTTCGACGCGCGATGTCTTACATGGGCAGCCTGTGCGCCCGAGACCGCGAGGCATTGTCATGAAACTCCTGAGGCGCGCCCTCGTGAAGCTGTTTTCGCCCGACGACCAACGGCGGGACATGCTGCGTCGTCTGCTGACCGAGCAGGCCGTTGCGCAGCGCAAATGGTATGTCCTGGCGATCGTCGCGATGGTGGTGGTGGCGGCCACGACCGCCGCAACCGCGTTCCTGATGGAGTTCATCGTCGAAGCGATGACCGCCTCTGACCACAAGGGTATGGCCCTTCTGGTGGCTGGCGCCGTGGCCGCGACCTTCACGATCAAGGGCTGCGCGAACTACGTGCAATCGGTGGCGATGTCGCGGGCCGGCAACCGGATCATCGCCAACCAGCAGGAAGAGCTGTACCGCAAGCTGCTCAGGAACGGCGTCTCGTTCTTCAATCAGCAGGAATCGTCGAACCTCCTGATGCGCCTGACATCTGGCGCGGCGGCCGCGCAGCAGGTGATTGAATTGATCGTCGCCTCGATCAGCCGCGACGCGCTGATGCTGATCGGCCTGCTGGCCGTCATGATCTACCAGGCGCCGTTCCTGTCGATCTTCGCGCTGGTCGTCGGGCCGGTCGCGATCTTGGGCATACGCAGACTCCTGGGCCAGATCCGCGAGATCATGCGCAGCGAGCAGGCATCGGCCGCCGAGATCATGAAGGTGGTGCAAGAGACCTCGAAAGGGATCCACGTGGTGAAGGTCTTCTCGCTCGAGGACCAGATGCAGGGCCGCATGGGCGCCGCCGTCCGCAACGTGGAGCGTCGCCGCAACGCGATCGCCCGGATCGGCGCCGTGACCAGCCCCTTGATGGAGACGCTTGCGGGCTTCGCCATCGCCGGGATCGTGGCAGTCAGCGCCTACAACCTCTTCGGGGGCGAGCCCACGACCGCGGGCGAGTTGATGTCGTTCATCACCGCCTTCATGATGGCCTACGAGCCCGCCAAGCGGCTCAGCCGCGTGCGCATCAAGCTGGAGACGGCGATGGTTCGCGTGCAGATGATGTTCGAGCTTCTGGACTATGAGGA
>NZ_FWFV01000009.1 GCF_900172315.1 Palleronia marisminoris
CTGGGCAAGGGCGACGGTGGCGATGGTCCCGAGAGCGAGGGACGTGGCTATCAGTCTTCTCATCGTTATGTTCCCTGTTGAAATGTGGTCGAACGAAATCATCACAGCACCTAGCGCGCGCGCGTCAAGTTCCCATGATGGCCAATTGGATCACTCCATGACCACCCGCCCTATGTGCGGCAGGTTCCGGTCGCGCTGCGCGTAGTCGATACCGTAGCCCACGACGAACTCGTCAGGGATTTCGAAGCCGGTCCAAGTTGCCTTGACATCGACCTCGCGCCGCGACGGCTTGTCGAGAAGCGCAATGGTCTCGAGCCGGGCGGGACCGCGCTGCCGCAAGAGCCCGAGAACGTGGTGCAGCGTAAAGCCCGTGTCCACGATGTCCTCGACCACCAGCACGTCACGGCCGGCGATCTTGCCGCGCAGGTCCTTCAGGATGCGCACCTCGCGCGAGCTTTCCATCGAGTTGCCGTAGGACGACGCCTCGAGGAAATCGACCTCGACCGGCAGCTTCAACTCGCGCACGAGGTCGGCGATGAACACGAAGGACCCGCGCAGGAGGCCGACCACGACAAGCTGCTCTGTGCCGGCGAAATGCCGCTCGATCTCGCGGGCGAGGGCCTCGATCCGGGCGGCGATCGTCTTGGCCGAGATCATCTCTTCGACGTGGTAATTCGGTCGCTCCATGCCGCAGCCCTTGATTTATGGATCGGATCGGTCGAAATCCTCGGCGAGGCCGACCCCGGAGAGATATGCCGAAGCATCACGAAACCCGCAAGCTGCCCTACACGGCCCAGCAGATGTACGATCTGGTGGGCGACGTGGAGAGCTATCCGAATTTCATCCCCTGGATCTCGGCCGCCCGGATCACCTCGCAGCGCGAGACCGATACCGGCGAGGTGCTCGAGGCCGACCTGGTGATCTCGTTCAAGGTGTTCCGCGAGCGGTTCCGCAGTCGCGTGACCAGGGATCGCGAGGAGATGCGGATCGACACCGAGTACCTGAACGGCCCCTTCCGTCACATGAACTCGACCTGGGCCTTCCGCGATGTCGAGGGCGGCGGCTGCGAAGTGCTGTTTGACGTGGATTTCGAGTTCAAGAGCCGCATACTGGGCTCGGCGGCGCAGATGTTCTTCAACGACGCGATGCAGCGCATCGTGCGCGCCTTCGAACGCGAGGCCTCCAAGCGCTACGGTTAAGTCAGCCCAGGGAGTCGGCCAGAAGGCGCAGGGCGTGATCGCGGGAGGCGGCGCGGACGGGGCCGCGACCGATTGCGCCGAACTCTACCGTTTCGGTTCGGGTGCCCTCTTCGGTGGCGAGGCCGAAACAGACCCGCCCCTCGGGCTTGTGCTCCGATCCGCCTGGGCCTGCGATGCCGGTCACGGCGACCGCATGGGTGGCGCCCGAGCGCGACCTCGCTCCTTCGGCCATCTCGCGTGCGACCTCCTCCGAGACGGCGCCACGGGCCGCGAGCGTCGCCTCCGAAACGCCCAGCATCTGGATCTTGGCGGCATTGGAATATGTTACGAAGCCTCGGTCGAACACCGAAGAGGCGCCGGCCGGATCGGTCAGGGCCGCGGCGATCATGCCGGCGGTGCAGCTTTCGGCCGTGACAAGAAGCGCCCCCCGCGCCTTGGCCGCCGCAAGGACTGCCTCGGCAAGGGTCACAGCAGGATCGCTCCATGTGCGATCACGGCCAGCAGAATGACGCAGATCGCCGCCATTGCTCCGGCGACGATATCGTCGAGCATTACGCCCGTCACGTCGCCGCGTCGGTCCACGGCGCCGACCGGGCCGGGTTTCCAGATGTCGAACAGCCGGAACAGGGCGAACGCCGCGATCCAGCCGGGCCAGAGCGCGCCGATTCCCACGCCCACGCTCGCCGCGCCGAAGGTCAGCGGCAAGAGGGCGACCCATTGCCCCGCCACCTCGTCGATCACGATCCAGCCGGGATCCTCGATCCCGACCCGCGCCGTCTCGCGCGCCGTCGCCCAGTGGCCAAGCGCATAGGCGACCACGATTCCGATCACGCAGAGCCACGGCCCGCCCAGCACGTGCAGCGCGAAGAAGGCGGGCAGGGCGGCCAGCGAGCCCCATGTGCCGGGCGCCGGTTTCATGAGGCCGACGAAGAAGAAGGTGGCGACGATTCGGCTCATATCGAGAGCAGCGAGACGGTGGCGATGGCGGCGATCCCCTCTTGGCGGCCCGGGAAGCCCAGTTTCTCGGACGTGGTTGCCTTGACCGAGATGCGCGAGGCGTCCGCCTCGAGGATCTCCGCGAGCCGCTCGGCCATCTCTTCGGCGTGCGGGCCTATCTTGGGTGCCTCGCAGATCAGCGTCAGGTCGGCATTGCCCAGCCTCAGCCCGTGCTGTGCCGCCAGATCGCGGGCATGGGCGAGGAAGATGCGGCTTTCGGCACCCTTCCATTTCGGGTCCGAGGGCGGAAAGTGGCGCCCGATGTCGCCCGCCGCGAGCGCGCCGTAGATCGCATCCGTCACCGCGTGCATCCCGACATCGGCATCGGAATGCCCGAGAAGGGCGCGATCATGCGGGATCTCGACGCCGCAGAGAATCACGTGGTCCCCTTCGGTGAAGGCGTGGACGTCGAAGCCGTTGCCGACGCGGATATCCATTGGACCTCGCAGCAGTTGCTCGGCCCGCGCGAAATCGGCGGGCCCGGTGATCTTCAGGTTCCTTTCATCGCCCTCGACGATGGAAACGTCCAGCCCCGCCGCCCGCGCCACGGCGACATCGTCGGCTGCATCCGAGTCGGCCGCGGCATGTGCGTCGCGGATGGCTGAGTAGTGGAACCCCTGCGGCGTCTGTGCGCGCCACAGCCCGGTGCGGTCCTGCGTCCCGGCAACACGGCCGTCTTCGCCGAGCCAGAGCGCATCGACCACCGGCAGGGCAGGGGCCGCGCCCGGAGTTTCGGCCAACGCATCGATCACCCGGTCGATCAGGTCGGCCGTCACCAACGGGCGTGCGACGTCGTGGATCAGCACGTGCTGCGGCGCCATGGACAGCAGTGCATCCAGCCCGGCCCGAACGGATTCGGCCCGCGTGGCGCCACCCGCCACGACGTCCATGTCCGGCCACATTTGCCACCCCGGCGCGAGTCCCATGTCGTCGGGGTGCAGGACCAGGACGACGTGATCGACCCGCGCATGGGCGCGGAACGCGTCGATCGAATGGGCGGCGACGGTGCGGCCACCCAGCGTACGCCATTGTTTTGGAAGGCCTCCCCCGGCGCGTGATCCGCGCCCTGCAGCAACGAGGACAGCGGCAGTCGTGGACACATTGGGCATGACGATTCCTTCACGTTTACCGTGCATTTGAAGCGTTTACCTTGCGGATGCGGCAATTGTTGCCCGACTTTTGGGCAGATCGTGTTTTTCGCGTGTCCGACTTGGATCCCGATTTGCCTTGGTTTTCCGGGGGCGATAAGCGAATGTGCAAACGCTTATAGATTAGGCATCGAACACCCCGTGACCTCCCCATTCGCCGCGCTTGACCTTGCTCCGCCGGTTTTCCTGGCCCCGATGGCCGGTATCACCGACCTGCCGTTCCGCGACCTCGTATGCCGTTTCGGCGCCGGCCTCGTGGTGAGTGAAATGGTCGCAAGCCAGGAGATGGTCCAGGGCAAGCCGGGCGTGCGCGAACGGGCCGCGCTGGGGCTGGATCGGGGACGGACCAGCGTCCAGATCGCCGGACGCGAGGCACGGTGGATGGCCGAAGCCGCACGGCGGGTCGTCGGGGCCGGCGCGCGGATCGTCGATATCAACATGGGATGTCCGGCCAAGAAGGTGGTGAACGGGCTGTCCGGCTCGGCGCTCATGCGCGAGCCGGACCACGCCCTGTCGCTGATCGAGGCCGTCGCCGAGGCGGTCGAGGTGCCGGTGACGCTGAAGATGCGGCTCGGCTGGGACGACGGAATGATGAACGCCGCCGAGATCGCCGCGCGGGCCGAAGCGGCCGGCGTGCGGATGATCGTCGTCCACGGACGTACGCGCTGCCAGTTCTACACCGGCCGCGCCGACTGGGCGGCGATCGGCGCAGTCAAGCGCGCCGTTTCGATCCCGGTGGTCGCGAATGGCGACATCCGTTCCAGCGCCGACGCCCGCGCGGCGTTGGAGGCCTCGGGCGCCGACGGCGTGATGATCGGCCGTGGCGTGCAGGGCCGTCCCTGGCTTCTGGCCGAGATCGCCGCCGCGATCCACGGTACCCCCGCTCCCGACCTGCCGGGTCCGGCGGAGGTCGTGGAACTCGTCGCGGGCCATGTCGAGGCGTCCTGCGCCTTCTACGGCCGCGAACTGGGCGCCAAGGTCGTGCGCAAGCACCTGGGTTGGTACCTTGATGCGCTGGCCCCGGAGACGTCGTTCCGCCGCGCCATCCTGACCGCCGGCAGTCCCGAGCGGGTCGCGGCGCTTCTGCCCGATGCGCTCGGCGATGCGAGGGTCGCAGCATGATCGGCACGTCAGCGCGCGCGGATGGAGCGGAGGTCCCGCGATGACGTTCGACGGTCAGCTCTGGGCATCCCTGCCGTTTCCGGCGCTTTTGCTCGACGCCGATGACCGCATCCTCGACGTGAATGCGGCGGCCGAGGATTTCCTCATGACGTCGGCGAAGTTGTTGCGAGCCGCGCCGGTCTTCGACCGCATCTTCATCGACGCGCCCCTCGACGAGGCGTTCGGCCGGGTGCGCGTCAACGGCGGCCCGCTCTTCGTCAACACGGTCATGGTCAGCTCGGGCAACCGCCCGCCCGAGACCTGCGACATCCAGGTCGCCCCGATGCTGGGGACCGAGGGCGACGTTCTGCTGCTTCTGACGCCGCAACAGGTTGCGGGACGGCTGCAGAAGGCGAAGCAGGCGCGCTCGTCGGCGCGGTCGGCCATCGGCATGGCCGAGATGCTGGGCCACGAGATCAAGAACCCGTTGGCCGGGATCACCGGCGCCGCGCAGCTGCTGGCCATGAGCCTCGACAGCGCCGACCGCGAGCTGACCGACCTGATCGTGGGCGAGTGCCGCCGGATCGTCGCGCTGATCGACCAGGTCGAGCAGTTCGGCAACCTGCGCCCGCCCGAACGGCGCGCGGTGAACCTGCACGACATCCTCGACCGCACCCGGAAAAGCGCCGCCCTTGGTTTTGCCGCGCATATGCGGCTGGTCGCGGAATACGACCCTTCGCTGCCGTTCGCACACGTGGACCAGGACCAGCTGCAGCAGGTGTTCCTCAACATCATCAAGAACTCGGCCGAGGCTGCCGGACCCGAGGGCGGGACGATCACCGTGCGCACCTTCTACGACCACGGCTTGCGCGTGCGCCTCGCGGACGGGGATACCGCCGTCGTGCCGTTGCAGGTCGAGGTGATCGACGACGGCCCCGGCATGCCCGCCGACCTGATGGAGTCGATCTTCGATCCCTTCGTGTCCGGCAAGGAGAACGGCACCGGGCTTGGCCTCGCGCTCGTCTCGAAGATCATCAGCGACCATGATGGTCTGATCGCCGTGGAAAGCCGCCCCGGGCGGACGGCGTTCCGCATGTCGCTTCCGCTAGCCCCCGATACCTGAGGAGAGACCATGGACGGCACCGTTCTTGTCGCCGACGACGACCGCACCATCCGCACCGTGCTGACCCAGGCGCTGACCCGCGCGGGCTGCAAGGTCCACGCGACCTCGTCCATGGTGACGCTGATGCGGTGGGTCGACGAGGGCAAGGGCGACCTCGTGATCTCGGACGTGGTCATGCCCGATGGCAACGGGCTGGACGCGCTGCCCGAGATCACCCAACGCCGGCCGGGCCTGCCGGTGATCGTGATCTCGGCGCAGAACACGATCACCACGGCCATCAAGGCGGCCGAGAAGGAGGCGTTCGACTACCTGCCCAAGCCGTTCGATCTGCCGGACCTGATGAAACGGGCGGCCAAGGCGCTCGACTCGCCGCGCAAGGCTATTGCGCCAGGGCGGGCCGAGAGCCCCGGTGCCGCGGGGGATCTGCCCCTCGTCGGGCGCACCCCGGCGATGCAGGAGCTCTACCGCCTCGTCGCGCGCGTGATGAACACGGACCTGCCGGTTCTGGTCATGGGCGAAAGCGGCACAGGCAAAAGCCTTGTCGCGCGAGCGGTCCACGATTTCTCGGACCGGCGTTCGATGCCGTTCGTCGTTGCCGGCGCGGCCGATTTCACGTCGATCGACGGACCTGCGACCATGCTGTCCAAAGCACGCGGCGGCACGATCCTTTTCGACGAGGTCGGAGATCTCGATCCCGAGGCGCAGGTCAGGACCGTGCGGATGCTCGATACGCTCCGCGAGGGGGCGCCGCGGGTGATGGCCACCACGCAGGGCGATCTGGCCCAGCGGATGGAGGCAGGGCACTTCCGTCAGGATCTGTTCTATCGTCTGGCGGGGGTTACGCTGACCTTGCCCGCATTGCGCGAACGGGTCGAGGACATCCCGCTTCTGGCCGAACATTTCCTGCTGAAGGCGGAGCGGGACGGGATGCCGCAGCGCGTGTTCTCGGACGACGCGATGGAGCTGATCCGGCGCTATTCCTGGCCCGGCAACGTGCGCCAGCTCGAAAACACCGTGCGGCGCCTGACGCTGACCGGCGGCGAGGGCGAGATCGGCCGCGACGAAGCCGAGGCGGTGCTTGGCAACCAGCCCGCGATGGAGCCCCTGAAGGGCGGCGGCGACGGCGACCGCCTGCAAGCGTCGGTCGCGCGGCATTTGCGCCGATATTTCGACCTTCATGGCGGGGTGCTGCCGGCCCCCGGCCTCTACCAACGCATCTTGCGCGAGGTCGAAGCGCCGCTGATCGAGATCGCGCTGGACGCGACAGGCGGCAACCAGGCGAAATGCGCCGATTTGCTGGGAATTAACCGCAATACGCTCAGAAAGAAGATCACGGACCTCGATATTAGCGTGACACGCCGCCGGAAGTTGATGTAAAGCTGCAACAATAGCGTGGCCGATGGGGCAAAGACCCCACCTTCAACGAGCCACGTAGAGCGGTAACGGCGCACGTGGTGCGCCTGTGTTTCGGGAGTCGTCCATGGCGCATCCTGTCGGGATGCCTGGCTGGGACCGATTGGTACGGTTGCGGCGGCGCAAGAGGTTGCAGAACGCGGCCACGATCGGGCTGGTCGCACTCGGGCCGGTGCTGGCCGTCGCCACCTATCTGGTGCTTGGTCCGCTCGATGGCGGCTCGACCGGCTTGGCGCTGCGGCTGGTCCTGCTGGCCGACCTCGTCTACGTGATCGCGCTGGCGACGCTGGTGCTGATGACGTTGGCCCGGATGGTCGCGGCGCGGCGGGCACAATCGGCCGGATCGCGCCTGCACCTGCGGCTGACCGGCGTCTTCGCCCTGATCGCGCTCGTGCCCACCGTAACGGTCGCGATTTTTGCCGCGGTGACCATCAATTTCGGGCTCGAAGGGTGGTTTTCGGACCGCATCCGGTCGGTGGTGGGGGCCTCGCTTGCCGCCGCCGAAGCCTACGAGGACGAGCAGCGCGACAGTCTCGCCACCGATGCCGACGCCCTGGCGCGCTATCTCGCGGCCGCGCAACTGGGCCGGGCCCAGCTGTCCGACGGCGAACTGCGCCAGCTTCTGGGGCAAGGCCAGGTGCAGATCCAGCGCGGCCTGAGCGAAGCCTACGTCATCGACGGCACGACCGAGATCCGCGCGCGGGGCGAAGGCTCGTATCTCTTCGACTACGAAACCCCGCCCGAGGGCGCGATCGAGGCCGCCGCGAACGGCGAGACGGTGGTGATCGAGGACTGGGACATCAACGAGTTCCGCGCCCTCGTCGCGCTTGGCGGGATCGAGGATCGCTACCTCTACGTCTCGCGCGACGTGGACGGCGAACTTCTGGCGCTGCTCGACGACACTCAGGACTCGGTGCGGCTCTACAATCAGCTGGAAGCGGACCGCGGGAAGCTGCTGTTCGAGTTCGGGCTTCTCTATATCGGGTTCGCGGTGATCCTGATCCTCGCCGCGATCTGGTTGGGCCTCTGGTTCGCCGAGCGCCTGTCGCGCCCGGTGGGGCAGCTTGCGGACGCGGCCGAGCGTGTGGGGGCGGGCGATCTGGACGTTCAGGTCAAGGAGGATGACGGCGATGACGAGATCTCGCTGCTCGGCCGGCTGTTCAACCAGATGACCCGGCAGCTCAAGGCGCAGCGCGAGACGCTGCTCGACACGGCCGATCAGATCGACCGCCGCCGCCGCCTGTTCGACAGCGTGCTGTCATCGGTGACCGCAGGTGTCGTCGGGGTCGATCCGGAGGGCCGTGTGACCTTCGTGAACCGCTCGGCCGAGCGGTTGCTGGCGCTTGACGAGGAAGGCGGGCGCGAAACCCACCTGACCGTCGCCATCCCCGAGTTCGGCGCCCTGTTCGAGCGCATCGCCGAGGGCCGCGACGAAAGCGTCCAGGCCGAGGTGAAGGTTTCGCGGCGCGGCGTGCTCGAGGCGCTGCTGGTGCGCATGTCCACACGGCGGGCCGAGGACGGCGCGCTCGAGGGGTTCGTGGTGGCCTTCGACGACGTCTCGGACCTTGTCGCGGCGCAGCGCATGGCGGCCTGGGGCGACGTGGCGCGGCGCATCGCACACGAGATCAAGAACCCGTTGACCCCGATCCAGCTGTCCGCGGGGCGCATCAAGCGCAAGTTCAGCCGCGAAGTCTCCGAGCCCGAGAAGCTCGAACAGATGACCGAGGTGATCGTGCGCCAGGCCGAAGGCCTGCGCCGCATCGTCAACGAGTTCAGCCAGTTCGCCCGGATGCCCGAGCCCGACCGGCGCTTTCACGACATGACGCGGATCGTCGAATCCGCGGTGCTGCTTCAGCAGGCGGGGCAGGAAGGGGTGAAGATCCGCGCGGACCTGCCACCCGCGCCTGTCACGGCCGAGATCGACGAGACGATGATCGGGCAGGCGCTGACGAACCTCATCAAGAATGCGGGCGAGGCGACGGAAAGCCTGATCAAGAAAGGCGCGCCCGACGGGTATCGCCCCGAGGTGCGCGTGACCATGGCGGCCGAGCACTCGGGGATCCTCATCACCATCGAGGATAACGGCATCGGTCTGCCCGAGGACCGCGCGCGGCTTTTCGAGCCGTATGTGACCACGCGCGACGAGGGAACGGGCCTGGGCCTGCCCATCGTCAAGAAGATCATCGAAGAACACGGCGGCACCCTTGTCCTGGTCGATGCCGACCCGTTCACCCCCGGCGCCCATCGTGGCGCGCGGGCGGAAATCCGGCTGCCGGCGGCAGAGGCGCCGGCAGAGACGACAAATAAAAAGGAGGCGGACTACTCATGGGCGACATCCTGATCGTGGACGACGAGCGCGATATTCGCGAACTGGTTGCGGATATCCTCGAGGACGAAGGCTACACCTGCCGCAAGGCATCGAATTCGGGCGAGTGCATGGCCGAGATCGAGAAGGAGCCGCCTTCGCTGATGATCCTCGACATCTGGCTCAAGGATTCCGACATGGACGGGATCGACATCCTCAAGATCGCCAAGCGCGACTACCCGGGGATGCCGGTCATCATCATCTCGGGGCACGGCAATATCGAGATCGCGGTCGCGGCCATCAAGCAGGGCGCCTACGACTATATCGAGAAACCGTTCAACATCGACCAGCTGATGGTGGTGATCGGCCGCGCGATGGAGACCTCGCGCCTGCGCCGCGAGAATGTCGAACTGCGCCGCCGCGATGCCGAGCCGCCCGAGCTGGTGGGGTCGTCGCCGGCATTCCGCGCGCTGAAATCCTCGCTCGACAAGGTCACGAGGTCCAACGGCCGCGTCATGCTGACCGGGCCCGCTGGCTCGGGCAAGGAACTCGCCGCCCGCTACATCCACGCCAATTCCGGGCGCGCGGACTACCCCTTCGTGACCGTCGGCGCCGCCGCGATCGAGCCCGAGCGGATGGAGGAAACCCTGTTCGGCCGCGAGGGCGAGCGCGGGCTCGAGCCGGGCCTGCTGGAGCAGGCCGACGGGGGCGTGCTGTTCTTCGACGAGGTTGCGGACATGCCGCTGGGCACCCAGTCCAAGATCCTGCGCGTGCTGGTCGACCAGGCGTTCACCCGCGTCGGCGGCGCGGACAAGATCCGCGTGGATATCCGCTTCGTCTCGTCGACGAACCGCGACCTGCAGGCGCTGTGTGACGAGGGCAAGTTCCGCTCGGAACTCTATCACCGCCTCGCGGTGGTGCCGATCGAGGTGCCCGCGCTCGACGACCGGCGCGAGGACATCCCCGAACTCGCCGACTTCTTCCTGCGCCTGTTCAACCGCCAGCAGGGCCTGCCGATGCGCAAGCTGTCCGGCGAAGCGTCCGCGATGCTGCAGACGATGATCTGGCCCGGCAATGTCCGGCAGCTGAAGAACATGATGGAACGTGTGCTGATCCTGGGCGACGCCGAACAGGGCGAGATCGCCGTCACCGAACTGCCCGGCCCCGACGCCCAGCCGGCGGACGAGCAGGGCAGGGTGGTCCTTTCGGGCTCGCTCGCCACGCTGCCCCTGCGCGAGGCGCGCGAATTGTTCGAGCGCGAGTACCTGCTGACCCAGATCAACCGCTTCGGCGGGAATATCAGCCGCACGGCGAACTTCGTGGGGATGGAGCGGTCGGCGCTGCACCGCAAGCTCAAGAGCCTCGGCGTGGTCACATCGGCCAAGCAGGGCGCGCGCGTCGCACGGCTGGACGAACAGGCCGCGAGCTGATTCGTTCGTGCCCTATGCAGATCGCCACACGCAGGTTGCGGGTCGCGCGGTCGCCTACGTGGACGCGGGGCCGCGCGAGGCGCCGCCGCTCGTCCTGCTGCACGGCGCGGGGTTCGATCAGGCCGAGTTGACGTGGCGGCTGACGGCCTCGGCAATGCGCGAGAGTCACCGGGTCATCGTTCCGGACCTGCCGGGATACGGCGACAGCGCCTCCCTCGGCGGGCGGCCGGACCTGGCGCGCCTCGCCGACTGGGTGGTGCGCTTTCTCGATGCGGTGGGGGTCGCGCGCGCGGATCTTGGTGGGGTCAGCATGGGCGGTGGCATGGCGCTGTGGGTTGCGATCCACGCGCCGGAGCGAGTGCGCCGTCTCGTGGCCGTCTGTCCCTATGGCGTGATGTCGCGTGCACCCCATCACCGGCTGGCTTGGGCGGCATTGCGGGCCGGGGCGCTGCCACTGGCCTACAGGATCGCCGCGGCCAGTCCGCGCGCGGCTCGATTGGGTTTGGGGCTGAGCTACGGCGATCCGCACCGGGTCAGCCGCAAGGCGGTCGAAGAACTGCGCGTCACTGCCCGGCAGCAGGTGCAACGGCGCAGCTTCGATGCCTTCCTCGCCTCCGAAATGACGTCTGCCAGGCTGAAGTCGGACCTGACGCCCGAGCTTCACCGGATCGGCGCACCGACCCTTCTGGTCGCGGGGCGGTACGACCGGCTGGTCCCGGCAGTCCACGTCAAGCGCGCCCGCGAGCGCATTCCCGACTGCCGCTACCTCGCGCTGCCCACCGGCCACTGGCCGATGCGCGAACGGCCCGAGATGTTCCAGCAAGCGCTCAGCCGCTTCCTGGCGGGGTGACCGGTGATCGCCTGTGCCGCTACGCTGTCGCCCTGCTGGCTTGAATGCATCGCGGGGGCCGAAAGCCGATCGACCTGTCTTCGAGAACCTCCGACAGGTCCTTGACTTGCGTCGCAGGGCAGCCGGCTCTGGCAGGCAGGGCTCGGCTCGCCGCGACCGTGGAGGTTCCGGCTCGGCCATTTCATTCTTGCCCGATGGCAGCCCTGTGCATATGCCATGCAGTCACGAAAACACTGTCGCTCGCTGAGGGGGTGAACATGCGTCACGTACTGGTCATGGGCATCTGCGGGACGGGCAAGTCGTCCGTTGCCGGGCGCTTGGCGGAACGGTTGGCCAATCCTCTTGTCGAAGCTGACGAATACCATTCGCCCGATGCTGTCGCGCGCATGGCGCGGGGCGAGCCGTTGACCGACGCGGATCGCTGGGGCTGGCTCGACCGCGTGGCAGAGGCGGCCCTTGCACGCGAATCTCCGGCTGTCATCGCTTGCTCGGCCCTCAAGCACGTCTACCGGGCGCGCCTCGAGGACCAGCTTGGTAAGATGGACGTCATCTACCTGCACGGTGCGCGCGACCTGGTGGAAGAGCGCATGACGGCACGACCCGGGCACTACATGCCCGCCAGCCTGATCGACAGCCAGCTTGCCGATCTCGAACCGCCAGCCGGTGCCGACGTCCTGCCGCTCGACATCGCGAAACCCCTCGAGGCGTTGGTCGATGAGGCGCAGGACTTTGCAATCCGGCCACGCGCTTGAACGGGATTTGACGTTCCCGGACGGAGAGGACCAATGGATAGGACAGCCGGCACCGGACGTGGGGCCGGCCGTGCGTCACGCCCCGCAGAGGCGATCGTAGTCCGAGACGAGGGGCCGGTAGGCGGGTTCGTCCTCTTCGACCTGCGCGAAGCGGCCGATCGGATCGCGGAAGATGTTGTCGGTCTCGTCGTCGTTGACGGTCGAGACCTCGCCGACCAGAACGTCACCACCATCGCCCCAGAAGGCGTGCCAGTCGCCGGGGCGTAGCGTCACAGACTGGCCGGGCGCCAGTTGCAGGACCTCGCCGGGGGTGAAGGTGTGCTCGACGCCATCGCACAGGACCGTGCCACCGGCGTCAGGGGCGAATTCGCCGTCGGGGGTGCTGCCGAACAGCTCGACCGCGAGGATGGCGCCGCCGCGATTGATGATGTCCTCGGCCTTCACGACGTGGGTGTGCATCGGACTCAACTGGTCATGGCGCGAGATCAGGAGCTTCTCGGCATAGCACATGCCTTGCCCCGCGCGGAGATCCTTCAGCGTGCCGTTGCGCAGGGTGAAGAGCGCGAGGCCCATCTCGTCGAACCGCCCGGAGCCGTAATCCGTCACGTCCCAGCCAAGCCGGCGGGCGACAATGTGACTCTGGGGTCCAGCGGCGCGGACGTCCGCGTCGGACCATGCTCCAAAGGGTGGCAACGTGAAGCCGTGAGAGCGGATCAGCTCGTCTGCGTCGCGGATGATCTGATTGATACGGGAACGTAACATCGGCCTGCCTCGTAATATCCTGTAAGAAGGTCCTGCCGCGGACCGCCAGACGACGCAACGGAGAACCGACATGCGATACGCCCTGATCTTCAGTCTCGTGGCCCTGCCTGCTTTCGCGCAGGACGACGGATCCCCGGATTCCGAGGCCGAACCACCGGTAGGCGGTGTGGGGCGGCTTGCCTGCGGGGCCATCGTCGGTGCCGAGAACGCGGCCTACCTGGGACAGGCGGGTGACTGGGCGATGGGCTACATGGCGGGGCGGATCGATGCGGGCGAAGAGGTGCTCGAAGACGCGACGCTGTCACCGGACGACCCTATCGACGTGGTGTCGGGAATTGCCGTCCGGTGCCGCGAAAATCCCGACCAGCCCGTCATTCAGGCCGTCCGCACCTTTGCCGAGCGGATCTTCGGCGCCGAGGCGCAGGCCGGTCCCGTAACGGCGGATGCGCCGCCGCCGGCCCCTGACATGCCCGAAAGCGCGGCAAGTGACGATCCAGCGCGACAGACCGTCCCTCCTGAACCGAGGCCTGAAACGGCGGCGCCGGAGCCGGATGACGAAGCGTCCGATACCGAAGAGACGTCATCTTCGAGCAGCGAAGAAGCGACCTCGGCCGAGGACGAGCCCGCGACGAGCGACAGCGATTCCGAGGATTAGGACTCCCGACGGTGAGCCATTGGAGGAGAGGAGCGCGTGATGCTGGAAGTGCGCGTCGCGGACATCACGACGCTTGAGGTCGATGCCATCGTCAACGCCGCGAACCGCTCGCTCCTGGGCGGGGGTGGCGTGGACGGCGCCATCCACCGGGCGGCAGGGCCGCAACTGCTCGAGGAGTGTCGCAGGCTTGGCGGGTGCGAGACCGGCGACGCCAAGGCGACGGGCGGTCATGCGCTGAGGGCCGATCACGTCATCCACACCGTTGGGCCGGTCTGGCACGGAGGCGACCGTGACGAGCCAGAGGCGCTCGCGTCATGTTACCGACGATCGCTCGAGGTGGCTCGGGAACTGGGGTGTCGCAGTATCGCCTTTCCGGCGATTTCGACCGGGGTCTACGGCTACCCGTCGGGCGAGGCCGCCCGCGTCGCGGTTGAAACCGTCGCCACGCACGGCAGCGGGATCGATGTGATCTTTTGCTGCTTTTCGGAAGGATCCGCCGAACACCATCGCGCGGCACTGCGCGAGCTGGGATGGCGCGAGAGGGGCTCTGCCTTCGACCCTCCGGGCTGACCCCGATCTCTGCTGGCCCGAGCATGGCCGTGAAAACTGGGGCTGGCACATCTCCCGCCGCCGCCCTAGATCTGCGCGCGCCCGGCTATCCGGCGCCAGGCGCGCGGCACGCCACCGGCCGCGTCCACTTGGCGCCCCATGCGCAAGCAAGACAGAAGCGAGACTCGATGATCGTTCTCCATCACTGCCACCAGACCCGTTCGATGCGGACCCTCTGGCTCTTGAACGAGCTGGATCTGGCCTTCAGCCTGCGGGTTCACGCCTTCGATCGGTCGCTGCGTGAGCCGGAATACCTGTCGCTCAGCCCGGCGGGGCGGGTGCCGGCGCTGGAACTCGACGGTGAAGTCTACTTCGAAACCGGCGCCATCGCAGAGATCCTCTGCGAGCGGTTTCCCGAGCGGGGCCTCGGACGACCCCCGGGCGATATCGACCGACCGGATTTCCTCGTGTGGCTGCACTTTGCCGAGACCGTGACCCAGCATGCGGCGGCGCTGACGCAACAGCATGTGGCGCTCTACGAGGACGAGATGCGCTCGCCCCTCATCATGCGGCTCGAGGCCGCGCGGCTGCGCAAATGCTATGCGGCGATCGAGGGCCGCCTTTCGACCCCGGTCGAAAATCGCGACTATCTGCTGACGAGCGGCTTTTCGGCCGCCGACATTGCCGTCGGTCAGGCGGTGTACATGGCACGACATTTCGCGCAGATCGATGAATTCCCTGAAACGGCCCGCTGGTATGACCGGATCACCGAGCGCGAGTCGTTTCAGGACGCGCTGCCGCCCCAGGGGGCCGAACTCCTGTTCGAGCGGGACTTCTACCCGGCCTGGGACTGAGGCCGCGGGATCAGGCCAGGGCCAGGACGATCCGTCCGGTTTCGCGACATTGGCGTCATCTGCCCGTCGGGATAGGGCGTTGACCCGAGCCATGCCGGGGGATATTTGCGGCCCTGACCATTGAAGGAGGGCGGGACCGCCATGGACGCGATGCTCAGGGACTATCTTCCGATCCTCATCCTTCTCGGGCTGGCGATCGCCCTCGGCCTGGTGCTGATCCTGGCCGCGGCGATCCTTGCGGTGCGGCACCCCGACTCGGAGAAGGTGTCGGCCTATGAATGCGGCTTCAACGCGTTCGACGACGCCCGGATGAAATTCGACGTGCGGTTCTACCTGGTCTCGATCCTGTTCATCATCTTCGACCTCGAGATCGCGTTCCTGTTCCCGTGGGCGACGACGTTCTCGACCATGACGGACGCGGCGTTCTGGTCGATGATGGCCTTCCTCGGCGTCCTGACCATCGGGTTCGCCTACGAATGGAAGAAGGGCGCTCTCGACTGGGAGTGACGATTTCGAATGGGCCGCTGCAGGGTTTGTTCGCCACGCCGGCTTCTAGCTGAGACAATCCGCGCAGACGGCTGCGCGTTGACGCCGGGGGCACGCGATTATACGTGCTTGTGGCAAAGCGGAGCATCCGCGCCCCGAGCGTCGGCCCGCGCTTCCCGCAAGAGGATGATGAGATGTCTGTGACCCCGGGCGCGACCCCCAAGACCGCCATGACCGCTGGTCCCGACCAGGAGCACGCCACGCAGGTGCTCAACCGCGAGCTGACGGACAAGGGATTCCTGCTGACCACCGCCGATGACCTCATCAACTGGGCCCGGACCGGGTCGCTGCACTGGATGACCTTCGGCCTGGCCTGCTGCGCGATCGAGATGATGCACACCTCGATGCCGCGCTACGATGCGGAACGGTTCGGCGTCGCACCCCGCGCCTCGCCGCGGCAGTCGGACGTGATGATCGTCGCCGGCACGCTGACCAACAAGATGGCTCCGGCGCTGCGCAAGGTCTACGACCAGATGCCCGAACCGCGCTACGTGATCTCGATGGGCTCCTGCGCCAACGGCGGCGGCTACTATCACTACAGCTATTCGGTCGTGCGCGGCTGCGACCGCGTGGTGCCGGTGGACCTGTACGTGCCCGGCTGCCCGCCGACGGCCGAGGCGCTGCTCTACGGTATCCTGCAGTTGCAGCGGAAGATCCGCCGCACCGGCACCATCACCCGCTAAGGAGGCGACCATGCCCGACACGGCCCTTCTAGAATTGGGCGAGCACGTGAAGAACGCCCGGCCGGATTGCGTGCTGAGCTACCACGTGACGAATGGCGAGTTGACGGTCGATGTCGCGCTCGCCTCGATCCGCTCGCTGGTCGAGTTTTTGAAGACGGACAAGACCTGCCGTTTCACGACGCTGGTCGACATCACCGCGGTCGATCACCCGGCCCGCGAGGCGCGGTTCGACCTTGTCTATCACTTCCTGTCGATGTGGCAGAACCACAGGATCCGCCTCAAGGCGCAGATCCGCGAGGACGAGATGGCCGCTTCGGTCACCGGCGTGCATCCCTCCGCCAACTGGTTCGAGCGCGAAGTGTTCGACATGTTCGGGATCATCTTCACCGGCCATCCCGACCTGCGCCGCATCCTCACCGACTATGGCTTCCGCGGCTATCCTCTGCGCAAGGACTTTCCGACGACCGGCTATGTCGAGGTTCGCTATGACGAGACCGCCAAGCGCGTGGTCTACGAGCCCGTCGACCTGGTGCAGGAATACAGGCAGTTCGACTTCATGAGCCCGTGGGAAGGCGCCGACTACGTGCTTCCGGGCGACGAGAAGTCGAAGGAAGGCGCCTGAGATGGTTGGGACCGGAGGGCGGACGTGATGATGGGTTCCATGGCCACGGGCAACATGCTGACCGGATTCCTGTTCCTCGCGGTTCTCCTGGTGGTGCCGTTCTGGCGGATCCTGCCGAATTACGGCATCTCGAAATGGGTGTCGCTACTGGCGATCCTGCCGGTGGGGGCGCTGATCCTTTTGTGGATTGTCGCCTTCCGGGACGCCTTCGACGACCGCGCCTGATCGCGAAGGGCGTGGACTCCACGGCCCTGACATACGACGTTGTAGCCCATGGTACGGGCGCGCCGCCCGCGGGGTGGCTGAAACACCTGACGAAGGTCTGAAATGATGGACGGAACCAAATTCGACGACGCCCAGACGGGCGAACAGAAGATCCGCAACTTCAACATCAACTTCGGACCTCAGCACCCGGCGGCGCACGGAGTGCTGCGGCTGGTGCTCGAGCTTGACGGCGAGATCGTCGAGCGTGTGGACCCGCATATCGGCCTGCTGCATCGCGGGACCGAGAAGCTGATGGAAAGCCGCACCTACCTTCAGAACCTGCCCTATTTCGACCGGCTCGACTATGTCGGCACGATGAACCAGGAACATGCGTGGTGCCTCGCGATCGAGCGGCTGACCGGAACCGAGGTTCCGCGCCGCGCCTCGCTGATCCGGGTACTGTATTGCGAGATCGGCCGCATCTTGAACCACCTTCTGAACGTGACCACGCAGGCCATGGACGTGGGCGCGCTGACGCCGCCGCTCTGGGGTTTCGAAGAGCGCGAGAAGCTCATGGGCTTCTACGAGCGCGCGAGCGGCGCCCGTCTTCACGCCGCGTATTTCCGGCCCGGCGGCGTTCACCAGGACCTTCCGCCCGACCTGATCGACGATATCGAGGAATGGTGCCACACCTTCCCGAAGGTGCTGAACGACATCGACGGGTTGATCACCGACAACCGCATCTTCAAGCAGCGCAACGTCGATATCGGCATCGTCAGCGTCGAGGATGTGCAGGATTGGGGCTTCTCCGGCGTCATGGCGCGCGGATCGGGCCTGGCGTGGGACCTTCGCCGGTCTCAACCCTACGAGCTGTATGACGAATTCGAGTTCCAGATCCCCGTTGGCAAGGCCGGCGATTGCTACGACCGCTACCTGCTCCGCATGCAGGAGATGCGGGAATCGGTGAAGATCATGCTCCAGGCTGTCGAAAAGCTGCGGGCACCCGAGGGCAAGGGCCCGGTGCAGCCAAGCGGCAAGGTTGCGCCTCCTCGCCGGGGCGACATGAAGACGTCGATGGAAGCGCTGATCCACCACTTCAAGCTCTACACCGAAGGCTTCCACGTTCCCGAGGGCGAAATCTATGCCTGTGTCGAGGCGCCGAAGGGCGAATTCGGCGTGTACCTCGTCGCGGACGGAACCAACAAGCCCTACCGCGCCAAGCTGCGCGGACCCGGCTACCTGCACCTGCAGGCGATGGACTACCTCAACCGCGGGCACTTGCTGGCCGACGTCTCGGCGATCCTCGGCTCGCTCGACATCGTGTTCGGAGAGGTGGACCGCTGACGCCGCGGCGGTCCGGGGCAGGGGGAGCGTATGGCCGTCGCGTTCGCATGGCTCCTTCTGATCGGGACGCCGCTCGCGATCCTGTCGTTCCTGACCTGCTTTCTCGTCTGGATGGGGCAGGGCCGCCACGACACCTGGTTCACCCGGGCCTGCAACCGGATGATGGTCCCGTCGGGCATCGCCGTGTTCGTCTGCCTGTTCCTGACCTTGCGGTATTTCTGAGAGGGACGCGAGACGCCGCGAATGCGGCCCTTCGCCTTCCCCTTCCCGCAAACCTTCGCTAGATCAGCCCCGACACGGATCACAAGAGGCCCGCCATGCTCCGCCGCCTGTATCACGAGCAGCCCGAAAGCTTCGCCTTCACGCCTGGAAATCAGAAATGGGCCGAGGCGCAGATCTCGAAATATCCCGAGGGGCGCCAGGCGTCGGCGGTCATCGCGCTGTTGTGGCGCGCGCAGGAGCAGGAAGGCTGGCTCTCGCGCCCCGCGATCGAGAGTGTCGCGGGGATGCTGGGCATGGCCTATATTCGTGCGCTCGAGGTCGCGACCTTCTACTTCATGTTCCAGCTGCAGCCGGTCGGCGCGGTCGCCCATATCCAGGTATGCGGCACGACCTCGTGCATGATCTGCGGCGCAGAGGACCTGATCGGCGTCTGCCGCGAGAAAATCGCGTCGAAGGCACATCAGCTTTCGCCAGACGGCAACTTCTCGTGGGAGGAGGTCGAGTGCCTTGGCGCCTGCGCCAACGCGCCGATGGCCCAGATCGGCAAAGACTACTACGAGGATCTGACGGCCGAGAGCTTCGCGGGCCTGCTCGACCGCATGGCAGCGGGCGAGGTGCCGACGCCGGGCTCTCAGATTGGACGCTTCGCCTCCGAGCCTGCGGGTGGCGCGACGACGCTGCAGATGGACAAGGCCAACGCGGCCAATGCCTCGGTGGCCCTGGCGACCGAGATCGGCGACACGCTCAAGCGGATCGACGGAACCGAGGTGCCGCTGCGTGCGCCGTGGAATCCGGCGATGGACTCGGCCGCCGCGGCGCCGCCGGCGGTGAACGACGACCTCCTGTCGCCCAGCGGCATGAGCGATGAGCCGACTCCTGGCGCACAGCCCGGCGCGGGCAAAGAGGTCAACGAAGAAGCCACGACCATACAGGAATCCGACGCCGACGATGCGGGCCGTCCGGATGAGGGTGGTATTGCCGGTACCGCCGAGGCCGGGGACTCCACTCCCGAGGGCGGGGGGTATCATCCCGCCGGAGAAACCGAGGTGGACAGGACCGCCAGGTCCCGCCAAAGCCCGACCCACTCAGCCGAGGGTCCGTTGTCGGACGACCCCGCCGACGAGCCTGCCAGATCGGCCGGAGCGGACGCGCCCGAGAGCGAAGCAAAAGAGCCGCCGCGCCTCGATGCCCCGCGCGGGTCTGGTGGGGACAATCTGCAGAGGATCAGGGGAATCGGCCCCAAGCTGGCCGAGACGCTGAACGGGATGGGCTTCTACCATTACGACCAGATCGCCGCCTGGACGCCCGAGGAACTGGCCTGGGTCGATCGCAATATCGTCGGCTCCCGTGGCCGCGCGAGCCGCGACGACTGGGTCGGACAGGCGAAGGACTTGTCCGGCGAAGGGCAGACAGACCGCTGACCGCGCACTAGCTTCCCTGTGAGGCGGCCGTACCATGGCCATGAGAGCAGGGGAGAACACGATGCAGAGACGAAGCTCGAGCGCTGTATTGGCCATCGCGGCCGTCGCGGGGGGGATCGGATTCGTCGTCTTCACGGCGTTGTTGATCGTCGTCGGCGTCACCATTTCTCCGGCCCTATTTCTGGCGCTCGTCGTGGCGGCTACGGTGGCGGCCTTTCTGCTTCTGCGCGCGGACCGGGGGGCGGAAGCTACCGACGACCATGCAGACAGTGCCCGATCCGAGCCCGGCACGGCCGGAGTGCCGGTGACGGAAGCAGCCCCGGCCACGCTCGGCACGGAACGGGCGGGCGAGGGTTCCGACTCCGACGGAACCGCCGTCGCGCCTGTGGGGGCCGCGAGCCCCGAAGGTGCCGCGGTCTCGGATGCATCCGCGGGACCGAACCGCGACGATGCCGGGGACGCGGTGGGATCCGCTCCGTCCGCCGGGACCGGGGGACTGTCCGGGACGGACAGCGCGTCTGACGCCGAAGGCGAGACCGGTGCGACGGACGCCCCCTCCACGACCGAGACCGCGGGGGACGAGGACGGCGCCGGTACCCGCTTGCCAACCGAAGAGATCGTCGAGGCGACCGACTCGTCTGAAGACAGCGCCCCGACGAACGATCCTGAGGAGGACGCGCCGAACGATGCGATCGGGCGTCCTCCGGCTCGTCTCGACGCGCCGCGCGAGGGCGGGGCGGACGATCTCAAGCGGATCAGGGGCGTGGGGCCGAAGCTCGAAGAGACATTGAACGGCATCGGCATCTACCATCTCGACCAGATCGCCGGTTGGAGCACCCAGGAGCTGGCCTGGATCGACGAGCATCTGGAGGGCTTCAAGGGCCGTGCTAGCCGTGACGCATGGGTCGAGCAGGCGCGTGAGTTGAGCGAGGCGGACGCGTGACGCGCCTTCGGGACGTGACCGGGCAGGGGCTGGTCGCGCGCGCGGTTTCGGCGTAGACACCGCCCCATGTCAGACAGGAACGACATGGAGATCGCCCGTCGCGCGCGGACCATCGCGGTGGTCCTCGCCTTCACGATGATCCTGTGGATGGGCGCGCAGTTGACCGGCGCGTCGCTGGGATTGCCGCCGGGATTGGTGTTCATTTTCGACGGTTTGGCATTGGCTGCGTTCGCCTGGGCACTGGTCGCGACCATTCGCATCTGGCAAAAGCGGCGCGACGAGCGCAAATAGGGCGCGACCCCCACGGCCACCGACTAGACGAGGCGAAGCGATGCTCGACGACAAGGACCGGATCTTCACCAACCTATACGGCATGGGCGACCGGACTCTATCCGGCGCGAAGTCGCGCGGGCAGTGGGACGGCACCGCCGACATCATCGGCAAGGGCCGGGACTGGATCATCCAGGAGATGAAGGAATCCGGTTTGCGCGGCCGCGGAGGCGCGGGTTTCCCCACCGGCATGAAGTGGTCCTTCATGCCGAAGGAAACGGACGGGCGCCCCTCGTACCTCGTGGTGAACGCGGACGAGTCGGAGCCGGGAACCTGCAAGGATCGCGAGATCATGCGGCACGATCCGCATACGCTGATCGAGGGCTGCCTGATCGCGTCCTTCGCGATGAACGCGCATGCGTGCTACATCTACATCCGCGGCGAGTATATCCGCGAGCGCGAGGCGCTGCAGCGCGCCATCGACGAGGCCTATGACGACGGGCTCCTGGGCAAGAACGCTGCCGGTTCGGGCTGGGATTTCGACCTCTACCTGGCCCATGGCGCCGGCGCCTATATCTGCGGCGAGGAAACGGCGCTGATCGAAAGCCTCGAGGGCAAGAAGGGAATGCCGCGCCTCAAGCCGCCATTCCCGGCCGGCGCCGGCCTTTACGGCTGCCCAACGACGGTGAACAACGTCGAATCCATCGCCGTGGTGCCGACGATCCTGCGGCGCGGGGCGTCGTGGTTCAGCTCGTTCGGGCGCGAGAACAACGCGGGCACGAAGGTCTTTGCGATCTCGGGCCATGTGAACAAGCCCTGCGTCGTCGAAGAGGCCATGTCGATCTCGTTCGAGGAACTGATCGATCGGCACTGCGGCGGCATCCGGGGCGGCTGGGACAACCTCAAGGCGGTGATTCCGGGCGGATCGTCGGTACCCTGCCTGCCGGGCGCGACCATGCGCGAAGGCATCATGGATTTCGACTGGCTCAAGGAGAACAAGTCGGGTCTCGGCACGGCGGCGGTGATCGTGATGGATCAGTCCACCGACATCATCAAGGCGATCTGGCGTCTCGCCGCCTTCTACAAACACGAGAGCTGCGGCCAGTGCACGCCCTGCCGCGAAGGCACCGGCTGGATGATGCGCGTGATGGAGCGACTGGTGCGTGGCGAGGCCGAGGTGGAAGAGATCGACATGCTGCTCGACGTGACCAAGCAGGTCGAGGGGCACACGATCTGCGCGCTTGGCGATGCCGCGGCCTGGCCGATCCAGGGCCTGATCCGTCACTTCCGCGACGAGATCGAGGATCGTATCAAGCACAAGCGCGTGATCGCGGCCGAATGATCGTGTCGCACTGCAACCCTTTGGACGGGATTAACCCCTTCATGCGAAACAACGGCTTGTGTTCAGTGGCCGGAATTGTCGCGGGGCGTTCCGCCCTGTATGCCGGGCCCACGTCCTCGTGAACCCCAATGGAGGTCGCCGCACCGTGTCGCGTCTGGTCTGTCTCTTGCTCGTCTCCGCGGCCCTTGCCGGTTGCGGACGCATCCCGATCCCCTCGCTGCCCTCCTTCGGGGCTACGCGTCCGGCCGAACCGTTGCCCTATGACGCGAGATTGATCGCGGATCGAGGGGCCGAGGAGTTCTCGGTCGTGGTCGAGGCGCCCGGGGTGCCGCTGGAAGCCAGCCGCGAAACGGTACGATTCTACGGCACGCGCCATTGCCTGCGGTATTTCGGGTCGTCTCGAATTGCATGGGATGCGCCCGCGGGTAACCCCGCGGCGTGGACGGCTACCGCGACCGAGGCCGGCCTGCCGGTCTATTCGGGGCGCTGCATCGGGCGGTAAGTCTGCTTGCGGCCGCCTTGCATGGCCAACAGGGAAGGTCATATTGTTTTCTTGGGCATGCCGTGCGCGGGGCGTCCACCATATGGGCGGAGAGTATCGAGGATGAGAGTTTTCTTTGCAGCCATATGCCTTTTGACGGCGGGCCTGCAGGCCGCGGCGGCGCAATCGCTTGCACAGGACCCGACCGTGCGGCAGGGATTCTACGCGATCGGCTTGGCCGACGAGATTCGCAAAAACTGCCCATCGATCACGCCGCGTCTGGTGCGCGCCTATACGTTCCTCAAATCGCTGGAATCCTACGCGCTTCAATCGGGGTATACGCAAGACGACATCGAGGCCCTGAAGGACAACGATGCCGCTCGCTCGCAGCTCGAGGCCGAGATCGTCGCCGACCTCGTCGCCCGGGGTGCGACACCGGGCAATCCGGCCGGATATTGTCAGGTAGGCCGCGAGGAGATGGCCCGTGGCACTGCGGCCGGCAAACTTCTGAAGGGGAATTGATGCGTTATCTTGCTCTTTGCCTGGCACTTCTCAGCCCGGCCTCGGCGTTGGCCGGCGGCCTCGTCGTTGTCGTCGAGGCGCCGTGCTATCCCAAGGACAAGTTCCACCTGTGCGAGGTCCCGATCGTCGACGGGCACTATCCGAGCTACCTGCCGCGAAGCGTCCCGCACACGGTCACCTATGCCAGGGCATCCGAGCGGTTCGCCGTTTTCGTCACGCCCAACATCGTCCCCTACGAGATTGCGATTGGCGAGGCGGCTGCAGCGGCTGCGGGCCTGTGCGGGCAGGACCCCGGCGAGGTCGTCGTGGCCCGGATATCCGAGCGCGAGCGGTATGCCCCCGAGAATCTGGAAAGCTGGAGGTTCTCTGGCACCTGCCAGTGACCTGTGCCCCGCGACAAAACGCGAATACGTGGCAAGTGACGGTTTCAGCCGTCCTCGATCCGTATTAAGTCACCGCTGAACGAGGCGGTCCATGCCTCGGGAGACGACACCAGGAGATGCGGGCATGAGCGATCTGCGCAAGATCATCATCGACGGACGCGAGGTCGAGGTCGACCCCGCCATGACCCTTCTGCAGGCCTGCGAGCAGGTTGCGGATATCGAAATTCCCCGCTTCTGCTACCACGAGCGGCTCTCGATCGCCGGCAACTGCCGGATGTGCCTCGTGGAAGTCGTCGGCGGGCCGCCGAAGCCAGCCGCCTCCTGTGCGATGCAGGTCCGCGACCTGCGCGGCGGTCGCAACGGCGAGCCGCCCGAGATCAAGACGACCTCGCCCATGGTGAAGAAGGCCCGCGAGGGGGTGATGGAGTTCCTGCTCATCAACCACCCGCTCGACTGCCCGATCTGCGACCAGGGCGGCGAATGCGACCTTCAGGACCAGGCGATGGCCTATGGCGTGGACTTCTCGCGCTACCGCGAGCCGAAGCGCGCGGTGACGAACATGGACCTGGGCCCGCTCGTCGGCACCCACATGACGCGCTGCATCTCCTGCACCCGCTGTGTGCGCTTCATCACCGAAGTCGCCGGAATGCCCGAGCTGGGCCTGACGGGCCGCGGCGAGGATTCCGAGATCACCTCTTACCTCGGCCAGACGCTCGATTCCGAGCTGCAGGGCAACATCATCGACCTGTGCCCGGTGGGCGCGCTGACCTCGAAGCCCTATGCCTTCACCGCCCGCCCGTGGGAGCTGACCAAGACCGAGACCATCGACGTGATGGATGCGCTCGGCTCGAACATCCGGGTTGATACGAAGGGCCGCGAGGTCATGCGGATCCTGCCGCGCAACCATGACGGCGTGAACGAGGAATGGCTGGCCGACCGCTCGCGTTTCGTATGGGACGGACTTAAGCGACAGCGCCTCGACAAGCCCTACCTGCGTGAGAACGGCCGCCTGCGTCCGGCCTCGTGGTCCGAGGCGCTGACAAAGGCCGCTGCCGCCATGAAGGGCGGCAAGGTGGCCGGTCTTGTCGGTGATCTCGCGCCGGTCGAGGCTGTCTACGCGCTGAAGGAGTTGGTCGAAGGGCAGGGCGGCCGCGTCGAGAGCCGTCTTCACGGCGAGGCGCTGGTTCCCGGGAATCGGGGCGCCTATTCTGGAACGACGTCCATCGGCGCGATCGAGGATGCGGCGCGCATCCTGATCGTGGGCTCGAACCCGCGAACGGAAGCGCCCGTGCTGAACGCGCGCATCCGCAAGGCCTGGATTCATGGGGCGGATGTCGCCGTGATCGGTGAGGGTGCCGATCTGACCTATGAATATGCCCATATCGGAACCGACGCGTCGGATCTTGCCGGGCTCGCCCTGCCCGAGATCGAGGGCGAGACCATCGTGATCGTGGGGCAGGGTGCGCTGCGTCGTGAAGATGGTGCGGCGATCGTGAAGAAGGCGGGCGAGCTGGGCGACGGGTTGCTGGTTCTGCATACGGCGGCCAGCCGCGTCGGCGCAATGGATGTGAACGCCGTCACCGAGGGCGGGATCGAGGCTGCGCTTGACGGGGCCGAGGTGGTCTATGCGCTCGGCGTCGACGAGATCGATATCCCCGCCGGGCCGACCGTCATCTACCAGGGCAGCCATGGCGACCGGGGAGCGCATCGCGCCGACATCATCCTGCCGGCCGCCTGCTACACCGAGGAAACCGCCATTTTCGTGAATACGGAAGGTCGCCCGCAGCTGGCGATCCGCGCGAACTTCCCTCCGGGCGAGGCGAAGGAGAACTGGGCGATCCTACGCGCGCTCTCGGCCGAGTTGGGCAGCAAGCTGCCCTACGACTCGATTCGCGAGCTTCGCCAGAGGCTTTGGGGCGAGGTTCCGCATTTGAAGGCGATCGACGAGGTTCCGCTGAACGAGCTTGGCCTCATCGATGCTCGAGACATCGGGTCCGGCGGGTTTGAGGCCACGGTCAAGGATCACTACCTCGCCAACCCGATCATGCGGGCGAGCGCCTTGATGGGCGAGCTGAGCCAGAAGGCACGGTCCCGCAAGGAGGCGCCTCTCGCGGCCGAGTGAATATGCGCTTGCCCCTCGCCTTTTGCGGCGCGCTCGCGGCCTGTGTCGCGGGCGCGCCGCCCGAGGCACTGCCGGAACGACCCGTCTTGCCACCCGAAGACGCAACATATCTGGGAAGCCAGACGCGGCTTCTCGACACAGACCTCGTGAACTTCCTAGTCGAGATGCAAGGGGCAAGGGACCAACGTGACGCCGGGGCGTATGCCCGCTGTGTCGCGGCACAATACGCGCTGATCCGAGGCTACGGATTCGCGCGGCATATCCGCACGATTGTGTCCGAAGAGGGTGGCGTTTGGCGCGGAGATGCGGTTTACACCGTCTCGCCCGCGCTGCCGCCCGGCGCACGCACGCTGGACGCCGAAATCGAAGTGGCTAGGTGCCGCGAGGACGGCATCCCCACGATCTGACCTGAGGATCTGCCTATGGAAGGCTTCATTGCAACACCGGTCGGGATCACGCTCGTCCTTGTCGCTCAATGCGTCATGATCGTGGCCTTCGTGATGATCTCGCTGCTGTTTCTGGTCTATGCCGACCGCAAGATCTGGGCGGCGGTCCAGATGCGCCGCGGCCCGAACGTTGTCGGCGTGTTCGGCATCTTGCAGTCGGTTGCCGACGCGCTGAAATACGTCCTGAAGGAGATCGTCATTCCGGCCGGATCGGACCGGACGGTCTTCCTGATGGCGCCACTCGTGTCTTTCGTGCTTGCCATGGTCGCCTGGTCGGTCATCCCCTTCGCCGAGGGCTGGGTCCTGGCGGACATCAACGTCGCCATCCTGTTCATCTTCGCCGTCTCGTCGCTCGAGGTGTACGGGGTCATCATGGGCGGATGGGCGTCGAACTCGAAATACCCGTTCCTGGGCTCGCTCCGGTCGGCCGCGCAGATGATCTCGTACGAGGTGTCGCTGGGCCTCATCATCATCGGTATCATCATCTCGACCGGCTCGCTGAACCTCAGCGACATCGTGCGGGCGCAGGACGGCGATTTCGGCCTGTTCAACTGGTACTGGCTGCCGCACTTCCCGATGGTGTTCCTGTTCTTCATCTCGTGCCTGGCCGAGACGAACCGCCCCCCCTTCGACCTGCCCGAGGCCGAATCCGAGCTCGTGGCCGGCTACCAGGTCGAGTACTCCTCGACGCCGTTCCTGCTGTTCATGGCCGGCGAATACATCGCCATGTGGCTGCTGAGCGCCGTGACCGCGATCCTGTTCTTCGGCGGCTGGCTGTCGCCCATCCCGGGGCTGCCCGACGGCGCGTTCTGGATGGTGCTGAAGATGGCGTTCTTCTTCTTCCTCTTCGCGATGGTGAAGGCCGTGGTGCCGCGCTTTCGCTACGACCAACTGATGCGGCTTGGCTGGAAGGTATTCCTTCCGTTCAGCCTCGTCTGGGTCGTCCTCGTGTCCTTTCTTGCCCATTTCGAACTGTTCGGCGGCTTCTATGCCCGCTGGGCGGTAGGAGGCTGAACCATGGCTGACACCTTCGACTATGCCCGCGCCGGTCGCTACTGGCTGCTCTTCGACTTCTGGAAGGGCTTGGGCCTTGGGCTGAAATACTTCTTCGCGCCCAAGGCGACGCTGAACTACCCGCACGAGAAGGGCCGCCTGTCGCCCCGTTTCCGCGGTGAGCATGCGCTGCGCCGTTACGCGAATGGCGAGGAACGCTGCATCGCCTGCAAACTGTGCGAGGCGATCTGCCCGGCGCAGGCCATCACGATCGACGCGGAACCGCGCCAGGACGGCTCGCGGCGGACGACGCGCTACGATATCGACATGACGAAATGCATCTATTGCGGCTTCTGTCAGGAAGCCTGCCCGGTGGATGCCATCGTCGAGGGGCCGAATTTCGAGTTTTCGACCGAGACCCGGGAAGAGCTCTACTACGACAAGGCGCGACTTCTCGAGAACGGCGAACGGTGGGAATCCGAGATCGCTCGCAACCTTGAAATCGACGCGCCGTATCGCTGAGGGACCGACGCCATGACACCCGCCGATTTCGCCTTCTATGTCTTCGCGATCCTCGTGGTCGCGGCCGGACTCTTCACCGTGGTGGCGCGCCATCCCGTGCATTCGGTCCTGTGGCTGATCCTGGCCTTTCTCTCCTCTGCCGGCCTCTTCGTCCTCATGGGCGCCGAGTTCGTCGCGATGCTTCTGGTCATCGTCTATGTAGGCGCGGTCGCGGTGCTGTTCCTGTTCGTCGTGATGATGCTCGACGTCGACTTCGCCTCGCTCAAGGCCGAGATGGCCAAGTTCGTGCCGATCGCATTGCTGATCGGGGTCGTGATCCTGATGCAGCTCGGGATCGTCTTCGGCGTCTGGGAGGCGTCGGACCTGGCGGCGGTCAATGTCGCCGCATCGCGCGAGGCGTTCGGCGGCGCGTCGAACACGCAGGCGATCGGGCAACTGGTCTATGACGAGTACCTGCTTCTGTTCCAGCTTTCGGGGCTGATCCTGCTGGTCGCGATGATCGGGGCGATCGTGCTGACATTGCGGCACCGTACGGACGTCAAGCGGCAGGATGTCGTGCAGCAGATCATGCGCGATCCCAAGAAGACGATGGAGATGCGGGACGTGAAGTCGGGCCAGGGCCTGGGATAAGCGCTGTGACGGTGGCGCACCGAGGCCTCTACAACCGATGCCGCAGCGCATGGACGCCGGAACAGCAAAGGTCTAGGACCGAGCCAAACCGAGCCGAGGGACAGAATGATCGGACTTGAACATTACCTAACGGTCGCTGCCGCGCTTTTCGTGATCGGCATCTTCGGCCTCTTCCTCAACCGCAAGAACGTCATCATCATCCTGATGTCGATCGAGCTGATCCTGCTGGCGGTGAACATCAACCTCGTCGCGTTCTCGACCCACATGGGCGATCTGGTGGGGCAGGTGTTCACGCTGTTCGTGCTGACGGTTGCGGCGGCCGAGGCGGCGATCGGCCTCGCCATCCTCGTGTGCTTCTTCCGAAACCGCGGCACGATCGCCGTGGAAGACGTCAACATGATGAAGGGCTGAGCGCATGGCGACGATCATCCTGTTCGCGCCGCTGATCGGCGCATTGATCTGCGGCTTCGGCCATCGGTTCATCGGTGAGAAGCCGGCGCAGTGGACGGCCACCGGCCTTGTCGTGCTGGCGGCGCTTCTCAGCTGGATCGTCTTCCTCGGTCACGACGGCGAACTGCAGCGCATCCAGATCCTGCGCTGGATCGAGTCGGGCAGCCTGTCGACCGACTGGGCGATCCGGCTCGACCGGCTGACGGCGATCATGCTGATCGTCATCAACACGGTGTCGGCGCTCGTCCACATCTACTCGTTCGGCTACATGGCCCATGACGAGAACTTCCGCGACAACGAGAGCTACCGCCCCCGTTTCTTCGCCTATCTGTCGTTCTTCACCTTCGCGATGCTGATGCTGGTGACGGCCGACAACCTCGTGCAGATGTTCTTCGGCTGGGAGGGTGTCGGCCTCGCCTCATACCTCCTGATCGGTTTCTACTTCCGCAAGCCCTCCGCCAATGCCGCGGCGATGAAGGCCTTCGTCGTGAACCGGGTGGGCGATTTCGGCTTCGCACTGGCCATGTTCGCGCTGTTCTTCCTGGTCGACTCGATCCAGTTCAACGACATCTTCGCCGCCGCACCCGAGATTGCTGCGACCGAGATTCACTTCCTCTGGGCCACGTGGAACGCGGCCGAGGTCGTGGCGGTGCTGCTCTTCATCGGCGCCATGGGCAAGTCGGCGCAGCTCTTCCTGCATACCTGGCTTCCCGACGCGATGGAGGGCCCGACGCCGGTGTCGGCCCTGATCCATGCGGCGACCATGGTGACGGCGGGTGTGTTCCTGGTCTGCCGGATGTCGCCCCTGATGGAGTTCGCGCCGCACGCGACCGCCTTCATCACGATCATCGGCGCCTCGACCGCGTTCTTTGCGGCGACGATTGGTCTCGTGCAGACCGACATCAAGCGCGTCATCGCGTATTCCACCTGCTCGCAGCTTGGCTACATGTTCGTGGCCGCCGGGGTGGGCGTCTATTCGGCGGCGATGTTCCACCTGTTCACCCACGCCTTCTTCAAGGCGATGTTGTTCCTCGGCGCGGGTTCGGTCATCCACGGGATGCACCACGAACAGGACATGCGGAACTATGGCGGGCTGAAGGACAAGATGCCCAGGACGTTCTGGGCGATGATGATCGGTACCCTCGCCATCACCGGCGTCGGCATTCCGCTGACCCATATCGGCTTCGCCGGCTTCCTGTCGAAGGACGCCGTGATCGAAAGCGCCTGGGGCGCGCATTCCGGCCCCGGATTCTATGCGTTCTGGCTTCTCGTCCTCGCGGCAGCCATGACCAGCTTCTATTCGTGGCGCCTGATGTTCCTGACCTTCTACGGCGAGCCCCGCGGTGACCGTCACACGCACGAGCACGCCCATGAGAGCCCGTCGATCATGACGATCCCGCTGGGTGTCCTGGCGCTCGGGGCGATCTTCTCGGGCATGGTCTGGTACGGGTCGTTCTTCGGCGACCACGCGCAGGTCAACCGCTTTTTCGGCATCCCGGCCCACGCCGAAGCCGTCGAGGCAGACGAACACGGCGCGACCGAAGCCGAGGGGCAGGGCGAAGGCGCCATTCCCGCCGCGACGGAATTGGCCGAGGGCGACTTCGAGGATGCCGCAGCAGCCCTGGTGGAACCGACCGAGGATACCGGCGGCGGCGAAGGCGTTCATGGCGGCGTAATGGCCGGCGGATGGGAGGACGGCGCGATCTACATGGCACCGGACAACCACGTGATGGACGACGCGCACCACGCGCCGATCTGGGTCAAGGTCAGCCCGTTCGTGGCGATGCTCCTCGGGTTCCTCGTGGCGTTCCAGATGTATATCCGCCGTCCGGACCTTCCGGCCAAGTTCGTCAACGCGCAGCGGCCTCTCTACGATTTCCTGCTGAACAAGTGGTACTTCGACGAAATCTATGGCTTCCTCTTCGTGCGCCCCGCCTCCTGGCTCGGCCGGACGCTGTGGAAGCGCGGCGACGGCAACGTCATCGACGGAGGCATCAACGGGCTGGCGATGGGGGTGATCCCGTTCTTCAGCCGCCTCGCGGGTCGCGCGCAGTCCGGATATCTCTTTCACTACGCCTTCGCGATGGTCCTCGCGGTCGCGATCCTGCTGACCTGGATGACTCTCGGAGGGGTCGAGTAAGATGGATAGCCTGATCTCGATCGTCGTCTTCCTGCCTACTGTGGCGGCGATCATCCTCGCCCTCTTCCTGCGCGGTGACGACGAAGCCGCGCGCCGGAACGCCAAGTACCTGGCGCTGATCGCGACGACCGCGTCGTTCCTCGGCTCGCTTCTGATCCTCGCCCAGTTCGAGCCGGGCGGCGGGTTCCAGATGGTCGAGCAGCGACAGTGGATCGCCGGCTTGACCTACAAGGTCGGCGTCGACGGCATCAGCGTGCTTTTCGTGCTGCTGACGACGTTCCTCATGCCGCTCGTCATCCTTTCCGCGTGGGACGTGTCCGAGCGGGTGAAGGAATACATGATCGCCTTCCTCGTGCTCGAGACGATGATGCTGGGCGTCTTCGTCGCGCTGGACTTGATCCTGTTCTATCTCTTCTTCGAGGCCGGCCTGATCCCGATGTTCCTGATCATCGGCATCTGGGGCGGGGCGAACCGGGTCTACGCCGCGTTCAAGTTCTTCCTCTACACCTTCCTCGGTTCGGTCCTGATGCTGGTCGCGATGCTGGCGATGTATGTCGACGCAGGGACGACCGACATTCCGGCGCTGCTGACCCATCAGTTCAGCTATGACGTGATCTCGGTCTTCGGGTTCACGATCGTGGGCGGGCTGCAGACGCTGCTCTGGCTGGCCTTCTTCGCATCCTTCGCGGTGAAGATGCCGATGTGGCCGGTCCATACCTGGCTGCCCGACGCCCACGTTCAGGCGCCGACTGCGGGGTCCGTGGTGCTGGCGGCGATCCTTCTGAAGCTCGGTGGCTATGGGTTCCTGCGGTTCTCGCTGCCGATGTTTCCGGTCGCTTCGGATGTGCTGGCACCGTTCGTCCTGTGGCTGTCGGCCATCGCGATCGTCTACACCTCGCTCGTGGCGCTGGTGCAGGAGGACATGAAGAAGCTCATCGCCTATTCGTCGGTCGCCCATATGGGCTTCGTGACGGCGGGGATCTTCTCGGCCAATCAGCAGGGGCTCGACGGGGCGATCTTCCAGATGATCAGCCACGGCTTCATCTCGGGCGCGCTCTTCCTCTGCGTGGGCGTGGTCTATGACCGGATGCACACGCGCGACATCGACGCCTATGGCGGCCTGGTAAACCGGATGCCGGCCTACGCCCTCATCTTCCTGCTGTTCACCATGGCCAATATCGGCCTGCCGGGCACCAGCGGCTTCGTCGGCGAGTTCCTGACGCTGATGGGCATGTTCCAGGCCAACACGTGGGTCGCCTTCGTCGCGACCACGGGGGTGATCCTGTCGGCGGCCTACGGGCTGTGGCTCTATCGCCGGGTGATGCTGGGCGACCTGATCAAGGAGAGCCTCAAGTCCATGCGGGACCTCACGGCCCGAGAGAAGTGGATCTTCGCGCCCCTCGTGGCGATGACGATCCTGCTGGGCGTCTACCCGCCGCTTGTCACCGATATCGTCGGCCCCTCTGTCGCGGGGCTTCTCGACACCTACGAGGCGGCTCTGGACGAGGCTGGTCTGATGACCGCGACCGCCGCCGCAGACGTTGTACATTGAGGACGCCGCGATGACTTCCGCCGATTTCTCCACCATCCTGCCCGAACTCGCCCTGGCGATCTACGCCATGGGTGCGCTTCTGGTCGGCGTCTATACCGGCAAGGATCGGATCGCGCCGATGCTGGTCTGGGTGACGGTTGCAGTGTTCGTGGTCTTCGCTTTCTGGATCGGCGTGTCGGGCCCCACCTCGCGCTTCGCGTTCAGAGGGCTGTTCATCGACGACGCTTTTGCGCGTTTCGCCAAGGTGACCATTCTGCTGTCGGCCGCAGCCGTCCTCGCCATGAGCCAGAACTACATGGAGCGGCGCGGCCTTCTCCGGTTCGAGTACCCGGTCCTCGTGACGTTGAGCGTCGTCGGAATGATGGTCATGGTCTCGGCCGGGGACCTGATGACACTGTATCTCGGCCTCGAACTGCAGTCGCTGGCGGCCTATGTGATCGCGTCGCTGCGGCGCGACTCCGTTCGCTCGACCGAAGCGGGCCTCAAGTACTTCGTGCTGGGCGCGCTCAGCTCGGGCCTGCTGCTCTATGGTGCGTCGCTGACCTACGGGTTTGCCGGAACCACGTTGTTCGCGGGCATCATCGCAAGCGTCGAGGGCCAGGCATCGCTGGGGCTTCTGTTCGGGCTGGTGTTCATCCTGTCGGGTCTCGCGTTCAAGATCTCGGCTGCGCCGTTCCACATGTGGACGCCCGACGTCTACGAGGGCGCGCCCACCCCAGTCACCGCCTTCTTCGCCACGGCTCCGAAGGTTGCGGCCATTGGCCTCTTCGCACGGGTGGTTTTCGACGCCTTCGGTGGAGTCGTGGGGGACTGGCAGCAGATCGTTGCGGCGCTGTCGGTCGCATCCATGTTCCTGGGTGCCGTGGCGGCGATCGGACAGACCGACATCAAGCGGCTGATGGCCTACTCGTCGATCAACCACATGGGCTTCGCGCTGATGGGCCTCGCGGCGGGGACCGTCTTCGGGGTGCAGGCCATGCTGATCTACATGGCGATCTACGTCACGATGAATATCGGCACCTTCGCGTTCATCCTCTCGATGGAGCGGGACGGCAAGCCGGTCACCTCGCTCAGTTCGCTGAACATGCTTTCGAAGACCGATCCCGCACGTGCCTATGCGCTCGCTGCGCTGATGTGGGCCATGGGTGGGCTGCCGCCTCTGATGGGGTTCTGGGGCAAGTTCTACGTGTTCTCGGCGGCAATCGAGGCTGGCCTGGGCTGGCTCGCGCTGCTGGGCGGTATCGCCTCGGCGATTGCGCTCTACTACTACCTGCGGATCGTCTACCTGATGTTCTTCGGGGAAGAGAACGAAGGGCTCGACCGGTCGCGCTCGCCGCTCCTGACCGGGCTGGCGGTCGGATCGGCGCTGGTGATGGTTGTCGGTATCGCGACCCTGTTCGGCGTGGAGGGCGCGGCCGGCCTGGCAGCGGTTGCCCTTGTCAACTGAGCCCAACTGGCCTGAAGGTTACGACCGTATCGTCCTCGAGACATGCGACAGCACGAATGGCGAGGCGGTGCGCCTCGCCCGCGAGTTGAAGCGCCCCACCTGGATCCTCGCGCGCCGTCAGACCGGCGGGCGGGGGCGCCAGGGACGACGCTGGGCCAGCCCCGAGGGGAACTTCACGGCAACCTTGCTGATGCGGCCGACGGGCACGGCCGGTTGGGCGGCGCTTCGCTCGTTCATGGCGGCCAACGCGGTGTTCGAGGCGCTCGCCCTCCATGTGCACCGGTCCCGCCTAGCGATGAAGTGGCCGAATGACGTCCTGCTGGACAATGGCAAGGTAGCGGGCCTGCTTCTGGAAAGCGCGTCCCGGGGGGATCAGATCGACTGGCTGGCGATCGGGATCGGGGTCAACCTCTCGCACACACCCGGCGGCATCCGCGACGCCGCCTTTCCGCCGACTGCCGTCGGAGAGGACGTGGATGTGGAGCTCTTCCTCACCGAACTCGCCGGGTTCTACGCCACGCAAGAGGACATGCTCACGCAGCTTGGCTTCGATACCATCCGCGAGTCGTGGCTCCGCCATGCCGCACGGCTGGGAGAGGTCATCACCGCTCGCCTGCCGCAGGAAGAGATCACCGGCCGGTTCGAGAGCGTGGACGAGGCGGGGCGCCTGGTCCTCTCCACCCCCGATGGAGAGCGCCGTATCTCGGCCGCGGACATCTTCTTCTGAGAACAAGGCCTAGCCCATGCTTCTGGCGATCGACGTCGGCAACACGAATACGGTTTTCGCGATCTGGAACGGGGAGAGGTTCCTCGAGACGTGGCGCACCGCGACCGAGGTCCGGCGCACCGCCGACCAGTATTTCGTGTGGCTCTCGACGCTGATGAAGCTGAGGGGGCTTGAGGACGTCACCATCGACGAAGTCATCGTGTCCTCGACCGTGCCGCGCGTCGTGTTCAACCTGCGCGTCCTGTGCAACCGATATTTCGACTGCCGCCCGATCGTGGTCGGCAAACCGGATTGCGCCCTGCCGGTCGCACCGCGGGTCGATCCGGGGACGCAGGTTGGCCCTGACCGGCTGGTAAACTCTGCCGGGGGATTCGATCTGCACGGTGGCAACCTGATCGTGGTGGATTACGGAACTGCGACGACCTTCGATGTCGTCGGCGAGGATGGCGCATATGAAGGTGGGGTGATCGCTCCGGGGGTGAACCTGTCGCTCCAGGCGTTGCACGAGGCCGCGGCGGCGCTGCCTCTTGTGGACGTGACGATGCCGCCCCAAGTTGTGGGCAAGAACACCGTCGACTGCATGCAGTCCGGAGTTTTCTGGGGATATGTGGGCCTCGTGGGCGGGATTGTGCAGCGCATAAAGGATGAGCGCGCGCGCCCCATGAAGGTCATCGGAACGGGCGGGCTGGCGCCTCTTTTCCAGCAAGGGGACACGTTGTTCGACGTGTTCGAGGACAATCTGACGATGCACGGCCTGACCGTGATTCATCGGTACAACAAGGAATTGCAAGAATAATGGCTGCGAAAGAAAGACTGATCTACCTGCCCCTCGGTGGGGCGGGCGAAATCGGCATGAACTGCTATGTCTATGGCTACGGCAAGCCGGGACAGGAGCGTCTGATCGTCGTCGATCTGGGCGTGACCTTCCCGGACATGGACACGACGCCAGGGGTCGACCTGATCTTCCCCGATGTGTCGTGGCTGGAAGAGCGCAAGAACCGGATCGACGGGATCTTCATCACCCACGCCCATGAGGACCATGTCGGCGCGATCGGGCAACTTTGGGACAAGCTCGACGCACCGGTCTATACGCGCGCCTTCACCGCGATCCACGCGCGCCGGAAGATGGAAGAGGCCGGGCACAACCCGGACAAGGTCCAGACCATGAAGCCATGGCCCGACACCATCGCCCTCGGGCCGTTCCAGGTGGGCTTCCTTCCGATCTCGCACTCGATCCCTGAAAGCTCGGCCCTCGTGATCGATACGCCCGAAGGCCGGGTGGTCCATACGGGCGATTTCAAGATCGACTACCAGCCGGGCGTGGGCGAGGCGTTCGACCGGGACCTGTGGGCGTCGGTGGCGAAGGTGGGTGTGAAGGCGCTGGTCTGCGACTCGACCAACGTGTTCAACCACCACGAAGGCCGGTCCGAGTCGACGGTCGGCCCCGAGATCGCGCGTTTCGTAGCCGAACAGAGGGGAATGGTGGTCGCGACCACATTCGCCTCGAACGTCGCGCGGGTGCGAACCCTCGCCAATGCGGGGGTTGCAGCGGGGCGGTCGGTCTGCCTTCTGGGTCGCGCCATGCAGCGGATGATCGAAGCCTCGACCGAAGCTGGCGTGCTGCCCGATTTTCCGAGCGTCGTCAGCCCTGAGGATGCGGGGCAGTTGCCGCGCGAAAACCTGATGCTGATCGTGACCGGCAGCCAGGGCGAGCGGCGCGCCGCATCGGCTCAGCTTGCCCGCGGGAAGTACATGGGGCTGTCGATGAAAGAGGGCGACACGTTCCTGTTCTCGTCCAAGACGATCCCGGGTAACGAGCGCGGCGTCATCGAAATCATGAACGCATTCTCCGAGAAGGGTGTGGATATCCAGGACGATGATGGCGGGCGCTACCACGTTTCCGGCCATGCGAACCGGCCTGACCTGGTTGCGATGCACGAGTTGGTCAAACCTCAGATCGTCATCCCGATGCATGGTGAGCATCGCCATCTGCGCGAGCATGTGAAGCTGGCCGAATCGGGCGGAAGACTTGGCGTCCTGGCGCCGAACGGCACCTGCGTGTCGCTGTCCGGAAACAAGCCCGAAATCGTGGAGTATGTGGAGACCGGCCGAGTCTATCTTGACGGCACGGTGCAGGTTGGCGCTCTCGACGGGGTCGTGCGCGACCGTATCCGGATGGCGTTGAACGGCCATGCGGTGGTCTCGCTCGTCCTCGACGAAGACGACAGTCCGTTGGGCGAGCCGTGGGTGGACCTCAAGGGACTGCCGGAACTGGGGTCTTCCGGTGCGTCGCTTTCCGACGTGATGGAAGCGGATCTGGATCAAGCGCTACAGCGGGCCGACGACAAGATCATCCTCGACGATGATAGGCTCGACGAGCTCATTCGACGTGTAGCCCGCCAATCGGCAAATGCTGAAATCGGGCGTAAGCCAGAGGTGACCGTCGTCATCAGCCGGCTGAGCTGAGTTCAGAGATCTCGGCATCGGACAGGCGGCCTTTCTCGAAGCTTAGTCCGATGCCGTGGTCGGAATACCAACGAATCCGAACATCGAAGAGCCGTAGCCCGTCGATCCGAAGGCGGGCTATGAGGCAGTCGGCGGTGTCGGGCAGGCCGCTGGCAAGCGTGATGCTTGCCCCGTTCCGCGAGATATCCACGATCGTGCATGGTGAGCCGCGGCCGTTGACGATGAACTGGCCGGGCAGGGCGACGGGCAGGCAATGCCCGCCACGTCTATCAGGATCTTCTGTAGCTGGCTGGAGGGTCATGTCGCATCATCTTGCTTCTTTCCAGAAGCGTGACACGAAATGTTGAACGAGACCTTGCCAAGAGGCATTCGATTCAAAAGCCGCGGGGATTACCCGCGGCCTCTTTATGAGCCGAACCGTTCCTCGAAGCTCTTCTCGATGAAATATGGCAGGTGGTCGCCCATGCCGACGACCGGCCCGGACTTGTCATCCTGGCCCCGGTTGCGCGTGCGGCTGCCGCGCCGCTTGTCGGTCGGCCTCTGATCCACGGGCTTCTCATCAGGTTGTGCCGTTTCGGGAGCGCGCTGTTCGGCAGGCTTCTCTTCGGCTGGCGACGGTGCCTCGACCACTGACTGGGGCGCTTCGACCGGCGCCGCTTCGTGGACAGGCGCTGCTGTGGCTTCGACCTCGATGCGCGGGATCGTCCGCTCGAGCAATTTCTCGACGTCCTCGAGGTTCTTCTCATCCGAGGGCTGGCAGATCGTGATCGCCTTGCCGTCGCGTCCGGCTCGGCCTGTCCGGCCGATGCGGTGCACGTAATCCTCGGCATGGGACGGCACGTCGAAATTGAAGACATGCGTCACGCTCGGCACGTCGAGCCCCCGCGCGGCCACGTCCGAGGCCACGAGGATCCGCAAGTCGCCGCCGCGGAACCCCTCCAGCGTGGAATTGCGGAGCGACTGGTCCAGATCACCGTGGATGGGAGCGCTGTCGTAGCCATACTTCTTCAGCGATTTCGCGACGATATCGACGTCCGTCTTGCGGTTGCAGAAGATGATCGCGTTCTTCAACCGGTCACCTTCGCCATCGATCAACTCGCGCAGCGCCTTGCGCTTTTCCGAGGCGGAACGGTCCTTGCGCGAGGGGCGGAACATCAGGACCGTCTGCTCGATCGTCTCGGACGCGGTGGCCTGGCGGGCGACCTCGACCCGGTGCGGGTTCGACAGGAACGTGTTGGTGATCCGCTCGATCTCGGGCGCCATGGTAGCCGAGAAGAACAGCGTCTGCCGCGTGAAGGGCACGAGGCTGAAGATGCGCTCGATATCGGGGATGAACCCCATGTCGAGCATCCGGTCGGCCTCGTCCACCACCATGATCTTGACGTCGGTCAGCAGAAGCTTGCCGCGTTCGAAATGATCGAGCAGCCGGCCCGGCGTCGCGATCAGAACGTCCACGCCCTTGTCGATCAGGGCGTCCTGCTCCTTGAAGGAGACGCCACCGATCAGCAGCGCCTTGGTCAGTTTCACGTGCTTGGAGTAGGTGTCGAAATTCTCGGCCACCTGCGCCGCAAGCTCGCGCGTCGGCGCAAGGACCAGGCTGCGGGGCATCCGCGCCTTGGCCCGGCCGCGGGCGAGCTGCGTGATCATCGGCAGCGTGAAAGAGGCCGTCTTGCCGGTGCCGGTCTGGGCGATTCCCAGGATATCGCGGCCTTCAAGGGCCGCAGGGATGGCTTGTGCCTGAATTGGCGTCGGGACAACGTATCCCGCCTCTTCGATGGCTTTCTGGACCTTGGGGCCCAGCTTTAGGTCTGAAAACTTCGTCATGTGCGTCCGGATCGAGGGTGGCCGGGCCACCGGTTCAGGACGCGGGAACGAGCGTCCTAGCCAAAGGCCGCGCGCATCGCGACCCGGTGTTTACCTATAGACGCAAGGCCCTAGCGTCAATCCGCCTGCACCTTCCGGGCATCACGCATTATCACGGCCTGAAGAGTGTGGGGGTCGTCCACGAACTCCAGGTCGCCCTCGACGGTGATCTCGGCGAATTCCGGCATGTCGGGAAGGGGCTTCGACAGGTGCACCTCGATCACGGGGGCGTCCGTGGCGGTGCCGCAGAAGGGGCAGTTGGCCGGGTCCTTCACCAGAAGGAATGTCGTGATGTAGGCTTCGGCCTCGATGGGGACGACGTAGCCGGTGATGCGGAAGCCCATCGCCCGGTCGTGAACGGCGTCGGGAAATGTCTTCACTGCACGCCACTCGTCGCCGTCGATCTCTTCGCGTATCTCGATCGTTTCGAGCAAGCTCCATCCCTGCGGCGCGGCGAGGGCGGGGCTAGTGAGCGTGACCAGCGTGAGGATGAGTGCGCGCATCGGGTGAAAGCGTCTCGACATGGATTTCAACCTCGGGACTGTCCCTGAACAGCAGGTGCAGCGCAACCTCGTCACCTTCGTTGCGCGGTTCGACGCCGTCGATCTGCACATAGACGGTCTCGGGTGAGAGGGTCATGTCGCGGCCGGCGGCGATCTCGATTCCGGGCAGGGGAGTCGGATCCCCGTCGGCCTTCATGGCGGCGCCGACGACCTGGCCAGTCCCGCCGATCTCGGTCTCTGCCCCGGTGAGGAAGACGGGGGCATCGCGGTCGTTCTCGATTTCCAAGTATACGCGCATCTCGTCGCTTTCGCCGGCATTGGTCCAGGCATGCAGGACGCGGATGCCGTCGCCCTCGGCCAGGTGGTCGTGATCGTCGTGCTGCGCCGCGAGCGGACTGGCGATCAAGGCAAGTACGACGAACAGGTCAGGGCGCATGGGGTCTCTCCGGTCTCGGGTCTGCTTCGTATGGAGTTACAACGTAACAACTACGCGAAGGCGCCCGCCATCTCTGGCCGGTATCCCGCTGCGAGGGTTTTCAGGATCGGGGCCGGGGTCAGCACGGTTACAGGAATGCGCGGGCGGGCGGTCGGCATCCCGTACCCGTCGGGCGACCAGGGCAGCACGCAGCCGGTGCGGACAAGGTGCGGCTGACCGTCGTGGAGGATGAAGGCGCCGGCGGGCAGGTCGCGGATATCGGCGCTGATCCGTCGTTGCCGGCGGGTGTGAGGCACGATGCGGGCGGTGTGCAGGGTCGCGTCGATCTCGGACATGCGCGCGACTTCCGCGACCCCCTTCTGCCAGGCGTGGCGGAACGCCATGGCGGCCTCGCGCCGACATTCGCAGCAGGGCCGATGTCCGGCCGCCAGGGCTGTGGCCTCGTCGAGGAAGAACAGCTCGGTATAGCTGCGGGGGGACATGATGCGGCGCCGGCGCCCGCGAAACTCCAACTGGCAGCTGATCCAGGCCTTGGTCTTCCACCGGGCCTGTCGCAGCCGGCCGTTGTCGTCATGCAGACAGCCGCGATTTCCCATGAGTTGGCCGCGGGCCGGGTGGGACATGATCTCGCCGGTCGGGGCCATCCTGTTCTGGCGGGGGGGCTTGGTCTGGACGTTCAATTGGCCTGCACCTCATCGGGTGGGCGGTTTCGACCGCCTCACAATCTTCTTCTTTGAATGGCCCGACTATGTTGCGGAATCGCTCCTTTTGGAAGCCGTCTCAGTCACGAATCGCCAGGATGCGCGCTTTGAGGAACGGGTGCTCGATCTCTTCGGCGGAGACTTGCCGCATGGCGCGGCGCAGCTCCGGGCGGCCGGGGGCAGCCGCCTCCAAGCATCCGATAGCCTCGGTACCAGAGCGGCGCACCAGATCGTCGAGCGGCCCGGCGCCCAGTTCCTCGGCGCGCTCGGGTGCCAGGTCGAGACAGGCGAACAAGGCGGCGCAGGCAAGCTCGGGCTCGGCGATCACGAGGTGATCGAACAGGTCCACCGTCCAGACGTCTGTTTCATCCCCCTCAGGCCGGTCGAGCGCGCCGAGGAACCGCTCGGCGAAGCGGTCGACCGGAAGATCCCCCGGCGGCAGCGCGTCGGTATCCGAAGGCAGGTCGAGCGCTGCGGCGACGCGATCCCGGGGGATCACGTCATCATCTCCTTGGTGGCGGTCAGGGTCAGCTCGGGCCAGTCCCGCTCGACCCGGTCGATGTCCCATTGCAGGCGCGTCAGGAACACGAGGTCGCCGTCATTGTCGCGCGCCATGTGGCCCTTGTTGACCTGCGCAAAGGCCTCGATCTTGTCCTTGGGGCCGTGCATCCAGCGCGCGGAAGTGAACTGCGAGGGCTCGAACCGGACGGGCAGACCGTATTCCAGCTCGATCCGGCTCGCCAGAACCTCGAATTGCAGGGCGCCGACGACGCCGACGATGAAGCCCGCGCCCAGCATCGGCTTGAAGACCTTCGCAGCACCCTCTTCGGCGAATTGCATCAGCGCCTTGTCGAGGTGCTTGGCCTTCATCGGGTCGCCCGCGCGGCAGTTCTGCAGAAGCTCGGGCGCGAAACTGGGAATACCCTGCACCCGCAGCGCCTCGCCCTCGGTCAGGGTGTCACCGATACGAAGCTGGCCGTGGTTCGGGATGCCCATGATGTCGCCGGCCCAGGCTTCCTCGGCCAGCTCTCGATCCGAGGCAAGGAAAAGCACCGGGTTCGTGATCGCCATGGGCTTCTTTGTGCGCACATGGGTCAGCTTCATGCCGCGCTTGAAGTGCCCCGAGGCGAGGCGCACGAATGCCACCCGGTCGCGATGCTTGGGGTCCATGTTCGCCTGCACCTTGAAGACGAAACCCGCGACCTTCTCTTCCTCGGGCGCGATCTGGCGGGGGCTGGCCTTTTGGGGCTGCGGCTGGGGGCCAAAGCGGCCAATTCCGTCCATGAGTTCGCGCACGCCGAACGAGTTGATCGCGCTGCCGAACCAGATCGGGGTCAGGACGCCGTCCAGAAGCCCCTGCGCGTCGAAGGCGGGCAGAAGCTCGCGCGCCATCTCGACCTCTTCGCGGAGTTTCTCCAACAGGTGGGCCGGGACGTGCTCTTCCATCTTCGGGTCGTCGAGGCCCTGAAGCCGCACGCTCTCGGCCACCTTGTTCCGGTCGGCGCGGTCCATCAGTTCCAGCCGGTCGTTCAGCATGTCGTAACAGCCGAGGAAGTCGCGTCCGACGCCGATGGGCCACGAGGCGGGCGTGACGTCGATGGCCAGGTTTTCCTGGATCTCGTCGATGATGTCGAAGGTGTCGCGGCTTTCGCGGTCCATCTTGTTGCAGAAGGTCAGGATCGGCAGGTCGCGCAGACGGCAGACCTCGAACAGCTTCTGCGTCTGGCTTTCCACGCCCTTGGCGCCGTCGATCACCATGACCGCGGCATCGACAGCCGTCAGCGTGCGATAGGTGTCCTCGGAGAAATCGCTGTGGCCCGGAGTGTCGACGAGGTTGAAGCGATAGCCACCGAAATCGAACGACATGGCGGAGGCCGAGACCGAGATCCCGCGGTCCTTCTCCATCTGCATGAAGTCCGAGCGCGTCCGGCGCGCCTCACCCTTGGCGCGGACCTGTCCGGCCATCTGGATCGCGCCACCGTAGAGAAGGAACTTCTCGGTCAGCGTCGTCTTGCCGGCATCGGGGTGCGAAATGATCGCGAATGTCCGGCGACGGGCGATCTCGGGGGGCAGCGGAGCTGCGTTGTGCGAACGGTCGAGCATGGGGCGCATATATTTGCCCGAGGGGCAGGGCGCAATCGGGTGTCAGGGCTGCGATGAAGCCCGTCGCGTGGCATTCGTCCGGTTCAGCCGATGCTGGCCCGGCGCAGAAGATCGGTCGCGCGCTCCGAGCGGAAGTGGCGGTGGTCCAGTTCGATCGCGTAGGTGCTTTCGCCCGCGTTGCTTTCGACCGGCACATCGAGTGGCAGGGCGCGCCGCGTGGTGTGATCCACGAGGAACGTCTCGGCCGCAATGCCCTCGGCATAGATGATCTCGTGCCGGTCGAAGAGCATCTGGTAATAGTCCACGAAACCGCCGCACGTCCGCGTCACTGCGTCCCCGTCGAGCAGGTGGCTGGCCTTCACGAGCACCTCGGCCCGGCCCGCGCCCAGGCGATCTTTGCGCTGATAGACGAACAGCCGGTGGTTCGGGCTGACGATCAGGTCGCGAGAGTTGTTCAGAGCGCCCTTGCGGATCCTGATCGGGGCGAGGGCACCGAGAGCGCGCACTGTCCGCCGCCCGATCCAGCGTATCGGCTGCACGCCATGGTCGCGGGTCAGGATGCGGTCGCCCGTATTCAGATGTTCGATGGCCCGTTGGGACCCGTTGGCCATGGTGACGTGGGTGCCGCGCGTGAACGACACGCAGGTCGTTTCGGCGAAACGGGTCATCGCGGTGTCCCGGTCAATCGCCACGATCGCGTAGTCGCTGCGGGGCGACATCTCGGCCAGCGGGTAGATATGGATGTCGCAGATCGAGCCGCCAGGCCGGAATTCCGAGAGCAGCAGGGCCTCGACGACCGAACCGTCCGGGGACATGAAGGTCACGCATGAATCGAGCGTGATGGCAGCGCCGGCACGGCCGACCTCGCTCGATGGCGCGACATGGAACGAGCCGTTTTCGCAGGGCGACAGAACGAGGCTGCTGCACACGGCGCCGATCGACAACTGGTAGACATCCCCGGCGACGAGATCCTCGGCCGGGCCAAGAGGGTCGCCCAGGTTGGCCCCGTCAGATGCGATGAGATCGCGGGCGCCATGGACGGGCAGGATTCGGTAAGGGTTCGGCGGGATGGAAGCCGGCAAAGGAGCGCTTTCGAAATAGTGGACCTGCCGCAGTGAAGCGGTCGGTCAGTGCTAATCGAAGGGTGGACTACATCAACATAATGGACGAATTCTTTCGACAAAAGATGAACGGGCGTCGGAACCCATGTTCCCTTACGTCCTGGCTGGCGCTCTGGACGGGGCAGGGGCCGCCGCCTAGGGTTCCGCGAAATGATAGGGGAGCACACGGATGGATCTTGGAATCGGTGGGAAGCGGGCGCTGGTGACGGCGTCGTCCAAGGGGCTCGGCCTGGGATGCGCCCGGGCGCTGGCCGCGGCAGGCGTCGATCTGGTGATGAACGCGCGCGGCGCCGAGGCGCTGGCTGCGGCGGCATCCTCGATAAGGGACGAGTTCGGCGTCGCGGTGACCGAGGTGCCGGCCGATATCACCACCGAAGAGGGTAGGTCGCGGGTTCTCGATGCCGCGGGTGAGCCGGACATCCTCGTGACCAATGCCGGCGGTCCGCCCCCCGGCACGTGGGCCGACTGGGATCGTGACGACTTCATTGCTGCACTCGATGCCAACATGCTGACCCCCATCGCGCTGATGAAAGCCTGCCTGCCCATGATGATGGAGCGCGGTTGGGGCCGGGTGGTGAACATCACGTCGCAATCGGTCAAGTCACCGATCCCGGCTCTTGGCCTGTCCAACTCGGCCCGGGCGGGGCTGACCGGATACGTGGCGGGGACCGCGCGGCAGGTGGCCGGGTCGGGCGTCACGATCAACAACCTGTTGCCCGGCATCCACGACACGGACCGCGCTTCCGCGCTGGATACCGGAGTGTCGAAGCAGAAGGGCATCACGCGCGACGAGGCTCGTTCCGAGCGAGAGGCCTCGATACCTGCCGGTCGCTACGGCACCCCGGCCGAGTTCGGTGCCGCCTGCGCGTTCCTCTGCTCGCAGCACGCCGGATTCATCGTCGGGCAGAATATCCTGCTGGATGGCGGCGCGGTGAACCTGTCGATGTAGCGGGGTCGTCGCGGCGTCAGTAGGCCAGGTCGACGGCGACCGGGTAGTGGTCGCTGGGCCACTCGCCTTCGAAGCGGTGGCGCAGCACGTAGGGGCCTTGAACGACGCGGGCCCCGCTAAAGGCGATGTGGTCGATGGCGCCGAAGAGGTTCAGCCCCCGGTCGAAATGGTAGGTCGCGCCGCGGATGTCGGCGAAGGTCAGGCCGGCGGCCTTCAGATCGCGGACAGGACCCATCAGGCGGATCGCGTTCAGATCGCCGGCGAGGATGGCAGTCTCTCCGGCATCCAGAACGGGGCGCAGGCGCGTGGTGACAAGCTCGGTCGAGCGGTGGCGGTTCTCGCGGCTGAACGCGTCGAGATGCACGTTCGTCACATGGATCGTCTTCCCGATTTCATCCTCGAACCGCGCCCAGGAGGCGAAGGCCGGGTACGATCCGTCGAAGCTGCGCGAATAGATCGTGTCCGGCGTTTCCGAGAAGAAGTACCAGCCCTGGTCGACGAGGCTCAGGCGGTCGGACCGGTAGAGGATCGGTTGCGTCGACGGAAAGTCGCGCCAATCGCCGACGGCGGCTGCTCGGTAGCCCGGGTTCCGCGCGAGAAGCCAGTCGAGGGCGAGGTTGGTTCCGCCATCGGACCCGCGGGAAAAGCTCTCCATCTCCTGGAAGGCGATTATGTCGGCGCCGACGGACTTGAAAGCGGCGTCGAGCGGAGCCTTGCGCTGCTCCCAATCGGCGAGGGACCAGTCGCCGCTTTCCGCGTTGAGGTCGATGTAGTGGACGTTGTAGCTGGCGACCCGCAGGCTGCCTTCGGGCGGAGGCGGAAGCTCGGCCGGGCCGCGGGCGCATCCCAGCAGGAATAGCAGCAGGACGAGCGGCAGGGCGCGGGGCATGACCGCGCTACTCGGCCGCGATGCGTCCGCCGGCCTCGGACCGGGGACGCGGGGGCGGGTAGACGAGGCCCGCCGATATGACCAGTTTCGCGGCGTCCTCGACGCTCATGTCCAGCTCGATCAGTTCCGAGCGGCCGATGAAGAGAAGAAAGCCGCTGGTCGGGTTCGGCGTGGTGGGAAGGAACACGGCGACCTTGCCGTCCGAGGTCGGGATGGCATCGGCGATCTCGCCCTTCGCGTCGGTCGATACGAAGGCGATGGCCCATAACCCGCGGCGCGGATATTCGACCAGCACGGCCTTGTCGAAGCTCGTCTCGCTCTGGGCAAAGACCGTCTCGGCGATCTGCTTCAGGCCGGAATAGACCGAGCGCACGATGGGCGTGCGGTCCACCAGGCTTTCGGCCCAGCGCAAGAGCGACCGGCCGATGAACCCCTTGGCCAGCCAGCCGATGATGACGGTGAAGACCAGGAAGAAGATGACGCCCACGCCGCGCAGGTTGATCCCGATATAGGGCTCGGGCTTGAAACGGTCCGGAACGAACGGCAGCACGAAGCTGTCCACCCAGCCCATCACCGCCCAGACAAGCCAGATCGTCAGCCCGATGGGGGCGATGACGACCAGGCCCGTCAGGAAATTGGCCCGCACCTTGGCGAGCGGTCCGGGGCGTCGTGGTTTGGGTTCGGGGCTCATGCGCGAGAGATACGCGACCGACGCGAGCGCTACAACGGCGCGTCTGTGGCTCCGGCGATTTCCTTGCGGAGGATGCCGATCTCTCGGGCGATCCCGGCGGCGAGACGTGCATTGTTGAGCACCAGGGCGATGTTCGCCTCGAGCGAGCGGCCCTCGGTCAATTCGAAGATGCGCGACAGCAGGTACGGCGTGACGGCCTTGGCCGAGACGCCGTCGCGGATGGCTTCGGAAAGCGCCTGCTCGATGATCGGTGCCAAGGTTTCGGCAGGAATTTCGTCCGCTTCGGGAATCGGGTTCGCGACCAGCTGGCCGCCCGGCAATCCCATCGCGCCGCGCATCACATGGGCTGCGGCGATGTCCGCGGGACGGTCGAGCCTGAGCGGCGCCGGGTGCTCGGACCCGCGCGACCAGAAGGCCGGCAGCACGTCCTGACCGACGGCGATCACCGGCACGCCCAGGGTTTCGAGCATCTCCCACGTCTTGGGCAGGTCGAGGATCGCCTTGGCACCGGCCGCGACCACGGTAACGGGCGTTTCGCTGAGTTCGCGCAGATCGGCCGAGACGTCGAAGCTGCGTTCGGCGCCGCGATGCACGCCGCCGATGCCGCCCGTGGCGAAGACTTCGATCCCGGCGAGGCGCGCGGCGATCATGGTGGCGGCCACGGTGGTCGCGCCGGTGGTCCGCGTCGCCATGGCAACCGGCAGGTCGGCGCGGCTGAGCTTCGCGACATCCCTGGCCTTCGCAAGGTCTGTCATCTGGCCCTCGGTCAGGCCGATATGCAGGACGCCCTTGATCACGGCCATCGTGGCCGGCGTGCCGCCGTGGGCGCGGATTTCGTCCTCGACCTGGCGGGCCGTCTCGAAATTGCGCGGCCAAGGCATCCCGTGGGTGATGATCGTGCTCTCCAGCGCAACGACGGGGGCGCCGGCGTCGAGCGCTGCGCGCACCTCTTCGGTCTGTTCGAACGGTCCGGTCATGTGGCGATGTCTCCTGAAACGTGCTGTGCCGCGGCCTGAAGCCCGGCTTCAAGCGCTGCCGCCGGCTCTGCTCCGTCGCGTTCGACGGCGATGTGGGCGGCCATGAAGGTGTCTCCGGCCCCGGTCACGCGGGTGACGAGGACTTCGGGCGGGGTAGCCGTCAGAACCACGCCATCCCGCGCCGAGGCGGCCGGCCGGGGCCCGTCGGTCACGACGACCCGAGCCGCGCCCCGATCCGACAGACCCCGTGCGGCGTCCGCAGCCGTCTTTGGGCGCGCGCCGAGAAGCAGGCCGGCCTCTTCGAGATTGACGTAGAACGTGGCGCCCGGCATCCGGAGAAGCGGTGCCAGTCGGTGCGCCTTCCCGGGCGAGGCGGGCGCGATGCGCAGGTCCGCGGCCGACAGCCACGGCCCCTTCGCGATCCGGCCCAGCAGCCCCTCGGACAGGTTCCCGTCGAGCGCCACGACCCCCTCGAACGGCGCGGCTTCGGTGCCGAACCGCCCATCGACGAGGGGGGTCAGGATCTTGTCGTCTGCCCGTTCCAACGAATGGGCGTCGGCGATCGCCGCGACCAGGCCGTTGGCTCCCTCGATGGCCATGTAGCGGTCCGTCGGCAGGTCGTCCGAGACATAGGCATGCGCCGTGCCGATGCCGCGTTGCCGCGCCTCTTCAAGCAGCGCCGTGCCGTCGATATCGCGCCCGACCGCCGTGAGAAGTTCGCAGCCCACGCCGAAGCGAGCGAGCCCGAACGCGATGTTCAACGCGACGCCGCCCGGTACGCGGATGATGTGGCCCGGAACGTCCGAACCGACGGACATATGCGCGGGGGTCCGGCCGATCACGTCCCACAGGACGCTGCCGATGCAGAGAACGGGTGTCATGCCGCCTGATTGCGGCAGAGCCAAAGCGGGCGCAAGGGCCTGCGCCGCGGAATGTCCTAGCCCCGGTGAATCCACCCGCCGCCGAAGACGCGCGTGCTCTCGGTGTCGTAGAACACGCAGGCCTGACCGGGCGAGACGCCTTCCTCGGCGACGATCAGCTCGACCTCGGCCTCGGTGTCCGAGATCGGACGCACGATCGCGTCGCGCGGCGGGCGGGTCGAGCGGACCTTCACCCCCAGATGCCATTCGGGCTGCGAGGTGAACGGGGCGTCACCCAGCCAGTTGATCTCGCGCACCGGGACGATGCGGGTCGAGAGCAGCTCTTTCGGGCCCACGATGACGTGGCGTTTCTCGACGTCGAGCTTCACGACATAGAGCGGTTCGGCCAGCCCGCCGATCCCCAGACCGCGCCGCTGCCCAACCGTGTAGTGGATCACGCCCTCGTGGGTGCCGAGCACATGCCCGTCCACATCGATGATCTCGCCCGGGTCTGCCGCGCCGGGACGCAGCTTCTCGATGACGCTCGCGTAGTCGCCGTTGGGTACGAAGCAGATGTCCTGGCTGTCGGGCTTGTCCGCGACGCTGAGCCCGTGCTTCGCGGCAAGGCCGCGCGTTTCGGCCTTCGTCGACAGGTGACCCAGCGGGAAGCGCAGGTAGTCGAGCTGCTCTGGCGTGGTCGAGAACAGGAAGTAGCTTTGATCCCGGTTCGGGTCGGCAGCACGGTGCAGCTCCGGCCCGGCGATGCCGGTGCGGCGTTGAATATAGTGGCCCGTCGCCATGCAATCGGCGTCGAGATCCTTGGCGGTGGCAAGAAGATCGCGGAACTTGACGCGCTCGTTGCACCGGATGCAGGGCACGGGCGTGGCACCGGCCAGGTAGCTGTCGGCAAACTCGTCGATCACGGACTCCCTGAAGGTGTTCTCGTAGTCGAGGACGTAATGGGGAAAGCCCATCGTCTCGGCCACGCGGCGCGCGTCGTGGATGTCGCGGCCGGCACAGCACGCGCCCTTCTTGGCCAGCGCTGCGCCGTGGTCATAGAGTTGCAGCGTGATCCCGACCACATCGTACCCCTGCGACGCAAGTTCGGCCGCGACGACGGATGAGTCGACCCCGCCCGACATGGCGACGATCACGCGGGTTTCGCTTGGGGGCTTTGCAAAACCCAGCGAATTCAATGCGGTGGCGTCCAAGGCCATTTGGGTCCCCGAAATTTTCTGCAGAGGTCTGGTAGGTAGGGAAAATGCCGTGGATTCTCAAGGCCTGCGTTCACCACCCTTTAAACCGTTCCGGCACAAGGTCGAATTGGGAACGGAAGGGGAACGGGATGTATCTGAAGAAATTATCGGGACCGCGGGCTGTGGCCCTGCCGGGGGGGAAGTCGATGACGCGCGCCGATCTGCCGGACGCTGGCACGCAACGCTGGGTCGCCAGTCGGAAGGCCACTGTCGTGCGGGCCGTGATGGCAGGGCTCATCACCAAGGACGAGGCGATGGGGATGTACGACTTGTCCGACGAGGAACTGGAGAGCTGGACGCGCGCTGTTTCCACGCATGGGGAAGCCGCTCTTCGGGCGACACGTGTGCAAAAGTATAGACAACCGTAAGCTGTATTCGGTTATCTAGATCAGCGATCGCCGATTCGGTAACTTTAGGTTAATGATTTACGGTGAAGGATGAACGGGCAGCGAAAACGGAGTGGTCGATGCGTATATTGTTGATTGAAGACGACCCGACCACCGCGCGCAGCATCGAGATGATGCTTGGGCACGCCAACCTCAATACCTATACGACTGATATGGGCGAGGAAGGTGTCGATCTCGCCAAGCTGTACGACTACGACCTCATCCTTCTCGACCTGGGTCTGCCGGACATGCACGGCTATGACGTGCTGCGCCAATTGCGGATGGCCCGGATCGACACGCCGATCCTGATCCTGACCGGTGCCGATGATCCGGAGACCAAGGTCAAGGGTTTCGCGTCCGGTGCCGACGATTACCTGACCAAGCCGTTCCATCGGGAGGAGCTGGTTGCCCGAATCCACGCGATCATCCGCCGCTCGAAGGGGCATTCGCAGTCGGTGATCCGGACGGGCCCGATCGCGGTGAACCTGGACGCGAAGTCGGTCGAGGTCGACGATCAGCCGGTCCACCTGACCGGCAAGGAATATCAGATGCTCGAGCTTCTGAGCCTGCGGAAGGGGACGACGTTGACCAAGGAGATGTTCTTGAATCATCTTTATGGCGGCATGGACGAACCCGAGCTCAAGATCATCGACGTTTTCGTGTGCAAGCTTCGCAAGAAGCTCGCGGAAGCCACCGGCGGCAAGAACTACATCGAGACCGTATGGGGCCGCGGATACGTCCTGCGCGATCCCGAGCCGGAGAAATCGCTCGACCCGGTCGCCCGCGCCGGCTGACCGTGCTTCTGGACGACCTCCGCCTGCGTGCCTAGAACCTCCGGCAAGGCTGGTGCGGAAGTTGGGGGCGGATATGGCCACTGAGACCGATGGGGCGTCCGGTGAGATCCCGGTCGAGGAGTTGGAGCAAGAGGCCGCGCGCCTCGAGCTTGGGCGCCTCGCGCTGATCATCGCCGAGGCCAATGACGCGTATCACGGCCAGGATGCACCGACCGCTTCGGACGCGGAATACGATCGCCTGAAACAGCGAAACGCTGCGATCGAGGCGCGATTTCCAACCCTCAAGCGGCGTGATTCCCCGAGCGACGTGATCGGAGCGGCGCCAAAATCCGGGTTCGGCAAAATTCGCCACGCGCGGCGGATGATGTCGCTGGACAATGCATTCCACGAGGAGGACGTCACCGATTTCGTCCGCTCGGTACGCAGCTATCTGGGTCTGCCCGAAACCGCGCCTCTTGCGTTCACTGCCGAGCCCAAGATCGACGGCCTGTCGCTGTCGCTCCGCTACGAGGAGGGCGCTCTGGTCCACGCGGCAACCCGCGGCGATGGAACTGTCGGCGAGAATGTCACCGACAACGCCCTGACTGTGGGCGACATCCCGCGGCGCCTGGGCGGTGCGCCCGCTGTCCTCGAGGTGCGCGGCGAGGTCTACATGACCCACGCGGATTTCGCAGCGCTGAACGCGCGGGCGGAGCAGCAGGGCGACAAGGTCTTTGCGAACCCACGCAACGCTGCCGCCGGGTCGTTGCGTCAGCTCGACCCGAAGATCACTGCTGCGCGACCCCTCCGATTCTTCGCGTATTCCTACGGCGAGATCTCTCAGCCTCTCGCGGACACACAGACCTCCGCGGTCGAGCGCTTGGCGACGCTTGGTTTCCAGACCAATCCGCTGACCCAGTTGTGCGAAGACACCCAGGCCCTTCTGGCGCATTATCGCATGATCGAAGCGCGTCGCGCCACGCTTGGGTACGATATCGACGGGGTCGTCTACAAGGTGAACGACCTGGGCTACCAGACCAGGCTGGGCTTCCGCTCCACCACGCCGCGCTGGGCAATCGCGCACAAGTTCCCCGCCGAGACCGCCTGGACCGTGCTCGAGCGCATCGAGATCCAGGTGGGGCGAACCGGCACGCTCAGCCCGGTGGCGCGGTTGCAGCCAGTGACCGTCGGCGGAGTCGTCGTCTCGAACGCGACCCTGCACAACGAGGACTATATCGCCGGCCGCGACGCCAAGGGCGCACAGATCCGCGGGGGGCGTGACATCCGCGAGGGCGATTGGGTGCAGGTCTACAGGGCGGGCGACGTGATCCCCAAGATCGCCGAAGTGGACCTGTCGCGTCGGCCAAGGGATGCGCAGCCCTTCGATTTCCCGACGACCTGCCCCGAATGCGGCTCGGACGCACCGCGAGAGGAAGGGGACTCGGTGCGACGCTGCTCGGGCGGTCTGATCTGTCCGGCCCAGGCGGTCGAGCGGCTCAAGCATTTCGTGTCGCGGGCCGCCTTCGACATCGAGGGGCTGGGGGCGAAGCTGGTCGAGGAATTCCATCGTGACGACTGGATCGAGACCCCGGCCGACATCTTCACGCTCGCGGAGCGCTTCGGTCCGGGAAATCACCGCCAGCTGAAGAACCGGGAGGGGTGGGGTGAAACCTCGGCCCGCAACCTGTTCGCAGCGATCGAAGATCGTCGGTCGATCCCGCTCGACCGGCTCATCTTCGCGCTCGGCATCCGCCATGTCGGAGAGACGAACGCCCGTCTCCTCGCGCGGCATTACGGCAGCTGGTCGGCGTTCGAGGCCGCGATGCTCGCCGCCGAACCCTGCGAAGGACCGGCATGGGAAGAACTGATGTCCATCGACGGGGTCGGAACGGTCCTCGCGCGGTCCCTGGTCACGACCTTCTCGCAGGAGGCAGAGCGCGCCTCAATCGACCGCCTCGTCTCGCATCTGACGATCGAGGACGTCTCTCGGCCGCACACCGAGGGAAGCCCGGTCGCCGGCAAGACCCTGGTCTTCACTGGCTCGCTCGAGAAGATGACGCGGGCCGAGGCGAAGGCACGGGCCGAAGCGCTTGGGGCCAAGGTGGCGGGATCGGTCTCGGCCAAGACCGACCTTCTGATCGCGGGGCCGGGATCGGGATCGAAGTTGAAGAAGGCGACCGATCTCGGGGTCGAAACCCTCGACGAAGACGGCTGGCTCGCCCTCATCGGAGACGCATGAGCCGGCCCCAGGCCCTTTGGCCGCTGTTCTCCGATCTCACGGTTCTGCCGGGCGTCGGGCCCAAGGGCGCGCGCATCTTCGCGCAGATGAAGATCGCGACTCCCCGCGATCTGATCTTCACGCTGCCCCATGCCGGGATCGACCGTCGCCGGCAGGAGTCCATTCGCGATGTCGAACTGCCGGGCACTGTCACCGTCGAAGTGACCGTGGGGCGTCATCGGCCGGCCGCGGGGCGCGGACCCGCGCGGGTCGAGGTCGAGGACGCGCGGACTTCGTTCCTCCTGATCTTCTTCCACGCACGGGGCGACTGGCTGACGCGGATGCTCCCCGAGGGTCAGCGGCGCATCGTTTCAGGGCGGGTGGAGCTGTTCGACGGCATCGCGCAGATGGCGCATCCCGACTACATCCTGCACACGAACGAGGCCGATACGCTGCCGCGGTACGAGCCGGTCTATCCCCTGACCAACGGCCTTACCCAGCGGGGCATGGCGAAGGCGGTCGCTGGGGCGATCGGCCTCGCACCCGAATTGCCCGAATGGATCGACCCCGGCGTGATCGCCGCCGAAGGATGGTCCGACTGGCGCCGCGCGCTTGCGACGGCCCACGCCCCCGACGCCGACAGTGACCTTGCGACCGTCGCTCCGGCGCGGCGTCGGCTCGCGTATGACGAACTTTTCGCCCACCAACTGACGCTCGCGCTCGTTCGGGCGGACAGGCGGCGGAAGGTGGGGCGGGTGAGCCGACCGTCAGGACGGCTGTCGTCCCGGGTGCGCGCAGGTTTGCCCTATTCCCTGACCGGCGCGCAGGAACGGGCCATCGCCGAGATTGCCGAGGACATGGCCTCGCCGCACCGGATGGGGCGGCTGCTGCAGGGGGATGTGGGGTCGGGCAAGACGCTCGTCGCCTTCATGGCGCTTCTGGCGGCGGTCGAGGCGGGCGGGCAGGGCGCGATGATGGCGCCGACCGAGATTCTTGCACGCCAGCACCTGGAGAGCCTGACCCCGCTCGCCGAGCAGGCCGGTGTCGTGATCGAGATCCTGACCGGCCGCGACAAGGGCGCTGAGCGGGCCGCCAAACTCGCCGCCCTGCAGAACGGCGACATCCACATCCTCGTGGGTACGCATGCCGTCTTCAGCGACGACGTGCATTTTGCCGACTTGCGCCTCGCCATCGTGGACGAGCAGCACCGTTTCGGTGTCAGCCAACGTCTTGCCTTGGGACAGAAGGGCGAGCGGGTCGACACCCTGGTGATGACGGCGACGCCGATCCCACGATCGCTGAGCCTCGCCCAATACGGCCATATGGACGTCTCGATCCTGGACGAGAAGCCGCCGGGCCGAACTCCGGTGAAGACCGCGCTCGTCGCCGCGGCTCGCTACGACGAGGTGGTCGAAAGGCTGCGCGCAGCTTTGAAGGAGGGGCGGCAGGCTTATTGGGTCTGCCCGCTGGTCGCGGAAAGCGAGGTTTCGGACCTGACGAGCGCCGAGGACCGCTTTCGGCGCCTGCGTGCTGCGCTTGGCGAGGGGCAGGTGGACCTCGTTCACGGGCAGATGCCGCCGACCGAGAAAGACGCCGCGATGGCGAAGTTCGCCGCCGGCGAGACGGGAGTGTTGGTCGCAACCACGGTCATCGAGGTCGGCGTCAACGTCCCGAACGCCTCGATCATGGTCATCGAGCGGGCCGAGACCTTCGGCCTGGCACAGCTCCACCAGCTGCGCGGACGGGTCGGCCGCGGTGCGGCGGCCTCGACCTGTCTTCTGATGTTCGGCGCCGAGTTGAGCGAGACCGCCCGGAAGCGCCTCGAGATCCTGCGCGACACCGAGGACGGGTTCCACATCGCCGAGGCCGACCTGGCGATGCGCGGCGCGGGCGACGTGCTGGGCCAGGCGCAATCCGGCTTGCCGCGATTCCGGATCGCGGACCTTGAACGGCAGGCGGCGCTGCAGGCGACGGCGCGGCGGGATGCGCAGCGACTGCTCGAGGCTGATCCCGACCTGTCATCGCCCCGCGGGATGGCAGCGCGGACCCTGCTCTGGCTGATGGAGCAAGACAAGGCGATCCAGATGATCGGCGCCGGCTAGGCCCAAATCGACGGTGTTCACTTAAAGTTCTTTACAAACCGTGAACGATATGAGAACAAATAAGCATCAGAGGAACATGGAGGCCCCCGATGCTTCGCACGCTGAAAGACACGATCCGCCGCTCGGACACGTTCGTCGAGGATTTCGCGGGATGCGCGGCGCTGGCCCTGTTCCTGGTAGCCGGCCTCCATCTGCCGACATTCCTTTAGGTTTCTGCCTGCGTCTCCCGGGCAGGGTCCCGTGCATGATCCGCCCCCAGCGACATGCGCGACGCCACTGCCGGATCCGCCTCGATCCACGACCCACCCGGACGCGCATCCTCACCGCCGCCATCCACCCGGATGCGCGGCGGTTTTTTCGTCAGGCGGTGGCGTTTTCCTCGGCTGTCGCAAACGCTTCGGTCGCGGCATCGAGCGCCAGCATGATCGAGGCGTGGCGGTTCTTGTAGTCTCGCGCCGGGCGCAGCACCTCAAGCCCGTCGAATGGGGCGGAGGGCGCCGGACCGTCCTGCTTCAGCATCGCGCGCAGCTCGTCCCGCGCCTGCTCGAGCTCGGCACGGTCACGACCCAGGATCGATTTCCCTACGACGGCGGCCGAAGCCTGTCCCAAAGCGCAGGCCTTCACGTCCTGCCCATAGGCGACGACGCGTCCGTCGGCGACTGCGATGTCCACGGTCACTGTCGAGCCGCAGAGCGGTGAGCGCTTCTTCACCGTGGCATGCGGATGATCCAGCCGCTCGGTCAGCGGTATGTCCGCCGCGAGCTCGAGGATGCGGCCCGAATAGAGCTTGATGAGATCGCTGTCGGACATGACTTTCCCTTGCTTGGTCCGTGATAGATAAGCGGTTCTATCCGTTTCGCAATCTCCTTCGAAAGGTGGCACATGTTCGATCCGGCTACCCTTAAATTCGACGCGGCGGGACTCGTGCCTGCGATCGCGCAGGATCATTCCAGTGGCGAAGTCCTGATGCTCGCCTGGATGAATGCCGAGGCCGTCGCGAAGACGCTCGACACCGGCCGCGTCACCTATTGGAGCCGCTCGCGCCAGGCCTTCTGGGTGAAGGGCGAGACGAGCGGCCACCTGCAGCACCTCGTCGAGATGCGTGTGGATTGCGACCGTGACTGCCTGCTGGTCCTGGTGCGCCAGGAGGGGCCGGCCTGTCACACCGGGCGTCGAAGTTGCTTCTATACCTCGGTGCGCGACGGCGACGAGGTCGAGATCATGGCGCCGGAGTAAGCCCTAGCCGAGCTCGAAGATCAGCGGGCGAGTGGCCCTCGGCACGGTAGGCGGCGATGGCGCGGGCGTCGTCGCGCTTCGCCAGGCGCTTTCCGTGCTCATCCCGGATCAGCCGGTGGTGGTGGTAAATCGGCGTCGGCAGGTCCAGGAGGCGCTGCAAGAGCACGTGGATCGGCGTGGCTTCGAACAGATCGAGCCCTCGAACCACATGAGTAACGCCTTGCGCGGCATCGTCCACGACGACCGAAAGGTGGTAGCTCGTCCCCATTTCGCGGCGGGCGAGCACCACGTCGCCGACCTTCTCGATCATCGCCTGCCGGGTGATCTCCTGCCGTCCGCCGTCGGGTCCAGTTTCCTCGAACCAGAGCGGGCTTGCCCGGTCCAGCGCCCGGTCCATGTGCAGGCGCATCGCGGCGCCTTCGGGCTCGTTGCCAGCGCGCTTGCAGGTGCCGGGATAGACGATGCCATCCGGCCCCGTCGGAATCGCGCCTTCTTGCGGCGCCGAGGCCGCCTCGCGAATATCGCGGCGGTTGCAGGTGCAGGCATAGATCAGCCCCATGGCGCTCAGCCGGTTCAGGGCGTCGCGATAAGCCGGTATCCGCTCGGATTGGCGCATCACAGGGCGGGGCCAGTCGAGGCCGAGCCAGTGCAGATCATCCTCGATCTGCGCCTCCCATTCGGGGCGCGCGCGGCTATGGTCGATATCTTCGATCCGCAGGAGGAAAGTGCCGCCGGCGTCCTTCGCCATGTCGTGCGCCATCATGGCCGAGAAGGCGTGGCCAAGGTGAAGCGGCCCCGTGGGAGAGGGAGCGAAGCGCGTGATCACGCAGGAACGCGGCCGTCCTGCGTCGCCAGCCAGGCGGTCCAGTCGGCCTTGGCGCGGTCGGTATAGGCCTTGTAGCGCGCCTGGCGGTTCTTGCGGCCGCCCTTCAGGTCGACCGGGGGAAAGAGCCCGAAATTGACGTTCATGGGTTGGAATGTCTTGGCCTCGGCACCGCCGGTGATGTGGGTCACAAGGGCACCGGTCGCCGTCGTCGGCGGGACATCAGCGACGCTCAGACCCATGATCTCGCTGGCGGCGAGGCGGCCGGCGAGTAGGCCCATGGCGGCGCTTTCGACATAGCCTTCAACACCGGTGATCTGGCCAGCGAAGCGGATGTTCGGCTGGCTGCGCAACCTCAGGGTCGGGTCCAGAAGCGTCGGCGAATGGATGAACGTATTGCGATGGATGCCGCCGAGCCGTGCGAAGCGCGCGTCCTGAAGGCCGGGAATCATCCGGAAAACATCGGTTTGCGCACCGTACTTCATCTTCGTCTGGAAGCCGACGATGTTGTAGAGCGTGCCCAGCTTGTTGTCGCGACGCAGTTGCACCACGGCATGGGCCTTGGTCTGCGGATCATGCGCGTTGGTCAGGCCGACGGGCTTCATCGGGCCGTGGCGGAGGGTCTCGCGGCCGCGTTCGGCCATGACCTCGATCGGTAGGCAGCCGTCGAAGTAGTTGGCCGTTTCGCCTTCCTTGAACTCGGTTTTTTCCGCCGCGAGGAGGGCGTCGATGAAGGCCTCGTACTGCTCCTTGGTCATCGGGCAGTTGATGTAGGCGGTCCGCTCGTCCTCGGTCTCGCCCTTGTCATAGCGGGATTGGCGCCAGGCGATGTCCATGTCGATGGACTCGGCATGGACGATGGGGGCGATGGCGTCGAAGAAGGCGAGCTGGTCGGCGCTTGTTTTAGAACGGATCGCTTCTGCCAATGCTCCGGATGTCAGCGGGCCGGTGGCGATGATCCAATGACCGTCTTCGGGAACCTCTGCGATTTCAGCGCCTTGAACCGTGATCTTCGGGTGGGCCTTCAGCTTCGCCGTGACCGCTTCGGAGAAGGCGTCACGGTCTACGGCCAGCGCACCACCGGCGGGAAGACGGTGGAGATCTCCCATTTCCATGATGAGGCCGCCGGCCTGGCGCATCTCCCAGTGGAGCAGACCGACGGCGTTCTGCTCGGAATCGTCCGAGCGGAACGAGTTGGAGCACACCATTTCCGCAAGGTTTCCAGTCTGGTGCGCGAAGGTCTTCACCTGCGGGCGCATCTCGTGGATCACCACGTCGACGCCCATGTTCGCGGCTTGCCACGCGGCTTCCGAGCCGGCCATGCCGCCGCCAACGATGTGCAGAGTGTCGGTCATGTCGGGCCTCGATGCAGTGCAGGAGTCCCGTCGGAGGAAACCTCCGACGGGAAGGAGCGCAGGATTACTCGGATTCGTCGCCGTCGACAATGTCCTCGTCCGGCTGCTCGGCGATCCAGGCGACCGAGACGACCTCTTCGCCGGCGCCGGTGTTGAAGACCCGGACACCGCCCGCACCGCGCGAGCGGAACGAGATGCCTTCGATGGGCACGCGGATCGACTGGCCGCGAGAGGTGGCCAGCATGATCTGGTTGTCCATCTCGACCGGGAACGAAGCGACCAGCGGGCCGCCGCGCATGGCGCGATCCATCGCCGAGACGCCCTGACCGCCGCGACCGCGGACGGGGTAGTCGTGGGACGACGAGAGCTTGCCGTAGCCTTGGGAGGTGACGGTCAGGATCAGGTCTTCGGCCGCCGACATCTCGGCATAGCGCTCCTGGCTGAAGTCCTGTGCCTCGGTCGTGGCCTCGTCTTCGTCGGCCTCGGGCTCTTCCGTGACGCCGGCCATGGCGCGGCGCATCTTGAGGTAGGTCTGACGCTCTTCCGGGGTCGCCTCGAAGTGGCGGATCACCGACATCGAGACGACCTCGTCGTCCTTTCCAAGCCGAATGCCGCGCACGCCGACGGAAGCCCGCGAGTTGAACACCCGCACGTCCGTCGAGGGGAAGCGGATCGCGCGTCCCCCGGCTGTCACGAGCATCACGTCCTCTTCCGGGGAGGCGATGCGCGCGTCGATGAGGCGCATGCGCTCGTCCTCGAACTTCATGGCGATCTTGCCGGCGCGGTTCACGTTCGTGAAATCGGACAGGGCGTTGCGCCGGACGCTTCCGGCGTTGGTGGCAAAGACGATCTGCAGCTCGTCCCAATCCTTTTCGTCCCGGTCCACGGGCATGATCGCGGCGATGCCGGTGCCCTCGTCGAGGTTCTGCAGGATGTTGCTGAGATAGCGTCCGCGCGCGCCGCGCGAGCCGGCCGGAAGCTGCCAGGTCTTGAGCTTGTAGACCATGCCGGTGGTCGTGAAGACCAGCAGCGGCGTGTGGGTGTTGGCGACGAACAGGGTCGTGACGACGTCGTCATCTTTGAGCGCGCCGCCCGACAGGCCCTTGCCGCCGCGCCGCTGCGAGCGGAATTCGACCAGCGGCGTGCGCTTGATGTAGCCGCCGGCGGTGACGGTGACGACCATGTCCTCACGCTCGATAAGGTCCTCGTCCTCCATGTCGCCGGACCATTCGATGATCTCGGACCGTCGGGGCACGGCGAACTGCTCGCGCACCTCGCGCAGCTCGTCCGAGATGATCGCCATGATCCGCTCGCGCGAGCGCAGGATGTCGAGGTAGTCCTTGATCTTTCCGGCCAGTTCTTCGAGCTCGTCGGTGACTTCCTGCACGCCGATCTGGGTCAGGCGCTGGAGGCGCAGGTCGAGGATGGCGCGGGCCTGGCGTTCGGAAAGGTTGTAGGTGCCGTCCTCGTTCACGGTGTGGCCGGGATCGTCGATCAGCCGGATGAAGGGCGCGATCTCCATCGCGGGCCAGCGGCGCTCCATCAGGCGGACGCGCGCCTCGGCAGCGTCCTGCGAGGACCGGATCGTCTGCACGACCTCGTCCACGTTCGACACCGCGACGGCGAGGCCGCAGAGGATATGCGCCCGTTCGCGCGCCTTGCGCAGCTCGTAGGCGGTGCGGCGGGCGACGACTTCCTCGCGGAAAGTGATGAAGTGGGTGAGGAACTCGCGCAGGGTCAGCTGCTCGGGGCGGCCGCCGTGCAGCGCCAGCATGTTGCAGCCGAACGAGGTCTGAAGCGGCGTGAACCGGTAGAGCTGGTTCAGGACGACGTCGGCGGTGGCGTCCTTCTTCAGCTCGACCACCACGCGCACACCGACCCGGTCGGATTCGTCCTGAACGGCCGAGATGCCTTCGAGGCGCTTTTCCTTCGCCAGATCCGCGATCCGCTCGATCAGCGCGGCCTTGTTCACCTGGTAGGGGATCTCGTCGAAGACGATGGCCTCGCGCCCCTTCGAGATCTCCTCGATATGGGACCTGGCGCGGATGATGACCGAGCCGCGCCCTTCGAGATAGGCCTTGCGCGCGCCCGAGCGGCCGAGGATCTGGGCGCCCGTGGGAAAGTCGGGGGCCGGGATGATCTCGATCAGGCGTTCGGTCGAGAGGTCGGGATCCTCGATCAGCGCGAGGGTGCCGTCGATGACTTCGCCCAGGTTGTGGGGCGGAATGTTTGTGGCCATGCCGACCGCGATGCCGCCGGCGCCGTTGACCAGCATGTTCGGGAAGCGCGCGGGCAGGACGGTGGGTTCGAGGTCCTTGCCGTCGTAATTGTCCTGGAAGTCCACCGTGTCCTTCTCGATATCGGCGAGAAGGGACTGGGCGGGCTTGTCCATCCGAACTTCGGTGTAGCGCATGGCCGCGGCGTTGTCGCCGTCCATGGAGCCGAAGTTGCCCTGGCCGTCGAGCAGCGGCAGCGACATGGAAAAGTCCTGCGCCATCCGCACCAGCGCCTCGTAGATCGCCGAGTCGCCGTGCGGGTGGTACTTGCCCATCACGTCGCCGACGGGGCGCGCGGACTTGCGGTAGGGCTTGTCATGCGTGTTGCCGGTCTCGTGCATCGCGTAGAGGATGCGGCGGTGGACAGGCTTCAGCCCGTCGCGCAGATCGGGGATCGCGCGGCTGACGATGACCGACATGGCATAGTCGAGGAAGGACGAGCGCATCTCGTCCGCGATGTTGATCGTCGGGCCGGTGTGACGCGGGCCTTCGTCGGCCAGTTCGGGGGGCTCGGGCGTGTCGCTCAAAAGGGGGCGCCTTTCTGCTCGGTTGATCCCAGATTTTGTTGGGTTTCACTATACCAGCACATCGGGTTGGGGGGCAATCGGAACCTCCCCTTTGGCAGCCATTGGTCGTGAGTGCCAACATACTGTTTTTGTTGATTTTTAACGCGGTCGTGGCAGGCTGGTGGGATCAGCATGGAGAAAAGGCATGACCGAAGGCGAGATGCTTCTGAAGGGTTACGGCGTCACGACGGCTGAGATGTTCTACCGGATGCCGGATTATATCAACGTTCTCAATAGCTTCGTGTGGCAGGACTACGATCGGGCGCCCGATCACGAGCGGCTGTTCGAGTTCGTCGAATATTGGCAGCGCGAGATCGAGGGGCCGCTTCATTCCGTGCGCTTCACCCACCGCAAGCTGATCGCTCCGGGTGAGTGGCGTCACGTCACGGGGGAGTTCCCGCTGCATTAAGTGTTGCCGCGAAGCCCCGCGAAGCGGCCAGCATCCTCGGCGGCGCGGCGCAGGGCGCGGGCCTTGTTGACGGTCTCCTGGTATTCGGCCTCGGGGTCGCTGTCGAAGACGACGCCGCCGCCGGACTGGATGTAGAGCTTGTCGTCCTGCACCACCGCCGTACGCAGGGCGATGCACATGTCCATGTCGCCTCCGGCGCTGAAATAGCCGAGGCCGCCGCCGTAGATGCCGCGCTTTTCGGGCTCCAACTCGTCGATGATCTCCATCGCGCGGACCTTGGGCGCGCCCGAGACGGTGCCGGCGGGGAGGCCCGCCAGCAAGGCCGAGAGCGCGTCCTGATCGTCGCGCAGCTCGCCCACCACGTTCGAGACGATGTGCATGACGTGCGAGTAACGCTCGATGATGAACTCTTCGGTGGGGTGGACCGTGCCGATCTTTGCCACGCGGCCGACGTCGTTGCGTCCCAAGTCGAGCAGCATCAGGTGCTCGGCCCGTTCCTTGGCGTCGGCCAGCAGGTCCTCTTCGTTGGCGCGGTCCTCTTCGGGGGTGGCGCCGCGGGGGCGGGTGCCGGCGATGGGGCGGATCGTGACTTCGCCGTCCATGACGCGCACGAGGATCTCGGGGGACGCGCCGACGACCTGAAAGCCGCCGAAGTTGAAGTAGAACATGAAGGGCGACGGGTTCGTGCGCCGCAAGCTGCGGTAGAGCGCGAAGGGCGGCAGGGGAAACTCCTGCGTCCAGCGCTGCGAGGGCACGACCTGAAAGATGTCGCCGGCGCGGATGTAATCCTTCGCGCGTTCTACGATCGACAGGTAGTCGTCGTGGCTGATGTTCGACACGGGGTCGGGCAGGGTGCCGGTTTCGCCGAGGTCACGGGCGTTGGCGCCGGTCGGCCGGTCGAGGTCGCGCAGGGCATCCATGACACGCTCGGCCGCCTGGGCGTAGGCGGCGCGGGCGGTTTGACCGTCGGCGGCCCAGGCGGGGGCCACCACGGTGACCTCGCCCTTCACACCGTCGAGCACCGCGACGACCGAGGGGCGCAGCATCAGCGCGTCGGGCAGGCCGATCGGGTCGGGGTTCACGTTGGGCAGATTCTCGACCAGGCGGATCATGTCGTAGCCGAGATAGCCGAAGAGGCCGGCCGAGGCGGCGGGAAGCTCGTCCGGCAGGTCGATGCGGCTTTCGGCGAGGACCGCGCGCAGGGTGTCGAGGGGGTGGCCCTCCATGTTCTCGAACGCGGTGTCGTCGAAGCGGGCGTGGCGGTTCACGCAGCTGGTCTCGCCCGTGCATTTCCAGACGAGGTCGGGCTTCATCCCGATGATCGAGTAGCGGCCGCGCACCTCGCCGCCGGTCACGGATTCAAGCATGAACGTGTCGCGCCCGGCCTGCCCGAGCTTGAGCATCAGCGAGACGGGCGTGTCGAGATCGGCGGCGATGCGGGCGTAGACGACCTGGTTTTTCCCCACGGCATGGCCGCGCGCGAAGGTGTCGAAATCCGGGCTGAGCTGCATCAGTTGAACTGGGACAGGACGGCATTGATCGCCGACTGGTTGAGGGCAATGCCCTTCTGCGCCTCGATCGCCGAGGTGAAGGACGAGGTCAGGTCCTGTGCGACGCCTTGCCCGACGGCCTGGCGCAGGCCTGCGCGGGCCTCGTCGCCCTCGACCGCGTCTGGCGCGTTCACGGAGTCGACCCGGACGAGGATGGCGCCGTCGGTCGTGGGGACCACGGTCGCGGCGCGTTCGTCGAGGGCGAAGGCCGTTTCGACGAAGTCTTCGGGCGCGAATTCGATCACGGCGTCGCGGGTCACGTCGGCGCGGCGCATGACCTCGCCGCCGAGGGTGTCGAGAGAGACGGCGGCGCTGTTCTGCAGGGTTTCCAGGGCAGCTTCGGCCTGCGCGACCAGTTGGTCGCGGCGGGCGGCGGCTTCCCAGTCGGCGCGGACCTGCTCGCGGACCTCTGCGAAGGGTTGGACGGAGGGGTCGAGGACCTCGTCGACGCGGAGCGCGAAGAGGCTGCCATCGGAGAGCTGGCCGATTTCGGGGAAGTCGCCCGGCTCGGTCTGCTCGGCGGCCTCGCGGAAGGTGTCGTAGGCGTCGATCGAGGCGCCGTCCTCGCTGGCGTCGCCGGGGGACCAGACGGTTTCGTTCAGCTCGAACGGGGTTTCCTCGGCCAGCTCTTCGAGGGTCGCGCCGCCGGCGAGGAGATCCTCGGCCGGTTCGATCTCGGATTCGAGGGCGCGGCGGGCGGCCGAAAGGGAAGCCTCGGCCTGCAATTCGGCGGCGACCTCTTCGAACGGGGTCTCCTGCGCCGAAAGGATGGCGTTGACGCGGAACAGCGCGGGGCCGAGCGGCGTGGGGGCGGGGCCGACGATGCCGGGCTCTTGCAGCGCGAATACGGCCTCGGACGCGGCGCCGAGATCATCGCGGGCGACTTCGCCCAGATCCACGTCCGACAGGGTCAGGCCGCGCTGGTCCACCAGGTCCCCGAAGGTGGTGTCGCCGGCCTCGATAGCAGCGAGCGCCTCTTGCGCGGCGGCCTCGTCCGCGAAGACGAGGCGTTCGACGAGGCGACGCTCGGGCTGGTTATACTGGGCGGAGCGTTCGTCGTAGAGCGCGCGCACGGCGTCCTCGCCAACCTCGACCTCGCCCGCCATCATCTCGGGCGTGACCCAGGCATAGGTGATCTCTTTGCGGCGGGGCAGGGTGTAGGTGTCCTCGTTCGCGGCGTGATAGGCGCGCAGGTCGTCCTCGGTCGGCTCGGGCACGGGCTGCGTGGGCTCGGCGAACCGGACGAGGGTGAGGTCGCGGGTCTCGCGGGCATATTGATACAGGGCGTCGACGAAAGCGGCGGGGGGCTGGATGCCGGCGATCACGGCGCCTTGCAGGATCGAGCGGGCGGTTTCGTCCCGAAGCTGGGATTCGAACTCGGTCACGGTCAGGCCGGATTGTTCGAGGGCGAAGCGGTAGGCCTCGGCGTCGAAATTGCCGTCCATGCCCTGAAAGGCCTGGATGTCCTGGATCGACTCGGCGACCTCGGTATCGCCGACGGACAGGCCAAGCTCGTCGGCCTCGTCCTCGAGGGCGGCGGTGGCGATCAGGCGTTGCAGGACGATCTGATCGAGGCCGAATTCACGCGCCTCGGTGATGGTGAGGTTCTGCCCAGTCTGCTGCTCGAACCCGCGGATCTCCTGCTGGAGCGCGCGGGCGTAGCGGTCGATGCCGATCTCGGTGTCGCCGACCTCGCCCACGTTCTGGGTGGAGCCGCCGAAACTGGTCGCGCCGAAGCCCGCGAGGCCCACGATCAGCAGCAGAAGGACGAACCAGACGAGGCCCTTCGCGATCGGGTTCTTCTTCTTGGCCATGGGTCACCTCCTGGTCGCGCGCGATGCGGTCCGCAGGGGTGTAGGCGATGGTCCGTCGGCCCTCAAGGGGCCAACGTCCTAGGGAATGATGCGGGTGTACTTGGTGCCTTCGAGAGAGGCGCCTGCCATCAGCCCGGCCTGCCCGAAGACCAGCCCGATCACCGGCGCGGTCGAGGTCGTGGTCGTCGCGCTGAGATTGCCGCCGCGGTCGCGCAGGGCGTATTCGATGTCGCCGCCCGCCTCCCAGCCCGGCGAGGTGCGGAACTGGTAGAGCGCGTCATTGGTCATGAAAAACAGGACGTGGGCGTATTGCTGCGCACCGATCTGGAACCCGAGGCTCGCCTGCGCGGCAGAGTAGTAGTCCACCGTCGCCCCGTTCACCAGAAGCGCGCCACGGCCATAGGCCCCGCCGGCGCCGAGCGCGGCCTTGGTCATCAGGGGCATGACCAGCACGCCCGTCGCCTTGTTGCGCAGCTGGTCGGTTCCGGGGAAGTTGGTCGACAGGTAGTTCATGGTGCTGGCAACCCGCGCGTCGATGGTCGCTGCACCAGCCGAGCCGACCGAGTTGTTGCAGCCCGCCGCGGCAAAGCCGGTGGCCGCGAGCGCGCCGGCCATGGCCGCGCGCCGTGTCAGGGTGGTCATGTGTGTGTCCCTTGCTGCTTTCGTTGCCTCAGCGGCAACCTTGTATCGGCTGCTCGCCGATTCAGCATATCACGGGTTGGCGCCCTGTCATCCCCCGGTCACCGGGTCGGTCACAATGCGGGGCAAAGCGGCGGCGACTCGCTCATTCGTTCAGGATTCTCGCGGCTTCGGGGGCGAAATAGGTCAGGATCCCGTCGCAGCCGGCGCGCTTGAAGGCCAGGAGGCTCTCCATCATCACGGCCTCGCGCGCCAGCCAACCGTTCTGGAAGGCGGCCGACAGCATCGCGTATTCGCCCGAGACCTGGTAGGCGTAGGTCGGCACGGCGAAGGTGTCCTTCACCCGCCGGCAGATGTCGAGATAGGGCATCCCGGGCTTGACCATCACCATGTCGGCGCCCTCGCCGAGGTCGCGCGCCACGAGTCGCAGCGCCTCGTCCGAATTGGCGGGGTCCATCTGGTAGGTCTTCTTGTCGCCCTTCAACGCCCCCGAGGCGCCGACCGCGTCGCGGAACGGGCCGTAGAAGCCGCTGGCATATTTGGCCGCGTAGGACATGATCGTGGTGTTGGTGAAGCCGTCGCCCTCGAGCGCCGCGCGCATGGCGCCGATGCGGCCGTCCATCATGTCCGAAGGCCCGAGGATGTCGGCCCCGGCGGCGGCCTGCGCGAGCGCCATCTTCACCAGCGCCTCGACGCTTTCGTCGTTCACGATCTCGCCGTTCCGGACGATCCCGTCATGGCCGTTCGCGTTGTAGGGATCGAGCGCCACGTCCGTCATCACCGCGATGTCGGGCACCGCATCCTTGATGGCGCGGGTCGCGCGGTTCGACAGGTTGTCGGGGTTCCACGCCTCTTCGCAGCGTTCGGTCTTGAGCGCGGGGTCCGTGTAGGGAAAGAGGCAGATCGCCGGGATACCGAGGCTCGCGGCCTCTTTCGCGGCGGCGACGATCAGGTCGATCGACAGACGCTCGACCCCCGGCATCGACGCGACCGGCTCGCGCTCGGCCTTCCCCTCGCGCACGAAGAGCGGCCAGATCAGGTCCGACGGCGTCAGCTGCGTCTCGCGCATCAGCGCCCGAAGCTGCGGCGTGCGGCGCATCCGGCGCAGGCGGGTGGCGGGAAAGTGGGGCGCCATGGGTGGTCCCTCTGCAACGTATAAAAATCGTGGAAGGGGTCGCATGGAACTCTGCCGGCCTCAAGTGTAAGCGCAAGGGTGCATGACCGGCGGAGCGCGACGTGGACTGGTACGAGACGGTATTCGAGCTGATCGACATGCGTTCGTTCTCGAACCTGTGGTACTGGATCGCACTCGCGACGGCGTGGTCCACTGCGTCGCATTACGTTCTGGGCGTGCCCTACGACATGGTGACGCGGGCCGAACGGCAGGGCGGGCAGGCCGAGGCTGACCTGCACGATGTCGTTCGCATCCGCGTGGCTCGGCTGCTCTATGTCGAGGATGTCTCGGGGCTGGTTCTGGTGGGTCTTGGCGCGGCGGTTCTGACGACGCTGGCGCTGCTGGGGTTCGTCTACGCGGTGGAGTTCGCCCAGGCCGTGTTCCTGATCGCGGCGCCGATGTCGCTGGTGGGCTGGCTGAGCATCCGCTGCGCCCGTGAAATCGCCCGGAGCGGCCTGCATGGCGAGGCACTGCGGGATCGGCTGCGGCGCCAGCGCGCGGTGGTGCAGGGGATCGGCATGGTCGCGATCTTCGTGACCGCGATGTGGGGCATGTACCAGAATTTCGGCGTGGCGCTGCCCGGCTACTGATACGCGCGGGCGCGAACGAGGATTGTGTCGACGTCGCGGCTCATGCGGCGGGCGGCGGTCTCGACCTCGGTGAAGGGGATCCAGGCGGCGGCGCTGATGTCGTCGGCGGCGACCGGATCGCCTGAGACATAGCGGCAGAGCACCATGTCCAACCGGAAGCGCGGGGAATCGGCGCCCCCGACATGAAGCGTGTCGAGCAGCGCAACCGGTGCCGCGACGACCGAGGTTTCCTCATGCAACTCGCGGATAGCGGCCTGGAAGGCGGTTTCGCCGGGCTCGACATGGCCGCCGGGATAGCCCCAGAGCCCTGCATCGGGCGGATTGATGCGCCGAGCCAGGAGGACATGACCGCGCCACAGGACCACGGCGGCGGCGCCATGACGTTCCACCTGCATTTCCCGCTTTCCCTTCGCTACCATTTTCCGCTACACGCGGGGCCGCGATGGTCGCAAGGCCCCGGCGAAGTCGGGCCCGCGTGGCGGAATGGTAGACGCAGGGGATTCAAAATCCCCCGCCGCAAGGCTTGCCGGTTCGAGTCCGGCCGCGGGTACCATCGCAATTTCCCGGGAAGTCGAGCCGAGGGTAAGGCCTCAGCCCTCCTGTTCGGCGGACAGCTCTTCGACGTCCTTGAACTTGATCGACTCGCCGCAGCCGCAGGCGTCCACCACGTTCGGGTTGCGGAACTTGAAGGCCGATTCCAGCAGCGACGTCTCGTAGTCGATCTCGGTCCCGAACAGGAACATCTGCGCCATGGGGGCGATCATCACCCGCGCGCCGTCCTGTTCGACGACCTCGTCATGCGGATCGACCTCGTCAACGTAGTCCATGGTGTACTCCATGCCCGCGCAGCCGCCCTTCTTCACGCCGATGCGCAGGCCCTTGTGGCCCTTTGCGTTCATCAGCTTGAGGATCTGCGTGGCGGCCGTGGGGCTCATCGTGACGGCTTGCTTGCCCGGAATGCCGAACATCGTGGCCTCTCCTGTCAGGTCTAGCCCAATGTAGGGGGAAGGCTGGTTTCGCTCAAGGCGTCCAGCCGAGGAAGTTCCGAATGAGGCGCAGGCCGGTCGCCTGGCTTTTCTCGGGGTGGAACTGGGCGCCGATTCGGTTGCCGTTGGCGACGATGGCCGTGACCGCCTCGCCGTAATCGCAATGGGCGAGGCGCTGGTCGGGCACAGTAAGCTTCATGTGGAAGGAGTGGACGAAATAGGCGTGGTCGCCGGTTGCGATTCCGTCGAGCACCGGATGGGGGTGGTCGATCACGAGGTCGTTCCAGCCCATGTGGGGCACCTTCAGCGCGGGATCGGCGGGGGTGATCGGCACGACCTCTCCGTCGATCCAGCCGAGGCCGTCGGTCTCGTGATACTCGAGCCCCCGCTTGGCCATCAGCTGCATGCCGACGCAAATGCCGAGGAAGGGGCGTCCCTGGCGCTCTACCGCATCCAGTAGCGCCTCGTGCAGGGCGGCGCGGTCGCGCATCAGGGCGCGGGCGCAGGCGGGGAAAGCCCCGTCGCCGGGCAGGACGACGCGCGTGGCACGGGCGACAGCGTCGGGATCGGCGGTCACGATCACCTCGCCCGCGTCGGCCTCGCGGGCCATGCGCTGGAACGCTTTTTCCGCCGAGTGCAGGTTGCCGCTGTCGGTGTCGATGAGGACGGTCGTCATTTAGAGAGTGCCCTTGGTCGACGGCACCGCGTGGCCCTTGCGCGGGTCAGCCTCGACCGCCTGGCGCAGGGCGCGGGCGACGCCCTTGAAAGCGGCTTCAGCGATGTGGTGGCTATTCACTCCGCGTACGAGGTCCACGTGGAGCGTGATGCCGCCATGGGTCGACAGCGCCTGGAAGAACTCGCGCACCAGTTCGGTGTCGAAGGTGCCGATCCTTTCGGCCGTCATCGGCAGGTTCCAGGCCAGCCACGGCCGCCCCGACAGGTCGAGCGCCGCCGTCACCAGCGTGTCGTCCATCGGCAGGGCGCACTGGCCGTAGCGCTGGATGCCGCGCTTTTCACCGAGCGCCTGGCGGAGCGCCTGGCCGATGGCGATGCCGGTATCCTCGACCGTGTGGTGGTCGTCGATGTGGAGGTCGCCGGTGGCGCGCACATGCATGTCGATCAGCGAGTGACGCGCAAGCTGGTCGAGCATGTGGTCGAAGAACCCCACGCCGGTCTGGATCTCGGACGTGCCGGTGCCGTCGAGGTCGACCATGACGGTGATGTCGGTCTCGGCGGTCTTGCGGGTGATCGAGGCGCTGCGCATCGGGCTGCCTTTCGTGCTGTTCACCGCCTGTTAGCCGGGCGAGGCGGCCATGAAAAGGGCCGGGGCCGGCGCGCAAGGATCCTGCGCGCAGGAACAGCAAATCCGTGGCGTCTGCACCGACACTTCGTTACGCTGCTATGCAGCATTTGCATGGCAGTTGCGCCACGTGCATAGCAGATCTTCGCGCAGGGTGGCTGACGCTATGGCGAAGGGCAGTCTATGGTCTACGTCAATTCAGCAGTCCGAGGGAGGCGGACTGACGGCGCACGGCTTGCGCCCCGCCTCCTTCGCCATGAGAGGGAGAGCGCCATGAAAGACGGCCAGGACGACATCGATCCGGTGGAAAGCCAGGAATGGCAGGAGGCGATCGAGGATGTCATCGCCCGCGACGGGCCGGACCGGGCGCATTTCCTGCTCGACAAGGCGGTCAGCCAGGCACGGGCGGCGGGCGCGGTGCTGCCGTTCAGCTCGACCACGCCCTACCAGAACACCATCCCCGCCGATGACCTGATCGAGATTCCCGGCGACGCCGAGATGGAAAAGCGCATCCGGTCGATCAACCGCTGGAACGCGGCGGCGACGGTGGTGAAGGCGAACAAGGCCGAGGACGGGATCGGCGGGCACATCGCCTCGTTCGCGTCGTCGGCGGTAATGTACGACATCGGCCTCAACCATTTCTGGCGCGCGCGGTCGGCAACGCATGGCGGCGACCTGGTGTTCTTCCAGGGCCACGTGATCCCGGGGATCTACGCGCGCTCCTTCATGGAGGGGCGCATTTCCGAAGACGACCTGAAGGGCTTCCGGATGGAAACGGGCGGCAAGGGCCTGTCGTCCTACCCGCACCCGTGGCTGATGCCCGACTACTGGCAGTTTCCGACCGTCTCGATGGGGCTGGGGCCGCTGATGGCGGTCTACCAGGCACGGTTCATGAAATACATGGAGAACCGCGGCCTGATCGAGAAGTCGGACCGCAAGGTCTGGGCCTTCCTCGGCGACGGCGAGATGGACGAGCCGGAATCGCTGGGCGCCATCAACATCGCGGCGCGAGAGAAGCTCGACAACCTGATCTTCGTGGTGAACTGCAATCTCCAGCGCCTCGACGGGCCGGTGCGCGGCAACAGCAAGATCGTGCAGGAACTGGAAGGTTCGTTCCGCGGATCGGGCTGGAACGTCATCAAGGTGCTCTGGGGCAAGGGTTGGGATGACCTGCTGGAACGTGACACGTCCGGCAAGCTGCGCCAGTTGATGGACGAGACGGTGGACGGCGACTACCAGACCTTCAAGTCGAAGGACGGTGCCTATATCCGCGAGCATTTCTTCGGGAAATATCCCGAAACCGCCGCCCTGGTCGAGGACTGGACCGACGAAGAGGTCTTCGCCCTTCGTCGCGGCGGTCACGATGCGCAGAAGGTCTATACGGCCTACAAGCGCGCGACCGAGACCAAGGACCGCCCGTCCTGCCTGCTGATCAAGACGGTCAAGGGCTATGGCATGGGCAAGGCCGGCGAGGGCGCGAACACCGCCCACCAGTCCAAGAAGATGGACACCGACCAGTTGAAGGCCATGCGGGACCGCTTCAAGATTCCCGTGGATGATTCCGAGATCGAGAAGGTCCCCTTCGTCAGCCTGAACAACGCGCAGAAGGCCTATCTGGCCGACCGGCGCAAGGAACTGGGCGGCTCGTTCCCGTCCCGCTACACCGGCGCCCCGGCGCTGGAGGTTCCGGCGCTCGAAGCGTTCAAGCGCGAGTTGCAGGCCAGTGGCGACCGTGAATTCTCGACCACGATGGCGTTCGTGCGGATCCTGACGACGCTGCTGCGCGACAAGAAGATCGGCGAGCGCGTCGTGCCGATTGTGCCGGACGAGTCGCGCACCTTCGGGATGGAGGGGCTGTTCCGCTCGGTCGGGATCTACAATCCGCTGGGCCAGCAATACACGCCCGCCGACGCCGACCAGATGGCCTACTACAAGGAATCGAAGGACGGCCAGGTCCTGCAGGAGGGGATCAACGAGGCCGGCGCCATGGCCGACTGGATCGCCGCCGCGACGTCCTATTCGAACCACGGGGTCCCGATGATCCCGTTCTACATCTACTACTCGATGTTCGGGTTCCAGCGTGTCGGCGACCTGTGCTGGGCCGCGGGCGACAGCCGGGCGCGGGGCTTCCTGCTGGGAGGTACCGCCGGGCGCACCACGCTGAATGGCGAGGGGCTGCAGCACGAGGACGGGCACAGCCTTGTCCTTGCCGCGACCATCCCGAACTGCATCAGCTACGACCCGACCTTCAGCTACGAGGTCGCGGTGATCGTGCAGTCCGGCATGCAGCGCATGTTCGCGGACCAGGAGGATGTCTACTATTACATCACCCTGATGAACGAGAACTACAAACACCCCGAGATGCCGATGGGTGCCGAAGAGGGGATCATCAAGGGCCTCTACCGCCTCTCCAAGACCGACAAGCCCGCAAAGAAGCACGTGAATCTCATGGGGTCAGGGACGATCCTGATGCAGGTGATCCGGGCCGCCGAGCTGCTGAAGGAAGATTTCGGCGTGACCTCGGATGTCTGGTCGGCGACGTCGTTCAACGAACTGGCCCGCGATGGGCAGGATGCGCTGCGGTGGAACCGGCTCAACCCGCTGTCGGAACCGAAGGTGCCTTACGTCACGCAGACGCTGGCGAACGCCAAGGGTCCGGTGATCGCGGCGACGGATTACATCAAGGCCTATGCTGACCAGATTCGCGCTTTCGTCGATCAGCCCTACACGGTGCTGGGGACGGACGGTTACGGCCGGTCGGACAGCCGCGCGAACCTGCGCCGCTTCTTCGAGGTCGACGCCAATCACATCGCGGCCGCCGCGATGCACGAGCTCTACAAGGCCGGAACCGTGTCGAAGGAGGACATGGAGAAAGCCGTGCAGAAGTACGAGATCGAGGGCGAGAAGCCCAACCCGCGGCTGAGCTGAGCCGGACCGGAAAAGAACGAGGGAAAACTACAGATGGCAACCGAAGTCAAAGTTCCGGATATCGGCGATTTCGACGAAGTTCCGGTCGTGTCGGTCCTGGTCTCGGTCGGAGACCGGATCGAGAAGGAAGACGCCCTGATCGAGCTGGAAAGCGACAAGGCGACGATGGAGGTCCCGTCCTCCCACGCCGGCGTCGTGAAGGAGGTCAAGCTCAAGGAAGGCGACAGCGCCGCCGAGGGCACGGTGATCCTGATCCTCGAGGACGAGGAGGAAGGCGCTTCGGACGAGCCGAAGGAAGAAAAGGCGGCCGAGCCGAAGGTCGACGAGAAGGCCGCGGCCGACGACGAGGAGAAATCGGGCGGCAAGGGTTCTGAGAGCAAGCCTTCGGCCGAGGGCTACGGCAACAGGGGCGGCGATGCGCCGGCCTCGAACGCTGTGGTGGATACCGGGTCGTCGAAGTTCCACGCCTCGCCTTCCGTCCGGTCGTTCGCGCGGCGGGTGGACGTGGACCTGCGGCAGGTGAACGGGTCGGGCCGCAAGGGCCGGATCCTGCGCGAAGATGTCGAAAAGGCGCTGAAAGGCCAGGCCGGACCGGCCGCGCCGCAGGGCAAGGCGCAGGGTGGCATGGGCATTCCACCGATCCCGGCTGTCGACTTCTCGAAGTTCGGGCCCGTGGAAGACGTCGACATGTCGCGGATCCAGAAGATTTCGGGCCCTGCGCTGCATCGGTCTTGGCTCAACATCCCGCATGTCACGCATAACGAGGACGCGGCGATCGACGAGGTCGACGCCTACCGCAAGGAGCTGGACACCAAGGCCAAGGACGAGGGCTACCGCGTCACTCTGCTGTCCTTCGTGGTGAAGGCCAGCGTCTCGGCGCTGAAGCAGCACTGGCAGCTCAATTCCTCGATCCACCCGGATGGCGACAAGCTGATCCGCAAGCACTTCTACAATATCGGCTTCGCGGCGGACACGCCGAACGGTCTGGTGGTGCCGGTGATCAAGGATGCGGACCGCAAGGGAATCGTCGAGATCTCGAAGGAACTGGGCGATCTGAGCGCGCAGGCGCGTGATGGCAAGCTCAAGGGCGACGACATGAAGGGCGCGACCTTCACGATCTCGTCCCTGGGTGGCATCGGCGGGACCAGCTTCACCCCCATCGTCAACGCCCCCGAGGTCGCGATCCTGGGACTGACGAAATACTGGATGAAGCCGATCTGGAACGGACAGGAATTCGTGCCGCAAAAGACGCTGCCGATGAGCCTGTCCTACGACCACCGCGCCATCGACGGGGCGCTCGCGGCGAAGTTCTGCGCCCAACTGGCGTATCTGCTGGGCGATCCCCGGCGTCTGATGCTGTGAGGGGATGAGCATGGAAATCAAGGTTCCCGATATCGGAGACTTCTCCGATGTGCCCGTCGTGTCGGTGCTCGTGTCCGTCGGCGACAAGGTCGAGAAGGAAGATCCGCTCATCGAGCTGGAATCCGACAAGGCCACGATGGAGGTGCCGTCCCCGAATGCGGGGACGGTGAAGGAGATCCGCGTCAAAGAGGGCGACACTGTCACCCAAGGCGATGTCATCATGATCTTCGAAGCGGCCGAGGACGGCGACACGCCCGACGAGGGCGCGAAGAAATCCGAGGCCAAGACCGAGGACAAGCCCGCACCCAAGGCGGCCGAGGGCTCCAAGGCGGGTTCCGGCGACGTACATGGCGAGGTGGTCGTGCTGGGCTCTGGCCCCGGCGGCTATTCGGCGGCGTTTCGGGCGGCGGATCTCGGCAAGAAGGTCGTGCTGATCGAGCGGTATTCCTCGCTCGGCGGGGTCTGTCTCAACGTCGGCTGCATCCCGTCGAAGGCGCTTCTGCACGCGGCCAAGGTCGTCACCGAGGCCGAGGAGATGTCCGAGCACGGCCTGAACTTCGGCAAGCCCGACATCGACGGCGAGACCTTGCGCAAGTGGAAGGACTCGGTCGTCCAGCAACTGACGGGCGGCCTCAAGGGCCTCGCCAAGCAGCGCAAGGTCACGGTGGTCGAAGGCTACGGCACCTTCACCGGCGCGCACTCGATCGAGGTCGAGACGTCCGACGGGAAGAAGACGGTCACCTTCGACCAGTGCATCATCGCCGCCGGCTCCGAGCCCGTGAAGCTGCCCTTCATTCCCCATGACGACCCGCGCGTGGTCAGCTCGACCGGCGCACTGGAACTCGACCCCATCCCCGAGCGCATGTGCGTCCTGGGCGGCGGGATCATCGGGTTCGAGATGGCGACCGTCTACGACGCGCTGGGGTCGGACGTGACGGTGATCGAGATGATGGACCAGATCCTGCCCGGTGCGGACAAGGACATGGTCAAGCCGCTGGCGAAACGGATGGAAGGCCGGCTGAAGGCGATCCATACCAAGACCAAATGCACCGGGGTCGAGGCCAAGGATGATGGCCTCCACGTCACCTATGAAGGCCCCGACGGCAACAGCCAGACCGAGGTGTTCGACAAGCTCCTCGTCTCGGTCGGGCGCAGCCCCAACGGCGGCAAGATCGGCGCCGACAAGGCGGGCGTGGCCGTGACGGATCGCGGTTTCATCGAGGTCGACCACCAGCAGCGGACCAACGTGCCCCACATCTTCGCCATCGGCGACACGGTGGGCCAGCCGATGCTCGCCCACAAGGCGGTGCACGAGGGCAAGGTCGCGGCGGAAGTCTGCGCCGGCGAGAAGCGCGCCTTCGATGCCCGCGTGATCCCCTCGGTCGCCTATACCGACCCCGAGGTCGCCTGGTGCGGCGTGACCGAGGCTCAGGCAAAAGAGCAGGGGCTGAAGATCGCGAAGGGCGTCTTCCCGTGGCAAGCCTCGGGGCGGGCGCTGTCGAACGCGCGCAGCGAGGGGATGACGAAGCTGATCTTCGACCCCGAGGACGACCGCGTGATCGGCGGCGCCATCGTCGGCACCAACGCGGGCGAGCTGATCGCCGAGGTTGCGCTGGCCATCGAGATGGGCGCGGACGCGGTGGACCTGGGTCATACCATTCACCCGCACCCGACCCTGTCGGAAACGGTGAACTTCGCCGCCGAAATGTTCGAGGGCACGATCACCGACCTGATGCCGCCGAAGAAGAAGTGACGGGCCAAGGGGCGGCGCAAGTCGCCCCCTGACCGCCGCGCTTGATAGTAAGGGCGGAAGGGTTAAGGTTCGGGGGGTAGGCAACACGCCCGAGGAGGAGACGCGCATGGCCCGAAATCCGAACAATCCCTTTGACATGAGCGCCTTCATGGATGCGTTCGACCCAGATCGCATCGCCAAGATGTGGAACCCGCAGACGATGATGCAGGCGTTCCAGCAGCCTCAGGCGCAGATGTTCGACATGGAGCAGGTGATCCGCGCCAACCAGCGGAACTTCGAAGCCATGTCCGAGGCCAACAAGGCCGCCGCCGAGGCGTACAAGGACCTCCTCGACAAGCAGATGGAGATCTTCGAGAAGCTGACCCATGCCGCGCGCCAGCAATACGAATGGGCCGAAGAGAATGCCGGCCCAGATGCGCTGAAGGCCCGCACCAACGCGATGAACGACGGTGTGGAAGAGGCGCTGAAGCTGATGCGCAAGATGGCCGACAACGCCCGCGAGGCGAACGAGCAGGCCTATCGCTCGATGCAGAACCAGGTGGACGAGTCCGTCGCCAAGGTCGAGCAGTCGGCCAAGAAGGCGGCGTCGAAGTCCACCTGATCCTTCGGGGTCGTTACTGGCGGGCGCTGCGGGCCTGTAGCTCGGAACGATCGGCAAGCGGCGACAGGCCGGTTGTCCGCGTCGCCCACACCATGGCGAGGGCCGCGGCGACGTTGGCTGTCGCTGCGGCGGCCGCGATACCGGCAAAGCCGAAGAGCCCCACGAGCAGCCAGGCCAGCGGCAGGTAGACCGCGAAGATGCGGGCCGCGGACAGTCCCATGGACCACATCGCCTTCGACCGGGCGTTCATCGCGGCGTTGCCCGTCACGAGCACGCCGTAGCCGAAGAGCGACAGCCCCACGATGCGCAGGTAGACTGCGGCGACCGCGGCATCGTCGGGGCCCGAAGCGACGGCGCTCGCGATGGGGCCGCCGAACAGCATCAACACCGTCCCTACGCAGGCGCCGTAGCCGCCACACATCAGGAACGTGACGCGCACGGCCCCGCGCGCCCGGTCCGTCCTCTGCGCGCCCCAGTTCTGGCCGACCACCGGCCCGATCCCCGACGACAACGCCAGAAGCGGCACGATGGCCAGCGACTGCACCCGCGTGGCCGCGCCGAACCCGGCGACGGCCGCTTCCCCCAGCGTGGCGACGGCGGCGGTCACCATGGCCATCCCGGCCGGGTTGATCGCGTTCGAGATCGCCGCGGGCAGCCCGACCTCGCCGATCCTGCGGACCGAGCGGCCGATCTGTTCGAAGGGGTTGCGAGCGGTCGACAGATGCCCCTTGCGCCACGCCCACCAGATCCCGCCAACCGTGGCGCCCACGCGCACGAGGAATGTGGCGAGCCCGGCGCCGCCCGTGGACATCTCGGGAAAGGGACCGAGCCCGAAGATCAGCAGCGGGTCGAGCGCGATGTTCGTCGCCGCCTGGTTGGCCATGATGATCGAGGCGGTGACGCCGTCTCCACGGGCGCGGAACATTGCGCCCACCAGCATCGACAGGACGAGGAACGGAAAGCTCATCGCCCACCAGAAGACATAGTCGGCGATCTCGTCCGTCACGGGTCCCTTGGCGCCGATCAGCCCGAAGATGGGCCCCTGAAGCGCCCACAACGCGGTGCCCACGACGACGCCGACGACGAGGCCCAGTCCGAGGGCGTGCAGCCCCATGCGGTGGGTCTCGTCCTCGGAGGTGCCGGCGCCGATCGACTGGCTGAGCGCCGCATTCGCGCCGGCGGCGAGGCCGATGGACAGGGACGTGACCGACACCGTCACCGGATAGATGTAGCCCACGGCGGCAAGCTGCGTCTGCCCGACACGGGCCAGGAAGTAGGCGTCGGCCAGCCCCACGGCCAGAACGCCGAAGATGCCCAGAACCATCGGGGCGGACACGGAAAGAACCGCGCGGCTGATCGAGCCGTCGGTGAGCGAACGGTCTGACATTCCGCCCGATGTAGCGAGCGCAACGTCTCCGCCAAGGCGCCTTGACCTTTCCATGGGGTGGGCAGAGCGTGGCGCCATGCTCCAGGACGGCCCCGTTACCCTTTCGACCCCCATCGCCCACGACGCTGATCTGCCGCCCGAGGCCGACCTCGTGGTGATCGGCGGCGGCGTCGCGGGCGTCAGCACCGCGATCTATGCCGCGAAAGCCGGCGCGCGGGTCGTGCTGGTCGAGAAGGGGCGGATCGCGGGCGAGCAATCTTCGCGCAACTGGGGCTGGATACGGCAGCAAGGCCGCGATCCCGACGAGCTGCCGTTGGTGATGGAGGCGGTGCGCAACTGGCACGACCTCCAGTCGGAAACCAACGAAGATTTGGGCCTGCGACAGACCGGGACGCTCTACTTTGCAGAGGACGATGCAACGCTGGAGCGCTACCGAAACTGGGCTGGGATCGCGGCGGGGCACGGGCTGGACAGCCGGGTGATCGACAGGGCGGAACTGTCGCGGATGCTGCCCGAGGCGCGTGCGGGCTGGATCGGGGCGCTGTGGACACCGTCCGATTGCCGGGCCGAGCCGTGGCTGGCGGTGCCGGCCCTTGCACGGCTCGCCGCCCGTCTCGGCGTCACGATCCGCGAGAACTGCGCCGCGCGGGCCTTGGACATCGAAGGCGGCCGCGTCACCGGCGTGGTGACCGAGGCCGGGCGGGTGCGCGCACCAAGCGTCGTGCTGGCGGGCGGTGCGTGGTCCTCGACGCTGCTGCGGCGGCACAGGGTCGCGCTGCCGCAGCTTTCGGTCCGTGGGACGGTTGCTCAGACCGAGCCGTTGCCCGAGATCTTCGCGGGGCAGGGCGTGGACAATCATTTTGCCTTCCGTCGTCGCGTCGACGGGGGCTACTCGCTCGCCCCGTCCTTCGACCACGACTTCTTCATTGGTCCCGATGCCGTCCGCCACTCCCGCGCCTTCTTCCCGGAGTTCCGGCGCGACATGCTGTCTACCAACCTGCGCCCGGCCTCGCCCGCCGGCTACCCCGACGCCTGGCGCCGAACGACGTGCTGGGGCGAGGACGAGGCAAGCCCGTTCGAGCGGTTGCGGGTCCTCGATCCCACGCCGAACCGGCGTTTCGTCGCGCGGATGGCCCGGCACTTCGCGGAGGCCTTCCCCTCGCTGGGTCCGGTTCGCATGCGCAAAGCCTGGGCGGGGATGATCGACAGCCTGCCCGACATGATCCCGGTGATCGACAACGTCCCGGACCTGCCCGGCCTGACCCTGCTGACGGGCCTCTCGGGGCATGGCTTCGGCATCGGTCCCGGTGTAGGACGCGCTGCCGCCGATCTTGCGCTGGGGCGCGACCCCGGAACCGACCTGACCCCCTTCCGTTTCGCGCGCTTCCGGGATGGCTCCCGACGCGCGGCATTCCACCTGTAAGAGGCCGACCAATGCCCATCCGCAACCGCATCGCCGACATGGCCCCCGAGATCGCCGCATGGCGCCAGCACCTGCACCGCCGGCCCGAGCTGGGGTTCGACACGCACGAAACATCGGCTTTCGTGGCCGACAAGCTTCGGGAAATCGGCTGCGACGACGTCGTGACCGGCATCGGGCGCACGGGCGTGGTCGGGCTGATCCACGGCAAGGGCGGCCCCGGCCGCTGCGTGGGCCTGCGCGCAGACATGGACGCGCTGCCGATCACCGAGGCGACGGGCGCCGCGTATGCCAGCGAAGTGCGCGGAAAGATGCATGCCTGCGGCCATGACGGGCACACCGCGATGCTGCTAGGCGCGGCGCGCTACCTGGCCGAGACGCGCGCGTTCGGCGGAACGGTCGCGGTGATCTTCCAGCCCGCCGAAGAGGGCGGCGGCGGCGGCGAGGTCATGGTTCAGGACGGCATGATGGATCGCTTCGGCATCGAAGAGGTCTACGGCATGCACAACTGGCCGGGCCTGCCGCTGGGCAGTTTCGCGATCCGCGCGGGCGCGTTCTTCGCGGCGACGGACGTGTTCGAGATCGACGTGATCGGGCAGGGCGGCCACGCTGCCAAGCCGCACGAAACGATCGACGCCACCGTGGTCGCGGCGGAAATCGTGGGCGCGCTGCAGACCATCGCCTCGCGCGTCGCCGACCCGACGAAGCAGGTGGTGGTGTCGGTGACCTCGTTCGAGACGTCCTCGACCGCGTTCAACGTGATCCCCGGGCGCGTCCACATGAAGGGCACGGTCCGCACGCTGGAACCCGAGGTGCAGGACATGGCCGAGGCGCGGATCGCCCGGATCGCAGAAGGCATCGCGGGGGCTCACGGGGCTGAAGCGCAGGTGCGGTACGAGCGCAATTATCCGGTGATGGCGAACCATCACACCGAAACCGCCTACGCCGCCGAGGCCGCGCGCGCGGTGGCCGGCGACTGCGCCGCGGCGGACCTGGTGATGGGCGGCGAGGATTTCGCGTACATGCTCGAGGCGCGGCCGGGGGCTTATATTCTAGTCGGCAACGGCGATACAGCTCCGTTGCATTCCGCGAAGTTCGACTTCGACGATAACGCAATTCCCGCTGGCGTCAGCTACTGGGCCACGCTGGTCGAACAGCGCCTGCCCGCCGCCTAGAGCGGGGGGCGGTGGACGGCCAGATCCTCGCCTGCCCACAGGCGTTCGTAGATTTCGGCCGCCCCGTCCGCCTCGCGCGCGATGGAATGGTCGGCGACGGCCTTGTCGCGGGCGGCGCGGCCCATGCTCTCGATCCGGTCGGGGTCGGACAGCAGTTCGCCGACGGCAGCGGCGGTGGCTTCGGCGTCGTCGGTCGGGACGATCAGGCCGGTGCGGCCGCCGTCCGAGAAGGCGCGGTAATGGCCGGTATCGGAACAGACGAACGGAGTGCCCGCGGCCATGCCCTCGATCGGGACGACGCCGAACGGCTCGTATCGCGCGACGTTAACCACGAGCGACAGGGCGGGCAGAACCTCGGTTCGCAGATGGTCGAGCGGCAGGGCGCCAGTGAAGTGGAAGCGCCCGCCCAGACCTGCGGCCGCGATCCGGGCGTGGAGATCGGAAACGAAGGCATCCTCGGACGGCTTGGCGAGTCCGACGATCAGCGCATGAACGCCCGGGTCCGTCGCCATGACGCGGATCATCGCGTCCACGAAGACGTCCGTTCCCTTCGACGACCGCACCCGGCCGATGATGGCGACGCCGTGGGTGCCGCCGTAGCCGAGGCTCTCCCACGCGGCGCACCGGTTGGCGGCGGGCTGGTAGGCGTCGACGTCGACCCCGTGCGGCAGGGTCGCGGCCACGTCCGGGAAAAACGACGCGGCATCGGGGGACGTGGCGATCACCGCATCCATACGGCCGATCAGCCAGCGTGGAAGCGCGCCGTGCCGATGTTTCGCCGCCGAGGTGAAAACGGTTCGGATCGGCAGGCGGAGGATGTCGCGCGCGTAGAGGGCCGAGATCATCTCGGGATCGCGGCGGACGTGCCAGATCGCGAAGGGCCGGCCCTTCGGCGGCGTGCGGCTGAGCTGGCGCGCGGCACGGGGCGTGATCGGGTCAGGCAGGCCGGGCAGCGGCTGGCCGACGAGCGCGAGGTCGTGGCGCTGCAGGTGGTGCACCGCCATGCGCTGCGCGGTCGAGGAAACGCCGGTAAAGCGCGCGTTGTAGTTGGTGACGAAAAGCTCGGGCATGGTGTTGATGTGCCCGGCTCGGAGCCGCTTGTCGAGGGGATCACAACGCCAGGCAGGCCCCGGCGATAGCGCGCGCCAAGTCGGCCGTCGGACCCTTCCCGTTGCTTTCGGTGCGTGGCGGCCCGAGACTTTCGGCTGCGGCCGTCGCGATTTCCGCGGCGGTGCGGACGCGGGTGACGACAGGGCCAAGGGCAGTGAAGTCCGTCTCGGCATTGGCCGTGTGAGGGCCGGTCAGGATGTGGCAGGCGAAGGCGGCGGGCTCGAGCGGGTTGTGCCCGCCGATCCCCTCGACCAGCGACCCTCCGAGGAAGACCGTGCGCGAGAGCGAGAACCAGAGCCCAAGCTCTCCGTAGGTGTCGGCGATATAGAGGCCACCGACCGGCCGGGCGCCGCGGCTGCGCAACCGGGGCTGCCAGCGGGCGAATTTCTCGGCCAGTTCCGCGCCGCGTTCGGCATGGCGGGGGGCGATGATCAGAAGGGCATCGGGATGCGTCTTGCGCAGGAGGGCATGCGCATCGGTGACGAGCTTCTCCTCTCCGGGGTGAGTCGATGCGGCGACCCAGAGCGGTCGGTCGCCGATCCGTTCGGCGAAGGCGGCGCGCTCGGCCTCGTCCACCGGCAGGGGCGCGGACGCAGCTTTCAGCGATCCGGCGACTTCGACGCGAGGGGCGCCCAGGGCCCGGGCGCGCTCGGCCGTGGCAGCGTCCTGGGCGAGAAGCAGCGTGATCCGCCCGAACACGGCGCGGGCGAGGCCGGGGGCACGGCCCCATTTCCGCGCGGACTCCTCGGTCAGGCGCGCCGATACCACCGCAAGCGGGATGCGCCGCCGGTCGAGCGCCGCGATCTGGCTGGGCCAGAGCTCGCTTTCGAGGAAGATCGCGCGTTCGGGCTTCCACTGGGTGAGGAACCGCGCGACCGCGGCAGGGTCGTCCACCGGCGCGAAACGATGGATCGCCCGCTCGGGCATGCGCATCGAGGCCAGCGAGGCGGAGGACACCGTGGTCGTCGTCAGCAGCACCCGCGCCTCGGGGCGTGCGGCGAGCAGGGCTTCGACGAGGGGCAGGGCCGACATCATCTCGCCCACGCTGACCGCATGGACCCAGATCACCGGGCCATCGGGCACTGCGTCGGACCGGCCCAACCGCTCGGGCCAGCGCTCCGGATCACCGCCCTTATCGACGTAGCGCCGCTCGGTCCGCCGGCGGATCAGTGGCCAGACCGCCCGTTCGCCGAGGCCCACGAGGCTCAGCCAGATCGACCGTCCAGCCATCGGACCGTCAGCCGCCCGTGTGGCTCATGTGGCGGGTCATCTGGCCGCCGGCCTCCTGCCGGGAATAGTCGAAATCGTGACCCTTGGGCTTGAGCGAGATCGCGGCGCGGATCGCCTGTTCCAGCACGCGGTCATCCTCGGATGCCCGGAGGGGCGTGCGCAGGTCGGCCATGTCCTCCTGCCCGAGGCACATGTAGAGTTCACCGGTGCAGGTCAGGCGGACCCGGTTGCAGCTTTCGCAGAAATTGTGGCTCAGCGGCGTGATGAAGCCGATCTCCTGCCCGGTCTCGCCGAGGCGAACATAGCGGGCGGGACCGCCGGTGCGCTTGGTCAGCTCGGTGACCGTGAAGCGTTCGGCCAGGCGAGCGCGGACGTCTTTCAGCGACCAGAACTGCCCGACACGATCCTCGCCGCCCAGATCGCCCATGGGCATGACCTCGATGAAGGTCAGGTCCATGTCGCGTTCGGCGCACCAGTCCACCAGCGTGTGAAGCTCGTCCTCGTTGAAGCCCTTGAGCGCGACGGTGTTGATCTTGACCCGCAACCCGGCAGCCTGCGCCGCGTCGATGCCCTTCAGCACCTGCGGCAGGCGACCCCAACGGGTGACGCGTCCGAACTTCTCCTCGTCCAGGGTGTCGAGCGAGACATTCACCCGCCGGACTCCCGCGGCATAGAGATCGTCGGCGAAGCGCGACAGTTGTGAGCCGTTCGTGGTCAGCGTCAGCTCTTGCAGCGCGCCCGATTCAAGGTGACGGCCCATCGCGCGGAAGAAGGTCATGATGTCCCGCCGGACGAGCGGTTCGCCGCCGGTGATCCTGAGCTTGCGCACGCCCAAGCCCACGAAGGTCGAGCACATGCGGTCGAGCTCTTCGAGCGTCAGCAGCTCTTTCTTGGGCAGGAACTGCATGTTCTCGGCCATGCAATAGACGCAGCGGAAATCGCAGCGGTCCGTGACTGAGACACGCAGGTAAGAGATCGCGCGCTGGAACGGGTCGATGAGAGGTTCGGTCATGGGTTCAACCTATGGCGCGCCTCGGGGGGCAACAAGGGGCACTCCGTCGTTGTGACGCGGGCCGGGATGGGGCAGGATCATTTCATGAATCTCAACATGCCCCTTTCCGCCGTCGCCGCATTGAGCCTTCTCGGTGCCTGTTCGCAGATCTCCCGTGGTTCCGAGCCGGCCACAGTCGCACCCGTGCCGGCGGTGCAGCCAGCGGATACGACCGTAGCCGACCCGGCGGTCGCCGCAGCCGAGGCCGACGAGAGTGCACCGGCACCTGCCGCAACGGGTGGCGGTCAGCGTCTCGGGGAGGTGACGGCATCGCTGGGTGACCCGAGCGAGGGGGGCACCTGGCTGGCAACGTCGCTCGTGTCGTCGGTGCAGCCGGGCCGGGCCGAGATCGCCTCGACCGGCCAGAGCGCCGATGTCGAACTGCGTCCGGCGCAAGGCGGGGCGACGCTGTCGCTATCGGCAATGCAGGCGCTCGGCCTTGGGCTTGCGGATATTCCGACGGTCGCCGTCTACACGCGCTGAGACCTCCGCCGGCCGCGAGGCCGGCGGAGCGCCATCGGATCAGGCCGTGCGGTGCGTGGTCCTGTGCGTGTTGCCGCGCGCAGCGTCGAGGCTCCACGGTCCGGGACCAGCGAAGACGAAGTAGAGGAAGACGAAGCAGAAGAGGATCGCCGCATCGCCGCCGTTCAGGGCGGGATAGAGCGATTGCGGCGCGTGCGCGATCCAGTAGGCGAAGGCCATCAGCCCCGACAGCACGAAGGCGACCGGCCGGGTGAAGAGGCCGAGGATCAGAAGTGCTCCACCGACGAGTTCGAGGATCCCCGCGATCCAGGGCATGCTGAAGGCGGCGGGATTCATGTCCGACGCGGGAAAGCCGAGGATTTTCTGCGTCCCGTGCACGAAAAAGATCAGCGCGGAGACAATTCGCAGCACGCTCAGCACTTGCGGGGCATAGCGATCGAGGGTCGTCATGGGGCACTCCTGTTTTGTTGACGCCGGGTAAGTCACGCGGTGCGAATATCACATCCCGGCGCCGTGGGAATTCGGGGTGGGCGAACGCGTCCTGTGCGCAGGTGTGGAGACCGGGCGGCCTCGTGTCGGTTTTCGTCGTCAGGCGGCGCAAATGGGCCGCGGACGGGTCGATTCGCGCGCTAGACAGGCCGGAAGCGAACTTCAGGGGTGCGATCATGTCCGACACGGCGACACGCAAGCGCGGCAGGGGCACGGGAGGTGGCGCCGCGCGGCGGGCCGAACGCACCGCCGTACGCATCGAGGCGGCGCGGTATATCGAGCGCAACATCCCGAACCTCGAGATGCTCGACGACGCGGCGCTCGAGCTCATCGAGGCGAATGCCGAGACGGTGCTCGAGGAAATCGGCGTCGTGTTTTCCGAGAATCCCGCCGCTTTGGATCGCTGGCGCGAGGCGGGCGCCGATGTGCAGGGGGACCGCGTCCGCATCCCCAAGGGGCTGGCCCGCAAGCTTTGTTCCACGGCGCCTGCGCAGTTCACGCAGCACGCGCGCAATCCCGAACGTTCGGTCGAGATCGGCGGGCGCAATCTGGTCTTCGCGCCGGTCTACGGACCGCCCTTCGTGCGCGACCGCCAACTCGGGCGGCGATACGCCACGATCGAGGATTTTCGCAGCTTCGTGAAGCTCGCCTACATGTCGAAATGGATGCACCACTCGGGCGGGACAGTGTGCGAGCCGACCGACATCCCCGTGAACAAGCGGCATTTCGACATGCTGATGGCGCATATGACGCTGTCGGACAAGCCGTTCATGGGATCTGTGACCGAGCCCAGCCGCGCCGCCGATTCGGTGGAGATGTGCGAGATCCTCTTCGGCAAGGAGTTCGTCGCCGAGAACACGGTGATGACGTCGCTCATCAACATCAACTCTCCGTTGACGTTCGACGCGACGATGATGGGCGCGCTCGAGGTCTACGCGCAGGCGAACCAGGCGTGCATCGTCTCGCCGTTCATCGTGGGCGGTGCGATGGCGCCGGTGACCGTGGCCGGCACGCTGACGCAGGTGCTGGCCGAGGTCATGGCGGGGGTGGCCTACAGCCAGCTCTGCCGCAAGGGCGCGCCGGTGATTGCCGGGGCCTTCGTGACGTCGATCGACATGAATTCGGGCGCCCCGACCTTCGGCACGCCCGAGGCGGCGCTGATCACCTACGGGGCCGGGCAACTCGTGCGGCGGCTGGGGCTGCCGTACCGCTCGGCGGGGTCATTCACAGGTTCCAAGCTACCCGACGCGCAGTCGGCCTACGAGACGTCGAACTCCTTGAACATGGGGCTGCTGTCGGGCGTGAACTTCATGCTCCACGCCGCCGGCTGGCTTGAAGGCGGGCTGGTGGCCTCGCTGGAGAAGTTCGTGACCGATGCGGACCAGCTCGGCGTGCTGCATACGCTGGCCGGTGGAGTCGACATGAGCGAGACCGGGCAGGCGATGGACGCCCTGCGCGAGGTCGGGCCGGGCGGCCATTTCCTTGGCTGCGCGCATACGCAAGCCAACTTCAAGACGGCGTTCTGGCGGTCCCAGGTCCTGGACTACAAGCCGTTCGAGACCTGGGCCGACGAGGGCGGCCGCGATACGGCCGCGCTGGGTGAAGCGCGGGTCGAAAAGCTGCTGGCCGAGTATCAGCCGCCCGATCTCGACCCGGGGATCGCCGACGGCCTTGAAGATTACGTCGCGCGCCGCAAGGCCGAGATGCCCGACGCCTTCAACTGAGGCGTCCGACACCAAGTAGCAGGCGCGCTTCGGCCAACAGCGCCGTCAGCGCCTCGACATGGCCGGCGACGCTGTATCCGGCGTCGCCCCGCCTGCGCGCATCGTCCAGCGCGCGCTCCGTCCGCGTCAGTTGATCGAAGCTCGTCGTTCCCGGATCGGGGGCGACGCCCTTCAGGATGCGCGACAGGACCGCTTCGCGGTCATAGCCCGTCAACCCGTGGCGCGCGGCCTGCACGAGCAGGCGCGGACGGCGGAGCTGAGCGAGGGTTCGTTCGAAGATCGACATGTGTAACTCCCGAATCTGGCGGGAATGTGTCTGCCATGAGACAACTTATTGTTGCGCGTTCGGAACAAGTAGCGCGCGCAGGCGCAGTTACAGTTTAGTAAACCGCATGCAGAAGGGGTGTGACGGTTATCGTCGTTAACAAAACGTCAACAGTGAACAAGGATAGTCGCAACGATTCTTCTGACAGTCAGAGGTGAACTTGATCGGAGGCCGGACAGACATGGCAGCGCACGCGCAGAACTCGGCAGATGCTTGCCCGGACGCCTGGATCCCCGACCATGTGCAGACATACCTCGCGCATGTCGTAGAGGGCCGGTCGATCCGGTCCCTGGCGCGACACGCAGGATGCCATGCCTCGACCGTCCTGCGGCAGGTGAGGCGCTGTGAAGCGCGGCGGGACGATCCTCTGATCGACAGGGCGCTGACGCGGCTCGGGCATATCCGAACCGCTCCGCGGATCGCTGGACGGCTCGAAGGGAAACGGGACATGAATGCGATGACTCACGCGGACGCCTTTCCGTCATCAGAGAAATTCGACCGCGAGGCCGAGCGCGTCTTGCGTCGCCTGAGCGAGCAAGGCGCCTGCCTCGCGGTTGCCGAGGGCATGGAAATGGCGGTGATCGTCCGCGAAGTCGCGGGCGGCGAGACGCTGCGGACCGGCACGGTGGAAAGCGCCGTGGCCGAGGCGATGGCCCTGCGCGACTGGATCGCCTCGGGCACGTCAGGCCGCGTGCTGCGCTACCGGATCACGGGACCGGGGCGTGCGGCGCTGAAGGCATACTTGGCCCATACGGAGAACGCGACCGCCCGCGCGGCGCATGATGACGACACCCCCGACCGCCGGACCCGCTATGCCGCGGAAAGCCCGCTCGTGATGCTGGCCCGGCGCAAGGACAAGTCGGGCGAACGTTTCCTGGAAGATGCCCAGGTCCGCGCCGGAGAGCGGCTGCGCGAGGATTTCGAGATCGCCGCGATGGCCGGGATTCCCGAGGGCGGATGGGAGAGCCTTCTGGTCGTCACGCCCACGGGCGACGTGACCGCGCGAGGCTCCGAGGGCGCCTTGGCTCGAGTGTCCGCGGCGCTTGCGGATCTTGGCCCCGGCCTGGGCGACGTGGTGCTGCGGGTCTGTTGCAAGCTCGAAGGGCTCGAGACGGTCGAACAGCGCATGGGCTGGGCGGCAAGATCGGGCAAGATCGTTCTGCGCATCGGCCTCCAGCGGCTCGAGCGGCACTATGCCGAACATGGCGTGAAGGGCGGCGGCCTGATCGGCTGACCACCCACAGTTTCCCGAACCAATGCGGCCGCCGGTGATCCCGGCGGCCCTTTTTGTGGAAGTGTCACGGTCCGCGTCATGCAGCAGCCCGACCGGAGCGTGGCGTATGAGGTGACGAAACTCCGAAACGAAGGGTGGAGGGGCGCGCGCTTTCTTGCTAACGCCGCAAGACAAATGACCGGTCCATCGCAAATGCTCACCCACGAACACCGCCGCGCCCGCCGCGCCACCCTCCGTTCTTACGGGTTGTCCAAGGACTCGGACCTGACCTCGATGCGTGAAATCGTCGTGCTGGCGATGCGCCTGTGCGGTGTCGGGCAGGGCAACATCTCGCTCTTCGACGAACAGCGCCAATGGTTCGTCGTCCGCGAGGGCATGGAGGTCGAAGAGCTTCCGCTGGACGAGACGATCTGCATGCGCGTGATCTCCGGCTCGGGTGTCGCCGTCGTTGAAGATACCCGTGCCGACCCCCGCACCGCCGGGCTTCGGATCTGCGTGGAGGGGACCGTGGGTTTTTACGCCGCGGCACCGCTGTTGACCGGAAGCGGGCGAGTCTTCGGCACCCTGTCGGTGATGGACCGCACGCCGCGCAGCCTGACGGAAGACCAGATCACGATGCTGGGGGTCATGTCTCGCCAGGTCATGGCGCAGCTCGAGCTGCGCCGGGCGTTGCGCCGGGCCGACGTGATGCGCCGCGAGGTCGATCACCGGGTGAAGAACTCGCTGCAATCGGTCGCCTCGCTGACCCGCCTGCAATCGCGCCGGGTCGAGACGCCCGAAGCGCGCGAGGCGCTCGAGGTGGTGTCGCGGCGGATCGACACGGTGGCGGCGCTGAACTCGGAACTCTACCGGACCGGCACCGACCGCAAGATCGGCCTCAAGAGCTTCCTGTCCTCGGTCATCGACCTGATCCGTGCCTCGGCGCCCGAGAGGGTGACGATCTCGCTCGACTGCGCGGATGTGAACATCTCGGCTCAGCATGCCGGCAGCCTCGCCATCGTGGTCAACGAGTTCACGACCAACAGTTTCAAGCACGCTTTCCCCGACGACCGCGATGGCCACATCGAAATCGTGGGCCGCCAGACCGAGCCCGGAACCTTCAGCCTGACCTGCCGGGACGACGGAGTCGGCGTCGCGAACCCGGGCGCGGGCCTGGGTATCGCGATCATCGACAGCGCCGTCGAAAGCCTCTCGGGCGAGATCGAGCGGGATATCCAAGGTCCGGGCTACGCCATCGCTGTGGAGTTCGGCATCTGAACGAGACGCGGGGGTTGCCGCTGGCGCATGGCGGCTCTCCGTGGACTTCCGGCGCAGGTTTGCCTATCTCGGACCTAGAGGAGGGGCCCCATGCCGCGCGATCTGAAGATTCCCGCCGAACGCCACCCTGAAAAGGCGCATCGGCCCGTCACGCCCCGCCTGAAGAAGCCGGACTGGATCCGGGTGAAGGCGCCATCGGGCGAGGGCTACCAGGCCACGCGCGAGATCATGCGGACCCATGAGCTCACCACCGTGTGCGAGGAAGCCGGTTGCCCGAACGTGGGCGAGTGCTGGTCGCAGGGTCATGCCACCATGATGATCATGGGCGAGATCTGCACCCGCGGCTGCACCTTCTGCAACGTGGCGACCGGACGGCCCGATGCGCTCGACGTGTTCGAACCGGGCCGCGTGGCGGATGCGGTGAAGAAGCTGGGCCTGAACCACGTGGTCATCACCAGCGTCGACCGCGACGATGTCGAGGATGGCGGCGCCTATCACATCGCTCAGACGATCCGCGCCACCCGGCACCGCTCGCCCGGGACCACGATCGAGGTGCTGACTCCCGATTTCCTGCGCTGCGGTCCCGAGGCCCTCGAAGCGGTCGTCGAGGCGCGCCCGGATGTCTTCAACCACAACCTGGAAACCGTGCCGGGCCTCTATCCCGAGGTTCGCCCTGGCGCGCGCTACTTCCATTCGCTGCGCCTCTTGCAGCGCGTGAAAGAACTCGATCCGACCATGTTCACCAAGTCGGGAATCATGGTGGGCCTGGGCGAAGATCGCCAGTCGGTGCATCAGGTCATGGACGACATGCGCGCGGCCGACATCGATTTCATCACCATAGGGCAGTACCTGCAGCCCACCTCACGCCACCACGCCGTCGACCGCTACATCACCCCCGAGGAATTCGCGGCCTACGAAAAGGCGGCCTGGGGCAAGGGCTTCCTGATGGTCTCGGCCACGCCCCTGACCCGGTCGAGCTACCACGCCGGCGACGACTTTGCGCGCCTCAAGGCTGCCCGCGACGCGAAATTCGCCTCCTGATTCCGGCGCCCTCGCTTCATCCTGCCAAAGATACTCCGGGGCCGTAGCAGAGACCCGCGGCTACCGCGGCGGGATCGAGTAGGTCACCGACGCCCGCGCCACGGGCGCCTCGGCACCGTCCGAGTAGATCAACACATCCCCCACGGCGAGAACCCGACCGAGCTTCAGCAGCCGCACCTCGGCGGTCAGGTCCACGCCTGCGGCGGGTTTGCGCATGAAGTCGATGGAACAATTCGTGGTCACCGCCAGCGCGACCGGCCCGAGGCGGGACAGGATCATCAGGTAGACCCCTACATCCGCCAGGGCAAAGATCGATGGCCCCGACACCGTGCCGCCCGGACGCAGATGCCGATCGCCCACGTGCAAACGGACGCGCATTCCATCTTCGGATAAGTCCTCGACGATGAAATCTTCGGCCACCTGGGGGAACGCGTCGGCCAGGAAGCTTTGAAGGGCACGGATGTCCATGACGGCCGTTCAGAGGGCCAGCAGGTCGGCAACGACGGCCGGCAGCGACTCGCCGGTGACCTGTGGCGCGGACATCGCGCTGCCGTAGGGGCGGGTGCGCCGGACGAAACCGGCGGTCAATCCCGCGCTCATGGCGCCCTGGCAGTCCCACGGGTGGCAGGCCACCAGCGCCATTTCGGCCGGTGCGACGCCCGCGGCTTCGGCAGCATGGGTATAGACACCGGCGCGCGGCTTCCAGATGCCGATCTCCTCGATCGAGATCACGCGCGAGACCAGCTCGGCGAGGCCGTTCCGCTCCATCAGCGTGCGGGTCACGTCGGGATTGCCGTTCGTCAGCGCGATGACCGGAACCTCCTCGGCCGCCAGCCGATCGAAGGCGGGTCTCACGTCGGGATGCGCGGAGAGGTTGGTGAACCCGTCGAGGATCGTCTCTGCCGCGTCGGGGGCCACACCCATCTGCGCGAGGCTCGAGCGCGCGACCTCGGCGAAGGGTTTGAAGAACCCGCAGGTATCGAGAGCGAAGGCATCGCGCAGGAGGCTTGCGAAAAACGGCTCGAGGTCGCTTTCCTGCAGGCCGATGCGCGGGAACAGGGGGCGCAGCGGGTCGAGCGGGAACAGCGTTTCGATGACGTCGAAGGCGATGGCGCGGGGGGCTGGCATTGGCGGTCTCCTTGCTGCCTGCGACAGGTTAGCCGCCGGTGCGTCCGACACCATAGCCGAACCCCCGCGTCGGACGGTCGAAGATCCGCTTGCCCATCAGCGAGGCCGTCAGTTCCACCATCAGACGGGCGGTCCTGCTGCGCTCGTCCATTGCCGGGTTCAGCTCGACCAGGTCCAACGAGGTCACGAGTTCCGATTCCGACAGCATCTCCATCACAAGATGCGCCTCGCGGAAGGTGGCGCCACCGGGAACCGTCGTGCCCACAGCGGGCGCGATCGAGGGGTCGAGGAAATCCACGTCCAGCGAGACATGCAGATCGGCCTCGCCGGCCGCCGCGACCTTGGCCAGGAAGTCTCGCAAGGGTGCCGCAAAGCCGGTCTCGTCGATCGCGCGCATGTCGTGAAGCTGCGCATCGGTGGCGGCCAGGCGGTCACGCTCTCCGGGATCGACCGAGCGCAGGCCCATCATGCACAGGTTGTCGAACGGAACCGGCGGGCCGGGCAGGGGCGGGAAGCCCTCGAACCCGTCCTGACCGGTGTAGTAGGCCACTGGCGTCCCGTGCAGATTGCCGCTTTCGGTCGTCAGCGGCGTGTGGAAATCGCTATGCGCGTCGAGCCACAGGACGAATAGCGGCCGATCCCGGTCCGCCGCGCGCGCTGCCATCCCGGCGACCGAGCCAAGTGCAAGCGCGTGGTCACCGCCCATGAAAACCGGCATGCCCTCGACGCTTCGCCCTGCGTCGATCAGGGCTTCGGTCCAGGCCGCGACCTCCCCCGGCCGGACGAGATGCGCGGGCCCCGGCATCTCGGGCACGGGGCCATGGGACACATTGCCGATGTCGCGGACCGTGTGGCCCAGGCCGGTGAGGGTGGGGACGATGCCCGCTACGCGATAGGCGTCCGGCCCCATCAAGCAACCGGGCCGCGTCTGGCCGCTATCCAGCGGCACACCAATGAGGGTGATCTCTGTCATGCCCGACAGGTGGGGCTCCGCGCGCTCGCGGCAAGCCGTCAGCGCAACGTCCGGACCAGTGCGGCAGCCCAGATGCACGCCAGCGCGAACGACGCCACCGCGTTCCACGATGCCATCGACAGGCCGGCGAAGGCCCACGCGACCTCGTCGCACATCACGACCTTGTCCAGGGTTTCGGTGGACAGCATGTCCGCCCCGCTCAACCCCGACAGATCGCCGCCGCCCGAACAGGAGCTTGGCCCCTCCCACCAGCCGCGCTCGACGCCGGTGTGGTAGATGCCGAACCCGGCCGTGGTCAAGGCAGCCAGCGCGCCCACGACCGCCGTGACCGCGCGCGCGTAGAAGATCGCGACGACGCCCACCAGGATCGCGACGCCGTGCGGCCAACGCTGCCAAAGGCAAAGCTTGCAGGGCGCGTAGCCGAGCGCCTGAAACGTGTAGGCCCCGAGCAGAAGGGCCGCCGAACCGGCGGCGGCGAGGATCATGAGGGAACGCGCTGTCATAAGTAGTGGAGCACCACGAAACCGCCGATCAGGGCCACGCAAAACAGCGTGAACACGAGGCCGAGCCGGCGTTCGATGAATTCCCGGATCGGCTCGCCGAAGGCCCGCAGAAGACCCGCGACAAGGAAGAACCGCAAGCCGCGCGCAGCGATCGAGGCCACGATGAAGATCGGCAGTGACAGCCCGGTGGTGCCCGACAGGATCGTGATGACCTTGAAGGGGAACGGCGTCACACCGGCCACCAGGACCGCCCAGGCGCCGAACTGGTTGTACCAGTCGCTGAACTCGCCGAACTTGTCGCCCTTGCCGTAAAGCTCGAGGATGGGTCGCCCGACCTGCTCGAACAGGGCCGAGCCGATCCAGTATCCCGCAAGCCCCCCCAGTACGGACGACACCGTCGCCACGCCGGCGATCAGCCACGCCCGCCGCGGTGCAGCGATGATCATCGGGATCATCAGCACGTCCGGCGGGATCGGGAAGATCGAACTTTCGAGGAAAGACACCACTGCAAGCGCCCAGAGGGCCTGCGGATGAGCGGAGAGGGACAATGTCCAGTTATAGATGCGGCGCAGCATGGCTTGCCATCTCGCACCACGCTGGTCCGGTCAAGGGCCGATGAAAGGCCGCTCAGGCTTTCCCGCGCATTGCGTCCCGCGCACCCGCGCGTCCGGGCCCATTGACACCGCCGGTGGTGCCGTTAACGACGCGCACCATGGCTGATCCCCGGAAAATTTCCCTCGGCGGCGCGCCCGAAGGGTTCGACGCCCGTCTCGTTCTCGACGAGATCGGCAAGAGCGGTGCCGTCCTTCACGTGGCCCGCGACGACAAGCGGCTTGCGGCGATGCAGGCCGCGCTGGCCTTCTACGATCCCGCGCTGCCGATCTTCACGTTCCCGGCATGGGACTGCCTGCCGTTCGACCGCGTCTCGCCGAACGCCGACATCTCGGCGGCGCGCATGGCCACGCTCGCCGCGCTGACCCACGCGATGCCCAAGCGGTTCGCGCTGCTGACGACGATCAACGGCGCGACGCAAAAGGTCCCCCCGCGCGAGACGGTGCGCGAAAGCTCGTTCACCGCCCGCGTCGGCAACCGGATCGACGAAGAGGGGCTGCGCAAGTTCCTCGTCCGCATGGGCTTCACCCAGGCGCCCACGGTGATGGAGCCGGGCGACTACGCGGTCCGCGGCGGCATCATCGACGTCTGGCCCCCGGGTCACGAGGGACCCGTCCGCCTCGACCTGTTCGGCGACACGCTGGACGGCGCGCGCCGGTTCGACCCGATGAACCAGCGCACGACCGAGAAGCTGTCCGAGGTCGAGCTTGCCCCCGTGTCCGAGGTCATCCTCGACGACGGCGCGATCACCCGCTTCCGCCAAAGCTACCGGATCGAGTTCGGCGCGGCCGGCACCGACGACCCGCTCTACGAAGCGGTCAGCGCCGGCAAGAAGCACCAGGGCGCGGAGCATTGGCTTGGCTTCTTCCATGACAAGCTCGAGACCGTGTTCGACTACCTTCCGGGTGTGACCGTCACGCTGGATGACCAGTCCACCCCCGCGCGGCTGGCGCGGTGGGAGACCATCGCCGACCAGTACGACAACCGCCGCGAGGCGATGCAGAAGAAGGGGCGCGTGGACACCGTCTACAAGCCCGCGCCGCCGGACCTGCTCTACCTGTCGGACAAAGCGTGGGAGGCTACGACCGCCGACCGCCGGATCGTCCAGTTCCACCCGCTCGCACAGGCCTCCGGCCCCGGCGTTGCGGATGCCGGCGGACGGATCGGCCGCAACTTCTCGCCCGAGCGTCAGCAGGAAGGCGTCAGCCTCTTCGGGGCGCTGGCCGATCACATCGGCAAGCGCCGCCGCGAGGGGCCGGTGGTTGTCGCCAGCTATTCCGAGGGCGCGCGTGAACGCCTCCGCGGCCTGCTGGACGACGAGGACGTCAAGGGCGCGACCGAGATTCGCGACTTCCGCGACGTGCCCGACAGCAAGGGCGGCCTCTACCTTGCCGTCTGGTCGCTCGAACACGGCTTCGAAGGCCCCCACGGCAAGGACCGCCTGACCGTCATCTCGGAACAGGACGTGCTGGGCGACCGCCTCGTCCGCAAGGGCCCGAAGAAGCGCCGCGCCGAGAACTTCCTGAGCGACGCGCAGTCCCTCAGCGTGGGCGACCTCGTCGTCCACGTGGATCACGGCGTCGGCCGGTTCCAGGGTCTCGAAGTCGTCACCGCCGCAGGCTCGCCGCACGAATGCGCGCTGCTCGAATACCAGGGCGGCGACCGCCTTTACCTGCCGGTCGAGAACATCGAACTGCTCAGCCGCTACGGCCACGAGGAAGGCATCCTCGACAAGCTGGGCGGCGGCGCGTGGCAGGCCAAGAAGGCCCGCATGAAAGAGCGGATCCGCGAGATCGCGGACCGCCTGATCCGGATCGCCGCCGAACGCCTCGTCCGCAGCGCCCCGATCCTCGAACCCCCCGAACACGCGTGGGAGGATTTCAGCGCCCGCTTCCCCTACGAAGAGACCGAGGATCAGCTGAAAGCCATCGAGGACGTGATGGAGGACCTCGAAAAGGGCGTCCCCATGGACCGCCTCATCGTCGGCGACGTGGGCTTCGGCAAGACCGAGGTCGCCATGCGCGCGGCCTTCATCGCCGCCATGTCGGGCGTGCAGGTCGCCGTGATCGCCCCCACCACGCTGCTGGCCCGCCAGCACTACAAGTCCTTCGCCGACCGCTTCCGCGGCTTCCCGATCGAGGTGCGCCAGCTGTCGCGCTTCGTCTCGGACCGGGACGCGAAATTGGCGCGCGAGCGCATCGCCGAGGGCACCTGCGACATCGTCATCGGCACCCACGCGCTGCTGGCCAAAAGCGTGAAGTTCAAGAACCTGGGCCTGCTCGTCATCGACGAAGAGCAGCATTTCGGTGTGTCCCACAAGGAACGGCTGAAGTCCCTTCGGACGGATGTCCACGTCCTGACCCTGACCGCGACGCCGATCCCGCGGACCCTGCAACTGTCGCTGACCGGCGTGCGCGACCTGTCGATCATCGGGACACCCCCCGTCGATCGCCTCGCGATCCGCACCTATGTCTCGGAGTTCGACGCGATCACGGTACGCGAGGCGCTGCTGCGCGAATTCTATCGCGGCGGCCAGTCCTTCATCGTGGCCCCCCGGATCAAGGACCTGCCCGAGCTGGAGGAGTTCCTGAAGACCGAGGTCCCCGAGATCAAGTACGTCACCGCCACCGGCCAGATGGCGGCGGGCGAACTAGACGACCGGATGAACGCCTTCTACGACGGCAAGTACGACGTGCTGCTGGCCACCTCGATCGTGGAATCCGGCCTCGATATCCCGACCGCGAACACGATGGTCGTCTGGCGCGCCGACATGTTCGGCCTCGCGCAGCTCTACCAGATCCGGGGGCGGGTCGGCCGCGCCAAGACCCGCGCCTACGCCTACCTGACGACGAAACCGCGCGGGAAGCTGACCGCCACGGCCGAGAAGCGTCTGCGCGTGCTGGGCTCGCTCGACACGCTCGGGGCGGGCTTCAACCTTGCCAGCCAGGACCTCGACATCCGGGGTGCTGGCAACCTTGTCGGCGAAGAGCAGTCCGGCCAGATCAAGGAGGTCGGCTACGAACTTTACCAGTCGATGCTGGAAGAGACGATCGCCAAGCTCAAGACCGGCGAGCTGGAAGGCATCGTCGAACTGGGCGACAGCGATTGGTCGCCCCAGATCAACATGGGCGTCCCCGTGCTGATCCCCGACGATTACGTGCCGGACCTCGACGTGCGCCTCGGCCTCTACCGCCGCCTCTCGGACCTGACCACGAAGGTCGAACTCGAAGGCTTCGCGGCCGAGCTGATCGACCGGTTCGGCAAGCTGCCCAAGGAAGTGAACACCCTGCTTCTGGTCGTGCGCATCAAGGCCGAGTGCAAGCGGGCCGGGATCGCCAAGCTCGACGCGGGTCCAAAGGGCGTAACGGTCCAGTTCCACAACGACAAGTTCGCCTCGCCCGAGGGGTTGGTATCCTTCATCAAGGATCAAGACGGTCAGGCAAAGGTGAAGGACAACAAGATCGTCATTCGCCGCGACTGGTCCAAGGACAGCGAGAAGATCAAGGGCAGCTTTGCCGTCGCACAGGATCTGGCGCGCCATGCCAAGGCCGCCGGCAAAAAGGCGGCCGAGGCCGAAAAGTGATGAAGCGCGCGACTCGCTCCACCGGGCGGGTCGCCCGTTAACCGACACGTGCGATTGCGCTTCGCCCCGGCCGCTGTAAGCTGCCTTTCATGCTTCGGGTCTTCATCTTCCTTCTCGCCGCATCACCCGCTCTGGCCGAGCCGCTGCCGAGCGTGAGGGATTCGCCCTTCGCGCCGTTCCTGATCGCGCAAACCTTCACCTGCAGCGGCAAGACGTGCGGCCAGATGGGGTCCTGCGCCGAAGCCTGTCACGCCCTCCTGGTGTGCGGGGAGCGCGCGCGCGACAGGGACAATGACGGCATCCCCTGCGAGAGCCTCTGCTCTGCGCGCTGCTGATCGCTAGCTGCCGATCACCTCGTCCAGCACCCGGTCCCACAGCTCTGGCGGTTGCGCGCCGGGCACGGCATGCCGCTCGCCTACGATGAACGTCGGCACGGCGGTGACACCTCGTTCGCGCGCATGGGAATCGCGCGCGGCCACCTCGTCGCGATCCGCGCCCGCCGCCAGCAGGCGCGCGACCAGGTCCCGGTCCATCTCGATCCGCCCGGCGATCTCGACAAGCACCTCGGGCGCGCCGATATCCTCGCCGCGCTTGAAATAGGCGTCGAACAACGCCGAGACGGCGGCGGTCTGCCGCCCCTCCAGCCCCGCCCAGTGGATCAGGCAATGCGCCGACAGGGTATTCGGCACGCGGGTCATCTTGTCCCACGCGATTTCCACGCCTGCCGCTTCCGCGGCTTCGAGCACGGGGGCATAGGCCGCCAGCGCGCCGTCCCGCCCGCCGAACTTCGCCTCGAGGTATGTCTGCCGGTCGATCCCTTCGGCTGGCATGTCGTAGTTCAGCTGGAAGGGGTGCCATTCGATCACGAAGGGGTGGTCCGGCCGGCGAGACAGCGCGCGGTCGAGGTTAGCCTTGCCGATATAGCACCAGGGGCAGATCGGGTCGGAGAGGATGTCGAGTTTCATGGTGCCTCCTCGCGCTGATGGCGTGCGGCCGCTTTTACCCGGCCAAGGCTGCGTCGCAAGCTTGATCCGGACGCAGAGAAGGCGCGAACCCTTCCGGGCCGCGCCTTCGCCGTCGGTCAGAATGACGCCCTGGCGTCAGGAGGACGGCTTGCGGCCCACGGGGTGGTCCGCCTCGATGTCGTCGCCGAAATTCCTGTCATCGGCATAAACGTCTTCGCCCACGCCGATATGTGCGGCCGAGGCGCGGATGTTCTCGCCGTCACGGGTCTCGTCCATCGCCACGTCGGCCGGGACGGCACCCTGTTCCCACTCCTTGACCTGGCGTTCGGCTTCTGCGGCGGAGAGGGTCTGGCGCTCGGCCACGTAGCTCACCAGCGCGGCGCGATCCCCTTCGAGCCCCAGAAGATCGTTCTCTTCGGTCTCGGGGAAACGCTGCATCAGCGCTTCGGTGAAGGCGGGCCAGTTTCTCTGGATGGCGGTCCACTGCATCGGTGTCCTCCTCGTGTGCTTTCTCAGGCCAATGCGGGCCGCGCGGGGCGGTTCCGCCTCAGGGAAGGTCGTGGCGATCGCGGGTGACGATCATCACGGCGCTGCCGGCCGCATGCATCGTCGCGCCCGCCGCCGTGCCGGCCACCTTGACCGGCACCTTCGCGATCGAACATCCGCCAAGAGCCAGCAGGGCGCAGGCCAGCGCGATCTCAGCCTTCCTCATACCACCACACTTCCGGCAGGAAGCCGAGCCAGTCGCCATAGATCGGCAGCGTCTCGGGGTAGTGCAGGTTGGAGTCGTGGGCCACGTGCGAGACCGGGTTGTACCACACCGGCACAACGTAGCGCCCGGTCGTCAGCACCCGGTCCAGCGCCTTGACCGCCGCCACGTAATCCTCGCGGCTTTCCGAGGTCAGCATCTCGTTGATCAGCCCGTCGATGGCGTCCGACTTCACGCCCATCCAGTTCGAGCTGCCCTCCTGGTCGGCCGCGTCCTTGCCCCAATAGAGGTATTGCTCGTTGCCGGGGCTCAGGCTCATGCCGCGGGTGTACCACGCCATGTCGAAGTCGAAGGCGTTCGTCCGCTCGGTGAACTGGGCCTGGTCGACCAGCGTGATCGTGGGCGAGATGCCCAGCCGATCGAGCGCCGCGACGTAAAGATCCGCCGTCCGCTGCGCCACCTGGGGCTCGTAGCCGCCCTGGCTGAGCAGGATCTCGATCTCGAACGGCTCGCCCGCCTCGTTGCGCAGGGCGCCGCCGTCGCCGATGGTCCAGCCGGCCTCTTGCAGAAGCCCAAGCGCCGCGCGGGTGTTGGCGCGGTTCCGCTCGGAGCCGTCGCTTTCGGGCAGCGAATACCCCTCCATCGCGCCGGGAAGCAGGTCGTCCTCGTACTTCGCCAGCAGTTCGGCCACGCGCCCTTCGGCGGGGCCGTGATCCATGCCGAGCTGCGAATTCGAGAAGTAGGACTCGATTCGGGGCAGGGTGCTGCCGTTCAGGACCTGGTTCACGAACTCGAAGTTGAACGCCTGGATCAGCGCCTCGCGCACGCGCCAGTCGTCGAAGGGCGCCTCGCGGGTGTTCATCACGAAGCCGGTGATCCCCGAGGGGCGCTCGTGCGGGATGTCGGACTTGACCACCTCGCCGGACTCGATGCGCGGGAAGGCGTATTGAGTCTCCCACCGCTGCGCGTCCGTCTCGCGGTTGATCGACAGGGCGCCGGACTTGAACGCCTCGAACATCACGGCCTGGTCGCCGTAGAACTCCATCCGGATCTCGTCGAGGTTCGCTTGCCCGGCCATGAACGGCAGGTCGTTGCCCCAATAATCGGGATCGCGCGCCAGGGTGACGTAGCGGCCGGGTTCATAGTCAGAAATCACGTAGGGCGCGGTCGTGATCGGGATGGTTTCGAGGCTCGAATCGGCGAAATCCTTGCCTTCCCACTGGGCCTTCTTCAGGATCGGCCGCATCCCCATGATGAGCGCGAGTTCACGATCGTTCTCGTTGAATTCGAACCGCACCGTCCGGTCGTTCACGGCCCGGGCATCGGCGACCTTCAACCACGCGCCGCGGTAGCGGGGGTTCCCCTCGGTCCCGAGGGTCTCGTAGCTCCACAGAACGTCCTCGACCGTGACCGGCGTGCCATCCGAGAACTTGGCCTCGGGGCGCAGGGTGAACTCCACCCAGCTGCCATCATCGGCGACGTCGATCGATTCAGCCAGAAGTCCGTACAGGGTGAACGGCTCGTCATATGACCGACCCATCAGCGATTCGTAGGCGAGCGAGCGCAGCTGCCAAGGCGGATTGCCCTTCAGGATCATGGGGTTGAGAGAGTCGTATGATCCAACTTCGCCGGTCACGAGCCGCCCGCCCTTGGGTGCGTCCGGGTTTGCATAGGGAAGGTGCGCATAGTCCGGCGGCAGGGCGGGTTCGCCGAACATGGCGACACCGTGTTGCGGCTCGGCCACGGCAGCGCTCCCGAGCAGGGCGGCGCCGACGGCGGCAAGACGACAGATTTGACGGGCGGAACGGACGATCGATCTCATATCGGGTGGGACTCCAGACGGTGCGGATCGAGGATCAACTTATGGGAGTAACTCCCCGAGATATAGCTTTTCCTTTTGCCTTCCCGGGGAATCGGCGTATATAGGGGGCACTGCTCGATAGGTTTCTTGCCTGTATGAAACCTGCCTCAATGACTTAACGCCCGCCTCGTGCGGGCGTTTTTTTTGGGCCCGCGGAACAGGTCACCCGCATCGGCGATCCGGGCCGGACGCTCAACCCCGTTTTGCGATGGATCACGCCGGTGTGAGAGCTATCTGCGCCGTGAAACCGCGGCCGTTCCGCGCGAAGGGAGTGCATCATGGATCTCAAGGGCAAGACCGCCATCGTCACCGGCTCGAACTCGGGAATCGGGCTTGGCGTGGTGCGCGAACTTGCGCGCGCCGGTGCCGACGTCGTGCTGAACTCGTTCACCGACCGCGACGAGGATCACGACCTCGCCCGCGCGATCGGGGACGAGTTCGGCGTGACCGCGCGCTACATCCGCGCTGACCTGTCGAAGGGGGACGAGGCTCGCAAGCTGATCGAGGATTCCGGGCGCTGCGACATCCTGATGAACAACGCCGGCATCCAGCACGTCGCCGGCATCGAGGATTTCCCGACCGAAAGATGGGACGCGATCATCGCCATCATGCTGTCCTCGGCCTTCCACACGGCAGCCGTGGCGGTCCCGATGATGCGCGAGCAGGGCTGGGGCCGGATCATCAACCTTGCCTCGGCGCACGGGCTGCGCGCCTCCCCCTACAAGTCCGCATATGTCGCGGCCAAGCACGGGGTGGTGGGCCTGACCAAGGTGATCGCGCTGGAAACCGCGCAGGACCCGATCACCGCCAACGCGATCTGCCCCGGCTACGTGATGACGCCGCTGGTCGAGGACCAGATCCCCGACACCATGAAGAAATACGACATGGACCGCGAGACGGCGATCAAGGAGGTCATCCTCGAACGCCAGCCCTCGAAGGATTTCGCGACCGTCGAACAGATCGGCGGGGTCGCGACCTTCCTGTGCTCGGCCGCGGCGGCGCAGATCACCGGCACGACGATTTCGGTCGATGGAGGCTGGACCGCGCGGTAGGGCGCGGCGCCTGGCGGCGACACCAAGGAAGGCGAACGGATGCCCGACGTGAAGCGGATCAACATCGCGCTGCAAGGTGGCGGTGCCCACGGGGCGTTCACCTGGGGTGTGCTCGACCGGATCCTGGAAAGCGACCGGGTCGAGATCGCGGCGATCTCGGGGACATCGGCCGGTGCGTTGAACGGGGCGGCGCTGAAGGCGGGGCTTGCGCGGGGCGGACCGGACGCTGCGCGCGAGACGCTCGGCTGGCTTTGGGCGCGAATCCTCAGGGTCAGGGACCTGAAGCTCGCCACCTGGCTGTCACCGATGGCGCCGGCGACCGGCGCGATCTCGCGCGCGATCGAGTATTCGACGCTCTACACGGTGGGGGACATCCTCGGGCAGGCGACCTCTCCCTATGCGCTGGGGCCGTTCTACCGCAATCCGCTGGCCCCCATCGTCTCGGACATGCGCTTCGAAGACATCTGTTCCCCGGCGGGTCCCGAGCTTCACGTTTGCGCCACGAATGTCCGCACCGGCAAGATCCGGGTCTTCTCGGGGGCCGAGCTGAGCCCTTCGGCGCTTCTGGCCTCGTCCTGCCTTCCCTCTATGTTCCAGGCGGTCGAGATCGACGGCGAGGCCTATTGGGACGGCGGCTATACCGGGAATCCCGCGCTCTTTCCCCTTTATGACCCCGCGCTGCCGGGCGACGTGGTGATCGTGAACATCAACCCGCTGCTGCGCGACGACCTGCCCTATACCGCCCAAGAAATCCACAACCGGATCAACGAGATCTCCTTCAACAGCTCGCTCCTGCGCGACCTGCGGGCCATCCGGTTCGTGCAACGTCTGCTCGAAGAGGGGACGATGCCCGAGGGCGCGATGAAATACGTCTTCGTGCACATGATCGCGGATGACGAGCTCATGCGGGACCTGTCGGTCGCGACGAAGATGATCCCTTCGGCCGTTCTGGCCGACCGCCTGTTCCGCGCCGGCCGCTTGGCCGCCGAGCGATTCCTCGACGCGCATCTCGAGGATCTGGGCCACCGCTCGACCGTCGACCTGGCCGAGATGTACGACTGACGCGGCCCCGGGCAACTTGGCATTCGCCGCCGGAGCCTTTACCTGAACGGATCGCGCAGGAAGAAGCCCAGGCCACCGATGACGGAACGACCCGCAGATCTCGACACCGCCGCTCGCCTGTCCGTCGCCCCGATGATGGACTGGACGGACCGGCATTGCCGCGTGTTCCACCGCAAGATGTCGCGCCATGCGCTACTCTATACCGAGATGATCACCGCCCCCGCGCTGGTCCGGGGCGGGGCCCGGCACCTGATTGCCTTCGACGACAGCGAGCACCCGGTCGCCCTGCAACTGGGCGGCTCCGACCCGCGCGAGCTGGCCGAGGCCGCCAAGATCGGGGCCGAGGAGGGCTACGACCAGATCGACCTGAACTGCGGCTGCCCGTCCGACCGCGTCCAGTCCGGCACGTTCGGCGCGGTGCTCATGCGCCACTCCGACCTCGTTGCCGACTGTGCGGCCGAGATGATCCACGCCCAAGGGCGCGAGGTCACCGTGAAATGCCGCATCGGGGTGGACGAGCAAGAGCCCGAGGCCGTCTTGCCCGACTTCCTGCAGAAGATCTCTGCCGCGGGCGTCCGGCGCGTGACGATCCACGCCCGCAAGGCCTGGCTCCAGGGCCTCAGCCCGAAGGAGAATCGCGACGTCCCGCCGCTCGACTACCCGCTCGTCCACCGGATGAAGGCGGCGTTCCCCGATCTCCACATCTCGATAAACGGGGGGATCGACAGCCTCGACGCGGCGTCCGCGCATCTGGATGCGCTCGACGGTGTGATGATCGGACGCGCCGCCTACCAGCGCCCCGCCGATATCCTGCTCGACGCCGACCGCCGCATCTTCGGCGACGACGCGCCGCGCCCCACGGCCGAGGATGTCGCACTTGAGATGATCCCCTACGCCGAGGCGCACATCGTCACCGGCGGTCGCCTGCACCAGGTCACGCGCCACATGCTGGGCCTCTTCACGGGCCGCCCCGGCGCGCGGCACTGGCGGCGCATCCTGTCCGAAGGCGCGAACCGCCCCGGCGCCGACGGTCGCCTCGTCGAAGAGGCGCTGTCGGCCGTCACGCGCGAGGTTGCCTGACCCGCTACTCCCGCGTCCGCGCCCGCCCACCCCGACGGCGGGCGATCAGGCCCTGACGGCTCGGCAGTTCGGCCAGCACCTCGCGCCGCTCGTCGTCGGACATCATGCTCCAGCCCGAGATCTCGTTGATCGAGCGCAGGCAACCGGTGCACAGCCGGGACTGAGGATGGATCACGCAGACCTTGATGCACGGGCTCTGAACCTCGTCGCGTTTCCAGACGTCGTCGCTCATCCGATCCTCGTCAGCCTGTCCAATGCACCCTGCAGGATGTAGGCGGCCGCGACCTGGTCCACCACCTCGGCCCGGCGGGCGCGGCTGGTATCGGCTTCGAGCAGCGCACGCTCGGCCGCCACCGTCGACAGCCGCTCGTCCCAGAAGCCGATCGGCAGGTCCAGCAGCCGCGACAGGTTGCGGGCGAAGGCGCGGGTGGATTGAGCGCGCGGCCCCTCGCTGCCGTCCATGTTGCGCGGCAGGCCCATGACAATGCCGCCGATCTCGCGGCCCTCGGCAATCTCGACAAGCCGCCCGGCATCCTGCGTGAACTTCTTGCGGCGCACCGTCTCGATCCCGCTCGCCACGGACCGCATCCGGTCCGACACCGCCACCCCGATCGTCTTGGTGCCGAAATCGAGTCCCATCAGCGCGCGCATGGGCGGCAGGTCGGCGGCGAACTCTTCCATCCGGTCATGGATCATCGCGCGACACCCGCCTGCGCGGCGGCCTCCTCGATCAGGGCAAGGTCGGCGGGCTGGTTGCCGAACACCTGCTGCGCCTCGCCATAGATGGCCGCCGCGCGCTCGGTGTCGCCCATCACCCCCAGCGCCGAGATCAGCCGCGCCCAGTCCGGCGCCGGCCCGCCCTCGGTGGCAAGGCGCTCGGTGAGGCGCGCGACCATGCCCACGATCATCTCCTGCCGCGCCTCGGGGGACATCTCGGCCGCGGCGGCCATGTCCTCGGCCGTAGGGCCGGGCGCCACGGACGGAGCCTGGTAGTCGATTCCGGCGCGCGCGGCGACCTCGCCAATCTGGGCGCGGGCCGCCGAGACCCAGGCCGCGTCGGCCGGGGCAGTCTCGAGCAGCGGGCGCCAGATGGCGAAGGCGCGGTCCGGGCGGCCGGTCTGCAGGTAGCTCAGCCCCTTGAAATAGAGCGCGCGGGTGTCACTCCGGTCGATTGCGAGGGCGGCATCGAACTGTGCCTCGGCCTCGGGCGAGACGTAGCCACCGGCGTTCATCACCATCAACTCTCCCAGGAAGGCGTGGGTCTCGGCGGTGGTCTCCTCGCCCAGAAGCGCCACGAGCCGTTCCTGTGCGTCGCGGGCCGCGGCGAAATTGCCCAGCCGCGCCTCGTTCACGGCCAGAAGCCGCAGGCCTTGCGGATCGTCGGGCCGGTCTTGCATGGTGCTGCGCAGACGGTCGATCAGCAACGCGAATTCGGGAGCAGGCTCCACGGGGTCGGGCAGGGCGCCGATCTCTTGCGCGCGCGCCTCGGCGTCGGCCTGGCTCAAGCGCTCGGCCCGGGCGGCGTCGGCATCGGCCAGCCGAGCGCGCAGCGGCAGGTCGGGATAGCCCGGCGCGCCCTGGTTCCAGTAGATCGCTACCCCACCCACCATAACTGCCAGCGCGACGAGGCCCGCGGCCACGAGCCGCACTTTGCGGGGTGCCTGGTGGGCCTGGCGCACGCCGCGACGGTCCGCCTCAAGCAGGCGGCGCGCGACTTCGGCGCGCGTGCGCTCGGCCTCGTCTCCGGTCAGGACACCGCGTGCCAGGTCCCGATCGATCTCGGCCAGCTGGTCGCGGTAGATCGCCATGTCCTGCGCCGGTTCGCGCGACCCGTCCGATCGGAACAGCGCCGCCAGGACGGGCAGGGTGCCCAGGGCGGCGATCAGCACGGCGGCGATCCAGAACAGCATTTCGGTCCTTCCCCAAAGCGGGTCCGGCGTCCTCTCTAGACCCATCGCGGCCCGGCGGAAAGCGCATGGGACATCGCGCCGCGCCGGTCATGTCGCAAATATCGTTGAACATGCCGCTGCGGCGCATCTACTCGGACGCACCGGGCCGTACCACGGGCCGGACGGAAGGGACGCCGATGAAACGCTATTCTGCCTTCGCCATCGCCCGCGAGGCGTTTCGCCACCATACCGGCTGGACGCGCGCCTGGCGCAGCCCCGCGCCGAAGTCGCGCTACGACGTCGTCATCGTCGGCGCGGGCGGCCACGGCCTCGCCACCGCCTACTGGCTGGGCAAGAACCACGGCATCACCAACGTGGCGGTGCTGGAAAAAGGTTGGCTCGGTGGCGGCAACACGGGCCGCAACACCACGATCATCCGCTCGAACTATCTGCAGGACCCGTCGGCCGCGCTGTACGAAAAGTCGCGCAGCCTCTTCGAGACGATGAGCCAGGACCTGAATTACAACGTCATGTTCTCGCCCCGTGGCGTGCTGATGCTGGCCCAGACCGAGCATGAAAAGCGCGGCTACCTGCGCACCGCCCACGCCAACGCGCTGCAGGGTATCGACACGCGTTTCATCGGGCCGAAAGAGGTCAAGGAGATCTGCCCGATCATGAACACCGAAGGGCCGCGCTATCCGGTCCTAGGCGGTTTGTGGCAAAAGCGCGCCGGCACCGCCCGCCACGACGCCGTCGCCTGGGGCTATGCGCGCGCCTGCTCGGACATGGGCATGGACATCATCGAACAGTGCGAGGTGACGGGCGTCACCCGCGACGGCGGCAAGGTCACCGGCGTCGACACCACGCGCGGCCGGATCGCCACCGACAAGATGGGCATCGTCGTCGCGGGGCATTCGGGTCGCCTGGCCGAAATGGCCGGCTTCCGCCTTCCCATCGAATCCGTGCCGCTGCAGGCGTTGGTCTCCGAGCCGATCAAGCCCTGCATGGATATCGTCGTGATGGCCAACACCGTCCACGGCTATCTCAGCCAGTCCGACAAGGGCGAGATGGTGATCGGCGGGGGCACCGATGCCTACAACGCCTACACCCAGCGCGGCAGCTTCCACCATATCGAGGAAACCGTGCGCTCGCTGATCGAGATCTTCCCCATGATCTCGCGTCTGAAGATGCTGCGCCAGTGGGGCGGCATCGTGGACATGACCGGCGACCGCTCGCCCATCCTGTCGAAGACGCCCGTGGACGGCATCTTCATCAACTGCGGCTGGGGCACGGGCGGCTTCAAGGCCACCCCCGGCTCGGGCTTCGCCTTCGCCGAACTGATGGCCACCGGGAAAAGCCCCCTGACCGACGCCTTCTCGCTGGACCGCTTCCGCGAAGGCCGCTTCATCGACGAGAGCGTCGCGGCGGGGGTGGCGCATTGACTGCCCTGCGCCCGAAAGACGGCCTCACCACCAAGGGGTTTCCATGCTGATCCTCCACTGCCCCTATTGCGGCGTCGATGCCGACGAGACCGAGCTTTCCCCCGGCGGCGAGGCGCACCTGACGCGCCACGGACCGGGCTCGGACGACACCGATTTCGAAAGCTACCTCTTCATGCGCGAGAACCCAAAGGGTCCCCAATTCGAGCGGTGGCGCCACGCCATGGGCTGCGGCAAGTGGTTCCACGCCGCCCGCCACACGGTCACCATGCAGGTCTTCGGCACCTATCCCGCGCAGACCCAGAGGCCCCCGCAGGAGATCCTCGACCGGATTTCGGCCGCCCAACCCGGTTGGCGCTGGCGCGATCTGGGCGACGAAGGACAGCGCGCATGACCAGCTATCGCCTGACGACCCCTGGCCGCCGCATCGTGCGCGGCCGCCGCCTGAACTTCACCTTCGACGGCAAGCCGCACGAGGGGCTGCATGGCGACACGATCGCCTCGGCGCTGATGGCGGGCGGTCGCACCCTGATGGGTCGGTCATTCAAGTACCACCGCCCCCGCGGCCCCGTCACCGCCGGCCACGAAGAGCCGAACGCCCTCGTCGGCACCGGCACCGGATCCCGGTTCGAGCCCAACCAGCGCGCCACCACCACGCGCCTCCACGAAGGACTGCGCGCCACCTCGCAGAACCGCTGGCCGACGCTCGATCACGACATCGGCGCGATCAACTCGCGGCTCTCGCGCTTTCTGCCCGCCGGGTTCTACTACAAGACCTTCACCTGGCCCGCCGCCTTCTGGGAGAAAGTCTACGAGCCCATCATCCGTCGCTCCGCCGGCCTCGGCCGCCCGCCCGAAGGGCCGGACGCGGACCGCTACGAGCACTTCTATGCCCATTGCGACCTGGCCGTCGTCGGTGGCGGTGTCGCGGGGATCGCCGCCGCGCTGAAGGCGGCGCGCGAGGGCAAGCGTGTCCTGTTGTTGGAGCAGGACACGCTCTGGGGCGGGCGCAGCATCACGGACGGCACCATGATGGAAGGCGAGGCGCCCGCCGACTGGACCGCCGCACGCATCGCCGAGCTCGAGGGGATGGAGAACGTCACCCTGCGCCTGAACCTGCAGGGCTCGGGCGTCTACGACCATGGCTACCTGACGGCCTACGAGTGGGTGGCCGAGGATCGCCCCGGCGCCGACGCCCCCCGTCACCGCCTCTGGCGCATCCGAGCCGGCCACATCATCACCGCCACCGGCGCGATCGAGCGTCCGTTGCCGTTCGCCGGCAACGACATACCGGGGGTCATGCTCGCCTCGGCCGTGCGCGACTATGTCAGCGACTACGCGGTGACGCCCGGCCGCCGGGTGATCATCGTCACGAACAATGACGACGCCTACCGCACCGCGCTGGCGCTTCTCGACGCCGGCGTGACGGTCCCGCTTGTCGTCGACGCCCGCCACGAGGCTGCTGGCGAACTGGCCCGGCAGGTCCGGGACCGCGGCGTCGAGATAGCGACCGCGTCCGGCATCACTGCCGAAGGCGGCAAGGAGGTTACAGGCGTCCGGGTGGTCGACATCGCCGGGAACGGCTCGGGCGGTCGGCTGGTCCGCTGCGACGCGATCGCCATGTCGGGCGGCTGGTCGCCGGTTCCGCACCTGTGGTCCCATTGCGGCGGCAAGCTTCTGTGGGATGACGCGCAAGGCTTCTTCTACCCCGATCCCGACCGTCCGCCGCTTGGCGCTGACGGGATGGGCATGGTCTCGGCGGTGGGGGCGGCTGCGGGGGATCTGACGCTTTCCCGTGCCGGTCTTCGACAGGACTCCAAGGGCTCCCTCACGGAACAGCCGACGCGGCCCGTCTGGGTGATGCCGGAGGGTGCTGGCCCGGATCTGCGGGCGAAGATGTTCCTCGACTACCAGAACGACGTGAAGGTCACTGACGTGCAGCTCGCGGCACGCGAAGGCTTCGTCAGCGTGGAGCATGCAAAGCGCTACACGACGCTCGGCATGGCGACGGATCAGGGTAAGCTCAGCAACATCAACGGACTGGCTGTGCTTTCGGCACAAGTCGGCAACTCGATCCCGCAGGTCGGGACCACCACCTTCCGGCCTCCCTACGTCCCGATATCGATGGGATCGATCGCGGGAGCGGCCCGCGGCGACATCTTCCAGCCCCTCCGTCGAACGCCGCTGCACGACTGGCACGAAGCGCGCGGCACCCGGTGGGAACCGGTCGGCCACTGGCGGCGCCCCTTCTGCTATCCGCGGGCCGGCGAAGATCCCCACGCGGCGGTGATGCGCGAGGTGAAGAACGCAAGGCAAACCCTTGGATTGCTGGATGCTTCCACGCTGGGAAAGATCGTAGTGAAGGGCCCGGATGCGGGTCGGTTCCTCGATCTGCTCTACACGAACATGATGAGTACCCTGAAGGTCGGCCGCTGTCGCTACGGGCTCATGTGCTCGGAAAACGGCTTCCTGATGGATGACGGCGTGGTTGCCCGCCTGACCGAGGACACCTTCCTGTGCCACACGACCAGCGGCGGGGCGGACCGCATCCACGCGCATATGGAGGAATGGCTGCAGACCGAATGGTGGGACATGCAGGTCTATGTCGCCAACATCACCGAGCAATGGGCGCAGATCGCCGTCGTGGGGCCAAATGCCCGCAAGGTGCTGGAAAAGCTGGGAGGAATGGACCTTTCAAGGGATGCGCTGCCCTTCATGGCCTGGGCCGAGGGCGAGATCGCCGGGCTTCCGGCGCGAGTCTTCCGCATCTCGTTCTCGGGCGAGCTGAGTTACGAGATCGCGGTTTCTGCCAACCATGGCAAGGCACTGTGGGACAAACTTCTGAGCGCAGGTGAAGAGTTCGGAGTAATGCCTTACGGGACCGAGGCCTTGCACGTCCTCCGCGCGGAAAAGGGCTTCATCATGATCGGGGACGAAAGCGACGGCACCGTGATCCCGCAGGATCTGGGGCTCGGCTGGGCGATCTCGAAGAGGAAGGACGACTACATCGGCAAGCGCGCGCAGGAGCGGGTTCACATGACCGACCCGAAGCGCTGGAAGCTGGTGGGACTTCAGACTCTGGACGGCAGCGTCCTGCCGGACGGGGCCTATGCGGTCGCCGAGGGCACCAACGAGAATGGGCAGCGCAACACCCAGGGCCGCGTGACCTCGACCTACCATTCCCCGACGCTTGGCCACGGGATCGCGATGGGGTTGGTGCTGAACGGACCGGACCGGATGGGTGAGGTTCTCGACTTCCCCGGCACCGACAGCACGGTCCACAAGGCCCGAATTTGCGACCCGGTCTTCTATGACAAGGAAGGGGCCAAGCAGGATGTCTGACCTTCAAAGTGCGCTGCAGGGTGCACGGTTTGACGGCTATGTTTCGGTGTTCGAGGCGCAACCGGCCGGGATGATCCAGTTGCGGGCCGATCTGGCCGAGGATGCGGTTGCGCATGCCGTGCATCGGGCCACCGGGGCGACCATCCCGCAGCCTCTGGGGCTGTCCACCGGGGATCGCGGCGAAGCCCTCTGGATGGCGCCGGACGAGCTGTTGCTCCGCGTGTTGACGGACGCCATTCCTGAGCTGCTGGCCGACGTTCAGGACGACCTGCGGGATCATCATCACCTGGCGTTGGACGTCAGCGCCATGCGCACCGAAATCCGCGTCGAAGGGGCGGCAGTTCGCGAGGTCCTGGCCAAGGTGACGCCGGTGGATATGGAAACGCTGAAGCCCGGCACGGTGAGGCGCACGCGCCTTGCGCAGGTGGCCGCGGCCATCTGGCTATCGAACGACGAAACCGCCCATGTCCTGTGCTTTCGCTCGGTCGCGACCTACGTGTTCGACGTGCTTTCCGTCAGTGCACGAAAAGGCGGGGAAGTCGGCGCGTTCTGAGGGTTTCCCGGCGCGTCGGGCGCTCTAGATCACGCATCAGCGAGCGGTCCGACCCGCGGATCGCCGCCCGAAATTTCCAATGACGGAGGGCCTCACATGGCTTTCGAACTGCCAGATCTGCCGTATTCCCACGACGCGCTTGCCGACAAGGGCATGAGCCGCGAGACGCTGGAATACCATCACGACATTCACCACAAGGCCTACGCCGACAAGACGGCCGACATGGTCTCCGGCTCCGAGTGGGAAGGCAAATCCATCAAGGAGATCATCAAGGGCACCTACGACAAGGGCGCCGTGGCGCAGTCGGGCCTGTTCAACAACGCGTCGCAATACTGGAACCACAACCAGTTCTGGAACTGGATGACGCCGGGCGAAAGCAAGATGCCGTCCGAGGTCGAGAGCGCTCTGACCGACAGCTTCGGCTCGGTCGACAAGTTCAAGGAAGAGTTCTCGACCAAGGGCGGCGGTCAGTTCGGCTCGGGCTGGGTGTGGCTCGTGAAGGATACCGATGGTTCGCTGAAGGTCACCTCGACCGAGAACGGCGTGAACCCGGTCTGCTTCAACCAGACGGCGCTGCTGGGCTGCGACGTGTGGGAGCATTCCTACTACATCGACTTCCGCAACAAGCGTCCGGCCTACCTGTCGAACTTCCTCGAGAAGCTCGCCAATTGGGAAGATGTCGCGTCGCGCATGTGACCCGGCTTCGGAATTTACATCGCAACTGGCCGGTCCTTCGGGGCCGGCCTTTTGCGTCGGATGATGGAGGAACGGATGGTCATCGAAATGGAGCCGCTAGACGCCGAGGTGCTGGCGCTGCTGCGCGCGCCGATGCGGATGCCGCAGGGCATGGCGTTTCAGCCGATCTCGGCCGAGGCGGCGTTGGACGACAGCGCGGGGTTCCGGTTGGTGGGCTCGCTGGTGCTGGCTGATGCCGCGTCGAGCGAGGCGGCGGCGCAATGGCTGTGGGACCGCGTCGAAGACGCCGCGCCTCTGATCATCAAGGTCGGTGGCACGAAGGCCCGCGTGGGCGAGCCGGCGGCGCTGGCGTGGCTGATCGACCGCGCGCGGTCAGTCTGAGGAACTCAGCCTCGACCCCACGGGTTTCCTTCTGGACACCTTACGAGAAGGAGGCTGACGATGGCCGAGAGAAAGAGATCGAAGGACGGCTCGAGCGACACCGAGAAGTTCGTGGATGACGCTGTCGAGACGCCGAGCCAAGGTGGTCGCTCGGACGGCAACCTCGAGCGGAACGTCGGGACCCGTGATGAAGGTCGCCAAGCCGAACACGGCGAGGGCACGACCCGGGTCACCAAGTCCGACGAAGAGGGCGACGGCAACCTGGGGGGGCTGCACGGCACCGGCGAAGACGACGACGGAAAGGGGAGCTGAGATGGGCGCGAAACTGTCCAAAGGAACCTGGGTGTTGATCGCGGATGGCGAGAAGGCGCTGGTTCTCGAGAACCAGACGGACCACGAGAACCCGTATCTTACCGTCCTGTCGAAGGAAGAGCAGGAGAACCCGCCCGATCGCGAGCAGTCCGCAAACCGGCGGGGCCGCTTCAACGACGGCCCCAGCGTCCATCGTTCGGCTGTCGAAGACACGGACTGGCACCAGCTTGCCAAGGACCGTTTCGCGGATGACTTGGCGGAGATGCTCTACAAGAAGGCCCACAAGGGGGCGTTCAAGGACATCGTTCTGGTCGCGGCGCCCGGAGTGCTCGGCGAACTGCGCAACAAGATCCACAAGGAAGTCGAGCAGAAGGTGATCGCCGAGGTCCCGAAGACCCTGACGAACCACAACCTCGACGATATCGAGAAGGTGCTGAAGCACGAGCTCGACACCGCCTGAGGAAGCGAGACGGCGCGCCTTGGTGGCGCGCCGTTTTCATGTCCGGCTCAGTCGGTGCCGCGATAGGGTGGCACGTATTGCAGCCCCATGTCCCACGGGAAGAAGATCCACGTGTCCTGGCTGACTTCCGTGACGTAGGTATCGACCTGTGGCCGGCCCTTCGGCTTGGCGTAGACCGTGGCGAAATGGGCCTTCGGGAAAGCGGCGCGGACGACTTCCAGCGTCCGGCCCGAGTCCACCAGGTCGTCCACGATCAGCACGCCCTTACCGTCGCCCATCAGCTCGACGTCTGGGCTTTTCAGCACGCGGGCTTCGGCCTGCGACTGGTGCTCGTAGCTTTTGACGCTGATCGTATCGACGATGCGGATATCCAGCTCGCGCGCGACGATCATCGCGGGGGCCATGCCGCCGCGGGTGATGGCGACCACGGCGCGCCAGCCGCCGCCGCGCTCGCCGGCCTCACCCTCGGGGCCGACCCCGTCGAGGCGCCAGGCAAGGGCGCGAGCATCGCGGTGAAGCTGGTCCCAGCTGACGTGGAAGCCTTTTTCGTGGGGGAGGCGGTCGGTCATAGCGGTCTCCTTGATGTCAGCCGAGCGCGACTTTCACGCCGAGTGCGCCCAGTATGGTGCCCATCCCCCGGTCGAGCCACGACTTCGCGTGCCCATAGATCGCTCGCGGCCGGGACAGCGAGAACACGCGGGCGGTGAAGAGATACCAGAGCGTCTCGACCCAGAGGATGTTGAACAGGATCAGCGCCTTGACGTCCCAACCCGCGTCGGGCGGGACGAGGCCGACGAAGACGGCGCCGAAGAAGATGGCGGGCTTGGGGTTCGCGAGTTGCGTTACCACCCCCAGCCGAATGGCCGAAAGCGTCCCCCGCGGTGGCACGTCGGGGGCGACCTGCGGCATGGGCTCGTCCGCATGGCGCCACATCTTGAAGGCCAGCCACAAGAGGAACAGCCCCCCGCCGATCTTCAGCACGAGGAACAGCGGCGGCAGGACCTCGAACAGCAGCGCCAGTCCGGCAAGGGCGGCGAAGGCCCAAAGCGCGGCACCGATCCCGAAGCCGAGCGCCAGCCCGGCTGCCGGCCGGAAGCCTTCGGTGGCGGCTGTGCGGATGGACAGCACGAAGGAAGGACCGGGCGATATCGCCGCCAGCAGGTGCGCCAAGGCGACGCCTATGATCGCGACGACGCTCATGCCCGCGAGAACAGCAGCTTGAGGCCGAGCGTGGCAAGCACGATGCCGGCGAACCGGTCGAGCGCCGTCTTCGCGCCAAGATATGCCGCGCGCGCGGCGGGGCGGGACAGGGCGGTGGCGAGGATCGTGTAGAACGCGACCTCGATGGCAAGGTGGTTGAGCACGATTGCCCCCATGGCAGTGGGGGACAGGTCGGCGGGGAAGATGACGATCAGGACGGCGGCGGCGAAGAGCACCGATTTCGGGTTCGCCAGGTTGATCGCCGCCCCACGCAGGATCGCCCGGCCCGCCCGCACGGGGTGGGCGGCGGCCAACGGGGCGCGGGCGTCGCGCCAGGTCGTCCAGGCCACCCACAGAAGGTAGAGCGCGCCGCCGATCTTCAGCGCGCCGTAGGCAAACGGGACAAGGGCGAAGACCCGGTCGAGGCCCAGCAGCGCCAGCCCCGTCCACATCGCCGCCACCACGCCCAGCCCGATCCCGGTCAGGATGCCCGCCCGTCTGCCTTCGACGATCGACACCCGCAGCGCATAGATCAGCGCCGGCCCGGGCGAGAGGATGGCGGCCGCGAGGGTCGCGTTGAAGGCGATGAGGTGGGCGAGCTCCACGTCAGTCCTTCGTGATGTCGGGCGCGTCGGGGTTCTTCATGCCGATGACGTGGTATCCGGCATCGACATGCAGCACTTCGCCGGTGACGGCCGAGCCGAGGTCGGACAGCAGGTAGAGCGCCGACTTGCCCACTTCGTCCTGCGTGACCGTCCGGCGGAGAGGCGAATTGTACTCGTTCCACTTCATGATGTAGCGGAAGTCGCCGATGCCACTGGCCGCCAGCGTCTTGATCGTGCCGGCGCTGATCGCGTTCACGCGAATGCCGTCGCGGCCCAGATCCTCGGCCAGGTAGCGCACCGACGCCTCGAGCGCGGCCTTGGCGACTCCCATCACGTTGTAGTGGGGCATCACCCGCTCGGCGCCGTAATAGGTCAGCGTCAGGGCCGATCCGCCCTCGGTCATCAGCTTCTCGGCGCGCTGCATCACGGCGGTGAAGGAGTAGCACGAGATGTCGAGGCTCATGCGGAAGTTCTCGCGGCTGGTGTCGACGTAGCGGCCGCGCAGTTCCGACTTGTCAGAGAAGCCGATGGCATGAACGACGAAGTCGAGCTTGCCCCAGCGGTTGCCGATCGTGGCGAAGAGGCTGTCGAGGCTGTCCATGTCGGCCACGTTGCACTCGACCAGGAAGTCCGACCCGACGCTTTCCGCCAAGGGCTTCACGCGCTTCATCAGCGCGTCGCCCTGGTACGAGAAGCACAATTCGGCGCCCTGATCGGCAAGCGCCTTGGCGATCCCCCAGGCAATGGACTTGTCGTTCGCCAGCCCCATGATGAGGCCGCGTTTGCCCGCCATTAGTCCTGCCATCGTGTCGCCTCGCTGGTGTCCGGTTGGCCGAGGCTTTAGGCGATTGTAACAGGCGCATCAAGAGAGCGGAGGTTCCCCGAAGATGTCCAATGGCGTCACCATTCCTGAGACCGATGATCCCGTCGGCCTGTTCCGCGACTGGATGGCCGAGGCCGCCGGGGCCGAGCCGAACGACCCCAACGCCATCGCGCTCGCCACGGTGGACGCGGACGGAATGCCGAACGTGCGGGTGGTGCTCTTGAAGGAGATCGAGGACGACGGCTTCGTGTTCTACACGAACTACGAAAGCGCCAAGGGGAAGGAGCTGTCCTCGCACCCGCAGGCGGCCTTCGTCTGCCACTGGAAGTCGCTTCGGCGGCAGGTGCGGGTTCGCGGCCACGTCACGCGCGAAGATGGGCCAAAGGCCGACGCCTACTATGCCTCCCGCGATATCGGTTCGCGACTGGGAGCGTGGGCGTCGCAGCAGTCCCGGCCGCTGGATGCGCGCGAGACCTTGGTCGCTCGGGTCGAAGAGGTGCGGGAGCGGTTCGGTGACGCTCCGCCCCGGCCGGACTTCTGGGGCGGATTTCGCCTGACGCCGCTCGAGATGGAGTTCTGGACCGACGGAAGGAGCCGTCTGCACGAACGGTTTCGGTGGAGCAGGGATGCACCGTCCGAGCCTTGGTATGTAAAAAGACTTTTTCCCTGACGGAATATTTCGTAGGTGGAACTGGCTATCGGCCGGACCCCGTATTGTCGGGCGATCTTTTTCGGGTCCGAGAAATGCAGAAATGAGCACGGGCTGTCTGGCCCGTCATGTGAGGGCAGATGTCTTTTGACAGCGAGGAAGCGGGCAGAACGTGCACCGGTGTCGTGAAGTGGTTCGACAGCACGAAGGGCTATGGCTTCGTCGTCGCCGCCGATCAGGAGCGGGACATCTTGCTGCACGCCAATGTCCTGCGCAACTTCGGGCAGAACAGCGTCGCCGATGGCAGCCGGATCTCGTTGAGAGTCGTCGAGACCCCGCGTGGCAGCCAGGCGCAGGAGATCCTGTCCATCGCCCCCCCCGAACCGACCGACGAGGGAGAGGGGGGCCGTAGCCCGCTGCCTTTCGACGAGACGCTTCAGGGCGGCGACATCGTGCCTGCGCGGATCAAGTGGTTCGACCGCGCCAAGGGGTTCGGGTTTGCCAACGTCTTCGGCCTGGGGGATGATGTGTTCATTCACATCGAAGTCCTGCGCAGATCCTCTCTTGCGGATCTGCAGCCGGGCGAGGCGATCGCCATCCGTGTGGCGGACGGCGCAAGGGGCAAGCTGGCAACGCAGGTTGGTGTATGGGAAAGCGCGATCAACGACGAGGGTGGTCTGACCGCCTCGGTCGAGGAATACGACTGGCAACAGGACGAAGCGGCCGAGTAGCGCTTCTTGTCTGCGCCCTGGGCGGGCCGGCATTTGCCGCCTGTTCCGAGGATTCCGTCGAGCTCAGGGGGGAATGGGGCAGCGCGCGGTTCGCCGTGGACGTGGCCGATGACGCGCAAGAGCGCGCCAAGGGCCTGATGTTCGTGGAAGAGATGCCCGCGATGAAGGGCATGCTCTTCATCTACGAACGCCCGCAGCCAGCCTCGTTCTGGATGCGCAACACGCTCATTCCACTCGACATGCTGTTCCTGGACGAGACGGGGACGGTCACCCATATCCACGAGAACGCGACGCCGCAGGACGAGACCCCGATCCCGGGCGGTGACGCGGTGCTCTCTGTGCTCGAGGTGAATGGCGGAATGGCCGAGCGGCTCGGGATCGACGAGGGCAGCGTGCTGCGCCACCCCGACCTGCCACAAGATGTTGCGGCCTGGCCCTGCGGCGTCGAGTAGGAATTCCGCTTCCGCATCTTCGCGGCTTTCAAAACGCGCGGATCGGGTTTAGGGAGAGCGCGTCGGGGCGTAGCGCAGCCTGGTAGCGCATCTGCTTTGGGAGCAGAGGGTCGGAGGTTCGAATCCTCTCGCCCCGACCATTTCCACCACATCTAGTAAAGACCGCGCGTCGCGCCGCCATTGCGTGTGCTGTCCGGTGCGGTGTTGCCGGTTGTCCACCGTTCTCCCGCCCTGTGGAGAAGTGCGATTCGACGACCGGATGCCAAGTTTTTCAGAGGCTTCCGGAGAGGTCACGCGATCGCTCGCCTCTCGGTAGAATGGTCAAGAAATTTTTGTGGGGGAGAAGTCGGACATTTGCGTTGACCGGACCCCCTGAGCGCGTCAGTTTGTGTCGTGAAGACGTAACACCACTATATTTGGTACAGACTGACGCGCCTCCGACCACGGGCTTCGGGGCGGTGCGGCTGGTCTGCGCAGGGCGAGAAGGACGGACACATGAAGATCGAGCGCAAGTTCACCAAGGCCGGGCAGGACGCCTATGCGGAGCTCGAGTTCACCACCACGGTGAGCGAGATCCGCAACCCGGACGGCTCGGTCGTGTTCCGCAACGATGCCGTCGAGGTGCCGTCCACCTGGAGCCAGGTCGCCTCGGACGTCATCGCCCAGAAGTACTTCCGCAAGGCCGGCATTCCCGAGAAGCTCAAGCCGGTCCGCGAAAAAGGCGTGCCCGAGTTTCTGTGGCGCTCGGCCCCCGACGGCGACTGCGCCCGTGGTGGCGAGACGAGCGCCAAGCAGGTGTTCGACCGCCTCGCCGGGGCCTGGACCTACTGGGGCTGGAAGGGCGGCTACTTCACCACCGAAGAGGACGCCCGCGCCTATTTCGACGAGATGCGCTTCATGCTGGCCACCCAGAAGGCAGCGCCGAACTCGCCGCAATGGTTCAACACCGGCCTGCACTGGGCCTACGGGATCGATGGCCCGAGCCAGGGCCACTTCTATGTCGACTGGCAGTCCGGCAAACTGACCAAATCCGAAACCGCCTATGAGCATCCCCAGCCCCACGCCTGCTTCATCCAGTCAGTGTCTGACGACCTGGTGAACGACGGCGGCATCATGGACCTGTGGGTCCGCGAGGCGCGCCTGTTCAAGTACGGCTCGGGCACCGGCTCGAACTTCTCGTCCCTGCGCGGCGAGGGCGAGCCCCTGTCGGGCGGCGGCAAATCGTCCGGCCTGATGGGCTTCCTGAAAATCGGTGACCGCGCGGCGGGGGCCATCAAGTCGGGCGGCACCACGCGGCGCGCCGCCAAGATGGTGATCGTCGATGCCGACCACCCCGATATCGAGGCCTTCATCAACTGGAAGGTCATCGAAGAGCAGAAGGTCGCCAGCCTTGTCGCTGGTTCGAAGCTGCATAGTCGCGAGCTGAACGGCATCTTCACCGCCATCGCCGAGAACGAGGACCAGGGCGACGCGCGCTATGACGCCAACGCGAACCCCGCCCTCAAGGCCGCGGTGAAATCCGCCAAGAAATCCGCGATACCCGAGACCTACATCAAGCGCATCCTGGATTACGCTCGGCAGGGCTACACATCGATCGAGTTCCCGACCTACGACACCGACTGGGACAGCGAAGCCTACAGCTCGGTCTCGGGGCAGAACTCGAACAACTCGATCCGCGTCACCGACGCCTTCCTCAAGGCCGTCAAGGACGATGCCGATTGGGAACTGATCCGCCGCACCGACGGAAAGCCCGCCAAGACCCTCAAGGCCCGCGAATTGTGGGAGCAGATCGGCCACGCCGCATGGGCCTGCGCCGATCCCGGCATCCAGTTCCACGATACGGTCAACGCCTGGCACACCTGCCCCGAGGACGGCCCGATCCGCGGCTCGAACCCGTGCTCGGAATACATGTTCCTCGACGACACGGCCTGCAACCTTGCCTCGCTGAACCTGCTGACCTTCTACAAGGACGGCAAGTTCCGGGCGGATGACTACATGCACGCCGCGCGGCTGTGGACTGTTACGCTCGAGATCAGCGTGATGATGGCGCAGTTCCCCTCGAAGGAGATCGCGCAACGCTCCTACGACTTCCGCACGCTGGGCCTCGGCTACGCCAATATCGGCGGCCTGCTGATGACCATGGGCTACGGCTATGACAGCGACGAGGGCAGGGCGCTTTGCGGTGCGCTGACCGCGCTGATGACCGGCGTCAGCTATGCCACCTCGGCCGAGATGGCGGGCGAGCTTGGCGCGTTCCCCGGCTACGAGCGCAATGCTGATCACATGCTGCGGGTCATCCGCAACCACCGCCGCGCGGCTCAGGGCGATATCGACGGCTACGAGGATCTGGCGGTCAAGCCGGTGCCGCTGGATGCTGCGAACTGCCCGGACGGTTGCCTGGTCGAGCTGGCGCGGCAATCCTGGGACGAAGCGCTGCGCCTGGGCGAGGCCCACGGCTACCGCAACGCCCAAGTCTCGGTCATCGCGCCGACGGGCACCATCGGCCTCGTCATGGATTGCGACACGACAGGGATCGAGCCCGACTTCGCGCTGGTGAAGTTCAAGAAGCTCGCCGGTGGCGGTTATTTCAAGATCATCAACCGCTCGGTGCCCGCAGCACTCGAAAAGCTCGGCTACCGGTCGAGCGAGATCGAAGAGATCGTCTCCTACGCGGTCGGCCACGGCTCGCTCGGCAATGCGCCCGGCATCAACCACACCTCGCTGATCGGCCACGGCTTTGGCCAAGCCGAGATCGACAAGATCGAGGCGTCGCTCGCCTCGGCCTTCGACATCCGCTTCGTGTTCAACCAGTGGACCTTGGGCGAAGAGTTCCTGACCAAGACGCTGGGCATCCCGGCGGCCAAGCTGGCGGACCCGACCTTCAACTTGCTCCAGCATCTCGGCTTCAAGAAGGCCGAGATCGAGGCGGCGAACCTTCATGTCTGCGGGACCATGACGCTGGAAGGCGCGCCGCACCTGAAACCTGCGCATTACAGCGTGTTCGACTGCGCCAACGCCTGCGGCAAGATCGGCAAGCGCTACCTTGGCGTCGACAGCCACATCCACATGATGGCCGCCGCGCAAAGCTTCATCTCGGGCGCGATCTCGAAGACGATCAACATGCCCAACACGGCCACGGTCGACGACTGTCAGAAAGCCTACGAGCTGTCGTGGTCGCTCGGCACCAAGGCCAACGCACTCTACCGCGATGGCTCGAAGCTGTCGCAGCCGCTGGCATCCGCGCTGATCGAGGATGACGAGGACGCCGAAGAGACCCTTGCCACCGGCACGAACCAAGAAAAGGCGCAGGTGCTGGCCGAGAAGATCGTCGAGAAGATCATCTACAAGGAGGTCGCCAAGGGCCGCGCGAAGATGCCCGAGCGGCGTCGCGGCTACACCCAGAAGGCAATCGTGGGCGGTCACAAGGTCTACCTGCGGACCGGCGAATATCGCGACGGCAAGCTCGGCGAGATCTTCATCGACATGCACAAGGAAGGTGCGGGCTTCCGGGCGATGATGAACAACTTCGCCATCGCGGTCTCGGTGGGCCTGCAATACGGCGTGCCGCTGGAAGAGTTCGTGGACGCCTTCACCTTCACCCGCTTCGAACCGGCTGGCATGGTGCAAGGCAACGAGGCGATCAAGAACGCGACCTCGATCCTCGACTACATCTTCCGCGAACTGGCGGTCAGCTACCTCGACCGGTCGGACCTCGCCCATGTCAAACCCGAGGGGCAGTCCTTCGACGACCTCGGCCGCGGCGAGGAAGAGGGCAAGCGCAATTTCTCGGACATCTCGGGGTCCGACGGCTCATCGCCGCTCGACGTGCTGCGCCAGGTCGCCTCGACCGGCTACCTGCGCGGCCGTGCCCCGAAGGAGCTGGTGGTGATGCAGGGCGGCCGGTCCCAGACCGTCTCGCTGTCCCACGCCGAGGCTGTGGCGGTCCAGACCTACGAGGCGCAGACCGAGGCCGCGCCCCAGGTCGACGAGCGCCTGAAGGCCAAGATGCAGGGCTACGAGGGCGACCCTTGCGGCGAATGCGGCAACTACACGCTGGTCCGCAACGGCACCTGCATGAAGTGCAACACCTGCGGCGGCACGTCGGGGTGTAGCTGACACGAGTTTCGGTGCGGGTCGAATGGCCCGCCCCTCGCTTGGGATAAAGAGGTCCGGGGCGGGTGCGCTCGCCCCCGGTGCTGGTCGAGCCGCAGGCAAGAATATTACCGGGCGGTGAACCAATGAGCTCGACAAGCAAAACTAGGGGCCCCGCGCGGGGCCCCTTTTTCTGCGCGATACCTGCGGATCGTCCGGGGTCAGGCCAGCTTGACCACCACCACCGTCTGCCAGCCGACCTTCAGCGACGCGCCGTCGAGCGTGGCCGTCTCGGGCTCTGACACGAAGGCGATCGTCCAGCCGCCGTCCGGCAAGTCGACCACCGCGTCGTCGCCACCGTTGATGATGACGATCAGCCGATCCTCGTCCGAGGCGATGTCCATCAGCAGCGGCGCGTCGTCGTCACCCCACGTTGCCTCGGTCATCTGCGAGCCGTCCGGCCCGCGCCACGTCACCGAGGTTTCGCAGGCGAAATTAGTTTCCTGCAGCAACGGGTGGACCTTGCGCAGATCGGAGAGCCGGGCGAGCGTCTCGATCAGCTCGCTGCGCTCGGCGTTGTCCCAGCGGGTCCAGCCGATCTCGTTGTCCTGGCAATAGGCGTTGTTGTTGCCGTCCTGACTGTTGCCCAGTTCGTCGCCAGCCAGCATCATCGGAACGCCGCGCGACAGCATCAGCGTCGACAGCATCGCCCGGACGCGCCGCATCCGGCGGGCGATGATCTCGGGGTCTTCGCTCAGCCCCTCGACGCCCATGTTGTCGCTGAGGTTGTTGTTGTGGCCGTCGTTGTTGTTCTCGCCATTTGCCATGTTGTGCTTGTCGTTGAACGACACGACGTCCCACAACGTGAAGCCGTCATGGGCTGCGACGAAGTTGACGCTGGAGGTGGCGGGGCGGTTCGAGTGATCGAACTGCACCGGGCTGCCGCTGAGACGCTCGGCCAGCTTGCCCTTCTGACCGCCCTGGCGGCGCCAGAAGGCGCGCGTGTCGTCGCGGAACTTGTCGTTCCACTCGCGGAAGGGCCAGGGGAAGCCGCCGACCTGGTAGCCGCCATCGCCGATATCCCAGGGCTCGGCGATGAGCTTGACGCGCGACAGCACGGGGTCCTGCCGGATCGCGGCGAAGAACGAGCCCTCGCGTTCGAACCCCGTGGCCTCGCGGCCGAGCGTCGAGGCAAGGTCGAAGCGGAACCCGTCTACATGCATTTCCTCGACCCAGTGGCGCAGCGAATCGAGAACCATGCGCAGCACCATCGGATGCGCGACGTTGACGGTGTTGCCGGTGCCGGTCGTGTCGTAGCAATGGCGCGGATCGTCGCCGTGCAGGTAGTAGGACAGGTTGTCGATGCCGCGGAAGGACAGGGTCGGGCCAAGTTCGGAGCCCTCGGCGGTGTGGTTGTAAACCACGTCGAGGATCACCTCGATCCCGGCCTTGTGGAAGCGATTGATCGCCTCCTTGATCTCGCCCCATTCGCCGGTTTTCAAGTACCGGCGTTCTGGTGCGAAGAAGTTGAGCGTGTTGTAGCCCCAGTAGTTCGACAGACCCTTGTCGATCAGGTGGTTGTCCTGAAGGAAGGCCTGCACGGGCAGAAGCTCGATCGCGGTGACGCCGATCTTGTGCAGATGCTCGATCATCGGGTCCGAGGCGAGGCCGGCGAAGGTGCCGCGCATGTCCTGGGGCACGTCGTCGCGCAGCATCGTCAGGCCGCGGACATGCGCCTCGTAGATCACCGTCTCGCGCCAGGGGGTGAAGAGCGCCCGGTCGAAATCCCAGTCATAGGCCGGGTCGGTGACGAAGCATTTCGGCACGTAGGGGGCGCTGTCGCGCTCGTCGAAGGTCAGGTCGTCGCCGGTCGAGACGTCGTAGCCGAACACCGCGTCGTTCCATTCCACGGCACCGGTAAGCTGGCGGGCATAGGGGTCGATCAGCAGCTTGTTGGGGTTGAACCGATGACCTTCCTGCGGCGCGTAGGGGCCATGCACGCGGTAACCATAGCGTTGGCCAGGGTAGATGCCGGGGAGGTAGCCGTACCAGACCCCGCCCTCCATGTGCGGCAGGTCGAGACGGGTTTCGGTCCCGGCCTCGTCGAAGAGGCACAGCTCGACCCTCTCTGCATGGTCCGAAAAAAGGGCAAAATTCGTGCCGTCGCCGTCGAACTGCGCGCCCATGGCCGAGTTCGACGCCGCGCTGCGGTCAAATGTAAGGGTTGTCACGTGTCGGCCATCCTTGGCGCTTTGGTCACCTACCGGCAGAAACGTGGAGGTCCGCCATTGGTTGCATCTCGGCGATCATTGCCGGTGTGACGAGGACCGTGCCGTCGGGCGTGCGACGGAACCGCATGGCGTCCGACTTGGGGTCCACGCCGATGGCCATGGCAAAGGGGACGGCAGCACCCGGGGCGACGATGCTTTTTGCCACGAGAGCCCCTTCCGAGACGAATGCGCCCTTCATGACGATGCTATCCACCACACCCAGGCGCGAGATGGCGCCCGGCGGGGTGGGCAGATCGAAGGGCGGGCGGTCCGACATGAAATCCAGGGCCGCGGCGCGCAATGCGTCGAGCGTTCCGACGTCGCGCCAGTAGAACGGCGTCTGCGCCCCCGGTGTATGTGCGTAGGCCTCGCCTCGCGAGACCGCCTGCGGCAGGATGTCGTGCCCAAAATCGAGCGCGCCGGGATTGTTCATCAGCAATGCGCGCAACGCGTCCCACCGGAAGATGTAGAGCCCCATGCTGGCCAGAGCCACGGCCGGGTTTCCTGACCACGTCGGCGCACTACTCGGCTTCTCGACAAAGCGGATGATCCGGTCGGCGCAGTCGGTCTCGAGGATGCCGAAGGCGCTCGCCGCGTCTCGGGGCACACAATCGGCGGCAACGGTGACCGCGGCACCCTGAGCGCGGTGCGCGTCGATCATCCCGCGGTAGTCCATGCGATAGACGTGGTCGGCCGCGAGGATGAGGACATCGCGCGGGGCGGCGGCGTCGATCTCGTCGATCATCAGCCGGACGGCATCTGCCGTGCCCTTCGAGCCTTCCGGCCGTCCAGTCATCTGGGGCGCGTGGCGGATTCCAACGGCAACCGAGTCGTTCCAGCGGTTCTTCAGGTGATTGTGCAGGAGGTTGGGGCGGTATTGCGTGGCGACCAGCACCTCGGGGGCGCCCCCGAGGCGCAGGTTCTCCATCGTGAAATCGACGATGCGGGTCGAACCGAGGAAGGGCACGGCCGGTTTGCAGATCATCTCGGTCAGTTCATGAAGGCGCGATCCCTTGCCGCCCGCAAGCAGGATGGGCAGCACGTCGCGGGGCCAGGTTGCTGCCCCCGCCGGTCTCGCCTCGTTCCTGTACGCAATCACACTCACCCCAAACCTCGAAGCCGCCAAAAGAAGTTCACTCGATGCTGAGGAAAGCCGAGGCGGCGGTCTTGGGTTCCGGCCAAGGTGCAAACGTGATCGGCGGGAATCCCCCCTGTCCGGGTCGAATGATCCGGTGGTGGGCGGCGCGGGCCACCCGGCCGCCACAACCTTAGCATGCGTTCAGTGCAGGTAGAGCCCGAGTGTCTGCCCCAACTCGGCGCTCTGCGAGGACCACTGCAAGCCTTCGGCGGGCAGGGCGTCCGTGGTGATCGTCAGCCGGACCTCGCCCCCTGTGCCGCGGCGGACCAGGTGGCGCGCCTTTTCGGGGGCCTCCCACTCGGCAGTTCCTTCGCGGAACAGGTCGGGGTGGGCCCGGCGGATCGACAGCACCGCGCGAAGAAGATCGGACTTCTGGCCCGAGGCGGCGGCGAGGGCGTCCCACTCCGGTAGGCGCCGGTTGTCGGGGTCGGTCAATTGCAGAAGCAGCCGCTCTTCGCCCTGGTAGATATCCGGCATTCCCGGCCACAGGCAGCGCAGGCCGATCTCGACCAGCGACAGGTGTTCGCCGATCCGCTGAACGCGCTTCAGTTCGGATGGCTGGTGCGCGTCCCAGTGCGCGAGCAGGGCGCGGACCCAGGCCTGCATGTTGGCTTCGCGCTCTTCGTTGGGGGCAGTCCAGTAGCTGACTTCCTTCCCCTCGCGCAGGGCCTTCACCATGTGGGCCGCCGCGCGGTCGCCTGCATCCGGCTCTCCGGCGATGGCCAGCGCGATCTGGAACGCGTAGAAGCGGCGATTGGCGTCGAGCACATCGCTGGCCGGCAAGCGCCCGGCGTCCTCCCATAGCGCGGCAAGGGCCTCGGGCGCATGGCTGAGCGCGGCGATCCGGGCGCGGGCGTCGGCGCTGCGCTTGGTGTCGTGGCTCGACCCCAGGGTGAGGGCGCGGGGCCAGTGCTTCAGCCGTTCGGCAAGGGCCTCGTTCACCTCGTCCGCGGTGGTCGTCGGGCGGTCGGGATCGGCGCCGACCTCGTTCGCGGTGAGGTAGCGATTGAACCGGAACCCTGCGGTGTCCTCGTGCGCCTTGGCGAGAAGCGCCCCGGTGACTTGCTCCATCCGGACCGTGAAGGCGCACGCCTCGTCGCTGTCGGAGGCAAGCATCCGATCGACGAGCCAGTCGATCGTGTCGCGGTGGCGGACATTCTCGGCCGCACGGTCGGCGCAGGCGCGCCAGATGGTGCGATCGGACTGCGAGGCGGCAGAGCGCACGTAGCTGCGGTAGCGCGGAAAGGCGACGAGCAGTTCGGTGATGGCCTCGCGCAGGGTCTCGGGGCCGATGGGCTCGCCTTCGGTCTCGGCGATGGCTTGCGCGAGGGTCCGAAGCTGCCGCAGTTCGGCGGCGAGTTCGTCCACCAGGACCTCGCGCTTGGCCTGTTCGACCATCGGGTGGAAGCCGCCCTCGGTCCCGCTTTCACGGCGCCACAGCGCGTCGATTTCGTCCAGCCCCGAGGGGTTCGTCAGGATGCGCGCGATCACCGCCGCCGCCTCGTAGCCCGTGGTGCCGGCGACTTGCCAGTCCGGCAGCGTCTCGCCCATGACGAGGATCTTCTCGACCCAGATGTCGATGTTCGGGACCCGGTTGGCCAGTTGCGTAAGGTAGCCTTCGGGATCGACGAGCCCGTCGACGTGATCGACCCGAAGCCCCTGGACGAGGTCGCGATCCACGAGGTCGAAGAGCAGCGCGTGCGTCTCTTCGAATACCTCCGGGTCCTCGACACGGACGCCGATCAGGCTGGTGACCGAGAAGAAGCGGCGGTGGGTGATGCTGTCCCGCTCGAGCGGCCAGGGGATCAGACGCCAGTGCTGGCGCGCGTGCAGCGCCTCGATATCCTCGATCCGGCCCTCGCCGTCCGACCCCGGCGACAGCGGCACTTCGAGGCCTGCGACCTTGAGAACGCCCTCGCCGATCTCGACCTCGCCGGTCTCGGCGAGTTCCGCCAGGGGACGTTCGAGCCAGGGCAGGGCGAGATATCCCGTCGACCAGTCGATGTCGAATTTCGGCGCGTGCGGACTGCGCATCCCCTTGCGGAGCACGTCGCGGAACCACGGCGTGTCGAGTCCGAAGGCCATGTGGTTCGGCACGATGTCCAGGACGATCTTCAGGCCCTTCCCGCGAGCGGCGGCGGCGAGCTTCTCGAACCCATCGAGACCACCGAGCGAGGCGTCGATCTCGGTCGGGTCGGTCACGTCATAGCCGTGGGTCGAGCCCGACGCGGCGGTCAGGATCGGCGACAGGTAGAGGTGACTGACGCCAAGGGCTGCGATCTGGTCGAGCCGCCGTTCAAGCCCGGCGAAATCCATCCCGTCGCGCAACTGGACGCGGTAACTGGCTACATCGTTCATTCAATTTCCCTCCAGCCCGACGTGCAGCGCGACACGGGGACCTTCCATGGTCAGGATTTCGGGGGTCGACAGAGCGGGTGCGGGCTCGCCATCGGCGAAGGTGATCTCCAGCCGCCCAGCCGCGAAGGTCCAGGCCGCCCGCAGGCTTCGGTCGCCCTCGCGCGTGGCCTCGGTGCGCTGCCAGCCGCTTTTGAGCAGCGGGACCACCCGGTCGACCCGCAGCTTCAGGCAACGGCGCGTCAAGTCGCGCCACTCGTCGGCATCGGGCGGGGGCGAGGCATAGGGCTTCGACCGCTCGAATGTCTCGGGCGCGTTCGGATCGGGGATCTCGTCGCGGGCATCGGCGAATTCGGGGAACTCGTCGCGGCGCCCCTTGCGGACGGCGCCGGCGAGGTCTCCGTGGAAATCGGTGAAGAACTGGAACGGCGCGCGAGACCCGATCTCTTCCCCCTGGAACAGCATCGGGATGAAGGGCGACAGGCACAGCATCGCATGCATCACGCGCATGTCCTCGGGCGAGGTCAGCGCGATCAGACGCTCGCCGACCGCACGATTGCCGATCTGGTCGTGGGTCTGGTTCGAGTTGACGAAGCGCTGGGGCGGCAGATGGTCGGAGGGCTCGCCCCGCGTTTCGTCTGTGCGGGGCCGCGGCTGGCCCTGATCGACCTGTCCATCGCGCAGCGCGATCAGCATGTCGCCGAAGGGATCGTCCGAGAACGGAGCGTAGTAGCTCTGGTCCTCGCCCGTCATCAGGACGTGGACCGCGTGGTGGTAGTCGTCGTTCCATTGCGCCCTGAGCGCGCCGTGACCCACGTAAGAGGCAAGGTTGCGCTCGTCCTCGGCGACGAGGTGGACCGGGCGGCCAAGGTCCAGCCCCGCGACATGGTCGGCAAGTTCGCGCAGGAAGTCGGTCTCGTCCGGCTGGCCGATCTGGTGGACGGCGTCCAGCCGCAGCCCGTCCACCCCGTATTCCGCGATCCACATCTCGGCGTTCTGAAGGAAGAAGGCGCGCACCTCGGGGCGGGTGAAGTCGATGGCGGCGCCCCACGGCGTCTGGCGCCCGTCATCGAAGAAGCTGGGGCAGAGCGCGTGGATATAGGCGCCATCGGGGCCGAAATGGTTGTAGACCGCGTCGACCAGCACCATGATCCCGGCGGCATGGGCCGCGTCCACGAACGCCACCAGGTCTGCGGGCGTGCCATAGGCGGGGTGGAGCGCGTTGGGCAGAACCCCGTCATAGCCCCAGCCGCGATCCCCGGCGAACTGGGCGAGCGGCATCAACTCGATCGCCGTGATCCCAAGGGCGGCGACCTCTTCCATCCGCTCGGCCGCGGCTCTGAGCGTCCCGTCTGCGGTGAAGGTGCCCACGTGGATCTCGAGCACCACAGCCTCTTCCCACGGGCGGCCGTGCCAGTCGGCGCGGGGCAGGGAGGCTGGATCGCAAAGGCGCGAGGCCGCATGGACGTCGCCCGCCTGCCAGCGCGAGGCCGGGTCGGGGTAGGTCTCGCCCTGGGCGATGAAGGCGTATTCGGTGCCGTCGTCGGCCGAGACGTCTGCCACGTGCCAACCGTCGGCCTCCTTGGACATGGCCAGTTCGTCGGTGCCGACCCGCAACAGCAGGTCGTCCTGCTTGGGGGCCCAGGTCGCGACACGCCATCTGTCGCCGTTCCGGGTCGCGCCCCAGCGGTGAGAAAACGTCCTCATTCCGGCCTCTTGCCCCCTTGCATCCTCAGGACGGAAAAGCGGCGCGCGGCCAATCGTTCCCTCGACTCCCGGTCGCGTGTGCTGAAACCGGAGGAGCGCGCGGCATGACCGCTGCCCGCGGTTGCGACTCCGCAAGCCTTGCGACTGGTGCCGGTGGCAGCGTTGGAACCTTGGCGGCCGCTTGGCGGTTCCTCGCCTGAAGACCTCATTTCGAAAGGCCGGACCATGTTTCGCAGATCCCTACTCGCAGCCGCCAGTCTCGCGTTTGCCGGGCCGGCTCTTTCGCAAGAGGCTGGCGCCGTCTCGTCCGAACAGGCCACGCCTGCGCCGATGGAGGTAGTCGTGGCCGACGATCTCGAGGATGCGTCGATCGTCTCGCTCGAGGGCAGCTACGATCAGGCGATCTGGGACGAGACCGCGCCGCTGGAAGCCATGGTCGCCGACCTGAACGAGATCGGCCGGATCGAGGACGTCGTCCTGTCGGCCGAAGGACAAATGCTGGGTCTGACGACGGATGTGGGCGGGTTTCTCGGCATCGGCGAGAAGACCGTCCTCATCCCGCTCGATGACATTCGCCTCATCCGGACCGAGGATGACGACGAGGTCTCGGTCGTCACGCGCCTCGATCAGGATGCCCTGACCGACCTGCCCGAGGTCGACCTCGACGATTGATCACAGGCGCGGCACGAAAGGTGCCGCATCCTCGTCCAGCAAACCGACGGCGCGCGGGTCGGGAAACACCCGCACCTCGCGCCGTTCCGCCTTGAACCCGACCCGCAGGTAGAAGCGCAGCGCCTGAGGGCTGTCCAGCGTGCAGGTGTTCAGCCGCACCTTTTCGGCACCGCCATCGAACAGCGTCTGCAGGACATGCGACATCAGCCAGCCGCCGACGCCCTGACCCATGGCGGCAGGGACGAGGCCGAAGAAGCTGATCTCGGGGTAGGTAGGGTCGCCGATGTCGAGCTCGACCATACCCATCGGTCCATCGTCGGAGTGAAGCGTGAAGATCGCCACGCCGGGATCGAGCAGGATCTTCAGCAGCGCATCGTCTTCGATCATCAGCCGCGAGGTCCAGAGCCAGTCGCGCCCGACCATCCGGAAGAGCTCGCGGTAGACGTTCGGGTACATCCGCTTTTCGCGCCTCAGGACCAGCCCCTTGGGCTTCTTGCGCGGCGGCAGCGGGGTGGTGCAGGTCAGGTGGTGCACGACCACGGCCAGGTGGCCGGCAGGCACGGCATAGGTGCCTTCAGTAATTGGGGTGGGGTCGGGGTCTAGCATGAGGGCTTTCCGCGTCTGTCCGGCGGAAGGCTAGGGCGGGGCGACCCGCTGTCCACGGCCGCCCCGCCTGCAGGGTCAGCGCAGGATCGACTTGCCTGCGTAAACGGCGGTTTCGCCGAGCATTTCCTCGATCCGGATCAACTGGTTGTACTTCGCCAGCCGGTCCGAGCGCGACAGCGAGCCGGTCTTGATCTGCCCGCAATTCGTGGCGACGGCGAGGTCGGCGATGGTCGCGTCCTCGGTCTCGCCCGAGCGGTGGGACATGACGTTGGTGAACCGGGCACGGTGGGCCATCTCGACCGCGCGCAGGGTCTCCGACAGCGAGCCGATCTGGTTCACCTTGACCAGCATGGAGTTGGCGCAGCCCTTCTCGATCCCTTGTGCCAGACGCTCGGGGTTGGTCACGAAGAGATCGTCGCCCACCAGCTGGATGCGGTCGCCGAGGCGGTCGGTCAGCATCTTCCAGCCGTCCCAGTCATCCTCCGAGCAGCCATCCTCGATCGACAGGATCGGGTAGTCGGCGCACAGCTTTTCGAGGTAGCCGACGTTTTCTTCCGAGGTCAGAGAGGCGCCTTCGCCCTTCATCTCGTACTTGCCGTTCTCGTAGTACTCGGTCGCGGCGCAATCGAGGGCGAGCATGATGTCCTCGCCTGGCGTGTAGCCCGCCTTTTCCACGGACCGCATGATGAAATCAAGCGCATCGCGGGTCGACTTGATGTCAGGGGCGAAGCCACCCTCGTCACCGATGCCCGTGGACAGGCCCGCCGCCGAGAGCTCTTTCTTGAGGGTGTGGAACACCTCGGCACCCATCCGCACGGCCTCGCGGATGTTCGTTGCCGAGACCGGCATGATCATGAATTCCTGGATGTCGATCGGGTTGTCCGCGTGCTCGCCGCCGTTGATGATGTTCATCATCGGCACAGGCAGGGTCCGGGCCGACGTGCCCCCGATATAGCGAAACAGCGGCTGCATCGTGAACTCGGCCGCGGCCTTGGCGGTGGCCAGCGACACGCCGAGGATCGCGTTGGCGCCCAGGCGGCCCTTGTTGGCGGTGCCGTCCAGCTCGATCATCGTGGCATCGATGGCTTCCTGCTCGGTCGCGTCCATGCCCAGAAGCGCCTCGGCGATCTCGCCATTGATGGCCGCGACGGCCTCGAGCACACCCTTGCCGAAGTAGCGTCCCTTGTCGCCGTCCCGGCGCTCGTGCGCCTCGTGCTGGCCGGTGGAGGCGCCGGAGGGCACCGCGGCCCGGCCCATGCTGCCGTCCTCCAGCACCACGTCCACTTCGACGGTGGGGTTGCCCCGGCTGTCCAGGATTTCGCGGCCGACGATGTCGATGATCGCGCTCATAAGTGCCTCCTTGCGTAGCGTTGCGTTCAGTTAACGCACGCGAGGGCGCTTGGCCATTGGTTCGCGCGTCAGCGCATCAGCGAACGTCCCCGGGGCGGTATCGCCCGTTTTCGGCGCCGCTCGCGCATCAGGGCGTAAAGACCGCTGCCCACGACGATCGCCGCGCCGATCAGCGTCAGGGCGTCGGGCCGCTCTCCCAGAAGGATCACGCCGAGGATCATCGCGAAGACGAGGCGCGTGTAGCGGAACGGGATGACGGTCGAGACGTGGCCAAGCCGCGTGGCCGTCGTCAGCGCAAGGTAGCCGATCACCCCGAGGCCGATGGCCGCCGCCAATTCGAGCCAGACGCGAAGTTCGGGAACCGCCGTCGCGCTGCGGACCAGCCACAGGGCGCCGCTGCCGATCGTCAGCGTGACATAGGCCCAGAACGCCAGTTGCAACGTCGCGATCCGCGACGGGATGCGGCGCGAGATCACGTCGCGCGCGGCCAGCCCCACCGCGGCGATCATCACCAGCAGCGCCTCGGGCTGGAACCCGTCGAGCCCCGGCCGCAGGATCAGCAGCACCCCGGCCATGCCCACGGCGACCGCCGTCCAACGCCGCCAGCCCACGGTCTCGCCCAGCCAGATCGCGGCGCCTGCAGTCACCAGAAGCGGCGTGGCCTGCTGGATGGCCGTCGCCAGCGTGAGCGGCACGAGCGCCAGCGCGGTGACGAAGCTGATGGTGGCGAAGGCCTCGCAGAAGTTACGCCCCATCACCTGCGGCCCCAGCACGTCGCGCGTCACCAGCGGCAGGCCTTTCCGCACGCACAGCAGCGCAAGAATCACGGCCGTGGTGGAGCAGATGATGAACAGCATCTGGCTCACGGGCATCTCGACCGTGATGCGCTTGATGAAGAAGTCCTCGGTCGCGAAGAGAGCCATGGACAGCACCATGAAGCCGGTCGCGCGCAAATTGTCGTCACCCGCCGGGGTGGAGCTGTCAGTGGTCATGTCCCGCGCCTTAGTCCCTTGCCCCGTGCAACGCCAGCCCCGCTAGAGGGTCAGGCGCCCCTCCATCACGCGCACGGCCTGGCCCGAGATGGTCACCGCGCCGTCTGCCGCTTCGGCGCGGATTAGGGACGGTCGTCCCATGTCCTCTCCCTGGTGGACCGTCAGGCTCAGCGTCCCGTTCCCAGCCAAGTAGAGGGCGAGCGCCGTCGCCGCGCTGCCGGTCGCGGGGTCTTCGGGGATGTCGTCGAGCGGCGCGAACATCCGGGCGTGGATCGTGTCGCCGTCCCGGACATAGGCGTAGATCGCGAAGTCGAAGGGCAGCGGGTAGCGTGCCGCCGCCTCGCGAAAGGCGTCGAGGTACGGCCGCGTGCGAGACAGTGTCGCGCGATCCGGCACCTCGACCAAGGCGAAGGGCAGGCCGGCCGAGGTGACCGTGGCCTCCGTGATCGTCTCGATCGACAGGCAGCGCGCCATGAGCGCAGCGTCGGGTGCATGAAGCACCTCCAGCGCCGTTTCTCGCCGGAACGAGGCGATGCCGTCCACCACCCGCCCCGGAACCGGGCCGACACCGGTGCCGAGCGTCACCTGCTCGGGCGCACCCTCGTCATGCAGCGCGACCAGCGCGCCGATCAGGGGGTGACCGGCGAAGGGGATCTCCTGCGTGGGCGTGAAGATGCGGGTGCGCACCTCGCCGTCCCCGGGAAGCAGGAAGGTCGTTTCGGAGAACCCGAACTCGCGCGCGATCGGCTGCATCAGCGCAGGGTCGAGGTTCACGGCATCGGGAAAGACGGCAAGCGGATTGCCCCCGAATGGGCGGTCCGTGAAGACGTCATAGACGAGGTAGCGCATCACAGCGTGTAGAGCGGCGGCTTGCCTTGCGCCTCATGGATCTGGTTGACCACGCGCTGCTCGAGATCCATGGCGCGGGCCAGCCGGTCGAGATACTCGGCCTCGGCGCGATTGTCGGGCTGGATGGCGATGACCGAGGCGGTGTAGACCTCGATCTCATGGCCCTCGGGCGTGTCGCGGGCGAGAGCTTCGGGGTCGACGGGTTCGGCCATCTGCCGCTCGATAAATGCGGTCTCTTCCGGGTCGGCATCGCCGACCACCTCCATCAGGGACTTCCGCTCGGCCGCGTCGATCTCGCCATCGGCGCGCGCAGCCTGGATCATCGCCCGCAGCATGAGGCCCGATACCTGCTCTTCTTCCGGCGTGTCCTCGGGGGTCTCGCGGGTGGTGTCCAGCAGCCCGCGCATCTTCTGCGCGCCCGAGGCGCCACTCGCGGTCCCTGCAAGTCCGTTCAGAAGCCCCGCGATATCGGTGCGCCCGCCCGAGCCGGTATCGGCGATGCCGAGCTGGCTCAGCAGGCCGCCGAACCCGCCCGAGCGGGTGGTGCCTCCCTTGGAGCCGGACAGCTTGCGGCGCACCCCCTCGATCCCGCCGGCCTTCTCGAAAGCCTGCACGCCCTTGGCGGCGGCCATGGCCAGCGCCATTTGCATCGCGACGTTCTTGAGTTTCATGCCCGGAGCCCTCCGTTGCGGGTTTCTCCAGATGTGGCGTGCGCGGCCCGATGCGCAAGCGTCAGCGTGGCAACCGGCCAATCAGCGCCGCCGTGTCGAGGCCCGTGACCGACCCCGGCAGCAGGCCACGATCCGCACCGAGGCGGCTGGCGGCATACCCCTCGGCCACGGCGGCTGGCGCGGTCTGGAACAGAGTAGCGGCAGTGAGAAGACCCGCGAGCCGTTCCGCGTAGTAGCGCGCCTCGGCCTCGTCGGGCAGGGCGGGCCAGCGATCCCGGAACGCGGCGAGGGCGGCGTCGTAGGCGCGATCCCCCGCAGCATCGCGCAGGGTGGCGTCGAGCGCCTCGCGCGCGGCCTCGTCCCGGGCGAGTGTGCGCAGGATGTCGAGGCAGATGACGTTCCCCGACCCCTCCCAGATGCCGTTCAGCGGCGCCTCGCGGTAGAGCATGGGCATCGGCGTTTCCTCGACGTAGCCCATGCCGCCCAGCACCTCCATCGTCTCGGCGATGACCGTCGGCGCCCGCTTGTTGGCCACGAACTTCGCGAGTGCCACGCCCACGCGGGCCAGCGGGTCGCCCTCGTCGAAGGCGCGCGCCACGCGCAGGCCGAGGGCCGTCGCCCCCTCCCAATCCAGCGCGAGGTCGGCGAGGACGGCGCGCATCAGGGGCTGGTCGATCAGCCGGCGCTGGAAGGCCGAGCGTCCCTCGCACCAATGCGCCGCCTCGGCCAGGGCCGCGCCCATCAGGCCCGCCGGCGCCAGGGCCGTGTCGAGACGCGTGTGGTGCACCATGCGGAGGATCGCCTTCACGCCCCGACCAGGCTCGCCCACCATCTGCGCGAGCGCGCCATGATACTCGATTTCGGCCGAGGCATTGGCGTGGTTGCCCAGCTTGTCCTTCAGCCGCATCAGGTGCACCCCGTTGCGCGACCCGTCCTCGAGCCAGCGGGGCACGAGGAAGCAGGACAGGCCGTCATCGGTCTGCGCCAGCGTCAGGAATCCGTCGGACATGGGCGCCGAGCAGAACCACTTGTGCCCGGTCAGCCGCCACATGTCCCCCTCGGGCGCGGCGCGGGTGGAGTTCGCGCGGACGTCCGAGCCGCCCTGCTTTTCGGTCATCGCCATGCCGAGCGTGGCGGCGCGCTTGGCCGACAGCGGAGCGACCGAAGGGTCGTAGCCGGGGGTGGCGAGCTTCTCGGCCCAGTCGTCGATCCCGGCTTCGGCGAGGGCAGGGACGCCCGCATGGGTCATGGTCATGGGGCAGCAGACGCCGGGCTCGACCCCGCTCATAAGGTAGACCATCGCGGCGTGAGTGACGTGCCCGCCTGCCGCGCCCGACCACGGAAGAGAGGCGTAGCCATGGCCGAGGCCCAGGGACATGAGGTCGTGATAGGCGGGGTGGAAGCGCACTTCGTCCAGCCGGCGACCGTGGCGGTCGAAGATCACGGGTTCGGGCGGGACACGCCGGGCTTCGGCGGCGAGGTTCCAGGCGGCGGACAATGCAGTACCGAAGCGCGCAAGATGCGGGCAGTCCGCGCCTTGGGCCGCTGCATGGGCGGCAAGCGTGGGGTCGCTTCCGAACGGGTCGCGGGGTGCCGCGCGCGCGGGTTGGTTCGTCACCTCGTGCGTGGACAGTCGATCCTCGGGCCTGGTCATGGTGCACCTCCGGTTTGGAGACTAGGCGGGTCCGGGCAGCGCGGGAACCCGCGGCATCGCATCTGCCGTGCGGGAAAGGGGTCAGCTGGCGGGCGTGCGAAGCAGCTCGAGAAGGCGCGCCTGTTGGCGGGTGGCGACCCAGCTCCCCCGGTATGCGAGGCCGATGGGGCGGTTCGGCCAAGTGGCATCCACATCGATTTCGGACACCAGCCCCTTCGCGATCTCGGCCTGGGCCTGCAGCGCGGAGATGCAGCCCAGGTGGCGACCATGCGCCAGGATCTCGCGCATGAGAAGGATGGAACCGGCCTCGATCACGTTTTGCGGGGCGTTCTCGCCGAACCACGCATCGAAATGGACGCGGGACGGGGTGCCGCTGCGGGGAACGACCCACGGCACGCCGTGAAGGTCGGCGCGACCCAAGCGAATCGCGTCGACGAGGGGGTGGGTCGGACCGGCGATCACGGCGAGGCGGTCGTCGAAGAGACGCTCCTGCACCACGTCGCCGATGGGTGCGGGGTCCCGCAGGGCGCCGACGATCACGTCGAGATCGCCGCGCCGCAGTTCGGTCAGCAGCTCGTCGTAGAGGCCGTCCACCACCCGGATGCGCTGCTGCGGGCGCTCGGCATGGAGGATCGCCAGCGCGCGGGGCAGAAGGACCGAGCGCGCCATGGGCAGCGCTCCGATCACGATGCGCCCGGCGACCCCGCCGTCGAGCTCGGCCAGGTCCGCCTCGGCCAGCTCGAACTCGCGGAAGGCCAGCAGGGCGGCGCGGGCCACGGTCGCCGCTAGCCGCGACGACGTCATCCCGAAGCTCGTCCGTTCGAAGAGACGGCGACCGGCCTCGCGCTCGATCTGGGCGACGGCGCGGTGGACGGTCGGCTGCGCATGCCCGAGGCGGCGGGCGGCGAGGGTGTAGTTCTCGGTCTCGTGGAGGGCGATCAGCGCTTGCAGCTGCGCCCGCGTGGCCGTGAGCTTCAGGCGGGGCGAAACGTCGGCGAGCACGGGGTCGAGGATCGCGAAGGCGCGGGACAGGCGCGCGGCCAGCGCCTCGCCGCGGGGAGTGACGAAGAAGCCGGCGCCCGTGCGCTCGAACAGCATCCCGCCGCTGACGCGTTCGAGCTTGCGGATCGCCTGCGTGACGGCAGGCTGCGAGACGTGGAGCCGCGCGCTGGCCCGGGTCAGCGACCGCGTCTCGGCCACGGCGAGGAACAGCCGCAGATGGCGCAGGTTCGTCGCGATCATCGGCCTTTAAGCGCGTTTCGGCGCGGATCGGCATGGCCAGGGCGCCTCGCGGCCGCTGCGGGAATGTCTGTCACGTTACCTCCATCAACCGGAACAGTGCCACGGGGGTTGTGGCGCCAGCCCCTATAGCTTCATCTTATACCTGTGCACGGGCTTCGGAATGGACCTCTGCCCGGGTCGCATGGGATGAACGGTCCCACGCCGTCGAGAGGAGAACAGCATGACCGCCCCGAAAACTGCCCTAGTCATATCGGCCCATGCCGCCGATTTCGTCTGGCGATGTGGTGGCGCAATCGCGCTGCACGCGCAGATGGGCTACGAGGTCACCGTCCTGTGCCTGACCTTCGGCGAGCGCGGCGAAAGCGCCAAGCTGTGGAAGCAGGAGGGGATGGACCTTCAGACCGTGAAGGACGTGCGCCGGAAGGAGGCCGAGAACGCCGCAAAGGCGCTCGGGGCCGAGATCGTCTGCCTCGACAAGGGCGACTATCCGCTGGAGCTGGACCGACAGGACAAGGACCAGATCGTCGACGTCATCCGGCGCGTACAGCCGTCCTTCATGATGAGCCACAGCCAGTACGACCCCTACAACACCGACCATTCCTACACGACGCAGATCGCGCTGGAGTGCCGGATGATCGCGCAGGCCTGGGGCCACAAGCCGGGCGAGAAGGTGCTGGGCGCGCCGCAGCTTTACCTGTTCGAGCCGCACCAGACCGAGCAGATGGGCTGGAAGCCGGATACGTTCCTCGACATCACGCCGGTCTGGGACAGGAAGCGCGCCGCGATCGAGTCCATGGAGGGGCAACACCACCTCTGGGACTACTACACCCGAGTCGCCGAAAACCGCGCCAATCACTTCCGCCGCAACTCGGGCGGTCAGGCCGGCGGGCGTGAATGCAAGTATGCCGAGGGCTTCCAGTCGATCTTCCCGCGCACGGTGGACGAGCTATGAACCTGATCCATGACATCGCGCATCTCGGCCACATCGAGATGCTGACCGACAAGTTCGAGGAAAGCCTCGACTTCTTCACCCGCGTCTACGGGCTGAAGCTGTCGAGGCGGGATGGCGACAGCGCCTACCTGCGGGCCTGGGACGACTACGAGTACCACACGCTCAAGCTGACCCGCGCCGACCGCACCGGCGTCGCCCATATCGGCTACCGCGCCGCCAGCCCCGAGGCGCTGGAGCGTCGGGTCGCGGCGATCGAGGCTTCGGGCTACACGACCCACGGCTGGAACGAGGGCGACGAGGGCCACGGGCGGGCCTTCCGGTTCGAGGACCCGTTCGGCCACGTGTTCGAGATCTACTACGACACTCGCTGGTACACGGCAGAGGGTGACGACGCGCCCGCGCTGAAGAACACTGCCTCGGCCTTCACCGGGGCGGCGCCGCGCCGGCTCGACCACCTGAACCTCCTGGCCGCGGACGTGACAGAGTTCCGGCGCTTCATGGAGACCTGCCTGGGCAGCCGCGTGACCGAGATGATCCAGCTCGATAACGGCCGGATCGGCGGCTGCTGGTTCACCGTGAACAACAAGACCTACGACCTCGCCTGTGCCGAAGAGCACGGCAAGGGCAACGGCCGCCTGCACCACGTCACCTACGCCACCGATCAGCGCGAGGACATCCTGCGCGCTGCCGACATCTTCCTGCAGAACGGGGTCCACATCGAAACGGGCCCTCACAAGCATGCCATCCAGGGGACGTTCTTCCTCTATGTCTGGGAGCCCGCGGGCAATCGCGTGGAGCTGGCCAATTCCGGCGCGCGGCTGATCCTCGCCCCCGATTGGGAGCCTGTCATCTGGACCGAGGCCGACCGCAAGAAGGGCCAGGCCTGGGGTCTGAAGACGATCGAGACGTTCCACACCCACGGCACTCCGCCGGTCGAGGAGGACTGACATGGCAAAGGTCGTGCAGAACGTCGAGCGGGCGGACGGCGCCGTTGTCGACAAGCTGGGGCAGGCCGGTGTCGCCACGGTCCACGAGGCCCAGGGGCGGATCGGCTGCCTGCAGTCGTACATGCGCCCGATCTACGCGGGCGCGCAGATTGCGGGCAGCGCGGTGACGATCAGCGCGCCTCCGGGCGACAACTGGATGCTGCATGTCGCCATCGAACAGTTGCAGGAGGGCGACGTCCTGGTGCTGGCGCCGACCTCGCCCTGCGACAACGGGTATTTTGGCGACCTGCTGGCGACCTCGGCCATGGTGCGGGGGTGCCGGGGGCTGATCATCGACGCCGGCGTGCGCGATGTGCGGGACCTGACGCAGATGGGCTTCCCCGTCTGGTCCAGGGCGATCAGCGCGCAGGGCACGGTGAAGGAGACGCCGGGCTCGGTGAACGTCCCCATCGTCTGCGCGGGCCAGATCATCGAGGCGGGCGATGTGGTGGTGGCCGACGATGACGGGGTGTGCGTCGTCCGCCGTGCCGATGCCGCCGCTGTGCTGGAGAAGGCGGAACAGCGGCTCGCGAAGGAGGACGAGAAGCGCCAGCGCCTCGCCTCGGGCGAGCTCGGCCTCGACATCTACGACATGCGCGGGACGCTGGCCGAGAAGGGCCTGAAATACGTCTGAACCGGAAAGGACCGACGGGATGGATGGACTTCCCTGCCTGTGGATGCGCGGCGGCACGTCGAAGGGGGCGTATTTCCTGGCCTCGGACTTGCCCACAGACCGCGCGGCACTCGATGATCTGCTGCTGCGCGTGATGGGCTCGCCCGATGCCAACCAGATCGACGGGATCGGCGGGGCCGACCCGCTGACCTCGAAGGTGGCGATCCTGTCACCCTCGACCCGGGACGATGCGGATGTGGACTACTGGTTCCTCCAAGTGTTCCCCGACCGCCCTCTCGTCAGCGACGCGCAGGGCTGCGGCAATATCCTGGCGGGCGTCGGCCCCGCCGCGATCGAGCGCGGACTGGTCGGGGCTACCGGCGACGAGACGAACATCCGCATCCACATGGTCAATACCGGCGAGGTTGCCACGGCCACGATCCAGACCCCGGGCGGGCGGGTCCGCTATGGTGGCGATGCCTCGATCGACGGGGTGCCGGGCCGCCACGCGCCGATCCCGCTGATGTTCGACGACGTCGCGGGGTCGATGTGCGGGACGCTTCTGCCCACGGGCCACGAGGCGGACGAGATCGAGGGCGTCTCCTGCACCCTCATCGACAACGGGATGCCCTGCGTCGTGATGCGCGCGGACGCGTTGGGGATCACCGGGCGGGAAGGGCGAGAGGAGCTCGAGGCCAATGCCGACCTCAAGGATCGGGTCGAGGCCATTCGCCTGAAAGCCGGCCACCTGATGGCCCTAGGCGATGTGTCGGACAAGTCGGTGCCCAAGATGTTCCTCGTCAGCCGCGACCCGGGCGGCGCGGCGCTGATGACCCGCAGCTTCATCCCCCACCGCGTCCACGCCACCATCGGCGTCTTCGCCGCGATCACCGCCGCCACCGCCGCGACTCTGCCGGGCAGCCCCGCCCACGAGGTCGCGCAACTGCCCGAGGGAACGACGTTCCGCATCGCTCATCCCGGTGGCGCCGCGGATGTGCTGATCGAGCGCGACGAAGCGGGTCGGGTCATCCGTACGGGCACGCTGCGGACGGCGCGCAAGCTCTTCGATGGACGCGTTTTCCCAAGATGACGGCAGAACCCCCTGATCCCGGGCTGACGTCACCCCCTTGGCACGTCAATTGCTGAACGCGACGGTGCGGGGGATCATCTGCACGCTGTAGCCCTGGTCGCTGTGGACCCGCCTGCCGGCGACCAACAAGATTGAAACCCCGTCCTCGTCGTGCTCTGTGCGGAGAACCATTCAGGAGGGGACCACCATGACGATCATTCTGACCCGCCGCGCCGCACTGTCCTGCGCCGTTGCACTTGCCGCCTTCCCGGCCCTCGCGCAGGATGCATGGCCGACCGAGCCGGTGCACGTTTTCGTCGGCTTCCCGGCCGGCTCTTCGCCCGACACGCTTGCGCGCATCATCACCGAGCCGCTTGCGCAGCGCCTGGGTCAGCCGGTCGTCGTCGAGAACAAGCCGGGCGCGGGTGGGGTGATCGGGGTCCAGCAGATGCTCGCCTCCGCCGGAAACGGGCATACCTTCGGCACCACGATCAACGGCCCGCTGACCACAGCGCAGCGGCTGATGGACGACACCGGCTACGACGTCGGGGCGGACATCGCGCCTGTGACGCTGATCGCAACGTCGCCGCTGGTACTGGCGGTTTCGGCCGATTCGGACATTGGCGACCTCCAGGGCTTCGTCGATGCGGCGGGGGCAGAGCCCGAAGCGCTGACCTATGGCTCGGTCGGGCAGGGGTCCGGTGCGCACCTGACGGCGGAGCTCTTCGCCGATGAAGCCGGCGTGAGCATGCTGCACATCCCCTTCACCAGCTACGCCGAAGTCACGACCTCGATCATGGGCGGCGAGATCGACGCGGGCTTCATGGCGCCGTCGGCCGCCATGCCCCATGTCGAGGCTGGCAACATGCAGATGCTCGGCATCACCTCGGCCGAGCCCTTCCCGCAGGCGCCCGACGTGCCGGTGATGGCCGGGCAGGCGGGCCTTCCGGACGATTTCCGGGCCGAACTCTGGAACGCGTTCATCGCGCCGGCGGACACCGACCCGGCGGTAATCGAGCGCCTGAACACCGAGTTGAACGAGATCCTCGCCGATCCCGAGGTTCAGGAGAAGCTGCTGGCGATCGGCTGGAAGGCGGCGCCCGGGACGCCGGCCGACCTTGAAGAGCGCATCGCCACGGATACCGAAATGTGGGGCGCGGTGATCGACCGGGTTCAGGACAGCCAGTAAGCCGGAATGCGGCGCGATTGGCCCGATATCTGGGGTGGGCTTGCGCTGGCGGCCGTGGGACTCTCTGCCTGCGGCTGGGCGCTGGCCTACTATGACCTCGGCACCCTCCGTCGGATGGGGCCGGGGTTCTTTCCCACCGTTCTGGGAGCGATGCTGGCGGCACTCGGGCTGATCGTGGCGCTTCCCGCGTTGCGCCGGACCGGCGTGCCGTCGCGCGTTCAGCCTTGGGCCGCGGCGGCGGTGCTGGCGTCGATCGTGATCTTCGGCCTCGGGTTGTCGCGCCTGGGGCTCGTTGGTGCGACCGCAGCCTCGGTGCTGGTCGCCAGCCTTCCGGCGCCGCAGCCGGGCTGGACGTGGCGTATGGTGCTGACATTGGCCGTCACCCTGCTGACGGTCCTGGTCTTCAGCTTCGGGCTGCGGATGACCCTGCCGCTCTGGCCGCGCCTGCCATGACGACCTGGGAGGGGCTGCTCTACGGCATCGGGTTCGCGATGCAACCCGGGGTGCTGATCTACTGCATCCTCGGCGTCGTTCTTGGGACCTTCGTCGGCGTTCTGCCGGGGATCGGAGCGATGGCGGCGATTTCGCTTCTGCTGCCGGTGACCTACTACATCACGGCCGAAGCGGCGCTGATCATGCTGGCCGGGGTCTATTACGGCGCGCAGTATGGCGGCGCGGTCGCCTCGATCCTGATGCGCCTGCCGGGCACGCCGCAATCGGCGGTCACCGCCCTGGATGGATATCCGATGGTGCGCGAGGGTCGGGCCGGGGTCGCGCTGTTCGCGGCGATGGCCTCGTCCTTCGCCGGGTCGGTCATCGGGATCATGGTGCTGGTGATGCTGGCCGAGTGGCTATCCCGCGCCGCAACCGCGTTCGGAGCGGCGGATTACGCGGCGATGATGATCCTGGGCCTCGTCGCCGCCTCGACCATCGGGACGGATCAGTTCGCCAAGGGCTTCGCGATGGTCACGCTGGGGCTGCTTCTGGGCTGCGTGGGAACGGACGTGAACTCGGGCGTGCAACGCTTCACGTTCGGACAGACCGAGTTCCTGGACGGGATCAACCTCGTCGCCCTCGCGATGGGGCTGTTCGGAGTGGCCGAGGTGATTGCCAATGTCCGGGACCCGGACCGGCAGGGCGTGGTCGAACGCATCGGGCTGCGCCGGCTGTTGCCGGGGCGCGACGATCTCCGCCGCATGGGCTGGCCTACCCTGCGGGGCGGCGCACTCGGCAGTTTCTTCGGCGCGTTGCCGGGCACGGGCTCCACCCTGTCCTCGTTCCTGAGCTATGCCATGGAACGGCGGGTCGCGCGGGACCCGTCGCGGTTTGGCAAGGGCGCCGTCGAGGGCGTCGCGGGGCCGGAATCGGCGAACAACGCGGCCGCGATCACGGCCTTCGTGCCGACCCTGACGCTGGGGATTCCGGGCGATCCGATCATGGCGCTGATGCTGGGCGCGCTCGTGATCCACGGCATCCAGCCGGGCCCCCTGATGCTCGAGGCGCGGCCCGAGATGTTCTGGGGGCTGGTGGCCAGTTTCGGGATCGGGAACCTGCTGCTTCTGATCCTCAACTTGCCGCTGATCGGGATCTGGGTGGCGATGCTGCGGATTCCGTTCCGCTGGCTCTACCCTGCGATCCTGGTGTTCGTCTGCCTCGGCGTCTACTCGGTCCGGGGGCTGACCTTCGACATCATCGCGGTCGCGGGGATCGGGTTGGTCGGCTACCTGCTGGCGCTTGCCGCGTTCAGTCCGGCGCTTTTGCTGCTGGGCTTCGTCCTCGGCCCGCTGATCGAAACGAACCTGCGCCGCGCGCTACTGATCTCGCGCGGGGATCCGATGGTGTTCCTGGAGCGTCCGATCGCGGCAGGGTTCGTCGTCGCGACGGCGGCGCTGCTTCTTCTTTCGCTCTGGCAGGCCTGGCGGCGCAGGACTGCGTAGCGCACCCTACTCCTGCGGGGCGTCACCGCTGAGCAAATCGGACTTGTCGCGCCGTTCGGCGGCGACGATGGGGGTCAGTGCCTTCTTCTCGGACGGATGAACGATCAGCGCATTCTGCTGGGCCCGCGGCGGGGAGGGCTTCGCTGAACGGGGCGCGGCCGAGGGAACGGAACCGGTTCCTTCGAGGCGGATGCGATATGTCGTGTCCGGGATGGCCACGCCGGCGGCCTCGATCGCGGATTTCACAAGGCGGATGGCGTCGCCGCGGGCGGTCGGGAACCCGGTCTCGTCCTGATTGATCCAACCGGTTATCCGCAGGACGGCGCCGGCCTCGGTGATGTTCTCGATCCAGACCAGCGCCTCGGGATCCGAGAGAACGAAGGGCAGGGCCTTCAGCGTGTTTTCGGCAAGGAGACGCGTCGCCTCGAGATCCGCTTCAGGGTCGATGCCGATGTCGAAGACGAAGCGGCGGGCAGGGTTGCGCGTGTAGTTCACGATCCGGCCCTTGAACACGACGGAGTTCGGGATGCGGACGTGGTTGCCGTCCAGCGACAATAGGATCGTGGCGCGCGAGGTGAGGCGGATTACCTGACCCACGTCGCCCTCGATCTCGACGAGGTCATTGGGCCGGAACGGCTGGCGCAGGCTCAGCATGATCGAAGCGACGAAGTTCTCGACCGTGTCGCGAACCGCGAAACCGATCGCGAGGCCGACGATGCCGGCAGCGCCCAGGATCGTCCCCAGAAGAGCGGTCGCGCCCAGTAGATCGAGCGCGATCACCACGCCGGCAATGACGCAGGCGACGCGGACGGCCTGAGCATATATCCCGGCGATGAATGCGTTCGGCGCCAGTCGGTTCCACAGCGGCGCGCGCGCCAGGAGAAACCCGAGGACTACGACCGCAGCGAAAACGGCAGTGGCCAGTGCCAGCAAGGGAAGCCGCGCCAGTACCTGGTCGAACCGTGCGCGAAACCTCACCAGCACCGGATCCAGCTGTTGGGCGAGTTCGTCAGTCGCGGCGAGTTCGTTCCGCACAGCCACGACTCCGTCTAGCCGATCGGCGATCCCGGCCACCTGCTCGATTGCGGCTGGATCGGCAACGCTCCCCGACAGGGTCACGACCCCGGCCTCGACCGACACCGCGATGTCGTCGAGGTCGAGGGCCGAGAGTATGGCGCGAAGCCGGGCGGCGATTGGGGCGTCGGCGGGCGCATCCTCGACCGCGACGGGGCTTGACGCAGGCGCATCTTCCTGCGCGGAAAGCTGCGGCCCCCAGGCGGTCAGGAGACAAATGAGAAGGAGGCGCCTTGCCATCGCAAACACGTGCGGCGCACCCATCCCGCCCTCAGATGGCCTTCGCCTGCGCGAAGGAGACGAGGCGTCGGCTTTTCTCGTCCCAGAGCTGAAGCCCCACGGTCCTGAAGCTTTCGCGGATGGTGAGGCGTTGCGCCTCGTTCAGCTCGGGGTGGTCGTTCAGGATCTCGGGTAGGCGGTAGAACGGCACCCGGCTTTGCAGATGGTGCACGTGATGCACCCCGATATTGGCCGAGAACCACCGCAATACGCCCGGAAGGATATAGTGCGAGCTGCCATGCAGGGCCGCGTCGTGAAGCTGCCAGTCGGGCTCTTCGTCCCAGCTGGTCTCTTCAAACTGGTGCTGCACGTAGAAGAGCCAGATCCCGATCGAGGCCGCGACGACGGTCGTGGGCAGGAAGACGAAGACGAGCGGTGCTACCCCGCCGAAATAGGCGATCGCGCCCAGGACGAGGAGCATCATCAGGTTGGTGCCCATGGCGCTGGCCCAGTATTTCCAGCCCGAGCGCATCAGACCCACCGGCAGCCGGTTGGCGAGGAGGAACACGTAGCTCGGACCGAGGCCGAACAGCACCAGCGGATGCCGGTAGAGCCGGTAGCGCAGCCGCCCGAAGCGCGAGAGGCCGCGATATTCGTCTACCGTCAGCGTCAGCACGTCGCCCATGCCGCGCTTGTCGAGATTGCCGGCAGCGGAATGGTGATGTGCATGTGCACGGCGCCAGACATTGTACGGTGTCACCGTCAGCACGCCCAGCGACCGCCCGACCCAGTCGTTCACCGAGCGGTTCTTGAAGAACGACGCGTGCCCGCAATCGTGCTGGATCAGGAACAGCCGGACCAGGAAGGCGCCGTTCAGAGCGGCGATGGCCGTGGCGAGGGCATAGCTGACGGACAGGCTCCACCACGCGAGCGCCCAGAGGGCGACGAAGGGCACGAGGGTAATGAGGAGCTCGACTGCGCTGCGCAACCGCGACGGTTCGCGGTAGTTCGCAAGAAGACGCACCCAGCTGCGGGCGTCCCGTTCTTCATGAGCGGAGGCTGCTTGCGCAGTGGCGGGGTCGGGCGTCGGAACGGAATCGTGGATCAAGGGGTCAATCAGCTCGTAGGTTTCGGCTTCGAGGAAGCCTTTTTTCGCGGGGTCTTTTTCGGGGACGACGCCTTTTGCGCCTCTTCGTTGATCTTCGCGTTGGCGTCTCTTTCGGCGCGCGCCGCGCGGAGGCGGGCCGTCTTGGCTTCGCGTGTTGCGGTCTCGCCTTCGATGATGGCTTTCACGAACGTGTTTGTGCTCTCAGCCTTGGTCTCGGCTTTCGACGGGCGGAATACAGTGTTTTTGTTCACCAAGGAAGTGCTCCATCTGTGACGATCGTGAATTTGCGGTAGGGGTGCCGCCGTCGCGCATAGATGAGCGGGGCCTGCTGGCCAGACGGGCCGAGGCCGCAATATGTCAGTGCCTTCCATGAAGTGGAGTGCGCGCGCCATCTGGCAAGGGCAAAGCGTTGCGGAACACGGCGTTGTGCGACCCTCTGCACATCAGAGACCGCACGCCGACATACGATAAACCATGAGCGTGACAACGGCTCGCCGTTTGAAGTGGTGCCCGGGGGCGGAATCGAACCACCGACACGAGGATTTTCAATCCACTGCTCTACCCCTGAGCTACCCGGGCACGGGCACGCGGCGGAGACCGCCGGCGGGGTGGCGCTCTCTTAGACGGCCTGAGCGGGAGGGTCCAGAGGGCGCAGACAAAAAATCAGTGCTCGAGCGGAGGATCCTGGCGCGCATCCTCTTCCCATGCCTCGTCATCGTCCGCCGGGATCGCATAGCTGCCTGTCAGCCAGCGGCCGAGGTCGATATCGGCGCAGCGGGCCGAGCAGAAAGGGCGGAAGCGATGGTCGGATTCCTTGCTGCAGATGGGGCAGGACATCGGTTTAGCCTTCGAAAATCCGGTGAAGCGGCAGGCGCTCTCGTTTGCGCTGCAGCTCGAAGTGGCCGAGAGGCGTCCATCCGGCGAGCACCGTGTCTACCGGATCGGTGCGGAAGGCGGCCCGCAGGACCTGCTCGATCTGGCGGCGGTCCTTCTTGGGGGCCGGGGCCATGTCGATGACGATCTGCCCACCCAAGCCTCGGCAACGAAGCGCGGCGGGCAGGGCGCGCGCTGCCGCGATGTCGGCCTTGAGGCCGGCCGCCAACGAAGCGTCGGCGCCGGTGTTCACGTCCACCGCGACAAGAGCGCGCGTGGGCTCGATGCTGATCCAGTGATCGCCGGAAAGGTTCACGCGGGGCTGGCGCAGGTCCTCGATCATCTCGTCGATGCCATGCTCCGCGAAGTTGCCAGGCTCGGTATGCAGCGCGTCGGGCAGGGGCCATTCCCGCCAGGCCTCGGTATGGGGGTCGGAGCCGTCGACCAGAAGCAGCGGCTCGCGGCTCTGATCCTCGGCGACCTGCCGGGCGAGGTCGGTCATGGCCACGATGTCGGCGGCGATCTCGTCGAGGTTGCCCTCGGCGGCGGCCGAGCGGAGGATCAGGCCGATCTCACCGGGGGGCCCCAGCGTGTCGTGGGCGAGTTCCAGCAGGCCGTCGCGCAGATCGTCGTCGCGGATCTGGCGCGAGACGTTGAAGCCGGGCTTGCCGGGCGTCGCGATGGCGAAGCGGGACTTGAAGAGCGGGCGGTCCGTCACCGGAACGGCCTTGCCGGCCTCGGCGTAGCCCGTCACCTGCACCTGCAGGCTTTCGCCGGGACGCAGGCCTTTTGCGCCCCGAAGGTAGGCTGTGCCCTCGGGCAGGTTCAGCATGGCGCCGCCCTGGCCCTTCAGCACCCTGTCCACCGTGGCACGGTAGATCGCGCCGGGCAGCGGCGTGCCCTCGTCGGGCGCGACGAGCAGGTCGTCGAGCAGGCCGTCCTTCATCCTTGCCGCGGCGAGGCGACCGGCGAAGGTGTCGAGATGGATGGTCGTGCCCTTCATGGTGCCTCGAACGGGGAGATCCCGGTTGCGGAAAGGAGAGCCGCGGTCTCGGCCAATGGCAGGCCGACCACGGCGGAAAACGAGCCGCTGATCCACGGGATGAAGACCGAGGCCGGACCTTGGATGGCGTAGCCGCCGGCCTTGCCCTGCCAGTCGCCGGTGGCGATGTAGCCCTCGATCTCGGCCTCGGTCAGGCGCTTCATGCGGACCGCCGTGACCACGTCGCGGGCGCGCATCGTGTCCCGGTAGCGGACGGCCACGGCGGTGACCACGGTGTGGCGTCGGCCCGAGAGCGATCGCAGAAACGCACGGGCCTCGTCCGCGTCGGCGGGCTTGCCCAGGATCGTGCGGCCCCGCGCAACGGTCGTGTCGGCCGTCAGCACGACCTCGTTGTCGCCGATCTCGACCGCCACGGCTTTTTCGGTTGCCATGCGCAGGCAGTAGGGCCGGGGCAGTTCGGCTTTGCGAGGTGTCTCGTCGATGTCCGGGGGACGGATGTCGTCGGGCGTCAGGCCGATCTGGGCCAGAAGCTCCAGCCGGCGGGGCGAGCCGGAACCGAGGATCAGGCGTGGCGGGGAAGCGGTCATGTCGGCACCCGGTCGTGCGAAGGGGCGACGGTCGCTGCTCTCGTGGCGAACGGCAGACCTGCGCGGCGCGCCGCCTTACTTGAAGCGATAGTTGATCCGGCCCTTGGTCAGATCGTAGGGGGTCATCTCGACCTGCACCTTGTCGCCCGCGAGAACCCGGATGCGGTTCTTGCGCATCTTGCCTGCCGTGTGCGCGATGATCTCATGGCCGTTTTCGAGCTCGACCCTGAACGTCGCATTCGGCAGGAGTTCCTTCACGACGCCCGGAAATTCGAGTAGCTCTTCCTTGGCCATGGTCACTCCGTGATTGCCATCCGCCGGATTTGGCGAACGCGCAGTAGATGGGGCCAAACTGGCCCGGAATCAAGCAAGATAACGCATCTGCGTCAGTCGCGGGTGCCGATCGTACAGATCAGGGTGAAGAGCCGCCGTGCCGTCGCGTTGTCCACAGAGACGTGGTCCGACAGCCGCGCGCGCAACTGGCGGGCGGCCTCGTCGTGGATGTCGCGGCGGGCAGTGTCGATCTGTTCGATGCGGGCTGGGGGCAGGGTTCGGACTGCCTCGACATAGGTGTCACACAGGGCCCGGTAGTCCTTCACAGCCTGGTCGAGCGGGCCAAGGGACAGGCGGAAGGTGCCGGTTTCGCCATCGGGGGCCGTCCAGTGTAAGACGATGCGCCCCGCCTCGGCGCCGAGCCGCAGCGCGTAGGGGCCGGGGGCGGCGCCCTTCACCTCGAAACAGTTGGACTCCTGCAGGTCGAAGACGGCGACGCGTCTTTCCTGCTCGAGTTCGGGCGACGGTGCCGCAAGCCCCGTTTCGTCGAGTTCTATCTTGCTCAGACATGTCATCGGTTCATGGTCCCGTCGTCCGGGTGAACCTCCCTGACACAAGGCATATCACATCCGGGGCCGCGGTCATATCAGTTCATCGTGTCGAGCCGGGCGCGGACGCTGAGGCCATGGGCTTCCAGGCTTTCGGCATTGGCGAGCGTTTCGGCCGCAGGACCGATCGCCTTCAGCGAGGCGGGCGTCATCCGTGCCATCGTCGTCCGCTTGAGGAAGTCCATGACCGACAGCCCCGACGAAAACCGCGCCGAGCGCGCGGTCGGCAGGACGTGGTTGGGTCCGCCGACATAGTCGCCGACGGCCTCGGGCGTCCACTTGCCGAGGAAGATCGCGCCCGCATGAGTGATGTTGGCGGCGAGCGGATCGGGCTCGCTCACGCAGAGCTCCAGGTGCTCGGGCGCGATCCGGTCGGCCAGCGCGGCGGCCTCGCCCAGATCGTTGACGGTGATGATGGCGCCGTAGTCGCGCCACGAGGCGGCGGCAATGTCGCGCCGCGCAAGGGTCTGAAGCCGCGCCTCGACCGCCCGAGCGACCTGTTGCCCCAGCTTTGCGCTGGTGGTGATGAGGATCGCCTGCGCGCTCTCGTCATGCTCGGCCTGGCTGAGAAGGTCGAGCGCGATCCAGTCTGGATCGTTGTCGGCGTCGGCGATCACAAGGATCTCGGAGGGTCCGGCGATCATGTCGATGCCGACCCGGCCAAAGACCCGGCGCTTGGCGGCGGCGACATAGGCGTTGCCGGGACCAGTGATCTTGTCCACCGGGTCGATCGTCTCGGTCCCGTAGGCCAGTGCCGCGATCGCCTGCGCGCCGCCGACGCGGTAGACGGCATCCACACCGGCGATCCGGGCGGCCAGAAGGACAAGCGGATTCACCTTGTCGTCGGGCGTGGGCGCGGTGACCACAAGGCGCTTGACGCCCGCCACCTTGGCGGGGATCGCGTTCATCAGAAGCGACGACGGGTACGAGGCAAGCCCCCCCGGCACGTAGAGCCCCGCGGCCGAAACCGGGGACCAGCGCCAGCCAAGGGTCGCGCCGCTCTTGTCGGTCCAGCTTTCATCCTTGGGCATCTGGCGTTCGTGGTAGGCGCGGATGCGCTGCGCGGCGAGCTCCAGCGCGGCCCGCTCGGCCTGGGGAACGGCGCGCGCGGCGGCGTCGATCTCGGGCCCCGTGATTTCGATCCGGTCGGGCGTCAGGGTGAAGCGGTCGAAACGGGTCGTCAGGTCGCAAAGCGCCTCGTCGCCCCGCGCGCGCACATCCGCGATGATCGCAGCGACCGTGTCGTCCACGTCGACGGAATCCTCGCGCTTCATCGTCAGAAGATCGGCGAAGCGGGTATTGAAGTCGGAATCGTCGGTCGAAAGCAGCTGGGGCATGGGGGATCTCCGGCCGGGGCGGCGGGTCAGTCGAGGCCGTGATCGGGGAATTTGCCCGACGGCGCATGATAGGGGCGGGTCACATCGCGCAGGGTGACCTCGAGCGCCTCGACCGAGAGCGCGATGGCGCCGTCCCCGGCGAGGGTGATCATGACGGTGCCGGTTCCGTCCTCGCCCGGCTCCATCGTCACCGACAGCACCGCGCAGACAAGGTCGCGATCTTCGCGCTCGATCCCGGAGGTGCGCACGGCCATCACGTCCTCGACCACGAGGACTGTTCGCACCCGCTCGACCTCGGCCGCGTCATCCTCGCGGCGGAGGCGGTTCAGAAGCAGGCCGAAGCGGCGTTGCACGTGGTCCCACCGCATCTCGGTCACGGGAAGGACAGCATCCTGCACCAGCGACGACACGACAGCGAGGTCGTCGAGGTCCAGCGCGCGCAGGCGGAGGGGGCCGCCCTGCGCGTCCTCGAAGCGGGCGTCTTCGGTCATGGGCCCTGCACCCGCTCGATCTGCGCACCCACGGCGCCAAGCTTGTGTTCGACCTGCTCGTAGCCGCGGTCGAGGTGATAGACCCGGTTGACCTGAGTCGTGCCCTTGGCCGCCAGGCCGGCAAGGATCAGCGACACGCTGGCACGCAGATCCGTCGCCATCACCTGCGCGCCCTTCAGCCGATCGACCCCGGTGACACGGGCGGTGCCGCCATGGACCTCGATCCGGGCCCCCATGCGAGACAGCTCGGGCGCGTGCATGAAGCGGTTCTCGAAGATCGTCTCGTGCAGGGTCGAGGTGCCCTCGGCCGTGCATAGCGCTGCCATCATCTGCGCCTGCAAGTCGGTGGGAAAGCCGGGGTAGGGCGCCGTGCTGACATCCACGGCCTTCAGCAGCCCGTTTCGGCGCGCGACCCTGATGCCGTTCCCGGTCTCTTCGACAAGGATGCCGGCGGCATCCAGCCGCTCGCAGAACGCCCCGAGCAGGTCGATCCGGCCGCCGAGGCACTCGACCTCGCCGCCCGCGATGGCGGGGGCCAGCATATAGGTGCCAAGCTCGATCCGGTCGGTCACGACGGGGTGGGTCGCGCCGTTCAGGCTGTCCACGCCCTCGACGGTGATGGTCGAGGTGCCGTCGCCCTCGATCCGCGCACCCATGCGGCGCAGGCAGTCGGCAAGGTCCACGATCTCGGGCTCGCGGGCGGCGTTCTCGATGGTGGTGGTTCCCTTGGCCAGCGTCGCTGCCATCAGGACGTTCTCGGTCGCGCCGACCGAGACGAGCGGAAACTCGACCTTTCCGCCCTTGAGGCCGCCGGGCGCCTTGGCATGGACGTACCCCTCGCTGAGGTCGATCTCGGCTCCCAGGGCCTCGAGCGCGCGCAGGTGCAGGTCCACGGGACGCGCGCCGATGGCACAGCCGCCCGGCAGCGAAACCTCGGCCACGCCGCCACGGGCGAGAAGGGGGCCCAGCACCAGGATCGAGGCCCGCATCTTGCGCACGATCTCGTAGTCTGCGCGGTGGCTGGTCAGGTCATGCGAGGACAGCGCCAGGACGCGACCGTCCTCCTGCACATCGACCTCGACGCCCAGGGACCGCAGAAGCGCCGTCATCGTGATGATGTCCGACAGCCGCGGCGCGTTTGTCAGCGTCAGTGGCGCCTCGCTGAGCAGCGTGGCGGGCATCAGCGTGAGACAGGCGTTCTTGGCCCCGGCGATGGGGATCTGCCCGTTCAGCTCGTTGCCGCCGGTCACGACGATCGAATCCATGCCTGTTCCCCTAGCTCTGTTCCTCGTCCGCTGCCTCTGACGCGCGCGCCTTCGCTTGCGCCTTGCGACGCTGGATGTTGGCCTTGAGCGCGGCCTTCAGCCGATCCTCCCGCGTCTCGCGCGCGGATTTCTCGGTCTCTGACGGCTTCTTCGCGGACATGCGCCCGACATAGAGCACGCACCCCTGCGGGTCCAGTTGCCGCGGCCCGGTCGGGTGGCGCAAAAATCTGCGCCCGACTACTTGCATGCCCGTCCGGTTCCGTCTAGTGACCCGCCACCGAGAATGCTGCCGTAGCTCAGGGGTAGAGCACTCCCTTGGTAAGGGAGAGGTCGAGAGTTCGAATCTCTCCGGCAGCACCATCGGTTCAGCCTCACATCGCAAGCCTGTTTCACCTCTGGCAGACGCCTAACCGGGACGTCGCCGCCGGTCGTCAGATGAGGTTGTAGTCTTTCGCCCGCTGGATGGCCTCTGCGTTGGTGCGGGCGCTCAACTTTTCACGGATCGAACGGAAGCGGATCTTCAGGGCCGAATCCGATATTCCGATGAAAGCTGCGGCCTGCTTCATCCGCATCCCCGCCGCGACGCATTCGATCGCCTCGCGCTGCTTGACCGTCAGTTCCAGCTCGCAAGGGAGAAGCTGGTGGATGTGCCGGCCCAGGTTGTCGAGCGTCTCCAGCTCGTCGGCTTCAAGCTCGCGATCAGCCCGGGCGACGCTGACGATGCTGCGACAATCCTTCGGTCCAAGGGATATCGACGCGCCGAACGGCAGCCCGAAGCCTGCTGCGCGTTCCATGATGCCATAGGGGTCGGGAAGATCGGGGTTCGACCAGCGGATCGTTCCGACATGCTCGATACACCACCCGATGATGGGATCCCGCAGGGCGTAGCCGTTGGCGTTGTAGTGCTCGATCCATCTCTGCGGGTACGTACGCTCGATCAGGCGGCATGACAGACCGCGCAGGTGCAGCATGACCGCGTATCCCGCCGGGCCGATCTTCTGAAGGCTTCGGACGCTTCGATCCAGCCCTGCATCCGGTGCAATTTCGCGGTTCATGTCTGTGGCCGGCAGTCCGTGTTCAACATCACAAGGGTAGGCTACCCGAACGATAGGGGCGGCACCAACACATCCGCAACACGAAAAACCGAACACTTACTCCCGCCTCTCGAATCGGCGGCGCGCAAATCCTGCGATCTGCGCGCCGCGATCACGGTCAGGAAACGCTCGAGAGGGCAGGGATCGGCGGCCGGCTGGCAACGAGGCCGCGGGCGTAAAGCTCGTTCCATGTCCGCAGTGCCGCAGCGCGGTCTCGCGCAGTGTCGGCCTCGGCGAGTTGCTCTTCCAGATAGCTCTGCATCTGCGCGTCGGTCGCCTTCTCGGCCTTCGCGACCGGCGCCGCGTCCGAGAAGCGGCGGGCCTGGCTCTCGTTGGCGAAGACGTCGTGGTCGATGCCCGAGAACTCGCGGACACGCGCGATCCGCTCGGGCGTGCAGTCCAGCAGGGCCGCCATTGCCGGGACCTTGCCCATCTGCGTGGTCTCGCCCAGGTAGTCGTATGGCGCGTTGTTCGAGCGCTTCAGCACCTTGTTCATGATCGGGTCGATCACGGTGACGATGTCGCTGATCCCCGAGGTCATCGCCCATTCCAGCGACCCGATCATCAGCTCGCTCGTCGCGCCCGAGATCGTTCCCGGGCCACGGCCGAGGCCCAGGCGTTTCGTGTCGACGCAGAAGCGCGTCGATTCCCACACAGTGGGGCTTCTCAGCGGGGCCTCTCCGCCAAGGATGGCGCTGAAGACGTCGGCCAGCATGTGCGGACCGGTGGTCTGCAGCGCCCTGACGCAAGAGACGACCTCGCCATCCTCGTTCACGCCGATGACGTAACCGGGGTCGAGGGCGTCGAATTGATCGACCTCACGACCATTCTCCACATGGACGTCCCACCCGAGGCGTCCTCCAAACACCTGTGCCCGCAATTGGAACATGCGATCGAGCAGGCCGGAATACTCATGTCGGTTGAGCGCATCGACGATGATGATCATAGCGAGTTCTCCCAGATTTTCTGAGAGATTGATCGCCAATTACCAGGGCATCAGCAATTGGGGGAATCCCGTAGAACGCGAGCGAGGCGCGTCGCGCCGTCACTCAGGGTCGATCAGCCTGGCCTTGATGCCCCTTGCGACCGCCTGCGCCGTCGTCAGCGCGGCAAGTTTCGTGCGGGCGGATCGCAGATGCACCTCGACGGTCCGGTCCGAAATCGCGAGGATCGAACCGATGTCACGCTGCGTCTTGCCCACCGCGATCCATTGCAGGATTTCCACCTCACGAGCGGACAAGGTCGGCCTGATGCCGGGGTGAGGGGACGCAAACGCCCGAACGACGTTGTCATGGACATGGACCGCCGCGACCTGCAGTTCGGGGACGACCCGCGCATATGTCCGCGCCCACGCATCCGCGGATCCGGACATCGAAACGCTGAGCATCCCGATATCGCCGAACGGTCCCCTGACGGGAACGGTAACGCCGTTCCGGGGGATGCCGAAATCCATCGCCCGGTCGAGGAACCGATCATATTCCTCGGACCGAGGGATGCGGCTCCAATCGACTGGCGCGATGCTCCGGCTGGCCAGGTGGAGAGTCGCATCCCCCTTGGCCAGGTTGTTTTCCCGGTAGTGGCGCACCCATTCCTCGGGATAGGTGACGAAGCCCCGGATATCTCCCTGCGATTGGTCCATTCCCGCATATGCGGCATGCTCGAGTCCGAGCCGCTCGCACAGCTTGACCAGGAAATCCTGCAGTGTTGCGCTGGAGGTTTGCTCCAGCCCGATGTCGATAAGGGCCATATGAATTCATCGCCGTTCGGTCCGGGTCCCTCCGGACAAGCTATGGCGCCCCTCCCACGAATCGCCACCATCTGAAGCATGAAGTAGCTTTCCGCATCGCGCAATGACGGAGGGATGGCCGCGACGCTCCGCCTTCGCGCTAAGCGTTCCAGACGACGGCGCCCAACCCGGTGATGTCGTAGCCGCCATAGGCTTCGGCGCGCGCCCTGAACGCGTCCGACGCAAAGAACGTCATCAGCGTTTGCATCGGAGGCTCGAACCACGCTTTCCGGTCCACGATAAGCGCAAATTCCTCTTCCACGATCGGCACGAAGTCAAGTCCGTAACTCTTCGCCACTGCCTCGAGCCCGAAGGCCGCGTCGGCCTCGCCGCGGCGCACCGTCTCGACGGCTTCATCCTCGGTTCGGGCCACTTCAGCCACATCGAGGCTGGACCGGTCGAGCCCCTCGCGAGCAGCCAGATTCCGGAAGAGCGTGTCGGTCCCCGAGCCCGGCTGCCGGGGCACGATGCGGCGGCCCGCAAGATCGCACAGGCCCGATGGCGCGGGTACGTCGGAGCGAACGACAAGCCCCCTCCGTCTGATGGCGAAGTTCACGAGCACCGCGTTCTGTCCCGCGGCCGCACTGGAAACTGCGGGCGCATTCCAGCTGTCCGTCAGCTCATCGTGGATATGCAGACCAGCCGCGACGCCCTCGCCTTGCCCGAACCGCTCCAGACCGTCCATCGAGCCGTCGTGGAACGTCGCCAGCCCGCAGCGCGAGCGCCTGATCGCCCAGTCGAGCAGCGGGTCGTGGCTGCCGAGCATGATGGGCGGGCGCTCCGTGTGCTCGGCCGCTGTGCCGGGGCCGCCCGATTTGGCGCGTTCTATCCAGGCGCGAATGTCGTCCGAAGGAAAAAGAAGTTTGCCTGTCGCACGCGAGCAAGGCACTGCGCCCGAAGCGGCCAGATCATAGACCTTGCGCTCTTTCACGCGCAGCAGCTCAGCCAGTTCCTTGACGGTCAGGAACTCGTGGTCCGGGAAGGCGGTGTCGGTCATGGGATGGCCTCAAGTGATGTGGGACGGCCATGCTCGGCCGCCCCGATCTTTCTCAGTTCGAAGGGGCGTTGGGGAAGAAAAGCTGCTGTTCCGCGACCGTGTAGGAGGCGATGGCCGCCTGGCCCTCGTCCGAGATCAGCCAGTCCGCGAAGGTCTGGGCCGCCTCGGCGTTCACGCTGGGGCAGTGCTCGGGGCTGACCGGGATTACGCCATACTGATTGAACATGTCCTCGTCGCCCTGCACCTGGATCTCGTAGTCCTGCTTGTTGTCGAAGCTGATCCACGTTGCGCGATCCGTCATGACATAGGCGCCCATGCCGATGCCTGCGTTGAGTGTCGCGCCCATGCCCGATCCGGTTTCCCGGTACCACTCGCCGGAGGCCTCGGTGGGTTGGACGCCTGCGTCGGACCAGAGCGCCATCTCTTTCTTGTGCGTGCCGGAATCGTCGCCGCGCGAGGCGAAGAGCGCGGTTTCCTCCGCGATCTTCGACAGCGCAGCCTGCACGTCCTGCGTGCCGCCGACACCGGCCGGGTCGGCCTCGGGTCCGACGATGACGAAGTCGTTGTACATCAAATCGGTGCGGCTCGTGCCGTAGCCAGCCTCGACGAAGGCCTCTTCGGCGGGCTTGGCATGGACCAGCAGAACGTCGCCGTCACAGTTCTCGGCGTTCTGGATCGCCTGACCGGTGCCGACCGCCACGACGTTGACCTGGATGCCCGTCTCTTCCTCGAACATCGGCAAAAGGTAGTCATAGAGGCCGGAGTTCGCCGTCGATGTCGTGGACTGAACGATGATGGACTGGTCCTGCGCCAAGGCGGCTCCGGCCAGGAACGTCGCGGCCGTGGCTGCGCCAAGTGTCTTCATCTGCATGTGGCTTCTCCCTTGGTTGGTCCGTCAGACGACAATTCTGCCGTTCAGGTAGTCCCGGGCGGCCTGGCTCTGCGGCTCGGGGAAGAAGTCGGCGGCACGCGTGTGTTCGGCGATGCTGCCGCGTTGAAGGAACAGGACGTCATCCGCCAGGCGCCGCGCCTGTCCCGTGTCATGGGTCACGAAGACGATGCGCACGCCGCGGTTGCGTGCGTCGCCGACGATGGCTTCGATGGCCAGCACCGACGCAGGGTCGAGGCTGGCCGTGGGCTCATCCAGAAACAGCACCTCCGGATCGGTTGCCAACGCCCGCGCCAGCGCCAGCCGCTGAGCCTCGCCCCCCGAAAGGAGGCGCGCGGGCTGGGACGCCTTGTGGCTCAGCCCCACGTGGTCGAGCAGCGCATCGCGGCGGCCCGCGTCCTTGCGACGAGCCTTCAGGACGAAGTCGATGTTGGCCGCCACCGAGCGACGCAGCAGCACCGGCTTCTGGAACACGAGCGCCTGCCGGTCCGTCACCGTATTCGCGGCATGGCCGCCCCAGTCGACCCGACCTGCGCTCGGCTGCATCAGGCCGTGCAACAGTTTCAGCAGCAGGCTCTTCCCCGACCCGTTCGGCCCCATGATCATGGTGCAGCCGGTCGCGCCGAGGTCGAAGCTCACCCCGTCCAGAACAACTTCCTCGCCGAAGCGCAGCACAAGATCGCGCACCGCAAGCGGCAGGATGGGGGCAACCTGCGCTCGCAGCGCCACGGCCTGATACAGGGTGGCGGGAACATCAGACATACGCTTGCTTCGCAGCCGTCATGCGCACCGACTGGACGGCTGCGTTCACGCCCAGCGCAATGACCAGAAGAATGATTCCGAGCGCGAGCGCGAGCGCGAGGTCTCCTTTCGAGGTCTCGAGCGCGATGGCCGTGGTCATCACCCGCGTCAGATGATCGATATTGCCGCCCACGATGATGACCGCCCCGACCTCCGCCACTGCACGGCCGAAGCCCGCAAGGCCAACGGTCAGCAGCGAATAGCGCGCATCCCAGAGCAGCGCCTGCACGGTTTGCAGCTTCGTCAGGCAGAGCGAGCGGAACTGTTCGGCATATTCGGCGTGCAGGTCCTCGAGCACTTGCCGCGACAGCGCCGCGACGATGGGTGCGATCAGAATGGTCTGCGCAAGGATCATCGCGGTCGGCGTGTAAAGCAGGCCAAGAAAGCCCAGGGGACCCGAGCGTGACAGGTGCAGGTAGACCAGCAGCCCTACGACCACGGGCGGCAGCCCCATGAGCGAGTTCATCACGATCAGCACCGCATTGCGCCCCCGGAAATGTCCCGTGGCAACGAGCGCGCCGATGGGCAGGCCGATCAGGCACGCCAGCCCTGTCGCCGTCAGGCTGACACGGAGCGACAAGAGCACGATCTCCAGCAGATCGGCGTCCCCGGAGAGCACGAGCTGGAATGCGAGGCCGAACGCGTCGCCCATGGTTTGCAAAGTCTCCGGCAACTTCGTAAATTTTGCTACACTACGACTGTAGGACACTCGTGAGCCGGAGATCAAGGCTGGCCAAGTGGGTGGAGTTGGGTCAGGATCCGAGAGGCATGATCGATATGCCGGTCACTTGAGGAAAGAGTGGCTGCGAAATTTACAGGGCACGGGATGAACAGCGCAGGCACGCGCATGAACGCGGCGGCTGTTGCACGCGTTCCTCCATCCGACGCGGTGATGAGGTTCGATCCGCACGTGGAGGGATCGCGAGGCGTGCCCGCGACAGGGACGGCATGATGGGCCGGAATGTCGGATCATCCTCGACCCGATTTGGCATCGGGCGCTGACGGGGCTGGAGGATTATGAGTCCGTCGAGGTGCTCTACTGGCTCGACCGCAGCCGCCGGGACCTGACCCGCCTGAGCCTTCGCAGCGACGAGGCACGGTGGGCGCCTTCGCCTTGTGCTCGTCCGTCCGACCGAACCGATCGGCACGCCCGCTCGTCCACCTGCTTCGGATAGAAGAGGGCACGCTCTTCGTGCGGGGGCTCGACTGCCTCGATGGAACGCCGCTTTTCGACATCAAGCCCGACCGCTGCGCCTTCAGCCCGAAAGCGCCTCCGAAGCCGGGCGACCGATGGGGCGGCTGAACAATGCGAGGCAGACGATGCCTCAACACATCCTGCTTGCAGCCATCTTCTGAGACGCCATGAAACCGGCCATTGCCGAAGACAACTCTCTATTCGCCGCGGGCAGCCTGAAGGCCGCGCGCCCGTCGCGACAAGCTTCGGCCCCTCGGGGGCTCCGTCCGAGGCCTGGAAGCTTGCGCTGCACATCCTCTCGTCCGCAGGTCAGTCCGTCATGGCAGAATGCGGCTTCGACGCCATTGCCGTCCCGAATAAGTCGTGAAGATCCCGACGAGGTGAGCACCGTCTTCGCCGCACCCGCCTCGGTCCTCGTCTACGTTATGAAGCCCCGAGACGCCGAGCGTCTGGCCGCACGCGCTGCGCCCCGAGGAACGTAACTAGATCGCCGAGCCATACCGCGACCTCCCCGAGACAGGACGCCTGACCGGGCGCGGGGGCGAGGCGAACCTGGATCGTCTCCTGGATATGCAGGATCTCATCATCGATCTCGGCTCGGTCAGCGACACCTACGTCAACCTCGCCGTCCGTGAGAAGGAGCAGACCGGCCCCTACATCCTGATCGTCGAACGGTTCGAGAACACCCCGGAGGCGCTGCGCCCCAGCGGCGAGCCGCCCCAGTGCAAGTTGCAGCCCCGACAGAACGGACGGCGGCGCCAGCACAGCGAACCTGCTACGCACGCCGTTCGGGCCCTTGCCGATGTGCCACGGAGCGGGGGCCTGGTCGCGCATCATGGCTTCGGGGCGAGAACTGGCGCCGCCCCCGTCATGATCGGCCTCGTCCTTCTTGTCCTCGCCAGCCTTCCCGCGGGAATGCGTAGTGCTGCGCTGAAGGCGATTCCGGCAGGAACCCTGGGCGCTCTGCTGCTCAGCGCTGCGTAGAGCGAGAAGGCCACCGCGTTGTTGATGGTGAAGACCAACGCGAACCGCAGGACAAAAGCGCTCCGGTCGAGATCCCTTGCGCCCGTGAACTCCGTGAACATCAGGGAAACGATGAGATAGGCCTTCGGGATCAGCGAAAGCAGGATTACGCCATCCTTGATGTTGGCGGGCTTCGCTGCTGCATCATCGACCAGAACGCCTGCCCGCGCGAGTTCCAAAGCGAGATTCACGACATAGGCTGCGCCCGCATAGCGGTTGAATAATTGGAACAGCCGTGTGGTAGCCGAGATTCGCCGGGACGGTTGCCCTAAACCTGAAGCGTGCAGCATTGGCGGCGAAGAACAGGTTCCCCGGGCGAGTAGGCGAACGGAGCGAGGAACAGGATGAGAGCTATCGCGAACTGGGCCATGTGCCGAAGCTGACCTGACCATGCTCCTCCTTTGATCGCGACCCGGATCCTGCAGATTTAGAGGGCGTGGCTCAAGGCCCGGATCGATCCTGAACCGAAAGTTGGCAGAACCGTAGGCGTGCATCAGGTGCAGGGCGAAAGAGCCCTGGAGCCCACGGACAGCACGAGATCCCCCGTCCTAACCTCTCGGTTAAATACGGCCGTTTTCGGCACGCCGTCGTTGATGTGCATCAACCCGTAGGCGAGACGTGCCAGCCGTGCCGAGGTCCGCTTCGAGCCCAAATCGGCAGCTTCGATGCAGGCTTAACTCGCATCCGCGAAACAAAGCGACGCGTCGCCGATGCCTTGGGCTGCCAGCTCCGATTCATCAAGGACAGAAGCGGCTATGCGACACCCGCGAACTTCAATAGGAACCCCGCGGCGGCGCATCCCACTAGAACGGTTATCGGTCCGAACCCGAAGCGGAACACCGCGACCACCGCCGCCAGCACCAGAACCAGTGCCGCTAGTTCCATCGACGCCAGCACAGGCACATCGATATGGAGGCCCTTGGTGACAACGTTTCTGACTTCGTCGAAGATCACATGCATCCCGAACCAGACAGCCAGGTTCAGGATCACGCCCACCACCGCGGCGGTGATGGCGGTTAGCGCGGCCGTCAGCATCTTGTTGTCGCGAAGGCGCTCGATGAACGGCGCGCCGAGGAAGATCCACAGAAAGCACGGCGTGAAAGTGACCCATGTGGTCAGCAGACCGCCCAGAGTTCCGGCCAGAAGCGGCGAGAGACTGCCCGCATCGCGGAAAGCGCCCATGTAGCCGACAAATTGCGTAACCATGATCAGCGGGCCAGGTGTCGTTTCGGCCATGCCCAACCCGTCGAGCATCTCGCCGGGTGCGAGCCAGCCGAAATTCTGCACCGCTTCCTGCGCGACATAGGCCAGCACCGCATAGGCACCGCCGAAGGTCACGACCGCCATGACGCTGAAAAAGCCAGCGATCTGCGCGAAGACGTTAGCCGGGCCCAAGACCACAAACAGAAGCGCCACCGGAGCCAGCCAGAGCACGAGGAACACCGCGGAGATGCGGAACGCCCAGGCCCTGTTGACGCGCGTATGCTCGGGCGATTCTTCACCGAGTAGCGTCTCCGCATCCGCGACCTGCACCTTGCCCACCTTGCCGTGTCCGCCGCCGCCTCGAAAGGCGGGCAGGCCGGCGCGGGCGCCGAAGAAGCCGATCAGCCCGGCGACGAGGATGATCAGCGGAAACGGCACAGCGAAACCGAAGATCGCAACGAAGGACGCCGCGGCGATGGTGAGCATCGCGCTGTTTCTAAGGGCGCGCGAGCCGATGCGGATGACGGCTTGCACCACGATCGCCAGCACCGCCGCCTTGAGGCCGAAGAACAGCGCCTCGACCGATCCGACATTACCATAGAGCGCATAAATCCAGCTGAGCGCCATGATCGCCATGACGCCCGGTAGAACGAACAGCACTCCGGCGATGATCCCGCCCAGGGTGCGGTGCATCAACCAGCCGATATAGACCGCGAGTTGCATCGCTTCGGGTCCGGGCAGGAGCATGCAGTAGTTCAGCGCGTGCAGGAACCGCTTCTCGCCCAGCCAGCGCTGTTCCTCGACCAGAATGCGGTGCATGAGCGCGATCTGCCCGGCGGGTCCGCCGAAGCTCAACAGGCCGATTTGTGCCCAGATGCGCGCGGCCTCGGCCAAGGTGGGATAATGGCGATCCTGCATCAGTCTGCCGTAGGCTTGTTCATGGGCCAGTTATGGGTCTCGTCAGTCGCGTCGCGCGCCCAGCGATAGAAGGCGTCGTAGAGCAACATACCGGCTTCGAGCTGCTCAAGATCGTCGGAATACATCCGCGACAGGCCGAGCGACGCCGCAAGCAATCCCGCGGCCTCCGGGGCGAGATCAAGGCGCGCGGTGTCGGCGCCACGCACGATGATGGCGAGCCGTTCGAGGGCTGGTAGACTCAATCCAAGTTCCTCAAGCATGACGTCGAAGGTGCAGCGCTCGCCCCGGTGGCTCCAGAAGGCATTCTCGATGTCGAAGGGAGCAGCGTCGTAGCGCTCGGCTACCCCCGTCACCTCGGCTGGTGCCACGAACAAGACGATCGCACGAGGATCGAGGAAACGCCGGATCAACCAAGGGCACGCGATGCGGTCGATCTTTGGGCGGGAACGCGTCACCCAAACCGTGCGACCCTGCGCATCGCGCGCTGGAAGCTTCGCCGGATCAATCAGCGGCAGCCCGGCAGAGCGCCAGGTTTCGAACCCGCCCTCGAGATACTCCGACGGGCAACCTTCTGCACGCAGCCAGGCGGCCGTGCCCTGACTGCGCCGGTGGCCGGCCTGACAGATGGCGATCGACAGCTGGCCGGTGAGTTGTGGCGCGAGGGAGCCGAGCGCGCGGTCGTCGATCCGGTTGGCGCCAGGGAGCAACCGTGGATCATCGGCGAAATCTTCCTCTGATCGCACGTCGAGCAGGAGCGGTGCGCGGGGGGTTCCGATGATACGGATGAGCTTGTCGGATGAAATGGCATTGGGCGCAGGCATGTGCGTTCCTCCGTCTGGCGGGTGTTGTGGAACGCGATCTTCGGCTGACGCCTCGTGGGGCGGTCGCCGGCCCCATGATCCGAGTTTCGGCCGACGGAGCAATCCTGTCAAGCAAGCATCTCCGGTCACAGCCGCCGCTTGGAGGCCGTTCGGCATTCGCTCGCCTGGCACCGGGTCTGAACGGCCGACGGGCGCGGCCGGTATGGAGAACCCGAGGCTTTGGCCGCCATTGTTCCGGCTCGCCGTCGTCCTTACGCGCGCAGAAGGCAGAAGGCAGAAGGCAGAAGGCTCGATTGATTGGAGCATTGTCGCTCTGCCGCCCTGCGATGCGGCGAAGAGGAAGCGCGTGATGCAGAGAAGTCGCAAGCCAAGACTGCGCCACCGCAGCGAACGGCAGGAAGGTCCCGCGGTCCGGCCGCTCGTGCACCGCGCGGCGGGCGGCCGCTTCGAGCTCATTTCAACCGCAACGCAGAACGAGCCGATCGCGGGTGCAGCATATGCGCCTACTCGCTGGGAAATTGGCTTGCCTTACGCTGTATTTCGTTTATTCTAAAAATATGGAATCACCTGTTATCTCCCGCCTCGCTGCCCTCGGCCACCCGCAGCGGCTCGCCATCTTCCGCCTGCTCATGCGGCGCTATCCCGATCGCGTGTCGGCGGGCGAGATCGCGCAGGCCCTCGATCTCAAGGCCTCGACCCTCTCCTCCTACCTCTCAGGCCTTATGCAGGCCGGTCTGATCGACCAGGAGCGCGAGGGCACGTGGCTTCGCTACTCCATCGCGATGACCGAGGTGCGACGCACCTTCGATTACCTGCTCCTCGACTGCTGCCGCGGTCGGCCGGAGTTCTGTTCGCCCGTGTCGCTGCCACAGATCACAGGAACACCGCCAATGTCCGACAGGAGATACAAGGTGCTCTTCATCTGCACCGGCAATTCCGCCCGCTCGATCTTTGCCGAGTCCATCCTCCGCGAGGAGGCCGGCGACCGCTTCGAGGCCTACTCCGCCGGCACGAAACCCCGGTCCGAGCTGAACCCCTTCGCGCTCGACGTTCTCGATCAGAAGGATCACGACATCTCGGTCCTGCGGGCCAAGAACGTGTCCGAATTCCAGGGAGAGGACGCGCCGCGGTTCGATTTCGTCTTCACGGTCTGCGATCGGGCCGCGAACGAGGAATGCCCCTCCTGGCCCGGGCAGCCGATCAGCGCGCATTGGGGCATGCCCGATCCGGTGAAGGAAGATGGCACCGACGCGCAGAAAAGCCTCGCGTTCCAACGGGCCTACGGAGCGCTCGCCAATCGCATCCGTGCCTTCACGGCTTTGCCGATCTCGTCGCTCGACCGTATCTCGCTGCAACGTGCCGTGGATGATCTCGCGCGGCGAGGCGCAGGGGAGCCCGCATGACCGTCTACGCGCTGAACGGGCTCGGCCGGATCGGCAAGCTGGCTCTGAGGCCCCTGCTGGAGCGTGGGGCGGAGATCGCCTGGATCAACGACGCCGTGGGCGATGCGGCGATGCACGCGCATCTGCTGGAATTCGACACCGTCCACGGCCGGTGGAACGCGGGGTTCGAGGCGGATGAGGAAAGCCTCACCATCGACGGCAGACGGCTGCCCTTCATCGGAACGCAGGACATCGCTGCCCTGCCGCTGGACGGCGTGGACGTGGTCATCGACTGCACGGGCGTCTTCAAGTCCGAGGCAAAGCTCGCGCCCTATTTCGACGCGGGCGTGAAGAAGGTGGTGGTCTCGGCGCCGGTCAAGGACGGTGGGGCGGCGAACATCGTCTATGGCGTCAACGATGCCACCTACGACCCGGCGCAGCACCGCATCGTGACGGCGGCCTCATGCACGACGAACTGCCTCGCCCCGGTGGTGAAGGTGATCCACGAGGGCGTAGGCATTCGCCACGGCTCGATCACCACGATCCACGACGTGACGAACACGCAAACCATCGTGGACCGTCCGGCCAAGGACCTGCGCCGGGCGCGCTCGGCGCTCAACTCGCTGATCCCCACGAGTACGGGCAGCGCCACGGCGATCACGCTGATCTATCCCGAACTGACCGGCCGCCTGAACGGCCATGCGGTGCGCGTGCCGCTGCTGAACGCCTCGCTCACCGATTGCGTGTTCGAGGTCGAGCGCGAGACGACGGTCGAAGAGGTGAACGCCGTGTTCAGGGCTGCCGCCGAGGGGTCGCTCGCCGGCATCCTCGGCTACGAGGACCGGCCCCTGGTGTCGGCCGATTACGTGAACGACACACGATCCTCCATTGTCGACGCGCCCTCGACGATGGTCGTGAACGGCACGCAGGTGAAGATCTACGCATGGTATGACAACGAGATGGGCTATGCGCATCGTCTGGTGGACGTGGCCTTGATGGTCGGGGCATCGCTGTGAGCCGAGACCGGCCGGAGGGGCTGTCGGCCTACATCGCCGTCACGGCGTCCTACTGGGCCTTCATGCTCACCGATGGCGCGCTTCGGATGCTGGTGCTGCTGCACTTCCACACGCTCGGCTTCTCGCCGGTGCAGCTTGCCTACCTCTTCGTGCTCTACGAGATCGCGGGGATGGTGACGAACCTTGGCGCGGGCTGGATCGCGGCGCGGTTCGGGCTGACCTCCACGCTCTATGCCGGCCTCGGGCTTCAGGTCGCCGCACTTCTCGCGCTGGCGCAGCTTGATCCCGACTGGGCGATCGGGCTGTCGGTCGCCTTTGTCATGGTCGTGCAGGGGGCGTCGGGCGTGGCCAAGGACCTCGCCAAGATGTCCTCCAAATCGGCGGTCAAGATCCTCGCGCCGACCGAAGCCGGCGGGCTGTTCCGCTGGGTCGCGATCCTGACGGGATCGAAGAACGCGGTGAAGGGCTTCGGCTTCCTCCTGGGCGCGGGCCTCCTTGCCACGGTCGGTTTCGTGTGGGCGGTTCTGGCGATGGCGGCGGTGCTGGCCGTCATCCTCGTCGTCGTGCTGATCGCCATGCCGCCGGGACTGCCGAAGGGCCGCAAGGGCGCCAAGTTCTCCGAGGTCTTCTCGAAGTCCGCCAACGTGAACTGGTTGTCGGCGGCGCGCGTGTTCTTGTTCGGCGCGCGGGACGTGTGGTTCGTCGTCGGCATCCCGATCTACTTCTACGCGGTTCTGTCGGACGGAACCGAAGAGAGCAACCGCGCCGCCTTCTTCATGATCGGCACGTTCATGGCGCTGTGGATCATCCTCTACGGCATCGTGCAGGCGGCGGCTCCGAGGCTCCTGCGTGCGGCAAGAAGACCCGAGGGCGAGCTGGTCGATACCGCACGCGGCTGGGCCTGGGCGCTCGCGGCGATCCCTGCGGCCCTGACTGCAGCGGCGCTCGTCTCGGCCGAGCCGCAGCCTTGGCTGACGGCCACGCTGGTCGCAGGCCTCCTGATCTTCGGCGCCGTTTTTGCTGTGAACTCCGCTCTGCATTCCTACCTCATCCTTGCCTTTACCAAGGCCGAGCGGGTGACGATGGATGTCGGCTTCTACTACATGGCCAACGCCGGTGGGCGCCTTCTGGGCACCGTCCTGTCGGGGTTCACCTACCAGATGGGCGGCCTCCCCGTGATGCTGGCCACGGCAACGGTTATGGTCATGTTCTCGGCACTGGCGTCCAGCCGCCTCAGCCCCGAGCATCCGCAGGTCACGCCGGCATGAGCGTAGCCGGTCCGAAGAGGGTTCCCAAGGTTGCGCTGGCCGTTCTCGAAGGCGTCGCAGTCGGCACCATGGCGACCGGGCTGGTTGAGGCCGTCACGGCAGCGGGTCGCAAGCGCCAACCTCGTCGTCGCCATCCTGATCTGCCGCTGATCGATCGGTTGACGGTGGGAGCCGATCCGACCTCGGTGACGTGATGAAACAGATGAAGGATCGCCATCATTTGCCAGAACTTCCGGAGGAATCACGATCGAGCGATTGCAGCGAAGGGAAGCCTGGTCTGCTCAGCAGACGTCCATCCCCTCAGCCTGCGCCATCCGTCCGAACTGACTGCACTCGCGCGGCAGTTGTGGAGCAACGGGTGGTCGATAACGGCCGTATTCGGCGCGCCCACGTGATGACCGGCAACCTTGCGAGATGCGCCCCGAACGTGCAGCAGGTCCGCTGCGAGTTCACAGCAGCAGCCCACACGGGTCGGAACTGGTGTTTCTGGCAGTGTTTCCATCACGCCAGCTAGCTGATCCATCATGGAGGTTTCCGATGCTGCGTTCCAATCTTTCCTTCCTGTCGTCGTAGTGGCGGCGGCCGCGTCTGCTGCGGCAGCTCAAGACACTTCTCCGACCTTGAGCGTCGAGGAGAGCGCGGACTTTGACCAATATATCGTCGGCCCCGACGGCGAGCCCGTCTACATGTTCACCACCGACATCCAAGGCGACGGTGGTGAGCCGGCTATCTCGTGCACATCCGTGGACTGCCTCAACGCTTGGCCGCTCGTAACGGCCGACGGCGAGCTAACCGCGAGGCCCGAGCTCGAAGAGTCTCTTGCTGGCACGTTCAGCTATAAGGATCAGACGGTGGTCACCTACAATGGCTGGATCATTTCGGCGCGCACCGCCGTAACCTTCACTCGCCGCATCGGATGAACCGAAACTTGAAACTACAGTGGCTGTAGCGATTATGTCTGTCTCCACTTCAAGGGATTTTCATTCCCGACACCGCCTATCTCAGACGGTTGCAAGCGGCCTTCCCGGGCGCCGAAAGCCTATGCGACTACAGCACTGGCACGACTTGCCTCGTGATCCTCCCTTCGACTGGCGTGGCGGTGACAATTACATCCAGAAGACCTGTATCGCCCAGGACCTCGAAACGTTCGGTGCGCCGGACGAAATCTAACAGCAGCATCGACAGGCGTTGACCCGCCTCCGCGGCTGGCTCTATCGGGGCGTCATTCGCCACTGGATGAACGAGCGAGTCGAGGCGATCCGATCGGGCCGCCTTGTTCCCTCCGCCGCGGCGACCGCTCATGATCACGAGGAGACGCGCCATGCCGCATGATCACGGCAACGCCCATATGGACCCGGAATCCGGCGACCGAAGGGTCTCGATCGCGATCTGGGCCAACGCCCTTCTGACGGTCGCGCAGATCGTCGGCGGCATCCTTTCGGGCAGCCTCGCCCTCATAGCGGACGCGCTTCACAACTTCTCGGATATGGCGTCGCTCGTGATCGCGTTCGTCGCCCGCAAGATCGCGCGGCGGCCGGCGGACGAGCGCATGACCTTCGGCTATGGCCGGATCGAGATCGTCGCTGCCCTGATCAACTACACGACGCTGATCCTGGTCGGCGTCTACCTGATCTATGAAGGCGCGATGCGCTTCATCGAGCCGACGGAAGTTACGGGCTGGATGGTCGTGATCCTGGGCGCGGTGGCGCTGGCGGTGGACAGCCTGACGGCCTGGCTGACTTGGTCGATGCAGAAAGGGAGTGTGAACATCCGGGCGCTCTTCCTTCACAACCTGTCGGACGCGCTGGCGTCGGTCGCGGTGATCGTCGGCGGAACGCTCATCATCCTCTACGATGTGACCTGGGTCGACCCGGCGATCACGATCGGCATCGCGCTCTACATCCTTTATCTCGCCCTGACCGAGATCGGCGGGCCGATCCGCACGCTCATGCTGGGCAGCCCGCCCGACATGGATTGCATGGACGTCATCGACGCGATGCGCCGCATCGAGGGCGTGGCGGACGTTCATCATGTGCATGTCTGGCAGATGCAGGAACGCGAGGCGGCGCTCGATTGCCATGTGGTCCTCGACGAAGAGGGCTGGGAGAGGATCGAAGCCACCAAGGCGACGCTCAAGAATGAGCTGAAGGACTTCGGGATCACCCATTCCAGCCTCGAGTTCGAGCACATCGATCACGCTCACCAGGAGGCGCAGACCTTCGGGCACGGCGACACGGAGAAGATCTCGTCGTGAACATGTTGTCTCTGGTCCGGCGGCTGCGCTGTGCCTGAACCGTTAGCCGCGATGCGATCGCGCTATGGATCGCCGCGCGAGATCCCGGAACGCCGCTCACGGCCAGGATCGTCGCGGCTTGCGTCGCCGCCTACGCCTTTTCGCCAATCGATCTGATCTCGGATTTCATACCCGTGCTCGGGCTTCTCGACGATGCAATCCTGCTGCCGTTTGGCATCCTGATCGCGGTGCGTCTCATCCCGGCGCCGCTGATGAAGGAGATTCGAGAGACCGCCGCGCGGCGTCAGGAACGACCGATGAGCCGCAGTGGCATGATCGCGATCTTCGCGCTCTGGCTTGCCGCCGCCGGTTTCAGTGTGTGGCTGATGCTCAAGTAGCTCAGGGTCCACGCGGCCGCGGATCATATGGCTGCGCTTTTTGCACGGCTTCGTTATCCGCCGTTTTCGACGCGCCGACATAGATGGTCGTCCACCTTGAAGCGAGATGCGCCGACCATGTCCACGTCCGCTACAAGTCCTTGCGCAACGTGAAATGGGCTCGGTTCGATGGCTGAATGGGTTCTCACCGTTGGCGAAAACGCCTCCGTCGGCTTGACTTAGATCCATCAGGCGATTGCGCCGTCGAATTCCGCTGCGATCCTGCCGATAGAGGCCGCATGCGCGTCTCGCGCATAGCGCGCCGGCGACACGCCTACGTCACGGGTGAAAGCCACGCTGAAGGCGCTCGCGGAGCGGTACCTAAACCGCCCCGGCTTTACCGGAGAGCGTTTCGTTCAACGGGTCAGGCGACCTTATCGCGGGGTTGGGGCTGTTCAAGATGTCGTCTCTCAGCCTCTGCCGGCGGCATGTAACCTAGCGAGCTCAGGAG
>NZ_FWFV01000033.1 GCF_900172315.1 Palleronia marisminoris
CCCTCGAACTGCTGTTCATAGAGCGTCCGGAACGGACCCTGGTGGCCCAGAAGCTCGTGCACCGGGCCGCTTTCGATCACCTTGCCGTCCTCGATCACATGGATCTGGTCGGCCTCGAGGATGGTCGATAGCCGGTGCGCGATCACGATGGTCGTCTTGTCCCGGGTCAGCCGCGACAGAGCCTCCTTGACCAGCGCTTCGGAAGTGGCGTCGAGAGCGCTCGTCGCTTCGTCCAGAAGCAGGATTTCGGACTGGCGCAGGATCGCCCGCGCCACGGCGATGCGCTGCCGCTGGCCGCCCGACAGGAAGTTGCCGTTCTCGCCGACCTCGGTGTCATAGCCCTTGTCCAGCGCCTCGATGAAGTCGTGCGCGTTGGCGTCCTTCGCGGCGGCCTCGACCTCTTCGTCACTCGCATCGGGACGGCTGTAGCGGATATTCTCGCGCACCGTGGCCGAGAACAGGAACGTGTCCTGTCCCACGAACGAGATCCGGTCGCGAAGCGACGCGAAGGTGGCGCCCCGGATGTCCTGGCCGTCGATCAGCACCTGGCCCGAGCTGGGATCGTAAAGGCGCATCAGCAGGTTCAGGATCGTCGACTTGCCGCCCCCGGATTGGCCGACGAGCGCTGTCGTCTTTCCGGCCTCGAAGTCGAGTGTCATGCCCTTCAGCACGGTCTTTTTGCTGCCGTAGTTGAAGGTCACGTCCTCGAGCCGCACCTCGCCCGGGCCGGGTTCGAGCGCGACGGCATCCGGCGCTTCGACCAGCAGTTCCTCATAGTCCAGAAGCTCGAACATCATCTGCACGCGAACCATCGCCGTCTCCAGCTTGATGCGCACGCGGCTGAGCCGCTTGGCGGGCTCGTAGGCCATCATGAAGGCGGTGATGAACGACATCA
>NZ_FWFV01000028.1 GCF_900172315.1 Palleronia marisminoris
ATGGGGCCTGAGAAGGCGGCGTATCGTGGCGGGTGTCAAAGCCTGCCAGAACCTCCCGAAGGAGCGATACGCCTTGGAAGACGATATCACGATCACCCCGCTTCACCAGCCCGGATCTGTCATCGATCCGCTCACCGAGATCGCGCGCGATGGCGCCCGGCAGATGCTGGCGGCAGCGCTCAGGGCTGAGGCCGCGAGCTTTGTCGCGCAGTTCGCGGATGAGCGCCTGCCCGACGGCCGGCAGCGCGTTGTCCATCACGGCACCGGCCCTGAACGGAACATCCAGACCGGGATCGGGCCGATTCCTGTGCAGCGCCATAAGGTGCGCGACCGGGCAACGGACGCGTCGCCGGAGGACACGTTCCGGTTCAGTTCGCGCATTCTGCCGAAATGGGCGCGCCGTTCTCCCAGTCTCAATGCTCTGCTGCCGGTTCTTTACTTGCGCGGCGTCTCGACCGGGGACTTTCAGGAGGCCCTGAGCGCACTGGTTGGCTCAGACGCGCCGAACCTGTCGCCTGGCGCGATCTCGCGGCTTACCGGTGAGTGGCAAGCCGAGCATGATCGCTGGCAACGAAGGGACCTTTCGGCCCGGCGCTACGTCTACGTCTGGGCTGACGGCGTCTATCTTCAGGCCCGGATGGAGCCGCAGGCCGAATGCATGCTGGTGATGATCGGGGCGACGCCGGAAGGGAAGAAGGAGCTGCTGGGGTTCCAGGTCGGGGTCCGTGAGAGCGCGCAGAGCTGGCGCGAACTGCTGATCGATCTCAAGGCCCGCGGCCTTTCGGCGCCACCCGACCTCGCGGTCGGAGACGGTGCCCTCGGCTTTTGGAAGGCGCTGGATGAGGTCTTCCCCGACACGCGCCACCAGCGCTGCTGGACCCACAAGATGTCCAACGTCCTGAACAAGCTTCCGAAGTCGATGCACCCGGCAGTGAAGACCGACCTGCGGGAGATCTCGCAGGCCGCGACCCGTGCGGCGGCAGAGACCGCCGTTAATACCTTCGTCGAGAAGTATGGCGTGAAATACGAGAAAGCCGTCGTCTGCCTGACCAAGGATCGAGAAGCACTGCTGGCCTTCTACGACTTCCCGGCCGCTCATTGGGACCACCTGCGCACGTCGAACCCGATCGAGAGCGTGTTCGCCCCCGTCCGCCATCGCACTGTCCGAACCAAGGGCGCGCTGTCTCAGAAGACGGCGAAGCTGATGGTGTTCAAGCTGGTTCAGGCCGCGGCGAAGAAATGGCGTCGGCTGAAGGGCGCGAACCAGTTGCCTCTCGTCGTCGAAGGCGTCAAATTCAACGACGGTGTCGCCGAACAGGATGGCACCGAAAGCCGCGCCGCTTGATCAGCCCGCGTCACCCAAAATCGGCCTTAGCTC
>NZ_FWFV01000005.1 GCF_900172315.1 Palleronia marisminoris
GCCCCGGTCGTCATAGGGCGTCACGAGGATCCCCGAGATGCCCCGCAGGGCCGCATCCAGATCATGTGCCATCAGTAAATCTCCGGCTCGCCTGCCGCCTCGCCGTGCCCGCGTTCGAGGTAGTCGAGCATCGAGGTGGGCTTGGGAAAGCTCTCGGCCACCGGTAATTTCTTCACGTTGGTCATCGGTTCCCTTCCAAGAACTACTCACTCAAGTATCCAGATTCATATGTCCGCATGCGTGGCGCCTAAGTGGCGCTTCGGGCCATGCCGCTTGCGTTCTCGACGTACTCTGGATGGATTTCGGCGACCATCTCGCCCATTTTTGGCGTGCGCGACATATGCTCGCGCATTGCTGCGGCCGCGGCTTCGCCGTCACCGCCTTCGATGCAATCGACGATCTGATCATGTAATCGCACAACGCGACTCATCCCAAGGCTCGGCAGTGCTAGCAGACGGACGCGATCCAAATGACCGCTTTTGCGCTGCAGAATTTGCCAGACGTCGAGAATGCGTGCGTGGTCGAAGATCGTCCGATGAAACGCCTTGTCTGCCTTCTGGAACTCGGGCGCATCGTTACGGTCGCGCATGATGGAGAGATTCTCGTTAGCAGTGCGCAGCGCGCGAATGATCTCCGGTTGTGGTTTCTCTGCAAGAAGGCGTACGGCGTCAGATTCAATCGCGCGGCGCATGAAGTGGATCTGTCGCGAAAGGCTCATGTCAATCTTTGACACCAGAGTCGCGTGCTGGGGATAGACCGTGATCAGCCCCTCTTCCTCGAGTTTCTGCAGTGCATCGCGAACAGGGGTCTGGCTAAGGCCAAATTGCTGCTGCAGCGCGGCACGAGAGATTGGCGTCCCCGGGACCAGCTCGATCGACATGATTTGCTCGCGCAGATAGTCGGCGATCTGCGGCGCGATGTGGCGCGTCCTGTCGAGGCTCAGGCGTCCACCGGGGCGGGAATCCATGCGAAACTCGCTTTCATCGTAGTGCGGCACATTAATGCACTAGCCTGAGGTGCAGGAAAGTTCCAGTCCACATCGCCATTCTCAAGCGCAAGAGAGGTCCATCCTAGCAGGTGGCGAACGAGCGCTTGACTGGCTAATGCATTAGTGCGCAGGATGACCTTGAGACAGGCGCTTGCGCCACAGCTGCTATGGTGCCGGCCCCGTTGCAGCACAGGGAGGCGGCCGGTTCGGGAGGAGATTACGATGAAGCTTATGCGTCACAGCGCGATTGCTGCGCTGATTGTCGGGACGAGTAGCGTCGGCGGGATGGCGACCGCTCAGGAAGTCACCATCGTCTTGCCGGAGCAACCGGCGAACCTTGAGCCGTGCCGCTCAATCCGCTCCGACATCGGGCGGATCATCAACATGAACATCACCGAAACGCTTACCATAATCGAGCCTGAGACCGGTGGGGTCGCACCCCATCTGGCCACCGAGTGGGAGCAGATCGACGACACGACCTGGCGCTTCAAGCTGCGTGAGGGAGTCGAGTTTCAGGATGGCGCGCCGCTCAACGCGGAGGCGGTGGTCAACTCCATCAATCGCCTGATGAATCCGAACTTGACCTGCGACAGCCGGTCCAAGTTCGGTGACGTGACGCTGACGCCCGAGGTCGTGGATGAGTATACGTTTGACATCAAGTCCGATGTCGCGATTCCGATCATGCCGACCCTAGCCGGCACAATGCAGATCGTTTCTCCGAACATGCCGTTCGATCAGGAGGTGAACGACCCCGTAGGAACCGGCCCCTATACGCTGGCGGAGGCGGACAACGAGCACGTCCTACTGCAGCGCAACGACAATTACTGGGGCGAGACGCCTTCAGTGACCGAAGCGACGTATATGTGGCGCAATGAATCCGCCATTCGCGCCGCCATGGTCGAAACTGGAGAGGCCGACTTGACGCCGGTCATCGCCGTGCAAGACGCCACTGATCCAGAGGCTGATCTTCCATACCTCAACTCCGAAACCACGCGGATGCGCATCGATATGTCCATCCCGCCTCTTGACGACGAGCGGGTGCGCCGGGCACTGAACCTGGCTATCGATTGGGACGGCATGGGCGAAGCTCTGTTCGGTCCGGATGTCCTGCGGGCGACCCAGATGGTTGTGCCAGGCGTGCGCGGCCACAATTCCGAGATCGAGCCATACACCTATGATCCAGAGCGGGCGAAAGCACTGATTGACGAGGCAAGAACCGACGGCGTGCCGGTAGACGAGGAAATCACTCTGATCGGTCGCAACGGGTTCTTCCCGAACTCGTCTGAATCACTTGAAGCGATGCAAGCACTCTGGTCGGAAATCGGCCTGAACGTGACCATCGAGGAACTCGAAGCCTCGGATTGGGCGCGGTACCTGGACAAACCGTTCCCTGAAGGCCGGGGTCCCACGCTGTTCCAGCAGCAGCACGACAACAATACCGGCGACGCAGGTTTCACTGCGCCAGTGATGTACCACAGCGAAGGGCAGTACTCCACGGTCGCAAACGAGGAGCTGGACAAGATCCTCGACGAGGCAGTCTCGGCCACGGGCGACGAGCGGGGGGAGCTGTTCCAACAGGCTTTCTCCAAGGTTTACGAGGACATCATCGGTGACGTCACGATGTATCACATGACTGGTTACGCCAGCGTCGGACCTCGCCTCGACTGGAAGCCCGATCTCAAAACGAACAGTGAGATTCGCCTTTCGGACCTCAAGTTCAAATGACGCCAGTGACCCGGGCGCCTGCCGCGTCCGGGTCAAGGGCCGCCGTGGGGTTGGCCCTCGACCAGTAGGTGCGCCGGAATGTTCAAGTTCGTGTTTCGAAGATCGACGCAAAGCATAGGCGCTATAATCGCGCTTCTTGTTCTGGTTTTCTTTCTCGCAAGGCTGACCGGAGATCCGGCTTATCTCTATTTGCCGCTCGACAGCACTGACGCGCAGCGCCAGGCTTTCAATGCGCTTCACGGCTATGACGACCCTATCTACGTCCAGTTCTTCCGGTATCTCGGTGACCTTACTCAACTCGACTTCGGAATGGCGCTCAGTCGCAACCGTCCTGCGATGGAGGTTGCGCTTGAAGCCTTTCCTGAGACGCTGAAACTTGCTGCTATCGCCATGGCGCTGGCATTGGTTGCCGCCTTGGTGGTGGGCTCATTGGCTGCGGCGCGGCCGGGAGGGCTCTTCGACCGGCTGGCCACGACGAGCTCTCTTGCAGGAGCGAGTGCGCCTGACTTCTGGGTCGCGATCGTCGCCATCCTGATTTTCGCAGTCTCCCTTGGTGTGTTGCCGACGTCGGGAACGGGAACGGCGCTGCACTGGGTCATGCCAATCGGCGTCCTGATGTTGCGGCCATTTGGATTGCTGACTCAAGTCGTTCGAGGATCAATGGTGGGAGTGTTAAGTCAGCCCTACATCAAGACAGCTCGCGCCAAGGGCGTCGGCCGCCGGCGGATAATCTTCGTCCACGCCCTGCGCAACGCGCTGCTCCCGGTGATTACGGTTGCCGGGGATCTCACGGCGAGCCTCGTCAACGGCGCTGTTGTGGTCGAGACTATCTTCGGATGGCCCGGGATCGGCAAGCTCATGATAGATGCTATCGTTCAGCGCGACTTCGCTCTGATCCAGTCCACGATCCTGATCACAGCGATCGCAATCTTCCTGATGAACATTCTCATCGACCTGATCTATGCGGCAGTGGATCCGAGAATTAGGCACCAGCAGGCATGACAATCTTGAAAAAGAGCGTAGACGGCGCCACGCCTAAGGCGGAGCGGCAAGCCGGGCCCTTCCGGCTGGTCTTTCGGGATGGACTGGCCGCTTCCGCCGTAGCTTTTCTCGTTTTCGTGACGCTGTGCGCCGTCTTTGGGCCGATCCTGATTGGAGACTTGGCCACGACGCCGAATTTCCGGGCCCGAAACCAAGAGCCCTTCGACCTTTCTATGGGCGCAGCCTATTTCCTGGGGGCCGACACGCTTGGTCGCAGCCTGCTGGCGCGTCTCGTCGTGGGCGCGCGCAATACACTGGGAATCGCGGCAGCTGCCGTAATCGTTTCCCTCATGTTGGGCGGCATTCTCGGCTTGATCGCCGGCTACTCTCGCGGGCGGCTTAGCGGCCTGATCCTGCGCCTTGCCGATGTGATCATGAGCTTTCCCTCCCTGCTTCTCGCGCTGATTGTGCTCTACAGTCTAGGGCCGTCCATCACGACGTTGATCCTGGTTTTGGCCATCACTCGCATCCCGATCTACCTGCGAACCATGCGTGCCGAGGTCCTGGAGGTTCGCGAGAGGATGTTCGTCAGCGCGGCGACAGCGCTCGGAGCCAATCACAGACGCATCGTCTTTCGTCATATCGCACCCATGGTGATCCCGACCATGCTGACCATCGGCGCCATTGACTTCGCGACCGTGGTGCTGGCCGAATCCTCTCTGAGTTTCCTCGGCCTCGGAATTCAGTCACCGCAGTTCACGTGGGGGTCGATGGTGGCGACGGGCCGCGGTTACCTGGCCACGGCCTGGTGGGTGGCATTCTGGCCGGGCCTGATGATCTTGCTGACTACGCTGTCGCTCAACATTCTATCGACCTGGTGGCGCACCTATTCCGATCCCCATCAGCGGTGGCGTCTGGAGCTGACGCGTAGACTACAGCGGAGGATTCAACGATGAACACGCCCCAACCCCTCCTGACGGTCGAGAACCTGACGGTGGATTTCCACGCGGCCTCCGGTGCATTTCGTGCAGTTGACGACGTGACCTTTCACGTCGATTCCGGCGAGACGCTCGTCATTCTTGGAGAGAGCGGCTCTGGGAAGTCGGTTTCCGCCAGCGCGGTGATGGGACTGATAGATACTCCTCCGGGAGAGATAGTGTCTGGTCGTATTAGCTACCGCGGCACCGACGTGACGCGAATGAGCGAGGACAAGCGCCTGGCCTTCAATGGGTCGAAGGTCGCCATCATCTTCCAAGACCCGCTCTCGCATCTGAATCCAGTCTACACGGTAGGGTGGCAGCTGGCCGAGACCTACGAGGTGCATGGCAAGGCAAGGGGCGCCGAGGCGCGGAGGCTCAGCATCGAGGCGCTGCGCCGCGTAGGTATTCCAGATCCAGAGTCGCGGATCGACTGGTATCCGCATCAGTTCTCCGGCGGTCAACGCCAGCGGATAATGATCGGCATGGCTATCGCACTTGGCCCCGAACTCCTCATTGCGGATGAGCCAACGACCGCGCTCGATGTCAGCGTGCAAGCCCAGATCCTCGATCTCTTGAAGGAACTCCAGCGCGAAGAAGGGCTCGCGATCGTGATGATCACCCACGATCTGGAAGTCGCCGCAAACATGGCTGATCGGGTCATCGTGATGAACGCGGGCAAAATCGTAGAGCAAGGAATTGCGAAGGATGTATTCGCAGACCCGCAGCACGCCTATACGAAGCGGTTGATGAGCGCTCTTCCAGATGAGGCTGATTACCGGGACGGGAAGTCATCCGGAGAGTCCGAACCGATCCTCGAGGTCCGAGACCTGTCCAAGACATTCCTCCTGTCGCCAGGCTTGTTACGACCACCCAAGTCTCTACGAGCGGTGGACTCGGTAAATTTCGATCTGAAGGCGGGTGAGACACTGGGCATCGTGGGAGAGTCGGGATCGGGGAAGTCCACGATCGCCAAGATGCTCCTACGACTGACGGACGCGACTTCGGGAGAAGCCCTTTTCCACGGAAAGGACATCTTCCGGATGAATCCGAAGGAGCTCATGAAATTCCGCCGGCGCGTCCAGATGGTCTTTCAAGATCCTTTCAGCTCCATGAACCCAAGGATGAGCGTGTTTTCGATCATATCGGAGCCCTGGAGTATCCATTCGGACATCCTCGAGAAGTCTCGCTGGCGCGAGCGGGTAATAGAACTTCTCGGCCTGGTCGGTTTAAGGGCCGAGCATGCTGATCGATTCCCGCACCAATTCTCGGGCGGCCAAAGGCAACGGATCGCGATCGCGCGCGCGCTAGCGTGTGATCCCGAACTGATCATCTGCGACGAAGCTGTCTCGGCCCTGGACGTTTCCATCCAGATGCAGATCATCGACCTATTGGCCGACCTGCGCGACCGCCTGGGACTGGCCTATATCTTCATTACCCACGATCTGCCCATCGTGCGCGGTTTTGCAGATCGGATTCTCGTCATGCAATCCGGCCAGACGGTCGAGTTGCAGAGGACGGAAGAGATCTTCCGGCGTCCGCAGAGACCTTACACTCAGATGCTGATCAACGCATCACCGCGGCCCAAGTGGGAACAGTCAAACGCCGCGCACGCCTGAAATGAGCGCAATACCGGCAGCTCTTTTGCTCATGGCCCTCAACGCGGTGATGAGCGCTTTGGACACGGTTTTTGTCCGCCTCGTGGCAGACGAAGTTCATCCTCTGGAAATCGCATTTTTTCGAAATCTCTTCAGTCTGATCACTCTGTTCCTGATCCTGCCGCGTGGCGAGCGAACGCTGAACGGCAACGGGCTATGGCCACTGCATGGAATGCGCGCGGTCCTCAAGCTCGTGGCGATGGTAACCTATTTCCTCGCGATCACCATGCTGCCGCTCGCGCTGGTGACGGCTATTGCCTTCACGATGCCGCTGTTCGTGGTGCTCGGTTCGGTAGTTTTCCTGCACGAGAATCTCGGCCGGCACCGCCTCATCGCGCTGGGGGCGGGCTTTGTCGGAATGCTGGTCATCTTGCGGCCGCCCGGAATGGAGATTGGAACAGGCTTTGCCCTTGCCGTGTTCTCGGCCGTCGCGTTCGCCGGTGGTGCGCTTTTGATGAAGGTAAGTTCTGGCCGCGAGACGCCATTGCGGATTGTATGGTGTAACCTTCTGATTACGGTGCCGATTGCACTCTTGGTCACCATGCCGGTCTGGGTCTGGCCCAGCCCGCAGGCGCTGGCGCTGATGGCGTTACAGGGGATAGGCGGGCTTTTCGCGCAGCTATCCGTCGCGCGGGCGATGAAACTGGCGGACGCATCGATGGTGATCCCGGTGGACTTCCTGCGACTGCCAATCGCGGCCTTGCTGGGACTCGCGCTTTTCGGCGAACCCCTGAAACTTTGGGTACTCCTGGGCGGTACCGTGATCTTTGCGGGCGTGATCTACAGTGCGAGGGCAGAGAGCCGGTTGGCCCGGCTCTCCACCTGAAGTCAGCGGCGTGGAGGCGTCTCTGTCGTCAACTTCGCCACCAGCGCGTCAACCATCGCGTCTCCCATCGCCTGACGCGTCTGCTCTGTGCCACTTCCGATATGCGGTGTCAGAAGCACGCGATCGTCTTGTCGCAGCGCCTCCGGAACCTCAGGTTCTCCGGCGAAAACATCCAGTGCCGCACCGGCTATTGCGTTGCGCGCAAGAGCATCAATCAGCGCCGCCTCGTCCAGGATCGCGCCCCGAGAGATGTTCACGATCCAACCGTCGGGGCCAATTGCCTTGAGAAACTGCTTATCTGCCAAGCCGTACGTATCGGGGGTGAGCGGACAGGTCAGAACAATGACGCGACACTCCCGCGCAAGCGTCCGAGGGTTTTCGTGGTAGGGAAAATCGACAGCTTTCCGGCGGGGGCCGCTGTAGTGGACGTTCGCACCCACAGCCTGAAGACGCGCACCGAGTGCCTGGCCGATCTGGCCGAAACCCACGATGCCGACGTTCATCCCTTGCAACGAGACTTGGAGCGGGTAAGCGCCGTGCGGCCAATGGCCACCACGGACGAACTTGTCGGCGTTCCGTATATCACGCGTTACGACCAGGATCTGGCCGAGCGCAAGATTGGCGACCTCGCCGGCAAGGACATGGGAGGTGTTTGCAACTTCGATCCCGCGGGCGGTGGCGGCTGCCAGATCGACATTCTCCAGCCCCGCGGAATAGCTGGAGATAATTTCCAAGGCTGGAAGCCTGTCGAGCAGCTTCGCGTCGACCAGTGCTTTTCGCAGTGCCATGCCGCGCAGCCGCGGCCCCACATCATTGAAAAGGGCATCTGCCGCACTCTTCTCATAAGGGAGATCATGGACCTCGAACGCGGCCTCAAGCTCGGCATTCGTGCGATCAGACAACTCCGCGGCGCGAAGTATCGCTATCTTTCTCATGTCAGTGGCTCCTCGCCGTGCGCCGGTCACAGAACTCAGTCAACTCATACGTCGGGATTCGAGGACAATGTAGGCGGGTCCAACCACGCACGCTTCGCGCTGACGCCGCGGATGACCGTTCTTGATGGACCGGGTTCCGAGTTCCGCTTGATTTCAGCGTCAACATTGTCGTCATCCTAGAGCGCCCGATACATTGAAGCATTAGTGCACCGGAGGTGTAAAGACCCTAAAGGAGTCGATTGGTATCTCCGGTACATCCGGGGGCGGAGGCCCGTCGAATTTGTCGCCTGAACGTCCGCGACTGGATTGGCGCGGTGGGGGCGAAGACAGCCTATATCGAGCTTGGCTCACCTTGGGAGAACGGCAATTTCGAAAGCTCCAATGCCATGCAGCCCTTCCACCTGCCGCAGCTTCAGGACGATGTCCTCGGGGTTTTCTCGCGTCCCAGTCATTCTCTGGTCCATCCCATCGAGCGAACCACTTCGGAGGGGCATTCCACGCCCTGCTCGGCGCCGCCAAGTCGGCCAGGAGCCACTGCGACAGCGGCCCCGCCTACATGCCGACGAGGAAGAGCAGAAGCGCCTCCGGGTCGCTCGCAGCCGTCGCTTCCCGCAGGATCTGGCCTGTGCGGTTCATCAGACCGTCTTTATCGGTGCCGTTGGTCGGGTGCATGCTTCGAGCAGCGGCATCAGGCGGTATGCTTGTGCTGATGTCTGCTGTTCGCGGCGCGGCGGATTTCCCGGAGCAGGCTGTAGACCGTCGTCCGCGAGGTGCGACCGTTGCCAGAGGATGGCTGGCCTTCGATCTCGACCGTAGCGCGGCAGTCGGGTGATCGCACGTGGTATCGGTGGACGTTGCCCACTGCAGCAGGGTCGGCAATCAGCCGCACGGAGACGGCTTCGAAGCCCGGACCGGCCAGCGCCAGCGCGGCCACCACGTTGGAGTTTCTAGGGAACAGGCGTGCCGCTTCGCGTGCGCCGCCTGTATAGACGGTAAGCGGGCAGGTGAGTGCAGACAAGTCGCCGGCATCCTCGGCAGGGGTGCCGCGCCAGGCGGCCGGGGGCTTGATGCCCACATAAGCGATCTGAACTTCTCCCGACAGCGCCAGAGCCTCCAGCAAATCGAGACCTCCGATCGCGCCGCTGGGAATCAGGAGACGCGCGCCGCCGTGCTGCGCCGCAGTCTGCAGGCGAACGTAAAGACGAGCGTCGGCCAAGGCACCCACCGAGGCCACGACTAGGTTGATGCCGGCGGCGAGGATTGTCTCGCCATGCGCGGCGACAGCTCCGTGTCCGGCGCATTCGACGACCAAATCGGGGGCCGCGTCGATCAGAGCACGCGCCTCTGTCACGACGATGCACCCCTCTGGCGGATCGTCGAGCGGGCGCCGGACAAGAACGACGACCTCCTGCACCAGGTCGGGTCCAAGTAGGTCCAGCAGGGATGCGGCAATGTTGCCGTATCCGATCAGGCCCAAACGCATGGTCTCTTCTCCGTCTGGCGGTTCACGACGTCAGCTCTCGCCGGCTGTCACGCCCCGATACCAGGTCACGATCTGGCGCCGTGCCTCGGGCTCCATCTGTATGGCATTCGGCGGCGGCATCGCGTGGGTCCGGCCCGCCTGAAGATAGATCTGCTGGGCGTGGCGCGCCACATCCGCCTCGGTTTCCAGAACGATGCCCTTCGGGGGCCAGTTCAGGCCCTCCCACGAAGGTTCGCGCCCGTGACACATCGAGCAGTTGCCGATCACCGCATGATAGGCGTCTTCGAAGCTCTCGGCCGACGCGAACTTCTCCTCGTAGGGGGTCAGGCCGCGCGCCTTGCTTTCCTCGTAGGTGTCCATGCCGGGCTGGGTCGAAAGCCATGCGATGACAATCATGATCACCACGGTCACGGGCCAGGTCCAGTTCGGTCCGGCGCCGGTACGGTGCATGGTGTTGAAGTAGTGCCGGATCGTGACGCCGGTCAGGAAGATCAGGGCCCCGATGATCCAGGCGTGCTGCGTGGCGAAGGCCAGCGGGTAGTGGTTCGACAGCATCAGGAAGACCACCGGCAACGTCAGATAGTTGTTATGGGTCGAGCGGACCTTGGCAATCTTGCCGTATTTCGCGTCGGGGGTGCGCCCTGCCTTGAGGTCTTCGACGACGATGCGCTGGTTCGGCATGATCTGGAAGAACACGTTGCCCGTCATGATCGTCGCGGTGAAGGCGCCGAGGTGCAAAAGCGCGGCGCGGCCCGTGAAGATCTGGTGATAGCCCCAGGACATGGCCACAAGGATCACGAAGAGCAGCAGCATCAGCAGGGTCGGGTGATCGGCCAGCTTCGACTTGCACATGGCGTCATAGGCGATCCAGCCGATGGTGAGCGACGCGCCCGAGATCAGGATGCCCTGCCACAGCGCCAAATCGGCCTTGGTCGGGTCGATCAGGAAGAGCTCTCCGCCTAGCCAGTAGATGATCATCAGGAGCGCCGCGCCCGATAACCAGGTCGCGTAGCTCTGCCACTTATGCCATGTCAGGTGTTCCGGCATCTGCGCCGGAGCGACCAGGTATTTCACCGTGTGGTAGAAGCCGCCGCCGTGTACCTCCCATTCCTCGCCATGCGCGCCTTCGGCCATGTTCGGGTTGGGTTTCAGCATCAGGTCGAGCGCGATGAAGTAGAACGACGCGCCGATCCAGGCCATCGCCGTGATGACGTGCAGCCAGCGGACCGAAAAGGCGATCCAGTCCCATATGATTGCGAGATCGTACATGGTTCCCCCTCAGTCACTCGTTGCGGCGACAGTAGCGGAACGGCGTATTCCCTGCTATTTGCAAGAAAAGCCAAGCAGCATCAAAAAAACCTGAACAATGTCCTACTTCGACAACATCCGTACCTTTGTCCGAGTCTATGAACTGGGCAGCATGTCGGCGGCGGGGCGCGATCTGCGCATTTCCTCGGCGGTGACATCATCGCGTATTTCGCAGTTGGAGGAGCACCTCGGCGTGCGCCTGTTCCAGAGGACGACCCGCAGCCTGTCTCCGACCGAACACGGAAAGTCATTTTATCGCGGTGCGACGGGAATCCTGGAAGCGGTCGAGACCGCCGAAGGTCAGATCACCAATGTGACTGAACACCTCAAGGGCGCGCTGTACGTGGCGGCGCCTCTGGGTGTCGGACGGCGGTTGATCGCGCCGCAGATACCGGCTTTCCTGGCGGAGTACCCGGACGTCAGCGTCCGCCTGCGCCTGACGGACCGAAAGGTCGATCTGACGACCGAAGGGCTCGACCTGGCGTTTTTCCTGGGCCAGCCGGAAGACAGCAACCTGCGCATCCGGAAGATTGCCGATGTGCCGCGGGTACTGTGCGCTTCGCCCGATTACATTTCCCGGCGCGGAATGCCGGCAGACGGAGAAGCTTTGATCTCGGAGCGCCACGAATGCCTCAACCTGCGGTTTCCCGGCGTGTCCGAGTTCCAGTGGCGACTGGAGACACCCAGCGGGCCGCGACGGTTCGCGGTGTCTGGCCGCTACGAATCGGATGACGGCGATGTGCTGACCGACTGGGCGGTGGCGGGCCACGGCATCGTGCTGAAACCGGTCTTCGAAGTCGCCGAACACCTGAAGTCCGGCGCGCTGACTCCGGTTGCCACCCGGACTCCCCCCGAAGCGATCCAGATGGCCTGCCTGTTCACCCATCGGCGCAGGCAGGATCCGAAGACCCGGATCTTCATGGAGTTCATCATCGACCGGATCAGCGCGGTCTTTACGCCGGCGGACGGCAGGGGTTGACCGTTCAACTGCCGCGGTAGGTGGAATAGCCGAACGGGGACAGAAGTAGCGGCACATGATAGTGCGACTGTTCCGACATGCCGAAGCGGATCGGAATCACGTCCAGGAAACGCGGGCTTTCGGGCGGGATTCCGCTGGAATCCAGGTAGGCGCCTGTATGAAAGATCAGTTCATACTCGCCCGTTGCAAACTCGGTGGCAGGCAAGATCTGCTCATCCGTGCGCCCGTCGTCGTTCGTAGCGAGCGTCTTGAGGAGCGTGCGTCTGTCGCCTTCGACCCGGAACAGCTCGATCTTCAGGCCCTCGGCGGGGCATCCACGCGCCGTATCAAGCACGTGGGTCGTCAGGTATCCCGTCATGTCGCGATCTCCAGCAGGGTTTGCCCTTCATAATCCGCAGACGGCTGCCAAGACAAAGGCGGAGGAGCGCGAGGCTCCTTCTCGTTTTTCTTCATAATCGCCGGCGATTTTCTGGATTATCACCTCCGCAAACCGGAGGTGTATATTTTGGATCGCTATCCCAGAGACTTGGCGGGCTACGGCCCGCGCATCCCCAAGGCCAACTGGCCGAACGGTGCGAAGATCGCCGTTCAGATCGTCCTGAACTACGAGGAGGGCGGAGAGAACAACGTCCTCCACGGCGACGCGGCCTCCGAGGCGTTCCTGTCCGAGATCACCGGCGCCCACCCCTGGCCTGGGCAGCGGCACTGGAACATGGAAACGATCTACGAGTATGGGTCGCGAGCCGGATTCTGGCGCCTGCATTCCCTGCTCAAGGACGTGCCGATCACCGTTTTCGGGGTCGCTACTGCGCTGGCGCGTGCGCCCGAGCAGGCGAAGGCCATGAAGGATGCGGGCTGGGAAATTGCGAGCCATGGACTGAAATGGGTTGAGCACAAGGACATGCCTGCCGAGGAAGAGCGCGCGCAGATCCGGCAGGCGATCCGTCTCCATACCGAGGTCGTAGGCACGCCGCCGCGCGGCTGGTACACGGGCCGCTGCTCGATGAACACCATCGACCTCGCCGCCGAAGAGGGCGATTTTTCATATATAGCGGACAGTTATGCGGATGACCTGCCCTACTGGATGCGCGCCGGTGGCAAGGATCAGCTAATCGTACCCTACACCATGGACTGCAACGACATGCGCTTTGCGATCCAGGCGGGCTACGCCAGCGGCAACGATTTCGAAACGATGGTGCGCGATGCGTTCGACGTGCTTTACGCCGAAGGGCAGGCGGGCGCGCCCAAGATGCTGTCCATCGGCCTGCACTGCCGCCTGATCGGACGACCCAGCCGCGCGGCGGCCTTGAAGAGGGTCATGGAGTACATGTCCGCCCATGAGGATGTCTGGTTCGCCACGCGAGAACAGATCGCCGATCACTGGGCCGCCAAGCACCCGCCCGTAACGAGGCTACGACCCTCGCAGATGGATCGCGAGACCTTCGTCAAGGAATTCGGTGGCGTGTTCGAGCATAGCGCCTGGATCGCTGAAGGCGCGCATGCCTCGGAGCTGGGACCCTATTCCGACAGCGCCGCGGGCGTGCACAACGCCTTGGCGCGGGTGTTCCGGTCTGCCTCGGAAGAGCAGCGCCTTGATGTCGTTGCTGCGCACCCTGACTTGGCCGGCAAGCTGGCGGCCGCCGGTCGCCTGACCGCCGAATCGACTGCCGAGCAAGCGGGGGCGGGGCTGGACATGCTTTCCGACAAGGAACGCGCGATCTTCACGGACATGAACGACCGATACACGGCCAAGCATGGCTTCGCCTTCATCATTGCTGTGAAAGACAACACCAAGGCGAGCATCCTTCAAGCCTTCCAGCGGCGCATCGAAAACGACCGTGCCACGGAATTCGCAGAAGCTTGCCGCCAGGTCGAACGTATCGCCGAATTGCGCTTGATCGAGAAGCTGGGTCCATGATCAAGATCAGGGCCCAACTATTGACGGCTGAAGCCTTCGCGCCATTCGGTGACGTTTTGGAGGCACGTGGAGCACCCGACAAGCAGATCAATCAAGGTCTCTGCGGCCGCTTCCACGACCGTGCAGCGCTAGACTTCGACGGAGGCCGCGCCGGAATTAGTCTGTTCAAGGCAGAGCCGCGAAAACTTCCCCTGACGCTGGAGATGGTCGAGCGCCACCCGGACGGCAGCCAAGCCTTCCTGCCAATGAGCCAGGACCCTTTCCTGATCGTCGTCGCGCCAGGTGGTGGCGGCAAGCCCGGCAGGCCGACAGCCTTTGTGACTGCGCCCGGTCAGGGCGTGAACTACTTTCGCGGTGTCTGGCACGGTGTCCTTAGCCCGCTTTGCGCGCCGGGACTCTTCGCAGTCGTAGATCGGATAGGAGAGGGTCCGAACCTCGAGGAACACTGGTTCGATGAACCATACATGATCGAGCATTGAACAAGGCAGTCGGGACGGTTTCGCCACCCGCAGAAGTTATTCGCGCACAACGATCACGTCTGAGCGTCCGGCTTCTCCGGAGAGACCTCTCCAATTGTCTGAAGTTGCCCGTCCCAGGCGGCGCGCTCGGATTCTCGTCTGCCTATCGTCGTTAGACTTCCGTCAGTAGGGCGTTGCGACGACCGGTTGAGCCGCCCGGTATCTTTGCATCAAGCATTCCGAGCGCCTGGCAGATGCGGAGATCGATCCATCGTCGGCAGGTGGGTGACTCTTTCGAAAACGCGCTCGCGGAAAGCGTCATCGGCCTGTTCAAATGGTACAACGAGCGTGGGCTCCTGAGTTCGATAGGTTACGTTCCGTCGGCAGAGGCTGAGCGACGACATCTTGATCAGGTCCAACCCCGTGACAAGGATCGCCTGATCCGTTGCACGAAACAGTCTCCGGTAAAGCCGGGATCGTTCAAACTGTTGGAGCCCAGCCTCACTTCTTCCTTCGGCACTGGCCGACCCGATGAACGCGCCCTATCTCCTTGTTCCTTTCGGGCGAGTTCAATGGTGCCTTTTCGCGGTGCTGGACCGGCTCCTCGCGCGACCCTCGTCCGACCTTCGGCAACAAGCTGGTGGCGGCAGCCGTCCGCTGCGCCGTGCGCCGGTGCTTTGACCGCCGCCGTTAGCCTCAGGTGGTCGAGCCGCTCGGCTTCCGCCTTGCCCTGGCGCCGGTGGCCGTGGGGACGGTTGCGCTGGGTTTGGAAGCATAACGGGACTCGCGCGACCTCGGTGGCGGCAGAAGAATAGGTCGCCGGTGCAGGCAAACGCCCCGGCCGTCTCCGGCCGGAGCGCTGTAGCGTGGATCGGGCAGGGTGTCGGTCAGTGACCGCCTTCCGCCTGCATCGCCGTGTGGCGGAGGTCGTCCTCGCTGATCTCGCGGGCGCCGTTGAAAATCACGTTCAGCGCGACCGCGGTGATCGACGCCAGTAGAATGCCAGAGTCGATCAGAGGCTCGATCGCGTGCGGCAGCCACATCGAGAAGTCAGGCGCGATCAGCGGGATCATCCCCATTCCCAGCGAGATCGCGACGATGAGCCCGTTGTAGCGGTTCATCTTGAAGTCGACGCTCCCGAGGATGCGGATGCCGGTGGCCGCCACCATGCCGAACATGACCAGTCCAGCACCGCCCAGGATTGCGACCGGCAGGGCCTCTACCAGCGCACCCATCTTGGGCATCAGCCCCAGCACGATCATGATTGCGCCGCCCATCACGCAGACATAGCGAGAGCGGACGCCGGTTACTCCGACGAGGCCGACGTTCTGGCTGAACGAGGTGTAGGGGAAGGTATTGAACAGGCCGCCGATCAGGGTGCCCAAGCCATCGGTACGCAGGCCGGCAGACAGGGAGGGGCGCTCGATCCGCTTGCCGCAGATGTCGCCCAAAGCCAGGAACATGCCGGTAGATTCGATCATCACGACGATCATGACCAGGGTCATCGTCAGGATCATGATCGGATCGAAGATCGGCAGGCCGAAGCGGAACGGCGTAATCAGCTCGAACCAGTCCGCCTGCCCCACGTGGTCGAAGTGCATGAGGCCCAGCGTCGTGGCAAGAATTGCGCCGACGATGATGCCCAGCAGAACCGAGATGTTCGCCAGAAAGCCGCGGGCGTATTTCATCACCAGGATGATCGTGACCAGTACAACCGCCGAGATCGCCATGTTGAGCGGCGTCGCGTAGTTGACGTTGTCCACGGTGGCGGCCAGTTGCAGGCCTTCGGGCACGGCGGGAACGGTTCCGGCCGGCAGGGTGGCCAGCGACTTCAACCACTCGGCATGCGTGGGGTCCACGACCAAGGGCGCGGTCGGGCCGGCTGGCACGCCGAAGATCCAGTTGATCCCCACCCGCATCAGCGTGACGCCGATGACCAGGATGATCGTCCCGGTCACGACCGGCGGAAAGAAACGCAGCATCCGGCTGACCAGCGGCGCGATCAGCATGGCGATCACGCCGGCGCCGATGATGGAGCCAAAGATCATCCGGGCGCCATCGGTCCCCGGATTGCTTGCGGCGATCGAAACCATCGGTCCAACCGAGGCGAACGTCACGCCCATCATGACCGGCATGCGGATGCCGAACCATCTGGTCGCGCCCATCGACTGGATGATTGTGACCAGACCGCAAACGAACAAATCGGCCGAAATCAGGAAGGCAACCTGTTCCGGCGTCAGTTGAAGAACCCGACCCACGATCAGCGGCACCGCAATGGCGCCCGCGTACATCACCAGGACGTGTTGCAGGCCAAGGGTGAACAGCTTGCCCGCAGGCAGCTTCTCATCGACGGGATCGACCATCGTTACGTCAGACATTGTTTCCTCCTCCAAGGTTTGCCGCCTGCGACGGCGAGGCGCGGCACCTCCTTCGGCACCGCCCCGGATCAACTTCAGCTATAGGTGGCGACGTCGGCGCCTGCCAAGGCGGCGATGTTCAGCAGGCCCCGGGACGTCACGCCCGGGGTCACGATGTGGGCGCGGTTGCCCATGCCCATCAGGATCGGACCGACCTCAAGGCCCCCCGCCGCGCTTTTCAGCAGGTTGCGGGCGGCGCCGGCCGCATCGGTATCCGCGTAGATCAGTACGTTGGCCCGCCCTTCCAGCCGGTTGCCCGGCAAGAGCCGTTTGCGGAGATCCGGGTCGAGCGCCGCGTCGGTGTGCATCTCACCTTCATACTGAAAATCGCGCGGCGCACTGTCCAGGATCCCGAGAGCGCCACGCATGAGGCGCCCCGACCGGCTGTCCAGATTGCCGAATTGCGAGCCCGAGCACAGGGCGATCTTCGGCTCCAGTCCGAAGCGGCGGACATGCCGGGCGGCGGCGACAACTGTCCTGGCCAGCGTCTCGGGCGCCTGGTCGATGTTCACGTGTGTGTCCGCCACGAAGAGCGGACCGTCGTCGAGGATCACCAAGGATAGTGCGCCCGCCGGGGTCAGACTTGGCGTCGACAGCATCTGCGTGACGTAGTTCAGATGCCACTGGTACTGCCCGAAGGTGCCGCAAATCATGCTGTCCGCATCGCCGCGATGCACCATGGTCGCGGCGATTGCGGTGGTATTCGTGCGCATGATCGCCTTCGCCAGATCTGGCGTCACGCCATGGCGCCGCATGACCTTGTGGTAGGTCTGCCAGTACTCGCGGTAGCGCTCGTCATTCTCGGGATTCACGGTCTCGAAGTCTTGGCCGACGACGATCGACAGGCCGGCCCGGTCGATCCGCTGCGCGATGATGTTGGGGCGACCCACGAGTACGGCTCGGTCGGTGCTGTCCTCGCTCATTGCCTGCACGGCGCGCAGCACGCGGTCATCCTCTCCCTCGGCGAAGACGATGCGACGGCAGGACTCGCGAGCGGCTGCAAAGACGCCGCGCATGATCATCGAAGACTTGAAGACCTCGGCTTCAAGGGCCTGCCGGTAGTCCTCCAGGATCAAGACACGTCGGGCGACGCCGGACTCGATGGCCGCTCGCGCCACGGCTACCGCTACCGTGGGCAGCAAGCGCGGGTCGAAGGGCTTGGGGATCAGATAGTCCCGGCCGAAGGTCAGGCGTTCGCCCTCGTAGGCCACACCGACTTCGGCAGAGGTCGTCTGGCGGGCCAGCGACGCGATGGCATCGACGCACGCGAGCTTCATGGCGTCGTTGATCTCGGTCGCCTCGACGTCCAGGGCGCCGCGGAAGATGAACGGAAAGCAGAGCACGTTATTGACCTGATTGGGGTAATCGCTGCGCCCGGTGGCGATCATTGCGCCGGGCGACGCCTCGCGCGCTTCCTCGGGCATGATCTCCGGGACAGGATTGGCCAGGGCGAAGATGATCGGATTCCCGGCCATCTCGCGAACGTTGTCTGCGGGCAGCGCTCCGGGACCGGAGAGTCCGAGGAACATGTCCGCCCCCCTCATGGCCTGGTCGATGGTGATGCCTTCGGCAGCCGTGGCGAATACCATCTGCTCGGCGGCCAGATCCTCGCGCGCGGCATGCAGCACACCGGAACGGTCGAAGACGGTGATGTTTTCGAGCGGCACACCCATCTTGTGCAGCATGGCCAGGCAGGCCACTCCCGCCGCGCCCGCACCGAGGCCGACGATGCGAATGTCCTGCGGCCGCTTGCCGGCAATACGCAGCGCGTTTCGTGCCGCGGCTGCGACCACGATGGCGGTGCCGTGCTGGTCGTCGTGGAAGACCGGGATGCCCATCCGCCCGCGGCAGATGCGCTCGACCGTGAAGCAGTCGGGCGCCTTGATGTCCTCGAGGTTCACCGCGCCGAAGGTCGGTTCCAACCTGCAGACAAGGTCGGCCAGCGCCTCGGGGTCGGATTCGTCCACCTCGATGTCGAAGCAGTCGATCCCGGCGAACTTCTTGAACAGGACGGCCTTGCCCTCCATCACCGGCTTGGACGCCAGCGCGCCGATGTTGCCCAGCCCCAGCACCGCCGTCCCGTTCGAGATCACCGCGACGAGGTTGCGCTTGGCGGTGTAGCGGGTGGCCAGCGCCGGGTCCGCCGCGATCGCGGTGCAGGCCTCGGCCACGCCGGGCGAATAGGCGCGGGAAAGATCACGCGCTGTCTCCATGGGCTTGGTCGGGCGGACCTCCAGCTTTCCGGGGCGCGGAAACTCATGGTAGTTCAGCGCCGCACGCCGTTCGATGTCCTTCCTTGAAGCGTCGAGAGCCATGGTGTCCTCCTCCTCTCATGTCACGCGACCGGATCGGAGCGCGCGGCCATCCGCCGCGCCGTCTCGATCATGCGGGCCGAAAAGCCCCACTCGTTGTCGTACCATCCCAGAAGGCGCAGCTGCCGGGAGCCGATAGTCATGGTTTCGCGAAGTGCCAGCACCAGCGATTCCGGGCGGGCCCGGAAATCGGTTGAGACGCAGGGGTCATCGGTCAATCCGATCAACGGCGAGTCCTCGAAGGCTTCGCGGAGGAATTCGATGACGGGCTGCTGTAAATCCTCGCAGGTTTGGATCACTGCGTCGATTGCCGAAACCGACAGGCAGGGCACCCGCACGGCGGCCATGCTCAAGCGCCCCTGGAATTCCGGCAAGACGCCGATCACCTGCTCGGCGGCGCTTGTCGTGGTCGGGATCATCGATACGGCGGCGGCACGGCTGCGTTCCGGCGACAGGCCGGGCGCGTCCACCGTCGGCTGGCTACCGGTGTAGCAGTGGATCGTGGTGACATGCGCCTTCTCGATGCCAAGCCCGAGGTCGAGCTTCCGCAACAGCGGCGCGATGGCATTCGTGGTGCAGGACGCGTTCGACACGATGCGGGCGGCGCGCAGTTCCTGCTCGTTGACACCCCTCACGACGGTCGTCTCGGCGGCGGGGGAGGGACCCGAGACCAGCACCGCCCGTGCGCCCGCGTCCAGTCCGGCCTCGGCGATCGTTTGTGTGAGCGCCCGCCCGGTGCACTCCAGCACGACGTCGACGCCGGACAGGTCGAGGTCGCGCAGGTCGCGAAGATTGCTGAAGGCGATCCGGTGGTGGTTTAGTTCGATCCAACCCTTGCCGGCGTCCACCTTCGAGGGAAACGGACCGTAAACGCTGTCGTAGCGCAGCAGGTAGGCGCAGATGTCCAGTGAAGCGATATCGTTGATGCCGACGATCTCGAGACCGCTGCCGCCGTACATGATCTGTCGGAACAGGGTTCTTCCGATCCGGCCGAACCCATTGATGAAGACGCGGAACGTGCGGCTCATGAGTGGGTCCCGTACATCAGGAACAGCGCCGGCAGCCAGGCGGTCAGCACGCCGCTGACCAGCGTCGCCAGCGCGGCCTGTCTGCGAAAGGGTATCTGCATCGCCATCGTCAGGAAATACAGGAACCAAAGCGCCGCCCATGCCAGCCAGCACAGGCCCAGCCATGTCTCCATCGGGGTCGAGGCGGCACGCAAGGTCCGAACGGCTTCGGGCAGGATCGAGAACGCCACGAAGAGCGAGAACCATCCCAGGCCGCGCCCGTCCGAGCCGCTGACCCGGTTGAAGGCCACCCACAGGTAGGTCACGCTGAAAAGAAGCGTCATGGCGACGGCGCGCACATCGGCCACATCCTGCGCCTGCACCAGCGATACCGCGGCCACGGCGGCGGTGATCGCGGCGGTGGCGCCATTCATCAGCACGATCTCGCCATCGTCGATGCGACTGGCCATCCAAAGGCCGTTCAGCACCAGCACGGCACCGACAAACAGCAGTGAAAGGGGCAGCAGCATGGATTTGGCCTTTGAATGGAGCCATTGAGCGATTTCGATTGCAACGCGTGCGCCGCAACCGGCCAGATTAACGGGCTGTTCGGGCGGCCTCAGAAATCGACCTCGATACTGATGCCTTTTTCGACAGCAAGGTCGACCACCGCCGCGGCGACGGCGAGATCCTGAAGGCCGACACCCGTGCCGTCGAAGAGCGTGATCTCGTCATCCGAGGTCCTCCCCTCGTGCGAGCCGTTGATCACCCGACCCAACTGGATGATATCCTCGGGTCGCAAACTCAGATCCTGGATGGCGTGCTGTGCCTCGCCAATACTGATCGACTGGGCGACCTCGTCGGTGAAGACCGTGGCGCGTCCCAGCAAGGCGGTCTCGACCTCTTGCTTGCCCTTGGTGTCGGTGCCCATGCAGGCGATATGCGTGCCGGGGCTGACGTGGTCGGCCATCAGCGACGGCGCAAAGGCGGAGGTAATCGTGATGATGACATCGGCTTCGGCCATGCCAGGCAGGTCGACCGCCTCGAAGGGCAGGCCGGCCTCGGTGGCGACCTTCTCGATATTGGGCAGCATCTCCGGGTGATAGTTCCAGCCGATGACCTTTTCGAAGCGGCGCTGCTCCAGCGCGGCGCGTAGCTGGAACGTCGCCTGGTGCCCGGCGCCGATCATGCCGATGACCTTCGCGTCTTCGCGAGCCAAGTGCTTGATCGACACCGAGGACGCGGCAGCAGTGCGCAGCGCGGTCAGCAAGTTCCCACCCACCATGGCCTTGGCCCTGCCGGTGTCCGGATCGAACAGGAAGACGGTGGACTGGTGGTTGATCAGTTCGTGTTTTTCCAGGTTGTGCGGCCAGTAGCCGCCCGCCTTCAGGCCGAGCGTCAGGCCCGCACGGTCGAAGCCGCCCTTGAAGCCGTAAAGCGCATCCTCGTGGCCGATGGCCTCGCGCACGACCGGGAAGTTGCGGGCGTCATCCGACGCCATGGCGGCAAAGACCTTTTCCACGGCGTCGAAGGCAGCTTCACGGGTCATCAGGTTGGCAATCTCGCGCTCGGGCACGATCAACATGTCTCTCTCCCCTTGGTGTTTCGTGCGCCCGTGTGCCACTGCCGGGGGGGGCGGCATACACGACGGGCGACTTCCGGCTCCTCCTGAACCGACCCCCCTGTTCCAGAGCGTCAGTAGGCCTTGCCGCGGGCCGATACCGGCCACACGCATTCGACCTTGCCGTTCCGAACCCCTACGTACCAGTCATGCACGTTTGCGGTCGGATCGCAGTGGCCGGGCACGAGGCGCAGCTTTTCGTTGACCTTCAGAACGCCTTCCGGATCGCTGATCACGCCATGCTCGTCCGAGCACTTGATGTATTCGACATCGTCTCGGCCGTAGACGAAGGGCAGCCCGCTATCGACGGATTGCGCCTTCAGGCCCGCGTCGCAAATCGCCTTGTCGGCCTTTGCATGGGACATGACCGAGGTCAGGATGAAGAAGGCGTTTTCCCACTCGCCCGCGTCGATGCGGTTGCCGTCCTTGTCAAGGATCCGGCCGTAATCCGCGTCCATGAAGGCGTAGGAGCCGCACTGAAGCTCGTTGTAGAGACCCGAGTTTGACTCGAAGTAGTAGGATCCGGTGCCCCCGCCCGAGACCAGCTCGGTCTCGATGTCCTTGGCCTTCAGCGCCTCGACCGCGTCCTTGACCTGCGCAACGGCGGCGTCGATCTTGACCTGACGGTCCGTAAAGCTGTCCATGTGCTGCATCGCGCCCTGGTAGGCCTGGATGCCCTTGTAGGTCAGGTTTTCGGCGGCCTGCACGGCCTCGACGATCTCGACCACCGCCGGGGTCGTGGTGACACCGCAACGGCCGGCGCCGCAGTCGATCTCCACGAAGACGCCCAGCTCGGTGCCGTGTTTCTTGGCCGCTGCCGACAGATCGGCCACGTTGGCCACGTCATCGACGCAGACGATGATGTTTGCGCCGTGCTTCGGCAGCTGGGCCAGACGGTCGATCTTGGCCGGATCGCGGACCTGGTTCGACACCAGCACTTCCTTGATGCCACCGCGCACGAAGACCTCTGCCTCCGACACCTTCTGGCAGCAGACGCCGAGGGCGCCCCCCATCTCCATCTGCAGCTTCAGGACATCCACCGACTTGTGCATCTTGCCGTGGGCGCGGTGGCGCATGTTGTGCGCCTTGGCGTAGTCGCCCATTTTTTTGATGTTGCGCTCCAGCGCATCGAGGTCCAGCACCAGGCAAGGGGTCTGGATGTCGGCTTCATCCATGCCGGGCTTCGCCGGAATGTCGTAGCCCACTTCGTATGCATCGAGGTTGGTCATGTCTTTCATCGCTCGTTTCCTTTGTTCGGTAGGGTGGGGCTTCAACCGGCCATCCACGGCAGGCGGTCGAGGTCGACGTTGCCACCGGTGAGGACGATGCCCACGCGCTTGCCGCGGAAGGGGTCGGGGTTCTTCAGCACGCAGGCCATGGGCACAGCCGAAGACGGCTCCATCACCACGCGCAGGTGCTTCCAGACCAGCTTCATCGCATCGACGATTTCCTGCTCCGACGCCGTGTAGATCTCGCTGACGTGGTTCGACACGAAATGCCAGGTCAGGTCCTTCAGCGGCACCAGCAGCCCGTCGGCGATGGTTTTCGGCGCGTCATCGGCGATGACATGCCCGGCCTTGAAGCTGCGATAGGCGTCGTCGGCCTGCTCGGGTTCGGCGGCGATGACCTGGCACTCGGGTGCCAGCTTCGAGAGGGTCAGGCAGGTGCCCGAGATCATGCCGCCGCCGCCGATAGGCGCGACCACCATGTCCAGCCCGTCGGTCTGCTCGACGAACTCCTTCGAGCAGGTGCCTTGCCCCGCGATGACGCGCGGATCGTTGTAGGGGTGGACGAAGTCGCCCCCGGTGGCCTTCTGCACCTCGGCAAAGGTCGCCTCGCGGCTCGAGGTCGAGGGGTCGCATTCGGTGATCTGTCCGCCGTAGCGGCGCACGGTGTCCTTCTTCGCCTGCGGCGCGGTGCGCGGCATGACCACGTTGCAGGGGATGCCGCGACGCATGGCGGCGTAGCTCAGGCAGGACGCGTGGTTGCCGCTGGAATGCGTCGCCACGCCCTTCTCGGCTTGTTCGTCGTCGAGGCCGAAGACCGCATTGCAGGCGCCGCGGACCTTGAAAGCACCCGGTTCCTGAAAGTTCTCGCACTTGAAGAACAGTTCTGCCCCGGTCACCTCGTTCAGGTAGGCCGATGTCCGCACTTCGGTTCGCCGGATATGGGGCTTGATCCGCTCATGGGCGGCCAGCATGTCCTCGTAGGTCGGGATATACATGGCGTCGTCCTTCATCTCAGGCGGCCGCTTTGTCTGCGTTCAAGCGGTTCCCACGATAGCAGTCCTGAGCAGCGGCGACGCCGGACCCGAGGGTGATATCCAGTCCCAGATCGGCCATGACCATTTCCGCCGTGGCGATGCCCGACAGCGCCATGACGTCGGTCAGGCTGCCCAGGTGGCCGATGCGGAACACCTTTCCCGCGACTTCGCCCAGGCCGGTGCCGAAGGCCACGCCATAGGCGCTGGCGGCGTGGGAAACGATGTCCGTGGCGTTGAAGCCCTCGGGCGTGCGGATCGCGCTGACCGTGTCCGAGTAGACCTCGGGCGAGACGGCGCATAGCTCGAGCCCCCAGGCACCCACCGCGGCGCGTATGCCCTCGGCGATGCGGTGATGGCGGGCAAAGACATTCTCCAGCCCCTCGTCCAGCAGCATCCCGCACGCCTCGTTCAGACCGTTCAGCAGGCCGACGGCAGGCGTGTAGGGATAGGCGTTGTTGGCATAGCCCTTTGCCATGTCCTTCACGTCGAAGAAGGTGCGGGGCAGGGTCGCGGCCTCGGTCGCCATCATGGCCTTGTCGCTGAACGCAGTGATGGCCAGGCCCGGCGCCAGCATGAAACCCTTCTGCGAGCCGGCGACGGCAACGTCGACGCCCCATTCATCGAAACGGAAATCCATCGACGCGATGGAACTGACGCCATCCACGAACAGCATGGCGGGATGACCGGCGGCGTCTAGTGCGCGGCGGACGGCGGCGATGTCGGATTTCACGCCGGTTGCGGTCTCATTGTGCGTGGCTAGAACGACCTTGATCTCATGGTTCTCGTCGGCGGCCAGGATTTCCTCATACCGGTCTGCGGGCACGCCGTGGCCCCAGGGGGTCTCTATGATTTCTACCTTCAGGCCGTGGCGCTGGCACATGTCGATCCAGCGGTGGGAGAACATGCCGTTGCGGGCTGCAAGCACTTTGTCGCCCGCGGACAGGCAATTGGTCAGGGCGGCTTCCCAGCCGCCGGTGCCGGTCGACGGAAAGATGAAGACCTGCGCCGAGTTGCTCTTCAGCACCTTGCGCACCCCCTCGCGGGCCGGGTGCAGGATCTGTCCGAACAGCGGCGAGCGATGGTCGATCGTCGGCATGTCGCACGCCTTGCGCAGGCGCTCGGGAATGTTCGTTGGACCGGGAATGAAAACCGGATTCTGAAAGCTCATGGCGCGTCTCCTTCCGTCATTTGAACCACGATAGGAAGCCGGTCAGCTTCGGGCCATTTTTTTGGGCGGTCCTACTGCGCTGACCAGACAGGGAAATATTCTATTGTTTACAGTGGCTTGTATTTTTCATATGGTGAATGCATCTTTCATTTAATCCCGAAGGCATCTCATGGATTTTCAAGACAATGCCGGGCGGGGGACGCGAAAAGCGCGCGGCCGCCCCCGCGACTGGGACGACAAGACGGCCCAGAACACCATCAAGGCGCTGGACCGGGCGATGGAGGTTTTCGAGTTCCTCAGCGAACGGCAGGGGATGGCGCTGAGTGCCATTTCAGCCGAGATGGGCCAGTCGCCCTCGACGGTCTATCGTGTTCTCGTGACGCTCGAAAACCGGGGGTTGGTGGAGTTCGATGCCGGGGAACAGCTTTGGCACATCGGCCCCCGCGCCTTCATGATCGGAGCGCGCTTCCTGCGCCGCACGAGCTTGGTGGACCGCGCCCGCCCCGTCATGCGCGCGCTGATGGAGGCGACCGGCGAGACTGCCAACCTTGGTGTCGAGAAAGAGGGAATGGTGCTGTTCCTCAGCCAGGTGGAGACCCATGCCAACATTCGCGCCTTCTTTCCGCCCGGCACCCTTTCGGCGATGCACGCCTCGGGGATCGGCAAGGCCCTGCTGGCGCAGATGGACGACGCGCGTCTGGCACGTCGGCTTGGTGACGGGCTCGAGGCCTTCACGAAGAAATCCATAATTGACTATGGCGCCTTGCTGGCGGACCTGCGGGAGACCAGGACGCGCGGCTATTCCTATGACGACGAAGAGCGCAATATCGGGATGCGTTGCATCGCGGCGCCGGTCTTTGACATCAACGGCGAGGCCATCGCCGGGATCTCGGTATCGGGTCCCACCAGCCGCTTGACCGGAGACGGGTTGGAAAGGCTGAGCCGTCCCGTGATGGAAGCGGCCCGAACCCTGACCGAGGCGATCGGAGGATCGATCACTCCGCAGCGGACTTGAGCCTCCGGTCGCGGGGCAGGGCTTGAGCCCCGAGGCGCAGCGACATGTGTCGGTTGACGTCCTTGTATAGCAGGTAGCGGAAGCGGCCCGGCCCTCCCGCATAGCAGGCCTGCGGGCAGAAGGCGCGCAGCCACATGAAGTCGCCGGCCTCGACCTCGACCCAGTCGTTGTTCAGCCTGTAGACGGCCTTGCCCTCCAGCACGTAAAGGCCGTGTTCCATCACGTGCGTCTCCAGGAACGGGATGACCCCGCCCGGCTCGAAGGTGACGACGGTCACGTGCATGTCGTGACGCAGGTCGTCGGGGTCGACGAAGCGAGTGGTGGCCCATGCGCCATTGGTGTCCGGCATCGGAGTCGGCGGAATGTCGTTCTCGTTCAGGATCAGCACGTCGGGCTCTGCCAGCCCCGGCGCGGGATCGTAAGCCTTGCGCACCCAGTGAAAACGCAGCACCTCGTTGCCCCGGTTGTGCAAGGCCCAGTCGGCAGAGGGCGGCAGGTAGGCATACCCGCCGATTGCCAGCGTGTGCGTTTCTCCGTTCACGCTCAATGTCGCCTCGCCCTCGACGACAAAGAGCACGCCTTCGGCCTCGAGATCGGTCTCGGGGGTATCCGAGCCGCCACCCGGCTGCACCTCCATGATGTACTGGCTGAAGGTCTCGGCAAAGCCCGAGAGGGGCCGGGCGATCACCCACAGACGCGTGTCCGTCCAGCCAGGCAGGAAACTGGTGACGATGTCGCGCATCGTTCCCTTGGGGATCACCGCGTAGGCATCGGTGAAGATGGCCCGATCGGTCAGAAGCTGGTCCTGGCCGGGAAGGCCTCCGTGAGGGGCGTAGTATGTGGCGGACATGTCCGGCCTCCTGAAAATCGCGGGCGTCTGCCCAATATGCGTCACCGATATTGCCGCAGAAACCCGGAATGATCTCACATCTCTTTATCGGAAAGATTGAAAGTGCTCCGCTCTCGGGCCTGCGGAAGCACCGATCTGCGAAGCCTTCAGCCGGCTGTCCGGGTGCAGCCGTCGAGGCGATAACGATCCCCGAAACGGGGGACGGGCCGTGCTGCCGTATCTCAAGCCGGTTCGGGCGCTCGGACTTCTGCGCCGGGCATCTTGGCGCGCGTCTTGCGGGGCACTCCGGCGACGTAGACCTCTTCGACGGCGCGGTCGTCGCCCATGACCTGAAGGATGAACAGCTCTTCCGCCAGCGTGCTCGCCCGCTCGGCGCGCAGGGCCATGGCGTCGGTTGCGCGGGCATTCAACACGACGATGTCGGCTTCGGTCCCGGGATCCAGCGTTCCTATGCGGTCCTCCAGGCCAAGCACGGCGGCATTGCCGCGCGTTGCCCAATGGAAAGCCCGCATCGGATGCAGCGCCTGGCCCTGCAATTGCAGCACCTTGTAGCCCTCGTTCAGGGTCTGGAGCATGGAATAGCTGGTCCCGGCGCCCACATCCGTCGCGATGCCGCTGGTAATGCCGCGAGACCGCAGGCGAGCCTCGTCGAACAAACCGCTGCCCAGGAACAGGTTCGACGTGGGGCAGAAGACCGGACGCGCTCCGGTGGCGGCCAGCGCGTCGACCTCGCGCGGGTTCAGGTGGATGGCGTGACCCAGCAGTGTCTTCGGTCCCAGCAGGCCGTGACGCTCGTAGACGTCGAGGTAATCGCGCGCCTCGGGGTAGAGTTCGGCCGTGTAGGCGATCTCGGCGTGGTTCTCCGAGAGGTGGGTCTGGATGTGACAGTCAGGGTGCTCGGCCGCCAGCGCGCCGGCCATGTCCAACTGTTCCGGCGTCGAGGTGATGGCAAAGCGAGGTGTGATGACATAACCGTTCCGGCCTTGTCCGTGCCAGCGCGCGATCAGCGCCGTGCTGTCGTCGTACCCCGTTTGCGGTGTGTCGCGCAGCCCGTCGGGCGCGTTGCGGTCCATCATGACCTTGCCGCCCAGCATCCGCATGTTTCGCCGCGTGGCTTCGGCAAAGAGAGCGTCGGCGCTTGCCGCGTGGACCGAGCAGAACGCGACGGCGGTGGTGGTTCCGTTGTCGGTAAGCTGGTCGAGGAAGGCAGCGGCCATGCGCGCGCAATGGTCCGCGTCGGCGAACCGCGTTTCCTCGGGAAAGGTGTAATGGTTCAGCCAGTCCAGCAGTTGCGCCCCCCAGGAGGCGATGACCTGCACCTGCGGGAAATGGAGGTGCGTGTCGATGAACCCGGCCATCATCAGGTGCGGGCGGTGGTCCACCACCGCGGCTGCGGGCGCGCGAGCCGCGATCTCGGCGTAGGATCCGGCGGCGGCGATCACGCCGTCTTCGATCAAGAGGCCCGCGTCTTCGATGTAGGTATAGGCGTCGGTGTCGGTGGCGTCCGCCGGTTCGCGATGGAACGTCAGCAGGCGTCCGCGCAGTAGGGTCTCGGTCATGTGCGACCTCCGGTCTGTCTGGTGGAATGAGGCGGCGGAGCCGCCGCCCCGGCTTCGTCAGGCCCGCTGCGGAGGCACGTTGTCGAGAAGGTCAGGTTCGTCGGGCACGATTATCCGGTGCTCCAGGTCCTCCTTGGGCGCCACCAGGGGGTAGAGCCAGAGGAACCCGCCGATGATCATGTAGCCCACGGTGATCCCGTCGAACTGCGGCAGTTGCAGTGCTGCGGCATGAACGACCCCGACCGAGGACATCGCCGCTGCCGCCAGGGCAAAGCCGCCCGCCATGCGGAACCGCCCGTCGATCACGTCTGCCACGATGGCGCCCCAGATCAGGCCGGTCAGGACGGCACCCTGGCTCAGCGCTAGGTGGCCGTCATAGTGGGCGCCCTCCATCAGCAAGGCGGCGGTCAGGCTCTCGTCACCCAATGCCGGCAGACCCTCGACGCCCGTGGCGCGCAGAGAATTCATCAGCGACCCCCACTTGGTGATCAACAGGGACGATACATGCGGCAGGATTGCAAAGGTGACCGCCGCCATGTGCGCGGGTTTCACCGCCCAGGCGGTATTGGTGATCAGGCTCACCGCGACGAAGACGAGCACGGGCGCCGCCGCCGCGATCGGGATCAATCCGGCGAGGAAGGAGAGGAAGCCAAGGAAGGCCGCCGCTGCGATCACCACGGCCACGCCGACGATATAGCCCGCGCGCGCGTCCAGCCGCTTGTAAGCGGGATGGCCGATGTACACCGTGGTCGGAAACGGAGAGCCGAAGACAGCGCCGATCATGGTGCCGGCGCCGTCGGTCAACTGGCACAGACCCACCGGATATTGGTCGCCCGCGGCCTCGGCGCTCTCGACGTTGTTCATGGTCTCGATGAAATTGTAGATCTGCACCGGCACCAGGACGAGGAACAGTTCCGGGTTCGCGAAGAGATACGCGATGCCGGCAATCAGGTCTCCGAAATAGGGAACGGGCGGGTAGAAGCCCAGGCCCGAGGTATCAAATCGAGACTCGCCGAGGATGATCGCGATCACCGTGCCCGCCGCGATGGCGACCAGCCCGGCGGGCAGGTTGCCCGGCAGACGAAAGCGGCCGATCAGCCCCCAAAGGATGAACAGAAGCGCCGTGAACCCGATCACCGGGTTCTCGAAGATCTGCGACAGTGGCACCGCGCCGATGAACATCAGCGCGATCCCGCAGAGCGTCCCCAGCATCCCCGCGCGCGGGGTGGTCCGCTTCAGCCAAGGGCCGATGATGGCACCCAGGGCCGCGACGATGCCGCCCATGAAGCCCGCTCCGATGCCGACCTGCCATGCCAGCAGCGGGTCCTGTGTGGCCCAGTAGATCGGGCCGATCACGCCGAACAGGTAGACGAACATCACCGGGGTCGAGATGCCGTATGGCAGGGCGGTCACGTCCCGGCCCTGCCGGGTCGCGGTGACTTTCGCCATGATCGTGTAGACGACGACGCCCGCCAGGATGGCGATCGCGGCACCCGGCACGATGCGGCCGAATACGATCTCGGCAGGCATGCCGAACACGAACTGGCAGATCCCGGACAGGATCAGCAGGTTCACCAGGTTGTCAGTAAACAGTGCCCAGAAGGCGCTGGAATCGCCCCGTGAGAACAGCCGGTAGTTATAGCTCGTCCCGTCCATGACGGTCTCCTCCTCCGCTAAGACCAGACCGCCGTCCCGTTATCGGGCCGTGGCTCCCTCCTGGTCGTGGTGATGGCCCCTTGCGAGGGCATGTCCCGCTTGCGCGGCGCCGTTTGCGGCAGCGTCACGGGTCAGCTCCGCCATGATCTCGGCCACGACGAAGGCCGCGATGAGGCCGGGCCGTTTGTCGCGGCTGCCGCCTGCCCCGATAGGGCAGGTCAGTCGCTCGAAGCATGTCGCGTCGTGGTGCTTGCGCATCCAGTTGCGCAACTTGACACGCTTGGTGGCCGACCCGATCATGCCGACATAGGCCGCATCGCCCCTCTCGAGCGCGGCGGAGGTCAGCAGGAAGTCCAGGCCATGATCGTGGGTCAGCACGATGAAGGCGCTGCCCGGCGGGGCCGTCGCGATGTCCAGCTCGGGGATGGCCGAGACGCGGGTCTCCACCGCCACCGTGCACAGCGCCACTTCCGCGGCGCGCGGATCGACGACGATGCAGCGCACCGGCAAGTGTTGCAGCATTGTGGCGATGGCCCGCCCGACATGTCCTGCGCCCATGACGTAGACATGGGGTAGGGCGGCGGCCTCCATCTCGGCGCGCTCCAGCGCCGCGCGCTTGTCCGAACCGCGCATCCGCGTCAGGGAAAGCTCGACCCGGCCGCCGCAGCACTGCCCGATCTCGGGGCCGAGCGGGACATCGGTGTGCCGGGCCAATTCGCCGTCGTGCAACATCGCGCGGGCGGTCTCGATCGCGCGATGCTCCAGCTGCCCGCCGCCGATGGTGCCGTGAAGCGCCTCGGGCGCCACGAACATCTCTGTGCCCTCGTTGCGGGGCGACGAGCCGCGCACGCGGGCCAGCGCCACACGGATCACGCCGCCATGGCTGTCGAACAAGCCGGCAAGGGTCATCGTCTTTCGCCCCCCGCGCGCAACCGCGCCACCGCCATCAGCACCCGTTCGGGCGTGGCGGGCGCGTCGAGGCGCGGACACTCCCGGTAGCCCGCGACCGAGGCCACCGCCATCGACAGCGCCTCGAAGACCGAGATGCCCAGCATGAAGGGCGGCTCGCCCACCGCCTTCGACCGCTTGATCGTCAGCTCGCGGTTTTCGGACCAGTCGGCGAGGGTCACGTTGAAGATGCGCGGCCGGTCAGAGGCCAGCGGGATCTTGTAGGTCGAGGGCGCGTGGGTACGCAGCCGCCCGGCCTCGTCCCACCAGAGTTCCTCGGTGGTGAGCCAGCCCATGCCCTGAACGAAGGCGCCCTCGACCTGACCCTTGTCCAGCGCCGGGTTCAGCGAGCGACCGACGTCGTGCAGGATGTCCGTGCGCTCGACCCGGTACTCGCCCGTCAGCGTGTCGATCGTCACTTCCGAGCAGGCGGCGCCGTAAGCATAGTAGTAGAAGGGTCGTCCTTGGCCCTTTTGGCGGTCCCAGTGGATCTTGGGCGTCTTGTAGAACCCCGCCGCCGAAAGCTGGACCCGGGCGAGGTAGGCTTGTCGGATGAAGGCGTCGAAGCTCAGGACGTCGTCGCCCACATGCACCCGGTTCGATGCGAAGCGCACCGCCTCGGGCGCAACCTGCCAGCGCTCTGCCGCGAATTCCACCAGTCGCGCCTTGATCTGTTCGACCGCGTTCAGCGCCGCCATGCCATTCAGGTCGGTGCCGCTCGAGGCGGCGGTGGCCGAGGTATTCGGCACCTTCTCGGTCGTGGTCTTCGTGATCTTGATGCGTTCGAAATCGATCTGGAAGGCCTCTGCCACCACCTGCGCGACCTTGGTGTTCAGCCCCTGGCCCATCTCGGTCCCGCCGTGGTTCAGGTGGACCGAGCCGTCATTGTAGACATGCACCAAGGCGCCCGCCTGGTTGTACCAGGTCGCGGTGAAGGAGATGCCGAATTTCACCGGGGTGAGGGCGATACCCTTCTTCAGGACCGGAGAGCCCTCGTTGAAGGCGATGATCCCCGCGCGGCGCTGGCGGTAGGCGCAGCCATGCTCCAGTTCCGTCACCAGCCGGTCGAGGATGTTGTCCTCCACCTCCTGGTGATAGGGGGTCAGGTTGCGTCCTTCGGACCCGTAGAAATTCGCCTTGCGCACGTCCAGCGGGTCCTGACCGGTGGCATAGGCGATCTCCTCGATCATCCGCTCCGCGGCGATCACGCCCTGCGGGCCGCCAAAGCCGCGAAAGGCGGTGTTGGAGACGGTGTTGGTCTTCATCGGGCGGCTGGTCAGCCGGACATTCGGATAGAAGTAGGCGTTGTCCGCATGGAACAGCGCGCGGTCGGTGACCGGGCCGGAGAGATCCGCCGAGAATCCACAGCGCGCCGCAAACGTGCCGCCCACTGCTTGGATGCGCCCCGCGTCATCGAAGCCGACCTCGTAGTCGATCACGAAGTCATGCCGTTTGCCGGTCGCCGTCATGTCCTGGTCGCGATCGGGCCGGATCTTGACGGCACGGTTCCACTTCTTGGCGGCCATGGCGGCGACCGCGGCAAACAGGTTCATCTGGCTTTCCTTGCCGCCGAACCCGCCCCCCATGCGCCGCACGTTCACCACCACCGCGTTGGACGGCACGCCCAGGACATGCGCGACCATGTGCTGCGCCTCCGAAGGGTGCTGGGTCGAGCAGTGCACGACGACGTCGTCATCCTCGCCCGGGACAGCGAAGGCGATATGGCCCTCGAGATACATGTGATCCTGCCCGCCCACGTGCATCCGCCCGGTGATCCGGTGCGGGGCCGAGGCAAAGCCCGCGTCGACATCACCGCGCTCCAGTTTCAGGGGGGAGGCGACATGCGGATAGCCGGCTTCCTGCGCCGCGATCGGGTCCAGCGCGTGGGGCAGGACCTCGCAATCGACGCGCGCCAGTTCCGCCGCGCGGCGGGCGATGTCACGGGTTTCGGCCACCACGGCAAAGAGCGGCTGGCCGTGGAACTGAATCCGGTCGGTGGGAAAGACCGGCTCGTCGTTCTGGCCCGTGGGGCTGATGTCGTTGACACCCGGCACGTCCCTGGCGGTCAGCACGCCGACCACGCCGGGAAAGCTCAGAACATCGGTCAGGTCCAGCCCGTTCAGCCGGGCATGCGCCACGTCCGACACGCCGAGATAGGCGTGCAACGTACCCTCGGGCTGTGCGATGTCGTCGGTGTAATCGGCGCGGCCCGTGACGTGCTTGACGGCGCTGTCGTGGTTGCGGTCGGTATGGGCCGCGATCGTGATGGCCAGAGTGTCCTTCATGGTCGTGCCCTCCCCTCCGACGCAGTTTCAAGTTGGACGGGCGCGGCGGTGCCTGCGTCCTGTTCCAGAAAGAAGCGGCGCAGCAGGTTCTGGGCGGCCATGGTCCGATAGCCGGCCGATGCGCGCCAATCGCTGAACGGGGTGAAATCCTCCGCCAGTGCCTCGGCGGCGGCCTCGAAGCTTTCCGCCGTCCACGGCCGGCCTGTCAGTACCGCCTCTGCGGCGCGCGCGCGTTTCGGAGTCGCAGCCATGCCGCCGAAGGCGAGGCGTGCGAGGGTGATCCGCCCGTCCTCGACCCTGACCCGGATACCCGCCGCGACAGAGGAAATGTCTTCGTCCCGTCGCTTGGAGATCTTGTACGCCGCGTTCCGGTCGTCGGGGCCGGGCAGGGGGATGCGGATGCTTTCCACGAACTCGCCCGCCGCCCGATCCTGCTTGCCGTAGTCGACAAAGAAGTCCTGGAGAGGCAAAGTGCGTCGCTCCGTGCCGCGGCGCAAAACGATTTCTGCTCCGAGCGCGATCAGGACCGGGGGCGTGTCCCCGATGGGCGAGCCATTGGCGATGTTGCCACCGACTGTGCCCATGTTCCGAACCTGCCACCCCGCGATGCGGTGCCAGTACGAGGATAGATGTGGCAGGTGCTCGGACAGGATCGACTGGCACTCGGTGTAGCTGGCACCGGCGCCGAGGAGGAGGGCGTCATCCTGCCGCGTGACGGTCTTCAGCGCATCGAGGTGCCCGGTGAAGATCGCAGGCCCGATGTTGCGCAGGAATTTCGTGACCCAGAGCCCGACATCGGTGGCGCCGGCCACGATGGTCGCGTTCGGCCAGCTCAGCAGGCAATCGGCCAGATCGTCCACGTCCGCAGGCAGGATCGAAAGGTTGTCCCTTGGGCCGGAAACGACGCGGCGGCCATCGCGCAGCGCTGCCAGGCGGGCGGTCATAGCCTCGCGCTCTGCGGTCAGGTGGTCCGAAGCCGGCGTGCCGTAGCGGCTGACGGCCAGGGCGGCGCGGATAATGGGCGCATAGCCGGTGCAACGGCAGAGGTTGCCTTGCAGTGCGGTCTCCACCTGCGCCTCCGTCGGTTCGGGGGTCTCCATCCAAAGCGCATAGAGCGACATCACGAATCCCGGCGTGCAGAAACCGCACTGGCTGCCGTGATGCTCGATCATCGCCTCCTGAACCGGATGAAGCCGCCCTTCCGGTCTCGACAGGTGCTCGACCGTGACGACGTGGCAGCCGTCGACCGAGGCCAGGAACCGGATGCAGGCGTTGCTTGGTGCGTAGACGAGGCCCGTCGCGGACAGGCGTCCAACCAGCACGGTGCAGGCGCCGCAATCACCCTCGGCGCATCCCTCCTTGGTGCCGGTCAGGCGCCGGTCGAGTCGCAGGAAGTCGAGCAGCGTCCGGCTGGCCCCGACGTCGCAAACCGAGATTTCCCTGCCATTGAGGATGAAACGAATGTCGTCGCGATCTGTCATGCAGTCCTCCGCTTGCCCGGGCGGGTGGAACCGGGGCCAGACAGAGCATACGGATCGATACTGGATCGAAAAATCGTGTTAAACGGCAAATACTTTCAACCGTATGTTGAAGATCATCTGATCGAGTGCAAGGCTTCTGCGGTCGCAAAGCTGAGGATGCCACCTGATGTCCTACATCGAGAGCCTTCGAGTCTTTGTGCGCGTGCTGGAGCTGGGCAGCATCACATCCGGCGGCCGAGACCTGCGCCTGACTCCGGCGGTGGCCAGCAAGCGCGTGAAAGAGCTTGAGAAACGCTTGGGCGTGCGCCTCTTCAACCGCACCACGCGATCGATCACGCCGACAGAGGCGGGCCATGTGTTGTATGAAGAAGCGAAGACCGTTCTGCTGGCTCTTGAGAACGCCGAGGCGCGCGTGGCCAGCTTCTCGCAGGTGCCCCGGGGCGCGATCCGTGTGACAGCGCCGTTGGGGGTCGGGCGCCGGATCGTGGCGCCGATGGTGCCCTCCTTTTCCGAGAGTTACCCGGAGACCGAGGTCCGGATGCGGCTGTCGGACCGCAAGGTCGATCTGCTGGCGGACGGGCTCGACATCGCCTTCTTCGTCGGCGAACCGGGCGACTCCAATCTGAAGCTTCGCAAGGTCGCCGATTGCGCACGCGTGCTCTGCGCCGCTCCGGACTACCTTGACCGCCGTGGCACGCCGCGCGTCCCGGAGGACCTGCTGCATGGAGCGCACAATTGCTTGTTGCTGCGTTATCCTCGATCACCCGAGTATTTCTGGACTGTCCAGACGCCGATGGGCCCGCAAAAACTCGAAGTCAGGGGACGGTACGATGCCGATGACGGGGACGTTCTGACCGACTGGGCACTGGCAGGACATGGCGTCGTGAACAAGCCACGTTTCGACGTGCAGGATCATCTTGTTGCCGGACGGCTTGTCGAAGTGCTTCCCGAGACGCCACCGACGCCGACGATCTTCGGCTGTCTGTATCCCCACAAGAAGTTGCAGGATCCAAAGATCCGTCTCTTCGTTGAACATGTCGCGAGGCACAGCAAACCGCTCTTTGCCAGTTCGCGTGCGAAATGACAGGTGAGGTCTGCGATGGAAGTACGTCACCGTGCTTGGCGGAGGGGGAGATCACGGAGCAGCACGTGGGGCTCAAGGGCACCATGAACCAGCTTTTCCCCAAGGAGCTCGGCCAAGCCCGCGGGGGCACGGGCATCCTGGACAACGAACTGTAATATCGGCCGCCTGATCTGGAACCGGCTGCGCTACGTGAAGCACCCCGCCAGCGGCATTCGCGGTTCGCGGCTGAGCCCGAAGACGGGGTGGAATACCCACGATGTGCCCGACCTGCGCATCTTCGAGACGCCATTTGGCAGCGCATGAAGACTCGTTCGGCTCTGGAAGAAACAGAGCGCAAGCTGCAGCATCTCAATGACGCCATCGCGGAGGACTTTCCTCCACGCGAAGATCCATGCCCTGCAAGCAACTTCCCGAACTAGGAGCGCGACCGTCCAGTTCGATCAGTCGCGCGACGGTGCTTCCAGAGGCACGGCGATCCGACCTGCGATCGCGCCTTCCCCCGGATGGCGATGGCAGATCGTCTTCGTCATGGCGCCTTCCATCCATGGAACGTTCTCGGCGAAGGGCCGAGCGCAACGGTCATGGCTCGACGCGCCATGGCGGCGATCCGTCTGCGGAGGTCTGCCGCTTGTATCTGCTACTGCATTGAGTCTCGCGACCTTGGCGAGCGACTATGTAGCGGTCTTCCTACACGCCGCCGCTTTCAGCCTCGCGCAGGTGCTTGCCTGGCTGCCCTTCGTCGCTGCGGCGCGGCTGTGGGAAGATTACAGGCGGAATCATCGCGGCAGCATCCATAACACACGAGTTGTTGGCCGCCTGGAGCAGCGCCCGTCCGCCGTTTCAAGAACCAGGCCGAGCAGCGCGATGCACCGCAATCTCGCAACACCCAGCGGTGAGTTCAAATCAAGACCCGCGACAGCGCAGTGCTGCCACGATCTTCTCGCGCGAGGCAACGTCGCGTGTCGGGAAGGCCGCAAGATAGTCTTCTGCCGTGACATCAGGCTTGAGCCTGCGCGTCTCCCGGTGCCAGCGTGCCGCTTGATCGCGACGGCCGGCCAGTTCGTTCGCCACCAGCGCGATCAGGCGATCAGGTAGTGCGCTCCCGGCGCGGTTGCTGCCCGATCAGCCCAGTCGGCCGCGGCCTGATAGTCCTCTTGCTGCATCAGCATCTGCGCGCGAACTCCTTGTACCCCGTAGAGCAGGGGATCTAGCGGGCTCAGATGCAGCGAGGTTTCCAGAGCTGGATAGGTCGCGTCCGCGTTGCCCGTCAGCATCGCGGTGAAAGCCGCAGCATAAAATCCCTGAGCATAGTTCGGATTCAGAGTCTTCGCCCGCGTCAGCCAATCCGCCGCAACGTCGGGCTCGTTCGTCAGCCAATACGACCGGCCCATGGTGAAATTCGCAGACGGATCGAGCGGGTCGAGTTCCAGGCTGCGCTCCGCGTGCTGCCGCGTCGCGCGCGCCGCGGCCGCGGGATCGGGACCCAGGCGCAGGAAGGCGTTCAAAAAGCTCGTGAAGGACAGGCCGGCATGCGCACGCGCAAAACGCGGATCCGCCGCGACTGCCCGCTTGAAACATGCTTGTGCGACGGCGGTGTCGGTCGCGGTGAACCGGTAGATATGGCGAAGACCGAGATGGTAGTGGGCCCACGCATCCAATCCCTCTGGGCCGTTCAGATGGGCGATCCTCGCCTCGTTGTCAGGAATATGTGTCTCGAGTGCCGACACGATGTGGGCAACGATCCGCACCCTCAGGCCATCGATTTCGTCGAGGGGCGCGGTGAGGCGGTCGGCCCAGAGGACTTCGTGCGAATTGGCGTCGGTCAGCTCCAGCGTCACCGCTATTCTGGGAACCAGCCACCATGCACAGTGCGGATTACCGCTTGCCGCGCTCCGTCGTCCCCGACGGCCTGACGCGCCGAACGGATGCGGCTGGAATCACTCGCGTCGGAGACTGCCGTTCCCCCCCCAGACCGCCGCGACGATCTCGTCCTTCGTGACCATGCAGTCGCGGTGCCGGAGAAGATGAATCAGCAACGAAAGGACCTGCGGCTCGACCTGCACCGGTTCACCGCAATGGCTGAGCTGGAATAGCTCGGCGTCGAGTCGAAACTCTCCGAAAATCCACGTCGTGCGCGAGAACACAGGAAATTTCCGGTCCTCTGCACGATTTCTTCAGGAGTCCGTCAAGCGTTCCCGAAACTGAAGGCGCACGATCAGGGCGCAGCCGCTCGAACACGCGGCATCCCGCCCGAGGAACGGAGAAAGATGATGGAAGTGCGCGCCATCGAAACAAGGCGGTTCGACACGCCCGACGACGTTCTCGACATGAAGGAGCACGGCGGCATCTCCATCGTCAGGATGAGCGACGGAAGCACGGGAATGCTCGCCATCTTCGAACCCGGTTGGACGTGGGATGCGCACGAAAAGCCGCTTCCGGGCTCGCCGCCAGTCTAACTCTACATCTCGGAGGGGACATTGACGATGGAAGATGAAGGCCAGGAACCGCGACAGGTCGGTGTCGGGGAGGCCATTGTCGAACCCCTGAACTCGCCAATGCGGGTGAGCAACGAGGGCGATGAGCCGGTGGAGATCGTCGTTTTCCAGATCAGCCCACCTGAAGGCGAGTTCCTGGAACAGTTGCCGCGGGAACGGTCCCGAGGATCGAGTTGCAAATAGGAGCGCATTCGAGCGTCGGATGCGCTAGGCTTGAGCCAAGCGAAACGCCATGTCTTCGATTCACGAACGGCCCGGGTGATCCCGATCGCGCCAGCTTGAACGCAGCGATCCTGTCCGCGCTCCGTCCGCCCGAGTCTCTCAAAGTCGACTCTTGCTTACGATAACTGTGGATTCCCGGCGATATGGATCGGGCCGCGACGGAGCCGATCCCTTGTGAACAAAGGAGAGAAGCAATGGATGCGATTACAACACGAATGACGCAGGGCCGCGGGAGGGTGTTCGAGAGCATCCTGGAGACGGTCGGAGACACACCGGCGATCAGGATCAACACCCTCGCGCCGGAAGGCGTCGAGATCTACGTCAAGGCCGAGTTCTTCAACCCCGCCGGATCGGTCAAGGACCGGCTGGCGCTCAGCATCATCGAGGAGGCCGAGCGTGACGGACACCTGAGGCCGGGCCAGACCGTCGTCGAGGCGACCTCGGGCAATACCGGCATCGGGCTGGCCATGGTATGCGCGGCCAAGGGCTATCCGCTGGTTGTGACGATGGCCGACAGCTTCTCGGTGGAACGGCGCAAGCTGATGCGGATGATGGGCGCCAAGGTGGTGCTGACGCCGCGGGCAGAGAAGGGCTTCGGCATGTATCGCAAGGCCGTGGAACTGGCCGAGGCGAATGGCTGGTTTCTCGCCCGCCAGTTCGAGACCGAGGCGAACGCCCGCATCCACGAGAACACGACGGCCCGCGAGATCCTCGCCGATTTTCGGGATCGGCGGCTGGACTACTGGGTCACCGGATACGGCACGGGCGGCACGGTGACCGGCGTTGGCCGCGTGATGCGCCGAGAGCGGCCCGATACGAAGATCATCCTGTCCGAACCGGCCAATGCGCAGCTTCTGGGAAGCGGGCACGCACAATCTCGCAATGCCGATCACTCGCCCGCGGAAAGCCACCCTGCCTTCGAGCCGCACCCCATCCAGGGCTGGACGCCGGACTTCATTCCCCATGTCTTGCAGGAGGCCGTCGACGGCGGGCTCTATGACGAGCTGATCCCGGTCTCCGGCCCTGACGGCATCGCTTGGGCGCAGAAGCTCGCGCAGCGCGAGGGCATCCTGACTGGCGTCTCGGGTGGGGCGACATTCGCCGTGGCAATGAAGATCGCCGAACGGGCCGAGAAGGGCAGCGTCGTGCTTTGCATGCTGCCCGACACGGGCGAACGCTACATGTCCACGCCGCTCTTCGAGGCCATCCCGGAAGAGATGACCGACGACGAAGTGGCGCTGTCAAAGTCCACTCCCGGCTACCAGCTGGGCTGAGATGGAGAACCGGCCGGAATCCCTAGATCCCGCCGATTGGGAGCCGGTCCGCACGCTCGCCCGCCGCATCGTCGACCACGCCGTCGACTATACGAGGGACGTGCGTGACCGCCCCGTGTGGCAGGACATGCCGCTCGAGGTGCGAGCCTGCTTTCGAGGTCCCGCACCGCAAGAGGGGCAGCCGCTCGGGCATCGGGGGTCATGCCCGCTTGCGTGATCGCGACCGCCGGAACCGTCAATACCGGCGCCATCGACGATCTCGAGGCGATCGCGAATCTCTGTGCGTCGGAAGGACTTTGGCTGCACGTGGACGGCTGCATCGGCGCGCTTCTGGCCATCGCGCCCCAGAGCAGGACCCTGGTTCGCGGGATCGAGCGGGCAGATTCCATCGCGCTCGACCCGCACAAATGGTTGCACGCTCCGTTCGAGGTTGGATGCGCCCTCGTCCGGGACGCAAAGGCGCATCTCTGCACCTTCAAGGTCACGCCGGAGTATCTGGAGAATGCACCGCAGGGCATCGCGTCAGGAGCGTGGCTGCATGACTTCGGCCTTCAGACATCTCGCGGGTTCCGGGCACTCAAGGTCTGGATGGCCCTGAAGGAACACGGAGTAGCCAAGTTCGGTCGCCTGATCGAACAGGACCTGGCCCATGCCCGCTACCTCACCGAGCAGATCAACGCCGCGCCGCACCTGGAGCTGTGCCTTCCGACCTCCATCAACATAGTCTGTTTCCGTTGCAACCCCGGAGGGCTGTCGGAGCCGGAGCTGAAGAAGCTGAACATCGAGATCATGGTGCGCATGCAGGAAGCGGGTGTCGCTGCGGTATCTGACACGTCGATCCGTGGACGTCATTGCCTGCGCGCCGCAATCAACAATCATCGCACGAGGCGCGTCGATCTTGATATTCTTGTAGACCAAGTCGCGTCCTTGGGACTGGCGCTGAATGCCGGGATAGTTGGTGCTCGGAATTGACCCCGATCGATGCCCTGTGATCGTCTCATTGCCAGACCACCGCAAACATCTGCTTCACCTCGGTTGTCGCCCGATGCATGGCGTAGCGGCGTGTTCGGTGCTGCTCCTCCCGCAGCACCCGTCAGGCCTTGACCGCCATCGGATGACCGCGATCTTGCGAGCCAAGCAACCCCGCCGTGCGCCTCGAACCCTCAGTGCGGGAAGGCATCGCGCCAGCGCTGCGTGAATATTTCGCGTTTGTCGGCATCCATGGCGACCAGAAGTGGCGGGTGAAGACCGATTGGGCGCTCGAGCGCTTCGACCGTCCCCGAAACCTCGACCGGCGCGCCGCTTTCTTCGCCGAGCCGCACGATGAGGTCTTGCGCCTCGAGCTCTGCACGTCCGTCGGGAGATAGAAGATAGTCCAGGAACACGTGTGCCATGCCATTCGAGGGCGCGGCAGCCGGGATCATGGCGGCGCGCGCAAGGATCAGGGTGTAGTCCCCCGGCGCGACGACGCCGAGACGATCGTCGCCGCGCGCCCGCTGCAGGGCATAGGACCCGAGGACGTTGTAGGCCACGAGGTATTCCCCCGAGGCCACGGCGTCGATGATCTCGGCCGAGCAGCAGGTGGCGATGGCGCCGGTGCGGCCGAACGCTTCCATCAACCCGCCGAACGTCGTGGCCTCGAGCGAGTCGCTGAAGGCAAGAAGGAAGCCCAGCCCGGAATCCTCGATGTCGTAGGTCGCGATCCGACCCGCGAAGCGGCTGTCGCTGGGGCGCAGCAGATCTAGAAGATCGAAGCGCGACCGTGGCACCTCGTGCGGGGCCAGAAGGTCGCGGTTGTAGACCATCACGGCGGGCTCGCGGGTGATGCCCCAGAGCTGGTCGCGCCATTTCATCTGCGACGCCAGCGTTGCGGTCGCGGCCGAGGAATGGTTGGCTCCGCACCCCTCGTTGACGAGGGCAACCATGTGATGGACGGCCGAGCTGATGACGAGGTCGGCAGCGGCGTCGCCCTCGGCACAGTCCTTTGCGGTCACCCGGTAGAGGTCGTTCGAACCCCACTGCTCGTAGATGATACGCGTGTCAGGGCGCGTGGTGAGGAAGGCCTCGATCACGGGGCCGAACGCGGCAAGATCGGTCGTGCTGCGGATGGTGGCGGTGCGGGTAGCATTATCGGGGCCGAACGTGGCCGTCACTTCCGACGCCTCGGCCGCGGCGGGCAGCAAGGCTGCGATCAGGGCCAGGAAGCGCCTCATGTCGCGCGCCCCGGCAGTTCGAGCGATACCGTGTAGCGCGCGCCGTCGTGCTGCATGCGGAGCGCTCCGCCATGCCCCTCGGCGACTTCGCGAGCGATGGCAAGGCCGATGCCGCTGCCGCCGTTCCGACCGGCCCTGACGAACCGCGTGCCGCGCGCCGCCGTCACCTCGGCAGGAGCGCCTGCGCCACCGTCGCTGACCCAGAGGCCGGGTCTGTCGCCGCCCGTGACGCCGATGCGGACCGGCGGTTGGCCGTGGCGCAGGGCGTTGGACAGCAGGTTCTTCCCGGCCTCGGCAAGCGACATGGCATCCCCGCGCGTGACGACGGGGCTGTCGGGCAGGACCAGCTCGACCTCGGTTCCGATGCCGAGCGCAAGATCGTCGCAGGCCTCCACGACATCCACGGCGACGTCGCGCAGGTCGAGCGGCGTGGCTGGTTGGCTGTCGGCGCGGTGGACGATCATCGCCCGGCTGAGAAGCTGGTCGAGCAGCCGACCCAGCCCGGAGGCGCGATCATGGATGCGGGCCACGATCATTTCCCGCCGGCCCGGATCGACCTCGTCGGCCGCAAGCTGCGCCTGCGCCCGGATCGCCGCGACGGGGGTGCGAAGCTGATGCGCGGCGTCGGCGATCAGGTTGCCGGTCGCGACGCTCTGCCGTTCGAGCCGCGCCATGAACGCATTCAGCGACACGAGCATTCCCGCAACCTCGCGCGGCGCCGACAGGGACAGGGGCGTCAGGTCCGTTGGTTCGCGCGAGGCCAATGCGGCCCCGATGCGGGGCAGGGGTCGCAGGGCCTGGCTGACGGCGAGCCACGCGAACAGCGCCATGATCGCTCCTGCCGCGCCCAGCACCACCAGCGCGTTCTGCGCGATGTCATGGGCAAGCTCGCGCCGCGCGAGCAGGGTATGGCCGACGATCACGCGGACCGGCCCCGAGAAGCTGCGTTCGGCGAAGCGGCGGGTGAGGGCGACATAGCGCGCGGGTTCGGCGCCGAACTCGCCGTCGAAGAACACGCTTTCGTCGCGGCCGATGGCTTCGGGCAGAGGGGCGGTCGGGTCGCCGGTCAAGGTCGTTCCGTCGGGCGCCACGACGCGGTAGCGGACCCGATCGTCCCGGGCGAGCGAAAGAAGCTCGAAGGCCGAGACCGGCATATCGACCAATGCCGTTCCGTCCCGCACCGTGATCGCCGTCGCGATATCCGCCGCGGCGCCCAGAAGTAGGCGGTCATAGGCCTCGCGCGCCGCCTGACGACCATAGGCAAGTGCCGCGACAAGCACGAGCGCGCCGCCGAGCACCAGAACGGCCGTCACGGCGAGGGCGACGCGGGTCTTCAGCGACAACGTCGCGCGGACCGCCCCGGCGTCAGCCATCTTCCGCGACCAGACGATAGCCGAGGCCGCGATGGGTCTCGATCTTCACGCGCGATCCAGCGAGCTTCTTGCGCAGCCGGGCGACGTAAAGCTCGACCGTGTTCGTCCCGACCTCGGAGCGGTCGAACGAGAAGAGCCCGTCGAAAAGCCTCTCTTTCGAGAGGATCTGGTCGCGATGGGCCAGCATCAGCGACAGGAGCGTCATCTCGCGCCGGGTCATCTGGACCGGAGCGCCGTCGATGCGGACGGTCCTGCCGCTTTCGTCGAAGGCCAAAGCACCGATCGTCATCGCGTTGTCGGCCCGGCCCGTCTCGCGGCGCAGCAGCACGCGCAGCCGCGCCTCGAGCTCGCGCAGGTCGAAGGGTTTCACGAGGTAGTCGTCCGCCCCGCCGTCGAGCGCCTCGACCCGCGCGGTGACCTCGAACTCGGCGGTCAGCATGAGGACGGGGATCTGGTTGCCGCTTCGCCGCAACCCCTTTAGCAGATCGCGTCCGTCGCCATCAGGCAAGTTGATGTCGAGAACGATGGCGTCGTAGGCTTGGACCGCGAGCGCTTCTTCGGCATCGTCGAGCGTCCCGGCAAGGTCACAGGCGAACCCGGCACGCGACAGCGATGTCACGACGGCCTCGCCGACGTCCCGTGTATCCTCGACGATCAGAACGCGCATCGGCCACTCCTTCTCGGAAACGACCGTATTCCGATCAGCGGGTTCGTAAAAGCGCCCAACATGCGGGCATGACAGGTTGATGACAGGTTCAAAGGTTAACGTCGCCGGACGACCGGTGGCGCGGAGGGCTGCCGATCCGAAATCCGTGGAGGGATACATGAAAATCACGACGATCCGTGGCGGCGTTGCAGCCGCCGTTCTGCTGGCCTGCGCGCCCCTGGCGGCTTCGGCCCAGGAATTCACCCCTGAAAGCCCCGAGTGCATCGCACCTGCGAACCCGGGCGGCGGCTGGGACTTCACCTGCCGTCAGGTCGGCAAGTCGCTGCAGGACCTCGGCCTCATTCCGTCCACCATGCAGGTCGTGAACCTGTCGGGCGGCGGTGGCGGCGTGGCCTTCGCCGAAGTTGTCAACAAGCGCAACGAGGACGACGACCTGATCGTGGCCGCCTCGTCGGCCACCGCGACGCGGCTTGCCCAGAACGCGTTTCCCGGCAACACGATGGATCAGGTGCGTTGGATCGGCTCGGTCGGCGCGGATTACGGCGTGATCGCCGTGGCAGACGACAGCGAGATCCAGACGCTTCCCGAGCTGATGGACGCCATCAAGCAAGACCCGACCTCGATCTCGATCGGCGGTGGCTCGGCCGTGGGCGGATGGGATCACCTGAAGGTGCTGAACACCGCGCAGAAAGCCGGGATCGATGACGTGCGCAGCGTGAAGTACATCGCCTTCGCAGGCGGCGGCGAGGCGGTCACGCAGCTTCTGGCGGGTTCGCTGCAGGCGTTCACCGGGGATCTGTCCGAGGCTCGCGGCTTCGTCGAATCCGGTGACATCCGGGTCATCGCACTTCTGTCGCCCGAGCGGCTCGAAGGGGAGTTCTCGGGCTTCCCGACGGCGCGCGAGCAAGGAATCGATGCGGTCGGCGCCAACTGGCGCGGCTTCTACGGCCCGGGCAACATGAGCGACGAGGCCTACGACTACTGGGTCAGCCAGATCGACACGCTCTATGACAGCCCCGAATGGCAGGCGATAATGGAGACCAACGGTCTCGCGCCGCTGGACCTGCAGGGCGAGGAGTTCCAGCAGTTCGTGACGGACTCGGTCCAGAACATCGAGGACCTGTCCCGCGAGATCGGCATCGTTCAGTAACCAACGCCCCCGCGCCCCCGGATCCGTCCGGGGGCGTTCTTCATCGTGCTTATGGGAGGACCCCGCATGAGCGACCGGATCTTTGGCGGGATCGGGCTGATCCTCGCCGTCATCTTCACGTGGCAGGCATCGATCATCCAGGAAAGCTTCCTGACGGATGCCGTCGGCCCCAAGACCTTTCCCTACCTGATCGCCATCGTCATGGGCTTGGCGTCCCTCTACTTCCTGCTCAAGCCCGACCCCGAGCCCGACTGGCCCCGTGCCGGACGCCTTGCCGAGATCGGGTTCGCGGCCCTCGTGATGTTCGCCTATGCGCAGGCGCTGCCCGAGCTGGGGTTCCTGATCGCAACGGCCATCGTCGCCGGCTACCTGACGTGGCGCCTGGGCTCTCGTCCGGTCGAAAGCCTCGTCATCGGCGTCGGCACCTCAGTGGGCATCTACGTCATCTTCCGCCTCCTGCTGGGTCTCAGCCTCGCGCGCGGCCCCTTCGGCTTCTGAGGAGCAACCAATGGAACTGATGTCGAACCTGGCCGACGGTTTCGCCGTCGCGCTGACATGGCAGAACCTGGCGCTTGCGCTGATGGGCTGCTTTCTGGGCACGATCATGGGCGCGCTGCCCGGCCTCGGCCCGTCGAACGGCGTGGCGATCCTGATCCCGCTGGCCTTCACCATGGGGCTGGGGGCGACGCCCTCGCTGATCCTTCTGACGAGCGTCTATTACGGGGCAATGTACGGGGGGCGGATCAGCTCGATCCTGCTGAACATCCCCGGTGACGAGCCGGCCATGATGACATGTCTCGACGGGTATCCCATGGCGCAGCAGGGTCGCGCCGGCGAGGCGCTCGCCCTGTCCGGCATCGCGTCCTTCGTCGGCGCGTTCTTCGCGACCTGTGGCCTTGTCCTTCTGGCCCCCCAACTGGTGAAAGTGGCGCTTCTGTTCGGCCCGGCGGAATACTTCGCGCTCTTTGCGCTGGCCTTCGCGACCCTCGGGGGCATCTCGTCGACCAATCAGGCAAAGTCCGCGTTCGCCGCGGCACTGGGTCTCGGCCTCGCCATGATCGGTGTGGACACCCAGACCGGCGTGCCCCGCTTCACCTTCGGCGAAGTCCATCTTTATGACGGGATCGACTTCCTCGTCGCCATCGTGGGTCTCTTCGCCCTGTCCGAGGTCTTCATCTTCCTCGAGCATCGCGGCACCGACCAGGACATCTCGACCAAGCCGAAGATGGAGATCGGTCGCATCGTGCCGTCTTGGGCCCTGATCCGATACTGCATCCCGACCATGGGCCGCACGACCGTCCTTGGCTTCATCGCAGGTGTCTTGCCCGGAGCGGGGGCATCGCTGGGGTCTTTCATCTCGTACTCGATGGAGAAACGACTGGTCGACAAGGACGGCACCTTCGGCAAGGGCGATCCGCGCGGCGTCGCGGCCCCCGAGGCGGGCAACAACGCGGCAGCGGGCGGTGCGCTGGTGCCGATGCTGGCGCTCGGCGTTCCTGGATCGGGGACGACGGCCGTGCTTCTGGCGGTGCTGCTGTCGCTCAACATCACGCCGGGGCCGCTGTTGTTCACCCAGAACCCGGACGTGGTCTGGGGCCTGATCGCGGCGCTGTTCATCGGCAACTTCATGTTGCTGGCAATGAACATTCCGATGGTTGGTCTGTTTACCCGCGTCCTGCTGGTGCCGCCGCGAATCCTCATGCCGATCGTGGCGATGATCTCGTTCGTGGGGATCTACGGAATCTCGGGGTCCAGCTTCGACCTGATGGTGATGGTGGGCTTCGGCATCCTGGGCTGGGTCTTGCGCAAGCTCGATGTCCCCCTGGTGCCGGTGATCCTCGGCACGCTTCTGGGCAACGAGATGGAGGTCAACTTCCGCCGCGCGGTGAACATTGCGGACGGCGATTATTCAGTCCTCATCTCGTCACCGCTGACGATCCTGCTATGGACCATTGCGGCCATCGGCTTCGTTCTCCCGATCCTTGTGGGCGGCCTGGTGCGCCGACGCATGCGCATGGCGCGCGACGCTGAAGGTGGCGTGCGCGACTGAGGTCAATCTGACCTCATGGCCCGGAGAGCGATTTTCCGGGCCACTTCGGCAGCTACGAGTGGACCTTTGGAGGCGATGTTCGCGCGGACGTGGGCGCTGGCAGTCGGTACGAGTCGGCGATGGGCTGCCGCTGCGAGATGCATAGACGCCGGGACCGCGGTCACAGTCATCGTTCTAATTCATCGACACGTGAAGCGGCCATGCCTGGGCAATTCCGTTTGAACGGCATCGTTCCGCCCGCTCAGCCAAGGAAGACCTTGCTCTGCGGATATCCGATCCGAGGCTTCGAACGGGTCGCCAGGAAGAAGCCCAGAGTCAGCGGACCCACGCGCCCAATAAACATGACGGCAATGATGACGGCCCGTCCAAACTCATCGAGTTCCCCGGTTGCGCCACGTGAAAGGCCGACCGTGCCGAAGGCGGACGTGACCTCGAATGCGAGGTCGAGAAAGTTGCCGTCATGCGAAATCGTGATCAGGAAGATGGCCGTGAATACGGTGAGCATGCTGACCATCGCGAGCGCCAGGACCTTCATCACTTCGTCCGTCCCAAGCCTGCGTCCGAAGACATGAAGCTGCGCCCGACGTCGGAAGAATGCGGTCGTGGCCAGAAGCAACACGATGAAGGTGGTGACCTTGATGCCGCCGGCCGTGGAGGTGCTGCCTCCCCCGATCACCATTAGCGACATGAACATCATGGCGGTGCTGTCGTGGATGGCCGTGATGTCGACAGTGTTGAACCCGGCGGTGCGCGGCGTCACTCCCTGGAACCAACTGGCCCAGAGACGATCCGTGATGCTGTCGAGTCCGCCGAGCGTGCGGGGGTTGGTCCATTCCAATGCTGCGAAGCACAGCACCGACCAGACGATCAGCCCTGACGTGCCTACGATCATCAGCTTGGTGTGAAGCGAGAAGCTCCGCCAAGTGCGCTTGGTATAGAGTTCGGTGACGACGATGAAGCCAAGGCCCCCGAAGATGAAGAGAGCCGGCACTACGAGATTCACGATCGGGTCGCCGACCCATCTTGACAGACCGTCGGGAAAAAGAGTGAAGCCTGCATTGTTGAAGGCAGACACCGTATGAAACAGCGCCTGCCAAAGCCCCTCGGCCACGCCGAACTCGGGGACGAAGACGAAGGACAACAGAGCCACGCCGGCAAGTTCACTGGCCAGGACCACCTTCAGGATCCCGCGCACCAGCAGGAGTAGGTCGTAGATCGAGGTCTGGTTCAGGTCGTCGCGCAGGAAGATGCGTTGCGACATGCTTATCGGCAGGCCCAGCATGGAGAGGACCAGCACGGCGAACGTCATAAGCCCTAGCCCGCCCAGATGGATCAGCACCATCACGACACCCTGACCGAAGATGGTGAGTTGGCTACCGGGATCGAATACGACCAGGCCGGTCACGGTGACGGCCGAGGCAGCGGTGAAGACAGCATCCGACCATGTGATCGGCATCGTGGTGGCGAGCGGCAGCTTCAGCAGCACAGCCCCGGCCACGATCAGCGCCGCGTAGAGCGACGCGAGGATTGCCGGCGGCGGGACGTCGACGCGGATGCGCCCCCTGAGCCACTTGGGGCGCATGGCGCGGCTTAGAGACTGTCGCCGAAGCGACGCAGATTCTCACGCCGCCCCAGCAGAAGCAGCTTGTCGTCGGCGACAAGTTCCGTGCATCCCGTCTCGCAGGAGATGTAATCGCTGCCTCGCATCAAGCCCAGTGGACGCAGTCCGAACCTGTCGCTCAAGCCAACCGCATCCAAGGCCTTCCCGTTTAGACCTTCAGGCACCCTGAAGTCCACGACATGAAACCCGTTGCCGAGGCTTACATAGTCCCGCACCAAAGGGTTGTGCAGCATCTGCGCGATATGCCGGCCGATTTCCTGTTCGGGTTGTATCACGCGGTCAGCGCCAAGCTTGGTGAGGATACGATGGTGCGTTCGGCTCATCGCCTTTACCCACACCGTCGGCACGCCAATGAGCTTGACGTTCATCGTGCACAGGATGTTGGCTTCGAGCTCCTCGCCGATTGCGACCACCGCGACATCGTAGTTGCCCAACCCGGCCTCGCGGAGGGCATGCTCGTCGCGTCCATCTGCGATCATGGCTTCTGCGAGTGTCTCCGCGACGCGCGCGACGTTCCGTTCGACCGTGTCGATCCCCAGAACGTGATTGCCGAACCGCGAAAGTTCAGAGGCGACTGTCGTACCGAATGTCCCAAGGCCTATGACGGCAAAGCTGCGGTGCTTTTGTTTCGACATGACTGCCTCGACTGACCGGCGCGAGGTAGCCGGTTTACCGATCCGGGTCAACGATGTGTGCATATGCGGCACGTCGGTGGCGGTGTTCCGTTGCGTCGTCTGTTCGCCACCCACGGCCTCTTTAGAGCATGTTGCGCGCTTTCACCGGCATGTTCGGTGTGATCGCTGGATGGCCAGCAAGGTATCTGATCGAGCTGCGACTTCGGCGATGAACAAATGAACCCTCGTTGGCCAAGTCCAACGCCGACCTGTCCGAGCTTCTCCAAAAGCACGATCAGGACGCTGTGCTACGCAGCATTGCAAAAGCAGTCTCAAGCTGCCCATCAAGGCCGGACCAGCCCGAGATCCCGAACAAGCGTGTCAAGATATGGGAGCTGTTGCACGCATTGAGCTTTCCGAGGATGGCAGAGACGTGATGGTCGACGTTCCTTGTCGAGACAAAAGGCAGTCCGAGATCTGCCCGTTTGACAAGCCCGTCGCGAGCAGTTCCAGCGCCCGCATTTGCCGCCTAGCCAGCCCGACGGGTTTGCCCCATGTTGCCGCCTGCGGCCCTTCGGGGATCGATCGGATGCCGGCGCTCCGCAAGCTGTGGTGGACCCGGGCGGCGGTCGCTCTTGCGCCGAGGCCATCAAGGGTGTCGAGATCGGCCCGTCCGGCCGCGGCGTCGCCCTCCATGAGGGCAAGCGGTTGCTCGTAGGGCCCCCGGCGCGCAGCCCAGGCACGGGCGGAGTCAGTCCTGCGGCGCGCCGTCGATAGCCGGATGGGCTCCGCCATTCCGTCCGGGCAGATGCCAGCGATCCCAAGCAGATGCGCCCTGAGCCACATCTCCCCCGCCGTCCAAGCGTCGCCGGTGCGCTGGGCGATGGCGACGACGCGGCATTGCGATCGAGCTCATCGAGAACCGAAGGCTATCGCGAAGACCAGCGGTGCTGCTCGTCCACGTTCACGCGGATCCATGACGATGACCATCGCGCTCTACGCGAAGCTCGGCACGCGTGAAGACGTCATGCACTTTGATCCTTCTCTGGACTGACGGCTCATCCTGGCTTTGCCTTCGCTTTCATCGGTGTGAGACAACCCACCCGTAGGCGAGGCGAAGATAGCCACGAGGATCGTGAAAGCTAATCCTACCATTCCGAATGACTTTTGCAGTGGCGGGGTCGATCGGGGCTTGCACCAGACGCGCGGCACACCAAAATTCTTTCTCTCGCTTTGTTCTGCAAAGCACCGCCCGTAGCAAAGGGCGCCCATCCTTGCCGGGCCAGCAAGGGAATTCGTAACGAGCCTTTCCGTGTTCTATTGGCGCCAGATCGACGTCGCTGGTCTTTGGCGCTTTGAGCTGAAATGACCCGGACGCCGAAAGGGGGGTCATCATTGTGTGCCGATTGACACACCGGCATCTCGCGCGTCGCCAATCCTGACGAACGGGTCAGACGGAATCTTCCTTGCTCCGATGCTTTCTCCAAGTCCACTCTCCGTCTATCTCGACTTCGAGCGCGAAGCTCAGGAACGTACGGACCGCTACGACGGCCGCCAGGACGGCGACACTCTGGAGCGTCGGGTCGATGGCAACGGTGTTGATGATGTCGGCCGCGACAAGGAACTCCAGCCCCAACAGGATCGAGCGACCGAGGGAAGACCTGAAGTTGTGATACACGGCCTCCACCGGGCCCTTCTGCATTGTCCGGTAGAGGTAGATCATGGTCGCGGCGACGGCGCCGATGACGATCGTCGCGATCCCGACGATCTCGATGGCCCTGACGGTCCAATGCAGGCCGCTGTCAATCCATCCGGCGACGGGGTCTGATCCTTGGCCGCGCGCGCAGCTAAGTGCGAGAGGTCTTGGCCGACTTCTCCAGAAACGCAAAAAGTCCCGCACCGATAACCGGTGCGAGACAATCCCAACTTAAGCAGGGACCTCTTACGCGAGGCTGATCACATGACGTCGCCGACTTCCTGAATCTCGGCCTCGACATCGTCGCCGTCAAACCAGCCTTCGAAGAAGCCTTCTTCTTCGACGGTGATGACTTGGTTCGTGTCGAGGTCGGCGCTGTCGTAGACGCCTGCGCCGTATTCCTCTTCGCTCAGAAGGGAGTCGTCATCGGCATCCCATTGCGTGTAGTAGCTGCTGTCCCAGGCAGACCCGAACTCGGTGCGATCGATGTAGCCCGACGTATCGGTGTCGTAGTCGGAGAACGGCGTCGCGTAGTCCGTGCCGTACCACCGCTCTGTGCCGGCCGTGTACTCCTCTTCGGTGATCTGAACGTCATTGTCGGTATCCCAGCTTGCGAACATGCCGGTGGCGAATTCGCCTTCGTTGAGACCCGCCTCTTCGTCGCGGTCCCAAGCGTCGAAGGTTCCGCTATCGGAAAGACCGGCGGAAACTTCGGATTCGGTCAGTTCCAGGTTACCGTCGTTGTCCCAATCGGTGTACGTAAACGATTCCGTTTGGCCAAACGAGGCTGCGGGGATCACAAGCGCGGTGGTAAGGATGGCGGTGGGAATATTGAGAAATTTGCTGAACGTCATAGTGAACTCCTTTCGTGTTGCCAGCGTAGCCATAGCCACTTGAGGCTTGTAAGACGAACGGGCAGCATTCAGCTTGGTTCCAAAAATGGGACGGATCTCGCTGCAGCCATTGGTTCCGATGCACTCTCTCGGATCGGAAGCGGGTCGCCTTCTTACGCCAAGCCGGCGACAACCGACTTCGTACCTTCTCAGACAGGCGCGTTTCTCCGCTGCGGGTTATGCCTGCTGCGCAGCCGCAGGCAGGTAACCTGCCTTCCGGCAAAAGAATCGACCATGCCCTGACTGCGGCAGACTGGGACTTCGCTACTTCGCGACCGTCCGGTACGTCGGCCGTGCGTGTGCCTCGCAATGGTGCCGAAGGTCCACTTCCTGCCGCACACTCCCTTGGCACCTCGGCTACGGGCGGTGCTGCGTTAACTTGAGGTCGCGAGAAAGCGCCTCGAGGATCATCTTGGCGGCAAAGGCTGCACCCTCCTCGCTCAGGTGGGCGTCCGGAGCATACAGCGCTGGCGGTGACGGGTAGGCCCAAAATGCGGGAGAAAGGTCCAGGAAATCCGCCCCGGCAGACTCCGCAGCCGCCTGGGCGATTTCCGGGAAGGCGTCATAGGCTTCGGGGAATGACAGTCGACCTACGAACTGGTCCTTCGGGGGCAGGTACACGAGGGTAAGCTCTCCGTTCCACGTCGCAGCCGTCTTGGCCGCTCGGAGGATGATGTCGTCGTAGAGCGCGGGGATCCTCGGTTCGGCGGGGAAGAACACCCCGAGCGCGAGGGATATGCGTTGAAGCGCCATGAAGTTCCGGAACACGGAATTGTCGCCGAGCATTTCGTGCAGCGGCGCCTCGCGAATGCTCCACCACTGCTCCAGCTTTTCGCGTGCGCGATCCAGTTGGACCTGCTCGGGGAGGGGTGAAGTTCCGACGAACGACCCCTCAACCGCCGAGACGAGCCAGGGCAGGTCCAGCGCCCTGGTCAGATTGGCAGCATCATTCCCACCGAAGACAAGCATGACGGTCTGGGGCGGCCTGATGATCGGGCCGAAGCGTTCGAGGATCGCGAGTTCCAGAAGTGGTCCGGCACCGCGGGTCCCGGTGTTCACGATGTTCAGGCCTAGTCCCACCAACTTGGCTGCCAGATGCTCGCCGTCGTGAAGGCAGATGCCCTCGGCGAACGAGTCGCCCAGCAACATGGCCTCGATGGGTTCGTCGTAGATCGCGTCGTCGTTGCGGAAGCCGTAACGGTCGGCCCGGTAGCTCACGGCCTCGCCTGCCTTTCGACACAGTAGGACCTCGCTGTTCGGCAGATTGCCCAGCAAGACGTCGTCGGGCGTTCGCGCCCCGATTTCCTGATTGAGCGCTTTGAGAGTGGATGCCGGAGGCAGTCCAGAGGAGAACCGCTCGACCGCGGTGCCATTGTCCAAGACATTCGCATACAGCCCGGTGCTTCCCGGGAGTGACTTGAACGTCAGGTAGCCTTCCGCCAGAAACAGGCTGCCCAGCACGGCCGAGGCGTATACAGCAGTCAAGACGCGGGTGTCGCTCCGCAGCAGAAGCGCAGCAAGGAATGCCCCAAGCGCCAGAACGCCAGGACCGATGATGTAGCGGATGACGCGATAGATATCGGTCGCATAGGCGTCCGCGTTGAACAGTGCGTAGCCGACGGTAGCCAGGAAGTAAGCGGCGATAAGCACAAGAACGGCGCGTGAGACCATGGGTTTTCCTATCCGGTCGAATCGGAGAGCTGCCGCGGGACCGATTAGTCCAACTCGTATTTTTCGGTGTAATTTTCCTTCAGCGCGGCGTTCTGATCTTCCTTCACGAGCACGCAATCGCCGATGGCGAGCACTTCGATCTCAGTCCCCATGAAGCAGCGGAAGGCGTCCTCGGGGGTGCAGACGATCGGCTCGCCGCGCACGTTGAACGACGTGTTCACCAACACGGGACAGCCCGTCGCCGCCTCGAAGCGGGAAATGAGGGCGTGGTAAAGCGGGTTGGTTTCCGAGTGAACCGTCTGGACGCGGGCTGAGTAGTCGACATGCGTCACGGCAGGGATCGAGGACCGCGGCACGTTCAGCTTGTCGATCCCGAACAGGCGCTCGTCGGCATCCGACATCCTGCGCCGGTGCTCTGGACGCACATCGGCGACGATCAGCATGTAGGGGCTCGGCTCTTCGAGCTCGAACCACTCGTGCACCTTCTCTGCCAAGACCGAGGGAGCGAAGGGGCGGAAGCTCTCGCGGTATTTCACCTTCAGGTTCAGGAGTTTTTGCATTTTCTCGGATCGGGGATCAGCGAGGATCGAGCGTCCACCCAGAGCCCGCGGCCCGAATTCCATTCGGCCCTGGAACCAGCCGACCGCCTTCCCGTCGACCAGCGCCTTCGCCGTCCTGTTCAGCATGTCGTCGGTCGTCAGCCTTTCGAACTGCGCGCCGAGGCGGGAAAGCTGCCGGGCGATCTGGTCGTTGTCGAACGAAGGCCCAAGATAGGCGCCCTGCATCGCGTCGGTGTTCGCCTTCGGCAGTCGCCGGGGCTTGTTCATCTCGCAGTGCCAATAGGCCTGCGCCGCGCCGAGTGCACCTCCGGCGTCCCCCGCAGCGGGCTGCACCCACACGGATTTGAATCGCCCGTCGCGCAGGATTTTTCCGTTCGCCACGCAGTTCAGCGCCACGCCGCCTGCCAGGCACAGGTTGTCCAATGCATATTCCGCATGGGCAGCGCGGGTCATGCGCAGCACGCATTCCTCCGTTACCGCCTGGATCGAGGCGGCGATATCCATGTGAAACTGCGTGATCGGGTCTCTTTCTGGAAGGCGCACGGGCTCTCCGAAGAGCTTGCAGAACTTCCCGTTCACCATCCTTAGCCCGGTCGCGTAGCTGAAATACGACTGGTTCAGCCGGAACGATCCGTCCTCCTTCAGGTCGATGACGTTGTCGAGGATCGTCTGCGCGTATTTCGGCTCTCCGTACGGGGCGAGGCCCATCAGCTTGTATTCGCCCGAGTTCACGCGGAACCCGGTGTAGTAGGTGAAGGCCGAATAGAGAAGGCCAAGCGAATGCGGGAAGTGGATCTCCTTCAGTATCTCCAGCGTGTTTCCCTTCCCATGCGAAAGCGCCGTGGTCGTCCATTCGCCCGCGCCGTCGATCGTGAGAACCAGCGCCTCTTCAAAGGGCGAGGGAAAGAAGGCGCTTGCTGCGTGGCTGACGTGATGCTCGGAGAATTTCAGGCGCGCGGACGTGAAGCGTGGATCAAGTTCCTTCAAACGATCGACGAGGAAGCTCTTGAGAAACAGTTTCTCGCGCAGCCAGATCGGCATTGCCTTCTGGAAGGAAGGAAATCCGAATGGAGCGGTCGCAACATAAGTTTCTAGCAGTCGTTCGAACTTGAGGAATGGCTTGTCGTAGAACACGACCGTCTCCACGTCGGCAAGAACGATGCCCGCGTGCTGGAGCACGAATTCGATGGATCGTTCCGGATAGCCCGAGTCGTGCTTCTTGCGGGTGAAGCGCTCTTCCTGCGCGGCGGCCAAGACTGCTCCGTTGCGCAGGAGCGCTGCGGCGCTGTCATGGTAAAGCGCCGAAATGCCCAGAACATAGGTCATGGTGTTTTCGCTTCAGAACAAGGGGTAAAGGAATGGCGCCACGGCGGAGCCTTGCGCGAGAATGATGAGGCCGCCAAAGAGGCCGAGAACCAGAAGGATCGGGGCGAGCCAGAACTTCCGCCGCGCCCGCATGAACCGCCATAGCTCGAGTGCCGTCGACATGATCGTCTCCTTAGAATTGGTGCGTCATCGTTCCGGGCTGGGTATCCCGGGGAATCCAATAGCTGCTCGCCTCGCAGTCAATGCTGCGCGCAAGTGGGTCGCGCCGCATCGCGCGGAAGGCCAAGCCGATCGGGAAAAAGGTCACCAGGTAGATCAGCAGCATGACGATGGGCGAGATTATGGCATGCAACAGATTGCCGAAGCGGAACCAATACCGGTTCGCCGCCCGGAGCAGCGCAGGCCGGACCAGCGTGACGATAAGGAATACAGCGGTTGACGCTGCCGCAGGCCAGGCGAGAAACCAGTCGTTATGAACGCACCACGCTGTCAGGACCGCGGCCACCACAGTGAATACGAGTCCGAAGGATCGATCGGACCCCATTTCCACTTTTATGCTCGCTGAGATGTCAGACATGCTGGATCATCCTTTGTTCGGCTGCTTCACCAGCAGATTTTTTCGTGTGCCCTTGGCTCTCCGCTGTCGTTTGCGGAAGCAGGGGCCACGAGGCCCAGGTCTCGAGCACGAACCAGAGCCTCTCTCGACCGTCGAGCAGGTCCAGCATCGCGAGGAAAGCCGGAACGTCCCGCGTTTCCGAAACCCGGCAATAGTCGTCCAAATGATCCACCACGCTCTGCGGAATACAAAGGGGTCTGCCTTTTTCATGCAGCAGCACGCGCGCCACACCCGGAAGCGTCATCCGTGTTTGCCTTTCCGGTATGGCCAACTCGTGAACCCATAGATGAGTCGGGAAAAGCTCCGGCTCGAAGTCGGACCGGCCGAGTATCGGAGAAAGCCGCATCTTGCGTCGAAAGGCGCGCGCTGGGACGCCGCGAGAGGACAGGCTGGCCAACGCTTCGCGGCGGCCCGTTGCGGTTACTTCAATTATGGCCCAGCTCGGTGAGCTCATGGGGCACCTGTTGGTTGGCGGAAATCTCATTCCCCAGCCGACCGCAGGACGCTGAAGTGGTCAACTTGGCCGCTTGGGAACCCGTAAGGCTTTAGGATTAGGCGGCGCTGATCTCGTTCGGAGTGAACTCTGGCGGTCACTCGGCCGCGCTGCGTTAGGACCTCCCATGCCAGTGTCGAAACCCTGACGTCAGATCAGAGTAGCTGTGGCGGGTTGGAAATTGGGATCCTCCTCATCACGAGCCATCTGGCAGCGACTTGTGCTCGTCAGACGTTCCGCGGCGCAGCATGGAGCTGAGTCCCAGGCATGGCGGGCAGCGCTGGCCTGGGGGACGAGCATCGCGCTGGCGGAAGAGCGATTCATCATTTCTTATCCTCGATGCCGGTATGCCACGCCCTGGTGTTTCCTTAGAACGAGGACGACTGAACATGCCGAAAGACTTCGCGCTGACCTTCCACGACGATGATCACTTGCATCAAGAGCGTGAGCATCAGCAGGCACAAGACGCAGACCGTCTGGTCCAACTTGCCAAACTCGAGCCGCTGAGCGATGGCGGCCTTCGAACTTCAAAGCTTCTCTTGGAGGCGTTGTCCAAGGCCCCCCATCATCACGAAGCGAAAGTCCTGCTGGATCGGCTCTACCAGTTGTTCGTTCCGCGCTGGCATTTCCCTATGCTCGCGGACAGGGTCCGCAACCGGGCCTATGCCGCGGCCATCGCCGCGAAAGTCAGGCCGGGTGATGTCGTCCTCGACATTGGCTGCGGCGCGGGCCTGACGGCAATGTTGGCGGCCCGTGCCGGCGCGGAACACGTCTATACGTGCGAGCAACATCCCCTGATCGCTCAGGCTGCTGCCCGGGTCATCGAAGAGAACGGGCTCGCGGATCGTATCACGGTCATTCCGAAGCTGTCGCGTAACCTGATCGTCGGTGTGGATCTTCCAGAACCGGCGGATGTCGTGATCTCGGAAATCGTCGACACCATGCTGCTTGGGGAAGGAGCGCTCGCAACGCTTAAGCATGCGATGGAAACGCTGGCAAAGCCCGATGCGCGTGCGATACCTGAACGCGGTAGACTGATGGCCCGATTGGTGGAGAGCGACAAGCTTCTGAACCTCTGGCGCCCTCAGGAGGCAGAGGGTTTCGATCTGTCCGCCTTTCACCATTTCGCGACCGTAGCGCGGATCACGCCGAACGACTTTGCGGCCTGTGGACTGAGATCGCTGGGGCCGGCCAAGGACCTCTTCGGTTTTGACTTCACCAGCCCCGAGATTCTGGCTGGACGTACGACAGAGCAGCTCGACTGCTCCGACGCCGGCACCATGCACGCTGTGTTCGTTTACTTCGAGTTGGACCTAGCCCCGGGGATTCAAGTGACGAATGGCTTGCAGTCCGATGGCCACTGGGGACGAACGGCCTTCCTGCTGAACCAGCCGAGATCTGCAGAGCCAGGAGGCACTCTGACGATCACCGCGCATCATGATACATCCGAGCTGAGCGTGTCAGTGCACGCGGCCGTTGATTGCACGGATGACGCGCATCAGCGGGCCATATTGATGGAGCAGGTTTGGGTTCTCGGAACGCGTTGCGATGACACCTTTCTACCCTCTTCGACATCGCACTACGCCAAGCCCGGCAATGCTCCTGCCAAGGTCGTTGAATTTCAGATATGATGCGCATCGGACGAACGACTGATGCTGACGGCGGCCTTCGCCGCGCCAAGACGAACGGCCGCACTGGCCGTTCGGAGTTCTGAACCGTGCCCCGCGGTCCGACTCCGCAGCGCCTGCTTCCTGTGCGTGGCGGAGTTTCGCGTGACCGCGGCGATGGTCGCTGGATCGGAAGGCCGGGGCCGGGTGGAGACAGGAAAGAAGCGGTCACTCCGTGAAGCGCGCCGCAAGATCGCGGACCACTTCGCGGAAGGCTGCATCACTGTCCTTGCCCGCGGCCAGTGCATCTTCATGGACGCGCCTTTGTCGCTCTGCCGAGGTACCATCGGTCAGCATGCGGCGCAGGCGTTCGACCTCGGCAAGGCACCCGAGTGCCTCGGCGTCCTCGGCAATGAGCGCGATCCATTCCTCGACCAGCTGGTCCATGGACTTGATGGCTCCCGCGCCGAAATCCACCAGCCCACCCTCGGTGCCGTAGCGGCGCGCGCGCCAGCGGTTCTCGCCGATCAGGGCGTTGTCGTAGCTCCGCCAACTGTGCTTCCGGGCGTGCGATCGCCACAGGAAGCGCGAGGTCGCCTGAATTGCTGCGGCGAGCGTCAAGGTCCACTCGACATCCGGGTAGGCTTCGCAGATCCGGGTCTCGATCGTCGGGAACTTGTCCGAGGGGCGGAGGTCCCACCAGATCTTCGACGCGTCCTCGATCAGACCTGCGCCGATCAGCGTGTCGGCAAAGCGGCGGTAGGCCGACCAGCTGTCGAAGCGCGGCGGCAGCCCCGTGCGCGGCAGGGCGTCGAAGACGCCGATCCGGTACGAGGCGAGCCCGGTATCCTGCCCCTGCCAGAACGGAGACGAGCTCGAAAGAGCGAGGAGGTGCGGCAGGAACCACGAGAGCTGGTTCATCACGTCGATCCGCTGGTCCGGGTCTGGCAGGCCGACATGTACATGCATTCCGCAGATCAGCATCCGGTCGCCCACGGCTGCGAGTTCCTCGCGCAGCTGGTTGTAGCGTTCACGGTTGCGGTGGGTCTGATCGGACCAGCGCGCAGTCGGATGGCAGGCCGCGGATATCGGCGTCAGGCCGTGCGCGCGTGCCACATCCGCAATGACGGCCCTGAGGTGGCGAAGTTCACCGCCCGCTTCCGCGATCGACGTGCAGACGCGGGTGCCGACCTCGATCTGACAGCGCAGGAACTCGGGCGAGACCCGGTCGCCGAGCCGGTGCTTGCACTCCCGGATCATGGCTTCGGGAGCTTCCGCCAGATCGAAGCTCGTCGCATCCACGAGGAGATACTCCTCCTCGATGCCGAGGGAGAACGGCGTTCCGTCAGTCATGTCCAAGCGTTCCGAAGTAAAAGCGCAATGCTCCGCATGAGACGAGTGTCAGAACTGCGGACTGCAAACGCCTTTCGGTCGAGATTTTCTGACGTCAAAAGAACTTCCCACTATCCCCATCCCGAAGCGGCGGGATGCGCTGACCAAGCCTCACTTGCTACACGACAAGGCTATGTCGGGGCCGCCTCATCGTCCATGGCTTCCCGCGATCAGAAGGCCATGGAATTCATGCAATCATGCCGAAGCCGTTCCCGATAATCCTCAGTTTCTAACGCTGTGACGTGTTCCCCATCCTCATCGATGCCCGGCCCATCCGCGGTCGTCGGTGAATGCGCGGGCAGGTGAGATTCGGGCAGGCTCATACTCGCCGGGGTCTCCATCCAGCGGGGCGAGCGGCGTGCGGGAGGCCGCCAGAACGATGTTGGTGCGCCCGATGGAGTTCAGGTCGCCTTGCTCCGCTATCACGTATGGATAAAGGCCGCTGAGGATCGCATGGACGCCGCGGGCAAGCGGACCGTTGGGCGCGTCGATCAGGTTCACGTAGACCGGACCGCCGACGATCGACCGGAGGCGCTCGAAGGTTTCGCGCGTGACCAGATGCGCCGGAACCGTGTTGGATGAGAACGCGTCCATCACGACGGCGTCGAATTGGCGCTCCGTCTCGTTGAGGTAAACGCGTCCATCGGCATGCACGATGCCAAGGCGCCCTTCCGCATCCGGATCGTTCCCGGTCGCGATGGTGCCGGTTCGAGCGATCATCTCTCCGGCACGGGGCATGTGCTGCCGGACCACCCGGGTCACCAGCGGGTCGATCTCTACCGCGACTGCCTGCGCCGCGGGGCGCGACGCGAGAAGCTTCGTGGGCAGCGTGTAGCCGCCCCCGCCGACGAACAGGACCGACGGCGCCGGTCCCAGATCACGGTCCATGCGCGCCCAGAGCCACCGCGTGTAAGACAGTGCGAGGTCGGGGGACTCGACGTTGCGGTTGCCGATCCCTTCGGCAGCTTGTGTGATGCCATCCGAATAGAGGCTGACCCGGTCGCCTTCGCGCACGACATGGAGGCATGAAAGCCCGGATTCGTACTCGCATATCCGGCCCCCGGCGAGACCAGCCAGTGCGACGAACGCCGCGGCCCCGACGATGACGCCCGAGCGTGGCTCGTCCGCGCTTTCCCGCGTGCCGCCGCCGGGCGGGGTGCTCCGCACGAACGGCAGACAGAGAAGGGCGGTGGCACCGCACGCGGCGAAGGTTGCCGCCGATCCTGCGAGGGGGAGGGCGACGAAGCCGGCCAGGATCGCGCCCAGGATAGCACCCGTCGAGCCGGCCGCCAGGACCAGCCCCAGCGACGACCCCTCCCGGCCTGGCCTGGCTTCGATTGCGGCCTTGGCGAGGAACGGCGAGGGGAGGCTGACGAAGACCGAGGCAGGGAAGAACGTCAGGACGACGCTCATCAGCATTCCCCCTGTTCCCCGCACGCCCCACGCGTAGAGCAGGCCGAGCGCGCTCGGTGACAGCGCCATCAGAACCGCCGTTGCGACCAGCGCGACGCGGACGTTGCCCACGGCGACGCGGCGTTCGCGTTCGGCCACGAAGCCGCCCATAGCATTGCCGAGCGAGAAGCCGGCCAAGACGGTCGCGATGACGGCGGTCCACGTCAACAACGAGGTGCCGAAGAACGGAGCGAGGACCCGGCCGGCGGCGATCTCGTAGGTCAGCCCCACGGCAGACAGAACAAGTATCAGGCCGATCGTGATCGAGAACCGCATGGCAGCATCCTTGGCGACGGTGCCGAGCCCGCCCTCGCGGAAGGGTGCCGTATGCCGCTCCGGGAGGGAAGGCACTGTCGCGCGCAGATCAAAGGGCACCTCTCGTTCCGGGTGCCTCGGGACAGCAGCCTCAGGGAGGGACTCAGCCCCCGCGGGAAGCAGCGCCGTCAAGTGAACGGCGCCAGTCTGGGGCCGGCGAGCCTAGCTTCCCCATGTCCGGATTGGCCCGGAATCGATGTGCGTGAACGCCGATCCGTAGCGGCCGACGCCACCGACCTGAAGCCATTCGGCCATATCCGCAACCTGCTCCGGCGGAATGCCTTCGAAGCGGATGTCGGCTGCACGTCGCCTCATGTGGTAACTTTTCGAGGCGGCGCCCACTCCACGGTTCTGCAACAGGCGAGTCGTTTGTGGTGTGCGGAACCCCGAGAGCAGCGTGATCTCGCCCGAGTGCCCGTGGCGACGCGCGTTGTCCGAAAGCGCCGCCAGGCTCCAGTAGATCCTGCGGTCCATTTCCGGCGCCTCTCCGTCGCGCCAGTCCCGGAACACCCAGTCGAGCCGACGCAGAGCTCGCCGATTGGCGCGACCGTTTTTCATGAAGCGCACGGACACTCGCTCGTCGGTATGTGCGTTCCTGATTTTCAGATAGCTGTCCCCTCGCACGAAGACGTCGTCCAGCCGGGTCCCGGCGCGCGTGGGCGGGGGCAGTGCTTCGTATCTGCGCCCGCCACAGCCTGACAGGAGCGGCGCGGTCACGCTCGCGCCAAAGGCGCAGAGAAGCCCACGCCGGTTGAAGCGGCCCGCGTCCGGGTTTGCTGTGTTCATCGGTTACCTCATTACTGCTCGGCCCCGTTGACCGGGGTCTCGAAAGAGGTGCTGTCGAAGACGCCCTCTGCTGGCCCAGCATGCGGTCGCCCGACGCCTCCGGCAAGCTCGATCAGCGTCCGCGGCCAAGTGGTCCGTCGGCGCGGCTTCTCGATCACAGACGGGCAACCGAATTGGAACCGCATGTGCTTGGCCGATCAGCCTTGAATCTGAGCGGCAGCGCCACCCTTCGCGACGTTCGAATCGCTATGGCCGAACCACGCCGCGAATCACTTCACGAGATGCTGTCCGCGGAAACGACAATCATCCCGCCCTCCGGAACAACCGGTAGAGAACTCGGTATTAAAGCGAGACAACTTGGGGTTGATGTGCCGCTCAAGAACTACGCTGATTCCGTTCACAAATCTGCCGCCTGCAATCGCGTTAACGGTTGATTATTCATTTGTGTGGACAGAGAAAAAGTTTCCGTATTATGATTATTTTTACGTAGGGGAACCTGGGGAGGGGACTCGTGATCCAGCAACATATAGAACGGTGCCTTTGAGCCCGCTGTCAGGACGTTGGCCAGTACGGCAGCGCTACCTGTAATCTAAAAATTTTATTTCCTGAGAAGATGGCGCGTTCCGATCGATGCGCCAGGCCGGAGATTCTGCGGTCTCTAGATCGATATCACTTCGAAAATTCGCCTGAAGCCGACGACGCATCGTGGTTCGGAAACGAACGCGCATGCGCATAACAAAATATGAATATTTAATACTCCTGGAGGGGACCATGGCCGTTAAATTGAACCAGCACGATCTTCAATTCATCCTTGATCAGATCAAGATTGCCGAAGCACACGTCGCGGGAACGCCGCTCGAGCAGCTGATTGCGCAGCCTCACCTGCCATATGGTCTGCGTACCGTCGACGGCAGCTTCAACAATATCACCCCGGGCCGTGAGCTCTGGGGTGCGGCCGACCAGATCATGCCACGTGCGATGCAGCCCCATTACATGAACGAGGGGGACGACAGCTACCACGGGCCTTTCAACAACGACTACGGCGTTGTTGGGCAGCCGACGAACGGCATGGGTCAGAATGGCGGCCATACCGGCAACGTTGTCGATGCAGATCCGCGGATCATCTCGAACCTGGTTTCCGATCAGACGCTTAACAACCCCGCCGCAATTGCCGCGGCGCTTCAGTATGCGGAATACGAAGGCGATCTTTCGGCCGGCGTTACCGCGGTGCGCGCACTCTACGCCAATTACCTGAACGATCCTGCCGTGGCGGACTTGCAGGTGCTGGGTAGCCAGGTCAATGCGGCGAAGGCCGCCCTTGCCGGGGCAAAAGGTGTGCTGAGGCAAGCTCAGCAAAGCGGTGATCCGGTCGCGATCCAAACCGCTCAAGCGGCCGTGGTTGCGGCAGAGGGTGTGCTGGCTGCGACCGAAGCTACAGTTGCTCCGCTGCGGGATGCATTGCAGCCCGCTCTCGATGCCGCCAAGGAGGCGCTGGACGAGGAGCTGCTTACTTCGTTCGATATCGAGATGGACGGCAACACCATCATGCTGCCGAACGTGGCGCCGGACGAGGGACTCTCGGCACCGTTCAATGGCTGGATGACCTTCTTCGGCCAATTCTTCGACCACGGTCTCGACCTGATCCACAAGGGCGACAACGGCACGATCTACATGCCGCTTTCGCCGGACGATCCGCTGGTCACCCACGGACCTGACGGTATCCCGAACAGCGGCGACGAGGTCGACGTCAACATGCCGCTGGTGCTGACGCGGCTGGCGCCAAGCGCAGGGCCCGGCGCCGATGGTATCCTGGGAACTGCCGACGACACGGCCGAGGCCCGGAACAAGACCACGCCGTTCGTCGACCAGAACCAGACCTACACCTCGCACCCCTCGCACCAGGTGTTCCTGCGCCAGTACGAGATGGTCGACGGCAAGCCCATGGCAACCGGCCGGCTTCTCGATGGCGTGAATGGCGGCTTGGCGACTTGGGCGGATGTCAAGCAACAGGCCCGCGAAATGCTCGGCATCAACCTCGATGACCGGGATGTCTTCGGCGTGCCGCTGATGCTGACGGATCCCTATGGCGAGTTCATCCGGGACGAGAACGGCTACCCGCAGGTCGTCACCAATATCGGACCCGACCTCATTCCGAACACCGCTGACGACGTGACCATCAGCGGCACGGCCGAAAACCCGATCGTGCTTGCAGAGTTGAACGGCGGCCGCGGCCCCGTCCGCACGTCGCACGCCTTCCTCGACGACATCGCGCACAACGCGGTGCCGGTGCTGGTGGCGGGTGCTGCGGGACAGCCGGCAATCCTGATGCCGGACCCGAACTCGGGAACCGACCCGGTCGGCGACCCGATCCCGGTCGATCCGGATACCGGCGCGACCCTTTACGACAACGAATTGCTCGACCAGCACTTCATCGTCGGTGACGGGCGTGGCAACGAGAATATCGGCCTCACGGCGGTCCACCACGTCTTCCACTCCGAACACAACCGCCAGCTCGAAGCGAACAAGAAATATATCCTCGAGCTTGCCGGAAACGGCGATATCGACTTCCTGAACGAGTGGCTGCTGGAGCCGGTCGAGGCCGGTTTCGATGCGGCAACCCTGAACTGGGATGGCGAGCGGCTGTTCCAGACCGCGCGCTTCGCCACCGAGATGCAGTACCAGCACCTCGTCTTCGAAGAGTTCGGTCGCAAGGTTTCGCCGCTGATCGACGTCTTCGTCTTCAACAGCACGACCGACGTCGATCCGTCGATCTATGCCGAGTTCGCCCACACCGTCTATCGGTTCGGCCACTCGATGCTGACCGACCACCTGAAGCTCCTGCCCCTCAACGAGGAAGGCGTTCCGGTCGACGCGGAAGGCAACCCGGTTGCGATTGCCGACTGGGGTGTGGATGTCGGCCTGATCGAAGCCTTCCTGAACCCGGTCCTTTTCGACCACGACGGAACCATCACAGCCGATCAGGCGGCCGGCGCGATCTTCCGCGGCATGACCTACGTGCGCGGCAACGCGATCGACGAGTTCGTGACCGAGTCGCTGCGCAACAACCTCCTGGGCCTTCCTCTCGACCTGCCGGCGATCAACCTCGCCCGCGGCCGGGATGCCGGTGTGCCGTCACTCAACGACGCGCGCGAGCAGCTCTACGCCGCGAGCAACTCGACCTGGCTCAAGCCCTACGAGAGCTGGGCCGATTTTGGCGCCAACCTAAAGACGCCGGCCTCGGTCATCAACTTCATCGCGGCTTACGGCGCGCATGACAGCATTGCCGGCAAGGTCGACAACGGGGTGGGCGGTCTGCGTGACCGGACCCTTGCCGAGAAGCGCGACGCCGCGACCCTCCTGGTGCTCGGTGGCGCAGGCGAACCCGCGGACCGTCACGACTTCCTTCACAGCACGGGGGCGTGGACTGCCGCGAACAGCGGCCTCAACACGGTTGATCTGTGGATCGGTGGTCTCGCCGAGAAGATCATGCCGTTCGGCGGCATGCTTGGCGCGACCTTCAACGCCATCTTCGAATTGCAGCTCGAGAACCTGCAAGAGGGCGACCGCTTCTACTACCTGTCTCGGACCCAGGGCCTCAACCTGCTCAACGAGCTCGAGAACAACGCCTTCACGAAGCTGGTCATGGCCAACACCGACATGGCGTTGCCGGGTGCGGACGGAATTCTCGGCACCGAGGACGACGAGGTGAACTTCCACGTCGGCGTCGACTCTTTCGCCAAGCACGACGTCGTGCTCGAAGTCGACGTGACCAAGCAGATCGCGCTGGACCCGGAAGGGGACGACCCGGTGCTGAACGCAATCCGCGCCAAGGTTCAGCGGGACGACCCTTCGACCCCTGGCGCTGATACGAACTACCTGCGCTTCACCGGCGGCGAACACGCCGTGATGGGCGGCACCGAAGGCAATGACACGATCATCGGCGGCGATGGCGACGACGCCATCTGGGGCGATACCGGCGACGACCGGATCGAGGGCGGCCACGGTGTCGACCTGATCATCGGTGGTGCCGGTGACGACATCATCACCGACATGGGTGACACCGGCGACTTCATAAAGGGTGAAAGCGGCGACGACGTCATCGCCAACTCCAATGGCCTTGACATCATCATGGGCGGTGACGGCAAGGACGTCATCCTCGTCGGCGTCGATGCCACCGAGGTCTTTGCCGGCGAGGGCGACGACTTCATCCTCGGCGGGGCCGACCATGACTTCCTCATGGGCAACGAGGGCGACGACTGGATCGAAGGGGGCGACGGCTTCGACGTCATCTCCGGCGACAACTCGGAGTTGTTCTTCAACTCCACCATCATCGGCCACGACGTGATGTTCGCCGGCGCCAACGAGAATGATTTCGACGCCGAATCCGGTGACGACATCATGGTGCAGGGCGAAAGCGTCATGCGCAACGAGGGCATGTTCGGCTTTGACTGGGCGATCCACAAGGGCAGCGCGGTCGCGGCGGACTCGGACATGGCAATTCCGATCTTCACGACGGCCGAGGACAAGATCCTGCGGGACCGCTTCGACCAGGTCGAAGGGCTGTCCGGATGGCATCACAATGACGTCCTGCGCGGGGATGACCGCGGCAGCAACGAGGAAGTCGAGGCCGAGTTCAACCTCTCCAACCACGGGCTGAGCCAGGCCGGCGTCAACCGGATCGACGGGCTGCGCGAACTGCTTGGCATCAGCATCGAGGATGCCCCGACCGGCGCGGACGTCGATCTCGAAGAGGTCATCGCCTGGGCCGAGGGCAACATCCTGCTCGGCGGTGACGGCAATGACACCTTCGAAGGGCGCGGCGCCGACGACTTCATCCACGGCGATGCCTGGCTGAACGTGCGCATCCGCCTCGTGGGCGTCGGTGATGAAAACACGCCTGAGAACGAACTCGCGACCGTGGACACGCTCAAGCACGTGTTCACCCAAGCCGAGGCGGACGCCCTCGGGCTTCCCGGCGGCTCGGCCGGAAAGGCGCTGAGCGCGCTCTTGCTCAGTGGCGCGATCAAGCCGAACCAGATGCACATCGTCCGCGAGATCAAGTACGCGGAAGATGCCAGCGACGATACCGACACAGCGATCTTCTCGGGCAACCGTGACTGGTACGAGATCACCCATGTCGGCGACCGGACCTATGTCTCTCGGCGAGAGTCCGAGAACATCGATCCGCAGGTCGACGAGGGCACCGACACGCTGATCGGAATCGAACGCATCCAGTTCTCGGACGGGATCTACACGATCCGCGAGACCGGCAACGTCGACCCGACCGGGCGCCTGATGATCGAGGGCCTGCCGGCGCGTGAGGACGAGCCGCTGACCGTCAACCTGGACAACATCCGCGACCTCAACAATCCGGATGGCCGCATCGATCCGACGACCGTGACCATCCGCTGGCAGATCGAGAGGAACGACGGCTCCGGCGACTACATCGACATCCCCAACGTCAGCGGGCCGACCTTCACCCCGAGCGACGAGCATGACGGACTGCGCGTCCGGGTGCTGGGGACCTACTACGATGCCGGCGGCGTCTTCGAAACCGTCTCATCGCAGCCGACCGATCCGGTCGTCGGCGTCAACGACGAGCCGACCGGGCCGCTCCTGATCAGCGACATGTCCCCGACCGAGGGGCAGGAGCTGACCGCGACGGTCGCCTTCACCGATCCCGACGGGATGGCCGACGCCTTCGAAGAGGGTCTGCTCACCTACCAGTGGCAGCACTCGGCAGATGGCTTGAACGGCTGGACGGACGTGCCCGCGGCGGACGGCGGCAATGGCCGCAGCTTCGTACCGGGTTCGCAGCTTGTCGAACAGCACCTGCGCGTCGTGGTCGTCTACTTCGACGATCTGCTCAACGAGCATACGGTCATCTCCGACGTCACGGAGGTCGTCGGCAACTTCATCGAAAGCAATGCGCCGCTGATCGATGTGGACAACGGAGATGACGACGCCGGTACGACCGTCGGGGACGACATGATCATCGCCGGAAGTGGCGACAACGTGATCGATGCCGGAGAAGGCAACGACGTCATCAACGGAGGCGCAGGAAACGACCAGCTCATCGGCAATGTGGGCGACGACACGCTCGACGGCGGTGCCGGAGACGACATCGTCAACGGCGGTCTCGGCAACGACACGATCACCTACGCCAATGGACAAGGCGCCGATACGATCAACGGTCAGGAAGGAAATGACCGGCTCAAGATCGTCGAAGGCATGTTCGACGGCAACGACCAGGTCGAAGTCACGCTGGCTGGCGGCAACATCACCCGTGTCAACCAGACCACGACCGTCACGGGCGTGGAAGCGAACGAGCTCCATCTCGGAGGCGGCACTGACACGCTGACCTACGACACGAGCGAGGGTGTCTCGGTGAACCTGCTCACCGGCGCGGCTACGGGCTTCTCCGTTACCCGCGGCGTCGAGAACGTCACCGGCGGAACCGGCAACGACACGCTTCTGGGCAACAGCCTCGACAACGTGTTCGATGGTCGGGAAGGCGACGACGCACTGCACGGCGGCTTCGGCAACGACGCACTTCAGGGCGGCGAGGGCGATGACGATCTTCGCGGCGATGCCGGGAACGACATCCTTGAAGGCGGCGCAGGAGACGACCGTATCGACGGTGGAGCCGGGATCGATACAGCCTCGTATGCCTCGGCTGGGGCCGCGGTCACGGTCTCGCTGCTCGGACAGGCCGGTCGGGCCAGCTTCGAGGAGCAGGATACGCTCGGCGCGGGCATCGACCGGCTGATCGGTATCGAGAACCTCGAAGGCAGTGCCTTCGCCGATACCCTGACCGGTAACGCGGGTGCCAACGTCATCGACGGCGGCACGGGGGCGGACACCATGACCGGTGGTCTTGGCGACGATACCTACGTGATGGACACCGTCGCTGACGTCATCATCGAGGCAGCGGACGGCGGCAACGACACTGTCCAAACGTCAATCTCGATGAACATGGCCACGCAGTTCGCAGCGGGGATCGAGAACATCGTCCTTACCGGTACGGGCAATATCAGTGGACGTGGTCAGGGCCTCGACAACAGGCTGACAGGCAATGCCGGGAACAACACGCTCAACGGTGCAGCTGGCGTGGACACCCTGGTCCTGGACGGGGCAATCGCAGACTACACCTTCATCGAGCCAGGCGCAGGCCCCAACACCTTCGAAGTCTCCAGCGCTGCCGGCGGCACCGATCGCATCATCAACATCGAGCGCATCGAGGTCGGCGGCCAGAGCTACAACATCGTCCGGGGCAACAACGCAGGCAACACGCTTGCGGGAACGGCGAACGGCGACCTGATGCTGGGGCTTCTCGGTGACGACGTGCTGAACGGCGGAGGCGGCGACGATATCCTTGTCGGCGGCGCTGGCAACGACCAGATGAGCGGCGGTGAAGGCAACGACACCTACCTCGTCACGGAGGCCGGAGACCGCGTCAACGAGGTGGGTGGAAACGGTGTCGACACGATCCTTTCGGAAATCACGCTCGACCTGAACTCGAACCGTGGGCTCCATGTTGCGGGCGATGTCGAACACCTCACGCTGATCGGCACCGGCAATATCGACGGGACCGGCAACAACGGCGACAACATCGTCACCGGAAACTCGGGGCAGAACCACCTCGTGGGTGGTGCCGGCAACGACACCCTCTTCGGGAATGACGGCGATGACCGCCTGTCAGGGTATTCGGGCGACGACGTGCTCGACGGAGGTGCCGGCAACGACATCCTGAACGGCGGCGTCGGCATCGATACGGCGGTGTTTGCCGGGAAGGCCGGTGACTACGCCTTCGAGGCCAATGCAAGCGGCATTGCGACGATGACGCACCTCGAAAGCGGTGATGTCGACAAGCTCTTCAACATCGAGCGGCTTCGGTTCGGTGATGGTGAAGTGCTCGACATCGTCACGAACGGCGGGGGCGGCGTTGCACCATCCGGTCCCTCGCTCATCCTCGGGACCGCTGCTGGCGAAACGATCACCGGCAGCAACGGCAACGACGTCATCATCGGCGGCGCCGGCGACGACACGCTGCAGGGACATGACCTCGCCGACGGTGAGCTGCAACTCGACGACGATACGTTCATCTGGCGTCCCGGCGACGGCATGGACAACATCAACGGTGGTGGTGAAGGTGTCGACGGCGACCTCTTCCAGATCATCGGAAACGGAGAGGCGGAGACCTACCGCATCTACACCTACGACGAAGCGGTGGCGCGCATCGCCTACGCCGGCAGCGACGAGAACGAGATCGTCGTCACCCGCCAGGTGGCAGGCCAGCCAGAAACCGTCATCGCCGAACTGACGGAGATCGAGGAGATCGTCGTCAACGGCGGCGGCGTCAGCGGCGGCGGCCAGTTCGGTGGCGACACCGTCCAGATGTACGGCAGCTTCGACGTCGCCACGAGCCTGAGGCCCAACACGATCACGATCCTGGGCTCGAGCGGCAACGACACCGTCGACATCTCGTCGCTCCTGTCCGAGCACCGGATCGTCTTCAAGGGCGCCGGCGGCAACGACACCATCGTGGGAACCCTGCGTCCGCAGGATGTCGTCCAACTAAAGGCCGGCAAGACCATCGAGGACTACACCACGACCACCAACGAGGATGGGTCCACCACGATTTCCACCGAGGGTCATTCCGTGACCTTCCGCAGCCTGAGCGGCCTGCCCAGCTTCCAGCCCGAAACGAACGAAAGCACAGGGTCCGAGGGCACGGATGGCCAGCAAGCTCCGGCAGAGGACCAGGCGTCGGAGAATGATCAGGCGCAGGGCGGCTCTTCCTCCGGCGACGACACGGAGGAGGTCTCCTCGAACCACGACGACGATGAGGACGAGGACGAGGATGACGACTATGCATCCACCCCCTCATCCTCGACCGGTGTCGGCACGGCTCAGGCGGATGTCCTGACCGGAACCGAGGGCAACGACACGCTTGTCGGGCTCACCGGGAACGACGCAGCGCTCGGCGGCGGTGGCGACGACGCGATCTCCGGCGGCGATGGCAACGACTTCCTCACCGGCGACGCGGGCCGCGACGTCATCTTCGGCGGGTCCGGCAACGACGACATCCTCGGCGGCGATGGGGGCGACATGCTCTACGGCGACGGGGGCAATGACCGGCTCCTTGCTGGATCGGGCGACGATCTGATCAGTGGAGGAAAAGGCAGCGACGTCGTGTTCGGCGGGTCGGGCGACGACACCATCCTGGCCGAAGCAGGTGACGGCAACGACACCTACTACGGCGACGACATGGATGGTGGAAGCGGAAGCGACACTCTCGACATGGCGGCGATCACTGCCAACATCACGGCCGATCTCGGCACGGGTGCAGGCGGCCGTGGCAAGGTCGTGAGCAGCGAGACTGGCACCGACACCCTGCACGGGGTGGAGAACATCGTCACCGGTGCCGGCGACGACCACATCACGGCCTCTCGGGCTGTGAACGTGATGGATGGCGGAGACGGAGACGACATCTTCCGCTTCATGTCGGCAGAGGATGCCGACGGCGACACCATCGCCGGCTTCCAGCCTGGAGACCGGATCGACCTCAGCTGGATCGACGCGGATAGCGGAACCTCCGGCAACCAGAGCTTCACGCTGGTCTCTGGCGGGTTCACCGGGGCGGGGCAGTTGATGGTCTCTGAGGAAGTCAGGGAAGACGGCACCTACACCGTCCTTCGTGGCAGCACCGATGATGACGATGAGGCCGATTTCGAGATCGGCATCAAGGGCAGCCATCAACTCTCTGAAGCCCAGCTTGGCTTCTGAGTGAAACCGACGGCAGGCGGACCATTTACCGCCTGCCGTCGCACTTCCGATTTCACGGTTTCAGGTCAGGAGCATTAGAGATGGCCAATCAAGAGGCGAAAGCGGAAGCGAAGCGAAAGTCGGGTGAGAAACTCACCAAGGGCTTTCGGAGCGTCTTCTTTTTTCTTTTCGGAGTTTCAGGTATTATCAACGTCTTGGCGCTGACCGGTGCCTTTTACATGATGCAGATTTACGATCGCGCATTGTCCAGCGGCAGCATTCCGACATTGCTGGCGATTTCGGTTCTGGCGATCGGCCTCTATTTTTTCCAAGGTCTTTTCGACATCGTGCGATCGCAGATCCTGGTGCGTGTCGGCTCGAAGCTCGACCGGAAGGTCGCGCCTGCCGCGCACCAGGTGGCGATCGACATGCCGCGGTTCGGGTTTTCGACGGCCGAGGCACTTGCACGCGGACGCGACGTCGATACCGTTCGCGGCTTTCTTGGCAGCCAGGGGCCGATGGCCCTCTTCGATCTTCCCTGGGTCCCGCTGTTTCTGGTGTTCGTCTATGTATTGCATCCCGCGTTGGGACTGCTGACCCTAGGCGGCGCCATCGTCCTCACCTCGATGACGCTTGCGGCCGAGATCCTCACCCGCAATCTGAGCACGGCCACCCACGAGGCCTATATCCAGCGAAACTCGATCGCCGACTCCAATGCGCGCAATTCCGAATGTCTGCGGGCCATGGGGATTTCCGGACGGGCGCTGCGCCGTTTCGCTGCGGCGAACGAAGAGCATCTCGATCTGCAGACCCGGACCAACGACATCGTGGGAACTTTCGGCGCGATCTCTCGCGTGCTTCGGATGATCCTGCAATCGGCGGTCCTCGGGCTCGGCGCGTACCTGACCATCCAGGGAAGTCTGTCGGCCGGCGCGATCATCGCGGCATCCGTCGCGTCTGCCCGTGCGCTGGCACCGATCGACCTGGCCATCGGCAACTGGAAGAACGTGGTGGCTGCGCGTGTCGCCTTCGACCGGCTGAAGGGCACCGTCGCGATCCTTGACCAGGCCAAGGCGCATATGAACCTGCCGCGGCCCAAGACGTCACTGAAGGTCGAGAACATCACGGTCGCCGCACCGGGTTCGGGCCGCGTGCTGCTCAGCGATGTCAGCTTCGAAGTTCCGGCAGGCCAGGCGCTTGGCATCATCGGCCCGAGCGGCGGCGGCAAGACCACGTTGGTCCGTGCGCTGACGGGCATCTGGCCCGTGCTGCGCGGCAGCGTGCGCCTCGACGACGCCGAGCTGTCGCAATGGGACGAGGAGGAACTTGGGCGGTTCATGGGGTATCTGCCGCAGGAATACGTCCTGCTCGACGCCACGATCGCGCAGAACATCGCGCGCCTGGAGGAAGATGCGGATCCGGGTCGGATCATCCAGGCGGGTCGCGCCGCGGCGGTGCACGAGATGATCGTCCGCCTTCCGGACGGCTACCACACCGAACTCGGGTCGAGTGGCACGGCGCTTTCGGGCGGCCAGCGGCAGCGGCTGGGATTGGCGCGCGCGCTCTACGGGGAACCCTTCATGGTCATCCTCGACGAACCGAACTCGAACCTCGACGGCGAAGGTGAGGCGGCACTGACCGCCGCGATCGAAGGGGTGAAGGCGCGGGGCGGAATCGTCGTGGTGATCGCCCACAGACCCAGCGCCCTTGCAGCGGTGGACCTGGTGGCGGTCGTCCAAGGCGGCAAGCTCTCGGCCTTCGGACCGCGCGATCAGATCGTGGGCGGCCAGGCTCGGCCCGCGAAGCCGAAGGTGGCGCAGAGTGAGGCGCCCAAGGTTATGGCGACGGCGTCATGATTACCGTCAAAAGCACAAAGGGGCCTGTCGAGACCGGCGATCCGGCGGCGCCATACGTGCAGAAGCCGGTCGAGAGACGGGGCGGGATCGTCAAGGCAGGTGCGTGGCTGGTGGCCGTGGCCGTCTACTTGAAGGCGGCGCTATCGGGAAGAGCCGGCGAAAGCGAGCCGACGACCGAAAGTCCGCAGGAGGATCCCGTCGACGCGCCCAACCTGTCGGTCATCCCAGGCGGCAGGTCAGAGCCGAGCGGGCGCCGCGAAACGGCCGATGGCGACTCCGCCATCATGGCCTCTCAGGTGACGTTCGCGCTTGGTAGCCAGTCTGACACCATCGCGTTTCCAAGCGTAGTGCAGAAGCCCGTTTCGCCGGTCTTCAAGCCGGCGGCCTATGTGCGATCGGAAGCGAACGAGAACGCTTCTCCCGCCGGTGGCGCAGTCCCGTTCGGGCAAGGAGGTGTGCTGACGGCGAGGGTTACCGCTCAACCGAACCACACGCTGCCGAGCCGTTCCGAGAGAGACGATGACCCGGAGGCGAAGCCGGGCGATGAGGACGGAGAGGATCCGAAATCTCCCAATCGTGCGCCTCGCGTGATTGGACCGGTCAAGCTGAACGACATTGCGGGATGCGGCGTTCTGGCGATCGGCCTTGCGGAACTGCTCCGCGGCGCGACCGACCCCGATGGAGACGCCCTCCAGGTGAGCGATCTTTCAGCGTCGTCGGGAAGCCTCACGAAGCGCAGCGACGGTTCCTGGGAATTTGCACCGGACGGCGAGATGGGTCCCGTGACGATCTCGTATCGGATCAGCGACGGCAGCTTGACGGTCGATCAGACGCTCCATTTCGCCGTCACTCCGACACAGGACGTGGTCGGAACCGACGGCGCTGACATGCTCGTCGGAAGCATGTGCGCCGACAGGATCGACGCCGGTGCGGGCGACGATCTGGTGGACGCCCGTGCGGGGGACGACGTCATCCTCGGCGGGGCAGGGAATGATCACATCGTGGCCGGTGCCGGCGATGACTGGGTCCGCGGCGGCGCAGGTGATGACGTGATCTTTGGTGGCCTGGGCGACGACGTGCTCGAGGGCGACGCCGGGAACGATCGCCTGTTCGGCGAAGCCGGCGACGATCGACTTCATGGCGGGCTCGGCGACGACGAGCTTTTCGGCGGCGCCGGAGCGGATACCCTCTTCGGTGAAGAAGGGTCCGACAAACTGCACGGCGGTGCCGGCGACGACCACATTTCGGGCGGCGAAGGCAGCGACCTTATCCTGGGCGAGGACGGTGATGATGTCATTCTCGCAGGATCCGGCGATGATGTCGTCGATGCGGGCGAGGGAGACGACCTTGCCTCGGGCGGTGCCGGGAACGACACCCTCAGTGGAGCGGGTGGCGACGATCACCTGTCAGGCGGCGACGGAGACGACCGCCTGAACGGTGGCACCGGAAGTGATGTCCTTCTCGGGGAGGCGGGCGACGATGTCCTCTGCGGCGACCTGGGCGAAGACGTGGTCCTGGGCGGTGCGGGGGATGACACGATCATCGCGGCGGCCGACGAGGCCAACGACCACTACGACGGAGGAGAAGGGTGCGACACGCTCGATTACTCGGCCGTCGAGAGCGATATCGCGATCGACCTCGTCGCGGGATCCGCGACCGGAGTCGAGATCGGAGCGGATACGATCACGGGCTTCGAGCGGATCATGACCGGGGCCGGCGATGACCTGATCCTTTTCGGAGGAACCTCGGTTTCGATGTCGGGCGGGGAGGGGCGGAACACGTTCGAGTTCAAGGCGCCGGCGCTACAGCCCGAAGCCGGGAGCGCGTCGGTCCACCAGGTGAACTTCGAGATCGGCGACTTCAAGGTCGGGGATCAGCTTCGGCTCTCGAAGTGGGACATCTTCGAAGAGGTTCTCGATGAGCTCGAGGACGATTTCGAGCGCCTGTACGGCGATCGATACGACGAGGATGACGTGCCGATACGTCATCGCACCGAAATGTCGGAAGAGATGCGCGGGACGGTTATCGAAGCGGATCTGGACGGCGATGATTTTTACGAAGTGGCGATTTTTTTCCAAGGGCGCCATGCGCTCGTTTTCCACGAATCGGTTTAACGGTTAGAAATAGGGTGTGGATATGCGTGAACTGTACGTCGAGCCTGGCAAGGAAGCGCGATCTCTCGGGATCGGATCGCGCGTTGTAACAGGTGTCATCCTGGCGGGCCTGCTCGTCGCGGGCGCAGGCGGTTGGGCGGCAACAGCGAAGTTGACGGGCGCCATCATCGCCCAGGGCGTGGTCACCGTCGACGAGGAGCTCAAGGCGATCCAGCATCGCGATGGCGGGATCGTGCGCGAGATCTCGGTACGCGAGGGCGACTCCGTGAAGGAGGGGCAGGTCCTCATCCGCCTCGAGGATGCGCAGACGAAGGCCGAACTCTCGATCATCCGGTCGCAGCTCGTCGAGAACCAGATCCGGAGATCGAGGCTCCTGGCCGAGCGCGACGGCCTCGTGACGATCGAATTCCCCGATAACCTCGATGAGGCTCAGGTGGAAACCGCGAGCCTGGTTCTGGGTGAGACGCGCTTGTTCGAAGGCAACACGAAAAGCCGGGAAAGTCAGAAGCAGCAGCTCGAACTCAGCATCCGTCAGATCCACGACGAGATCCAGGGGTTGGAGGCACAGCGCGCCTCGAAGGACGAAGAGATCGTGTTGGTCGCCGGCGAGGTCACCAAGATGAAGACCTTGTCGGACAAGGGCCTGCTGGAAGAGTCGCGCCTGACCGCGGTCGATCGCGAGCGTGCACGGCTTGCCGGTGAGGCGGGCGAGGTCAGCGCAGAGCTTGCGCGGGCAGCGGCCCGCATCAGCGAGGTGCGCCTCAAGATCCTGGCCATCGACGAGGATGCGCGTACCGAGGCGCAGCGCGAACTGAGCCAGGTCGAGACGCGGCTGTCGGAGCTGAGGGATCGCGAGATGGCGGCGCAGGACCGCCTGTCAAGGATAGACATCCGCGCACCGATCACCGGAAGCGTCAACGAGGTGATGGTGCACACCATCGGGGGCGTCGTGACGCCGGCCGAGGTGCTGGTCACCATCGTGCCCGACGATGCGGATTTGACGGTCGAGGTGAAGCTCGCCCCGATGAGCATCGATCAGGTCGACGAGGGGCATCCGGCACGGATGCGGTTCACGTCCTTCAATCAGCGGATCACCCCGGAGCTTTTCGGGAAGGTGGTTCACGTCTCTCCTGCGACGACCATCGATCCCGCTACCGGCCAGAGCTATTTCGCAGCACAGATCGACGTGTCCGACGCCGAGCTCGCGAAGCTGCCGTCACGCCGTCTTCTGCCGGGGATGCCGGTCGAGGTCTATGTGCAGACTGAGGAACGGACGGCGCTGTCATATCTGGCAAAGCCGGTGACGGACCAGTTCAGCCGCGCGATGCGCGAGCGGTAAGATATTTCAAGTTAGCATTGGGAGGACCCGGAATGGATCACGTGATGACGATTGTAGCAGGGCACCTGGGCGTATTCTGGTGGAGCGCCCAGCAATGGTGGAGCAGTGCGCCGCTCGCGGAGCTTCGAGAACCTTCGGCTGCCATCATGCTGTGCCTGGCATTGCTGGCGGGGATTGTCGGCAGGGACCTGTTCATACTTCTCGGGGCGGCGATATGGGCGGCACTGGGCGTCCACCTGGCATCGCTTCAGGCGCCGGAGGTTCAGTCGTTCGTCGTTGCTGCGACGATTGCCGCTCAGATGTTGATCGTCATTGGGTCCTATCGTCATCACCGCAGGAAGCGGCGCGACCGCTCTGCGGTACGCGCTCTCGAGGTGCAGAAGCAAAATCTGCAGGAAAAGCTGGATCAGGAGATCCTGTGGCGGATAGCCGGGCGGGATCCGGTCAATGCGCCCCATAAGGAAAGCAACGTCGCCGTCTGACCAACCCGTTGGCGCGCAAGCCGGAAGCTGGCCAGCCCGCCAACGATCTGATCCCATCCTATCTGCGCAGGTGGAGACACCGCGTCAGGTTTCTCCGGAAGACGCGGCAGGGGGCGACTTGCGTTCGACCCGGTTCAGGCGGTCGAGGAAACTGGTGCCCCAGTCGAAGATGTCGGTGTCGCGGACGACCTGAAGCAGTGCGGCGTGGCGGGCCTGCCGCTCCTCGCGGGGCATCATGAAGGCGCGCTCGATCGCGTCTCCGACCTCTTCGGCATCGTGAGGATTCACGATCAGCGCCTCGGTCATCTGCTCGGCGGCCCCGGCCGAGCGCGACAGGATGAGCACGCCGGGGTCCTCGGGGTCCTGTGCTGCGACGAATTCCTTTGCGACAAGGTTCATGCCGTCGGCAAGCGGTGTCACCAGCGCGATGTCGGCCAGGCGGTACAGGGGGGCGAGCGTATCGCGCGGCACGCCTCGTTCGATCAGGCGGATCGGCGTCCAGTCCAGTTCGCCGTATCGGCCATTTATCTGACCGACCAGCGCCTCCAGCTCGCGCTTGATGGCTTGATAGGCCGGCACCGTCTCGCGAGAGGGTGGCGTGATCTGGATGAAGGTCGCCCGCGGGGATTCGGGGCTGCGGTTCTCAAGCCATGTGCCGAAGCCCCGGACGCGGTGGGGGATGCCCTTGGAGTAATCCAGCCGGTCGACCCCGAGGATGAGCTTCGCGTTGGCCCGGATATAAACCGGATTATGCGTGATCGGTTTCTGGGCGGTCTCCGTGAAGGTCTTGCCGTCGATGCCGATCGGGAACGACCGGACCTCGAACGCGCGATCGTCGAACTTCACGCGACCGTTGAACAGCATCTCGCCGGAGGGGCGGGCGCGATAGCTGTCGAGGCACCGAGCCACGTCGGCTTCGGTCTGCAGGCCCACCAGGTCGAAGGCCGCGAGCCAGTAGTAGAAGTCATCGCGCTCGGGCAGGGCCTCGATGTCGGGAAGGGTGGGAAAGGGGATGTGCAGGAACAGGCCGATGCGTGCGGTGACGCCGAGTTTCCGCAGCTCGAGCGCGAGCGGGAGGAAATGGTAGTCATGCACCCAGATGACATCTTCGGGCTCGACGATCTGCGCGAGCATCCGCGCAACTCGGGCGTTTACTCGGGCATACCCTTCGGCATATTGCCGATCGAGCGCGATGAGGTCGGTCCGGTGATGGCATAGCGGCCAGAGAACCGAATTGGCGTATCCGAGGTAGAACTCGTTGTATTCGGCTTCGGTCAGATCGAAGATCGCCTTGTCGTATCCCTTGCCGCCCTCGACGGGCTGGAAGCTCTCGGACGGCGTCTCGGCGAAATCATCTCCTGAACCGATCCAGAGACCGCCGCGTTCGGCCAGCAATTCATGGATCGCGACCACCAACCCGCCCGAAGGCGGGCCGCCGGTCGGAATGCGATTGGACAGAACGATCAAGCGACCCGTCATGACGACCTCTCTGAAGTTTCGAGCCAGTTTCGAAGCAGCGCGTGCACCTCGCCGACCCCGCTCAGACGATATTTCGCGGCTGTATCGCCTTCGCCGACCTTGATCGCGTAGCCACCATTGGCATCTGCCGCGCCGAACATGTCCTCGTCGGTGCGGTCGTCGCCGATGGCGACCGGGATCAGGTCTCGCCACTCTTCCAGCAGCCCCAGGACCGCGCGTTCCTTCGAGACGTTCTCGGGCATCAGCTCGACGGCCATCTTGGACGGACGCACCACGAAGCCCGGCATGACCTGCGACAGCGCGGAAAGGATCCCCTCGCAGTCCGATTGCCGATCCGGCGCCTGGCGGTAGTGAAGAACCAGCGAGACCGGCTTTTCCTCCAACAAGACGCCCTCGTAATGCTCGACCCAGGCTCGGAGCATGTCCCGGCTTGCGATGAAGGCGGTGGTTTCGCCCTCGGGCGCAGTCGTGTACGCGCCGTCGATCCGCGATTCCGCGCCATGTGATCCGACGATCACTCCTGGATAGTTCGGCATGATCCGCTCGAGCTCGACCAGGTTGCGACCGGAGACGATGGCGATCCTGCCATTCGTGTGGGCGTGCAGACCGATCAGGACATCCTCCATCCCCGGCTCGAGCCTCACGGCGTCCGGGCGCTCGGCGATCTCTACCAGCGTGCCGTCGAAATCCAGAAACAGCGCGGCGTTGTCCGGGTTCGGCATCTCTGGCGCTTCCGGCCCGCGTGTCATGTCGTTGTCGGGGATGGTCCCTCTCCTTTTCGTGGTCTGAGCGCTCATCTCTTGAGGTAAGGTGATGATCGGATGTGATGTTCCGGAGAAAACGAGCAACTTCGTTTGATCGGCGGAAATCGGGCGCGCCGGAGTGCCGCCCGCTGGTCCGGAATAACGGTTGGAACAAGCGTCGTCGCGCTCACGTTTGTTTTGAGAGAAAACGTATATTCGCCACGGGGTTCCTCTAGCATGTCGTCTGATACCCGAAAAATCTCCAGCAACCTCAAGGAGCTGGCGCAGCATCGGCTGGTCATCGAAGCGGTGTCACCCTTGATCGATGGCGGACGTTTCGCCGCGAAGGCGGTCGAGGGATGGCCCTTTCGCGTGGCGGCGGACATCTTCGGCGACGGACACGAGGTCTTCGCCGCGGCAGTGGTGATGCCGGACGGAACCGAACATCGGATGGCTCTGATCGAGAACGACAGATGGGGCGCCGAGATCGTCTTCGATACGAACGGGCCGTCGCATTTCGCCATCATCGCCTGGCGCGACCTCTGGGGAAGCTGGGCGCGCGACACGCGCAAGAAGATCGACGCGGGGCAGGATGTCTCGGTCGAGATGCAGGAGGCTGCCGACCTGCTGGGGCAGACGAAGGCACCGCGCGGGTCCGCTCCCGCGCTGAAGAAGCTCGTCACCGCCGCGAAGAAGGGGGACGCCGAGGCGCTGCTGACGCCCGAGGCCGCCGAACTGATGGGCCGCATCGGCCCCCGCGCCAACACTACGCGCTACGCGACCGACGTGCCCGTCTGGGTGGACCGCGAGCGGGCGGCGTTTTCAGCGTGGTACGAACTGTTTCCGCGCTCGACCGGGCCGGAGGACCAGCACGGGACGTTCCGCGACGTGATCGACCGGCTCGACTACGTGACGGATCTGGGGTTCGACGTTCTGTATTTCCCGCCGATCCACCCCATCGGCACGACCAATCGCAAGGGCAAGAACAACGCCCTGCGTGCCGAGCCGGAGGATGTCGGCTCGCCCTACGCCATCGGTTCGCCAGAGGGCGGCATGGTGGACGTTCACCCCGAGCTCGGCACGCTCGAGGATTTCGACGCGCTGGTCGAGGCCGCGGCAGGGAAGGGGCTCGAGATCGCGCTGGACATCGCGCTGAACGCCTCGCCCGACCACCCGTGGATCGAGGAGCATCCCGACTGGTTCGAGCGTCGCCCCGACGGAACCATAAAATTCGCCGAGAACCCGCCGAAGAAGTACGAGGACATCGTCAACTTCCGCTACTACAACGAGGACGGCACCCCTAACGCGCCGTTCTGGCAGGCGATCCGGGACCTCTTCCTGTTCTGGGCCGGCCACGGCGTCCTGTCGTTCCGCGTCGACAACCCGCACACCAAGCCGTTTCCCTTCTGGGAATGGATCATCGCCGAGGTTCGCACCAAGTACCCGGGCGCGATCTTCCTCAGCGAGGCGTTCACGCGCCCGAAGGTGATGAAGCGCCTCGCCAAGGTCGGCTTCAACCAGAGCTACACCTACTATACCTGGCGCAACACCAAGGCCGAGCTGACCGAGTACCTGACGGAACTGACGACGGAAGACTGCGCCCACTACATGCGGCCGAACTTCTTCACCAACACGCCCGACATCAATCCGTACTTCAACCATACTTCGGGCCGGCCGGGCTTCCGTACGCGGGCGATCATGGCCGCCTCTCTTTCCGGGAACTGGGGATTGTATTCGGGCTTCGAGCTTTGCGAGGCAGATTGGCTGCCGCCCAAGGACGAGTATCTCAATTCCGAAAAATACGAACTGAAGCACCGCGACTACGACGCGCCGGGTCACATCAAGGACGACATCCGCCTGATCAACCGCATCAGGCAGACCGAGCCCGCGATGCGCGACTTCCGCAACCTGAAGTTCTTCAACGCCTTCGACGACCGCGTGCTCTATTATGGGCGCTTCGACGAGATCACGGGCAGTTACCTGCTGTTCCACGTCCTGATCGACCCGCTGAACCCGGCCGAGTTCGAGTTCGAGGTCCCGATGTGGGAGTTCGGGCAGCCGGATGACGGTGCGATCGACGTGACCGACATGCTGCAGGGCAATTCGTTCGAATGGAGGGGAAAGGCGCACCGGCTGGCGCTCGACCCGCAGAAGCGGCCCTATGCGATCTGGAAGCTCATGCCGACGGGGACTGAATGACCAAGCTAGAACAGGGCCTGACGGCCGTTAAATCGACCAGCGACGCGGCGGACTGGTACAAGGACGCCGTAATCTATCAGCTGCACATCAAGGCGTACCAGGATTCGAACGGCGATGGCGTCGGCGATTTCCGCGGCCTGATGCAACGGCTCGACCATATCCAGGACCTTGGCGCCACCGCGATCTGGGTTCTGCCGTTCTACCCTTCGCCCCTTCGCGACGACGGCTACGACATCTCGGAATACAAGGCGATCAACCCCTCCTACGGCACGATGGAGGATTTCGAGAACCTGGTGGAAGAGGCGCATCGGCGCGGCCTCAAGGTCATCACCGAACTCGTCATCAACCACACCAGCGACCAGCACGAGTGGTTCCAGCGCGCCCGCAACGCGCCCAAGGGCAGCCCCGAGCGGGACTTCTACGTCTGGTCCGACGATCCGCAGAAATGGATGGACAAGACGCGGGTGATCTTCAACGACACCCATGACAGCAACTGGACGTGGGATCCGGTCGCCGGACAATTCTTCTGGCACCGCTTCTTCGATCACCAGCCCGACTTGAACTTCGACAATCCGGCCGTGATGGATGCCGTGCTCGATGCGATGCACTTCTGGCTCGACAAGGGCGTCGACGGTCTGCGGCTCGACGCGATTCCGTACCTGGTCGAGCGGGACGGCACCAACAACGAGAACCTGCCCGAGACCCACGACGTGCTGAAGGCGATCCGCGCCGATCTCGACAAGCACTACGAGGGCAAGATGCTGCTGGCCGAGGCGAACCAGTGGCCCGAGGACACCCGCCCCTATTTCGGCGAGGGTGACGAGTGCCACATGGGCTTCCACTTCCCGCTGATGCCGCGGATGTACATGGCCGTCGCGCAGGAAGACCGCTACCCGATCTCGGACATCATCCGGCAGACGCCCGAGATCCCCGAGGATTGCCAGTGGGCGATCTTCCTGCGCAACCATGACGAGCTGACGCTGGAAATGGTGACGGATCGTGAGCGCGACTACCTGTGGGACTTCTACGCGAGCGACAAGCGCGCGCGGATCAACATGGGCATCCGCCGCCGCCTTGCGCCGCTGTTGCAGAACGACCGGCGCAAGATCGAACTTCTGAACTCGCTCCTGATGTCGATGCCCGGCACGCCCATCGTCTATTACGGCGACGAGATCGGGATGGGCGACAACTACTACCTCGGCGACCGCGATGGCGTGCGCACGCCGATGCAGTGGACCGCCGACCGCAACGCGGGCTTCAGCCGCGCGCTGCCGCAGGAGCTTTACCTGCCGACGATCCAAGACCCCGTCTACGGCTACCAGGCGATCAACGTCGAGGCGCAGCAATCCTCGCCCACCTCGCAATTGAACTGGATCAGGCGGATGATCGCGGTGCGCCAGCGCCACGACGTCTTCGGTCGAGGCGAGATCGAGCTGCTCTACCCCGCCAACCGCAAGGTGCTGGCCTATCTGCGCCGCACCGAAACCGAGACGGTCCTTTGCGTCGCCAACCTGTCGCGCCAGGCGCAGGCGGCCGAGATCGACCTGCACGATTTCCAGGGCCGTGTCCCGATCGAGATGACCGGGCAATCCGCCTTTCCGCCCGTGGGCCAGCTGCCCTACCTGCTGACGCTGCCCGGCTACGGGTTCTATTGGTTCCTGCTGACCGATGCCGACGAGGCTCCGGGCTGGCACACGCCCCACGCGCAGACGCTGCCGGATTTCCTGACGCTGACGACGCGGGACGGAACGCTGACGGGCGCGCTGTCGGACCGTGCGGCAGGGGATTTCGTCTCGCAGACCCTGCGCAACTACCTTCCCCTCCAGCGCTGGTTCGCCGCCAAGGAGAACCGGATCGACGGGGTTTCCTTGCATCAACTGGCCGCGTTGAACGACGGGCAGCACATGCTCTCCGTGGCGGACGTGAAGGTGGGCGGCGGAACCCAGCGCTACTTCCTGCCCCTTTCGGCGGTCTGGGGCGAGGATGCCCTGACCATGTCGCCGCGCCTGCCCGCCACGCTGGCCAAGCTGCGCCGCGCCAACCGCGTGGGCGCGATCCTCGACGGCGCGGTGGACGAGAAGATGGCGATCACGCTGCTCGACACGTTGCGCGAAGGTCGGACGGTCGAGGCCGGTCAGGGCAGCATCGACTTCACGCGGAGCGACCGCCTCGATGAACTGGGCGAGGATCCGGGCGAACCGCGTCTCCTGTCCGCCGAGCAGTCCAACGCCTCGATCGCCTTCTCTGACAAGGTGATCCTGAAGCTCTACCGGCGCCTGCAGGAGGGTGTGCAGCCCGACATCGAAGTGGCCCGATTCCTTACCGAAGAGACCGAGTTCACCGCCAGCCCCGCGCTTCTCGGAACGATCGACTGGACTGCGCCCGATGGCGGCGTCACGACGCTCGCCGCGGCTTCCGAGTTCGTGCGCAATCAGGGCGATGCCTGGACCTACGTCACCGAGGCGCTCGACCGCGACCTCGAACGGCGCGAGATGGGCGGGCGCGAGACCGACCCCGCCGCGCAAGGGGATCAGCCCGTTCTGGGCGGCCCCCTCGATATCGGCAACGTGCTGGGCCGACGCACCGCAGAGCTGCACCAGGCCCTGGCCAGCGGGGCCGACGGCACGGCCTTCTCGCAGGAGCCGTTGACGGCCGAGGTCGTCACGTCGCTGGTCGACACCGTGCGGGGCGAGCTGACGGAGACGCTCGACCGTCTGCAGGATCGTCTCGGATCGTTGCCCGAGGCGAGCCGGCCGGTCGCCGAGGCGGTGCTGGAGCGGCGCGACGCGCTGCTCGGCCGGATCGAGGCCCTCCGCGGCATGGACCCCTCTGGCGGCATCGGGAGGATCCACGGCGATTACCACCTGGGCCAGGTGCTGGTGGTCGAGACCGATGTCATGATCATCGACTTCGAGGGCGAACCCGCCCGATCGCTCGCGGAACGCACGGCCAAGACCTCGCCACTGCGGGACGTGGCGGGTATGATGCGCAGCTTCGACTACGCGCTCTGGTCCACCCTGCGCCGCCGGATCGAGTTCGGCGCAGACCCCGAGCGCACGATGGCACATGTCGAAGGCTGGCGTCGCGCCACGCAAGGCATCTTCCTCGAGGCCTATCGCGAGACCGCGACGAAGACCCCGCTTCACCCCTCGGACCCGGCGTTCGAGCAGGCACTCCTGGACCTCTTCCTGATCCAGAAGGCCGGCTACGAAGTCGGCTACGAGATGGCGATGCGGCCCGACTGGGTGGACATCCCGCTCCGGGGGCTGCTCGCGCTGGCCGAGTCGGCCTCGGGAGAAACGTAGGTTAGCCCGCAGCTCTGAAGTCCCGATGGATGGCCGTGGGAACGTCTGTTTCCCGCAGTCGTTTGAAAAGAGAAACGACGAGGATCAGGCAATGGCTCAGACGACGACGGACCACGACGCAATCCGCAAATGGGCAGAAAAGAAGGGCGGCAAGCCCGCCGCAGTGGAAAGCACCCATTCGGGCGATGATGCAGGCATCATCCGCATCATGTTTCCCGACGCACCGAACTCGGAACACGACTCGCTGGTAGAGATCACCTGGGACGAGTTCTTCAAGGAGTTCGAGGACCGGAAACTCGCGCTCATCCATGAGGAGGACAGCATGTTCTCCAAGCTGGTTTCGCGGGATTCGGCCGACTAGCGAGAGTGCCCCCCGAGACGCCGCCAGGTAAATCAGCTGTCGGTTCGGACGGCAGTCCAGATCGTGTGGCGGCTGCCTCGCTTTGTGCGACCGGCGCGAACGGCGTGCACGTCCGTGTCGAAACCGCACCACGTCAGTCGCTTCGTGAAGGCTGGGTCGGGGGCGGCGGACCAGACGGCGAGAACTCCGCCCGGTGTCAGCGCGCGGCGCGCCGCGAGCAGATCTGCCTCGCCGTAGAGCGCATCGTTGTCGCCGCGGGTCAGGCCATCGGGGCCGTTGTCGACGTCGAGCAGGATCGCATCGAACGCGCCTGCCGCTTCGCTTATCGCGGTGCGGACATCGCCCGTCTTCACCTCGACGCGGGGGTCCTCGAGGCAGTCGCCGAAGACAGCGGCCATGTGCTCCTCGGCCCACTCGACCAGTTCGGGCACGATCTCGGACACGATCAGGCGGGCGCCCGGCGGCGCGACGGATTGAGCGGCGCGCAGCGTGAAGCCCATGCCGAGGCCCCCGATCAGCACGCGCGGCGCGGGTCTGCCGGCCAGAAGATCCAGGGCCAGCGTCGCGAGCGCTTCTTCGGACCCGCCAAGCCGGCTGTTCATCAGTTCGTTCCCGTCTTCAAGACGGATCGAGAACTCATCCCCCCGGCGCAGAAGCCTGAGCGTGTCCCCTTCCGGGGTGCTGGCCGTCGCCAGATGGATCCACGGCAGCATTCAGGCTTTGCCCAGCTCGTTCACCACCGCCAGAAGCTGCGCGACCTCCTGCTCCGTGTTGTAGTGGCACAGCGAGATGCGGATGCAGTCGGGTAGACCGAGGGGGTTCAGGACGTTGCCGCTGTAGTGGTCCGCCTTGCGGGTATGTGTGCGGATGCCCTGCTCGTTCAGGATCGTCACCACCTCCGGTGAGGCCATCCCGTCGACCACGATCGACACCAGCCCTTCGCGGGCGGGGTTGTCCTCGCCGGCCAGGATCGTGACGTGCTCCATATCGCCGAGGCCGGGCAGGTTGCCGGTCCCGTGGATCAGGGCGTCGGTAAGGTGGCTCTCGTAGTCGTGGATCGCGCGTCCGGCGGCCTCGATGCGGGCGCGGGGCGCCGTCTCGTCCGAGACGCGGCCGCCGAGCCAGTCGAAATAGGCGACCACGTCGGACATCGTCGCATAGGCGCCGGTGTCGCGGGTGCCGAACTCCCACCCGGTTGCCGGCGCGTCGATCAGCATGTCGTGGTGCATCGCGCTGAGCTTGTCCGACAGCCATGCGATCCCGAACCCGTGGCGCGAGAATGCCTTGTAGGGCGAGATCGCGTAGCCATCGACCCCGTAGGCATCGAGGTCGATCTGCCCGTGCGCCGCATGCTGGATACCGTCGACGATGATGACGCAGTTCGGCGCAACCGCGCGGATCGCCTTCGAGATCGCCGCCACGTCCATGCCCATGCCGGTCACGGGCGAGGCGTGCAGGATCGTCGCCACCGCCACATCGGGCGTCACCTGCGCCGCGTAGGCCTCTGCGCTCACCGTCCCCGTGGCGTCGTCGTGGCGAACGTTCACGTAGTCGAGGCCGGCGATCCCGGCCCAGCGGCGGGCGGCGCTTCGGCTTGCGGGATGCTCAATGGACGAGCCGATCACCTTGCTGCCCTTCGGGGCGTTGACGCAGGCGGTGCGGATCATGCGGAACAGCAATTCCGTGCCGCTCTCGCCGGCGATGAACTGGCCACCGGCCGCGTTCATGAGGACTGCCATGTCCGCCTTGGCCTTGTCGATCGTGGCGACGAGGGCGTGGGCGGCGGGGTTGTCCCGGCCCTGGTTGTCCGGGATCGCGGCGAACCTGGCCGAAGTCTCGACCACGGATTTCAGCGTCAGCGCGCCTCCGGCGTTCTCGAAGAACACCCGAGGTCCCTGGAAGGGACAGCTGTCCACATGGGCGAAGCGATCGCGGATCTCCGCGATGAGGTCGGGGTTGCCTTGGATCATGGTCTTTCGTCCTTCGTGGCGCGCAGTTCGTCGATCCTATACGGCGCCTCGAGCGGGGTGGACAGATCGTCTGCGGCTCAGGTCACGACCTCAGAAATCCGGCGCTGGCCGTAGAGGATCACGTCGCGCATCGCCTGCTCGGCCAAGGCGGGATCGCGCCCGGCGATCGCATCGACGATCCGCAGGTGGTCCGCAGACACGTCGTTCTGGACGGCGGGTTCGCAGGCGGGCGAACTCAGCCGGAACGTCGTCAACAGGGCCGCTTCGATGAGCGTCCCGACGGACAGCATGAAGACGTTGCCCGAGGCCTGGATGATCGCCCGGTGCAAGGCAAGATCGGCGAGGGCGAAGGACTTGTCGCCGTCGGCCAGACGCATCGCCTCGACATGGGCATAGAACGCCTCGATCTCGTCCGAGGCGGCACGGCGGGCAGCCATCGCGGCGGCCGCAGGCTCCATCGTCAGGCGCATCTCGTAGAGCTGGTCGAGGAACTCCATCCCCGACTGCGTATCCAGGTGCCAGACCAGAAGCTCGGCATCGAAGAGGTTCCAGTCCTGCCGGGGGCGGACGCGGGTGCCGATTCGCGTGCGCGCGACGATCATGCCCTTGGCGGTGAGCGTCTTCATTGCCTCGCGCAACACGGTGCGCGAGACGCCGAACTGGCCGATCAACTCTTCGTCGCGCGGCAGGATGGTGTCGGGCGGGTAGGTCCCGTCGACGATGGCGCGCCCGATGCCTTCGACGACCTGCCCGTGGCTGTTGCGCACGAGCGTCTCGTTCAATGCATCGCGAAGGAGACCGGACATGAGCCCTCCTGACCCTGCTAGGCGCTGACGCGCAGCCGCAAGAGCCCCTTCTGAAGCAGGATGAACATGAGAAGCAAGGCGCCGATCACGATCTTCGTCCACCAGCTCGACAGGCTGCCGTCGAAGACGATGTAGGTCTGGATCAGGCCCATGGTCAGCACGCCTATCAGCGTCCCGAACATGTAGCCGCTGCCCCCCGTCAGAAGGGTGCCGCCGATCACCACCGCGGCAATGGCGTTCAGCTCGACCCCCACCGTGGCAAGCGGATAGCCGGCCGAGGTGTAGACCGAGAAGACGATCCCCGACAGGCCGGCCATGAACCCGGAGAACGCATAGATCGCCACCGTCGTCCGGCCGACCGGCACCCCCATCAGCCGCGCCGTCGCCTCACCGCCGCCGAGCGCATAGACATTGGTGCCGAAGCGCGTCCGGTGCAGCATGATCATCCCTGCGGCGACCGAAGCCAGCATGATCAGTCCGAGCAGCGTCAGCCTCCCCTTGCCCGGCATCAGGTAGTAGGCGTCCTGCATCGTGTCGTAGAACGCGGCGTCGATCGGCACGGAATCGATCGACAGCATGTAGCCGGCCCCGCGCGCCAGGAACATCCCGGCAAGCGTCACGATGAACGGGGGCATCGCCAGCACGTGGATCATCCCGCCCATGGCCGCGCCGAAGACGGTCGTGACGGCCAGCAACAGGGCGAAGACGACCAGCGGATGCAGCGCCGTCTCACGCAGGATCACGGCGATGAACACGCCCGAGAACGCGATGACCGACCCCACGGACAGGTCGATGCCGCCCGAGATGATCACCACCGTCATCCCCACCGCGACGATGCCCAGATAGGCGTTGTCGGTCAGCAGATTGCCGATGACCCGCGTGGACAGCATCGCGGGAAACTGGATGTAGCAGATCAGGTAGGCCAGCAGGAAGATCGCGATCGTCGCGTAAAGCGGGAGGGCCCGGATGGTCATTTGCCTGCCTCCACCGGGGTGCCGGAGGGTTTCTCGTCCCTCTCGCGCCGAAGCCGGATGAACCCCAGTCGCGGCAAGAGCCGTGGCGACTGCAGGACGAGGATGATGATCACCAGGACCGCCTTGATCACCAGGTTGAACTCGGGCGGGAAGCCGGCGAGCAGGATGCCGGTGTTGATCGTCTGGATGATCATTGCACCCAGAAGCGAGGCGAGGATCGAGAAGCGCCCGCCCAGCAGCGAGTTGCCCCCGATCACGACGGCCAGGATTGCGTCGAGCTCCAGCCAGAGGCCGGCGTTGTTGGCGTCCGCCCCCCGGATGTCGGCGGTCGCGATGATGCCCGCCAGCGCGGCGCAGAAGCCCGAGCCCATGTAGACGGCAAGCAGCAGGACGCGGCTGTTGATCCCGGTCAGGGTGCTGGCGCGCAGGTTGATGCCGATGGACTCGATCAACAGACCGAGCGCCGTGCGCCGCACCAGAAGCCCGAAGAGAATCCCTGTCAGGATCCAGGCCAGCGTCGGAACCGGCACCCCGAATACAGCGCCCGATCCAAGGAAGGCGAAGGCTTCGTTGTCGAAGGTCAGGATCGTCCCGCCGGTGATCAGCTGCGCCACCCCACGCCCCGCGACCATCAGGATCAGCGTGGCGACGATCGGCTGGATGCCGAAGAACGCGACGAGGATGCCGTTCCACAGACCGCAGACGAGGCCGGCCGCTCCGGCAAGGCCGAGGGCGGCCCAGAGGCCGAAGCCCTGGTCGATGGACCAGGCCGCCGTGGCCCCGCAGATCGCCATGACGGCACCCACGGACAGGTCGATGCCCCGCGTGGCGATCACCAGCGTCATGCCGATCGCCAGCAAGGCCACGGGCGCGCCGCGCTTGACCACGTCGATCGGGATGCCGACGAGGCGGTCGTTGGCGTAGACGATCTGGTAGAAGTCGGGAAAATAGACGCTGACCAGCAGGATCACGGCGCCAAGCGTCAGAAGCTGCGGCGCGACCCGGCGGAGGACTCTTGCTCCGGTCATGCCACGGCCTCGGCGTCGGGCGCGGCGATGGCGCGAACGATCGTTTCGGTTGTCACGTCAGCTCCTGTCAGTTCCGAGACATGATGTCGGTCGCGCACCACGATGACCCGGTGCGACACGGCGATCAGCTCGTCCAGTTCGGACGAGATCACGAGGATGGACATGCCCTGCGCCACCACGTCCTCGATCAGGCGCAGGATCTCGGCATGGGCGCCCACGTCGATGCCGCGGGTCGGTTCGTCCAGGATCAGGAAGCGCGGGTTCGTCGCGAGCCAGCGGGCCAGGATGACCTTCTGCTGGTTGCCCCCGGACAAGAGGCCCACGGGCTTCTCGGCATCGGGTGTGCGGATATCCAGACGCTCGATATACTCGTCGGCCATGCGCATCTGCTCGGCCTGCGGGATCGGGCGCGCCCATCCGCGCCGCGCCTGAAGGGCCAGGATGATGTTCTCGCGGACGCTCAGTTCGGCGATGATACCGTCGGTCTTGCGGTCCTCGGGGGCGAAGGCGAACCCGGCCGCGATCGCGTTGCGCGGGTTACGCAGGTCCACCGCCCCGTTCGCGTCCTCGACGGTGCCGCTGTCGGCCGGAGTCGCCCCGAACAACACTTCGGCGCTTTCGGTGCGGCCCGAGCCCAGAAGCCCGGCCATGCCGATCACCTCGCCCTTGTGGACGGTCAGGTCGAAGGGCGCGATCTTGCCACGCCGCCCGATGCCCTTGAACCGGATCGCGTCGCCCGTCCCCTCGACCTCTGACGAGAGGCCGCGGTCGGGCTTTTCCTCGTCCAGTTCGTGACCCAGCATCAGCGTGATCAGTTCCATCCGGTCGACCTCAGCCGCGGGGCGGGTCGCGATGTGACAGCCATTGCGCAGGACGGTCAGCGTGTCCGAAATCTCGAACACCTGGTCGAGGAAATGCGAGATGAAGATGATCCCGAGCCCGCGCTTGCGCAGGTCGCCGATCACGTCGAACAGCATCCGCACCTCGCGCGAGTCGAGGCTGGCGGTCGGCTCGTCCAGGATCAGCACCCGGCCGGAAAGATGCACGGCCCGGGCGATGGCGACGATCTGCTGCACCGCAACCGAGTAGGTATCAAGCGAGCGGCGCACGTCGACATCGACGCCATACCCCGCCAGCATCTCTTCGGCCTGCGCCTGCATGGCGCGCGGGCTGATCATGCCGAACCTGCGGGGCTGGTGGCCCAGGGTCAGGTTCTCGGCCACGGTCAGGTTCGGCAGCAGGTTGACCTCCTGGTAGACCGTCCCGATCCCGATCTCCTGCGCCTCGAGGGTGCTTTGCGGAGAGATGGGCTCGCCCTCGAACAGGATGTCGCCCGAGTCGCGGCGGTAGGCACCGGTCAGGCACTTGATGAGCGTGGATTTGCCCGCGCCGTTCTCTCCCAGCAGCGAGTGAACCTCGCCGGCTTTCAGGTCGAAATCGACGGAATCGAGCGCTTTCGTGCCCGGGAATGTCTTGGTCAGGTTTCGGGTCGATAGAAGCATCGCGTGTCTCGCGGATCTCGCGCCGAGGGCACGGGTTCAGACCGCGGCGCCCGGCGCTGCGGTCGGAAATGGCGCCCGAGGCAAAGCCCGGGCGCCGCTTGTCGAAAAGTCAGTAGCCGAGGTCCTTGCGGGCCTCGTACTCAGCCTGCGGATCGTCCTCTTGCGTGTAGAGCTTCGACTCGGTCTGGATGAACTTCTCGGGCATGGTGCCGTCTGCAAGGTATGCCTCGAGCGCGTCGAAGGCCGGTCCGGCCATGTTCGGCGTCAGTTCGACCGTGGCGTTCGCCTCGCCCGCGGCAAGCGCCTGGAAGATGTCCGGCACGGCGTCGATCGACACCACCAGGATATCCTCGCCCGGCTTCAGGCCGGCCTCCTTGATCGCCTGGATTGCGCCGACGGCCATGTCGTCGTTGTGGGCATACAGCGCGCAGATGTCGGCCCCGCCGTTTTCGGCCTGAAGGAAGCTCTCCATCACTTCCTTGCCGCGCGTACGGGTGAAGTCGCCGGTCTGGCTGCGCACGATCTCGATGTTGTCGGCGCTGGCGATGCCTTCCTCGAAGCCCTGCTTGCGGTCGATGGCGGGCGACGAGCCGGTGGTGCCCTGAAGCTCGACCACGCGGCACTCTTCGCCTGCCACGGCCTCGACCAGCCATTCGCCCGCGACGCGGCCTTCATGGACAAGGTCGGACCCGACTGCGGTCAGATACAGCTCGGGCGAGCTGTCGACCATGCGGTCCAGAAGGACCACGGGAATCTCGGCTTCGGCGGCTTCTTCGAGCACCGAATCCCAGCCCGTCGCAACGACCGGCGCCACGAGGATGCCGTCGACGCCCTGGGCGATGAAGGACCGGATGGCGGCGATCTGGTTTTCCTGGCGCTGCTGCGCGTCCGAGAAGCGCAGGTCGATGCCGCGGCGCTCCGCTTCCTGCTGCGTCACGGTCGTTTCAGCGGCGCGCCAGCCGGATTCCGATCCGATCTGCGAAAAGCCGATGGTCTGGGCGCTTGCCGCGGTGGCGCCAAAGCAAAAGACGGCCGCGGTGGCCATCAGAGTTTTCGTAAGCATAGGTTCTCCTCCCAAGTCCCGGGGCCCGTCACGGGCCTGTGAGCAATAAATACTATAATATGGCTTTCGCCAATATAATTTTGCTGCCCCACCAGATGACGTTTGGTGGCAAGGTCCCGCGCGTTCCCTTCGGACGGCGCTGCAAGTGTCATGCTTCGCCGCCGATCCCGGTGCGCGGAACATCCGTCCACCGGGGCGGTTGGCCATGGGAATCCGGCCTTATTCGACGGAATTCGTTGATCATGGGCGGGCACAGGGACAGATCTGCCCCTTGAACCGATAGGAGACACCATGATGCTGAAGCCAATCATCGCCGCCGCCATCGCCACGTTGGGACTGACCGGAGCCTCCGCCGCGCAGGAGGCCGAAACGCTGCGGGTGGGCATGTCCGGGGGCTACTTCCCCTTCACCTTTGTCCAGCAGGACGAGCTGCAGGGCTTCGAAGTCGACGTTATGAACGCCGTGGGCGAGCAAACCGGCCTCGATATCGAGTTCGAGACGATGTCCTTCTCTGGCCTCGTCGGCGCGCTGGACGCCGGCCGGATCGACACGATCGCCAACCAGATCACCATCACCCCCGAACGCGAGGCGGCGTTCGTCTTCACGCAGCCCTACGTGATCGACGGCGCCCAGGTCGTCACCAAGGAAGGCAATGAAGAGATCGAGGGCGTCGAGGATCTGCGGGGCAAGAGCGTCGCGGTAAACCTCGGCTCGAATTTCGAGCAGCTTCTGCGCGACCTGCCCTACGCGGACGAGATCGACATCCGCACCTACGAGTCCAACATCGAACAGGACACGGCACTGGGTCGTGTCGATGCGTTCGTGATGGACCGCGTGTCGTCGGCGCAGGTGATCCAGGAAAGCCCGCTGCCGCTGGAGCTTGCCGGACAGCCGTTTTCCGAGATCCGCAACGCGCTGCCCTTCGCCGATACCGAAGAGGGCCGCGCCCTGCGCGACCGCGTCGACGAGGCGCTGACCGCGCTGAAGGAAGACGGCACGCTGGCCGAAATCTCGCAGAAGTGGTTCGACGCCGACATCACCGCGCCAGCCACCGAGTGAACTGACAGATGCGGGCACTCGACCTCGACTACATGCTGGGTCTTGTGCCCGTGATCCTCGGCTACGTCCCGCTCACGCTGTTCATGGCGGTGGCGGGGATGATCTGCGCCCTCGTCCTCGCCTCGCTCATGGCGGTGGAGCGGGTGATAAAGGTGCCGGGGCTCGACTGGCTGGTGATCCTGTTCATCAGCTTCTTCCGGGGCACGCCGCTTCTGGTGCAGCTGTTCCTGTTCTACTACGGCCTGCCGCAGGTCTTCGCGTTCCTGACCCAGATCGACGGCGTGACGGCCGCGATCATGGGGCTGACCCTGCATTTCTCGGCCTACATGGCGGAAGCGATCCGCGCCGCGATCACCGGCGTGGACCGGTCCCAATGGGAGGCTGCGCAGTCGATCGGCATGACCCAGGCCCAGATGATGCGCCGGATCGTCCTGCCGCAGGCCGCCCGGATCGCGGCGCCGACGCTGGTCAACTACTTCATCGACATGATCAAGGGCACGTCGCTCGCCTTCACGCTGGGCGTGACCGAGATGATGGGGGCCGCGCAGAAAGAGGCCGCCGGCAGCTTCCTTTATTTCGAGGCGTTCCTCGTCGTGGCGCTGATCTACTGGATCATGGTCGAACTTCTGAACCAGGGCCAGAAGGTGCTCGAGACCTACCTGAACAAGGCATATGCACGATGATCCGGATCCGCGGTCTGACCAAGCGTTTCGGCGACACGACGGTGCTGGACGCGATCGACCTCGACATCGAGGCCGGCGAGCGGGTCGTCGTGATCGGGCCGTCGGGGACCGGCAAATCCACGCTGCTGCGGTGCCTGAACTTCCTCGACCGCCCCGAGGCGGGCTCGATCGCGATCGGCGATGTCGAGGTCGACGCGGCGCGTGCGTCGAAGAAGGATATCCTGGCGCTGCGGCGGGCGACCTCGTTCGTCTTCCAGAACTACGCGCTCTTCGCCAACAAGACCGCGAAAGAGAACATCATGGAGGCGCTGGTCATCGTCCAGGGCCAGCCCCGCCAGCAGGCCGAGCAGCGCGCCCTCGATGTGCTTGCCGAGACTGGCCTGGCCGAGAAGGCCGACAGCTATCCCGCGGCACTTTCCGGCGGCCAGCAGCAGCGCGTCGGCATTGGCCGCGCCATGGCGATCGGCGCGGACCTGATGATGTTCGACGAGCCAACCTCGGCGCTCGATCCCGAATGGGTGGGCGAGGTGCTGGACCTGATGCGGCGGGTGGCCGAGCGGCGCCAGACCATGCTGATCGTCACGCACGAGATGCAGTTCGCCCGCGAGATTGCCGACCGCATTCTCTTCATGGAAGGCGGCCGCATCGTCGAGGATGGCCCGCCCGCGCAAATTCTCGACGCGCCCCGGGATGCACGCCTGAAGCAGTTCCTGCGCCGAGTCGCTTGAGAACTGCCTTGCCCGGCGGCAGGGAAAGCAACGCAATTTCGTAGGAAACGACCGCCGTGAGCGAGGTGCCCAGTCGTGCCGGTGAGGCGGTGCAAAATTGGCACAAGGCCGACCATTCAGCGGCAGCGAGTCTTGTCCGACTAAATTGATCGTGTTTACGGAGCGTACCGGTCAGCCGACGCCAGCCACCCCCCACATCGATAGAAAAGAAAGTTAGGGTATGACTCCATCCCGCGCTCGGCTTGTGTCCGGCACCGCCCTCGTTCTGACGTCATTGACGCACTTCACCCCCGCCCTGGCCCAGGTGAGCGATCTGGCCGCAGATTCCGAACTGGTCGAGCCGGCCGTCGGGACCGGTGGGTACGAACTGGGCACGATCGTCCTGACGGCGGAAGAGCAGATCAAGCAGGCGCTCGGCGTCTCGACCATCACCGAAGAGGACATCGAGGAACGCCCGGTCGTGAACGACCTGAGCGAGATCATCCGCAAGATGCCGGGCGTGAACCTGACGGGCACCTCGCCCTCGGGGCAGCGCGGCAACCAGCGCCAGATCGACATTCGCGGCATGGGGCCGGAGAACGTGCTGATCCTGGTCGACGGGCGTCCGGTCCTGTCGCGCACCTCGGTCAAGATGGGCCGCTCGGGCGAGCGGGACAGCCGCGGCGACACGAACTGGGTGCCGCCCGAGATGGTTGCGCGGATCGAGGTCATCCGCGGCCCGGCGGCCGCGCGCTACGGCTCGGGTGCTGCGGGCGGCGTGGTCAACATCATCACGAAACAGCCGGAGTCGGACCTGCTGCAACTCGGCGCCAGCTTCGACGTGCCGGAAAGCGACCTCGAAGGAATGACGCAGCGCTACAACGTGCTGTGGAACAAGCGCGTCACCGAGGACGTCGCCCTGCGCTTCACCGGCAACTACAACCGCAGCGGCGCGGACGAGCCCGAATTGAACGCGGCGGTCGCCGACTGCGCGCCGGACCGGTCCGGCGAGGTGGTCTGCACCTACGACGCCGGCAACGAGGGCGTGATCAACCGCGACGCCACGGTCCTGCTGTCGTGGGAGGCCAACGCAGCGAACACGTTCGGCCTCGAACTGGGCTACTCGCAGCAAGAGAACATCTTCGCCGGCGATACGCAGCTCGGCAGCGGACTGTCCGAGGATGACGACTCGCTCATCGGCCAGCTGGCCGAGGACGGGGAAACCACGAACGAGATGAAGCGCGGCACCTTCGCCCTGACCCACGCGGGCACCTATGGCTGGGGCGACACGAACAGCTACCTGCAATACGAGCGCACCCTGAACCGCCGACTGGGCGAAGGCGCCGCGGGTGGCGGCGAGGGCGCGATCAACTCGACCGAGTGGGACGAGGCGATCCTCGAGGCGGTAACGGGCCGCAGCGAGGCCTATATCGACCACAGCCCGTTCGGCCGCCCCACGGCGCTGACGCTGGGCGCGGAAATCCGGTGGGAGCATCTCGACCTGACGGACTACAACGCGTTCGCGACACTTCAATCGGACGACGGCAGCATCGACACCACGACGGCCGAGGGCACCACGGAGCAGACAACGCTCGGTCTCTACGTCGAAGAGAACATCCAGGCGACCGACCGTCTGACGGTGACGCCGGCCGCGCGGGTCGATTTCGCCGACACGTTCGGGACAACCGTCTCGGGCGGGGTCAACGCGGCCTACGAGCTCACGTCGAACTGGACGGTGAAGGGCGGCATCGCCAAGGCGTTCAAGGCGCCGAACCTCTACCAGCTTTCCGACAAGTACGTGTATGTCACGGGCGGGTTCGGGTGCCCCTATCCCTACTTCGCCGACGGCCCGTGCTACGTTCTGGGCAACTCTGACCTGGACGCCGAAACCTCGATCAACACCGAGATCGGGGTCGCCTACACGAATGATCGCGGCGTGAACGCGACGCTCACCTACTTCCACAACGACTACCGCGACAGGATCCAGTCCGGGACCGAGCAGATCGGCACCGTTCCCGTCCAGTTCCGCGGGGTCCAGGATGCGCGCCTCTACGAGTGGATGAACGTTCCGGAATCCGAGGTCGAGGGCCTGGAGGGCAGCTTCGCCATGCCTGTGGGCTATCGGGCCCGCCTCTCGGTGAACGCGACATACATGATCAACTCCAGCCAGACGATCGAGATCGAGGGCGGCACGAACAGCGACGGAGAGGTCTTTCCGGACGCCGTCATCGAAGTGCCCCTGTCGCTCGTGCCGGACTACACGATCAACGCCGCGTTCGAGTTCGAGGCGACCGAGCAGCTCACGATCATCCCGTCCCTGACCCACTACGGAAAGATCGAGGCGGCCGCATACAGCGCGTCCCGGGCAACGCCGGTGGAAGAGGACGACCTGGAGGATCGCGACCCCTACACGCTGGTCAATCTCGGAATGAACTACGCCTTCGACAACGGCACCAACCTGAAGGCCGGCATCACCAACGTCCTCGACAACCGGATCCTGCGGTCGGGCGAGGGGGCAAACACCTATAACGAACCCGGACGCGCCTTCTACTTCGGCCTGACCAAGACGTTCTGATCGACGACCTGGTTCGTCCCGTCCGGCATGTCCGGGCGGGGCTATTCACCTGACACGAGGAGGCGAGTGGTGGCGAGATTCCGAAATGCGCTGGGCGCCGTACGGCGTCACCCGTTGCGGCGCCGAGGGTTTGGCGCCGCTGCTGTCCGATCTGCAAGCGGAGACCGCGCATGAGGATCAAGGCGTTGCTCCTTTGGATGATGCTTCCCTTCGCGGCGGCGGCGCAGCCCGCGCCCGAGCCCCTGGGGCCGACGATCCTCGACACCGGGTCCGGGCTGTTCGAGACACAGTCCTTTACCCTCGAGGGGCCGGCCGACGGGGCCGCGTACCGGATCGGCGTCCTTACCCCACACCGTGCGCCGCCCGCCGAGGGGTTCCCGGTGCTCTACCTGCTGGACGGGCAGGCGGCGCTCGAGGTGCTGACGCCGGAGCTTCTGGCGATGCTCGGCCCGGAGAGCCTGCCCGTGATCGTCTCGGTCGGCTATGACACCGAGCGCCGCTTTGCCTCGGAAGAGCGGACGCGGGACTATACCCCACCTGACGCCGCGGGCGCGCCGGTCGTGGACCCCCGGGGACGCTCGGGAGGGGGCGGCCCTGCGTTCCTCGACCTTCTGGTGTCGCGGATCATGCCCCAGGCCGAAGCTCTCGCCCCGATCGACGCGAACGACCGCACCCTCTGGGGCCACTCCTATGCCGGGCTCTTCGTGCTTCAGGCCGCCGGCACACCCGACGCCCCCTTCGCCCGTTTCGTCGCCGCCAGCCCCTCCCTTTGGTGGGACGACGCGCGCTACTTCGACCGGCTCGTCGCGCGGATGGAGGGCCGGGACTGGCCGCATCGTCCGCTGGATTTCCACCGGGGCGAATTGGAGCGTGTGCGCGCCAGCAAGCCGGACGATCCCGAGGTGCAGCAACTGCTGCGCATGCGCGCCGCCCTGCCGGAGGACGCATTCCTCACCCTCGTAGCGGCCGCCCGGGCCGCCGGGGTTCCGGGCCAGACCACGATCTTCCCCGGGCTCAGCCATGGCGAGACCTTCAGCGCCTCGATCGCCCATCTGCTGAAAGAGGGACATGGACCGGCGGGAGAATGATGGAAATCCGTAACAGGGAATGCGGGCGGCTTGCCCCGCCTGCGACCCTTCCGAAATCGGGGCTCCGCCCGGCCCCCGCGCGCCGCGTCATGCGGCGCAGCCCAGCCACAGCACCGCTGCAGCCGACGGGTCACACTCAATGCAAGAGGCTGAAGAATGAAACTATCGAATAGACATGCCGTCCTCGGGCGCACCGCGCTTTCGGCGGCGGTGATCCTCGCCGGCACCATGGCCATGGCCGACCCGTTCGAGACGCTCGGGCAGTTCGACGGCCGCATCGGGGCGTCGGGCCCGGACCGGGGTCCGATCGCAGCGGGCACCGAGGCCCAGATCTCCGGTAGCGGATTCGCCTCCGACCAGCCCGTGACTCTGCGCCAGAGCGGCGAGAACCTGACGGACGAGCCGCTGACCACGGATGCCGAGGGCAACCTCAGCACCACGGTGGCGATTCCGGAAAGGGCCGAGCCGGGCCTTTATCCCGTGGTGGTCGAGATGGGCGGGGATGCTCCCCATGCGACGATCTTCGACCTGAAGGTCGTGAAGGTCCTGGGCGAAATCGGGGCCGATCAGTACGACGTCAACTCGGCGACGACCGTGCGCAACCCGTACCAGGTGGCCGTGACGGACGAGGCGATCTACGTCACCGGCGCCGTCGGGCGCCCGCCGGTGTCCGAAAGCGCGCTGGCCAAGCTCGACCCCGCCACGCTCGAGGTGCTGGCCGAGGTCTCCCCTCCCGATGCACCGGCGCGCGAGGATGGCAGCGATGGTGGCGTGTTCGCCGTCTACGGCGTCGGGGTCGCCGAAGAGGTGGGCCAGGTCTGGGTGACGAACACCCGCCAGAACACCGTCGCGGTCTACGCGACCGAGGATCTGAGCCTCATCAAGCAGTTCGAGCCGGGCGTCGTCGGCCACCCGCGCGACGCGGTGGCCCATGACGGCAAGGTCTATGTCAGCGCGACCTTCGAGCCGCTCGTGCACGTGTTCGACACCGAGACGCTGGAAGAGCTGGAGCCGATCGAACTCGCGTCCTCTCGCCGTGGCCAGGTCTTCACCGCGGCGAGTCTGTCGCTGGCGGCAGAGGCCGGAAAGCTCTTCGTCTCGTCCCTGCGGACCGACGAGGTCGCGGTGATCGACCTTGCCACCGACACCCAAAGCGGCGGGTTCACAGTCGAGAACTCGGTCGACACCATCGGGCTTGCCGCCAACTCGGCCGGCACGCGCCTGTATACCGTCGCGCAAGGCAACGACGCGGTGACGATCATCGACGCCCGAACCGGCGAAACGGTGAACCAGGTGAATGTCGGGGCGAACCCGCTGAACGCCGCGGTCGAGCCGACCTCGGGCAACGTGTTCATCGCCCTGCGCGAGGTCGATGCGGTCGCCGTGATCTCGCCCGAGGGCGAGGTGCTGGCGAACCTGCAGATCGGCAGCACGCCGAACCACCTGGCTGTGGACGGCTCTGGCGGCGTGTACGTGGTCAACAAGTCCGGCGGCGAAGACGATCCGACCGCCAACCAGGTGAGCCACATAACCCCCGTCAACTGACGCAACGGGCGACTGCGGGCCTTCTGCGGTCGCCACCACCAGCGATGGACGACCCCGCATGACACCTCTATCCCAGTCCTGGCCCGACGCGTTCTCCGCCCGCTACCGCGACCGCGGCTACTGGCGGGGCGAGACCTTCCCCGCGATGCTGCGGGACCGCGCCGCCGCCTATCCCGACCGCATCGCGATCACCGATGGCGGCCTGCGCTGGAGCTACGCCGAGCTAAACGACCGCGCCCGCCGCTTCGGCGCGGGTCTGCTGGCGCTGGGCTTGCGGCCGGGCGACCGCGTGCTCGTGCAGATGGGCAACATCCCTGCCTTCTTCCCGGCCGTGTTCGGCATCTTCGCGGCCGGGATGATCCCGGTCTACGCCCTTCCCGCGCATCGCCGGACCGAGGTCGCGCATCTTGCTGAGACCTCCGAGGCGGCCGCCATCGTCACCCAGGGTCGGATCGGCGGTTTCGATCACGCGGGGCTTGGGCTGTCTCTGGCCGTGGCGCATGTGATCGTCGCGGGCGACACCCCCGAAGGCGCCATCCCCATGGAGACCGTGGCCGGCGATCCGGCGACGCTGCCCGCGGATCCCGACCCGCAGTCGGTCGCGTTCCTGCAGATCTCGGGCGGCAGCACGGGCTTGCCGAAGCTGATCCCCCGCACCCATGACGACTACATCTACTCTCTGCGCGAAAGCGCCGCGATCTGCGGCCTCGACCGGGAGTCGGTCTTCATGGCGACCCTGCCGGTGGCGCATAACTTCACCATGAGCTCGCCCGGCACGTTCGGCGCGCTCTATGCCGGCGCGCGCGTGGTGCTGTGTCCGTCGCCCCGTCCGGACGTCGCCTTCCCCCTGATCCGGCGCGAAGGCGTGACGATCACCGGCCTTGTGCCGCCGCTGGCGCTTCTGTGGCTCGACGCTGCCGAACGGGAGGCGCCCGGCCTGTCATCCCTGCGGATCGTGCAGGTCGGCGGGGCGAAGTTCCTGCCCGAAAGCGCCCGTCGGGTGGAACCGCTGCTGGGCTGCCGCTTGCAGCAGGTCTTCGGCATGGCCGAGGGGTTGGTCAACTACACCCGCCTCGACGACCCGGACGTGGTCGTCACCGGGACCCAGGGCCGCCCGATCAGCCAGGATGATGAGATCCTGATCCTCGACGACGCGGGCAACCTTGTGCCGGACGGGATGCCCGGCAACCTGCTGACGCGCGGCCCCTACACGATCCGGGCGTACCACGCCGCCCCCTCCGCGAATGCCCGCAGCTTCACCGAGGACGGGTTCTACCGGACGGGCGACATCGTGATCCGCCGTCCCTCGGGCCACCTGGTCGTGCAGGGCCGGGCCAATGACCAGATCAACCGCTCGGGTGAGAAGATCTCGGCCGAAGATGTCGAGGATCTGCTGCTCGGCCATCCGGATGTCTTCGACGCGGTCGTCGTGTCGATCCCCGACTCGCGGCTGGGCGAGCGTGCCTGCGCCTTCATCCGGCCCAAGGGCGCCCCGCCGCGCCCGGCCGACATCCGCCGTTACATGCGCGGCCGCGAGGTCGCGGCCTTCAAGATCCCCGACGAGATCCGGTTCGTCCACGAATTCGCCACGACCGCCGTGGGCAAGATCAGCCGCCGACAGCTGCGCGACATGCTTCGTGACGAGGTGTTGGCGGAAGAGAAACGAAAGCGCGAGGCCATGCCCCGATGACTGGACAGCTGACACTCGAGATCATGCGCCGCGACATCGCCGAAGCGCTGCGGATGCCGCCCGAAGAGATTGCTGATGACAACCACCTGGGCGACCTGGGCCTCGACTCGGTCGCGCTCATGCAGCTTCTGATGCGGTGGGAGGAACTCCAGCCGTCGATCGAACCTGCGCACCTCTACGAGGCCGAGACGCTGGCCGAATGGTGGGCGATCGTGCAGGCCGGCCGCGCATGACCGCGCGCTGGCCGCTGACCGAGGCGCAGGCGGGGATCTGGTACGCGCAACAGCGTGATCCCGGCAGCCCCGTCCTCGTCACCGGGCAGGCCCTGCAAATCGAGGGGCCTCTGGATCCTGCGGCGATGGCTCGCGCCGTCATGGCCATTGGCCGCGAAGCGGAAAGCCTGTCCATGCGGGTGGCTGACGGTCCGGCTGAGCCCGAGCATTGGATCGACCCCGACGGGTCCCCGGCGCTCGTCATCCGGGACCGCACCAGTGCCGATTCTGCGACGGTGGTGGATGAAATCCAAGCCGAGGCGCAAATGCCCATGGACCTCGCTTGCGGGCCGGTGGCCGCGTTCACGCTCTGGCGGCTGGGCCCCACGCACCACATCCTGACCGAGCGCATCCACCACATCGCGGCCGACGGGCAGGCCATGGTGCAGGTCACGCGCCGGCTCGCCGCGCTCTACGATGCCGAGGTGACTGAGGGCGAGCCGGGCGAGGCGCTGGCCCCCTACGCGCGGATTCTGGAAGAGGAGGCCCGCTTCGCCGCCTCGCCCGCCCGCGCCCGCCAGCGGGACTATTGGCTCGGCACGCTCGCCGATCTGCCGCCCGTCGAGAGCATGAGCGCCGGTCCCGCCGGCGGCGACGGGCGCTGGTTCCACCGTGCCGAAGCGCCTCTGCCCGACGACCTTCGCGCAGGGCTCTTGCGGCTGGCCGAGCAGGCGGACGCGGACTGGACCGACGTGCTGACTGCGCTGACGGGAGCCTATGTGGCGCGTCATCTGCCGTCGGCTCCGCTGGCCGAAGCGCCTGAGGTCGTGCTCGGCATCCCGTTGCAGAACCGCATGGGCCGGGTCGCGCGGGTGCCGTCGACGCGGGTCAACGTCCTGCCGCTCCATCTTTCCGTCGACGAGGCCGCACCGCTTGCGGATTGGGTCGGCGGGGTTGCGCAGAAGCTCTCGGCCATGCGGCGCAACGCCGGCTATCGCGGCGAGGCGCTGCAGCGGGAATTGGGGCGGATCGGGGCGGGGCGGCGCTTGTGGGGGCCGTTGGTCAACATCCTGCCCTTCGATGCCTGCCCCGGCTTCCACGGCTGCCGCACGCGGCTTAAGATCCTCGGCGCGGGGTCGGTGGATGACATCACGTTCTGCTACCGGGGCGACCCCGGCGCGGGCCTCGTGATGCAGGTGGACACCAACACGGGGCTCTATTCGGCCGAGGCGACGGCGACCCATGCGCACCGACTTGGGCATTTCCTGAAATCGGCCATGGGCGCAGAGCGGTTGGCCGAAGTGTCGACCCTGACGCAAGCCGAGTTCCAGGCCCATGTCCACGGCCGGAACGCGACCGCGCACCCGGTGCCGGAGACGACCCTTACCGCCCTGATCGAGGCGGGGATGCGCGCGAACCCCGAGGCAGCCGCGCTGATCTTCGGCGACGTGACGCTGAGCCACGCGCGCCTCGACGCCGAGACCCTCGCGCTGGCGCGGCGATTGGCAGCGCTCGGGATCGGGCCGGGCGACACGGTGGCCGTGGCGCTGCCGCGCTCGGTCGATCTGATCGTCGCACTCGTGGGCATCCTGCGCGCGGGGGCGGCATATGTCCCCCTCGACCCGGAAGACCGCAGCGCCCGCCGCGACGGCATCCTGAGCCGCAGCAATCCCGTGGCCGTGCTCGCCGAACCGGGCTTTGCCGCCGGAGGCCTGCCGGTGATCCGCGCCCGCGCGGAGGGTGTCGAGGCCGATCGGGCGGCGGTATCCCCGGACGATCCCGCCTATGTCCTGTTCACCTCGGGTTCGACCGGGACGCCGAAAGGGGTCGTCGTCGAGCATCGGGCCATCGTGAATCGCCTTCTGTGGATGCGCGAGGCCTACGGCATCGGGGCGGGCGACCGCATCCTGCAGAAGACTCCCGCGATCTTCGACGTCTCGGTGTGGGAGTTCTTCCTGCCGATCCTGTCCGGTGCAACCTTGGTCGTTGCACCGCCCGGCGCGCATCGCGACCCGGGCGCGCTGGCCGGCCTGATCCGCAGGCACGCGATCACGGCGATGCACTTCGTGCCGTCGATGCTGGACGTGTTCCTTTCCGCGCCAGTCTCGGACGGGCTGTCGGTCCGGCACGTCTTCGCGAGCGGAGAGGCCCTGCCGACCCGCCTGGCACAGCAGTTTCACGCGCGGATCGAGGGGCGCCTGCACAACCTGTACGGTCCGACCGAGGCGGCGGTCGATGTGACTGCGCACGAGGCGGTCGCGGGCACGGGCGGTGCCAGCGTTCCGATCGGCCGGCCGGTCTGGAACACGCGGTGCTACCTGCTCGACACGGCCGGCCGGCCGGTGCCCGACGGGGTGCCGGGGCGCCTGTACCTTGCCGGGCGTCAGCTGGCCCGCGGGTACCTGGGACAGCCCGAGCTGACGGCCGAGCGGTTCGTCCCGGACCCGTTTCACCCGGGGGAACGGATGTACGACACCGGCGACCTGGCCATATCGGACGGGGCGGGCGGTCTGACCTTCGTCGGGCGCGGAGACGACCAGATCAAGGTGCGCGGCGCCCGCGTCGAACCGGCCGAGATCGAACGCGCGCTGGAGGAAACCGGGCTGGTCGGACGCTCTGCCGTCATCGTGCGCAAGGACCAGCAGGGCGGGGCGCAGCTGGTCGCCTACGTCGTGCCGCGCGGCGATGCCGATCCTGTCGCGATCCGCGCGGCGCTGGCGGAGAGGGTACCGCAGGCGATGGTCCCCGCCCATGTCGTCACGCTGGCGCAGCTGCCGCTTTCGCCGACGGGCAAGCTGGACCGCAAGGCGCTGCCGGCGCCCGCTGCCGCGAATGACGCCTCGGGGCGCAAACCGGCGTCAGAGATGGAACGCCTGCTTGCCCGGCTCTACGCCGAGATCCTGGCGCTCGATTCGCCGGCGCCGGTCGAGACGGATTTCTTCCTTGCGGGCGGGGATTCCCTGCGGGCCGTCCGGCTGACGCTCCGCCTCGAGGAAGAGCTGGGGGTCGATCCGGGCCTCGGGACGATTCTGGAAACGCCGGTGCTCGCCGATCTAGCCAAGGCTCTGTGCGCGCGCAGCACCCCCGACCACGGCCTGGATCCGGTGATCCGCCTGTCGCCCGACCGCGACGTGGCCGCGCCGCTACTCGCCGTGCACCCCGCCGGCGGCCTGGCATGGTGTTACCGCACGCTCGCCCGAGCCTTGCCCGACCGGCCGGTGATTGGGCTGCAATCGCCGCTGCTCGACCCTCAGGCGCCCGATCCCGACAGCCTTTCTGCGCTCGCCCGCGCCTATGTCGACCGGGTGGAGGACATCGCGCCGCAGGGCTTCTCCCTTCTCGGATGGTCTCTCGGGGGGATCATCGCCCATGCGATGACGGCCGAGGCCGAACGGCGCGGGCTGAGGGTCGAACGGCTGGTCCTGCTCGACGCCTACCCGTCGGACTGCTGGCGCGACGAGCCCGAGCCCGACGCGGGGCAGGCCCTGCGCGCGCTGCTCGCCATTGCGGGATATGACCCCGAGGCCCATGTGGAACTCGACACACCCGACGCGATCATGGGCTTCCTGCGGCGCGAGGGGCAGGCGCTGGGCCACCTGCCGGAGGCGGTCCAGCACGGCATCGTCCGATCGGTCCGCGCGACCAACGACCTGGTCCGGCACCACCGCGAAGACCATGTCCGCGCCCCCACCGTGCATGTCGCGGCCCTGTGCGACCAGGTGGGGTCATCGCGTCATGCCGGGTTGTGGGTGCCGTACACGCAGTTGCTTGCCCGGATCGCGGTGGACTGCCGCCATGCGGACCTCGTCTCGCCGAGGATCACGCCCGAGATCGTCCGCGCGATCAGCGCTCCGTGGTCAAGTCTCGTTCCCCGCGACGCAGGGGTCGCCGCCTTGGGCGCGGGCCCTTGCCGCTCTTGACTGGCGGGAGGACGGGATATGTCCCGAGGAGGACGTAGGATGCCGCGGCGGTTTGCCGCGGGGCCGTCAACCCGACGAGGAGCCCCTCATGAATGCCCGATCAACCTTTGCCGCAGCCGCGATGCTGGTCGCACTCCTGGGCCTCGTGGCGTCGATCCACGCGTACCTGACGCCCCGCACGGGCGTCGAGGATACCGCTGGGCCGATCCTGACGGCGCTGGGCCATGCGGGGATGGCAGTGGCAGCCTTGCTGGTTTTGGCGCTTTCACGGGGCCTGGGGCTGTGGGTCACGCTTTTCGTCATCGTCGCCATACTGACGGCCATCGCGGCCTTCCTGCTGCAGCAGCCGATGATCCTGCTCCCCGCGCTCCTGGCTCTCGTGGTCCTGCCGCTTGGTCTTCTTGTCGGAGGTGCCCGATGACCCGCCTGCTCACCGCCGCCCTGTTCCTGACGACCTCCGCTTTGCCGGCCGCTGCCCAGGACACCTGGGACACGTTCCACGGCCAGCTCTCGGCGCAGAAATACGCTCCCGCCGACGAGATCACCGTCGACAATGTCCGCCAGCTCGAGCGGCAATGGACGGTCCACACGGGCGACATGTCGGACGGCTCGGGTGAGCTACCGCCCACGGTGTGGTCGGCCACGCCGATCTACGCCAACGACACGCTGTATCTCGGGACGCCGTTCTACCGGATCTTCGCGCTCGACCCGGCGACGGGGGAACAGAAGTGGGTCTATGACAGCCAATCGCGCCTCGAGGCGCTGACCCAGCCGGCTCTGAAAAGCCGCGGGGTCGCCTATTGGGAGGACCCGAACGCGACCGGACCCTGCGCGAAACGGGTGTATATCGGCACCATGACGGCCACCATGCACGCCGTCGATGCCGACACGGGCGAGCCCTGCATGGATTTCGGCGTGGACGGTATCCTCGACGTGAACCAGTGGAACGTCGAGAATGCGCGCTGGCCGCTCTCGCTGTTGCAGCCGCCCACCGTGGTGGGCGACGTGCTGGTGACCGGCTGGGCGGGCAAGGACTGGGCCACGGCCGAAGCGCCGCCGGGCACCGTTTTCGGCATCGACGCCCGCACCGGGGAACTGCGCTGGCAGGTCAACTTCCTGCCCGAAGACGTTCGCAACGAGTCCGGTACCGCCAACGTCTGGACAGCGATGAGCGCCGATCCCGAGCTCGGCCTCGTCTACCTTCCCGTCTCGTCGCCCAGCCCGAACTACTGGGGCGGCAATCGGACGGAAGAGCTGCCGCTTGCGACTTCGGTCACCGCGGTAGACGTCGAGACCGGCGAGATCGCGTGGTCGCAGCAGCTCGTCCATCATGACATCTGGGACTACGACACCAACGCCGCGCCGACGCTGATGGACCTCGAGATGGACGGCGAGACGGTCCCGGCCCTCGTGCAGACGACGAAGCAGGGGTTCCTCTACGTGATGAACCGCGAGACGGGCGAGCCGATCTTCGAATGGGAGGAACGCCCCGTTCCCGCCTCGGATATCGAGGGCGAGCAGGCCTCGCCGACGCAGCCCTTCCCGGTGGCGCCGCCGCCAACCAACGACCCCGAGAACTGGCCCGGCGTCTGGTGGCTGGCTGACCTCGTGTCGCTCGGCGGATGCTCGCGCCAGGTGGAGGGCATGCGGTACGAGGGGCTCTATACCCCGCCTTCGGTCGAGGGGACGCTCGCCTATCCAGCCACCGCGGGCGGTATGCAGTGGGGCGGCGCGTCCGTCGATCCCGAAAGCGGTCTGCTTTACGTCAATGCCAGCCGTGTCGTGCAGGAGTACCGCCTGATCCCGCGCGAGGAATACGACAGCATGAGCGACGGCGGGTCGTTCGCCGAGTCCGGCTACTATGCGCAAGAGGGCGCGCCATACGCCATGTACCTGTCCAACGTCCAGAACTGGGCCGGAATGCCGTGCTGGAAGCCGCCCTTCGGCACCATGATCGCCTATGACATCGCCGCCGGCGAAAAGGTCTGGGAAGTGCCGTTCGGCGGCATCCAGCGCTACGGCTTCTACATGCCGAAAAGCTGGGGCACCCCGACCATCGGCGGCCCCGTGGTCACCGGCGGCGGCGTGATCTTCATCGGCGCGTCCATCGACTCGCGCGTGCGGGCGCTGGACGCCGAGACGGGCGAAGAGCTGTGGTGGGACAACGTGATGGCGCCCGCGGTCGCCAACCCGGCTGTCTACGAGCATGAAGGCCGGCAATGGGTGGTGTTCGCCGCCGGCGGCAACTCGATCCTGAAGCCCGAGGTGGGGGACGAGATCGCGGCCTACGCCCTGCCGGAATGAACGAAGGGGGGGAGCAACGCGCTCCCCCCTTCGTTCAGGTGTCGAGGTTCTCGACCGACAGAGCGTTCGAGCGGATGAAGTCGCGGCGGGGTTCGACCACGTCGCCCATGAGCTTGGTGAAGATGTCGTCGGCCTCGGCCACATCCTCGACCTTAACCTGCAGAAGCGTCCGCGCGTCGGGGTCGAGCGTGGTTTCCCACAGCTGGTCCGGGTTCATCTCGCCCAGGCCCTTGTAGCGCTGGAGGGTCAGGCCGCGCTCGCCCTCGTCAGTAATGGCGTCCAGCAGGTCGAGCGGACCGTGGATCACCTGCTCGCGCTCTTTCCGCACCAGGTAGGCGGGGTCGGTATAGATGTTGCGCAGGACCTCGGTCTCGGCACCCAGGCGGCGTGCCTCGCCCGAGCGCAGCACGGCACCGTCGAGCGTGCGCAGCTCTTCGACGCCGCGCAGGACGCGGGACAGGCGGATACCGTGGTCCTGGGTGATGCGGCCGCTCCAGCCGGTCTCGTATTCCAGCGCGATCTGATCGAGGCGCGATGCCACGCGGTCGGCCACGGCCTGCAGATCGGCATCCACCTCGCCGACGGCAAAGGCGCCGGCGATGGCGGCCTGCTCCAGCACCTTCTGGCTGTAGTGGGTCGGGAACTGCTTGAGGATACGCCGCACCTTGCGGGCCTCTTCGACCACCCGCAGCAGGTCGGCGCCGGCGATTTCGTCTCCGTTCGTCAGGCGCAGCACGGCACCCTCGGAGCCCTGCTGGATCAGGTAATCCTCGAGGCCCGGCTCGTCCTTGAGGTACACTTCGGACTTGCCGCGCATCACCTTGTAGAGCGGCGGCTGCGCGATGTAGAGATACCCGCCCTCGATGATCTCGGGCATCTGGCGGAAGAAGAACGTCAAGAGCAGCGTCCGGATATGCGCGCCGTCCACGTCCGCGTCCGTCATGATGATGATCTTGTGGTAGCGCAGCTTCGAGATGTCGAACTCGTCGCGCCCGATCCCCGTCCCGAAGGCGGTGATCAGGGTCCCGATCTCCTGGCTCGACAGCATCCGGTCGAAGCGCGCGCGCTCGACGTTCAGGATCTTGCCGCGCAAAGGCAGCACGGCCTGGTTGTAGCGCGAGCGGCCCTGCTTGGCCGAACCGCCGGCCGAGTCGCCCTCGACCAGGAAAACTTCGCGCTGCGCCGGGTCCTTCACCTGGCAATCGGCCAGCTTGCCCGGCAGGTTCGCCACGTCGAGCGACGACTTCTTGCGCGTCATCTCGCGCGCCTTGCGGGCGGCTTCGCGGGCCTGGGCGGCCTCGACGATCTTGGTGACGATCTGGCGCGCCTCTTGCGGGTTTTCCTCGAACCACTCGGCGAGCTTCTCGTTCATCAGGCTTTCGACGGCCGGGCGCACTTCGGAGCTGACCAGCTTGTCCTTGGTCTGGCTCGAGAATTTCGGGTCGGGCACCTTGACCGACAGCACGGCGGTCAGGCCTTCGCGGGCATCGTCGCCGGTGAAGTTGACCTTTTCCTTCCGGGCCACCCCTGACTGGCCGGCATAGATGTTGAGCGTCCGCGTCAGCGCGCCCCGGAAGCCCGCCATGTGCGTGCCGCCATCCCGCTGGGGGATGTTGTTGGTGAAGGGCAGCACCATCTCGTTGTAGCCGTCGTTCCACCACATCGCGACCTCGACGGTGATGCCGTCGCGCTCGCCCGTGAAGAAGATCGGCTCGGGGATCATGGCCGTCCGCGAGCGGTCGAGGTACTTGACGAACTCGCGCACGCCGCCCTCGTAGAACAGCTCGACGTCGATCGCTTCGGCCGGCCGCTCGTCGCGGATGATGATGCGGACGCCCGAGTTCAGGAAGGCAAGCTCGCGCAGGCGCGTCTCGATTGTCTTGAAGACGTAGTCGCGGTTGCTGAACGTGTCGGTCGAAGCAAGGAACCGCACCTCGGTGCCCTGTTCGCCGTTGGCGTCGCCCACGACTTCGAGGTGCTTCACCGTCTCGCCGCGTTCGAAGCGGGCGTGATGCACCTTGCCGTTGCGCCAGATCCGCAGTTCCAGCCAGTCGGACAGGGCGTTCACGACGGAAACGCCCACGCCGTGCAGACCGCCCGAAACCTTGTAGCTGTTCTGGTCGAACTTCCCGCCGGCGTGCAGCTGGGTCATGATGACCTCGGCCGCGCTGACGCCTTCTTCCTGGTGGATGTCGGTCGGGATACCGCGGCCGTTGTCGCGCACGCTGACGCTGTCATCGGCGTGCAGCGTCACCACGACGCGGTCCGCATGCCCGGCGAGGGCCTCGTCGATGCCGTTGTCCACGACCTCGTAAACCATGTGGTGCAGGCCCGACCCGTCATCGGTATCGCCGATATACATGCCCGGACGTTTGCGCACCGCTTCCAGGCCCTTGAGAACCTTGATGGAATCCGCGCCGTATTCTTCGGTTTGAAGCGTGCTCTCAGCCATGTCCGCCTGCGTCCTGTTATGCCCGCCGGTTCTACTTGGACTTGGGGGGAATGTCACGTCGATGCCCTAAAGATGGTGTCAACGGAAAGGGATTGCGACCCTCACGCCGATCGGCAGCAGACTGCGTGGATCATTCCGCGATCCGACTGATGCCGCCTTCTTCGGTGACCTCCAGGTGGCGCGCCCGGTCCGTCAACTCGGCGAACAGCTCCGCCCCGGTCCCCGTCATCCACGCCTGCGCGCCGAGCGCGTCGATCTCGTCATAGAGCGCCGCCCGCCGGGTGGCATCGAGATGGGCGGCGATCTCGTCCAGAAGCAGCAGCGGGGGGGTGCCGATCTCATCTCTCAGCGCCCGCGCATTGGCGAGGATCAGCGAGACCAGCAGCGCCTTCTGCTCGCCGGTCGAGCACCGCTCGGCCGGGACGCCCTTGTCCCGATAGACGGCCCGCAGATCCGCCCGGTGCGGCCCCACCAGCGTCCGTCCCGCCGCCATGTCGCGCGGACGGCCCTCTTCCAGCGCCTGAAGCGAGAACGCAGGCACCCCATCGGGGTCCGCGATCGCAAGGTCCGACACGGGAAAGGCCGTCTCGGCCCCCTCCTGTGCTTCGGCAATGCGGGCGACTGCATGAGCCCTGCCAGCGATGATGTCGGCGCCCGCATCCGCCATCTGCGCCTCGACCGCGCGATACCAGCCGGGATCGCGCACCTGGTCCTTGAGCATCCGGTTCCGCTCGCGCATCGCCTTCTCATAGGCAAGGCTCGCCTCGGCGTGGCCGGGAAGAAAGGACAGCGTCACCCGGTCGAGGAAGCGCCGCCGCCCGTCCGCCCCCTCGATCCACAGCCGGTCCATCGAGGGGACGAGCCAGAGCACCCGGCACATCTGCCCGAGCGCCGATTGCGGTGCCGCCTTGCCGTCGATCCGAACGGTGCGGCCGTGGTCGGGCTCGACCCGCGTGTCGATCTCGTGGAGCGCCTCGCCCTGCCGAAGCTCGGCCCCGACCCGCCAGCCCAGTGATTCGGGCAGACGCATCAACTCGTCGGCGGCGGCGCGGCGCAAACCGCGGCCCGGCGACAGCATCGACACCGCTTCGATCAGGTTGGTCTTGCCCGCCCCGTTGGGCCCGTAAATCGCGATCGGGCGTGAGTCGAGTTCCAGCACCGAGTGCCGGTGCGAGCGAAAATGCGAAAGTTCGAGCCGCGTCAGATACATGCGCGCCCCGCTCCTTCATTCTGCGAGAAATACTCCGGGGGTCCGGGGGCAGCGCCCCCGGTCCATAGCCCCGTCACACGCGCATCGGCATCACGACATAGACCGCGCTGTCATCCGATCCCTCGCGCATCAGCGTCGGATCGCCACTGGAGTTGAACAGGAACACCGCGTTCTCGCGATCCACCTGGCTCGCTATCTCCAGAAGGTACTTGGCGTTGAAACCAATCTCGAGCTTCTCGTCGGAGTAGGCGACGACCAGTTCCTCTTCCGCATTCCCTGCGTCGGGCGCGTTGACCGACAGGATCAGCCGATCCTCGTCCAGTTGCAGCTTAACCGCCCGCGATCGCTCGCTGGACACGGTGGCCACGCGGTCCACCGCCTTGGCGAAGTCGCTCGCGTCGACTTCCAGCCGCTTCTGGTTGTTGGTCGGGATGACGCGGGTGTAGTCGGGGAAGGTTCCGTCAATCACCTTCGAGGTCAGCGTGATCTCGGGCGTGGCGAAGCGGATCTTGGTCTCGCTGACCGACACCGCGATCTCCATGTCGTCGTCTTCCAGAAGCTTGCGCAGTTCGTTCACCGCCTTGCGGGGCACGATCACGCCGGGCATCGTCTCGGCCCCGTCGGGGAGGCCCGCGTCGATCCGCGCAAGGCGGTGGCCGTCGGTGGCGACGCAGCGCAGGACGCGGCCCGAGTTGGCCTCGGCGACGTGCATGTAGACGCCGTTCAGATAGTAGCGCGTCTCTTCGGTCGAGATCGCGAATTTCGACTTGTCGAACAGGCGGCGCAGAACCGGGGCGGGTGCCGCGAAATTGGCCGAGTATTCGGCGTTCGCCATGACCGGGAAGTCCTGCCGGGGCAGGGTGGCCAGCGCGAAGTGCGAGCGCCCGGCCTCGACCGAAAGACGACCGCTCGCGCCGTCGTCGGTGAGGTTCACCAGCGCGCCGTCGGGCAGCTTGCGCACGATCTCGTGGAAGGTGACGGCGTTCACCGTGGTCGCGCCGGCGCGTTCGACCTTGGCCGGAGCCTTGTCCACCACCTCGATATCAAGGTCGGTGGCGCGGAAGTGGACCTCGTCGCCCTCGGCCTCGATCAGCACGTTGGCCAGGATCGGGATGGTGTTCCGACGCTCGACCACCGACTGCGCCCGCGCGACCGCGCGAAGAAGCGCGCCACGCTCGATGCTGAACTTCATCTTTCTCTCCACCGAATACGTCGGGAGCGCCACGCTAGCCTCTCGGGCGCATGGCGCAACCGTATTTTCACGGGAAACGGCCGGATCGTGGCCGATCAGACATGGAATCGCAGGATCAGCGCGTCGTCAGCGCCCGGCGGAGCAATTCGACGTCTTCGGCGAGGGTCGCGTCCTGGGCCATCAGGTCCTCGACGCGGCGCACGCCGTACATGATCGTCGTGTGATCGCGCCCGTTGAACTTGCGCCCGATCTCGGGGAGCGAACGGTTCGTCAGTCCCTTCGACAGGTACATCGCGACCTGCCGCGGACGCGCATAGACCCGGTTGCGCTTGTGGCCCAGAAGGTCGGACATGCGGATCATGTAGTGATCCGCGACCGTGCGCTGGATCTCGTCGATCGTGACCTTGCGATCGGCCTCCTTCAGCAGGTCGTGCAGGAATTCGTGCGCCATCGGCACGTCGACCTCGCGCCCGAGGAAGGACGAGTGCGCGAAAAGCCGCGTCATCGCGCCCTCGAGCTCGCGGACGTTCTGGGTGATCCGCAGGGCGAGGAACTCCATCACGCCGTCGGCAATGTAGGCGCCGGGGAACTGCTTGGCGAAGAGGTCGAACTTGCGCTGCAGGATCCCGAGGCGCAGCTCGTAGCTGGTCGGGTGGATGTCGATGACGAGGCCCGAATTCAGGCGGCTGACGATCCGCTTCTCCAGCCCGTCGATGTCGCCTGGCGCGCTGTCGGCGGACAGGACGATCTGCTTCTTCTGGTCAACCAGCGCGTTGAAGGTGTGGAAGAATTCTTCCTGCGTGCTGTCCTTGCCGGCGATGAACTTGATGTCGTCCACCATCAGCACGTCGACCGAGCGAAAGAGCTCCTTGAAGCCGATCATGTCCTTTTCGCGCAGCGCCTGCACGAAGCGGTGCATGAAGACCTCGGCCGAGATGTAGAGCACCTTGGTCGAGGGGTCGCGGGCCTGAAGCTCCCACGCGATGGCGTGCATCAGGTGCGTCTTGCCGAGGCCGACGCCGCCGTAGAGGAACAGCGGGTTGAACGAGACTTCGCCCCCGTCGGCGACCCGGCGTGCGGCGGCATGAGCCAGCTCGTTGGGCTTGCCGACCACGAAGGTGTCGAAGGTCTGGTTCGTGTCGAGCCGGATCGAATCCGACGCCGTGACCGGGCGCACGCCCTTCGGCGCGGCCGCGACCTTGCGGGGCCGCCCGGGTGCCGCGGCGACGGGTGCGTGCGGTTGGGGCTGGTCGTCGTGCGTGGCCGGGTCATCGGCGGCCTTGCGGACCACGAAGCGCAGACGCGACACGTCCAGCCCATGGGCCCCGGCCTCGCCCAGGATCGCCTCGCGGAAGTAGCGGTCGACCCAGTTGCCCATGAAGTTCGACTGCACGGTGAACGTCATCACGCCGGATTCGAGCGCTTCGAAGCGCAGCGGTTCGATCCAGGTGACGTAGTTGTTGTGCCCGACCTTCTTCTTCAGTCCCTGCCTGATTTCGCCCCAGTTTTCGTTCGTCATCACATCCCACCACTGCCGATCGCTGCCCGCCTCCCCAAAGGCGGTCGTTTCATGCAATTCGGCCGAGGGACGCAGCCACGACCCCTCCGCCCCGCGAAGACGGGTTGGCGGCGTCGGAAACTGACGCGTGGCATACCGATTCCGGACGGGTGGCAGCCCGCCAGTGTTTCGGTTGTGACTACTCGGACAGGAAGGCGCCGCTGCGCCGGATTTGCACCGGCTTATACGCGTCTGGATGAGGGCGTCTCGCGTTCGTTCGCAACGATTTCGCGCCCTGTTCCGGCCTCCGTCATCCCCCAGCATTGAATCGCTTGAGGGACCATAGCGACCCCGCTTGCCCCGGCACAAGATGGACAAACTCGTTGACTCGGCTTTTCCCGAAAGGAATCGCCGGGCCCCGGATTCGAGGCGAGGGCCTCTTGCAGGCAAGGCCTTGAAAACAAGAAAGCGCGCCGGGTCAGGGCGCGCTTCCACGTTGTAACAGAGGGGGATTTGATCAGGCGAGGGCCTTCACGCGGCTCGCCAGGCGCGACATCTTCCGCGCCGCGGTGTTCTTGTGCATCACGCCCTTCGAGACGCCGCGCATCAGCTCGGGCTGGGCACTTTGCAGGGCCTCTTTCGCGACGGCCTGGTCGCCCGAGGCGATCGCCTCTTCGACGCGACGCAGGAAGGTGCGGATGCGCGAGCGGCGGGCCTTGTTGATTTCGTAGCGGCGCTCGTTCTGGCGGGCGCGCTTCTTGGACTGGGGCGTGTTTGCCATGTGTGTCTGTCTCTCTCGGGTCAGCGTATATCGGTTCGCGCGGGAAGACCCGAGAGCCCGGGTTCACCAACCGGGACGTCCGGCCTAGCGGGCCTCACACGCATGTATCGGGCGCCTGTACAGGATACGGGCCGCCACGTAAAGCCCCGCGGCCCTCTAGCGGTCGCGGAACTGGGCTTCGCGCTTTTCGAGGAAGGCGGCCATGCCCTCGGTCTGGTCCTCGGTCGCGAAGAGCGCCTGGAACAGGCGGCGCTCGTGCAGGACGCCCTCGGCCAGCGTCGTCTCGTAAGAGCGGTTCACCGCTTCCTTGACTGCCATGACCGCGATCTGGCTTTTCTCCGAGATCTTCTGGGCGGCGGACATTGCCTCGTCCATCAGCTTCTTGGCCGGGACCACGCGGCTGACGAGGCCCGAGCGCTCGGCCTCTTCCGCGTCCATGAACCGGCCGGTCAGATGCATCTCCATCGCCTTGGACTTGCCGACGAGGCGGGTCAGGCGCTGCGTCCCGCCGAGTCCGGCAACGATCCCAAGGTTGATCTCGGGCTGACCGAACTTGGCGCTGTCGGACGCGATGATGAAGTCGCACATCAGCGCCAACTCGCATCCTCCGCCAAGGGCGTAGCCCGAGACGGCGGCGATGATCGGCTTGCGGCACCGTTCGATAACGCCGACGTCGCGAACGAACATGTCGCCCATGAACACGTCGACGAAGCTGCGCTCGGCCATCTCCTTGATATCGACACCGGCGGCGAATGCCTTTTCCGAGCCGGTGACGATGATGGCGCGGACCTTCTCGTTGGCCTCGGCCTCTGAAACGGCCTGTGCCAGTTCGCCGAGGAGCTGCGCGTTCAGCGCGTTCATGGCGTCCGGGCGATTCAATCGGATCAGCGCGACGTGATCCTCGGTCTCGACGACAATGGTCTTGAAGGCCATGGCCCCGCTTTCGTTGTGAGCGTCAGGGACCGAGCCTTATCAACCCCCACCGTCCGTTCAAGCTATCTTTGACAGGTGGCGCAGTAGAAGCTCGACCGTCCCGACTGGACGATGCGGCGGATCGTGCCGGGGCAGCCGGGAGTGACGCAGGGGCGTCCCTCGCGATCATAGACGCGAAAATTGTGCTGGAAGTACCCGAGCGCCCCGTCCGCCTGGCGGTAGTCCCGCAAGGAGGATCCGCCCGCCTCGATGGCCCGCGCCAGGGTCTCGCGGATCGCGGGGACGAGGGCGCGAACCCGGGGCACGGCGATCCGTCCGGCCTTCCGCATGGGCGAGATTCCGGCCAGGTGCAGCGCCTCGCACACATATATGTTTCCCAGCCCTGCGACGATCTTCTGGTCCAGCAGCGCGGATTTCACCGGCGTGTTGCGCCCCCGGAAGGCCGTCACGAGGTGCGATTCGTCGAATCCGTTGCCCAAGGGCTCGGGGCCCAGCTTGGCCAGAAGCCAGTGCGAATCGATCGTGTCGCTGGGCGCGAGATCCATTGCGCCGAAGCGGCGGGGATCGTTGAAGGTGATGCGCGCGCCATCGTCGAGGTGAAGGACGACGTGGTCGTGCTTTTCCGGGGCTGCGTGCTCGTGGACGTAGCCGGCGGTCGGCGCGCCTTCGACCAGCATTCGCCCCGACATGCCCAGGTGGACGATCAGCGTCTCGCCCCGGTCGAGCGTCACCAGCAGGTATTTCGACCGCCGCCCCAGATGCCCGATCCGCGCGCCCTCGAGCCGCTCGGCCATCCGCTCGGGGAAGGGCCAGCGCAGGTCGGGGCGGCGGATCTCGGCGCGGGCGATCACGCGCCCTTCCATCGCCGGGGCCAGCCCGCGACGAACCGTCTCGACTTCGGGCAATTCGGGCATTCCGTCCCTCTCGTGATCGGGCCATTCATTGTAAGCGCGGGGCAGGGGCCTATAAGGTGTGTGAAACACGAAGGACCGCAAGAGCCCATGGCCGACAGCGACGACACCACTCATTTCGGATACGAGACCATCCGCGAGGCAGAGAAGGCCGGGCGTGTGCACGGCGTCTTCACCTCGGTCGCCTCGCGCTACGACGTGATGAACGACGTCATGAGCCTCGGCGTCCATCGCCTCTGGAAGGACGCGATGATGGACTGGCTGGCACCGCGAGCGGGTCAGCGGCTGCTCGACGTGGCGGGCGGGACGGGCGACGTGGCATTCCGCTTCCTTCGGCGTGCGCCTTCGGCCAAGGCCACGGTTCTCGACCTGACCGAGTCGATGCTGGATGCGGGGCGCGAGCGGGCCGAGGCTGAGAGTCTCGCGGGCCGGCTCGACTGGGTCGTCGGCGACGCGATGGCGCTGCCGTTCGAGGATCGCAGCTTCGACGTCTACACCATCTCGTTCGGCATCCGGAACGTCACGCGGATCCAGGACGCGCTGTCCGAGGCCTATCGCGTGCTGAAACCGGGCGGTCGCCTCATGGTGCTTGAGTTCAGCCAGATCCCGAACGACATGATGCAGCGGGCCTACGACCTCTATTCCTTCAAAGTGATCCCGCGGATGGGGCAGGCGATCGCGCGGGACCGGGCGTCGTACCAGTACCTGGTGGAATCGATCCGCCGTTTCCCAGACCAGGAGACGTTCGCCGGCATGATTCGCGACGCGGGCTTCGAGCAGGTGCGCTATCGCAACCTCTCGATGGGCATCGCGGCGCTGCACTCGGGATGGAAGATCTGAGCCGTTGAGAGGTCCGCACAACATCTGGCGACTGATCCGGACCGGTGCGACGCTGGAACGAACCGGAGCGATGACGGTCGTTCTGGATGCCTTCGGTGCGCCCAGGTCCCTGCGGATTGCCGCGCGGGCGCTCGGGTGGCCCTTCAAGTGGTTGGGCTACAAGGGCGACCCGAACCTGCCGCCTGCGACGCGGGCAATTACCGCGCTTGGCCCTGCCTACATCAAGTTCGGTCAGGTTCTGTCGACCCGGCCAGACGTGGTCGGAAGCGAGGTGGCCCTTCAGCTTCGGATGCTGCAGGACAAGCTGCCGCCCTTCCCGCGCGACGAGGCGCTGGCGATGATCCGGTCCGAACTGGGCCTCGACCCCGAGATCGTCTTCGAGGATTTTTCCGAGCCCGTCGCCGCCGCCTCGATCGCGCAGGTCCACCACGCCCGGATCCGCGAGACGGGGCAGGAGGTCGCGGTGAAGGTCCTGCGCCCGGGTATCGAACGCGCCTTTCGCAAGGACGTGGACGCCTTCTACCTCGCCGCGCGGATGGTTTCGCTGCTCGCGCCCGGGGCACGGCGCCTTCGGCCAATGGACGTGATCCGGCATTTCGATGGCGTCGTGCGGGGTGAGCTCGACCTGCGACTCGAGACCTCCGCCTCGGCCGAGTTCCTGGCCAACACCGAGAAGGACGAGGGTTTCCGCGTGCCGCACGTGCACTGGTTCCTGTCGTCCCGCCGGGTGATGACGCTGGAATGGGCCGACGGGATTTCCGCGCACGATATCGAGGCGATCGACGCCGCCGGGCACGACCGCAAGGCGCTGGCCGAACGGGTCTTGCGGCTGTTTCTCAGCCACGCCCTGCGCGACGGGTTCTTCCATGCGGACATGCACCAGGGGAATCTGAAAATCGCGCGGAACGGGGACATCATCGCGCTTGATTTCGGGATCATGGGTCGGCTCGACGCCTATACCCGCCGGGTGTATGCCGAGATTCTCTTCGGGTTCATCCGCAAGGACTATCACCGCGTCGCTGAAGTCCATTTCGAGGCCGGCTACGTGCCCCCCGATCAGGACGTCGACGAATTTGCCCGTGCGCTGCGCGCCGTCGGTGAACCGATCTTCGGGATGGACGCCACCCGCATTTCGATGGGGCGGCTTCTGCACTACCTCTTCGAGGTAACCGAACGCTTCGGCATGGAAACGCGGACCGAGCTCATCCTGCTGCAACGCACGATGGTCGTGGTCGAGGGGGTGTCCCGCTCGCTCTATCCGCAGATCAACATCTGGGAGGTCGCGCAGCCGATCGTCGAGGACTACATCCGCGACAATCTTGGGCCAAGGGCGCTTCTGCGCGACCTTGCCCGGACCGCCATCGTCCTTGCCCGCTTCGGGCCGAGACTGCCGCAACTGGCCGAGAAGATACTGGTGGAAAAGGAGTTCGAGGTCGAGGTGGAACCGCTCCCCTCGTTCTTCTCGCGCCCCCTCGCCGCAGCGTTGCTGTCCTCGGGATTCACCGCGCTACTGGTGCTGGGCATCCTCGCGATCTGACACGTCAGGCCGGATCGCGCACGGCCGCGACGTCAGAGGCGGTGATCTTCTTGCCCCCTTCCAGCACCAGCGTCACGCCGTCCGGGGCGCGCTGCACTTCCCTAACTTTCGCGTAGCCGGCAACCTGCTGGCTTGCGACGAGTTCGCCCTTCGAGAAGCTTTCGACCTCGAATGTATAGTAGCCGAACGGCGCCGCCCCTGCGGCGGTCAGCCCAGTCCATTCTTCGGGGGCGCCCGTTCCATCCACGGTGAATCGATCGATCTCGGCGCCGTTCTCGGCGCGTACGACCAATTGATGGGTCTCGCCCCTGGTGGCCGCCTCGGGTGCCAACTGCACGGTGGTGCCGTTGAACTTGAGCGGAGCGGTCGCCTTCACCTCGCGGCCGATCCACGACGTGTAGGCCGCGAAATCGCCGCCGGCCGAGGTCATCTGGGTCAAGAGATCGTTGGTCTTCACCTGCTGTTCGACGCTCGAGAACGTGGCAAGCTGAACCGCGAACTCTTCGGCTTTCATGGGATCCATAGGATCCTGATTGCTGATCTGGGTCGTCAGAAGCTTCAGGAACGTCTCGAAGTCCGAGTTGATCGCCTTGGCGGCCGCCGGCTCGATCGCGTTCGTGGGCTTCAGAGCTTGGTTAGTGGTGGACGAAATATCCATGAGTCCTCACATTCTGATGTCGAGTCCGCCATCCCCCGACGGGCGGAGGACGGGTCGGTCGATCTCGGGGCCGGCGTTCGAAAATACGCCGAACGCCTGCCTTGGTGTCTGTCTCTGGGCATCGGGAGGAGGTCGCTGATCGCGGTTGGCAAACTCGATGGTCGCTTCGCCCAGACCAGCTTCGCGCAGCGCGGCGGCGAGTTCCGAGGCGTGGCGGCGCAAAAGGTGGAGCGTATCCTCCCGCTCCACGTTCAGGACGACCGAGATGCCCTGCTCATGGTGCGACATGCTGATTCGGACCCGACCCAGTTCCTCGGGCGACAGGCGCAGTTCGATGGTGCCGTTCTGCGCCTTGACCGTGGCTTCGACGATCGAGTTGAGCACTGGCCGTGCCTCGGCCGTCGGGGCAAACAGCGCGGTCGGAGTCGAACGGGAGGGAGATGCTCCGGGTTCTATCTGAACCATGTTGACTGCATCGGCCTGCAGCCGCATCCCGCTGTCCTCCGCCGTCACCTCGGCCGCCGCTTTCGGTGTCGTTGGAAATGCGATGGTGGGCTCATTCTGTGCGATGTGCCTATCTATCCCGGCGGCCTTGGGCGCAACTCGCACATCCGTGATTTCGCCCTCCGGCGCAATTGCGGCGGCGTCGAACGCTTGTTCTGCGTCGGTCGTGGCCGGGATGTGGATCGCGGTTCCGCGGGAAAGCAAGGACGCACCTTCCCGCGGTATGGCGGGCAGCATCACATTGGCTTGGGCCAATGCAGAGGTCTGAGCGGGGGACGCGGGCGCGCTTGACGCTTCGCTTGCGGCCGCGCCAGTCAATGCTGCGGATGCGTGTTGCGGGTCCAGAGAGGCTTGCAAAGCTTGCGGTCCCGTTTCGGCCGGCACGAGTGCTTGCAGATTCGGCGGGCCCGATCGTGCTTTGGGAGCCTGACTTTCCGCCGCACCGTCCGCGGGGGCGGCGGTCGCAGCAGCTTTGCCCAAGACAAGCGGAAGAAACTCTTCTTCGATCGGCTCGGCACTGGCCGGCGCACCGTTCTCAGCGTCTTCGAGAGGCGTGCCCTCCGCAGGCAGGTCTCCCTCCGCAGACGTTTCACCGTCGGCAGATGCGTCCTCCTCGGCGGTCGCCTCTTCGGTGGCGGCACCGTCTTCTTCCGGCTGCGCCTCGACTTCTCCGCCGGTCTCTTTCGGAGTGCCTCCTTCCAGAGCGGCAAGCGCCCGTGAGAAGGCTGCACCGAGATCGGTGGCAGTCGTTTGTGGCGCCGTGTCCGGGCGGCCCGAGCGGCCGTTTTGGCCAAGCATGATGTGAATCGCGTCCATGGCCATAACTTGCGCCCGAAAACTTACCAATTCTTTACGGGAATCGCGGATCACAAGAACAACGGAGGAAATGAGATGCAGATCGATGCACCAGGCGCGGCGCTGCCGCGACAGGTCGAGATACGGCGCACGGCCGAACGGTTGGAGACCGCGTTCTTGACCGAAATGCTGAAAGGCGCGGGCATCGGCGCGCTCGAGGGTGCGTTCGGCGGTGGTGCCGGTGAGGACCAATTCGCCTCGCTCCTTCGCGAGCAATATGCCGAAAAGATGGTCCAGGCCGGTGGTCTTGGGTTGAGCGAACATATCATGCGCACGATGATGGAGAAGGCGAATGCAGCGGGTAGCGAAACGACTGATTGATCTGCTCGACGCCGAACGGAAAGCCGTTCTGGCCGGCGACCTGCCAGCGGCGGTCGCCCTGACCGAGCGCAAGGAGGCACTGGTCGCGAAGCTGGAGGGCGACAAGCCGGATGCAAACGCGGTCGAGGCGATCCGGAGCCGCGCGACGCGCAATGCCGCGCTTCTGGCCGCGGCGCTGAAGGGAGCGCAGGCGGCACGCGAAAAGGTCGCCGCGATCCTCGCCGCGAAACCGCTCAAGACCTACGGGTCCGACGGACGAAGCGTCACCTTGGGCCAGAGTGACGGCGGCTTCGAACGCCGGGCTTGAAGCAGGAATATTCCGCGCGATGCCATGCCGATTGCACTGCTCGGGTTAATGTAGGAACAATCGGGGGCCTATTCCGGAGGTCCTGTGCTCGATCCTGCCGCCCGACGCCTTATCGATCCGCCGCTCAACAGGATTGGGCGACGGATCGCGCGATACGGGGTCGGCGCAGATGCAGTAACCCTCGTCGGTTTGGGCATCGGGCTGTGCGCCGCAACCGCCGCGGCCGTCGGCGCGTTCGGCGCGGCGCTTGGACTTCTGCTGCTGTCGCGACTCGCTGACGGCCTCGACGGCGCTGTTGCGAGGGCCACGCGGAAAACGGATTTCGGCGGGTACCTGGATATCGCGGCCGACTTCTTCTTCTACGGTGCCTTTCCGCTGGGCTTTGCGATATATGCCCCCGCCGACAACGCGCTCGCCGCCGCTGTCCTGCTGACCAGCTTCTACGTCAACGGTACGAGCTTTCTCGGCTATGCGATCCTTGCCGAAAAGCACGGCCTGAAGACCGATGCGCGTGGTGAAAAGACGCTCTACTTCTCTAACGGCCTTCTGGAAGGCACCGAGACCATCCTGTTCTTCGTTCTTCTCTGCCTCTTGCCGGGCCTTTTCGCGCTGTTGGCCTACGTCTTCGGCGCGCTCTGCTTTGTCACCGCCGTCCTGCGCGTTGTCGCGGCGCGGCGACTGTTTCCGCATTGAGAGGACCATCATGCGTCTGCTTCCATTCCTAGCCGCTCTTTTGCCGACTGCGACGCTCGCCGCACCTGACCCGTCGAACTGGGGCACGGTACTCGAGGAAGCCCGGGGGCAGACGGTGTATTGGCACGCCTGGGGCGGGTCGACCGCGACGAACGACTTCATCACTTGGCTGGGCGACCGCGTCTCCGACGAATACGGCGTCACCCTCGAGCACGTGAAGTTGACCGATACGGCCGATGCCGTCACCCGCGTTCTGAGCGAGAAGCAGGCAGGGGCCAATACCGGAGGTGCGGTCGACCTCGTCTGGATCAACGGTGCCAACTTCGCGACCATGAAGGAGGCCGATTTGCTGTTCGGGCCCTACGCGACCGAGCTGCCGAATTATGATCTCGTCGCCGAAGAGGGCGTCGTCACCACCGATTTCGGCATGCCGGTCGAGGGGTTCGAAAGTCCTTGGGCCAAGGCGCAGTTCGTCTTCATGTATGACAGCGCTGATGCCGAGCCGTTGGATAGCATGGAGGCGCTGCAGCAGTGGGCCGCCGAGAATCCCGGCCGGTTCACGTTTCCGCAGCCCCCCGATTTCCTGGGCACGACCTTCCTCAAGCAGGCTCTCGTCAGCCTCGTCGACGACCCGTCCGTCCTGCAAGACCCGGTCGATGCGCACGATTTCGACGACGTGACCCAGCCGCTCTGGACCTATCTGGACGAGCTGACGCCGAACCTGTGGCGAGGCGGAGCGGCTTATCCGTCCAGCGGTCCGGCGCAGTTCCAGCTCATCACCGATGAAGAGATCGACATTGCCCCGTCGCTATCGCCCTCCGAGGCCTCGACCGCGATCACGAACTTTCAGCTGCCCGAAAGCGTACGCACATTCGTCCCCGACGACGGCACGATCGGGAATGTCAGCTTTGTCGCGATCCCATACAACTCGGATGCCAAGGCAGGGGCGATGGTCGTGGCGAACGAACTCCTCGCCCCGGAGGTCCAGCTTCACGCCCAGGATCCGGACGTGTTGGGCTATGGAACCGTGCTGGACATTGACAAGCTGACCACCACCCAGGCGCAAGCCTTTGCGGACCTCAACCTCGGCGTGGCGACGCTCGGACCGTCCGAGCTGGGCGAGGCCCTTCCTGAGCCCGATGCGACCTGGTCGAAGGCCATCGAGGCAGCCTGGATCGAGCGGTACGGCGCCGAGTGATCCCGAACGTGCGCGGCCGATGCTGAGGTTTCTGCCGGCCCTGACGCTCATGGCGATGCTGGGTCCGGTGGTGGCCGGGCTTCTGGGGGCGCTTCTGCCGGCCTCGGGGCACCTTCCGGCTGCGGGGTTCCACGGACCGTCCCTTCTCGCGGTTCGCCAGCTTCTGGACTGGCCGGGGCTGGCCGAGGCATCGCGGCTATCGGTCACGACCGGGGTACTGGCGACCGCCGGATCGCTGGGCATCGTGACGCTGATCGTGGCCGGCTGGTCCGGAACGCGGGCTTTCGCATGGCTTGAACGAGCGCTCTCGCCGCTGCTTTCGGTGCCTCACGCAGCGGCGGCTTTCGGGCTTGCGTTTCTCGTGGCGCCCTCGGGTTGGCTGATGCGTCTCGTTGCGCCCCTTGCAGGGTGGGAGCGGCCGCCCGACATGCTGATCGTCGGCGATTCCTTCGGGCTGACGATGACAGCCGGGCTGATCGCCAAGGAGGTGCCGTTCCTCCTTCTGATGACCCTCGCGGCGCTACCTCAAGCCCGAGGGACGCCCACGATGCTTGTCGCGCGCAGCCTGGGGTATGGGCGCATGACGGGCTGGCTCAAGACGGTGTTCCCCAGCGTCTACGCCCAGATCCGTCTCCCGGTCTATGTCGTGCTGGCCTATTCCATGTCCGTCGTGGACGTCGCCCTGATCCTCGGGCCGACCACGCCCGCGACGCTGTCGGTGCAGATCGTGCACTGGATGGGCACGCCGGAGCTTTCGGCGCGACTGACGGCGGCAGCCGGTGCGATCTGGCAGGCGATTCTCGTGGGGGTGATGCTGCTGCTGTGGCGCGCGGGCGAACATGTCCTTGCGAGGCAGGGGAGGCGATGGGCCGCAGGCGGGCGACGAACTCACGGCGACGGTGTCCTGAGGGCCATGGGTTTGCCGCTGGCGGTGGTGTCGGCCCTGTCGGTGCTTCTCGGCCTCGTGCTTCTTGCGCTCTGGTCCGTGGCCACGCGGTGGCGCTGGCCCGAGCTTGCGCCCTCTGGCCTGACGATGCGCACGTGGAGCCGTCACGCTTCCGGCATCTCCGACGCAGCCGGCGACACATTTCTGATCGCTGGCATCGTGACAGGGATGGCGCTGGTCCTGACCATCGGCTGCCTCGAGTCCGAGCACCGTTTTGGCCGGGAAATGACCCGGCGCGCGACCTTGCTGCTGTATCTCCCCCTGCTTGTCCCGCAGACCGCGTTCCTTCCGGGGCTCCAGACGTTTCTGCTGTCGATCGACGCGGATACCGGGCGGGTTCCCGTCATCGCGGCGCACCTCGTCTTCGTCTTGCCCTATGTTTTCCTGTCGCTGGGCGATCCGTGGCGGGCTTGGGACGTGCGGAACGCAACGGTTGCCGCAGGGCTCGGCGCATCACCCGACCGGGTGCTGCTGGCGGTGCGTCTGCCGATGCTTCTCGGCCCCCTGTTGACAGCGGTGGCCATCGGGGTGGCGGTGAGCGTTGGCCTGTATCTACCCACACTCCTGATCGGCGGGGGCCGTGTCTCCACTCTCACGACCGAGGCCGTCTCGCTATCTTCGGGCGGGGACCGCCGCGCCATCGGTGCCTTTGCCCTGGCGCAGACGGCTGCCGCGCTGCTGCCTTTCGCCCTCGCTATCGGGCTACCTGCGCTCGTCTACCGCAACCGGAGGGGGCTCCGTGGCTGAGGGGTTGAACATCGAGAGGGTCCGGATTGCCCTGAACGGGGAATCGCTCGTGTCGCTCGACGCCTTCATCCGTCCCGGTGAGGTGTTGACGGTCATGGGGCCGTCGGGGTCCGGCAAGTCCACCTTGCTTGCCTATCTCACCGGCACGTTGCCTCCGGCGTTTCAAGCCGAGGGACGTGTCCTTCTGAACGGACGCGACATCACCGACCTGCCGACCGAACGTCGGCGGATCGGTATCCTGTTTCAGGACGACCTGTTGTTCCCGCACCTGTCGGTCGCCGGCAATCTCGCCTTCGGCCTTCCCCGCAGTGGCTCTGCCGACCGGCGCGCCCGGATCGAAGATGCCCTGTCCGAAGTCGGCCTGTCCGGTTTTGGCCAGCGCGATCCCGCGACGCTTTCGGGCGGTCAGCGCGCACGGGTCGCGTTGATGCGGACTCTCTTGGCGGCGCCCGGGGCGTTGCTTCTGGACGAGCCGTTCTCGCGCCTCGATGCCGATCGCAGGGTGCGAACGCGCGACATGGTATTTGACGTCGCGCGCCAGCGGGCGTTGCCCGTTGTCCTCGTCACGCACGACGCCGGAGACGCCGAGGCTGCGGGCGGGACCTGCGTACGTATCGGTAATTAAGCGAAAACTTTTGCGTAAAACCCGAATGCCGCCCTGCGATGGCCAGGCCGGAATTAGGTTTCCGTTAGAAGTTTTGCCGCATGGTTCAGCTAGTCCAGGACGGAAAGTCACCGCGTCGAACTAGTTCGCGGGCCATGGTCAGAAGACCGATACATTCGCCCCCGATTGGGCATTCCGGGCGCTTGAAGCGTCCGTACACGCAAGGAATTCGCTATGACCAGCATTCTGACCAACACCGGCGCAATGGTCGCCCTGCAGACCCTCAAGGGCGTCAACAAGGACCTGGGTCAGGTCCAGGAGCAGATCTCGACCGGCAAGAAGGTCGGCACCGCCAAGGACAACGCGGCCGTCTGGGCGATCTCGAAGACCATGGAATCCGACGTGACCGGCTTCAAGAAGATCTCCGAAGGTCTTGCCGTCGCACAATCTACCGTTGCCGTGGCGCGCGATGCGTCCGAGACGGTCACCGACCTGCTGACGCAGATGAAGGACAAGATCGTCCAGGCTCAGGGCGACAGCGTCGACGACGACTCCCGCACCAAGCTGCAGGCCGATGTCGTTGCCCTTCGTGAACAGGTCGAATCCGTCGTGGGCGCTGCCCAGTTCAATGGTGTGAACCTCGTCAACGGCTCCACGGCCAGCCCGATGAACGTTCTTTCCTCGCTTGACCGCTCGATCGAAGGCGCCGTCAAGGCCAGCAACATCGGTGTGAAAACCGTCAACATGTCGACCGAAGAGGCGACTGATCTGAGTGCGTTCGCAGCCACTGGCAACGCGGTGATCGGTGACGGTACGGACGTTATCGCTGCGACCGAGATCACTGCCGCTGCGTTTCTGAACGAGGATGCGTCGGCCGCTGATGGTACGAAGGCGCTGACTCGCGCGGAGATGAGTGAAAATCCGACCGGTGCGGACACCGGCCTGATCGCTGGCGACGTCGTGAAACTCGTTCTGGGCGACAATGCTGACGGCAACGTGAAGGGTGTCGACTACATCGAGGCCGAGTACACGGTTGCTGCCGGTGACAACGGCAACGACGTATCCGCCGGAATTGCTGCAGCGATTCAGACCGCTCTCGACGACTCTCCGGCTCTCGCCATGGGCACTGGCGGAAACATCGCGGCTGACGAAGTTGTGGTTAGTGTCAACATGACGACCGGATCGCTGTCGATTGGCAACATCGATGACACCGACACTCTGGCCTACAGCCTCGACGCCACGCGCAACGAAGGTAAGCTGTCGCAGCTCGGGGACCTCGACGTGAGCACCAAGGCCGATGCTGAAACGGCTCTGGAGAATATCGAGGGAATGATCCAGACCTCGATCGATGCTGCCGCCGCGTTCGGCACCGTCCAGAACCAGCTGGAAACGCAGTCCGAGTTCGTCGGCAAGCTGACGGACAACCTGAAAGCGGGCATCGGCGCGATGGTCGATGCGGACATGGAGGCGGCCTCGGCCCGTCTGCAGGCCCTGCAGACCCAGCAGCAGCTTGGCATCCAGTCGCTGTCGATCGCGAACCAAGCCCCGCAATCGGTCCTGTCGCTCTTCCGGTAACACCGGCAATCGAGGGGCGCCGCGAGACGGCGCCCCTTTTCCCATTCGTCTCTGAAAGCGGCCTGACCGCACCCGTCTCGAAAAGGACAAGACGTGAACGCCTCATTGCTGGCCCAATCCGCCTATTCCTCGGCCTCCGATACAATTCGTACGCCGAAATCCGCCGAATACGACGTATTTGCCAAGGTAACTGCGGCTCTCCGGCGCGCTGCGACGATGCCCGACCGGGCGAAAGCTATCGACGACAACCGCAGGCTCTGGACCGCGCTGGCCACCGATGTAGCTGGCGACGGGAACAAGCTTCCGCAACAACTCCGCGCCCGCATATTCTACCTGTACGAATTCGTTTCGCAGCACAGCCAGAAGATGTTGCGGTCTAAAGATGACCTGTCGGCGCTTGTTGATATCAATACCGCTATAATGGCTGGTCTTCGTCAGAAAGCCGATCCACAATGACCGGTCTCGTCCTGAAGCTCGCCCCAGGCGAGCGCGTCCTCATCAATGGCGCCGTTGTCGAGAACGGCCCCCGTCGTGGGCGGTTCAACATAGTTACGCCCGGAGCGAACATTCTGCGCCTCCGCGACGCCATTCACCCTGACGAGGCAACCACGCCGGTCCGCCGGCTTTGCTATCTTGCCCAGCTTGCGCTTTCGGGTGACAGGGAGATGTCCTCTGTGGCTCCCGATCTACTCAGTGGAATTGCGGAACTGTCATGCGCATTTAGGGACGCGGCGAGTCATGAAATTTTGTCTGATACTCGCTCCGCAGTGACATCGAACCAGCCGTATCAGGCATTGAGAGCCCTTCGTTCACTACTCGCCACCGAAGCGCGCCTGCTCGGGCTATCCGAAGCTTAGAAGATGTGATGAACGGCTTGCCTTAGAAGCGACCATCAAAGTGAAACTGTTGCGATCGGGACGGATAACTTGTGGATCTGCGAGGCGGGTGTTTGTCTCTTGTTGGAGAACGCCCGCAGTGCGGAGTCGCGTTCGGCTCATGAAGTTTTTCATCCCGCTCATCCACGAGAGAAAGCAGATATGAGTGTGGGACTAGATAGGGTCAGGATCCATTGATTGCCCGCTCGCAGCGTAATTCAGCCTTCGCGAGGAGACTGACCAACGAGCAACCTTTTCTGGCTTTCAGGCGCGCAGATGGGGCGTCCCCGGCCCTTGTTGGCCAAGGGCGATGGTAAGCCGGCGGGTGTTGTGCGGAATGATTTTCGTCAATTGTACCGGGTTGAGGTGGCGCGATGTGCCGAGGGAATGTGGCCCGCCAAAGACCCTCTACAACCACTGGAAGCGGTGGAGCGACAAAGGGGATTTCGCCCGGATGGTGGAGTGGCTGGCCGCCGAGGCTGTCGTTCCGAGAACGGTGATGACCGACGCGTACCTGAAGGCGCACCGCACTGCGACCAGCTTGCGGTCGAAAAAGGGGGAGCCGGCGACCAGAGGGGCCGTCTGATCGGCCGGACGAAGGGCGGCATGAACATCCAATTGCATGGCGTCGCCGATGCCGAGGGGCACCCGATCCGCTTCCTCATGACTGCAGGCCAGGTCAGCGACCCTACCAGCGCTGCGGCCCTGCTGCACAGCTTGCCGAAGGCGGAATGGCTGCTGGCTGACCGGGGCTGCAACTGACTGATTCAGGGATGCGTGGAAAGACAAAGGGATAAAGCCATGCATCCCGGGCAGCAAGTCGCGTGGCAGGCCCGTGAAGCACGACAAGTGCCGCTACAAACGACGCAACCGGATCGAGTTCATGCTCGGGCGCCTAAAGGACTGGCGACGAGTTGCCAGCCGCTGCGACAGGTGCCCCAAGATCTTCCTCTCTGCCGTTGCCCTCGCCGCAACCGTCATGTTCTGGCTATGACGCGAGAACGAGTCCTGACCCTAGGGATGCCTCTCCGGGTGCATCCTCGATCCGGATCGTCGAAGATCATCTATCGAGCACTCCGGCTGGCCGCTCGGCGTTCATCCTGCTCCATGAGCGCATCGCATGCTGTGTCAGCGAAGAGCCTGGCTCACGCGTGCAACACTTCGCCGCTCCCCTATTACACACGCTCTTCGACGCGCCGGGAGAGGCACCGCGCGAGGGCTGCGAAACTTTCGTCGATCGAGCCGGACTCCATTTGCCCAATGAATGCGTCCAGCTTCGGCCATGCCTGGATTGCCGCATCCACTGTTCGATCGCTTCCCGGCGCGTAGAGACCGGCCTGGATCATCATCTCCGCCTTCTCGTAGGCTCCGATGAGGCGACGCGCTTCCTGGATAAGAGTATTTTCGTGCGGGCCTGCAGCGTCGGGGAGCGAGCGTGAGACTGACCTCACCAGATCGATGGCGGGGAATCGGCCGCGCTCCGCGATCGCCCGGTCGAGCACGATATGCCCGTCGAGAACGCCGCGAAGGGCATCGGCCACCGGACCTTCCATATCGCTACCGGCGACGAGAACCGTGAATACTGCGGTTATGTCGCCTTGGCCTTCCTCCCCCGGGCCGGAGCGTTCACAAAGTGACGCCAATTCCGTCGCCATGGAAGCGGGATAGCCGCCAAGGCATGGCGCCTCGCCGCGAACGGCTGCGACCTGACGGTGGGCTTCGGCATGACGGGTGATCGAGTCGGCCAGCAGAAGAACGTGCTTTCCTTCATCCCGGAAGGCTTCCGCCACGGTCAACGCTGCCGGCAAACAGCGGGCTCTGGATGAAGCGGGGGCGTCAGCTGTCGCGGCCACCACCACGGTGTGCGCCATTCCGTCAGGACCGAGAACTCGGCTGACGAAGTCGCGCACTTCGCGACCGCGTTCGCCAATCATGGCAAAGACAACCACGTCGGCCTCGATACGGCGCGCCAATGTGCCCAAGAGGGTCGATTTGCCAACGCCGGAACCGGCGAAAAGGCCAATTCGCTGACCTCGCACCAAGGGCAGAAGCGTGTTCATGGCCCGTAGCCCGGTCTGCACCCGGGCGCCAAGGCCGCGTCGATGCACCGCATCCGGGGCCGCGCAGGTCAGGCTCTGCGCTGTCAAACCCGGCAGAAGTGGGCGGCCGTCGAGGGGTCGCCCGCGCGGATCGACCACGCGGCCGATCCAGCCGGCATCGGGCGAGATCGACAGAGGGCCAAGCAGCGTCACCGGATCGCCCGGGCGCAGGCCGGTGATCGAGCCGTCGGGGATGGCCGACAACATCTTTCCATCCGCAGAGACGATCTCGCCCTCGCACGAACGGCCCGTAGAGCCGAGACGGACGCGGTCTCCGATCGCCGCGTGGCCGGACAAACCGGACATGCGCACGGCGCCGCCTTCGATCGCCTCGATCTGCCCGAGGAGGCGGTCGATCCGCACCGGCGCGATTGCCGCGGTGACGTTGTCGTATCCAGTCGGGGTCATGCGTTCGCTCCGTTGAGAACCACTCAACCTTTCATAAAGGAATCACCGTTAAGCCTTCGTTGAACACGAAACCACGGAGGATCCGATGGGCGTACTGGGCATCTCATCCATGGCGCACGATCTGGTGGCGCACTCTGCCGCCCGAACGTCTCACATCGCGAGGAACGTCGCGAACGCAGACACTCCAGGCTACCGGGCGCAGGACTTGCCTCGATTCGCCGCGGAAATGGACCGCGGGCTTGCCATGCGCACCACCCGCGCCGGGCATCTCCAGCCGAATGGAGCGTCCGGCGACATCCGCCCGATCGAACGCGAGGGCGAGGTTTCACCGAACGGAAACGATGTGTCGCTGGAAACCGAGATGATGGAGGCGGCTTCGGCGCGCCAGAGTCACGAGATGGCGGTCTCCGTCTATTCCAGCGTGCGCGCGATGATGTCGTCTGCTCTGGGCAGGGGAAGGTAAGCCATGAGCGACATTCTCGGATCCATGGGTGTCTCGTCCACCGGGATGCAGGCCCAGGCCCAACGTCTGCGCCATGCCTCGGAAAACCTCGCCAACGCCGATACGCCCGGCTACCGCCGCAAGACGATCGCGTTCAAGGAGCTCGCCGATGGCGGGGTCGAGGCCGGTCGCGTGAAACTCGACCGCAGTGAACTGCCACAGGTCTACGCACCCGGGCACCCAATGGCAGACGCGTCCGGGTTCTACGCCGGATCGAACGTGGATCTGGTCGTGGAACTTGCCGACGCACGCGAAGCGCAACGCTCGTATGAGGCCAACCTCAAGATATTCGATCAATCCCGGCAGATGGCACTCGGCCTGCTCGAACTACTCAAACGCTAACATTTCGGAGATCCAGAATGGATATCAACGCAGCATTCGCCGCGCAGCGCTACGTCGCGTCCCGACCGGCGACCACCCCGGAGCCGGCAGTCCAGGCGGCCACCCAAGCCGTTCAGACCTTCGCCGAGACCCTGCAGGCCGGCGAAGACACCGCCCGCGCCGCGATGACCGGCGCCGCCGATCCCCATGCGCTGGTGCAGGCGCTCGGCTCGGCCAAGTTCGCCGTCGAGACGGCGGTGACCGTGCGCGACAAGGTCGTCGAGGCCTACCAGGAAATCCTCAGAATGCCGGTCTGAGCCCATGCTCACCGAGGGGATGTTCTATGATGCGCTCCGCCAGGGGCTCTGGATCACTGTCGAGCTTTCGGCACCGATCCTGTCGGTGGCGCTGATCTCGGGCCTGGTTATCGGCCTCTTCCAGGCCCTTACCTCGGTGCAGGAGATGACGCTGACCTTCGTGCCCAAGCTCCTCGCCATCGGCGCGGTGTTCTGGGCGACGATGGGTTTCATGACCCGGACGCTCCTCGCCTATTTCGATACCACCATCGTGCCGCTCATCGCGGGGAGCTGACATGGACAACGCTGGCTACACCACCCTCACCCGAATGTCTGGCCTGACGCGCGAGATGCAGACGATCGCGAACAACATCGCGAACGCCTCGACCCATGGCTACCGCAAGGAGGGCGTCGTCTTTTCCGAGCATATCGCCGGACTGGACGATGCACCCTCGCTCAGCATGGCGGCGGGGCGGGTGCGGCATACGTCGAACCTCCAGGGCGGGGCCGAGTATACCGGCGGCAGCTTCGACTTCGCGATCCAGGGCGAGGGGTTCTTCCTCGTCGAAACCCCGGATGGCGAAGCGCTGACGCGGGCCGGAAACTTCCTGCCAAACGCCGCCGGAGAGTTGGTCACGCCCGACGGGATGCGCCTTCTGGATGCGGGCGGCGCGCCGATCTTCGTGCCGCCTGACGCGTCCGAGATCACCGTTGCCGCCGACGGGACCATGTCCGCGAACGGCCAGCCGCTGGCCCAGATCGGTCTCTGGGCGCCCGAAAATCCCGAGGACGTGACCCGCCGCGGCGGGCTGCTCTTCGGGCTCGAGAACCCGCCCGTCCCGATCGAGAATCCTACGATCCTTCAGCGCCATCTCGAGAAATCGAACGTCGATCCGATCGGCGAGATCAGTCGCATGGTCGAGGTGCAGCGCGCCTACGAGATGGGCCAGAGCTTTTTCGACAACGAGGACAAGCGCATCCGCAGCGTCCTCACCACCCTTGGACGATAGGAGACCGACATGCGTGCCCTGTCCATCGCCGCCACCGGCATGAGCGCTCAGCAGATGCGGGTCGAAGTAACCGCGCACAACCTCGCCAACATGAGCACCACGGGCTACAACGCCCGTCGCGCCGAGTTCGCGGACCTGCATTACGAGCAGGTCCAGCGCGCCGGTACCCTGTCCTCGACCACGGGAACCGAGCTTCCCACAGGTATTCAGCTTGGCCTCGGGGCCCGTGCCTCGGCCGTCACCATGGAGATTGCGCAGGGCACGCTGAAAGAGACCGGCGGCGATCTCGACCTTGCCATCGAAGGGCAGGGATATATCGGGGTGACGCTGCCTTCGGGTGCTGCGGGCTACACGCGCGACGGGGCGCTGAAGCGCAGCGCCGACGGGTTGATCGTGAACTCCGAGGGGTATCCCGTCGCCCCCGACATCACGATTCCCGACGACGCCACCTCGATCGCGATCAATGCCGATGGCGAGGTCTATGCCTATTTCACCGGCGAACCCGAGCCCGAGATTCTGGGCCAGCTGGACCTCGTCGGCTTCTCGAACGTGAAGGGTCTCGAGGCGATCGGCTCCAACCTGTTCACCGAAACCGCGGCCTCCGGACCGCCGATCGCCGGTGCGCCGGGCACGGATGGGCTGGGGACGTTCCGACAAGGCTATCTCGAGGACAGTTCCGTGGATCCGGTGCGCGAGATCACCAAGTTGATCGAGGCGCAGCGCGGATACGAGCTGAACTCCAAGGTCATCACCGCGGCCGACCAGATGCTGGGCGCGACGACGCAAATCCGATGATCCGTCTCGCCCTCATCCTCGCGCTGGTCGCTCCGCCCGCCCTGGCCGACATCGTCGTCGCCACCCGCACGATCCGTGCCAACTCCCTCATCGGGCCCGGCGACGTGTCGGCGACGCCTGGCGAGGCCGGCGGCTTCCTGTCCGATCCGGCCGAGGCCGTCGGCCGCGAAAGTCGCGTCACGCTCTACGCAGGGCGGCCCTTGCGCGCGGCTGATCTCGGTTCGCCCGCGCTGATCGAGCGCAACCAGATCGTGACCCTGAATTACTTGACCGAGGGCCTAAGCATTTCCGCCGATGCCCGCGCCCTTGATCGGGCCGGCGCGGGTGATCGCCTGCGGGTCATGAATCTTTCCTCGCGCACCACCGTGATCGGCGAAGTCGCCGCGGATGGCAGCGTCCATGTCGGCCCCGGAGACGTCCAGTGAAACAATTCGTCCTTCTCGCCTGTATCGGCGTCGCCGCCTGTGGTCACACGACCGGCATCGGCGTCGTGCCGGCCCTCACCCCGGTAGCCGAAAGCCCCGAGCTGGTGGCGATGCAGTCACCGCGCATGTCCCAGAACCAGATTCCATACAACCCGGTGTCCAGCGCGTCGCTCTGGTCGGGCGACCGCGCCTCGCTGCTCGGCACCCGCCGCGCCGAGACCCGTGGGGATATCGTCACGGTCATTATCGAGATCGACGACGAAGCAGAATTCTCGAACAGCTCCGACCGCTCGCGGACGGGGAGCGAGTCCCTGTCGGTGCCGAGCCTCGTCGGGATCCCCCAGCGGTTGAGCGGCACGTTGCCCGAGGGCGCAACCTTCAACGATGCGGTCGGGATGAATTCCAACAGCAAGTTCGAGGGCGATGGCAGCACCACCCGCAACGAGCGCCTGACCCTGCGCGTCGCGGCCACGGTGACCGACATCCTGCCGAATGGCAGCTTCGCGATCGAAGGGCGCCAGGAAGTGCGCCTGAACTACGAATTGCGCGAGCTGGTCGTGACGGGCTTCGTGCGCCCCGAGGACATCTCGCGCCGCAACGAGGTGCTCTACGACAAGATCGCCGCCGCCCGCATTTCTTATGGCGGGCGCGGGCAGATCACCGAAGTCCAGCAACCGCGCTATGGCCAGCAGGTCGTGGACGCCCTTCTTCCTTTCTGAGGTACTCCGATGACCAAGTTCCTTCCGCTTCTTCTGGCGCTCCTCGGTCTCGGCGGCGGTGCGGGCGCAGGATACGTCCTGCGCCCGTCTCCCGAGGTCGCGCAGGCGAGCATGCCCTGCGGTGATCCGGGGGCCGAGGCTGAGGGTGCCGACGCCGACAAGGAAGGCTGCGTCGCTTCATCCGGACCTGCCGAGGAACCTGTCGGAGAGGGGGTATTCGTCAGGTTCGACCAGAACTTCGTGATTCCGCTGATCGCCAATGGCGAGGTGGCCGCGATGGTGGTGATGAACCTGACGCTGGAAGTCGACCCAGGCATCGATGCGCGCGTGTTGGAGCGCGAGCCGCGCATCCGCGACCGCTTCCTGCGTGTGATGCTGGATCATGCCGGCGCCGGTGGGTTCGACGGGGTGTTCACCTCGAACGGCCGAATGGATCGCCTGAAGACCGCCCTGATCGAGACCGCAAACCGCGAGATCGGGCCGGGCCTGCGCGATGTCCTGATCCTCGATCTGAACAAGCAGGCGGTCTAGCGATCCGCCTTTGCCAGGCGCGCTGCCACGTCGGCGCGCCCAAATGCCCGCCGCGCCGCCCTGAGCGCGGCGTCGTGCTGTGCAAGCAGTGCCGCCAGCTGCCGGTTCAGACGCATGAGCTCGGCCTCGCTGGCGGCCTGCCACGCCAATTCGGCCCCCGATACCCGCGCCAGATCCAGTTCCCCCGATGCCACCCGAGCCTCGCGCGATTCCGTCAGGCGCGCGATGTCCCCGCGCAGACGCGTGACCTGCGACATGATCGTCTCGACCTTCGCGAGCTCCCGGTCGCGAACCATCCCAGCCAATTTTGCCAGGTCGTCCATCCGTCCGGTCATCGTGCGCGCGCCTTCTTCCGCATGCCCTCGGCAAAGCGGATCGCGACGGCCACCGCCGCATAGTGATCGGGCGCGATTTCGGCGCCGATCTCGGTGGTGGCGTGAAGGGCGCGCGCCGTGGGCGGATCGGAATGGATAGGTACGCCGGCTTTCGTCGCGATTTCGCGGATGCGCAGCGCGACCTCGTCCACACCCTTGGCCACGCAGACCGGCGCTCCGGGGTTCGCACGCGACCATTTCAGCGCGATGGCATAGTGGGTCGGGTTCACCACGATGACGCTCGCGTCCGGCACGTCCTGCATCATCTGGTTCATGGCGATCTCCATGCCCCGCTGACGACGCTGCTGCTTCGTGTGCGGGTCGCCTTCCGCGTCCTTGTGCTCGTCCTTCATCTCCTTGTGCGACATGCGGTTCTTGCGCATGTGTTCGGCGCGTTGCCACAGCAGGTCCACGATCCCGAGACTCGCGGAGACGCCAAGGACCACCCAGAAAAACCCGGCCGTGATCATGAAGCCACCAGCCGCAGCTTGAGGGGGCTCGAGCCGGGAAAGCGCCAGGATATCGGGCAGGCATTGAGCGATGTAGAAGAACAGCCCGATCGAGTAGATTGCCAGCTTCACGGTGCTCTTGAAGAATTCGAACAACCCCGAGCGTCCGAACTTCTGCTTGGCATTGGACAGGATCGAGATCCGGTTGCCCTTCGGCATCAGCTTCGAGCCCGTGACCGTAAAGGACTGCTGACCCAGGATCGACAGAAGGACAAAGCCGAAGGGAAGCACGGCCCAGGGCGCAACCGCGAGGAAGGTCTCGCCCACCATCGCCGCGCTGGACAGCGAGTGGCCCCGGTCGCCTCCGGCAAGGATGAAGGCGCCCGACAGCGCGCCTCCGGCGGATTGCAGAGACGCCCCTCCGACAGTGGTCGCCGTCAGGACGATCCCGGCATATCCGGCCGCCGTGTTCAGGTCGTTGGACTTCGGGATCTCGCCCTTCTTCCGGGCGTCGTCGAGCTTCTTCTGACTTGGCTCCTGGCTCTTTTCGCTGTCGTCGTCGCCCTGGCTCATGGCGCGTCCCCCGTCGGATTGGCGAGGAACGTGTCCATCGCGCTGATCCAGACCTCGAGCGCGAAAGGGAGCGACAGGGCCAGCATCAACAAGCCCCCCAAAGTGATCGCCGGAGCGCCCACGAATGCCACCATGAGCTGCGGCATGGCGCGGTTTATGACGCCGAGCGTAAGGTTGTAGAGGAGCGACGTGATCACGAACGGCATCGCCAGCCCGAAGCCAAGCCCGAAGGCGCGCGCCACTCGGGCCACGCCCCAACTCAGCAGATCGCCGGGACGCGGTAGTCGGCCGGGCGGCATCAAATCGTAGGAATAGATGAGGAACTGCGCGGTCTTCACGTGAAGCCCCATGATCACCGCAATGGCGAGGCCTGCCACGACCATGATGTGGCCGATTGCCGGTTGGGGATCTATGCCTGCACCGCCCATGATCTGCGAGATCGACACGGACTGAGCTGCCATCGCGCCAGCCAGTTGAAGCGCGATCACGAAGAGCCGCAGCACGGCGCCGAGGGAAAGGCCGATGATCGTCTCGCTCAGCAGAAGGCGGCCGGCAACCTCTTGCGCGGACAGTGCCGGCAGATCCTCGACGACCGAGGGTGCGACGATGACGGTAAAGCCGAACGCGATGCCCAGCTTGACCCGCGCGGGGATCGTTTGCTCGCCGAAGGCAGGCAGAAGCGCCATGGCCGCCCCGACCCGCAGGAAGACCGCGAAAGCCGCAAGTGCCGTGGGTCCTGCAAGCTCGGTCAGCGCGGTCAGCGCTTCGATCATGCCGGTACCGTTCCGACGAGGCTTGGGCGCGCTTCGGTCCCAAGCTCTTCGAAGCTGAGAACAGGGTTGGCCAATCCCTTGGCAGACAGAACCATGCGCAGGAACCGCCGCCGCCGCGCCGACGTCACGAGGGCCGGGAAGATGCCGCGCTCCGCCGCTTCTGCCAATGCGCCGGCTGTCCCGTCGGCGAGGCGGTTGAACATATCCGGCGGGAGGGCCACGTTGGCCTCACCGGGTTCGCCGGCCAGTTGGTGTTGCGCGAATGTCTGCTCCCATTCGGGGTCGAGCTGCAAGAGCGGGACGGTACCGTCAGCGCGCGTCAGTTCAGCAATGAGTTGAAAACTCAGCCGCTGGCGCACGATCTCGCAGATCCCCTCGGGGGTCGTGGCCTGCTGACGCCCTTGCGCGATCGCCTCGAGGATCAACGGCAGGTTTCGGATCGACACCCGCTCTTCCAGGAGAAGCCGCAGCACCTGCAGCAACAGCTCGGTCGGCACCTTGTCGGGCACCAACTCGTCGATCAGACGCCGGTTCGCGTCGGAACGTGCTGGATCCGTCAGGTTGGTGTATTCGTCCAGCAGGCGCCGCAGCGCCTTGAGTGTCATCAGCCGGTGGAAGTTCCGCTTTATGACCTCGAGCAGGTGCGTTGCCAGAACCTCGGCAGGGCTGACCGTGGTCAGGCCGGCCGTCGCGGCCTCGTCTTGCTCCCCCGCCTCGATCCACCGCGCGGGTGCGCCGTAGACCGGTTCAGCGACATCGGTGCCGGGCGGCAGCGCGGTGGAGGGGCTGTCTGCCGTGAGGGCGAGGATGTGGTTCGGCATCAGGCGGTCGCGGACACGTTCGACGCCGTGGATGCGAATGACGTAGGTCCCGCTCGGCAGACCTGGATCGTCGGTCAGGCGGATCTCGGGCAGGACCAGGCCGAAGGCGCGGGCCACATGCGTGCGCATGTTGCCGATCCGCGCGTCGAGGCCCGTCGCCGGGTCGAGCACCAGCGGTACCAGGTCGGGCGAAAACTCCAGGTGGATATCGTCGAGGTCGAGGGTGTCGCCCATGGATTTCTGTGGCGGCGGGGCCGCAGTCTGTTCCGCGGTCGCTTCGGACAGCGTCCGCTCGGCCCGCTTGTTCGCCTGCCATGCCAGCCAGCCGAGGCCGAGCGCCCCGGCCATGAACGGCATGAACGGCAGGCCCGGAACCAGCGCGAAGAGCCCGAGCAGCCCGGCGACGGTGGCGAGCGCGGCGGGGTAGCGGCCGAGCTGGTCGAACAAGGCGAGGTCCGTCGATCCGGTGTTCCCGCCACGCGCCAGCAAGAGCGCCGATGCAACCGAGATGATGACGGCCGGGATCTGGGTCACCAACCCGTCGCCCACGGTCAGGATCGCGTAGGTCTCGAACGCGCGGCCGATCTCCATGCCGTGGACGATCGTTCCGGCAGCGAGGCCGACGACGAGGTTCAGAAGCGTGATGAGCAGGCCCGCGATCGCGTCGCCTTTCACGAACTTCGAAGCGCCGTCGAGTGAGCCGAAGAATGTGGTTTCCTGCTGCTCGCGCTCCCGGCGGGCCTTCGCCTCGGCGTGATCGATCGCACCGGCGCTCATGTCGCTGTCGATGGCGAGCTGCTTGCCCGGCATGGCATCCAGCGCAAAGCGCGCGCCGACTTCCGCCATCCGCCCCGCACCCTTCGTGATCACGATGAAGTTCACGATCATCAGGACGCCGAACACGACGAGACCCAGGAACACGCTGCCGCCCATCACGAAATTCGCGAAACCCTCGATCACCTCGCCCGCGGCGCCCGTTCCCGTGTGGCCCTGACCGATGATCAACTTCGTCGAACTGACGTTCAGCGACAGCCGCAGCATCAAGGAAGCCAGGAGGATTGTCGGAAACGTCGAGAAATCGAGCGGCCGTTCGATGAACAGCGTCGTGGAGAACATGAGGATGGCGATCGCGAACGATGCGGCGAGTCCCACGTCCAGGACCCAGGCCGGCACCGGCAGGACCATCATGACGATCACCGCCATGAGCGCAAACGCGAGCAAGACGGTCGGCTGGAACAACGCGCGGACGGTCATTGGACGTTGCTCCGCATGGCTCGGCTGTCGCTCTGCGCTATCGGGTGTTCTGCAGGACGTGATGCGTGGATCGGTGATCGACTCGGCAAGTATGCCATCTGGAGGAATGCGGCTGATGCTTCGAGGTGAATCGTCGTTCCCTGCTTCCGGTGGCGCCCAGGCTCGAGGAGAGGCGACGGGAATCGGGGCGCCTCATGGAAGCCGCCGATGGCATCACCGAAAGCTACTGCAGCTGTACAGCGCTCGAATCCTGTGCCTCCGCCCGTCCTTTTGACGGGAGCGGTGTCGTTCCGACGATCGCTCCAGGAAATCTCTTCGTTCGAGAGGCTCCTGCCCGGAGCGCCGCAGGGAAATGCGGCGGTGTCTTCCGCGTCGGTGTGAAACGATGGAGCCGCCACGGCGCCGGCAGGAGCCAGAGCGGTGAGGCACAGAAACAACGCGAGACGGCCCATTCTAGGCGCGACCTCCTTTTCCCAAGCGGTTGGGCTCTGGATAGACGCCCTGGCCTTACCAAAAGGTTTAGACAAATCAGTTGTTGAGGAACGCTTCCAACTCGGCGCGCAGCGCGGCACTCTGCTCTACGATGGCACTGCCGCGGCTTCGAATTCCGCTTGGTGACACAGTAACCGGATCGCTCGTGGGCGCAGGGGCCTGCTCGGCACGCAGCAGGGCAACGCGTTCCCGCAGGATGCCGGCTTCAGGATCCACGAGGCCTGTCAGATGCGCCTCAGCTACGTTCGCGTCGCCTGCATCGAGAGCAAGTGAGGCACTCAGCAGCCGCTCGGCCGCCGTGGGCATGTCCGGCCCCCGGGATAGCGTGCGGAGCGCCAGCTTCGGGACATGGTTTTCCGCGATCCGGCGGGCGATGGCAATCCGCAGTTCCGCGTTCGGAACCGGGCGATCATCGAGGCTCACGATCTGCGTCAAGAACAGGGCGTCGTTCTCGATGGAAGACACGGTCGTGAACAGCTCCTCGTCGAGCCGCTTGGCCATGGCCGCGTCATCTTCGGCGAGAGTATCTATATCCGCGGCCGCGCGCAGATATAGTCCCGAGGTGATCTCGGCCCGGATGAGAGCACGCTGAAGCCTGTGACGGTCGCTACCGGTGATCTCGGGCAGAAAAGCGCGGGCTTGATCGAGGAGATCCGGTGGCACGGAAGCGCCGTCGTCCACCATGTTGTCGACCATCATCCGAAGCGCGGCAGCGGCTTCGGGCGTGCGGCGTGCAACGATCTCTTCAAGGTCGGCGGCGGGTACTGGTTCGTCGTCCGCTGCCATGGTGAGTGACGTGAGATCCGGCAGAGCCCCCGCAGTCTCGCGCCGACCGCTCGCAGCGGCCACGAGGCGAGCGCCTTCATCGTTGCCGAGCGCGATCAAGCCCTCGATCGCGCGGCGTTCCAAGTGAGTTCGCGCAGCCTCGGGCGACGCGGCCAGCGCATCGAGTACCGATCCAATGCGAAGAGGCGCAGCGGGCGGGTTCGAGATCAATGCGAAGAGGGCCAGTGAATCCCCGCACTCCGCGACCGAGGCAATCTCGGGCGCAGGCCCAGGTGCGTCGACCAGTTGAGCGATTTGCGACAAAAGACGGATGTCTCGTTCGTCGCCACTGACGACATCGAGAACTCCCTTCGCTTCGATCCCGAAACCCAGCGAAATGAGCCGCTTGGCCTCTGCCACGGTCCACTCAGCGTCAGCAGCTTCGGGAGGAAGTGTCCACCGCAATGTCGCCCATGTGTCGAGCGTCTCCTCAGCAAAGGCGGGGCAGGCGGCACGCGGGATGACCTCGTCGTATCCGCGGGTATCCCGCGTGATCTGACTTTCCACCTGCAACTGGCCCGGTCGGGGAACTTCGTCTTCGATTTCGATCTCTGGTTCGACGGGTGTATCGTCCGGAACGGCGGGTTCCGCGTCGGGTGGTAGCCCCAGGTCGGCTCTCAGCCCGGCACGCAGCGCGGCTGCGCGCTCCGCACGGATGGACGCGGGCAGGGGGTCGGCGTCCGGCTCCGTCTCGACCGGGAGACTGTTGGTGAGCAAGCCGGGCAAGAGCATGCGGCGATGCAAGGGCTCGGCGACAACCGCCGTTTCCCGCGGCGCGGGGCGGGGCGGCTCAAGCGGGGCTGCATCTTGCGAAACGTCCAGAACGAGGCTGTTGCCGTATCGAAACGTTTCCGGCGCGCAGGCGCATGCCAGTTCGACAACCAGTTCTCCGGGGCCAGCCTGCCGGAACGAGGTGATGCGCTCGGTTCCGATGCGCCGGTAGACATCCGCGAGATCGTAAGTTGCGATTTCATCGGCCAGAATGCGTACGGTGGTCCCATCCTGCTCCAGGCGCCATGTTGCCTCGGCATTGAAATCGATCGCGATGCGCGTGAATCCATCATGCTCTGCGGTGCGCACGGGGATCGTCTGAGCAGCCGCGGCACTGGCGGAGATCGTAAGCAGGACCAATGTTGGGCGTATCATGCCGATTTCGACGCTTTCAGCGCCTCTTCGAGGACGTCGAACGCGGGTCGCTGGTGATGAGGTACGCTCTGGCGACCGACCTCGATGCAGATCGCGGCGCTGTGCTGATGCAGGTTTGCGACGAGCACCTCACGGATGAGCTGGTAAAATTGCGCTTCTTCCTCGGCCACGGCTTTCAGCTTCGTGGCGAAGGGACCCACGAAACCATACGCCAGGAACACGCCGAGGAACGTGCCGACGAGAGCGCCACCGATCATCTTGCCCAGAATCTCCGGCGGCTGGTCGATCGCTGCCATCGTCTTGATGACGCCCAGCACTGCGGCAACGATACCCAGCGCCGGAAGACCGTCGGCCATCGTCTGAAGGGCATGACTGGAATGGAGGGTGCCGTGCAGATGCGCCTCCATTCGCTTGTCGAGTACTTCTTCCACCTGGTGTGGGTCGTCATAATTCATGCTCGCCGATCGCATGGTGTCGCAGATCAGTTCGACCGCCTCGTGATCGGCCCGGATCTTGGGGTATTTCCCGAAGATTGTGCTTTCGGCCGGGTTCTCGATATGCATCTCGACCGCGAGCGGGTCACCCTTGCCGAGACGGATCAACTCGAACAGGAGGCAAAGCAGATCGCGATAGTCTTCGGCATTCCACTTCGGGCCTTTGAAGACCTTCCCGAGATCCTTGATCGTTCGCTTCACCGTGCTGCCGTCGTTGGCAAGCATGAAGGCGCCGGTGGCCGCACCCATGATCATGGCCAATTCGAAGGGCATGGCCTTGAGGATGATACCGAGCTTGCCGCCGGCGGCGAGATAGCCGCCGAAAACCATTACGAAGACGACGACGACGCCGATGATCGCGATCATGTCAGGTCACTCCTTGGGAAGATCGGCATGGCGGCCGGCCAGCATCACGCTGATGGCATAGGCCGCGTCGGGGGGCATGCCGGCGAGAATCGCGGCGGAGGCGGGCGGAGGCATCAAGCCAAGAAATCCGGCGCCGAAGGCGGGCGGCATCTGCTGAAAGAGAGCGGCAGCCTGGGCGGGCTTCATCGCGGCGTAGATCTGCGCGAGGTGCGAGAGATCGTCTTCAGCTGCTGTGTCGGCCATCTGGAGAAGCTCGCGCAATTCGAGTTCGGCGGCCTCGATCCCGTCAAGCTGGGAGCGAAGGGCCGTCTTTCCCTCGGCGATCCGCTCGCCTTCAACTGCGAGCTTGGCGGCACGTTCGTCGAGCTCTGCCTGCCGCGCGTCGAGCTCGGCAAGAAGTTCCGCGATTCCGTCCTCGGGCGTGGTCGCAGTCGATGCCGCGGCGTGAGCACTTCGCGAGGCGACGAGCTCGGACACGGCCGCCGCCACCGGACCATCCCCGAGCCGGAGGAGTCCCGATGCCATCAGCAGCCCAGCGAGGATCGGCAATACGCCGATACCCATCGTGCGCGCCTTTCGCTTGCTGCGCCGAATCATCGGGGGGCCATCCGGTGAGAGAAGAAGGGTTGCATTGCCGCAGTGCTGCGCGTCGCCGAGAAGGGCACCGCCGAGGCGGGTGCGACATTGGCCGCCGCGACGGGCTCGGCGAATCTTGCCGTTTCCGGCGCTACGCCGCCCGGTTCCGTCGGTGCGTCGTCCACGTCGTGGAGCGCAGCCATCGCCAATTCAAGGCGCCGCGCGACGCTGTCGGCCCGCTCCGTGACCTCGCGCAGTGTGTCGCCCGAGCCATCGGCGGCCTTCTTGGCCGCGTCGAGCGCACGCTTGAGATCATCCACCTGTGCGGACAGCACGGCGACCGCCCCGCCGACCCCGCGTTTCAGATCGGTGAACCGCGTCAACCGCCGGGACAGGACGAAGCAGTAGAAGGCGACGCCGACAGCGCCTCCGATGAGAAAAATATCAGCGATCAGGTCCATTCTGGTCCCCCTTTCAGCTCAGTACGAATTCCATGACGAGGATGTCGCGCACCCGGTTTGACCCGACCACAAGCGCAACACGCCGCAACAGCTGTGCGCGCAGTTCTATGAGCGCTCCGGGAGCGCTCAGGGAATTGGGATCGACCGCACGCAGATACGCATTCATCACGTCCACGACACGCGGCATCAGTTGCTCTACGTCGGGGGATTGCTCCCTTGCGACTTCGAGTTCGGCGCGAAAGCGCAGGTGGCGCGAGGCGTTCGGCCCCGTCAGCGACACCACGATCGGGGCGACGGGAATGAACGCCACTTCGGCAAGGTCGCCTCCCGCTGCCGTTGCCGAGGCTGCATGAAGCGGATCACCCTTGCCGCCATGGCTGCCGTCGGTCCGGGCGTGCTCTTCGGCGACAGCTCCGCCGCCGAGAACCATCCCCGAGAATACCGCATAGAAACCGCCCGCGCCCAGGACGAGGGCGAGAACGAGTCCGATAAACAGTCCCTTCTTGCCCTTCTTCGATGCGCCGTCTTCGCTGTCGGTTTCCTCGGCCATGCCGTGCGTCCGTCCCATTTCTTATCGTGGGGTCGGCATAAACCGGCAGAGACTAACCGATTATTAAGGTCGGTCTGAAAATCAGAACGCAAGACATGGGGAGCATCCCCGCGAAACGACAGGAGGTCGGTCTTGCAAAACATTGGCTCGGCTTGGCAGGCCCTTACGATGCAACGGCGCATTATAGTCATTGCCGCAACCGTCACCATGTTCGCGCTCGTCCTGGGCGTGGCACGGATGGCGTCGACGCCCAGTCTTACGCTTCTCTATTCGGGGCTCGAGCCGCAGGCGGCGGGTGATGTGGTCCAGGCTCTCGAACAGACGGGCGTTGTCTACGATGTTCGGGGCGGCGCCATTTATGTCGAGGAGGGCCGCCGCGACGAGCTTCGCATGACCCTTGCCAGTGAAGGCCTGCCGGCCAATGCCGCACAGGGCTACGAGTTGTTGGACACGCTCTCGGGCTTCGGCACGACGAGCCAGATGTTCGACGCCGCCTATTGGCGCGCGAAGGAGGGAGAGCTGGCGCGCACGATCGTGGCGTCGCCGGCCATTCAATCCGCCCGCGTCCATATCGCCAGTGCGGGCGCGCGGCCCTTCCAGCGTGACATCCGCACGACCGCTTCGGTCACCGTGACACCCGCAGGCGGCGGCCTCGCGGCAAGTCATGCGCGGGCCCTGCGCTATCTCGTGGCCGCGGCGGTATCGGGTCTGTCTCCCGAGGATGTCTCGGTGATCGACGCCATGGGCGGCGTGATTCTCGCCGGTGAGGACCGGCCGCAGGGTGCCGTGGGCGCTGACCGGGCGGCCGAGCTCAAGCGCAATGTGGAACGGCTGCTCGAGGCCCGGGTCGGCTATGGCAATGCGGTGGTCGAGGTAAATGTCGAGACGGTCACCGAAAGCGAGCAGATCCTCGAGCGGCGAATCGATCCCGAAAGCCGTGTGGCGATCAGCTCGGATGTCACGCAGTCGAACTCGTCCAGCACGCAAGCGGCGGACGGCGACGTCACTGTCGCCTCGAATCTGCCCGACGGCGATGCGGAAGGCGGGCAGGGCGGCGGTTCCGACAATGCCACTGAAAGCCGCGAGACGACGAATTTCGAGGTCAGCCAAATCGAACGTCAGGTAACCCGCTCGCCCGGCGCCATCGCGCGTGTCACCACGGCCGTCATGGTCGACGGCCTCCGCGAGACGGCTGCGGATGGCACGCTCACGTGGACGCCGCGGCCCGACGAGGAAATGGAGGCCCTGCGCGAGCTGGTTTCGGCCGCCATCGGCTTCGACGCCGAACGTGGCGACTCACTGTCGGTCCGCTCGATGCAGTTCGAACCCCTCCCGGGCGATGGCACGGCGCCTCTCGATCCCGCGCTCATGGGCCCCATCAACGTGATGCGCCTGGCGCAGATCGGGATCCTCGGGCTCGTCGCCCTTGCGCTTGGCCTCTTCGTGGTCCGCCCGATCCTGTCCAAATCCGGCACGTCGCCGCAGCTCGCACCGCCGCTCGGTTCGGACGCCGATGACGCAGACGAACCGCTGAATGGAGAGATCTTCTTTGGCAACGGCTTCGGCGATGACGACGACTCGCCCTTCGGCGGCTTCGCCGGGGGCGGCGGGGATGACGAAGAGCGCTCGCCGGTCGACCGGCTGCGCGAACTGATCGAAGAGCGGCAGGAAGAATCGCTCGAAATCCTCAAGTCGTGGATGGAAGACGAAGGCGATAAGGCATGAGCGGCCGCCCCCTGACCCTCGAAAACTTCCACTTCGTCCCGGCCCCTGAGATCCCGGTCGAGGTCTATGACGGCGAACGGCTCGAAGCCGAGCGGCTCGAGTCCTTCGACAAGGGCTACACCAGCGGCTGGGCCGACGCCTCCGCGGCCGCAGAATCCGCCGCGCAAGAGCGCGGGCAAGTCCTCGATAACCGGCTGGACGAACTGGCGTTCACCTTCCACGAGGCGCGGGCCCACGTCATGCGCGAACTTGGGCCGTTGCTGGACGCGATCGTGCGGACGGCGGTCCCGCGCATCCTCCACGACACGCTGGGGGCACGTCTTAACGAATTGTTCACCGAGATGGCCGAGGACGTGGCCGAGGCGGAGATCCAGATCCTCACCGCGCCGGGTGAGGCCGAGGGCGTGACCACGGCGCTGAAGGACCGCGCGCGTTTCCCCGTCTCGGTGCGGGATGACGACACCCTGGCTCCCGGGACGCTCCAGGTACGCCTCGGGGCCGCGGCACGTGAACTGAACCTGAACGCTCTCGAAACATCTCTGACCGACGCGCTCGAGGCGCTCGATACACTCAACGAGGAGACCCTGGCCCATGGATGAAGACTTCGCCGAGATCGAAGAGGTGGTGGAGACCCCGCGCGCGGCCTCGAACAACCCGCTGCACCACGTGCCGGTCGAGATCACCGTTTCGGTCGGCAAGGCTCGGCCCAAGCTGTCGGACCTGCTCAAGATGGAGCAGGGCGCGATCCTGAGCCTCGACACCAAGGTCGAGGACCCGGTCTGCCTCTATATCGGCGACCGGCTCATCGCGCGCGGCGAGCTGGAAGAACTCGACGGTGAAGAGGGGGGCATGCTCGCCGTCCGCCTGACTGAAATTGCCGAAATGGAGAGCGGCCTCTGATGCGCGCCAGCCCCCTCTTTCTTGCTGCCACGCTTCTGCTGCTGGCCCTGCCAGTCGAGGCGCAGCAACTCTCCATCGACTTTGGCGCCGAGGGAGAGGGGACGCTGGCCGGCCGCTCGATCCAGCTTCTGCTGGTGGTCACCGTGCTCAGCCTCGTGCCGGGGCTTCTGGTGATGATCACCTGTTTCCCCTTCCTGGTGACGACCCTGTCGATCCTGCGGCAGGGCATCGGCCTTCAGCAGTCGCCGCCGAACATGCTGATCGTGACGCTGGCGCTGTTCCTGACCTATTTCGTGATGGAGCCGACCTTCACCGAGGCCTGGACCACCGGCATCACCCCCCTCGTGGATGGCGAGCTGGAGGTCGAAGAAGGCGTGATGCGCGCGCTCGCTCCCTTCCGCGAGTTCATGGCCGCGCGCGTCGATCCCGAAACCTACGCGGCCCTCGCCGATCTTCGCCCCGACACCACCGGAACCAACCTGGCGCCCGACTCGCCACTGTCGATGCTGGTGCCGTCGTTCCTTCTGTCCGAAATCGGGCGCGCCTTCGAAGTCGGCTTCCTGATCTTCCTGCCCTTCCTCATCATCGACCTGGTGGTCGCCGCGATCCTGATGTCGATGGGCATGATGATGGTTCCGCCGGCTGTCGTGGCGCTGCCGTTCAAGCTGGCGTTCTTCGCTGTTGCCGATGGCTGGACGCTGATCTCGGGCGCACTCGTCCGCGGCTATATCTGACCCACAGGCGGTCCCGGACGGTCGCCGTCAGCCGCCGCTCTCGTCGTTCGACCCAGCGCTCAGCGATGCAATGCAGGCCCAGACATCCGCCACATCCTCTTCCGAACGCAGCTTGAACGACATCTTCCCGCGCGCTCCGCGGTCGTCGAGAGACGTGCGAAGGATGCCGGTCGGATCCCGGACACAGCCGACGAAGTCCGCCTCGGTCCATTCGAGGCCGGCTTCGCCTTCCTCGACCAGCGCGCCCGAATACCGGTAGTCCTCGACCGTTCCGGCTTGGCGACCTTACAGACGGTAGAGGTTCGGAGACCCGTCCGGCCCGGCCGGCGAGGGTCTCGCCATCATCGTCTTGAACGACGTGGCAGGCCTGAAACTGGTTGAAGACCTGCTCGCCGGCAGCCGGATCGCCCTTCATCTGAGCATCTTGGGTGAAAGCCGGCGCTCCGGCCAGGGCGATCGTTTCGAGCGTGTGCGTGAAGGTTTTATCGACTTCGTCCCATTGTGATACCGCCTCGGAATTCCGGCCGGGGGCAGGAGAGGTCCGCACCATTGCCGATCAATGGGGCTCATGCGCCCGGTCCTGCCGCTACCTCCAGTGCTGCAACAGCGGGCTGGCCTCGCCCGTAGTCGGGTCCGTCTTCGGCAGGGCGACCTCGGCAATACGGGCGCGGCTGTCGCCGATCCCCTCCTCGGCGCGGCGGGTCTCGAAATCCTCCTGCCCCGGCGGATAGGCGCCGCAGATGCGGAAATCGTCGCTCGAGGCGTTCAGCTTGTGGCCGGTCCCAGCCGGCAGGATCAGGCAATCTCCGGCCCGCACCGTCACGACTTCCCCCTCCGGACCGCCCAGCGTCAGTTCCGCTTCTCCGCTGGCGACGCAGAGGGCCTCGTGGGCGTCCGGGTGGTAGTGGTGATAGTCGAAGACCGTCCACGTCCAGGTACCGCCCCAGCCATTGGCCTCGATGCGGGCGCGGATCGCCCCCGCGTCGAGGCCCGCCATGCCTCCGCGGAGGATCACCACCGGCAGGTCGGGGTTGTTCGGCACGTCCGTGCCGGGCTCCAGGATCAGTGTGGTCACATCGGTCATGCCAGGTGAACGCCTGATCAAGCCGCCGGGTCCGCCCTTGCCACTCCGCGTCGGGGACCCGATCTTTTGGGTCTGGACGATGCCGACCCGATCTGCGGCCGACCCATCCCACCGGATGTAGCGCAGAGCATGCACCACCTGGTTCCCTAGTTCCGCGGCGGGAAGGGCAGCCCAACCGTCCTTATGCACCAGATCTGCGGCCTTAGGTGGCAAACGCACCGAGCTCACAACGCTTGTAAGTGCTCTCTTCCGGCGATGAACCAGCTACGCCTGGGCCGCGAGTCAGAAAACAGAATCCGCAACGCCCTTCTCTACATCCGCGCCGAGTGCATCCGAGACGGCACCGAAAGGGTCGAGCATGTGGAGGCCTTGTTACGGCTCTGCCGCCATGATCCGGTGTACGTTCCGAAGAAGAGACCGGCGCTTCACCAGGGGCGAGTTGCGTGTAGCGATCCTGCGGTCGCTGCGCGACGGGCCGAAGACCGGCCCAGAGATCGCAGCCAACATGGCGGAGGCCGAGGGGATGCCGTACCGAGACCCCTGCAAGCGCGTGTATCAGTCGCTTCACAACTTGCGAGATGCGGAGGCTGTGACGCGGGAGAATGAGCTGCTGCCGGCTTCGTGGACACCGGGCTAAGTTTGCATAGCTCGGGGCTCAGGTAGCCCAGCTTCGAGTGGCGGGCCCCCCTATTGTAGAAGCGCTCGATGTAGTCGAACGCATCGGCTCGGGCTGCAGCGCGGGTGCGTCGCTCGAAGATCCCGAAGGGGCCGCGCAAGCGGCGCTGAGACGTGGTCTGGACGCCGTCGCTTCCATGCCGCAAGAGTCGGTCCCAACCGCCAGAGGACGGAGCGCCAAGCCTGACCCCGGATCCGATCCTCCTCGCGCTTCTCGCGGCGGCCTTCGTGGTTGGCCTGTCGAAAGGCGGGTTGGCCTCGGCCGGGGCCCTTGCCGTGCCGGCGCTCGCCTTCGCGATGAACCCGGTGCAGGCCGCCGCGATCCTGTTGCCCGTCTTCATCGGGACCGACTGGATCGCCGTCTGGCTCTACCGCCGGGCCTACTCGCCGCGAAACCTGGCGATCCTCGTGCCGGCCATCTTGATCGGGGTGCTTGTCGCCACCGTCATCACGCCCTGGACTCCCGAGCCCGTGCTGCTGATCCTCACGGGCCTCATCGGGCTGTGGTTCGTCCTCCGCCGCTGGTTCGGCCCGGTCGTCACGGCGCCGGCCGAGGCGGGGGTTCTGCCCGGCCTCGGCTGGGGAATCCTGACGGGCATCACGTCCTTCATCACCCATTCGGGGTCGCCGCCGGCGCAGGCCTACCTGATGCCGCAGCGACTGCCGAAGCTGGAATTTGCCGGCACGATGGCGATCGCATTTTCCGTGTGCAACCTTGCGAAGCTGCCCGGATACTGGGCCATCGGCGCGCTAGAAGGCCTCGATGTCGAGCTGACGCTCGGGCTTCTGGTCTCGGGCGGGATCGGCACGATGATCGGGCGGTGGCTGACGGCGCGGTTGCCCGACGCCGTCTACCTTCGCGCGATCGAGGGGCTGCTTCTGACCCTCTCGATCCTGCTCATCGCCAAGGCGCTTCTCTAGGCGCTCGACTTGTCGAGGCTGCGCAGCACCCCGTCGCGGGTCAGCTGCCCGATGATGGCCCCGTTCTCCTCGACACCCACCGGATCGGGGGTGCCGATCACGGTCTCCAGGCTGTCGCGCACCAGCGCGTCGGCTGGCACCCGGATCTGCGGCGCGCCGTTCGCCGGCTCCATCACGTCGCGCGCGCGCAGCACGCCCAGCGGATTCATGTGGCGGACGAAATCGGCGACGTAGTCGTTCCGGGGGTCGTTGAAGATGTCCTGCGGCGTTCCCGTCTGGACGATCCGCCCGCCCTCCATGATCGAGATGTGGTTCCCGAGCTTGAACGCCTCGTCGAGGTCGTGGCTGACGAACAGGATCGTCCGCTTCAGCCGCTGCTGCAGCTCCAGCAGCTCGTCCTGCAGCTTCGTGCGGATCAGCGGGTCGAGCGCCGAGAACGGCTCGTCCATCAGCAGGATCGGTGCGTCGGTGGCGAAGGCGCGGGCGAGGCCCACGCGCTGCTGCATACCACCCGACAGCTCTCCGACCTTGCGTTCGGCCCACTCCGACAGGCCCACGAGCTCGAGCTGGTGGTCCACCCGCTCGCGCATCTCGGCCTTCTTCATTCCGCTGAGTTCCAGCCCCAGCCCGACATTCTCGCGCACCGTCCGCCAGGGCAGCAGGCCGAATTGCTGAAAGACCATCGCCACGTGGTGCATCCGCACCCGCCGCAGCGTTGCCGCGTCGGCATGGGTCACGTCGATCATCTGCTGGCCGTCATTGACGTGGACGGCGCCGCGGGCCACCGGGTTCAGCCCGTTGACCGCGCGCAGAAGCGTCGACTTGCCGGACCCCGACAAGCCCATGAGGACGAGGATCTCGCCCTCCTGCACCTCGACCGAGCAGTCGTGCACGCCCAGCACCTGGCCGGTCTGTTGCTGGATCTCGCCCCGCTGCATTCCCTTGTCCATGAGGGGCAGGGCCTGCTGCGGCTTCTCTCCGAAGACGATGCAGACGTTGTCGATCTTGACCGCCGTGCTCATTTGCGCGCTCCCACGTTCAGGATCCGGTCGAGCATGATGGCCACGACCACGATGACGAACCCGCTCTCGAACCCGAGTGCTGCGTTGACCGAGTTCAGCGCTCGGACCACCGGCACGCCCAAGCCATCAGCGCCGACCAGCGCGGCGATGACGACCATCGACAGTGACAGCATGATGGTCTGGTTCAGACCGGCCATGATCTGCGGCAGGGCCGAGGGCATCTCGACCTTCCACAGAAGCTGGCTGTTGGTGGCCCCGAAGGCGCGCGCGGCTTCGGTCAGCGCCGGCGGGGTTGACGCGATGCCAAGGTAGGTCAGGCGGATCGGCGCGGGCAGCACGAAGATCACCGTGGCCATGAGGCCCGGCACCATGCCGATGCCGAAGAACACGATGGCCGGGATCAGGTAGACGAAGGTCGGCAGCGTCTGCATCAGGTCCAGCACCGGCCGGATCGCCGCGTAAAGCTTGGGGCGGTGCGCCGCTGCGATACCGATGGGTACGCCGATGCCCATGCACACGATGCAGGCCGACAGCACCAGCGTCAGGCTTTCGGTCGTCTCTTCCCAGTAGTCCTGGTTCAGGACGAACAGGAAGCCGAGCGCCACGAACAGGCTGACCTTCCACGACCGTTGCAGCGCCCATGTCACCGCCACGAAGAACGCGATGACCAGCAGTTCCGGCGGGCTCTGCAACACCCACAGGATGCCCTCGATCAGCTTTTCCCCTACGCTCGAGATGCCGTCGAGCACGACTTCGAAGTTGTTTGCGATCCAGTCGAACACGGCCTCGGCCGCGTCGCCCACTGGGATCTTGTTCTCGGTAAGCCAGTCCAACGGCGTTGCTCCTTGCTTCGAATCCCTGTTTGCCGGACGGTCGCTCCGCAGTCCCAGCGGAGGCCACAATGTCCGACCTGATGTTTTTCACCAACCCCATGTCGCGCGGCCGCATCGTCCGCATGATGCTCGAGGAGGTCGGCGCGGAATACGCCACGACCGTCCTCGAATACGGCCCCGAAATGCGGTCTTCCGAGTACCTCGCGATCAACCCGATGGCAAAGGTGCCTGCGATCGTCCATCGCGGCACGGTCGTGACCGAGGCCGCGGCGATCTGCGCCTACCTCGCCGATGTCTATCCCGACGCCGGTCTCGCGCCGCCGCCGACCGAGCGCGGCGCGTATTACCGCTGGCTCTTCTTCGGGGCGGGACCGGTCGAAGCGGCGGTGACGAACGCGACGTTCAACATCGACACCTCGGACCCGCAGATCCGCGGGAGGGTGGGGTATGGCGATCTTGCCTCTGTGCTCGACACGCTCGAAGGGGTCATGTCGGATCGCGAGTGGCTGCTGGGCGAGCGGTTCTCGGCAGTGGACGTGTATCTCGGCAGCCAGGTCGCGTGGGGCATGATGTTCGGCACGATCGAGAAGCGGCCGGCGTTCGAATCCTACGCCGCCCGCCTCCGGGAACGCCCCGCGATACAACGCGCCGCCGCGAAGGACGACGCGCTGATGCCTCCGCAGGGCGGCTGAGGTCACAGCTCGAGGTGCTCCTGCACCGCCGGCAGGCCTTCTTCGCCGTCGACGGTGGTCACGCCTTCAAGCCAGGGCTCGATGGTTTCGGGGTTTTCCTGAAGCCATTCGCGCGCGGCTTCGGCCGGGTCGGCACCGTCCTCGAGGATGGAGCCCATGATCTCGTTTTCCATCGGAAGCGAGAAGTCCATCTGCTGAAGCAGCTTGCCGGCGTTCGGGCACTCTTCGACATAGCCTTCGCGCGTCACGGTGTGCACGACGCCTTCACCGCCGAAGAAGTCCTCGCCACCGGTCAGGTATTCCAGCTCGAAGTTGGCGTTCATCGGGTGCGGCGCCCAGCCGAGGAACACGATGTCCTCCTGGTCGTCCACGGCGCGGCGCACCTGCGCGAGCATCCCCTGCTCGGAGCTTTCGCGGACGCTGAACTCGCCCATGCCGTACTCGTCCTCTTCGGTCAGGCCGATGAGGTAGATGTTGCCCTCGTTGCCGGGCTCGATCCCGTAGATCGTCCCGTCGAGCTCTTCCTCGAATTCGGCGAGGTCCTCGTAGGTCTGCAGGCCCTTTTCATAGGTGTAGGCCGGTACGGCGAGGTTGTACTTCGTACCCTGCAGGTTCTCGTTGACCTGCTCGATCTCGCCGGATTCGAGGTAGGGCGTGATGGCCTGCGTCTGCGACGGCATCCAGTTGCCGAGGAACGCGTCCACGTCGTCGCCTTCCAGCGAGGCGAACGTGACGGGCACCGACAGCACCTTCACCTCGACATCGTAGCCCAGCCCGGTGAAGACCTGGTTGGCGATCGCGGTCGTGGCGGTGATGTCCGTCCAGCCTACGTCCGAGAACGTGATGCTGTCGCACTGTGTTTCCTGGGCGTGGGCGGCGCCAGCCACCATGAGCGCCAGTGCAGAGGCGGTCGTGATCAGTTTCATCGTTGGTCTCCCTGTAGGTTCGGCTATTGATTGACGGGTCAATTAAATGCTAGTTGCCGAAGCATGGCAACAGTTGTTCCGAAAAAGGTGGCCGTGGCAGCGAAACCGCCACGGGAGCGGGCCGAAGTTCGGCGCCGTGCGGATTTGATAGCCGCAACCGTGGCCGAGATCGGCGAGGCCGGCTCGCTCGACGCGACGGTCGGACGAATCGCCAAGCGCGCCGGAATGAGCCCCGCGCTCGCCTTCCACTATTTCGGCGACAAGGAGACGCTGTTCCTCGCCGCCATGCGCCACGTCCTGACGGTGTTCGGCCGCGAGGTCAGCGCGGCGCTTGCCACGGCCGACGCCCCCGAGGCGCGCGCGCAGGCGATCATCCGCGTCAGCTTTTCGCAGCAGAACTTCCGCCACGAGGCGATCGCCGCATGGCTGAACTTCTATGTCATGGCGCAACGCTCGCGCGGCGCCCGGCGGCTGTTGTCGGTCTATCGCCGGCGGCTCGCGTCGAACCTGACTCACGCCCTGCGACCGATCCTTGGTCCCTCCGCACCGGCCGCAGCCGAGCGCATCGGCGGCCTGATCGACGGTCTTTACCTGCGCGCCGCGCTGGATGACGAGACGACGGCCGCGAACGCTGTCGCGCAGGTCATGACCACACTCCACCACGAACTGAAGGAGGCATCGTGAGCGACGCCCGCCCGAACATCCTCGTCATCATGGTCGACCAGCTGACCGGCACCCTGTTCCCCGACGGCCCGGCGGATTTCCTGCATGCCCCGAACCTCAAGCGATTGGCCGAGCGGTCGGCCCGGTTCCGGAACGCCTACTGCGCCAGCCCCCTCTGCGGGCCGTCGCGGGCCAGCTTCATGACCGGGCAGTTGCCGTCCTCGACCGGGGTCTACGACAATGCGGCCGAGCTTCCCGCGTCCATGCCGACCTACGCGCACCACCTGCGCCGCGCGGGCTACCAGACCTGCCTTTCGGGCAAGATGCACTTCGTCGGCCCCGACCAGCTTCACGGGTTCGAGGAACGCCTGACGACCGACATCTATCCGGCCGATTTCGGCTGGACCCCCGACTACCGCAAGCCGGGCGAGCGAATCGAGTGGTGGTATCACAACATGGGCTCGGTCACCGGCTCGGGCGTGGCCGAGATCACCAACCAGATGGAGTATGACGACGAGGTCCAGTACAACGCTGTCCGCAAGATCTACGACCTCTCGCGAGGCAAGGACGAACGGCCGTGGATGATGACCGTCAGCTTCACGCACCCTCACGATCCTTACGTCGCGCGCAAGAAATTCTGGGATCTCTACGAGGATTGCGAGCACCTGTCGCCGCACGTGCCGTCGATCCCCTATGACGAGCAGGACCCCCATTCGCAGCGCATCTGCGACGCCAACGACTGGCGCAATTTCGAGATCTCGGACGAGAACATCGCCCGCTCCCGCCGCGCCTATTTCGCCAACATCTCGTATCTGGACGAGAAGGTGGGAGAGCTTCTGGACGTGCTGGAAAGCACCCGGCAGGAGGCGACGATCGTCTTCACCAGCGACCACGGCGACATGCTGGGCGAGCGCGGACTGTGGTTCAAGATGAGCTTCCGCGAAGGCTCGGCCCGCGTGCCGATCATGGTCTCGGGCCCCGGCATCGAGGCTGGCCTCGTGACGGACCCCGTCTCGACCATCGATATCTGCCCGACCCTTTGCGACATCGCGGGGATCACCATGGGCGAGGTCGAGCCCTGGACCGCGGGCGAAAGCCTGTTGCCGGTCGCGGCGGGGCAGGGGCGTCAGCAGCCCGTCCGCATGGAGTATTGCGCCGAGGCCTCCTACGCGCCGCTCGTCGCGCTGCGCGAGGGCAAGTGGAAATACATCCGCTGCCCGCTCGACCCCGAACAGCTCTTCGACCTCGAAGCCGATCCGCACGAGATGACGAACCTCGCGCCCGATCCGTCCCATGACGAGGTCCTCATGAAGTTCCGGCAGGAGTCCGACGCCCGCTGGGACCTCGCGAGGTTCGACGACGAGATCCGCAAGAGTCAGGCCGCCCGCTGGGTCGTATACGAAGGCTTGCTTCAGGGGCAGCAGACCGCGTGGGATCACCAGCCGGTCCTGAACGCCGCGCAGCGATACATGCGCAACCACATGGACCTGAACGTGGTCGAAGAGAGCCAGCGATTCCCGCGCGGCGAGTGAATAAGGCGCGGGTTCCGCCCGAGGAACCGGCCCCCCGACCGAGGTGTAAAGAATGACCGATGTGAAACCGACCGCCAGCCACTACGTCGACGGCGCCTACCTGGACGACGCCGACGGCCAGCCCTTCGACGTGATCTACCCCGCGACGGGCGAGACGCTGGCCACCGTTCACGCCGCCACCAAAGCGGTGACCGACGCCGCGCTCGACGCGGCGACCCGCGCGCAGGCTGAATGGGCCGCCCTGTCGCCGCGCTCGCGTGGCCGCGTCCTGACCGACGCCGCCCGCATCATGCGCGAGCGCAACCGCGAACTCTCGATCATCGAGACGCACGACACCGGCAAGCCCCTGCAGGAGACGCTGGTCGCCGACGCGACCTCGGGTGCCGACGCACTCGAATATTTCGGCGGCATCGCCAACGGCCTGACGGGCGAGCACATCCAGCTGGGTGACGACTGGGCCTACACGATCCGCGAGCCGCTGGGCGTCTGCGTCGGCATCGGCGCGTGGAACTACCCGACGCAAATCGCCTGCTGGAAGGCCGCGCCCGCACTCGCCTGCGGCAACGCGATGGTCTTCAAGCCGTCCGAGAACACCCCCCTCGCGGCCCTCAAGGTCGCCGAGATCCTGACCGAGGCCGGCGCCCCTCCGGGCCTGTTCAACGTGGTGCAGGGCATGGGCGAGGTCGGCGGCCGCCTGATCACCGATCCGCGCGTGGCGAAGGTGTCGCTGACCGGCTCGGTCGGGACGGGGAAAAAGGTCTACTCAGCCGCCGCTGCCGAGATGAAGCACGTCACGATGGAGCTTGGCGGTAAATCCCCCATGCTCGTCTTCGACGACGCCGATATCGAGAACGCGGTGTCGGGCGCGATCCTCGGCAACTTCTATTCCTCGGGACAGGTATGCTCGAACGGCACCCGCGTCTTCGTGCATCGCAGCGTGAAAGAGCAGTTCCTCGACCGCCTCGCCAAGCGCCTTGCCACGGCCAAGCTTGGCGATCCGCTGGACGAAGAGACCAACTTCGGCCCCATCGTCAGCCAGCAGCAGCTCGACATCATCCTCGGCTACGTTGCCCGCGGGAAGGAAGACGGCGCGCGCCTCGTCACCGGGGGCGCGCGGCTGGACAAACCGGGCTTCTGGATGTCCCCCGCGATCTTCGCCGACGTGACCGACGACATGACCATCGCCCGCGAAGAGATCTTCGGCCCGGTCATGTCCGTCCTCGACTTCAACGACGAGGACGAGGCCATCCGCCGCGCCAACGACACCCCCTACGGCCTGTCCGCCGGCGTCTACACTCAGAACCTTGCTCGCGCGCACCGGGTCATCCGCAAGCTCCACGCCGGGTCGTGCTTCATCAATTCGTATAACGACGCCCCGGTCGAGGTGCCGTTCGGCGCCGTCAAGCAGTCCGGCGTGGGGCGCGAGAACGCCAAGGCCGCCATCGAGCACTACAGCCAGCTCAAGTCCGTCTACGTGCGGATGGGCGACACCGAGGCACCCTTCTGATGCAGGCCGATTACGTCATCGTCGGCTCCGGCAGCGCCGGCTGCGCCATGGCTTACCGCCTGTCCGAGGCGGGCAAGTCGGTCATCGTCATCGAGCATGGCGGCACCGACATGGGCCCCTTTATCCAGATGCCGGGCGCGCTGTCCTACCCGATGAACATGGCCCGCTACGACTGGGGCTATTCCAGCCAGCCCGAGCCGCACCTTGATGGCCGCCGCCTTGCCGCGCCGCGTGGCAAGGTGATCGGCGGGTCGTCCTCGATCAACGGGATGGTCTATGTGCGCGGCCACGCACGCGACTTCGATACCTGGCGCGACATGGGCGCCGACGGTTGGGGCTATGCCGATGTGGTGCCCTACTACGAACGGCTCGAGAACTGGCACGAGCGTGGCCACGGCGGCGACCCCGACTGGCGCGGCAAGGACGGCCCGCTGCACGTCACGCGTGGGCGCATGGACAACCCCTTGACCCGCACCTTCATCGATGCCGGGCGTCAGGCGGGCTATGAAGTCACCGGCGACTACAACGGCGAAAAGCAGGAGGGGTTCGGCCCCTTCGACATGACCGTCTATCGTGGCCGGCGCTGGTCCGCGGCCAACGCCTACCTGCGGCCTGCGCTGAAGCGCAAGAACTGCACCATGGTTAACGCCTTCGCCCGTAAGGTCGTGATCGAGAACGGCCGCGCCACCGGCGTCGAGGTCGAGCGTGGCGGCAATGTCGAGATGATCGGCGCGACGTCCGAGGTGATCCTCGCCGCTTCGGCCTTCAACTCGCCAAAGCTCTTGATGCTCTCGGGGATCGGCCCGGCCGAGCACCTGCGCGAGCACGATATCGAGGTGGTCGCCGACCGCCCCGGCGTCGGCCAGAACCTGCAGGACCACCTGGAGCTTTACCTGCAAGCCACGTCGAAACAGCCGGTCAGCCTGTTCCGCTACTGGAACCTGCTGGGCAAGGCCTATGTCGGCGCCCGCTGGCTCTTCACCAAGACCGGCCCCGGCGCGTCGAACCAGTTTGAAAGCGCGGCCTTCATCCGCTCGGCCGCAGGCGTGGACTATCCCGACGTCCAGATCCACTTCCTGCCGATCGCCGTGCGCTACGACGGCAAGGCGGCGGCAGAGGGGCACGGCTTCCAAGCCCATGTCGGCCCCATGCGCTCGAAGTCGCGCGGGGCGGTGACGCTTGCCTCTGCCGACCCCAAGGACGCCCCGAACATCCTGTTCAACTACATGAGCCATGAAGACGACTGGCGCGACTTCCGCACCTGCATCCGCCTCGTCCGCGAGGTCTTTGGGCAGGAGGCCTTCGCCCCCTACTACGGCCACGAGATCCAGCCGGGCGCCGACGCGCAATCCGACGAGGCGCTGAACGCCTTCATCAAGGAGCACGTCGAGTCGGCCTACCACCCCTGCGGCACGGCAAAGATGGGCCGTGCCGACGATCCCATGGCCGTGGTCGATCCCGAGACCCGCGTGATCGGCGTCGAGGGACTGCGCCTCGCCGACAGCTCGATCTTTCCGCAGGTCCCGAACGGCAATCTCAACGCCCCGTCGATCATGGTCGGTGAGAAGGCGGCCGATCACGTCCTCGGCAAGACGCCCCTGCCACCCTCCAACCGCGAGCCGTGGATGCATCCGAACTGGCAGACCGAGCAGCGGTAAGCGAAAGTGCACGCCACGCGCGACCAGCGGGGTCCGCTGGAAGACATTTTCGGGAACGGTCGCCCGCTGCAGCCGGACCGGTCGACCGCACTGCGGACGGGGTGGCGGCGGTCGGCGAACCTCAGCGCCCCCGCAGATCCCGGATGCGGATGGCGTCCAGGTTCACGGGACGCCCGTTCTCGTCGAAGGGGGACTTGAACGAGAACGCGAACGACGACGTACCATGATCGTGAAGATGTTCGAGCCGTCGTACCCCTTGGCGCCATGTGGGGGGCGCTTTTCCGTCGTGCCACCAGAGAACGAGCGGAGGCCAACTCGGCTTCCTGAACCACTCCCGGCCCCGTTTGAGAGCCTGTGCGTGAAGACCGCTATAGGTAAAGACGTAGAGGCTTTCGAGATCCTCCCAGAGGGACAGGGTTGCGGGTGACCACCCATCCCCCGCCTCGTCGTAGAACCGGGGATAGACCTCCTCTCCCCACGGCGAGGGTCCCGCATCCGAGGCATATCCCGATCGTGCGATCAGACCTTCCGTCCGATCCGCGAGCGCGAAGATCGGATCATTCAACTCGCGAAAGCCGTCATTTACCGGGCTGTCTGCCGGTCCGGCGAACTGTCCGAACGTATAGAGGGCGAGTGACATGTCGTGACGCGATCCCGAATGAGGCACCCTCAACCGATAGGGGATCGACGCTTCTCATGTCCATCTTGGACTCGGAACGTCCGATCGCTTCGCCATTGAAGCGGCCAGCACTACCCGCTGTGGCGCCGCAGTCCCGCGTCTAGTCCTTACTCGGCGATGCTGCAGCGACCGTGATCGGGCTTTCGCAAGATAAGCTTTCATCGCCCCCCTGGTCCTGCGGAGGCAGCGGCCAGGGGCGTTCCGCTAGCCGCGCCCCAGGTGACGAGGGCGTGCCCGTCAATCGCCGGTATGCGCGAGCCCTGACAGGGGCAGCCAGCCTTCCCATCCCGCCGCCCGGACCTTCTGCCAATCCCTGACGGCGTAGGGAAGGGGCCTGATCCCGCACTGCTCGGCCGGCAATTCGGTCAAGGCGCGCGAATGCGGTGCAGGCCAGGCGCGTATGGTGCGGACGTCGGTGGAGGCTGCAGCGGTAAAGCAGAAGTCGACCTTCGGCAGCGCGGCGATGTAGTGCCGGTGGACCCAGCCTGCATAGTGGCCGTCCTCGGCGGGGCACCACGATCCCTGGCACGCGCCGGTCACGACGATCCCGCAGGACCCGTAGGCAAGACGGGCGAGGATTGCCGCGTTCGTTCCCGGTCCCTCCCTGAGGTTCAGTCGGTCGTCGGAGGGGACGTTCACGACGCAGTGCTCGGAACCGGGCTCTACCGGGGCCGCGAGCAGGGGCGCGGCGGACAGGAAGGCAAGGGTGAGCGCGAAGAAGGGCAGCGCGAATCTAGGCACGGTAGACCTCGTGGATGGGCAGTGATGCATCACAGCCGATCTCTGGCTCCGGCCTTCGAAGCGGTCAAGTGGTGACGACAGGCTCGAACTTAGCGCGACGTCCGCTATGCGCGCGCCGACGATTCGAGCGCCGAGGTCTTCCCCGCTGCACGATCCGCGTTCACCGGTGTTTGGAACCTCGTGGAAAGTCGCTCATTCTCCTTCGAAGGAGCGAAGCGAGCGATGGAAACAGGCGTAAGCATCGATTGGGCGCAGGTGGTGGAGAGCCTCGTACGGGTCGTCGTCGCATTCGCTCTGGCAATTCCAGTTGGGTGGGAGCGGGAAAGCGGCACCTCGAGCGCCGGTCTGCGAACGTTTCCCGTGGTCGCGATGGCCGCTTGCGGGTACGCCTTGATCGTGAAGACAATGCCCGATGCCACGGCGGATTCTCAGGCGCGCCTGCTTCAGGGTCTGCTGGCCGGGATCGGCTTCATCGGCGGTGGCGCGATCGTGAAGAACGGCTCGAACGTCCGCGGGATCGTGACGGCCGCGAGCATCTGGAATACCGGCGCGATAGGAGCTTCGGTGGCATATGGACGCGAGGAAATCGCCATCGTTCTCAGCCTGCTGAATTTCCTGACGTTGCTGGTGCTGACCCCTCTCGAGAAACAACTCCACGACCCCGTGGAGGACGACGATGTCGAGCAGTAGCCGAGCCTTCCAAAACGGAGAGGACTGGAGATGACGATACGCCTCTTCGGTTTTGGACACGGGCAAGGAGGATTCCCATGATCCGCCGCCTCTGGACCGAATACATCCTTCCCGTCTTCCGCCGTCCGAACCGATACCAGGTCGCGGCCCTGTGTTGGCGTATCGAGGACGACGTGCTGCAGATGCTTCTGCTGACGTCGCGCCAGACCCGGCGCTGGGTGTTGCCGAAGGGCTGGCCCATGGCTGGCTTCGGCGCACTGGACACGGCGCGCGAGGAGGCCTGGGAAGAGGGCGGCGTCCGTCTCGAACAAGAGGGGCTCCACCTCGGCCGCTATTCTTATTCCAAGCGGATGCGCGGTGTGCCGGTTCGAACGGATGTCGATGTCTTCGCCGTCCGCGTGATCTCGGTCTCGGACAGCTTCCCGGAGGCCGCGGAACGCGAGCGCCGCTGGGTGACGCCCTCAGAGGCGGCGGAAATGGTGGACGAACACGACCTTGCTGCGCTACTGCGCGACGCCGCGCGATTGATCGCGCCGTCACACGACCACTGAAATGGACGATCCATTGGCCGCTCCTGACAATTCCTATCGCTGGAAGACGCTCGACTCCGATCTGAACCGGGTCTCCCGCGTCGAGTCCGCGACGATGTTCGTGTCGCGTCCGCTTGTCGGCGTGGGTGTGTCGATGGTGGTGATCTTGGTCGCTGCCCTCGCTGCCGGGATCGTCACGTCGGGAGGGTCGGTCTTCGTCATCGTGGCTGCGGCCTTCGGGGCTTACATGGCCCTAAATATCGGCGCCAACGACGTGGCCAACAACATGGGGCCGGCTGTCGGGGCGAACGCCCTGTCGATGGTCGGAGCCATCGCCATCGCGGCCATCTGCGAAACCGCAGGGGCGCTTCTGGCCGGGGGCGATGTCGTTTCGACGATCTCGAAAGGCATCGTCGCACCCGAGAGCTTCGCGGACCCCACGGGTTTCATGCTGTCGATGATGGCCGCGCTACTGGCGGCCGCGATCTGGGTGAACCTCGCCACGTGGATCGGGGCACCCGTATCGACCACTCATTCCGTGGTGGGCGGTGTTCTGGGTGCCGGCGTTGCGGCGGCCGGGTTCGACGCCGTGTCGTGGCCGACGATGGGTGCGATCGCGGCGAGCTGGGTGATCTCGCCGGTGCTGGGTGGGTTGATCGCCGCGGCGCTGCTTTCCCTGGTCAACTTCACCATCATTTATCGCGACGATCGGATCACGGCGGCTCGAACCTGGGTGCCGGTGCTCATCGGAGTCATGACGACAGCCTTCACCGCCTATCTGGCCGTGAAGGGTCTGAAGAAGGTGATCGACATCGAGCTGTTCGGAGTGATCGCCATCGCCGTGCCAATGGGCGTGCTGTCCGCGCTGGCTGCAAGGCCGCTAGTGCGTCGTCAGTCCCGCACGCTTCCGAACGAGGAAAAGTCCCTCAACGTGCTGTTCCGCCTGCCGCTGGTCGTTTCCGCCGCGCTCTTGTCCTTCGCGCACGGAGCAAACGACGTGGCCAATGCGGTGGGCCCCCTTGCGGCGATCGTCAGTGCCGAGGCAAGCGGTGCGGTCCAGGGGCAGGTCTCGATTCCGCTCTGGGTCATGCTGATCGGTGCCGCGGGCATCAGCTTCGGCCTGGTGCTGTTCGGCCCGAAGCTCATCCGCATGGTCGGCAACCAGATCACGAAGCTGAACCCGATGCGCGCGTATTGCGTGGCCCTCTCGGCGGCCGTCACCGTGATCGCTGCGTCGTGGTTGGGCCTGCCGGTCAGTTCCACGCATATCGCGATCGGCGGGATTTTTGGCGTGGGGTTCTACCGGGAGTGGGATGCAGAACAACGCGCACGGGCCCGGAACAAGACGCGCCAGCCCGCCGAGAAGCTCGCCCGAGAGGAGCGCCGTCGCCGCAAACTGGTGCGGAGATCGCATTTCATGACGATCGCTGCCGCGTGGGTCATCACCGTACCTGCCGCAGCGCTGCTTTCCGCTGCCGCTTCGACGTTGCTGTTCTGGGTGACGACCTAGGGGCGCTCCATCACTCGCAGGAAAAGGAACAGCCCGGGTGCGGACCTCGGACCGAGATGTCCGTCACAAATCGGTCCGGAAGCATTGTAGAATGAGTGGTAGCACCCGACGCCGCACCAACCCGGTGACGCGATGTCTCAAGGCATCTGGCGAGCGCATCACCGCGCCTGCGCCACACTGAAATACAGCTGACTTAAAGCGACGGGATAACAGGGGAATTGGTGCCCAGGAGAGGCACGGAGTTTCTCCCTTATCCCTTCTTGGTAAGCAAGTCAAAGACCAGGTTTGCAAGGGAATATCTGGCTTGTGACTCGACGTATGGTCGCAAAGGGTGCATGAGGTGGCCCACCAAATGGCCCACCAGATGCGAGCGAGATTTCGATCATGGCGATACACAAACTGACGGATTGGGAGGTCCGCAACGCTACGGGCGAACGGTCTGACGGGGGCCAGCTTTACCTGAAGGTCACCCCGGCAGGATCACGATCTTGGGTCTTCCGCTGGACCGTCGAGGGAAAGCGCTGTCGGCGCGGCTTGGGTGCATACCCCGGCGTAAGCTTGGCTCTGGCTCGTGCAACTGCCGCCGAGTGGCGTCAGCGGCTCGCTGAGGGAGGGGACATTCGAGAGAGGACGAAGCCTGCAAAGGCCGAGACTTTTGCTGAGGCTACTGCGAAGCTCTTCGAGCTGAAGCAAAGCGCCCTCAAGGGCGGTGGCGAGGCAGGGAGGTGGATGTCGACTCTGAACCATCACGCGCTCAGCCGCCCCTTCGCGGCAAAGGCTGTGGCAGAGATTGTGCTGGCCGATGTGGTGGAGATCGTCCGCCCGGTATGGGAGCGTGATGTCGGGCGGAAGCTTCTCAACAAGATCGGGCAAGTTATGGAGAACGCGCGAGGGAGGGATGCCCGAGTCCTCGCCGATGTTGAAAAGCTCGCCAAGGCACAACTTCCACAGGTTCGGCGCAGAAGCGTTAATCACCCTGCTCTGGCGTGGCGCGATATGCCTAGCCTCTGGGCAAGCGCGGGTGACGATGTGAAGGGCCTGAGTTTCCGATTTTACCTGCTCAACGTTCCCCGCGTCGCAAACGTCACGCGAGCGCGGTGGGGTGAGGTGGACTGGGAGGCGGGGGTCTGGGACATTCCCCCAGAAAACATGAAGTCGGAGGAGCCTTTCGCTGCGCCCCTGTCGCGGCAGTCTGTCGACATCTTGCGCGAGGCAAAGCGGCGCTGGGGTAGCTCTCCCGATGACTACATATTCCCCGACGAAGATGCATATAAGCATGGTCGGGTGTCCGAGAATGCGTGGGGAAACTGGCTCAAGGAGGGCGGCTGGCCTTCGACGTGCGGTAAGATCGCCGTCCCACACGGCTTCCGGGCGACATTTGGAACGTGGTGTGGCGACGAGGAAATCTGCAGTCGGGTCATGCAAAAGCGGTGCATCCAGCACAAGGTCGAGTCGCCGCAGGATGCCGCATACCTACGGTCGCAGCTCTTGCGTCCCCGTCGTGATATTATGCAGGCGTGGGCCGATCACGTTACTTCCAGCGAGGCGGAGCGGAAAGCTCGACGCGAGGAAGCGGAGCGGTCCAGGAAGCGTCTCGCCGTGCTCCATCCGTCCCGGCCGGGAGGCGATCTTGATTGGACCTATGCCGACGTCCTCAAGTGGTCCCGCCAGACCGAGCCTAGTTACGAACCCGACTTGCCTAGCCATCAGGAGTTGGAGCGGTGGGCGCGTGGAGACGGTATCGACTGACAGCCGTCCCAAGCGCAACCGCAGTGCCCTGCCGGTCGAACGCTTGCCTCAACCGGTACTGTCTTCGCTCTGGTGGCTGGCGCGGACACGGTGAAAGGCGTGCAGCGCAGGCTCGGCGGGCGAGGGCGACCGTCCTTTTACACTCACCAAAGGTGGTGGCCATCGAGGTCGAGCAGCATTGCTGGCGCCACACTCGACAGGCTCGGATAAGCCTGTAGTCGCGGTCGCCCAATGTCACAATTTCGTGATATCTGAGCATTTTTGCTGCATTAGGTCAAGCGTGTTGATGCTTAAAGAAACGGTCAGCTCCACGCTTCTATGCGCTCTAGACCGAGCAGTGTACTGATAAACATACAGAATAACCTATATCCTTGCGGAAATGCGGCATGCTTGGACGTCGCTATAAGTGTCAAGCGATTGTTCACATTCATACATTCTGCCGTTTGTCAACGGATCATTGCGGATTCTCCTGACTTGTGGCATAAACCATCACATAACAGGAGAGACTGGCATGCCGTTCGCGAGCGGCAGGTTGGTCCATCATCATCACAGAGCTGCGGTGCTCCGTCAGCTCTCTCCATCCCGCAAGGAGACCACCCGTGTCCCAAGTCCGCCTGTCGGCGGTCGCGGAGGCTATGAGCTGGTCAGAGACAGAGCTGCGCGTCGTCCGCCGCGTCCTGTCCTGCCCCGTAGCCACCCGCCGCCGCGCCTACGTCGCCGTCGAGCCAATCTTAACATGGCTCAAAACAATCATCCGCGTCTCTCCAGCCCAAGAGCTGGCCATCCGCACCGCTGCCGAGGAAATCTAAGTGACAACTGCAAACCTGACACCCGAACGCCAAATGCGCCTCCTACAGGCTCAGGCACGAGCCGACCGCAAGCTGACGAATTATCCTGATCGACTGCGGGACATTCTGCTTGGCGCCGTACTCGACACGCCATCTGGTCGAGCTTTCGTTCTGGGAACGGCTGAAATCCCCGGCGATGACGAACTGATTGACGAATTGTGGAGTACGTCAACCGGGGTCGATTTGCGCGCCATCCTTGAAGACCATCAGGCGTCCGCTCCCGCCAATGCCGCCGAGGCCGCGAAGGCTGAGATTCTGGCGATCCAGAACCCAGCGCAGAGGATGGCGGCAGCTCGTCGGGCAGGAATCGCGGGGCTATGAACCTCCCCGACCCATCCATCCCGATCCCGGACGCCCGGAGGGAAGAGTATTGTTCCCTGCGGGCGTTGGGCGCCGGGCGCACTGAAGCCTACGTCGCTGCAGCGCCGCTGGGCGGCAAGCCCGCCCGATCTAGCGCCAAGTCTTGTGCGTATCGTTGGGAACAGGACCCGGTTGTCTGCGCCCGGATCGAGTACCTAGCTGCTGACAGACGCTCAGACGCGCCACAGACGGCTATCCTGCTGGACCGGCCCGCCGCCATCCTGCCAGCCATGAGGCGGCTGAGCGAGGCGCTGAGCGCCGCTGCGACGCGTCTGGCGGCAGAGGGGGCATCCGAGAACGATCTAGCGGCCCTGCGGTCCACACTGAGCGCCCATTCAGCCCGCGCACTGGAAATCGAGCGCCTATGCGACGCGCCGGAACAAGAGGCCCCCGCTGCTGGCAAGCGCATCGACCCGAGCCGCATACCACGAGGTGGCCGACATGCCTGCCAGTGCCCCGCCAAGTGACGACCTGGACTCCCTCGCCCAAGTCCTGATCGACGGGCTTCTGGCGGTCGAGGCCGCACTTACGGCGCGCAAGGTCGGCCCGCAGCTCAAAACCCTACTGCGCAACGCCGACACAGCCAGCTTGACCGGAAAGCGCCTTGCCGGCGAGCTGCGACGGTCCCGCCGATCTACCCCCGCCGAGCCAACCGACGGATGCCGAACGGCTGAGGAATACGCGCCTTTGATGGCCCTTATCCTAGGCGAGGTCTGCCCCTTTTGTCGGGGCATCTGCGACCCTCCCCGGAATCTGCTCGGCGAGATCGTCGAGCGCCCTGCGCACGTCGATGTGCAAGAGCTTTGCCAGCGATATTGGGCGGAACGGTCGAATAAGCCCCATTAGCGAGATTGCGCGTTCCGAGCCGCGCAATAGCCGGATAGACAGCCCCCCGCTCCATCTTCCGGCACAATAGGGATGCTTGCCCTACGGCGCCCCGGCGTCCTGATCGTGGGCCATGGATAACGTGGCCCACGATACCCCGCCATTAACCCGTAATAAACCAGACGCCCAAAGAACCGTGGATCACGAACCAATGCACCTCGAATTGAGTCCGCTCGAAAGCGCAGAAACATACGAAGCCCTATGCCGCATCTGGCAGATAGACCGCAACCCCGAAACCGAAACAGAATGCCGCCGCGCTGCCGTGGCAGAGTTGACGGCGTTATATCCGCATGAGATTCCGTTTGTTGCGGAACTCGCAGACGCCGTTGATACTCTGCTGTGCAATTTCGAGATTGACGGAGTCCGATTGCATCAGGTCGCCGCGCTCGTCGGATGCACCACACGCGCGCGCCTCGCCTGTGCCTTGGCTGGATTAGTACGACGCTGCGACGGGTCCGGTGCGATAACTTTTTGGCATCCAGACGTCCCCGATAAAGATCGACGGACAGCACATGCCGCGTGCCTTTCCGAATTCCGTTGGACAGGCGAGGCATTTATCTGGGTCGAGTAAAGCCCGCGTAATCCCCTAGGAAAAAAGCTATGAAGAAGAACACAGCGCAGGCGGCGTTAGCCGCTCTGCGAGCGAGTAAGCTATCGGCTGGTGCCAAGCGCATCTATCAGGACTTGTCGGACAAGAAGATCGAATCTCTCTTCGATGTTCTGCCGATGGATTTTGAGGAGGTGTCCGAGCGTATCATGCGAATGCCGGGCAGTCCGAAGCGACTGGAGGTAATTTCCGGAATCCTGGGAATGCAGCGCCGAGGGGCAGATGAAGGCCAATTCATCCGGCTCTATGGGATCATCATCGCCAAGGACTCCGACTACGAGAAGGCGTGGCTGAAAGGTGCCCGCGACTTCGCAAGGGCAGTGATCGAAGCCGAAGGCGCTGGCGCCGTAGAAAGCCAGACGGACAAGAACGTCGAAGGCGTGCACTCTCATGCGGAGCTGATGGGCTATGGCTTGCAGAAGCTAAAGGATACGGGGCACCTTCCATCAATCTTTCGACACGGCACCGAATTAGCCCGCGTGGCACTCGTGAAGGAAGAGAACGCGGCAAGCGTGACGATACTGAGCCGGGATGCCTTCGCGGCGGTCCTGCCCCTCGTGGGCGTGGACTATCGCCGCCAGAGGACCGAAACGACGACGATTGGCATTGCCCCGCCCCAGAACGTCATTCGTGATCTATACCACCATCCAGAGCTACCGTTACCGTACTTGGCCGGTATCACGAGGATTCCGACATTCGCAAGCGACGGGACTCTTATCACGGCGTCCGGTTATTCCTCACTCACCTATAACTATTACGTTCCCTCAGTCGGTTTAGAAATCCCACCGGTCACGACAGGGATTTGGAAAAAGGATGACGAAGCGCGTAAACGCGATGTTTCCGAAGCGGCAAAGTTTCTCATCACAGAAGTATTCGGGGATTACCCCTTCGACGGGAAAAGCCGCCAAGATATTGAAGAGGCATTGGAGAAAGGCGAGCCAATGCCCGCTTCTCTTTGCAATGCGCTGGGCCTCCTGATCGAACCATTTGTACGCCCGATGATAAAAGGCCCTTGTCCGGCGGTACTGGTGTCGAAGCCGAGTCCCTCAACCGGGGCGACGTTTCTAATTGAGGCCATCCAGCTCATCATATCGGGGCAATCCAAAGCAAGGCCCCCTTTGTCTTCAAGCGAGGAGGAGCGGCGAAAGGTGCTCTTCACCGCCGTGAAGGGAGGAGAAAGTCTTTTGCTTTTCGATAACCAGAAAGCGACGGTGGACTCGCCTACGCTGGCATCGCTTTTGACGTCTACCACGTTCACGGATCGGGAGCTTGGCCGCAGTGAAGAGCGGGCGTTGCCGGTGCGGTCTACTGTCGTGTTCACCTCGAACAACGCTCTATTCTCCGAAGAGCTGCAACGGCGACTGTCCCTAATCCGACTAGACGCAAAGATGCCAAACCCGAAAGAGCGGTCGGATTGGAGACATGACCAATTCCATACATGGGTCGAGGATAACCGGGGAAAGCTAATCTGGTGCGTATTGACGATTGTGGCGAGCTGGGTCGCGCAGGGGCGCAAGGGTCCGGTGCACTGCCCGTCTGTGCCATCCTACTCGGACTGGCGCCGGGTGGTCGGCGGGATCATCGAGTCCATCGGCCCGAGCTTCACGACGTTTCAGGGCAACCGCCATGAAATCGAGATATATGCCGCTGCCAACGAGGAAGAGGGGATCGTCGAGTTGCTGAACCTGTGGCGCACGAGGAACCGGGACCTGTCCGCGAAGGACTTGGCAGTGCTGGCCGAGGACGCGGACGTCGAACTAGAGGGGATCAAGACGACGCGCGACGGCGCCTATTCGCCGCGTTCGTTGTCGGGGATGCTGTCGAGCATGAGAGGACGACACTTCGTTCTGGGCGAAGAGGTCTTCGTGTTGGAGGACGCGGGCGAGGTGGCGCATACCCTGCAATGGCGCCTGCGAAAGGTAGACCGGCCAGAAGCCCCGTCAGGAGCGCAGGCGGCGAGCACCGACAGGCCGGGGCGTCGGAAGCACGTTCCCCGCCAATCCCCTTCAGCACCCCTCTCTGATGGCGAGAACCGGCGTCAGCCGGGATCGGAAACGGCAGTGATCGGGCGTTCACGGCGTCTACGACGAGGGGCGAAGGCCGCATGAGCCGGAATCCTGGGCTTTTCGTGGGGCGTTCAAAGGGATTGAAGGGCGTTGGCGAAGCAACGCCCGTGGACTTTAGCCTTAAACATAGGGGTTCTGGGGCGTTGGGGTGTTGTAGAGCTATACCGGACTGTCTGGAGAATCCTTTTCTACTGAAAAGATTCAGTGAAGAGGGCGCCGGGGACCGATCCAACGCCCCAACGCCCCGATTGCGGTCTACAGGTACTCGCGGCACCTCTGCCCCGTGCCCCCCCGTCCGTCATCATCGCCGGGCATCATCGCCCCCACGGGAGAACCGGCTTGCCCTTCGACACGGGGGGCCGTTTGGCGCTCGTTCGGCGCGCGCCCGGCGAGTTTCGACGACCGCCGCGACCTCACGTCCCGAAATCCGTCCGCGTCATCATCACCGGCCCTCGTCGTCACACTACGGGACGGCGCATCCGCCCTGACCTGCTCCGGTCATGTAAATGATGGTGCAATGTTGTGGCAAAAACTTATTGGTTGACAGGAATCGACTGATGCGGCAATGTGGTGGCATAACATGGAGAGAAGCCGATGCGCATGACACACCACGCCTCAAGACGAAGCATTCAGCGCAATCTGCCGATGGATATCCTTCGGCTCATCCAGTCTTACGGACAGCCAATTCACTCGCGGGGCGCGCTATCCCTGATGCTGGATGAAGACACGATCGACTTGATTGCGGAGGATGATCTGCGCCGCCGCCAATCTCTGAGGCGCTATCGGGGGGCGTACATCGCCGAGTCCCGCCAAGGCGACATTATTACAGCGGCGAGGCGCACCCGTCGTCTCCGTCGCCGCTGATCAAACCCTTACGGAGTTTCCAGAACTTGGAACAAGATCACACTCTCGCCGCGTCCTTCCTTGGCCGCATTGCAGATACGCCTATCGCTGACCTACTCGACAGCAGCGTCATGACGCTCGCCAAGGACGGCAGCCTCCGGGTCGCATACGCGCCCTTCGATCACGTCGCTCGTGACGCGCGTATCGTGGTCGTGGGTATCACCCCGGGCCGAGTGCAGGCTGTCAACGCCTTCGAAGCAACCCGCCGCGCCCTTGCACGAGGCTGTTCGGTTCCTGATGCGCTTGCCGAGGCGAAGCTTGCCGGGAGCTTCAGCGGGCCGCTCAGGGCAAACCTCGTCGCTATGCTGGATGCAATCGGCGTCGCCGGGCACTTGGCTGTGTCGACCACGGCAGAAATATTCCGCCCCGGATCAAGGGAAGTGCATTTCACATCCGCTCTGCGATACCCGGTCTTCCTCAGCGGCAAGAACTATAATGGCACCCCCGATATGCTGGCCACCCCAATCCTGCGCCAGATGGTAGAGACGCATCTGGCCGAAGAGGTCCGGATGCTGCCAAAGGCTCTGTGGCTCCCCCTCGGTCCGCGCCCTGAAGCGGCCCTGCGCCACCTTGCGGGGCAGGGATTGCTCGACAAAAAGCGGATCTTGGGAGGCCTACCGCATCCCAGCGGTGCGAATGCCGAACGAGTCGCGGTTTTCCTGGGGCGAAAGGCACCCGAACGTGCGTCCCGCCAAACAAACGCCGCGAAACTTCTGGATGCGTTCCGATCTCTCGTAGGGCAAATCGCTGCGTTGGAAGGAGCAGCGGTATGAGCAAATCCTCATCCATCCCCCTACCCCATGACTGGCCGGAGGTCGAAGAGCAGGTCCGCGAGGCTATCATTGCAATGGCGTCGATCCTGGAAATGTTCGGTCCAGACGACGACCATGGCGCGACTGTCGTAGCATTTCTCGGACAGTCCGTTGACATCCACGGAAACAATGAAGCCAGCAGGGCGGAGATCGCCAGCGTCGATATTACCCGGCACGGACTGTATCGGTTTGCACGTCTTGCTTGGTGCTATGCCTACCAGGTCGATGAGTGGCAGGACTTCTCTGTCGAGGTCCTGCACGAGACAAGCTGCGGACTACTAACAGGCGGGTACGCTCTCACCGACCGCGAATCTGAGCCCACGGGGCTCAACCCGCTGAATGACCTTGCCCTCCGAAGGGTAATCGAGACGGCGAACGCACGCTGGTACTTAACGGAGGAAAACAGCGACCTGACGGTTCGACAACTCGGCCTGTTGACCAACATGGCGGACACGACCGTGCGCTCGTCTCTGAGCAAGGAGGGATTTAGGCTGGAACCGTCACACACCAAGGACGACGACAAGTCTGCCTACACGCTGCCGTACAAAGACGCCTTGCTATGGCTCAGTCGTCGGCGCGGATTCATTCCAAACGCAGCGGCTCCGTCACCTGACCGGTATCGCGCTGCGATTCACGAAACCCTTGCCGACAGGTCCGTACCGTTCCCAACTGTCCTGAGGCGGATGGCTGAGATGCCGGGTGCTCCCAATGCAGGGGAAATAAACGTAGCTCCGAAATGGTATGAGGGGCTGGTGGGAGGACGTGCAGTCGCACCTGATGTGGAGGCGCTCGTCACCGTGGCTGACGCGTACGATGCGCCGCGTGCCGTGTTTGCTGCGCGTGGAGTGGAGCACCTTCTGGAACTGGCAGGGGACGGAAACGGGTAACCATCCACCCTCAGAGGGTGTTCCGGACCGCTCCCGGTGCACCGATTACTGTCGGGCTATTCCGCCTGTTGGCGCTGCAGAGATGACACCGCACGTCATGACGGGCGCTTGTTTTGACGCTCGTCCGATTGCTCTTGTGGGCGGGTGCGCACGTACACGAGAATGCGCATCTGTTGGGGCCTCTGCCCCGTCCGTTTCCCTGCGGCATCATCACCGGCATCATCGCTCCCACGGGAGGACCGGCCTGCCCTTCGACACGAGGGCAGTTCTGACGGGCGCTCGTTTCTACCCTAGGCCCGTCTGGCGTGTGCGCGGCCAGTTTTGACAATCATGCGTTTCAGTGCGTGCACGCCTGCCCCCGTACTGGCGCGTGCCCGTCCATCGCCACGAGCTGCACCACACGTCAGCACCTCGACCGATCCCGGTAAGCGCCTGTCGAGCCTGTCGCGCCGATCCCGACGCCTGCCCCGCCCAATCCGATGCTGCGAGCTGCGCGCGCCCTGCCCGAACGCTGGTATCCTGCATTTCCCGATTGCCAGAATCCCAGAAAGTCCCCGTGACTCCGCCCGCCCAGTGTTATAAAACTTGAGATAGGTACCAGAATCACGAGCTAAGTAACCGGAGAAAAAGAAAATGATGAAAGGGAAAGTTAAGGCGTTCTCCTATTTGCGCACCTCTTCGGCGGCGAACTCTGGTTTTGGAAAAGACTCCGACGTCCGCCAGCGGGAAGCGATCAGTGCTCACGCTGCCCGAGAGGGTATCGAGATCGTCGGCGAGTTCTACGACGCCGCCGTATCGGGTGCGGATCTGATCGAAGAGCGCCCCGGCTTCGCCGCCCTGCTGGAACGGATCGACGCCAACGGCGTCCGCACGATCTTGATTGAAGACCCTAGCCGCTTCGCGCGATCCATGCAGGCGAGCATCCTGGGGGAAATGCTGTTGAAGGCGCGCGGCGTCACTGTCCTCTGCGCCAATGGCGAACCCCTGTTTGGTGGGGACGAAGAGGACGATATGCGCGAGGCCATGCGCCGTATCGCTATGGTGTTCTCAGAGCTGGAAAAGAAGCGCCTCACACGCAAGCTGAAAGGCGCACGGGACCGCAAGAGCGTCGAGCTGGGGCGCAGGGTCGAAGGACGCAAGCCCGTCCCTGCCGAGGTCGTGAGCGAAGCCAAGCGCCTGTACCGAGCGAACCCTAAGACCGGCAAGCGCCGTACCCTGCGGGCTATCTCAGGCGAGCTGGAAAGGCTGGGCCATGTCGCTCCGTCCGGCAAGCCCTACAATCACAACAGCGTCCGCCAGATGCTACAAGGCGCCGGGGTCTACAAGCCCGCGTGAGGAGCGAAAGAGGGGACCCTGGAGGGGGTAACCGCTCTCCGCCAAAGGAGCCACAGTGGCTGCGGGGACGTGGGCTACAAGGTTTCGCAGCCGTCATCATCGGTTTCTCAATTCCTCGCAACTGGAAGCTCTACGAAAAGCTGCCCATCGTATCACGTTCCATTTGTCGTACTTCGCGAGTGACGACGCGGTTGAATATTTTTCGAACCTCGATCTCTGACTTGGTCATCAAGTTTGGGAAGCGTCCGGGGAATATCCGTCGCAAAAGTGTGGTCATCTGCTCTTTGTCGTACGTGTCGAAGTTATGAAAGTAGGAGCTATCGAGGTAGTGGTACTTTACTTCATGATATGCTTTCACCAAGCGCTTGCATCTATCATAGTCGTCGCGGCTAAACTTACGGGTCACCGCCTTTTTTACCTGAGCATCAATGCGTGAAATCAATTGCAGGTCGTTGATCTGCGAGAAGTAAAAGATCCACCCCACGTTGCTGTCATTCAGGCGACACCCTGAGATTCGTAAGTTTATCCTCCATATGTCTCGATGGAGCGTTTCTTGCGAGGCACCCTGAATGATTTGCATTAAGTTACTTAGAAGCTTCTTCTCGGTGTCGCGTCTCACCGAGATTCTGGTGCCGTGAAAGGCGTAGCCGAGATACTCTATCCGCTGAGTGGCGGGGACTATGCTCGATTTTCCGCTGCCAATCGGGTGGACTGTGAGTTTCTTCTTCCGGCGCATTTCAGCGGTAATGGAGCTAGCTACCTCATTCGCCTCGTCTTGGGCAACGAGGCAGAGAATGTCGTCGACGTACCGGTTGTAGGATAGCCCGAGGCGAGACGAGTATTTGGTGTCTATGGAGCTTAAGTAGATGGACGCAAGAATATTCGATATGCTGAGGCCCTGTGGAACTCCTACGTCATTGACCTTTCGCTCGGCAATCGTCGCGCCTGTTGGCGTGCGAAGTGCAGCCTCAATGATCGAGATAGGTTCCCGAGAACGAACTTTGGCGCGGATGCTCTTGAGCAACACACGGTGGTCAATCATGTCGTAGAACGACTTGATGTCCAGCTTAATAAATGCGTCCGATGCAGTAGATTTTTTTATCGACGATATGACGCCGGAAATGACAGGGTGGGTGTGCTGCGGCTTTGCGCTGTGGAACGCTTCGGAAAGAAAATTTGATAAAGCACGCAACGCAATTCTGTCGCGTATGGTGGGAATAGAGACTTGGCGAGGTGGGCTAACCGGGTTCTTTAGGATTAATTTCTGCCGGTAGGGAGTGAAGCGATACTCTCCGGCTATTGCTCGTGAGGAGATTAGAGCGACTTCGCGGTCTTTCTCTTCATGAAATTGTTCATACGTGACCCCATCAACCCCCCTGGCAACGCTGGGTGCCAAATGGAGATCAATTACGTCGTTTAGGCTCTCTTCGCTGAAACTTCTGGCGAAAATCTCTCTAGACCAGGTCATGGCACTAGGTTCCATGCGAGTTCAATGGGGTTCTGGCCGATTATGCTGGCTAGAACGACAAGCGCGGGGAGGGCCGCGAAGGCTGCGAAAAATAACTTCGATATCGCCCAATACGATACATATTTCAACCTTGTATAGGCTGACAGCTTGATATTCCTGCCCTCTGAATCTTTAAGCTCTTGTTGGTACTTAAACGGATTTGAAAGAACAACTGCAATGTAGTCCTGGCTGGAATGGTTGGGGTAGTAGCCGAGGGTGTCAATGTACTTAGTGTTGAAACTTGTCGCATCCTCCGGGTTCGACTCCCGCAGCCGTTGAAGGTCTAGATAGCAGGATCTGTGCTGCGCTGCTGTCTCTCCGAAGCGGAACCCAAACACGAGGAGGCCAAGCGAGAGGGTGCAAACGGATGAGAAGGTCAGTATAGCGTTGACGTAGTCGGCGTTTCCGCTTTTCGAAAGCAGAGGTATTGATATGATGGCCAGTGAATAAAGTGCCAGTGTAATGTGAAAGTAGCTTTCGCGAAATCGGCTGCGTTTCTCAGCTTTCATATGGCACCGCTCAGTAATCCATATGCGGCTCTGTAGCTTCTCTATCTGGTTGTCTATCATTATTCTTTGTTGTGCATGCGGGCGCAAAAATTCACGGATTTGATCCTCTAGGAAGATAGATGCGGCCGTAACCGCATCCGGCTTTCGCCGGTTACTTACATAGACCAGCCAAGGCTAGTCGAGCTTTGGGCTCCCGCCCGCATGCAGAGGATAACGTAATCTATCGGAAAATTCATGCAACAGGCTTCTTCATGTTATCTCTGAGCGGATAATTTTCCAGCCGGAAGCGGGTGGGACCGTTCGCGAGCATGCATCGACAGAAGGCAAGAAGCTGATCTCTCGGATGGTGGCTAAATCGCAGATGGCAGGGCTGCGGCGATTGAGGGAGCGGCGGTCGAGCCCCCGATCAGTCACACTCAACTACGTGGACCGAGACTAGTGCTTCTGCAACTTGTCATTAGCCGGGTGCTCTTGCTCTAACCAGACGTTCCGCTGCCACAGTTGGAGGAAGCGCGCATCCTGCTGCAGCGAGGTGAGGCGCGCAGCGGTCACGAAGTAGGCGTCGCTCGCCGATGCCATCGGGCTTCGAGTTCCGCTCGTGAGGGCGAATCGGGTCTTCAGCTTGACTGGCCGACATCCTAGCGGGGCTAGAGCCGATACCCTGCACTGTCGCAGTGATCCTCAGTCGGCCCACTGAGTGGCCCACCGACTCAAAAAAAGTGAGTAAGATCAAGGAAAGTGGTGCCCAGGAGAGGACTCGAACCTCCACGTCCATACAGACACCAGCACCTGAAGCTGGCGCGTCTACCATTCCGCCACCTGGGCAGGTGTCGTGAGGCCGCGATCTAAAGAGAGTGCGCGGGGGTGTCAACGGGAATCGGGACCCTTTTTGGGGGTTTGATGCTTGTCTCGTCAGAGGCTCCGGCCTACACCCGAAGCCGACCTGAAATACGGGGGAGTCCGTCCCATGAAGCTTGTCACCATCTTCGGCGGAACCGGGTTCGTCGGACGCTACGTCGCACGCCGCATGGCCAAGCAGGGCTGGCGTGTGCGCTGCGCTTGCCGCCGTCCGAACGATTCGCCCTTCGTGCGGACCTACGGCGTCGTCGGCCAGGTCGAACCCGTCTTTTGCAACATCCGCGACGACGAGAGCGTGCGGGCCACGATCCGCGGCTCGGATGCGGTCGTGAACTGCGTGGGCGTGCTGTCCGAGGGCGGCAAGCAGACCTTCAAGGCGCTCCAGCAGGATGGCGCTGCCCGTATCGCGCGCATGGCGAAAGAGGCCGGGGTCGAAAGGCTCGTGCAGATTTCGGCCATCGGCGCGGACGAGAACGCGCCGTCGGACTATGCGCGGACCAAGGCGCTCGGCGAGAAAGCCGTGCTTGATGCCTTTCCCGAGGCTATGATCGTCCGCCCCTCGATCATCTTTGGTCACGAGGATGAATTTTTCAATCGCTTTGCCGGCATGGCGCGGATGGCCCCGCTTTTGCCGTTGGTCGGCGGCGGGACGAAGTTCCAGCCGGTCTATGTCGACGATGTGGCGGCCGCGATTGAAATGGGCGTCGTGGGCAAGGCCGCGCCCGGCATCTACGAGCTTGGCGGCCCCGACGTGTCGACCTTCCGCGAATGGATGCAAGAGATGCTGGCCATTGTGAAGCGTCGCGCGATGATCGTGAACACGCCGATGCCGATCGCCAGACTGATGGGGCGTGGCTTCGACGGGGTGAAGAAGCTGTCCTTTGGGCTGATCTCGCCGCCGCTCACGCTGGACCAGGTGCGCAACCTGGGCCAGGACAATATCGTGGGCGAGGGGGTCTTTACCTTCGCCGATCTCGGCGTTCAGCCGACCTCGACCGAGGCGATTCTGCCCGACTATCTGTGGCGCTTCCGCCCGTCCGGCCAATACGCCGGCTCGAACGAAAGCGCCGAGCATCTGCACGCCAACCAGGTGAAGGGCGGCGAAAACCGCGCCGGCTTCTCCTGACCCGCGGGACCCGATAGGGTCGCCGCATGCTCGACCTCGACGAATATCACGCAGCGCTTGCGGCCCTCGATTGGCAGGTGGAGCTTGGCGCGGACGAGGCGATCCTCGACGCGCCGGTCAACCGCTACGAGGCCGCTGCCGAGGCGCGCGCCGCAGCACCCGAGCCGCCCGCTCCACCACAGCCCGGCCCCCCGCCCATGGTCGAGCAGGACCACGTGGCGGATGCCGAGGCCGCCGCCCGTGCCGCAAGCTCGCTCGACGGACTGCGCGCCGCGATGGCCGCCTTCGAGGGCTGCGAACTGAAGCGAGGGTCGCGCAACCTCGTCTTCTGCGACGGCGACCCCGGCGCCCGCGTGATGATCGTCGGCGAGGCGCCGGGTCGCAACGAGGACCTGGAGGGCAAGCCCTTCGTCGGCCAGGCGGGACAGCTGCTGGACCGGATGTTCGGAGCCATCGGCCTGTCCCGGCACGAAGGCTCGCTCTACATCACCAACGTCCTGCCCTGGCGCCCGCCGCGCAACCGTGATCCCTCGGACGAGGAGATCGCGATGCTCCGACCCTTCCTGCACCGCCATATCGAGCTTGCCGCGCCCGACATCCTCGTCGTGATGGGCAACACCTCGGCCATGGCGCTCTTGAACCGGCGCGGCATCCTTCGGATGCGTGGCACCTGGGCCGAGGCGCTGGGCCGCCCCGTCCTGCCGATGACACACCCCGCCTACCTGCTGCGCAATGTGGCCGCCAAGCGCGAGGCCTGGGCGGACCTTCTGTCCCTCAAGGCGCGCCTCTGAAGAAGGAGAACCGCCAGATGAAGATCCTCGCCGTCTCGGACCTTCACCTCTCGGCCTCTGCCGCCGAGGCGCTGCTATCCGCCGCCGGTGGCGCCGACCTTGTCCTCGCGGCTGGTGACTTCGCCAACCAGCACGAGGCGCTCGCGCCCTACATGGCCCGCCTGGCACCTATCGCTGACAAGATGATCTGCGTGCCCGGCAACAACGAAAGCCTCGAGGCACTGCAGGACGCGACACGGGCCGAGATCCTCCACGGCACAACCACCACGCGCGGCGGTTTGATCATCGCCGGGCTGGGCGGCGGCGTACCGCCCCTGCCGCCCTTGCCCTGGCACAGCTGGGACCTGTCCGAGGACGAGGCCCGCGACATGCTCGCGCCGATCGAACATGCCGACATCCTGATGCTCCATTCCCCGCCTGCGGGCCTCGGCGACAATCACGACGCGCTCGGCCACCTGGGCTCGGTCGCGCTGAAGGAGGCCATGCTGCGCCTTGAACCCCGGCTCTGCGTGTTCGGCCATATCCACGATTGCTGGGGGCAAGCTGGCACGCTTGGCGCCACGGAATGGCGCAACCTTGGCCCCGATCCGGTCTGGTTCGACCTCTAGCCCGTGCTACCCTTCGCCCGAGCCACAACAGCGAGGCAGAGATGAGCGACTACACGCCCCCGAAGGTCTGGACCTGGGAAACCGAGTCCGGCGGCAAATGGGCCAGCCTGAACCGACCCGTCGCCGGACCGATCCATGACAAGGACCTGCCGAAGGGGGATCACCCCTACCAGCTCTATTCCATGGGGACGCCGAACGGGCAGAAGGTCACGATCCTCTTCGAAGAGCTTCTCGAAGCCGGCCATCCAGCCGACTACGACGCCTGGATGATCGACATCTCGGAAGGCGATCAGTTCGGGTCGGGCTTCGTGGCGGTCAACCCGAACTCTAAGATCCCCGCGCTGATGGACTACACCGGCGATACGCCCGTCCGCATCTTCGAGTCGGCCGCGATCCTGATGCACCTGGCCGAGCGTCACGATGCCTTCCTCGGGTCCAACCGGGCCGAGATGCTGTCCTGGCTGTTCTGGCTTCAGGGCTCGGCCCCCTATCTCGGCGGTGGGTTCGGGCATTTCTACGCCTACGCGCCCGAGCCGATGGAATATCCCATCAACCGCTTCGCGATGGAGGCGAAACGTCAGCTCGACGTGCTGAACCGCCACCTCGCCGATCGCCGCTTCCTCGCGGGCGAGGACTACACCATTGCCGACATTGCGACCTTTCCGTGGTATGGACGCATGGTCTTCGGCAAGGCCTACGAGGCCGGCGAATTCCTCGGGGTGCATGAATACGAGCACGTGATCCGTTGGGCCAACGAGATCGACGCCCGCCCCGCCGTCCAGCGCGGCCAGCGCGTGAACCGCAAGGGCGAGGGCCTTCTGCGCGAGCGCCACGCGGCGTCCGATTTCGACGCGCTGTGACCCCCTGTCCGGGGCGCATCCCCGGACGTCAACACACGAGGCCCCATGAGCCGGATCGACGACACCCGCGACTTCATCCCCGCCCGCATCGCGATCCTGACGGTCAGCGACACCCGCGGACCCGAGGACGATCGTTCGGGCGACACCCTCGTCGCCCGCATCGAGGAGGCCGGCCACACCCTCGCCGCCCGCGCCATTCTGATGGACGAGCGCGACGCCATCGCGGGCAAGCTGCGCGAGTGGTGCGACGGGGGCGAGGTGGACGTCGTGATCTCGACCGGCGGCACGGGACTCACGGGCCGCGACGTGACGGTCGAGGCGCATCGCGACGTCTACGAGAAGGAGATCGACGCCTTCGGCATCGTCTTCACCCATGTCTCCATGCAGAAGATCGGAACCTCGGCCGTGCAGAGCCGCGCCACCGGCGGGGTCAGGAACGGCACCTACCTCTTCGCGCTGCCGGGCTCGACCGGGGCTTGCAAGGACGCGTGGGACGAGATCCTGAAATGGCAGCTCGACTACCGCCACCGCCCCTGCAACTTCATCGAGATTCTACCCCGGCTCGACGAACACCACCGCCGCAAGTAGTTCCCGGCCGGCAATCTGCGGAAAATGAACGACGGAATGTCGTCGTGCTCCCGTAACAGTGACGGATGCGCGCTTTGTGCGGCCTTCGCGTCAGTCTATATGGTGCCGGACCCGGGAGCCGATCACGCATGCGATTTTTCACCCGCGCCCTCACGGGGCTCTTCCTGCTTTCCCTGACCGTGGGGCTTCTGGCCGTCGCGGGCGGAACCCTGCGCAATGCGCTCGAGGAGCGCGCGAACCGTGAGCCGGGCCAGCAGCCGGGGCAGGAGCAGGTCTATGCCGCCAATGTCGTGACGGTGAGGCTCGAAGCCGTCTCGCCGGAGCTGACGAGCTTCGGCGAGATTGGCGCCCGCCGCTCGCTCGCCATTCGCACCCCGGCGGCCGGCCGGGTCATCGAATTGGGCGAGGGGGTCGAAGAGGGCGGCCACGTCGCGCAGGGGCAGCTTCTCTTCACGATCGACCCGACCGACGCGCAGGTGGCCCTTTCGCTTGCCGAAGCCGATCTGGCCGATGCCGAGGCCGAGCTTCTGGATGCCGAGGCCGCCGCCGAGATCGCCGCCGACGATGTCGCGGCCGTGCGCCAGCAGGCCGATCTGCGCAATCGCGCCCTGGAGCGGCAGCGCGACCTGGTGGAGCGCGGCGTCTCGACCGACGCGGCCGTCGAAGAGGCCGAACTGAACGCCTCGTCGGCCGCGCAGCAGGTGCTGTCGGCCCGCACCTCGCAGCGGTCGGCCGAGGCGCGCGTGGCGCAAGCCCGCACCGCCCTGTCGCGGGCCGAGATCGCGGTGAGCGAGGCCGAGCGCACCCTCGAGGAAACGCGCATCACCGCCGACTTCGCCGGCACGATTTCGGACCTGGCCGTGACCGAGGGCGGACTGGTATCCAGCAACGAGCAGCTGGCCACGTTGATCGACCCCGACCGGCTCGAGATCGGGTTCCGCATCTCGACGCCGGATTACGTGCGCCTGATGAACGACGAAGGCACGCTGGCCACCGATCAGGCTACGGTCAGCCTCGAAGTCGGGGGTTACACGCTGACCTCTCCCGCCACGATCACCCGCGAGGCCGCCGCCGTGGCCGAGGGAGAGACCGGTCGCCGCCTCTTCGCGCAGCTCGAACAGCCGCGCGGCTTTCGTCCCGGCGATTTCGCCCGCATCCGGGTGACCGAGCCCGAACTGCAAGATGTCGCCCGCCTGCCCGCCGCCGCCGTCGACGCATCGGATACCGTGCTCGTCCTGAACGACGAGGACCGGCTGGAGTTGGCCCAGGTCGAGCGTCTCCGCGCCCAGGGCGACAGCGTCCTCGTCCGCGCCGAAGGGCTGGAGGGACGCGAGGTCGTGGCCGAACGCTCGCCGCTTCTGGGCGTCGGCATCAGGGTGCGCCCGCTGCGGCAGGCGCAAGACACGGAAGAGGCCGCGGTGGCAGACGAGATGATCGACCTGACCCCCGAACGCCGCGCCGCGCTGATCGCCATGGTCGAGGGCAACGCCCGAATGCCGATCGCGGCGAAGGAACGGGTGCTGGCGGCGCTGAACGAGCCGCAAGTGCCAGCGAGCATGATCGAGCGGCTCGAGAACGGCGGGGCGCGGGACGGATGATCAACGGGCTCCTGTCCTACTTCACCCGCCATCGCACGGCCGCGAACCTTCTTCTGGTCATCCTTCTGGCGCTTGGGCTGGCGGCCGTGCCCCGGATGCGCGCCCAGTATTTCCCAGACGTGATCTCGGACGAGATCGACGTCGACGTCACGTGGTCCGGCGCCGGCGCCGAGGCGGTGGACACGGCCATCGTCAGCGTGCTCGAACCCGTCCTCTTGGCAGTCGAGGGCGTCTCCGGGATCGAGGCACGTTCCACCGAAGGCCGCGCATCGATCGAGCTGGAGTTTGAACCGGGCTACGACATGGCGGTTGCCGCAACCGACGTCGAGTCGGCCGTCGACGGGATCTCGACCCTGCCCGAGTCGGCCGAAGACCCCGAAGTCTCGTGGGGCGGCTGGCGCGACCGGGTGACGGACGTGATCATCACCGGCCCGGTCGGCGTCGACCAGCTTGGCCGCATCGCGGACGATTTCGTCACGCAGCTTTTCGCGGCCGGCGTGACCCGCACCTCGACCCAGGGCATCGCCGCGCCCGAAACGGTGGTCGAGGTGCCGTCGATGGCCCTTGTCCAATACGACCTGACCCTGTCCGAGATCGCCGATGCCATCGGGTCCGCGGCGGATGCCTCGCCCGCGGGCGAGGTGGCAGGCACCGCCCGGATCCGCGCCGGGCAGGAAAGTCGCAGCGCCGCCGATATCGCCGACGTCGTCCTGCGCTCGAACGCGGCCGGGGCGCCCCTGACGGTGGGGGATGTGGCCCGCATCGTGGTCGAAGGCCCCGACCGAGAGCGCGCCTATTTCGTGGGCGCGGACCCCGCGGTCTCGATCCAGGTGCAGCGGTCCGAGGCGGGCGATGCGCTCGACATCCAGGCCCGCGTCGAAGAGGTCGTGGCCCAGGTCAGCCCCAGCCTGCCGCAGGGCGTGCAGATCGACCTGATCCGGGGCCGGGCGGAAGAGATCTCGGCGCGACTCGACCTTCTGGTGGATAACGGGGCGATGGGACTCGCCCTCGTCGTGGGGCTGCTGTTCCTGTTCCTGAACGCCCGCATCGCCTTCTGGGTGGCCGCGGGCATACCCGTTGCGATGACGGCCGCGCTTGCGCTGATGTATGCCGCCGGGCTGACGCTGAACATGATGTCGCTCTTCGCGCTGATCATCACGCTGGGGATCGTGGTGGACGATGCCATCGTCGTGGGCGAGCACGCCGATTTCCGCGCGCGCCGTCTGGGCGAAAGTCCCGTCACCGCCGCCGAGACCGCGGCGCAGCGGATGTTCGCGCCGGTCTTTTCGGCCACTGTCACGACGATCATCGCCTTCTTCGGGTTGACCGCCATCGGCGGCGTGTTCGGCACGCTGATCGCGGACATCCCGTTCACCGTGATCGTGGTGCTGATCGCGTCCCTGGTCGAATGCTTCCTTATCCTGCCGAACCACATGGCCCACGCGCTGGCCCATACCGGTGAGCGGCATTGGTACGACGCGCCATCGCGCGTGGTGAACCGCGGCTTCACCTGGGTGCGCGAGCGGCTCTTCCGCCCCGCGATGGGTCTGGTGACGCTGATGCGCTATCCCGTGATCGCCGCGGCGGTGCTTCTCTTGTCGCTGCAGATGGTCCTGTACGTCTCGGGCAAGGTGCAATGGAGGTTCTTCGACTCGCCCGAACAAGGCTCGGTCAGCGGCAACTTTGCGATGCAGGCCAGCGCCACACGTGACGACACGCTGGAGCAATTGTCGCTGATCCAAGGCTCGCTCGACGATGTGCGCGCGCAGTATGTCGAGGAATACGGCGCCGACCCGGTGGTCTATGCTCTGGCCGAGATCGGCGGGAATGCCGGCCGCGCCCTGTCGGGGACCGACAACCTCGACGCCGACCAGCTTGGCGCAATCTCGATCGAGCTGATCGACCCCGACCTGCGGTCCTATTCCTCGTTCGAATTCGTGGCCGTCCTTCAGGACGCCGTCGCGCGCCACCCGCAGCTGCAAGAGCTGTCCTTCCGCGGCTGGCGCTCCGGGCCTGGCGGCGACGCCATCGACGTGCGCCTCTCGGGGGCGGAAACGCAGGTTCTGAAAGACGCCGCCGAAGCCCTGAAGGCCGAGCTTGCGGGCTTCGGCGAGGTTTCGGCGCTGGAAGACAATCTTGCCTACGACACGCAGGAATTCGTCCTCGACCTGACGCCCCAGGGCGAGGCGCTCGGCTTTTCCATCGCCGAGATCGGGTCCGTCCTGCGCGACCGGCTCGAGGGGATCGAAGCCGCCACCTATCCCGACGGCATCCGTTCGGCAGCGATCCGGGTCGAGCTGCCGCAGGACGAGTTTACCGCCGACTACCTCGACCGCGTCGTGCTGCCCACACCCGATGGCGGTTGGGCCATGCTGCGCGACATCGTCACGGTCGAGGTGCGCGAGGGTTTTTCCACCATCCGCCGCGAGAACGGCGTGCGCGAGGTCTCGGTGACGGGCGATCTCGACAGCGACGACGCCGCCCGCGCCGCCGAGATCATGACCATCATGCAAGAGCGCATCCTGCCGACGGTCCAGGAGCAGTTCGGCGTCAACTGGGAGCTTTCGGGCCTCAGCGAGCAGGAGGACGAATTCCTGAACGACGCGCTCACCGGGTTCTCGTTCTGCCTTCTCGGCATCTACCTGACCCTGGCGTGGATCTTCGCCAGCTGGACCCGGCCGGTGGTCATCATGGCGACGATCCCCTTCGGCCTCGTCGGTGCGATCTGGGGGCACTACATCTGGGACGTTCCGCTTTCGATGTTTTCGGTCGTGGGCCTGATCGGCATGACCGGCATCATCATCAACGACTCGATCGTCCTCGTGACGACGACCGACGAATATGCCGGCACCCGCCCTTCCCGCAGGGCGATCATCGACGCCGCCTGCGACCGCCTGCGCCCGGTCCTGCTGACGACGCTGACCACCGTGCTCGGTCTCGCGCCGCTGCTCTACGAGCGGTCGAGCCAGGCGCAGTTCCTCAAGCCAACCGTCATAACGCTGGTCTACGGGCTGGGCTTCGGCATGGTGCTGGTGCTGGTCGTCGTTCCCGCCCTCCTCGCGATCCAGGGCGATGTCGGGCAGGCGGCGTCGTCGCTGCGCCGCGCGCTCTCGACCCGGGCAAAGGGTGCGCGACTGGGCATCGTGGGCGCGGGCCTCGCCATGGCCGCGGTCTTCGCCGCGACGATCGGGGCGTGGATGGTGACGGGGACGCTGCCCTTCGGCCTGTCGGGCGGTGCCGCGGTGGCCTTCGGCCTCTTCGCGCTCGGCAGCTTCGTCGTCGCGTTGGCGGTGGCGTCGCTGGGCGCGTTCGCCTTCCGCGCGCCACGGGCGTGACCTCTGCTTGAACGGGTGGTGATCCCGGCAGGATTCGAACCTGCAACCTGCCCCTTAGGAGGGGGCTGCTCTATCCAGTTGAGCCACGGGACCCCGCTCGATCCCTAACCGCCCGCGCCCCGTCCGTCCAGAGCGTCAGATCTGCAGGCCGCCACGTTCGAGCGCCTCGGCCACCTGCCCGAAATCGGTGCCATGCGCCACGATGACGCCCAGACGCCGCATGGTCGAGATCGCATTGCGGCTGGCGTCGTCCGGTCCCGACCCGGGTTCGCGCAGGATCACCGCGTCGATCCGGCCACCATGGCGGTGGCACGCCTCGAGGTATATTTCGGCATCGTGCTGCCCCGTGTCTCCGATCAGCACGAAGGGCAGGTCGGGATTGGCGGCCATGATCCGATCGATGGCACCGCCCTTGTGATTGCCGTGGCCGCGGCTGATGAACTGGTTCTCGCCGATGCCCAGGTCGCGCAGGAAGATCGGGCCCGGGACCAGCCCCGCCCGGTCGAATACCTTTCCCAGGAAAGCGTGCAGGTTCCACGGGCTGGACGAGACGTAGAACACCGGGTTGCGCCCGTGCCCGCTCAGGTGGTCGAGCAGCACGGTCGCGTCCGCAAAGACCCGCCGCGAGGTGGCCGATCCGGTGAAGGTCGTCCACAGGTTCTTCGCCAGGGAATAGGCGCCGGTCTGGATCAGGGTGTCGTCGATATCCGTCACGATCCCCAGCCGCGCATCGGCCGAGGGCACCAGCGCCTCGGCGACCACACGGCTGTCGGGCACATCTTTGATCTCCAGCGTGATGCGGTGCCATCCCGGCGCGAACTCGCCCGGAATCTTCAGCGTGATATAGCCTTCCTCGTCGCTGACGGCCGTCAGGCCGCTTTCGACCGCCACGACGGTCACATCGGCGACTTCGTGGGTGAGGAACAGAGACGCCATCTGCCTGAGGTTCTGCCAGCGGCTCTGCCCCGGATCAGGCGTCGTCCGCCGCAGCGAGGCAAGGACGCGCGCGCGCAGCACGATCCCGTCCGGAACCCCGTAGCCCCGATACGTATCCAGAACCGGATTCTCGGGCGTCTTGGCGGGGAAGGCGCGGTCGAAAGCTCGCTCTCCCCAGATCGCCGCCCGATGCAGCGCCGGTTTCAGTCGCACGTTTTGCCCCCCAAGGCTTAGCTGAGCCGCAGCCTAGCCCAGCGTGCCGCATCCGCAACACCCGGGTCGGGATCGCGCGTCAAAGGCTCCAGCACCTGTGACAGGGACGCATCGCCCGAGTTGCCGATCGCGTAGCAGACGTTGCGCACCATCCGGTCGCGCCCGATCCGCTTGATGGGCGAGCCCGAGAACATCTCGCGGAAGCCCGCGTCGTTTAACTGCGCCAGCTCGGCCAGTGCGGGCGCCCGCCGCCCGGGCTGCGGGGACAGGCGCATGTCCCGGGCCTCGACGGCGAACTTGTTCCAGGGGCAGACGGCGAGGCAGTCGTCGCAGCCATAGATCCGGTTGCCCAGCCCCGGCCGCAACGCCTCGTCCACCGGGCCCTTGTGCTCGATCGTCAGGTAGCTGACGCAACGCCGCGCATCGAGCTGGAAGGGCGCCGGAAACGCGTTCGTCGGGCAGATGTCGAGGCACTTCCGGCACGACCCGCAATGCTCGGCCTCGGGCGCGTCGGGCTCCAGCTCCAGCGTCGTGAAGATCGCCCCGAGGAACACCCAGTTCCCCAGGTCCCGTCCCAGCAGGTTCGTATGCTTGCCCTGCCAGCCCAGCCCGGCGGCGGCGGCCAGCGGCTTTTCCATCACCGGCGCCGTATCGACGAAGACTTTGATCTCCGGCGGAGGCGCAGACTCCGCCCCGAGCGCGGCAGGCGGATGCACAGCATCCGCCGAGAGCGGCACCCACTTGCCATCTGCCGACCGATACCCACCCTTCTCGACAGTCTCCATGAACCAGCGCCCGACCTTCTTCAGCCGCTTCTTCACCACGTCATGGTAGTCGCGCCCCTGCGCATAGACGCTGACCGCGCCCCGGTCGCGCAGCCCCACATCGTCCAGCGGATCGTGCCCGGGCGTATAGCTCTCGGCCAGCATCACGACGGAACGCGCCTCGGGCCACAGCGCGCGGGGATCGCGTCGCCAGGCCTGCTTCTCGGTCATCCAGTGCATCTGGCCCTGCCGACCCTCGCCCAGGAAGGTGTCGAGCCGCGCCCCGGCCTCGGCCACGGCGTCGGGCCGGCAGACGCCCATCTTGGCGAATCCGGCTTCCAACGCGTAGTCCTCGAGGGCGTCTTTCAGCGTCTTCATCTTGCCCAGATAGTCTGGACGGGGTCAAATCGCGAGGGGGCCCTGCGGCGTCCGTTCTCAGAAATCGAGGTCGGCATAATGCGGCGGGGGCATGAAGCCCGGCACCACGTCCGACAGGATTCCCCGGAATGCCGGGCGCGACTTGATCTTGGCGTACCACTCCTTGACCACATCGTGACGCGCCCAATCCACGTCGCTGGTGTAGTCGAGCGCGCTGAGATGCGAGGCGGCGGCGAAATCGGCCAGCGTCATCACGTCTCCCGCCAGCCACCGACGCTTCTCCAGCAGCCACGCCATGTAGTCGAGGTGAAACTTCACCGCCTTGGCCCCCGCCTTGACCTTGCTCGAGTCCGGGTAGCCCGCGCCCTGCACCTTCTTGTTGACCCGCTCGTAGAGCAGGTTCGACGTCACCTGATTGAAGAACGCGTCATCGAACCAGGCGCAGAGTCGGCGCACCTCGTAGGCCGCATCCGCGTCCTCGGGCATCAACGCGGGCTCGGGGTGCTTCGCCTCGAGCCATTCGCAGATCGCCTGGCTTTCCGGCATGTTCTTGCCGTTGGCGCGCAGGATCGGGACCTTGCCGGCCGGGTTGCGCCGCAGGAAGTCGGTGTCCTTCTCCCAGTAGCGCTCCTCGACCAGCTTCACCTCGATCTTCTTCTCGGCCAGCACCAGCCGCACCTTGCGGCAGAACGGGGAAAGCGGCGCATGATAGAGCGAGTACATCGGCGGCAAAATCCTTTACCTGATACCGTCCCTAACTGCCTTGTCCCGGCGCCGCCTTCAACCCGCAGCCCGATCGAAGCAGTCCGCCCGGCCGTCCCGCGCAATGGTGGCGGCGCCGTCCATGATCTGCGCGGCCCGCCGGCGCAGCGCATCCGTCGGATCCGCAGCCGAACGCTCCTTCGGGTTTGGCAGCACCGCCGCCAGCCGCGCCGCCTGCGTCGGCGTCAGCTCCGACGGCGACACCCCGAACGCCTCGCGGGCAGCGGCGTCGATGCCGAAGACGCCTTCGCCGAACTCGGCCACGTTCAGGTAAACCTCGACGATGCGGCGCTTGGACCAGAACGCCTCGACCAGCGGGGTCAGGCTGGCCTCGAGCGCCTTGCGCGGCCAGCTGCGCCCCTGCCAGAGATAGACGTTCTTCACGACCTGCTGCGAGATGGTCGAGGCCCCACGCGCCCCTCCCGCGTCGATGGCCGCACGGATCGCGGCGACGTCGAAGCCCCAATGCTGGCAGAACCGCGCGTCCTCGGCGGCGACGACCGATCGCGCCATCTCGGGTGCGATCTCGTCCAGCGACGTCCACTCATGATCGACGCCGCCCAGGCGCCGGCTTTCCGAGATCATGTACGGGGTCGTCGGCGGGTTCACCACGACATACAGGCCCACGGCTGCCAGTGCGAACGCCACCAGCCCCAGTGCCCCACGCCAGAGCCACCGCCGCACCCGCTGCCCGGTCGGGGCGCGCTTCTTCGCTTTATCACGTTTCGCCATGCCCCGATTTCCCGCGTCGGGGCAGGGCGGTCAAGCCTTCCCGACACGCCGCAGCACCCAGGTCCGCCGACCGTGCCCGTACGGCCCCGGGTTCAGCGCAGGGCGTCGCGCAGGGCAGTCCGCTCGTCCTCGATCGTGCCGGTGAACGGCGTCCGACCAGCGCGCCGGTACCAGTAATTGGCGTTGGCCTCGTCGCCCTCGATCCGGTGCAGATGCGCGTGCAGCCACGCGCCCGCGTCGGTCTCGTCGGCCTGCGCGAGTTCATGTGCGCCGTCCCAGTCGCCAGCATCCAACCGGTCCAGTGCGTCGATCAGCCATCGGCTCATGGTCTCGCTCCCTCTGATCCTTGATCTAGGACGAAGCGAGCGGCTGGCATCAGGTCGGGTCGGTCTCGGGTTTCTGGCCGAGCATCCCTTCGACCCCCGAGGTCAGCTCCTGGCGCAGGGCGTAGCGTTCTTCGGTCACGTCGCCCTCGAACGGGTCGCGGCCGGCTTTGGCGTACCATTCGCGGGCCATCTCCTCGTCGCCTTTCACCCGATGCAGGTGGGCGTGAAGCCACGCCGAGCTCGGCCCGTCGAATTCCAGCGCGATCCGATGCGCGCCCTCCCAATCGCCAGCTTCCAGCTTGTCGAGTGCCTGAATGAGAAGTTGAGCCATATTGCACCTCCTGACCCCCGACATAGGGGCGATTTGCGAAACGCAAATCGGGGCGGCGCCGATCGGCTCAACGAAAAAGGGCGCCCCGCAGGGCGCCCTTCCGGTCACTCGGCCGGGATAGCCGTGTCCTCGATCCCGACGACATGGTCCAGCTTGCCCAGCATCTCCTTCGGGCAGACCTGCACGAATTTCGGCAGCTCGACCTCCCAGTTCTGCAGCAGGCTCGCCGCGCGGCGCGAGCCGGTCTCGGCGTGGTGGCGTTCGACCATCCCCTTCAGAAGGTTGACCCAATGCTCGGTGGTGACCGGGCAGGCGACGAGGGTTTCCATGTTCATCAGCCCCTCGGCACGGCCTTCGGGGTCGTAGAGGAACGCCATGCCGCCGGTCATGCCGGCCCCGAAATTGGCGCCGATCTCGCCCAGGATCACCGCGATGCCGCCGGTCATGTACTCGCAGCCGTTCGATCCGCAGCCCTCGATCACCGTATGCGCGCCAGAGTTGCGCACCGCGAACCGCTCGCCCGCACGACCTGCGGCGAAAAGGTAGCCCTCGGTCGCGCCGTAAAGCACGGTGTTGCCGATGATGGTGTTCGCCGCCGCATCCAGCGGGCTGACCATCGGCGGGCGCACCACGATGATGCCCCCTGACAAGCCCTTGCCGACATAGTCGTTGGCATCGCCCGAAACCTCGAGCTTCAGCCCCGGCGCCGCGAAGGCCCCCAGCGACTGCCCGGCACTGCCCGTCAGCTTTACGGTCAGGTGGTCGGGCTGAAGCCGGTTCCGCATCCCGAACTTCTGCACGATGTGGCTCGACGTGCGGGTGCCCACGGTGCGGTGCGTGTTCTGCACCGCGTAGGACAGCTGCATCTTCTCGCCATCCTCCAGGAACCGCTGCGCGTCGCGCACGATCTCGGCATCCAGCGTATCGTCGGGCTCGTTGCGCGGCTGGTTGTGGTCGTAGCGGATGTCGCCATTCTCATCGACGGTCACCAGCAGCGGGTTGAGGTCCAGGTCGTCCAGGTGCGACGACCCGCGGCTGACCTGGCTGAGCAGATCGGCCCGGCCGATCACCTCGTGCAGGCTGCGCGCACCGATCTCGGCCAGGATCTCGCGAACCTCCTGCGCATAGAAGGTAATCAGGTTCACGACCTTCTCGGCGTTGCCGGTGAACTTCTCGCGGAGCGCATCGTCCTGCGTGCAGACGCCCACCGGGCAGGTGTTCGACTGGCACTGGCGGACCATGATGCAGCCCATGGCGATCAGCGCGGCGGTGCCAATCCCGAACTCCTCGGCACCCATCATCGCCGCCATGACGATGTCACGCCCGGTGCGCAGGCCGCCATCGGTGCGCAAGGTCACGCGGCTGCGCAGGTCGTTCATCGCCAGAACCTGATGCGCCTCGGTCAGGCCCATCTCCCACGGCAGGCCGGCATACTTGATCGAGGTCGCCGGAGACGCCCCCGTGCCGCCATTATGCCCCGAGATCAGGATGATGTCGGCCTTGGCCTTCGCCACGCCCGCCGCAATCGTGCCGACGCCGCTGGAGGCGACCAGCTTCACCGTCACCTTGGCCTTCGGGTTGATCTGCTTCAGGTCGTAGATCAGCTGCGCAAGGTCTTCGATCGAGTAGATGTCATGGTGCGGCGGCGGCGAGATCAGCGTCACGCCCGGCGTCGAATGCCGCAGCTTCGCGATCAGCTGCGTCACCTTCATGCCCGGAAGCTGTCCACCCTCGCCGGGCTTGGCGCCTTGCGCGACCTTGATCTCAAGCTCTTCGCAATGCAGCAGGTATTCCGCCGTCACGCCAAAGCGCCCGGATGCCACCTGCTTGATCTTGGCCGACCGGTTGTCGCCGTTCGAGTCGGGCGTGAAGTCCTCGGGCGACTCGCCGCCCTCACCCGAATCCGACTTCGCGCCGATCCGGTTCATCGCGATCGACAGCGTCCGGTGCGCCTCGGGCGACAGCGCCCCCAGCGACATCCCCGGCGTCACGAACCGCTTGCGGATCGAGGTGATGCTCTCGACCTCTTCCAGCGGAATCGGCTGCCCCAGCGCCTTGAAGTTCATCAGGTCGCGCAGGTGGATCGGCTTCGCGCCCTGCATCTTCGCCGAGTACTGCTTCCACATCTGGAAGCTGCCCTTGTTGCAGGCCATCTGCAGCATGTGCATCGAGGTCGCTTCCCAGGCATGCGTCTCGCCCGAGCGGCGCGCCTTGTAGAACCCGCCGATGGGCAGCACGTCCTTGCCGCCCCGGAACCCGCGGGCGTGGACCTCTTCGGCCTTCATCTGGATGCCGTTCACCCCGATGCCGCTGATCCGGCTCTGCATGCCGGGGAAGAACTCGGCGCACATGGCACGGCTCAGTCCGACCGCCTCGAAGTTCAGACCACCCCGGTACGACGAGACCACGCTGATGCCCATCTTCGACATGATCTTCAGAAGCCCCGCGTCGATCGCCCGGCGATACCGCGCCACGGCTTCTGTCAGCGAGCAATCCAGCAGCCCCCGCCCGATCCGGTCGGCCAGCGTGTCCTCGGCCAGATAGGCGTTCACCGTGGTGGCACCACAGCCGATCAGGACCGCGAAGTAATGCGGGTCGATGCATTCGGACGCGCGCACGTTGATCGAGGTGAAGGTCCGCAGCCCCTTGCGCGTCAGCCACGAATGCACCGCGCTCGTCGCCAGGATCATCGGCATCGCCACCCGATCCTCGCCCACGCCCTGGTCGGTCAGCACGATATGCCCGGCTCCGGAACGCACCGCATCCTCGGCCGCGTCACGGATACGGTCCAGCTCCTTGCGCAGCGTCCCGAAGCCATGGCCCGGCTCGAACGTGCAGTCGATCTCGACCATGGGCGCGTTGAACGCCTCGACCATCCGGTCGAACTGCGCGTTCCCGACGAAGGGTGAATCCAGCACCAGGATTTCCGTCTGGGCCGAGGACTCGTCCAGCACGTTCTTGAGGTTCCCGAACCGGGTCTTCAGGCTCATCACCCGGAACTCGCGCAACGAGTCGATCGGCGGGTTCGTCACCTGGCTGAAGTTCTGCCGGAAGAAATGCGACAGCGGCCGGTAGGTCTCGGACAGCACGGCCGAGGGCGTGTCGTCGCCCATCGACGCCAGCGTCTCCTTGCCGTCCTCGGCCATGGGGGCGAGGATCTGCTCGATCTCTTCCAGCGAATACCCGGCCGCGATCTGGCGGCGCTTCAGGTCAAGCCCGTCGAACAGCGGGCGCTCGTCCACCTTGGCCAGCTCTTCGTCCAACTCGTTGATCTTGCCGACCCACTCGCCGAACGGCTGCGAGGCCGCCAGCCGGTCCTTGATCTGCGCGTCGTGGTAGAGCTTGCCCTCTTCGATATCGACGGCCAGCATCTGTCCGGGGCCAAGCGCGCCCTTCTCGACGACGCTCGCCTCGTCGATCGGCACCATCCCGGCCTCGGACCCGGCGATCACCAGCCCGTCGCCCGTCACGACATAGCGCATCGGACGCAGCCCGTTCCGGTCGAGGCCGGCGCACACCCAGCGCCCGTCCGTCATCGCCAAGGCGGCAGGGCCGTCCCACGGCTCCATCACAGAGTTGCAGTAGGAATACATGTCCCGCCACGCCTCGGGCAGTTCCTCGGCCTGCTTGGACCAGGACTCAGGGACAAGCACCGTCTTCGCCATCGGCGCCGACCGGCCCGAGCGCACCAGGACCTCGAACACCGAATCCAGCGCCGCCGAGTCGGACGAGCCTTGCGGCACGATCGGCTTGATGTCCTCTGCCAGCTCTCCGAACGTGGCGCTCGCCATGCGGATCTCGTGGCTCTTCATCCAGTTGATGTTGCCCTTCAGCGTGTTGATCTCGCCGTTATGGGCCAACATGCGGAAGGGCTGGGCCAGCCACCATTGCGGGAAGGTGTTGGTCGAATAGCGCTGGTGGTAGATCGCGAAGGCGCTCTCGAACCGCTCGTCGAGCAGGTCGGGATAGAACTCGGCCACGTCCTGTGCCAGGAACATGCCCTTGTAGATGATCGACCGGCAGGACAGAGAGCAGATGTAAAGCTGCCCCACGCCCGCGGCGGCCGAGGCTTTCTCGATCCGACGACGAATGACGTAAAGCTCGCGCTCGAACGTCTCTTCGTCCACGCCCTTGCAGTTCGAGATCAGGATCTGCTCGATCTCGGGGCGCGTCGCGTTGGCCTTGGACCCGAGGCAGGCCGTGTCCACGGGGACGTGCCGCCACCCGTAGATGAAGTAGCCCATCCGCAGGATCTCGGTTTCGACGATGGTCCGGCAGGTCTCCTGCGCACCGAAATTGGTGCGCGGCAAGAAGACCTGTCCCACGGCAAGCTGCTGCCCCTCGTTCGGCGTGTGGCCGGTGCGGACGATCATGTCCTCGAAGAACTTGCGCGGGATCTGCACGTGGATACCCGCCCCGTCGCCGGTGCGCCCGTCCGCGTCCACGGCACCCCGGTGCCAGATCGACTTCAGCGCCGCGATGCCTTTCTCGACAACGCGCCGCTGGCGCGACCCGTCGATCGACACGACGAAGCCCACACCGCAGGAGGCATGTTCGTCCTCGGGAGTGTAAAGCGAATTCTCGGCCATGAAGGCCCGCTTGGCTTCCTCGCGGGCGACCCATTCGGCATCGTGCTTCGTCATGACAACATCTCCTCGACCGGGGAAGGGTGGGACCTGCGCCCCTCCTTCATCTTGCGTCAAATACTCCCGGGGGTCCGGGTGCGAGAGCCCCCGGCCGTCACCGGCGGGGGGCGGAATGTCCTGGAATGGAAAGGTCACGATCCGCGACCTTTCCCGTTTCCTACCGCGCGCTGCGCGCGCGCGATGTCCTACGATTCTCTTACAAGAGTCTCACGTTTCTCCGACGCGAGTCCGACAGTTTTCCGACGCCGCCGGGTGCGACTATTCGGCCGCCACGGCCGAGGCCCCGGCGAACTGCGCCATGATCGCCTGCGCCGCCTCGCGCCCGTCGCGGATCGCCCAGACCACAAGGCTCGCGCCGCGCTGGATGTCCCCGCAGGCATAGACGCCGGGAAGCGACGTCTCGTGCGTGCGGAAATCAGCCAGCACGGTACCCCAGCGGGTCACTTCCAGCCCGTCCACACCCCACAGCTTCGCCAGCTCTTCGGGCTCGAACCCCAGCGCCTTGATCACCAGGTCGGCCTCTTCGACATAGTCCGAGCCTTCGATGATCTCCGGCACCTGCCGCCCCGTCGCGTCGGGTTGGCCAAGCCGCATCCGGCTGACCATGACGCCCTCGACATCCTCGCCGGTGAACCCCTTGGGGGCCGACAGCCAGACGAATTCGACGCCTTCCTCTTCGGCGTTCTGCACCTCGCGCTGCGAGCCCGGCATGTTCGTCCGGTCCCGGCGATACAGGCATTTGACGCTGGTCGCGCCTTGCCGGATGGCGGTGCGCAGGCAGTCCATCGCCGTGTCGCCGCCGCCGATCACGACGACCTTCTTGCCCTCGGCATTCAGCTCGCCGCTGTCGAACTCGGGCACGTCGTCGCCGAAGGACTTGCGGTTCGAGGCCGTCAGGTAGTCGATCGCCCGCACGATGCCCCTGGCGCCGATGCCCGGCGCCTGAAGATCGCGCGACTTGTAGACGCCGGTGGCAATCAGCACCGCATCATGCGCGCCGCGCACCTCGTCCCACGAGATGTCGGTGCCCACGTTGCAATTCATCCGGAAAGTGACGCCACCCTCCTCGAGCCACTTGACCCGCCGCTCGATCACGTCCTTCTCCAGCTTGAAGCCGGGGATGCCGTAGACCATCAGCCCGCCGGCGCGGTCGTAGCGGTCGTAAACCGTGACCTGCACCCCTTCGAGCCGCAGCATATGCGCCGCCGCCAGCCCGCCGGGCCCCGCGCCGATGATGCCGACGCTCTCGCGCCGTTCGCCGCGGTTGGTGATCGGCTTCACCCAGCCCTGCTCCCAGGCGGTATCGGTGATGTATTTCTCGACCGCGCCGATGGTGACGGTGCCGTGGCCCGACTGCTCGATCACGCAGTTGCCCTCGCACAGGCGGTCCTGCGGGCAGATGCGGCCGCAGACCTCGGGGAAGGTGTTGTTTTCCTGCGCGAGGAAATACGCCTCTTCCAGGCGCCCTTCGGCCGTCAGGCGCAGCCAGTCGGGGATGTTGTGGTTCACCGGGCAATGCGATTGGCAATAGGGCACGCCGCACTGGCTGCACCGCCCGGCCTGCTCGCCCGCCTTCTCGTCCGAGAATTCGGCATAGATCTCGTCGAAATCCGCCTTGCGGTCGTCCGCGGTGCGCTTGTCTGGCATCGACCGCTGAATCGTCGTGAACTTGAGCATCTTCTCTTTGGCCAAGGCACATCCCTCCTGTGACGCTCTCTCCTATACCGATTTTTCCGTTCCGGAAAAGGGGAAATTACCAAGTAGGTCACCAAAGCTAACCTATTTTTTCGCTATCGAACTTCCGTCATTCGGGTCCGAAGGAGAATCACAGGAAAATGAGGCCTGTCCGGACCTACCTTCGGCATTTCCAGATCTTGGAGTGCGGCGTATACCCCGCGCGACACTTCACCGGAGCGCGCTCGAATGCCTCTCTTCTATCTCGTCCTCGTGGCCCTCGTGCAGGGCATCACCGAGTTCCTGCCCATCTCGTCCTCGGGCCACCTGGTCCTGCTTCCCGCGCTGACGGGACATGTCGATCAGGGCCTGCTGATCGACGTTGCCGCCCATGTCGGCACCCTTGGCGCCGTAATCCTGTTCTTCTGGGCGGACGTCCGCGTCGCCGTCGCCGGATTGCCGTCGCTGGTTCGCGGGCGGGTCGATGAGCCTGGCGCATGGCTCGCGCTCTGCCTTGCCGTCGCCACGGTCCCCGTCATCATCGCCGGCCTGATCCTGAGCGTTCTGGACCTTTCGGACGCCTTGCGCTCGGTCGCGGTTATCGGGTGGACCACGATCATCTTCGGCCTGGTCTTGTGGTACTTCGACCAGCGCGCGCCCGAGCAGCACACGGCCTCGGACTGGACGCTCAAGGATGCCGTCATCATGGGCCTGTGGCAGGTGATCGCGCTGGTCCCCGGCACGTCGCGGTCAGGCATCACCATCACCGGCGGGCGGGCCCTGGGGTACACCCGCAAGGATGCGGCCAAGCTGTCGATGCTCATGTCCATCCCGACGATCCTGGCGAGCGGCATGCTCCTGTCGCTCGACCTGATCGGGACGACCGACGCAGGCGTGATCCGCGATGCCGCCATCGTCGCCTTCCTGTCGCTCCTGGCGGCGCTTCTCGCGCTGAAGCTGATGTTCCGCCTGCTCGAGAGCGTCAGCTTCACGCCCTACGTCATCTACCGCATGATCCTGGGCACGGGCCTGCTGATCTGGGCCTATACTTGACAAAGGCGGGGGGCTACACCGGCGCCGCGTAGAAGGAGGCTCCCCATGTCCCGCACCGTATATGTCAACGGCGACTACCTGCCCGAGGAAGACGCGAAGATCAGCGTCTTCGACCGGGGCTTCCTTTTCGCCGACGGCGTCTACGAGGTCACGAGCGTCCTCGGCGGCAAGCTGATCGACTTCGAGGGGCACGCCGTCCGCCTTGAACGCAGCCTGGCCGAGCTGGACATGGGCATGCCCATGACCCGCGACGCGCTGCTCGAGATCCACCGCCGCCTGGTTGCCGAGAACCGGATCGAGGATGGCATGGTCTATCTGCAGGTCACGCGGGGCGCTGCGGATCGCGACTTCGCCTATCCACCCGAGGGCACGGCTCAGACAGTGGTGCTGTTCACCCAGTCCAAGCCAGGTCTGGCCGACAGTCCGGCGGCCAGAACGGGGATCAGGGTCGCCACAGTGCCCGATCTCCGCTGGGACCGCCGGGACATCAAGACGGTGCAGCTTCTCTACCCGTCGATGGGCAAGATGGCGGCCAAGGCGAAAGGGTGCGACGATGCCTGGATGGTCGAGGACGGTGCGATAACCGAGGGCACGTCGAACAACGCCTACATCGTCAAGGACGGCGTGATCGTGACGCGGCAATTGGGTCCCGAGATCCTCCACGGCATCACCCGCGCCGCCGTCCTTCGCTTCGCCCGAGAGGCGCAGATGAAGGTGGAAGAGCGCGCCTTCACCATCGAGGAGGCACAGGCCGCCGACGAGGCGTTCGTCACCTCCGCCACCACTTTCGTCACGCCGGTGGTCGAGATCGACGGCGTCGCCGTGGGGAAAGGCGCTCCGGGCCCGGTGGCGCAGCGTCTGCGGGAGATCTACCTCGAGGAAAGCCGCAAGGCCGGCATCTGAGTTACCGGGCGCCTAGCTTCCTTTGATCTTCTCGTGCCAGAGGGCCGCGTCGGCGGGGTTCAGCTTCACTGTCACGCGCGTCACGGCGTCGTCTTGCAGGTGGATATGCAGCCCGTCCGCCGAGATAGCCGTCGCAGCCTTGTCGAGGCGCCGCGCGAGGGCGCCGCGTTGGCAGATCACGCCGCAGCCCCAATCCGTCTCGACCAGGGCCGCCCGGCCGTCTTCGCCCACGATCGAGTTGTGGACCCGGTCACCGGGAAAGGCGGCCTGCCAGGCGTTGCGGGCACCATCGGCCCCGCGCAGCGAACCCTCGCGCCAGCGGCGGAACGCCGTGATGCCGCCGAACGCGGCGGCGGCGGCGAGGAGTGTGGCAGCAGGGTCCATGGAATGCCTTGTCTGAAGGATGCGCGCTGACATGGCGCCCCGCTGCGCCGCTTTCAAGAGCCGCGCCTATTGACCGAGCGCCTCGATCACTGCGGCGGCCTCGGGGCTGTCCCAGTGCGCGCCGCCGGTCAGGCGGGCGACCTCGCGACCCTCAGGGTCGATCAGCACCGTGACCGGCAGGCCAAGGACGGCCATCTGGCGCGCCTCGCTCTGGTTCGGGTCCAGCAGGATCGGCAGCGCTTCTATACCCGTCTCGGCGAAGAACCGTTCGATCCCGTCGATCGAGTTCCGCCCGGTCGCGACTGTCACCACCTCGGCCGCGCCGCTCTGCTGGATCGCGTCGAGCGCCGGCATCTCTTCGCGGCAGGGGGCGCACCACGTCGCCCAGAAGTTCAGGAGGACCGGCTTGCCCGCGTAGTCCGACAGCGCGACGGTTTCGCCATCAGGCGTCTCGAAGGTCAGGGCCGGCACGGCTTCGGGTGCCTCGTGGACCACCAGCTTGCGCATGTCGCCCGCAAGTTCGACCCCCGACAGGTCGCCGGCATTTGCAGCAGCGCCAAGCGCCAGATAAAGAGCGGCAACGAGTAGTCTCACCTGCATCCTCCGCGAAAGGTCGTCCATGTCCGATTCCGACAGCTCCTCGAACGCCATGTGGGGCGGCCGCTTCGCCGGCGGTCCCGACCAGATCATGGAGGCGATCAACGCCTCGATCGGCTTCGACCAGCGGTTGGCGGCCCAGGACGTCGCGGGCTCCCGCGCCCATGCGGCGATGTTGGCCGCGCAGGGCATCATCACCGATAAAGATGCCGAGGCCATCCGTGAAGGCCTGCTCACCGTCTTGTCAGAGATCGAGGGCGGCACGTTCAAGTTTTCCGCGGCGCTGGAAGACATCCACATGAACGTCGAGGCGCGCCTGATCGAGCTAATCGGCGACGCGGGCCGGCGCCTGCACACGGGCCGCTCGCGCAACGACCAGGTCGCGACCGATTTCCGCCTTTGGGTCCGCGACCAGTGCGACGCCGCCATCGCTGGCATCGCGGCGCTGCAAAAGGCGCTGCTGGGGCAGGCCGAGCAGGGGGCGGACTGGGTTATGCCCGGCTTCACCCACCTGCAGACCGCGCAGCCGGTGACCTGGGGCCACCACATGCTGGCGTATGTCGAGATGCTGTCCCGCGATCTGTCGCGGTTCAAAGACGCGCGCAAGCGCATGAACGAGTCGCCGTTGGGTGCGGCCGCGCTGGCCGGGACCAGCTTTCCCATCGACCGCGACGCCACCGCCGAGGCCTTGGGTTTCGACCGTCCCTGCGCCAACTCGCTGGATGCAGTGTCCGACCGGGACTTCGCGCTCGACTTCCTGTCGGCCGCCTCGATCTGCGCGATGCACCTCAGCCGCCTCAGCGAAGAGCTGGTGATCTGGTCCTCGGCCCAGTTCCGCTTCGTGGCGATGTCCGACCGCTTCTCGACCGGCTCGTCGATCATGCCGCAGAAGAAGAACCCCGACGCGGCCGAGCTGATCCGCGCCAAGATCGGCCGGATCTTCGGGGCGCAATCGGCCCTCCTGATGGTGATGAAGGGCCTGCCGCTCGCCTATTCGAAGGACATGCAGGAGGACAAGGAGCAGGTCTTCGACGCCGCCGATACGCTGATGCTGTCGCTCGCCGCGATGACCGGGATGATTGGCGACATGGCGGCAAATCCCGATGCCCTGCGCGCCGCCGCCGGGCACGGCTTCTCGACCGCCACCGACCTTGCCGACTGGCTGGTGCGCGAGGCGGGCCTGCCGTTTCGCGACGCCCACCACGTCACCGGCACGCTCGTCGCGAAGGCCGAGGCCAAGGCCTGCGACCTGCCGGACCTGAGCCTTGCCGAAATGCAGGAGGTCCACGGCGACATCACCGAAGCCGTGTTCGACGTTTTGGGCGTGGACAATTCTGTGGCCTCACGCACATCCTTCGGCGGAACCGCGCCCGACAACGTGCGCACTCAGATCGCCTCGTGGAAGGAACGCCTCGCATGATCCGCCTTGTCCCGGCACTTCTCCTGTTGCTTGCGGCCTGCGGGGAAAGCGGCCTCCCCGAGCCCCGCAACGACGAGGTCCGGGTGACGGGTGGAGGGATCGGCGTCGACATCTCGGGCACCGCCCAGATCGGCGTTTCAGGCTCCTACGATTGAGACGCTAGACGATCGGCAGTTCCGTGGTCTCGCGGACCCGCCGCAGGGAAAAGCTGGACTGCATCTTCGCCACGCCGGGCAGCTTGGCGAGGTGCCCGCGATGGAGGCTTGCGAAATCCTCGCTGTCTGCGGCAACGACCTTCAGCAGGTAGTCCGCGCTGCCTGCCGTCATGTGGCATTCCAGGATCTCGGGGATTCGGCCGACCGCGATCTCGAAGGCGTCGAACGCCTCTTCGGTCTGGCCGGCCAGCGTGATCTCGACGAACACCGTTACCCGACGGCCGACCGCCTCGCGGTCGAGCAGGGCGGCGTAGCCGGCGATCACTCCCTCCCGCTCCAGCCGGGCGACGCGGCGGTGGCAGGCCGAGGGACTGAGGGATACCTCTGCCGACAGCTCGGCATTCGAAAGCCGCCCCCGCTTCTGCAAGGCCCGGAGAAGGCGCCGATCCATCGCGTCCAACTCGGTCATCGTGCAAGAATATCCTGCATATGGCTTCATATGTCGAAGGTATCTCCTGATTTCTCTGCGATAGCGGGAAAAATAGCAAACGGTTTGCGCGAGGTTGGCGCTAGGCTTGCGCAAAATTTGCAAGGAGCGCGCAATGAAGATCGGATGCCCTACCGAGATCAAGCCACAGGAATTCCGCGTGGGCCTGACCCCCGTCGCAGCGGCCGAGGCGGTCACCCATGGGCACGAGGTCCTGGTCCAGGCCGGCGCCGGTGACGGCGCGGGATACATGGATGCGGACTACGAGGCCGCCGGCGCCCGGATCGCCCATACGGCCGAGGAGGTCTTCGAGAAGGCCGAGATGATCGTGAAGGTCAAAGAGCCGCAGGCAGGCGAGCGCAAGATGCTGTCCGAGGGGCAGCTTCTGTTCACCTACCTCCACCTCGCGCCCGATCGGGCGCAGACCGACGACCTGCTGGCCTCGGGCGCCACATGCATCGCCTACGAGACGGTCACCGACGCCCGCGGCGGCCTGCCGCTGCTGGCCCCGATGTCCGAGGTCGCCGGCCGCCTTGCGCCGCAGATGGGCGCCTACACGCTGCAGAAGGCCAATGGCGGCCGGGGCGTCCTGATGGGCGGCGTGCCGGGCGTGGCGCCGGCGCGGGTCGTCGTGATCGGCGGCGGCGTGGTCGGGACCCAGGCGGCGCGGATCGCGGCCGGGATGGGCGCCGACGTGACGGTCCTCGACATGTCGCTGCCGCGGCTTCGCTACCTCGACGATACGTTCGCGGGCCTCTTCAAGACCGGCTACGCCTCGCGCACCGTGACCGCCGAGCTGGTGGCGCGGGCCGAGATGGTGATCGGTGCGGTGCTGATTCCCGGGGCCGAGGCGCCGAAGCTCGTCACGCGCGAGCAGCTGTCGTCGATGCTGCCGGGTGCCGTCATGGTGGACGTCGCCATCGACCAGGGCGGCTGCTTCGAGACGTCGAAGCCCACGACCCACCAGGACCCCAGCTTCGAGGTCGACGGCATCATGCACTACTGTGTCGCCAACATGCCGGGCGCCGTGCCGCGCACATCGACCCAGGCGCTGTCGAACGCGACGATGCCGTTCATGCTGTCTCTGGCCGACCAGGGCTGGCAGGACGCGTGCCGCGCCGATCCGCATCTTGCCGCCGGCCTGAACTGCCATGCCGGCAAGCTGACCAACCGCGCTGTCGCTCGCGCCCAGAATCGCCAGGCGGTGGACCCCGTCGAGGTGCTGTGAGGGAAGGGCCGGGGCCTTCCAGCCCCGGCTCAGCCACATGTCCAAAGAAAAAGGCCGCCCGATGAGGGCGGCCTTTTTAAATTCCGAGGTGTGAAGACCTCAGCCCTGGCGGGCTTTGAACCGACGCTGCGTCTTGTTGATGACGTAGACCCGGCCCTTGCGGCGCACAACGCGGCAATCGCGGTGGCGGGTCTTCAGCGAACGAAGCGAATTGCGGACCTTCATCGCTTTCTCCCATCTGTCGCGGCGCGGGGCTCGCGCCTTCGTTTCGGTTCTGCCCCGGATATGGATCCGGGACGGTGAATTCGGTGGCGTGGTGGGCGATACTGGGATCGAACCAGTGACCCCTTCGATGTCAACGAAGTGCTCTACCGCTGAGCTAATCGCCCTTCCGCCAAATCCCGACCCCTGGGGCCACAGGTGCCGAAACACCCATGTGCGGAAGCCGGTTCCGCATCGGTGCGCGGTCTATAAAAGGTAGTGCCGGGCTGTTCAAGAGCTTTCCTCACCCCATCTTCCCGTGCGAGGAGGCGAACATGAACAGCGAAGTTCTCGATGAGCGCGCGTATGACCTGCATCTGCCCGAGCGGCGGAGCACGGCGCTTGTCTTCGCCTCGCCGCATTCCGGCTGCCACTACCCGGACGCGTTCGTGCGCCAGTCGATTCTTCCGACGCAACACCTTCGCTCGTCCGAGGATGCCCATGTAGACAAGCTGTTCCGCGTCGTGACCGATCATGGGGCGCCCCTTCTGGCCGCACGCATGCCGCGCGCCTGGCTCGACGTGAATCGCTCCGCGGACGAGCTTGACCCCGCCCTGATCGAGGGCCAGCGGCGCGGGCCGCACAACCCGCGCGTGGCCTCCGGCCTCGGCGTCGTGCCCCGCGTGGTTTCCGGCGGGCGGGCCATTTATTCCGGAAAATTGCCTCAATCCGAGGCGCGCGCCCGTCTCCGGGATGTCTGGTATCCCTACCACGGCGCGTTGCGTCGCCTGGTCGATGACAGCGTGTCGGTCTTCGGGCGGTCGATCCTCGTCGATTGCCATTCCATGCCGCACGAGGCGCTCGACTATATCTCCGTTGGGCGGAAGCGGCCCGACATCGTTCTGGGCGACCGGTTCGGCGCCGCGGCATCGGGCGAGATCAGCGACCTCGTCGAGGCCGAGTTCACCCGGGCTGGCTTCACCGTGTCGCGCAACGCCCCCTTCGCGGGGGCATTCATCGCGCAGCATTACGGCCGCCCCCGGGCCGATCGTCATGTCATCCAGGTCGAGATCGACCGTGCCACCTACATGGACGAGGCGACGCTGGAGCCGCATTCGGGATATGACGAGGTCAAGGCGCGGATCGCCGACGTGGTCGCGCGGCTCTGTGCCTATGGCCAGCGCGGAGGCGCTTCGGTCGCCGCAGAGTGATCCCGCACGCGCTCTGCCAGAAACCGCGCGAGGCGATCGCGCAGCGCCGGGATCGCGTCGGATCGTAGCAGGAACTCCGTCACCGACATCAGGACAAGCGCCTTCCCTTCATCGCCAAGGCGCATGTGCGCCTCGGTCAGACCGGGCCAATCGGCGCCGAAGAAGACCCGGTCACCGTAGCGCGCCCGGTGGACGATCCGGTCTGGGGACAGCACCAGCCCCGTCTCTTCCCGCGTCTCGCGAATCGCGCAGGCCTCGGGCGTCTCGCCGCCGTCGCGCCCGCCGCCGGGCAGGTCCCACATGCCGGGCCACGGGATGCCGGGGTCGTCGTCGCGCTTCAGGGCCACCACCCGGTCCGCTGACAGGATTGCGACCTTCGCGCCGTGGAATTCTTCTGTCACCGGATCGCCGCCTCGCGTAAATGAGAACCATGCCCTCGATGTGCCGCGATTGCCTGACGACCTTCGAGGCGGGCGCACGCTGTCCCGCCTGCCGGTCTCCGCGCATCCGCAGCCACCCCGAGCTCTTCGACCTGTCCATCGCCCACATGGATTGCGACGCCTTCTATGCAAGCGTCGAGAAGCGCGACAACCCGGACCTGCGCGACAAGCCGGTGATCGTGGGGGGCGGAACGCGCGGCGTGGTCACGACGGCCTGCTACATCGCCCGGATCAAGGGCGTGCGCTCGGCCATGCCCATGTTCCAGGCGCTGAAGCTCTGTCCCGAGGCGACGGTGGTGAAGCCGCGATTCGAGGTCTATTCCGCGGTGTCGCGCCAGATCCGAGCGATGATGGAAGAGTTGACGCCCGCGGTCGAACCCCTGTCGCTGGATGAGGCGTTCCTCGATCTGACCGGCACCACGCGCCTTCACGGCGCGCCGCCGGCCGTGATGCTGGCGCGGCTGGTCAAGCGGATGCAGGACGAGCTTGGGATTACCGGCTCCGTCGGGCTGTCGCACAACAAGTTTCTGGCCAAGGTCGCCTCGGACCTCGAAAAGCCGCGCGGGTTCTCGGTGATCGGCGCGGCCGAGACGCTGGATTTCCTGGCCGACAAGCCTGTCTCCTTGATCTGGGGGGTGGGCGAGGTGACGAAGGGCAGCCTCGATAAGGCCGGCATCCGCACGTTCACCGATCTGCGCCGATGGGAGAAACGCGATCTCGAGGCGCGATTCGGCGGGATGGGCGGGCGGTTGTGGCACCTCGCGCGGGGCGAGGATGTGCGCCGCGTGAAGGCGAACGAGCCTGTGAAGGGCGTGTCGAACGAGACGACGTTCAACGTGGATACGGCCGATCCCGACATCCTCGATGGGCATATCTGGCGCATGGCGGACAAGGTGTCCGGGCGGCTGAAGGCCAAGGGCATCGCTGGGCGCATCGTGACGCTGAAGCTGAAGCGCGCCGATCACCGCATCCTCACCCGGCGCATCAGCCTGTCGGACCCGACCCAGATCGCCGACCGCATCTACCGCACCGCGCGCGCCTTGTTCGACCCGGTAGCGGGCGAGGGGCCCTTCCGGTTGCTGGGCGTGGGGGTCAGCGATCTGGCGCAGGCATCGGGCGTCGAGGGGGGTGATTTGTTCGACCCCCAGGCGCTGACGCGGGCAGGGGCCGAGCGAGCCACTGACGCAATCCGCGCCCGGTTCGGTGCCGATGCGATCGTGAAGGGGCGGGCGCTGCGCTAGCGGGGCTCGTGTTCGGACTTGAATAGTCGCTGCAGGTGGCGTGCTGGCCGCCGTTCGTGACGCTGTCGGAGAGTCAGTAGATCAAGCAAAGCGCCTCGTCGAACCGCGCCCGGAAGCCCGAAGGCTTCCGGGCGCGAGGGATCAGAACTGATCGACGTCCAGCGCCATGACGGGGGCCGCGCCGCTTTCGATCCGCGCGCGGTGCATGCCCGTCGCGGGAAGCTGGCGCGCCATGTAGTAGCGCCCGGTGGCGATCTTGGTGTCGTAGAAGGCGGCGTTGCCGGTGCCGTTCGCCTTGGCGGCATGGGCGGCCTTGGCCATCTGCGCCCACATGTAACCCAGGCAGACATGGCCGAAGAGGTGCATGAAGTCGTAGGAGCCCGCCAGCGCCTCGTTCGGGTTCTTCATGCCGTTCTGCATGAAGTAGGTCGCCGCGCCCTGCAGGTCCTTCGACGCCGCCTTCAGCGGGTCGAGGAACCCTTCTTTCAACGCCGTGTCGCCCTCGTTCTCCTTGATGAAGGTCTTGATCAGCTCGAAGAAGCCCATGACGGTCTTGCCGCCGTTCAGCCCCAGCTTGCGTCCCACGAGGTCGAGCGACTGGATGCCGTTCGTGCCCTCGTAGATCATGGTGATCCGCGCATCGCGCACGAACTGCTCGAGGCCCCATTCGGTCGTGAAGCCCGACCCGCCGAGGGTCTGCTGGGCCAGTACCGTCGTCTCGAACCCCTTGTCGGTCAGGAAGCCCTTGATCACCGGGGTCAGCAGCGACACCAGCGCCTCGGCCTCCGCGTCGTCCGAGCGGTGCGACCGGTCGAGCAGCTGCGCGCCCCACAGGGCAAACGCACGGGCGCCCTCGGTGAAGGCCTTCTGGTCCATCAGGTTCCGGCGCACGTCGGGGTGGACGATGATCGGATCGGCCACACCTTCGGGGTTCTTGGCTCCCGTCACGTCACGGCCCTGCACGCGGTCCTTGGCGAAGGCCAGCGCGTTCTGGTAGGCGACCACGCCCTGGCTGTAGCCCTGCACGCCGACGCCCAGCCGCGCCTCGTTCATCATGGTGAACATCGCGCGCATGCCCTTGTGCATCTCGCCGATGAGGAAGCCGGTCGCGCCGTCGTAGTTCATCACGCAGGTCGCGTTGCCGTGGATGCCCATCTTGGACTCGAGCCCGCCGCAGCTGACCGCGTTCCTCTCACCCAGCGAGCCATCCTCGTTCACCATGAACTTCGGCACGATGAACAGAGAGATGCCCTTCACCCCGTCCGGGCCGCCGGGGATCTTGGCCAGCACCAGGTGGATGATGTTGTCAGTCATGTCGTGCTCGCCGGCCGAGATCCAGATCTTCTGGCCGGAGATCCTGTAGGTGCCGTCATCCTGCGGCTCGGCCTTGGTGCGGATCAGGCCGAGGTCCGTGCCGCATTGCGGCTCGGTCAGGTTCATGGTGCCGGACCAGGTGCCTTCGACCATCTTGGGCAGGTAGGTCTGCTTCTGCTCGGTGGTGCCGTGCGTATGGATGGCGTTGTAGGCGCCGTGGGACAGGCCCTGGTACATGTTGAACGCCATGTTGGCCGCGACGAAGATCTCGCCCACGCAGGAGTTCAGCAGGTTCGGCATCCCCTGGCCGCCATATTCCGGGTCGCAGTCCAGACCGATCCAGCCCCCCTCGCAGACCTTGTCATAGGCTGCCTTGAAGCCCTCGGGCGTGCGGACCACACCGTTTTCCAGCTTGCAGCCCTGCTCGTCGCCGACCTTGTTCAGCGGGTGCAGCACCCCCGAGGCCAGCTTGCCGGCCTCTTCCAGGACGGCCTTGGTGAAGTCGGGATCGAGCTCGTCGAGGCCGGGCACGCCGGAGGTCGAGATCTGCAGCACGTCGTGCAGGATGAACTGCATGTCGTCGACAGGCGCGGTGTAGGTGGTCATCGGTTGGTCCTCCCGGAGATGATCAGGCTGCCGAGCTTTCGGGATCGGCCAGGGATTGTTCGACGAGGCCGATCTCGCGTTCGAGATCCGCGATCGCTGTCGACAGCGCTTGGCGTTCGGCCTTCAGCTCATCAAGCCGCCGGCCGGCGATCTCGCGCGTCTTCTCGAGCTGGATGCGGCGCCGAGGGCCGGGGCCGTAGAGATCCAGAAGCTGGCGGATTTCCTCGAGGCTGAAGCCGAAGCGCTTGCCGCGCAGGATCAGCTTCAGCCGGGCGCGGTCGCGGCGGGTGAACAGGCGTTTCTGACCTTCGCGGACCGGCGACAGAAGCTCTTTCGATTCGTAGAACCGCAGGGTGCGCGGCGTCACGTCGAAGGCATCGCACATTTCGCGGATGGTCATGAATCTGTCCGTCATTCTCGGCCTCTGGTTCGAATACGAGGCCACAGATGCGAGGGTCGAACGGCCGATTCAAGCTGACGGCGGGGTGCCGCGAGGGAAACGTCGCGTCAGTTGTCCCCGGTGCGTGCCCCGAGGGAACGTGCGACCTCTTCGCGGGTCTCGCGCAGCTCGTCCACGGCCGACCGGAGCTGGTCGAGCTGCGTCTGAAGCTCGACGATCTGGCGGTCGGCGAGCTCGACCCAGGCCTGCATCTGCGCCTCGGTTCCCATCTGGTCGTAGATCAGCAGCCATTGCCGGATGTCCTCGAGGCTGAAGCCCCAACGCCGCCCGCGCAGGATCAGGGTCATCCGCGCCACCTCGCGCGGGGTGTAGTACCGCGCGCGCCCCTCGCGGATCGGGGTGAGCAGTTCGATATACTCGTAGTAGCGCAGGGTTCGCGGGGTCACGTCGAACTTCGCGCACATCTCCTTGAAGGAGAGGAGTTTTTCGCTTTCCGTCATCGAGACTCCTTTCGCGCGCCACACTCGCGGAAATGCTCCCGCTGCCTAGTGTGCGATCTCGGCCGCGAGGCTGCGACCGCTTTCCGCCGCGCGATCCTCGTTCCGCGCGATGGCCGGGGTCCTGCGGTGGTAGATCTCCGTATCCAGACAGTCGAGCATGAAATGCGCCAAATCCGCGTGACGTGTGCGGATCATGCCCTCTGGGATGACATCGGGTGTCACCGTGTAGTCACCGGTCAGGTCGCCCTCCATCAGCCATCCGGGCCGCACCGCGGTCCATTGCACGGCCGATCGGCGCAGGAGCCGCTCCATCTCGCCCATCTGGTTGAAGATCGGTGCAAGCGCAGCCCGGGCGGCGACGCGAAACGGCAGCGGGCCACGGTCGAGCGTCTCGACAAAGCTGGCCGAGATCACCACGAGGCGGTCGATCCCGGTGGCCTCCATCGCGGCGAGGTAGCGGCGCGTGCTTTCGATATAGAGCGGCGGCGGACCAAGCGCCGTGCGGGCGGTGAGGGGCAGGCCGATGCAGGACAGGATCGCGTCGCAACCCTCGACGGCCGCGCTCAGGTCGTCCTCCATCACGTTGGCCGTCGCCTTCTCGACGCCGGGGGGCACCTCGGCGCCCTCGGGCCACTTGAGTTCAAGCGCGCGGACGGCGTGCCCGCGCGCGACGGCCTGCTGCACGGCCTGCCGGCCGGTTGTCCCATTGGCGCCGAAGATGGCGATTTTTCTGCTATCGGTCATGCACCTCGAACGAGCCGGCGGGGCCATGCGTTCCCGCGCAAGCAGGGCCTTGTTCCCTTCGCGGCGGTCGGTCACAACCACGGGCAATCGAAGGAACGTCCCATGGCCATCCCCCCCGAGCAGATCGCACGCCAGTTCATCGAGGCGATCCCCCATTCCCGCGAGCTGGGCATGACGATCGAAGAGATCGGCGGCGGCGCCTGCCTGATCTCGATGCCATACGACGAAAAGCTGATCGGCGACCCGCGCACCGGCGTGATCCATGGCGGCGCGATCTCGGCGCTGATGGATACGTGCTCGGGCGCCGCGGTGATGAGCCACCCCACAGGCCCCTCGGCGACGGCGACGCTGGACCTGCGCATCGACTACATGCGCGCGGCGACTCCGCGGCAGACGATCCGCGCGCGGGCAGAGGTTTATCACCTGACCCGCTCCGTCGCCTTCGTCCGCGCCCGCGCCTATGACGACCAGGAAGACCCGCCCGTCGCGACGGCCGCCGGTGCATTCACCCTCAGCGTGAGGGATCGCGGATGAGCCGGCCCCGTCCCGAGCCCGTGCAGGTCATCAAGCAACGCCGCGACAGTGCGCTCGAGGCGCTCGTAGGCGGCATCCCCTACAGCCGCTACCTTGGAATCCGTTTCGAGCGCCGTGGCGACGAACTGACCGCGATCCTGCCCTTCGACGAAAAACTGATCGGTGATCCCATACTGCCGGCGCTGCATGGTGGGGTCACGGCGGCGTTTCTCGAAACGACGGCCGTCTTGTCCCTCGCCTGGACCCGCCTCTGGGACGAGATCGAAAGCGGTCGCCTGAGCACGGACGATCTGACGCCCGACACCATGCCGCGCATGCCCAAGACGGTAGATTTCACCGTCGATTACCTTCGTTCTGGACTGCCGCGCGATGCCTACGCCCGCGCCCGCGTGGTGCGGTCGGGTCGGCGATTTGCCTCCGTTCAGGTCGAGGGGTGGCAGGACAATCGCGACCGGCTCTACGCCTCGGCCACGGGTCACTTCGTGATGCCCCAGCCCCCCGAGAGCAATGGCTGAGCCGCGCCCCGTGACCCACCGCCGCGTGCTGGCGGTGGCGGGGCCGATCGTCCTGTCGAACGCAACGGTGCCGATCCTCGGCGCGGTTGATACCGGCGTCGTCGGCCAGATGGGCGAGGCCGCCCCGATCGGTGCGGTCGGCATCGGCGCGGTGATCCTGACGGCGCTCTACTGGTTGTTCGGCTTCCTGCGCATGGGAACGACGGGCTTCGCCAGCCAGGCGCTGGGCCGTGACGACCTTGACGAGGGCGCCGCGATCCTGACCCGCGGCCTTGCCATCGGGGCGGCCGGCGGTCTTGCCATCATCGCGCTGCAATGGCCCCTGTTCGCGGGCGCATTCCTGATCTCGCCCGCCAGCGACGAGGTCGAGACGCTGGCCCGGCAATACATGAGCATCCGGGTCTGGTCCGCCCCGGCGCTGATCTCGCTCTACGCGATCACCGGTTGGCTGATCGCGGCCGAGCGCACGCGGGGCGTCTTCATGATCCAAGTGCTGATGAACGGCCTGAACATCGCGCTGGACCTGTGGTTCGTACTGGGCCTCGGCTGGGGCGTGGGCGGGGTCGCTACGGCGACCTTCATCGCGGAATGGTCGGGGCTGGCGCTGGGCCTCTGGCTCTGCCGCGACGCCTTCGCGCGCCCCGCCTGGCGCGACATGTCCCGCGTGCTGGACCCGACGAAGATGAAGCGGTTCGCGCAGGTGAACGGCGACATCCTGGTCCGATCGCTGCTGTTGCAGATGATCTTCGTGTCCTTCTTGCTGGCCGGAGCGCGGTTCGGCGACGTGAAGCTCGCGGCGAACCAGATCCTCCTGCAGTTCCTCGAGATCACGGCCTTCGCCATGGACGGCTTCGCCTTCGCGGCCGAGGCGATCGTCGGATCGGCCTTGGGACGCGGCCGCCGAGACCTGTTCCGGCGCGGCGCGGCGCTCGCCTCGCTCTGGGGGGCGGTGACGGGGCTGGTGCTGGCGGTCGTCTTCCTGACCGCGGGCGGGTGGGTCATCGACGTGATGACGACGGCGCCGCTCGTGCGCGAAGAGGCGCGGTCATTCCTGCCCTACATGGTCGCGGCACCGATCTTCGGCTGCGCGGCCTGGATGCTCGACGGCATCTTCATCGGCGCGACCCGGACGGGCGACATGCGCAACATGATGGGGCTGAGCTTTGTCATCTACGTCGTGGCGGCGCTGCTTCTGGTGCCGAGCTTCGGCAATCACGGGCTGTGGTTGGCATTCCTGATCAGCTTCGTTGCGCGGGGCGTGACGCTCGGCTGGAAGTATCCCGCTCTCGAGCGGTCGGTGGCCGCCTAGGTCCACCGGTCGCGGTCTAGCCCGACCGCCTGCGCCGCGATCAGCCCGTCCTGCAGCAGCAGGTCGTCCAGCTCTCGCGTGATTTGCGCTGCCAGCGTCACGCCGCCATAGACCATCGCGGTGTAAAGCTGTACCGCGCTCGCGCCGGCCCGGATCTTGGCATAGGCCTCTTCGGCCGAGGACACGCCGCCGACGCCGATTAGGGGCAGCTTCGTCAGGGTCGAGAGCTTCGCCAGCACCCGCGTGCTTCTTTCGAACAGGGGCTTGCCTGATAGGCCGCCCTGCTGATCGCGGAAGGGCGAGCGCAGCCCTTCGCGCGACAGTGTCGTGTTGGTGGCGACGATCCCCGCGATGCCCGTCTCGTCCGCGACTCCCGCGATGTCCGCAAGCGCCTGATCGTCGAGGTCGGGCGCGATCTTCAGGAAGATGGGCAGTCCCCGCTCGTTCGCCTGCATGACACCCGTCAGCAGCGCGCGAAGCGCCTCGGCGCCCTGCAGGTCGCGCAGCTTTTCGGTGTTGGGCGACGAGACGTTGACGGTCGCGAAGTCGATATGTGGCGCGGCCTGGGACAACACCGTGGCGAAGTCCGCCGCCCGGTCGGCAGAGTCCTTGTTCGCCCCCAGGTTTAGCCCCCGCGGGACGGCGCTTTTGGCCGCGGCAAGCCTGCGGGCGATGATCTCGACCCCGGCATTGTTGAAGCCGAAGCGGTTGATCGCCGCCTCGTCCTCGGTCAGCCGAAAGAGCCGTGGCTTCGGATTGCCGCCCTGCGGGCGCGGCGTGGCTGCGCCAAGCTCCAGGAATCCGAACCCTGCGCGGGACAGTGGACCCACGGCCTCGGCGTTCTTGTCGAAGCCCGCGGCGAGGCCCACAGGATTGGGCAGCACGACCCCCGCGAGCTTCGTTCGCAGGCGCCCTGTCGTGACGGGACCGGGCAGGGGAACGAACCCCAGGCGCAGACCCTTCAGCGCCAGCCCGTGGGCCAGTTCGGGGTCCAGCCGCCTGAGCGCGGCGAGGCCGAGGCGCTCGGACAGGCTCATTCGTCGCCGAGCCCCATGGTGTCCACGCCCTCCCGCGGGATCTCGTGGTGCCAGACGACGTCGTCCAGCGACAGCGGACGGTAGAGATGCGGGTAGTCCTTGCCGTTCGCCGCGGCCTCCCATTTCAGGTCCCGGTCGTGCAGGCCCTCCGTCTCGACGGCGGCCAGGATCAGCCCGTGCTCGCCCTGGAAGTGCTTGGCCAGGGTGCCGCCCAGCTGGTCCTTGGTCGAGAAGTGGATGAACCCGTCGCGCTGGTCGTCCAAAGAGCCCGCCGTTTCGCCGGCCCGTTCCAGTTCGGCCCACTCGGCGGCCCGGAAAACCTTGTATATCCGCATCGTCGGTCCCTCCTCGGCGTCTTCGCTGGCCATATAGCTTCGCCACGTCCAGAGAAAACGCGTCATCGCGCTGTCACGCAATCCGGTTTTGACAGCCACGGGACAGCGGCGCACTGTTGCGACGCGTCAATCAAGGAGATCCGCATGACCATGCGCCTTTTCACGGCTACCGCCGTCGCCGCGCTGTGCGCCGGCACCGCGCAGGCCGACTATTCCCTGACCATCCTGCACACGAACGACTTCCACGACCGGTTCGAGCCGATCTCGGCCTTCGATTCGACCTGCGCGCCCGAGGACAACGAAGCCGGCGAGTGCTTCGGCGGAATCGCCCGCATGGTGACGGCGGTCAACGAGTCCCGCGAGAATGCGGGAAACGACGTGCTTCTGCTCGACGCCGGCGATCAGTTCCAGGGCTCGCTGTTCTTCACCGAATATGCCGGCGAGCTGTCTGCCGAGTTCATGAACCAGCTCGAGTATGACGCCATGGCCGTCGGCAACCACGAGTTCGACAAGGGCCCCGGCGGCCTGGCCGAGTTCGTCGAGATGGCCGATTTCCCGATCCTGTCCGCCAATATCGACGTCAGCCAGAACAACGAGCTTGCCGGCGACGTCCAGAAATCGGTCGTGCTCGAGCGCGGCGACCAGCGGATCGGCGTCGTGTCGGTGCTCGCCGAGGACACGCCCGAGACCTCCTCGCCCGGAGATTCGGTCATCTTCTCGTCCGCGGTGGACGGTGCGCAGGCCGAAATCGACCGTATGACCGAAGAGGGGGTGAACAAGATCATCCTTCTGACCCATGTCGGTCTGCCCGAAGACAAGCGCCTTGCCGAGGCGCTGACGGGTGTCGACCTCATCATCGGCGGCCACAGCCACACGCTGCTGGGCGACATGGAAGGCGCTGCGGGTCCGTACCCGAGCGAGGTGAACGACGTTCCGATCTTCACGGCCTATGCCTACGGCAAGTACCTGGGCGAGATCGATGTGACCTTCGACGACGAAGGCAACGTGACCGAAATCGGCGGCCAGCCCCGTCTGCTCGACGCGAGCGTCGCCGAGGACGAAGCGGCCAAGGCGCGCGTTACCGAACTGGCCGCGCCGCTCGAGGAACTGCGCCAGCAGGTCGTGGCGGAAAGCGCCGCCCCGATCGAGGGCTCGCGCGACATCTGCCGTGCGCAAGAGTGCGAGATGGGCAACCTCGTCGCCGATGCCATGCTCGACCGCGTGGCCGACCAGGGCATCCAGGTCGCCATCACCAACAGCGGTGGTCTGCGTGCCTCGATCGACGAGGGCGAGGTCACCATGGGCGAGGTGCGGACCGTGCTGCCGTTCCAGAACACGCTGTCGACCTTCGAGGTCACGGGCGAAACGCTGGTCGAAGCTCTCGAGAACGGCCTGAGCGAGTATGCCGACGTCGCGGGCCGCTTCCCGCAGGTGGCGGGCATGTCGTTCACCTTCGATCCGTCGGCCGAAGCCGGCAGCCGCGTCTCGGACGTGATGGTGGATGGCGAGCCGATCGACCCGCAGGCGACCTACGGCACAGTCTCGAACAACTACGTCCGCAACGGTGGCGACGGCTACGCGATGTTCGTTGATGCCGAGAACGCCTATGATTTCGGACCTGACCTTGCCGATGTGCTGGCGGACTACCTGGCGGAGCAGGGTCCGTACGAGCCCTATACCGACGGCCGCATCACCAAGGCCGGCCAGTAAGGCCCTTGGCGCCCGTCCGGGACGATCCCGGGCGGGCGCTTACTCCATTCCCCGCCTGCAGCGCCGCAGCGCCGCGATGTAGTGGTCGGGGTAAGGGTCGTCGACGCCCAGGACCTGGCCCGAGACATCTACCCGGTTCCGCCCCCGCGGCACGAAGGTGAACTGGGCCTCTGCCTTGTCGCTGACGCGCCGCGCCAGCACGCCGATCCGCGCAGGGGTTCCGGTGATGGATGCAATCTTGAAGACGGTAGCCTCTGCCATGATGTGGTAGGGGGTCAGGTGCCACGCTCCGAGCGTGCCGAGGCAGGTGCCGTTCGCCTCGGACTTCCAGAGATCGGTAAGCAGGTCTTCGTAGGTCTGTCTTGCGGCCGATAGCGGGGGCGTCACTACGCCCGGGGCAGGCGCGAGCCGGTCCACCGGCGCCGCGTATTGCCCCACCGGACCCGCATCGCGACACTCCGCGCCGATACAAAGCCCGCCGGCCCAGGCAGACGAGGCGGCCACAAGGGCGAGGATCGTGACGGCGAGGCGCAACATGGCGGGACCTTGGACAGGGACGGGCGCCCTCACCCTGCACCGGTGATCCTTAACCGAGTGTTGACCTCAGCAGGGAGACAGGCTGGCCGAGATGCCCTCGCCATCCGCGACCGAGCCGTCGATCTGCGCGCTGGCGCCCGACGGTCTGACGGTGAAGGTCGCCGGTGTCCCGTCCGAGCGAAGGGCCTGCACCCCGATCCGGTCCGGCGTGCCGGAATAGTTCACCACGTCGTAGGTTTCGCCTGCCGCGGTGATGCGGTCGCTCGACAGGCGCCAGTCGCAGGCGCCCCCGCCAGAGGCCCAGGCCCCGGCAAGCTGGTTGGCGAAGGCGTCCTCGGCGCTCGTGTCCTCGATGATCTCCGGGCCGACGCCCATCTCGTCCGAGGGGTCGTCCAGAGCCTGCCGCAGCTCGGCGGTGCTGGGGCCGAGATAGTCGACCTCGCCTTGCGGATTCTGGTCCAGCGATTGCGAGGTGATCCCGTCATCGGGCTGTGGCGGAGCGATGTCCTGCGCAAAGGTCCGGTCGATGCAGCGCGTCAGTCTGACCGCGATGCCGCTTCCCGCGACTTCGAGCGCCTCGCCCTGTGGCACCAGGTTCAGCGGCACACGCGCGCCCGATGACTGGCTGACAAGGTCGACCCGAATCGCGCCGCCGCCGCCGCCGATTCCCAGAAGGTTGAACCGGGTGAGGCCGGCGCGCACGCCGTTCGGCCCGAACGACCATGTGTCGGCAGGGTCGGCGCAGCTCTTGTCCGGTTCGGCCCATTCGCCCTGCACGTCTGAATAGATGCTGCGGGCCTGCGCCAGGACGTCCTGAGCGGTGGCGGTTGTTGCGACAAGGCAGAAGGCGAGAGCGAGACGAAGCATCGGGGAAGCCTTGGTTTGGGTCACGAGGGCATATAGGCCGCGCCGCGACAGATCACGAGCCCCCGGATCACGCTGCCGCGACCGGTGGATCCTCGCTCAGCCGGCGGCGACAAGCTCGTCGACCAGGACGGCGGTCTGTGGCGTGGTGGCGCGGGGGCTGCCGGTGGGGACGAAGGCGGTCTTCTCGTCGGCCGAGCGTGTGCTGGTCAGCATCCGCAGGACGGCGAACACCACGATCAGGATGTGCGACGTCAGCGTCACCACGAACAGCGCGCGCGGCGCGTATTGCATCATGCCCCAGCCGGCCGAGAGCGGCCCGATGATCGAGCCCAGGCCGAACACCAGCAACAGCCCGCCCGAGACGCGGATCGAGGCGCCCTCGCCCGCGTGGTCGTTGGCGTGGGCGACGATCACCGGGTACATCGCGAAGATCGCGCCTCCCAGGAAAGCCGCGAGAACCAGGTTCGCCCCGACGCTGGACGGTTGGATGAAGTAGAACGCGAGGTCTGCGCAGAGCGCCACGAGTGCGACTCCGATCAGGACGATGCGGCGGTCCATCCGGTCCGACAGGATGCCGACGGGGATCTGCGCGATGGCCCCGGTCAGGATCGGGACCGAGGTGAAGATCGCGATCGCCGTCAGGTTCAGCCCGATGCGGTCGGCAAAGACCGGCGCCATGGCCCCGAAGGACGCGTTCGAGACGCCGACGAAGAACACCGCGAACACGGCCACGGGAGAGTTCCTCCACAGCCCCGGCAGGTCCAGCCGCACCTGCACCAGGTCGTCCGGGTTGGACGAGGTCGAGACCGCTGTGGGGACCAGCGACAGCGCGTAGAAGATGCCCGCTGCGGCGAAGAGGACGAATCCGGACGGGTCTCCGACGATCAGCATCAGCTGCCCGGCGGTCGAGGCCGTCAGGTTCACCATCGTGTAGACGCCGAAGACGCGCCCGCGCATGTTGGCGGGGGATTTGTCGGTCAGCCAGCTTTCCACGATCATCGCGGCACCCGCGAAGCAGAAGCCGCAGATCCCGCGCAGCACGATCCAGGCCGTCGGCGTGACGAAGATCGCGCTTGCCAGAACGGTGATCGCTGCCAGTGCGGCCAGCGCCGAGAAGGCGCGGATGTGGCCGACGCGGCTCACCAAGCCGGACGTGAACATGCAGCCCAGCACGTAGCCGATCGCCCAGCCAGTGCCGAGAAGACCCAGCGACAGCGCCGTGAATCCCTCGATCCCGCCGCGGATCGGCAGGATCAGGCCGTTGATCCCGCCCGCGAACAGCAGGCAGGCGGACCCCAGAAGAAGGGCGCTGACGGGAATGAGCTGTCGGAGCATGTCGGTGGGCCGCGGATTGTGGATGCAGGGGGCTTAGGCGGGCCGGGACTGGCGATCAAGGTGGTCGCTCAACACATCGGCATTATCCCGCGCCGCGCTTTCAGTCGGCGAACGGGTCCTGCGGATAGGTGACGTGGGTCAGGTAGAGGCCTTCGGGCGGAGCGACAGGTCCGCAGGCGGCGCGGTCGCGGGCCTCGAGCGCGCGGGTGACGTCATCGGGGCTCCAGGCGCCGCGGCCGACGCGCTCGAGCGTGCCGACGAAGCTGCGGACCTGGTTGTGCAGGAAGGACCGGGCTGCGACGTGAAAGAGGTATTCAGTGCCGCCGGGGACGGGGCGCGACTCGACCTCCAGCCGGTCGAGCGTCTTGACCGGCGAATCCGCCTGGCACTGGACCGACCGGAACGTTGTGAAGTCATGCTGTCCCAGAAGCCGGTCGGCCCCCGCCTGCATCGCCACCGGGTCTAGCGTCTGGCGCACCCACCACGCCTTCCCGCGGTCATGGACCAGCGGCGCCCGGCGGGAGGTCACCCGATACAGGTAGCGCCGCCCGCGGGCGGTGAACCGGGCGTGCCAGTCATCGGCGACCTCGGCACAGGCGGTGATGGCGACAGGCGCCGGCTTGAGGTGGTGGTTCAGCGCCTCGGACAGGCGGAACGGATCCCAGTTTTGCGACAGGTCGGCATGGGCGACCTGCCCGGTCGCGTGAACGCCGGCATCGGTGCGTCCCGCCGCGGCGATGGAGGGCACGTCCCGCTCCAATCGCGCGAGGGCGGCCTCGACCGCGCCCTGTACCGACGGCTGGTCCTTCTGGCGCTGCCAGCCGGCGAAGGGTGCGCCGTCATATTCGATGCGGAAGGCGTAGCGGGGCATGGGTCGCGCGCCTACGCCGTTCGCAGCGGTGCGACAAGCCGCGTGCGCCGCCAGAACCGACCCTGGAGCATCACCGCCGCGACCGTCAGCCCCGCGGCCATGCCCAGCCACACGCCGACCCCGCCCAGGCCTGCAGGAAAGCCGAGCAACCAGGCCAGCGGCATCCCGATGGCCCAGTAGGAGATCGCGGCATAGGCCATCGGCACGCGCGTGTCCTGAAGCCCGCGCAGGAAGCCCATGGCCATGACCTGCGCCGCGTCGGCAAGCTGAAACAGCGCAGCGGCGGCAAGAAGCCCTCGGCCCAGGACCAGCACGGCCTCGCGCGCGGGCTCGTCGCGGCCGAGGAACAGGTCGATCAGCGGGTCGGGCAGGAACACCAGCATCGCAAGCGTGGGCAGCGCCACGCAGCCCGACAGGATCATCGCGGCCATCGCGCCTTTGCGCAGGCCGGCGGGATCGTCGCGCCCGACCGCGTTGCCTGCGCGGATCGTCGCCGCCTGGCTGAGGCCCAGATGCGCCATGAAGATGACCGAGATGATCTGCATCGCGATCCCATGCGCCGCCAGCGGCACGGTGCCGAGCCAGCCCATCAGGACCGTCGCGCCGGCGAACAGCCCCGCCTCGGCCAGGGTCGCCGTGCCGATCGGCCAGCCGAGCCGGAAGACCCGGGCAAGCGCCTGCGGGTCGGGCTTCCAGACGTTGCGGAACAACTCGTGCTCGGGCGTGGCGAGCGCCGCGTGAACCGCGAGCGCGAGGAAGGCGACGGTGGTCGAGATCACCGACCCGATCGCGGCGCCGGTCACGCCAAGCTCGGGGAAGCCGAAGGCGCCGAAGATCAGCGCGTAGTTGATGACCGCGTTCAGGAGGAACGCCGCGACCATGGCCCAGAACTGCGCGCGCGTGCGGCCGAGGCCCGACAGGTAGGCGCGGATCACCATCAGCCCGAGCGCCGGGAAGATCGAGAAGCCCTGGATCGCGAGGTACCTTGCGGCAATCGCGGCCGTGCCGGGGTCCTGCCCGAGGGCGCCGAACAGCGGGCCCGCGAAAAGGAACACCGGCAGGACCGCCACGCCGAACCCGAACGACAGCCAGAAGGCCATTCGGGTGACGCGGCGGATCTCGGTGCTCTGACCGCGGGCTTCGGCCTCGGCGATGATCGGTGTCACCGACCAGCCGAACCCGGCTCCGAACAGAAGCGCGATGCTGAACAGGGTCGATCCCAGCACCTGCCCGGCCAGCGCCTCGACGTCGTAACGCCCGAGCATCGCGGTGTCGGTCAGCTGGATCGCCATCTGCGCCATGAGGCTGCCGATCAGCGGAAGCCCGAGCGCGACGATCCGGGTGATATGCAGGGTCCAGGTCATGCGCAGCCCTTATTCGGGGCGCGCGCATCCGGCAATGGCAGGGAATGGCACCTTGTGAGATTGTGGTCTCTCTGGCAAGACAGGCCCGATATGGCCCGGACCCTTCACATACGGCGAATTACCGACCCGGCGCGGCCCTGAGCCCGCCGGGACCGAGGCGCCGAGACCTTCGCGCCGCCATGATGCACCCCCTGACCTGACATATACGGGACCGTTCCCCCATGTGCGCCGACACGCCCGAAATCCCCGACTACAAAGTTACCTTGAACCTGCCGCAGACGGACTTCCCGATGCGCGCCGGCCTGCCCAAGCGCGAGCCCGAGTGGCTCAAGCGCTGGGAAGAGATCGGGGTGTATGACCGTCTTCGCGAGAAGCAGGGCCGCACGCCCTTCACGCTGCATGACGGCCCGCCCTATGCCAACGGCAACCTTCATATCGGCCACGCGCTGAACAAGACGATCAAGGACATGGTCGTCCGGTCCCACCAGATGATGGGCTTCGACAGCCGCTACATCCCCGGCTGGGACTGCCACGGCCTGCCGATCGAGTGGAAGATCGAAGAGCAGTACCGCGCCAAGGGCCAGGACAAGGATGCCGTGGACGTGGTCGAGTTCCGGCGCGAGTGCCGCGACTTTGCCGCCGGCTGGGTCGATGTCCAGCGCGAGGAGTTCAAGCGGCTCGGGATCACCGGCAACTGGGCCCAGCCCTACCTGACGATGGATTTCCACGCCGAGCGGGTGATTGCTGCCGAATTCCAGAAGTTCCTGATGAACGGCGTGCTCTACCAGGGGTCGAAGCCGGTCATGTGGTCTCCGGTCGAGAAGACCGCGCTGGCCGAGGCCGAGGTGGAATATCACGAGCGCCAGACCGACGCGATCTGGGTGATGTTCCCGGTGGTCCGGGCCGGGCGCAGCGGCGAGATCATCCCCTCGGAAGAGGAGATGGCCGAGGACGACCGCGAATCCGAGGCCGAGACCATGCTGAAGCGCGAGGCGCAGCTTGAGGCGGCGAAGGTGGTGATCTGGACCACGACGCCCTGGACCATCCCGTCGAACCGGGCGATCTGCTTCAACCCGGATGTCTCCTACGCGATTTACGAGGTGACGGGCACGCCGGACGAGTGCTGGGCCAGTGTCGGCGACACCTACCTGCTGGCCGACAACCTGGCCGCCGATGTCCTTGGGGCCGCGCGGCTTGAGGACGGCCAGTGGAAGCGCGTGCGCGGCCTGCGCAACAGCGAACTCGAGGCGCTGATCTGCGCCCATCCGCTGCGCGGGGCCGAGGGTGCGGCAGGCGAATGGGATTACGACGTGCCGATGCTGCCCGGCGCCCATGTCACCGACGACGCGGGCACTGGCTTCGTGCACACCGCCCCCAGCCACGGCGACGACGACTTCCAGATCGGCCTGCAGCACGGCCTGTCGATGACCTACAACCACGGCGATGACAGCGCCTATCGCGAGGACATGCCGTTCTTCGCGGGGCTTCAGGTCATCGACCCCAAGGGCAAGCCGGGCGGGGCCAACAAGGCGGTGATCGAGAAACTGGTCGAGACCGGCGCGCTGCTGGCGCGGCGGCGGGTCACGATCTCGGACGCGCATTCCTGGCGCTCGAAGGCGCCGGTGATCCGGCTGAACCGCCCGCAATGGTTCGCCGCCATCGACCGCGCGGTGGGCGATGGGCAGGACACCTACGGCAAGACGATCCGCGAACGTGCATTGCGGTCCATCGACGAGCTGGTGACCTGGACGCCCAAGCGCGGGCGCAACCGCCTGCATTCCATGATCGAGCAGCGCCCCGACTGGGTGCTGTCCCGGCAGCGCGCCTGGGGCGTGCCGCTGACCTGCTTCGTGAAGGCGGGGTCCAAGCCGACCGACGCCGACTTCCTGCTGCGCGATGAAGCCGTGAACACCCGCATCCTCGACGCCTTCGAGGCCGAGGGCGCGGATGCGTGGTACATGGATGGCGCCAAGGCGCGGTTCCTGGGCACCGACTACGATCACGATGAGTGGGAGCAGGTGTTCGACATCCTCGACGTATGGTTCGACAGCGGCTCGACCCACGCCTTCGTCCTGCGCGACCGCGAGGACGGGACCGACGACGGCATCGCCGACGTCTACCTCGAAGGGACCGACCAGCATCGTGGGTGGTTCCACTCGTCGCTGTTGCAGGCCTGCGGGACGCTGGGGCGCGCGCCCTACCGCAACGTGGTGACGCACGGATTCACGCTCGACGCCAAGGGCAACAAGATGTCCAAGTCGGTGGGCAATACGGTCGCGCCGCAAAAGGTCGTGGACCAGTATGGCGCCGACATCCTGCGCCTGTGGGTGGCGCAGTCCGACTATACCGGCGACCTGCGCATCGGGGACGAGATCCTCAAGGGCGCCGCAGACAGCTATCGCCGGTTGCGCAACACCCTGCGCTTCATGCTGGGCAACCTGCCCACCGAGGTGCCGGAGGTCGCGGTCGAGGACATGCCCGACCTCGAACGCTGGGTGCTGCACCGCATGGCGGAACTGGACGACGTCGTCCGCGCTCGCTATCGCGCCTTCGACTTCCAGGAGGTGTTCCAGGCGGTCTTCACCTTCGCCACCGTGGACCTGTCGTCGTTCTACTTCGACATCCGCAAGGACGCGCTGTATTGCGACGCGCCGGACTCGACCCGTCGCCGGGCGGCCGAGAAGGTGCTGGACCTGCTGTTCCACCGCATCGTGACGTGGCTGGCGCCGATCCTCGTGTTCACGATGGAAGAGGTGTGGCTCGAGCGGTTTCCGGGCGAGGACAGCTCGGTCCACCTGCAGGACATGCCCGACACCCCCGACGACTGGCGCGACGAGGCGCTCGCCGCGGCCTGGTCCCAGGTGCGACAGGCGCGGCGCGTCGTGACCGCCGCGCTCGAGGTGCAGCGGCGGGACAAGACGATCGGTGCCTCTCTCGAGGCCGCGCCGATCGTGCATGTCACCAGCGACGAACTGGCTGGCGCGCTGGGGCAGGTGGCCTTCGACGACGTCTGCATCACCAGCGACATCCAGGTGACCACCGATGCCCCCCCGCCCGAGGCGTTCCGCCTGCCCGAGGTGGACGGCGTGTCGGTCGTCTTCTCCAAGGCCAATGGCGAGAAATGCCAGCGCTGCTGGAAGGTGCTGCCCGACGTCGGCACGCATGCGCATCCGGCAGTCTGCGGGCGCTGCGACGCCGCACTCGACTAGGCGATTGCGCGCGATCCGGGTCGCCGGGTCGCGCAGGGGTCTCCATCATGGGTCGAAACAGCCCACGGAGACCCCGATGAACTTCCAGATCGCGGCGCTGCCCTTCGCGCCCTTCGCCTCGCTGTTCACGCATCCCGAGGCAGAGCTTCCCCGCCATCGCGCCCGCAGGGTGACGGCGGATGCGGCGCCGGGCTATCCCTGCCGGGTCAGCCTGACGGATGCCGAGATCGGCGAGACGCTGATCCTCGTGAACTACACCCACCTCGGGGGCGCGACCCCGTACGCGGCAAACCACGCGATCTATGTTCGTGAACGGGCGACTCGCGCATGGCCGAAGCCGGGCGAGGTGCCCGAGATGCTCCGCAGCCGCCTGCTCAGCATCCGCGGCTTCGACGCCGGGGGCTTCCTGCGGGTGGCGGAGGTGAAGGAGGGCGCGGCGCTCGCGCCGGTGCTGGAGGACATGCTGTCCGATTCCGGCATCGCCCATGCCGACATCCATTTCGCCGGGCCCGGCTGCTTCGCCGCGCGGGCGATGCGGGTGCATTGACCTCGACACGTGGTAAGGCTCTCGAAACTACGGGAGAGAAAGGTATGACGAGGGTTCGCGGGCTGAACCACGTGACCCTCGCGGTCGCGGATGTCGATCGCGCGGTCGCCTTCTATCGCGACCTCCTGGGATTCCGCCTGCGCGCATTGTGGCCCGAAGGCGCGTATCTCGAGGCCGGGCCGCTCTGGCTCTGCCTGTCGCACGACCCTGCGGCGGCCGGCCAGACCCGCGCAGACTATACCCATATCGCCTTCGACGTCGCCGCCGAGGCCTTCGACGAACTTGCGAGCCAGGTCGCACAGGCGGCGCCGATCTGGCGCGAGAACAGGTCGGAAGGGAAGTCGCTGTATGTGCTCGACCCCGACGGGCACAAGATCGAGCTGCATGACGGATCGCTCGAAAGCCGGCTGGCCGCGTACCGGCGCGATCCGTGCAAGGGCGTCACGGTCTTCGACTAGGCTCTCAGCCGTCTTCGCCGTAGATCGCCTGCTGCACGATGCCGACAAGCACGAGGTAGATCGAGGTCACGATCAGTCCGAGCTGGATCGGGGGCCACGGGTGGAAATCCTGCCACGCCGCCACCAGGGCCAGTCCCGTCCAGACCAGCGCTATGGGCAGGGACAGCGCGCGCCACCTCTTCGTGCGGACCGGGTGGATGAACTTGAGCGGTAGGAACATCGCGATGGCCAGAAGGATCGTCACGGTCAGGATGGTCCACCACCGCGGCTCGACGGCGAAGAACACCAGCACAGCCATGTTCCAGCAGCCCGGAAAGCCCGAGAACGAGTAGTCCTTCGTCTTCATCCGGGAATCCGCGAAATAGACGACGCTGGTATAGGTGATGACGATGATCGCGATCCAGCCGGTCCAGCCCGGCAGAAGCCCGCTGGCGAACAGCGCGTAGGCCGGGATGAACACGTAGGTCAGGTAGTCGATGATGAGGTCCATCAGGACCCCGTCATACTCGCGCGCGTTCGTCCCCACGTCGTATCGCCGGGCCAGCGGTCCATCGATGCCGTCCACCGCGAAGGCGACGACCAGCCACAGCCACATGAGGTCCCAGCGGGCATCCGTGGCGGCCAGCATGGCAAGAATGGCGAATACGGCGCCCGTGGCGGTCAGGAAGTGGACGGCGAGGGCCTTGGTACGAACGGTCATGGCAAAATGATGACAGCCGCCGGGCGGGGGTGCAATGGTGCGCTCACGTTTCCTCGACACGGTGGCCGAAGCGTTGCAGCCGCTGCTCGAGTCGTTGCTCGAGCGAGGATCGTGCGAGCTTCAGCGACTGGACCAGAAGCCGGGCCTTCATCGTCGCGGGCGTCAGGTCGACGATCGCGCTGATCCGAGTCTGCCGGTCCGACAGGGAGACGAGCTCCAGCTTGACGCGCGCCGTCAGGCCATCCCCCTCGCCGCGCAGGGCGAGCTGTTCGTCCGCCTCGAACCCCACGACGCGAATGTCCGAATGCCGGAGCTTCCCGCGGAACGGAAAGCTGGTGCGCCACGAGGCTTCGGCCGGGTTCGTGCGATCGTCGAGCCGCTCGATCTCGGCGCCGCGATCGCGCGCCGATGTCTCGATACGGTCGAAATCGGTCAGGTGCCTGAAGATCTTGTCGGCCGGTGCGGCGACATCGGTGCGGGCGCTGAGTTTCAAATCGTGGATCCTGCCAGGTGTCGGTCTAGGGTCGGATCAATCGAGCCGGTCCGCAAGCCAGTTCCGCAGCAGGAAATGCGCGATCGAGCCCGGTCGTGCCGGTTTGACATCATGTTCCCCCGCAATCGCCTGCGCGAGTTCCTCGCGGCTGAGCCACTGGGCGCTCTCGATCTCGACCGGGTCGACGGAGATCTCCTGCGTGGTTGCATGGCCGCGGCAGCCGATCATCAGCGAGGCGGGGAAAGGCCAGGGCTGACTTGCGAGGTAGTCCACGCCGCCGATGCGGATGCCGGTTTCCTCCCACGTCTCGCGGCGCACGGCGGCCTCGATCGTCTCGCCCGGCTCGACGAAACCGGCGAGGAGCGAGTGCATCCCCTCGGGCCATCCCGGCGACCGGCCCAGAAGAACCGAATTGCCGTGGGTGACCAGCATGATGACGACCGGATCGGTGCGCGGGAAGTGCCGGCGCCCGCAAGCGGTGCACAAGCGTTGCCAGCCGGCGGAATGCGGGTGGCTCTCGTGGCCGCAATAGGCGCAGAAGCCGTGGCTTCGGTGCCACTCGAGCAAGGCGCGCCCGGTCGCCGCCAGCTCGGCCGCCCGCGCCGAAAGCTGCGTCATCGCCCCCCGCAATTCGACGAAGGACGCGTCGGGCAGGTCCGGATGAGCCTGGGTGGAGGGGTCGGCGAAGGCGCCGAGCGTGTCGGGGATCTCCTGCGGCGACCAGGCGGAAAGGTCCGTGGCGAAGGTGGGCACCTCGCCGTCGAGCCCGAGGAAGAGCCGCAGCCCCCCCTGCGCGAGCACGGAATGGTCGAGCGGTACCCGCGCGAGGGAGTATCCACCCGATTCCGCATCATGCACCACCGCCGGCTTTCCCCGCCACAGAAGGAGCGTCCGCGCCTTCGGTGATGCGGCCTGTCGGCGCTCTCGCTCTTCGGTGCGATCGAAGACCGCCCGGTCGAGGGCCGAGCCGCCAAATGTCACAAGTTCCGCATCACGCATTCGATCTGTTTCCAACACTGCAACAACAGAGAGCGATTTCTTTGCGATAAGCGATAGACAAAGGTCTCTTTCCTTTACAACCTGTGGATGTCGCCCGTTTATCGCAAAGAGTGAATATGAACGCTCAAGCTTCTTTCCATGCGGAAGTCTAGATGGCCCAGCTCAAGCTGATTGCCACGTCTGATCTTCATGGCGAGCTTCGCGACTTCGACTATGTCCGGGGTAGGAACGACCCGAGCCGCGGTCTCAGCCGTGCGGCAGGCTTCATCGACGAGCTGCGCGCCGAGGCCGATGCCAGCGTCCTGCTCGATGCCGGCGACTTCCTCTTCGGGCGGCCCTACGCTGACTTGCCCGATGGCGGCGCCACCGCGGTCATCGAGGCGATGAATGCGGTCGGCTACGATGTGCTGACGATCGGAAACCACGAGTTCGACATGGGCGCCGAGGTTCTGGAACGGGCGCTGGACACTGCACGGATGCCGGTGATTTCCGCGTCGATCTTGCGCAAGTCGAACGGCGCGCACTGGCGCCCGACCCGCACGATCATCGAACGCGACATGCCCGACGGCCCGATCCGCATCGGCGTGACCGGCGTCCTGCCCCATTCGGCCTTTCCCGTGCCGATCATGCTCGAACGCGCGGGACTTGTCCTGCGGGATGCCGAGGCGGCGTTGCGCGAAGCAGTCGCGGATCTTCGCGCGGACGGTGCCGACATCGTCGTCGTGCTGTGCCATGAGGGCGTCTCGCGGCGGAACGGCGGCACGGTGGTCGAGCCGCTGGCCCTGATCGGGGGCATCGACGCGATTGTCCTGGGGCACCTGCACGACGTCTTCCCCGGGCCGAACGGCCTGGTGTCCGACACGATAAACCCCTCGCGCGGGTCGATCTGCGGCGTGCCGACCGTGATGCCCGGCTTCCGCGCCCAACATCTGGGATGCATCGACCTGTCCGTGAAGCGGGTCGAGGGGCAGTGGCGCGTGACCGGCGCGGATGTCGATGTTCACTCGGTGCAGTCCTCCGCGACCAAACGGCACCAGCCGAACGCGCTTTCGGTGCTCAGGGCCAGCCAAGGGGCGCATGCGAACGCGCTGCGCCTGTCGCGCGAGGTCATCGGCACCTGCGTGCATCCCTTGCATACCTTCTTCTCGTATCTCGGCACGTGCCGGGCCACCAACGTGTCGGCCGAGGCCAAGCGCACCGTCGTCCATGCCGCAATGGTCGAGGCCGGATGCGACGATGCGCCCGTGGTCGGGCTTGCGGCGCCGATCCTGAGCGGCGGATATGGAGGGCCGTGGGACTACGTCGATATCGTGCCGGGGCCCGTCACGCGGGGCGACGTGCAGCGGCTCGCGCCCTATGCCGACCAGATCGTGGGTGTCCGCGCATGTGGAGCTGATCTGCGCCTCTGGCTGGAACGGAGCGTCAGCGTGTTCAGCCGGATCATCCCCGGCGAGCATTCCATGCGCCTCGTCGATTCCCGGTTCCCTCCGACCTGTTTCGACATTCCGGCCGGGGCCACGTTCGAGGTCGATCTTTCCCGGCCGGCCCTGTTCGACGCCCGCGGGATCCGCGTGGAGGAGGGTCCGGGGCGAATCCGAGACCTCAGGATCGGTGGGCGCTTGCTGGAGGACAGCGCGCCCGTCGTCCTGGCCACGACCCATCATCGGCGCAGCGGCGGTGGACAGTTTCCGATTCCCGATGGGCCGTGGATCGAAACCGGTCTGAGGATCGACCGTGCCATCGAGGCGCTGCTGGCGACCGAGCCGGATCTCGAAGCGGTCAGGACGTTCCGCTTCACGCCCCTCGCGAATGCCCGCGCGGTCTTCGAGACCTCGCCGCGGTCGAACGCGCTGCGATCAGACGTGCCGATCCCGGATGCGATGTGGCTGTCGCTCAACCGGGAAGGGTTCCAGGAACTGATCGTGCCGCTCGACTCCACGGGTTGAAAGCCGGTCGCGGGTTGAGTATCTGCAGGTCGAGAGGTTGGCGCGGGCAGGCGCCTCGCCAACCCGGTCAGGTCCGGAAGGAAGCAGCCGCAACGAGCCCCGCTTGGGTCGCTGTCCAGCCTCTCACCCTTTCCCCTCTTTCGGCGGTTCGTGGCCATAGATCGGCAGGCGCCATCCGAGCGCGATGGACCCTGCGCGCAGCCCGAAACAGGCCAGCGCCCCGGCGCCAAGTGCCCATGCCGCATCCACGCCGAGCCACAGGGCCACCAGCGCGATCGCGGTGCCGGCCAGCGCCGCGGTGACGTAAAGCTCACCATGCTTCAGGACGAGTGGCACCTCGTTGGCCACCACGTCCCGCATCAGACCGCCCAATGTCCCGCTTGCCACCCCCATGAACAGGACAATGGGCCAGCTCTGCCCGTCATTCACCGCGATTCCGGTGCCGGCCGCGACGGCCGAACCCAAGGCGAGCGCGTCGATCCAGTAAAGCGTCTGGCGCCGGCTTTCGAGCAGGTGGGCGGTGAAGAAGACGATGATCGCGGCGGCCACCGCAAAGCCGAGATAGCTCGGCCTGTCGATCCACAGGACCTCGCGGTCCAGAAGCACGTCGCGCACCGTTCCCCCGCCAAGGCCGGTCAGCACCGCCAGAAAGGCGAACCCGACGATGTCGAGCTGTGCACGGCTGGCGGTCAGCGCCCCGGTCAGCGCGAAGACGAAGACCGCGACGTGGTCGAGAACCCCGACGGCGCTCATTTCTTGAACGGCGCCATCCCGGCGCGGGCCAGCTCGTCCGCCCTCTCGTTCTCGGGGTGGCCTGCATGGCCCTTGACCCACTGCCAAACGACGTCGTGGCGCTGCCCGGCCTCGTCCAGGCGCTTCCACAGGTCCTCGTTCTTCACGGGCTTCTTCGCGCTCGTCTTCCAGCCGTTCCGCTTCCAGCCGTGGATCCAGCTCGTCACGCCGTTCTTCACATACTGGCTGTCGGTCACCATCGTGATCCTCGACGGCCGCTTGAGCGATTCCAGCGCCGAGATCGCGGCCAGAAGCTCCATCCGGTTGTTGGTCGTGACCTTCTCGCCGCCGTTCAGTTCGCGCCGCTTCTTCTCGGCCTCGCCCTCGCGCGCGATCAGAAGCGCGCCCCAGCCACCGGGGCCGGGATTGCCGGAACAGGCGCCGTCGGTGTAGGCAAACAAGTCGGTCATGGGGCTTATCCGAAGATGACGGGAAGAAGGGTCAGCACGACCACGGCGGTCAGGAGAACCCGCAGGCTCATCCACCAGCCCGGCGCCAGCCCCTGCTTCTGGAACATGAAGTCGAGGCCGAGGATCCCGACAAAACCCAGCGCCAGCCACGTTGCCGCCGAAACCGGTCCGCCGCCCACGAAGAAGAACGCCCAGAGCGCCGGCACGACCGACAGCGCATAGCCGCTGGCGGCCACCGCGCCCGCCGCCTTGGTGGCGAACCCCCAGAGCACCCCCGACATGAAGCTGAGGATCACCGTCCCGTAGGCGAGTTGCACATACGGTCCGACGAAGCGGGGTGAGATCGTCTGTGCCGTCCATAGGCTCAGGCTCGGGACGAACGATGTTAGGACCCCCCAGAGGAACGGCAAGAGACCGACAAGGCCGAGTGCGAGCGGTGCAGCGGGGATACGGGTCATGCGCGCTCCTTCGGGGCTTCGGCCGGGGCAGGGAGGGGCCTTGGCGTCAGGCTCTGCTGATGCCACGGGCGTGGCGCGATGGAAAGCGCGAGGCTGTCAGCCATCTCTCACTCGGACGGGAAACGAGGTGCTGCGTCCTCAGGCTGGTTCGCGCAGGACGCGGGGGACCTTGAACTCGACGTTTTCGACGGCCGTCTCGACCACCTCGATCGACACGTCGTACTGCGCGCGGAAGGCGTCGACCACCTCGTCGATCAGCACGTCGGGGGCCGAGGCCCCGGCCGTGATCCCCACGGTCGTGATGCCATCCAGTGCGCGCCAGTCGATATCCGTCGCCCGCTGGACAAGCTGCGCATAGCCGCACCCGGCGCGGCGGCCGACTTCGACCAGACGCTTCGAGTTCGACGAGTTCGGCGCGCCGACGACCAGCATCGCGTCGATCCGGGGCGCGATGGCCTTAACGGCTTCCTGCCGGTTCGTGGTGGCGTAGCAGATGTCTTCCTTGTGGGGGCCGATGATCGCGGGGAAGCGGTCCCGAAGGGCGGCCACGATCTCGACCGTGTCGTCCACCGACAGGGTCGTCTGGGTGATGAAGGCGAGCTTCTCCGGGTCGCGCACGTCCAAGCTTGCCACGTCCTCGGGGGTCTCGACCAGCAGCACTTCGCCCTCGGGAAGCTGGCCCATGGTGCCCAGCGTCTCGGGGTGGCCGGCATGACCGATCATCACCATCTGGAGACCGTTCTGGTGGTGCCGCTCGGCCTCGATATGGACCTTGCTGACGAGGGGGCAGGTGGCGTCGACATAGACCATCTCGCGCGCGCGGGCCTCGGCCGGGACGGCTTTCGGCACCCCGTGGGCCGAGAAGATCACCGGGCGATCCGTCGGCGCCTCGTCCAGCTCCTCGACGAAAACCGCGCCCTTGTCGCGCAACCCGTCGACCACGAAGCGGTTGTGGACGATCTCGTGGCGCACGTAGACGGGCGCGCCCCATTTCTCGATCGCCATCTCGACGATCTTGATCGCGCGGTCCACGCCCGCGCAGAACCCGCGCGGTGCGGCGAGATAGAGGGTGAGGGGCGGTTTGGTCATCTGCGGTCTCCTTGGGGCCCAGACCTAGGCATCCCTGCGCAATGCGTCCAGTGGGGGCGTGCGAGCGCAAGGAATTGTGGATCGGAGCGTCGATCTATGGTATTCGAATCGTATTGATCGGGACATTGACGACCAAGTGATTGAAAAAGGGGGGGGGCCGCGGACGTTCACGTACCGCGGTCGAACCTTTCATACGAACCCTGCCGTCACCCCGGCAAGGACGGCATATCGCCCCGCCTTGGCCAGGCTGACAAGGGCGAGGAACACCCACCACCGCGTTCTCAGGATGCCCGCGACGACGGTGATCGCGTCGCCGAACGGTGCCCAGCTGAGCAGCAGCGTCCAGACGCCCCACCTGCGATACCACTCCTGCGCGCGATCCAGTTGCGCCCCGGTCAGGGGAAACCAGCGGCGTTGGCGGAACCGCTCGATCCCCATGCCCATCAGGTAGTTGATCACCGAGCCGAGGATGTTGCCGGCGCTCGCGACCGCCAGCAAGAGCCAGAGCGAGACGGTGCCGCGCGCCTGCAACCCGACGAACAGGATCTCGGACTGCGCCGGAAGGATCGTCGCCGCCGTCAGTGCGGTGACGAACATTCCCAGAAGCGACCAGGCCGTTTCCATGGCCTGGCAGGATCAGGCGCTGGCGCGATCCTGCGCCTGGTCGACGTGGCGCGGCGGGCGCCCGATCACCTCGCGCAGCTCTTCCAGTTCGATGAAGTTGTCGGCCTGCCGGCGCAATTCGTCGGCGATCATCGGCGGCTGCGAGCGAATGGTCGACACGACCGAGACGCGAACGCCCGAGCGCTGAAGCGACTCGACGAGCGGGCGGAAATCGCCGTCGCCCGAGAAGAGGACCGCGTGATCCATCCGGGGCGCCAGCTCCATCGCGTCGACGGCCAGTTCGATATCCATGTTGCCCTTGACCTTACGGCGCCCCTGGCTGTCGGTGTATTCCTTGGCCGGCTTCGTCACCATGGTGAAGCCGTTGTAGTGCAGCCAGTCGACAAGGGGGCGGATCGGCGAATACTCTTCGCTGTCCAGTAGCGCGGTGTAGTAGAAGGCCCTGAGCAACTTCCCGCGCCGCATGAATTCCTGGCGCAAGAGCTTGTAATCGATATCGAACCCGAGCGACTTGGCGGCCGCGTAGAGGTTAGAACCGTCAATGAACAGGGCCAGCCGCTCGTCGCGGTAAAACATCTATAAATTCCTTCTATAAAAAGCGCGAATATCGCGAAAATTGAAATGGTAGGGAGCAAGCGTAAGTGCGCGAGAACTCGCAGGAAATTGATCCCGGATCGACCGCGCGGCAACATATCCTGAAGGATAGTCGCTCAGCTACTTTCCTGATCGCCTTCGGGGCCAATCTGCCCGGTCCCGCCGGCACGCCCCAAGAGACGCTCGGGGCGGCTCTGAACCGCCTCGCGACCGACCTGCCCGAGCCGATGAGCATCAGCCGCCTCTACGAGACGCCGGCCTATCCCCCCGGATCGGGCCCGCCCTTCCTCAATGGCTGCGCGGCAGTTCAATGGGCCGCGGGGCCAGAGACGCTGCTGGCGCTGCTGCACGACATCGAAGGCGCGTTCGGGCGAACCCGCGCAGGACGGTGGGAGCCGCGGGTGATCGACCTTGACCTCATCGCCGCGGGCGCATCCGTGCAGCCCGATCCGGCGACCCAGGATGCGTGGAGGGCGTTGCCTCTCGCAAGGCAGCGGGTGCTGCGTCCGGATCGCCTCGTGCTGCCCCATCCGCGGCTTCACGATCGCGCCTTCGTGCTGGTGCCATTGCTCGACGTGGCGCCGGATTGGAGGCATCCGCGGACGGGGCGATCCGTGCGCGAGATGGTCGATGCGCTGGACCGCGACGAAAAAGCCTCCATTCGGCCTGTCGCATAAGGCAAATTCACGGCGTCCCCGGGTTGTCAATAGAGCGCGACTCGCATATTTCCACAGCCTCAGCCGGCGTCATCGTGCGCCGTGCCCCGATTCAGCAGGAGAGTCCCATGGCCCGCGTGACCGTCGAAGATTGCGTCGATAAGGTTCCGAACCGGTTCGAGCTTGTCATGCTCGCCGCGCATCGCGCCCGCGAGATCACCGCCGGCTCCGCACCCACCGTGGACCGCGACAACGACAAGAACCCGGTCGTCAGCCTTCGCGAGATCGCCGAAGAGACGCAGCAGGCCGATGGTCTGCGCGAGCGGATGATCGAAAGCCACCAGACCCAGATCGAGGTGGACGAACCCGAAGAGGATTCCATGGCGCTGCTGATGGGCGCCGAGCAGCAGGACAAGCCCGCCACCGACGACATGTCGGAAGAAAAGCTTCTGCGCGCCCTGATGGAAGCCCAGCAGCAGAAGTAAGCCTACATGGATGACGGCGCGATCTGGCTCGAGGATGCGGAACGACTTGTCGCCCGCGTCCGTGCCTACAACCCCCGCGCCGATTTTCAGAAAATCCGCGCCGCCTATACCTACGGCGCGGAGATGCACGAGGGGCAGTATCGCCACTCGGGCGAGCCCTACATCACCCATCCCGTCGCCGTCGCGATGATCCTGGCAGAGCAGCAGCTCGACGATGCCACGATCATCACCGCGCTGCTGCACGACACGATCGAGGACACCCGCTCGACCTATGGCGAGGTGGCCAAGCGCTTCGGTCCCGAAATCGGCGACCTTGTCGACGGGGTGACGAAGCTGACCAAGCTTCAGCTGTCCTCGACCGAAACCAAGCAGGCCGAGAACTTCCGCAAGCTCTTCATGGCGATGAGCCGCGACGTGCGGGTGATCTTCGTCAAGCTTGCCGACCGCCTGCACAACATGCGCACGATCAAGGCCATGCGCCCCGACAAGCAGGCCCAGAAGGCGCGCGAGACCATGGATATCTATGCGCCGCTGGCCGGTCGCATGGGCATGCAGTGGATGCGCGAAGAGCTTGAGGACCTGGCCTTCGGCGTGCTGAACCCGGAAGGCCGCCGCTCGATCATCACCCGCTTCGCCACGCTGCGCCGCGAGACGGGCGACGTGGTCGAGAAGATCACCGGCGACATCCGGCTGGAGCTCGACAAGGCCGGCATCAAGGGCGAGGTGCAGGGAAGGGCCAAGCGGCCGTTCTCGATCTGGCGCAAGATGGAAGAGAAGAACGTCGGCTTCTCGCGCCTGTCCGACATCTACGGCTTCCGCGTCATCGTCGCGACCGAGGCCGAGTGCTACTCGGTGCTGGGCGCGATCCACTCGCGCTGGCGGGCCGTGCCGGGACGGTTCAAGGATTACATCAGCCAGCCCAAGTCGAACGGCTACCGCTCGATCCACACGACCGTTTCGGGGCGCGATGCCAAGCGGGTCGAGGTGCAGATCCGCACCCGCGCCATGCACGAGGTCGCCGAGACCGGCGTGGCCGCGCATTGGTCCTACCGCGATGGCGAGCGCGTCGAGAACCCCTTCGCGGTCGATCCCGCGGGCTGGGTCGGTGCGCTGATCCAGCAGTTCGACGCGGCGGACGACCACGACGAGTTCCTCGAGGCCGTGAAGCTCGAGATGTACCAGGACCAGGTGTTCTGCTTCACCCCGAAGGGCGAGGTGGTGAAGCTGCCCAAAGGCGCGACGCCGCTGGATTTCGCCTACGCGATCCACACGAGGATCGGCGAGCGCGCGGTGGGCGCAAAGGTGGACGCGGTCCGCGTGCCGCTCTGGCACCGGTTGCGCAACGGCCAGTCGGTCGAGATCCTGACCGCCGAAGGTGGAACGCCGCAGGCCGGGTGGCTCGATCTGGTGGTCACGGGGCGGGCGAAATCGGCGATCCGACGGTCCCTGCGCTTCGCGGATCGCAAGCGCTTCATCAAGATCGGGACCGAGCTGGCTCGCGTCGCCTTCGACCAGATCGACCGGCGCATGACGGACAAGGCGCTGACCGCCGCCGCACGGACGCTGCGCCTGCCGTCGTCCGAGGAACTGCTGGCCCGGTTGGGCTCGGCCGAGCTGGAAAGCCGCCAGGTGATCGAGGCGCTCTATCCCGGCATCGCCCCGCGCGCGGGCGACGAGATCGAGCCGACCGCCGCGATCGTGGGCCCGCAGCCCGATCTGACCTTCCGCCGCGCCCCCTGCTGCCAGCCGGTGCCCGGCGAGCGGATCGTCGGCATCTCGTACCGGGGGCAGGGGGTGCTGGTCCATGCCATCGACTGCGAAGCGCTGGCCGGGTTCGAGGACCAGCCCGAGCGCTGGATCGACCTTGCCTGGCACGCCGGCAACCACCCGGCTGTCCACGACGTGACCTTCGACCTGACCATCGTGAACGATCCGGGCGTCCTGGGGCGGATCTGCACCATCATCGGGGTGCAGAAAGCGAACATCTCGGACCTGAGATTCCTGGACCGGCGGCAGGACTTCTTCCGCGTGCGGGTCGATGTCGAACTGCGCTCGGTCGAGCATCTTCACGCGCTGCGGATGGCGCTCGAATCGGAACACGACGTCGCCCTGGTCGAGAGGGTGCGGGATCCGGCGTTGAGCCCCTGAGATGTTCAAGCGCCGCACGCCCCGATCAACGTTCGCGCAGATCGGCCGCTCGCTCTGGCCGCGCGGGGGGTGGCTGCGGGCGGTGCGCTACGTCGTCTATCGCATCCGCCGCCTGCCGGACCCGGCCTACAAGATCAGCCGGGGGATCGCGGCGGGCGTCTTCGCGTCGTTCACGCCGCTCTTCGGGTTCCACTTCTTCGTCGCGGCGGGACTGGCCTGGATCATGGGCGGCAACATTCTGGCGGCGCTTCTGGCGACCTTCACCGGCAACCCGATCACCTTCCCGATCATCGCCGGGGTCTCGGTCCAGTTGGGAAGCTGGATCCTCGACCGGCCCGAGCCGATGCCTCTGAACGAGGTTTTCAACGCCTTCAGCCACGTTTCGGTCGAGCTCTGGCACAACCTGCACGCCACGTTCACGTCGGCCCCGGTCATCTGGTCCAACATGGCCGACTTCTTCGCCATGGTCTTCCTGCCCTACCTCGTCGGAGGCATCTTTCCTGGTGTGGTCGCGGGCATCGTGGCCTACTGCGTGTCGCGTCCGGTGATCGCGGCGTATCAGAGGGCCCGGATCACGCGCCTCAAGGCGCGGTTCGAGAAACGGCACGACCTGAGGGTGCCGAGGGAGAAGAAGATATGAGCGAGCGGCTGCGTCTCGGCGTCAACATCGACCATGTCGCAACTGTGCGGAACGCCCGGGGCGGGGACCTGCCCGACCCCGTCCGCGCGGCGAAGCTGGCCCAGGCCGCCGGGGCGGACGGGATCACGGCGCATCTGCGCGAGGACCGGCGGCACATCTCGGACCGGGACATCGACGCGCTGAAGAGCGCGCTGTCGGTGCCGCTGAACTTCGAGATGGCGGCCACGGACGAGATGCAGGCGATCGCGCTGCGTCACAAGCCGCACGCGGTCTGCATCGTGCCGGAACGGCGCGAGGAGCGGACGACCGAGGGGGGGCTCGAGGTCGCGCGCGACGAAAACCGGCTGGCGCATTTCATCGCGCCTCTGGCCGAGGCGGGGTGCCGGGTGTCGATCTTCATCGCCGCCGACCGCCCCCAGATCGAGGCTGCCGCGCGGATCGGTGCCAGCGTCGTCGAGCTTCACACCGGCGCCTATTGCGATGCCCACGCCGAAGGTCGCGAGGCGGATCGCGAGGCCGAGCTCGTGCGGATCACCGACATGGCGGGTTATGCTGACGAATTGGGGCTCGAGGTGCACGCCGGCCACGGCCTGACCTACGGTTCGGTGCCCCCCATCGCTGCGCTGCCACAGGTGCGCGAGTTGAATATCGGGCATTTCCTGATCGGCGAGGCGATCTTCCGCGGCCTCGACCCCGCCATCCGCGAGATGCGGCGCGTGATGGACGAGGCCCGGGAACTCACCCGATAGGGGGCGCCAGCAGTCGGCAGGCTGGCGCCGGTCAGTCCTGTGCGCGCAGGATCCGGGCGGGCCGGGCCGCCAGCGGCCCCCAGGCGAAGGCCAGCCCCGCCAGAAGGGTCAGGGAGACGCCGCCTGCTATGATCGTCAGGGCCGAAAGGGGCGCGAAGCGGTAGCTCGTTTCCATGATGTAGACCGATACGCCCCATCCTGCCGTCGCGCCCGCAACGGTCGCCACGAGGCCGGCGACGAGGCCCAGGATCGCCCAGCGCAGAGCGAAGCTCGTGAGGATCGTGGTGCGCGAGGCGCCGACGGTCTTGAGGATCGACGCCTCGTAGGTGCGCGCCCGTGTCCCCGCCGCCGCCGCGCCGATCAGCACCACGGCGCCGGTCACGAGGGTCGCAGAGGCGCCGTAGGTGATCGCTGCGGCCACCCCGGCGAGGATCTCGGACACCCGGTCGATCGCGTCGCGCACCCGGATCGCGGTGATGTTGGGGAACTGGCCGGCGATGTCTCGCAGGATACGCGCCTCGGCCTCTGGGGCGGCGTAGATCGTCGCTATCCAGGTATGGGGCGCGCCTTGCAATGCGGCCGGGTTCATCGACAGGACGAAACCGATCCCCGCGTTCGAGAAATCCACCTCTCGGAAAGACGTGATCTCGCCTTCGATGTCGCGGCCCAGGACGTTCACTGTCAGGCTGTCACCCAGCTCGAGCCCCAGCTCTGCGGCCTCTTCGGCGGCGAAGCTGACCTGGTTCGGGCCGTCGTAGCCCTCGGGCCACCATTCGCCGGCGGTGATCGTGGTGTCCGGCGGCGGGGTCGGGGCGTAGGTCACACCGCGGTCACCGCGCAGCACCCAGTGTTCGCCGGCGACAGTCTCGGCATCCTGGCCGTTTATCTCGGTGATGATACCGCGAAGCATGGGCGCGGCCTCGATCCTCTCGACCTGCGGGTCATCTTCAAGGGCGCGGATCGTGTCGATCTGGTCGGGCTGGATATCCACCATGAAATAGGCGGGCGCGACCTCCGGCAGGTCGCGCTGGATCGCGGCGCGCAAGTTGGCGTCGATCTGGCCGACCGCGGCCAGAACGGTGAGCCCAAGCCCGAGGGACAGCACCACCGCCCCGGCCTCGCCCGACGGGCCGCCGACCGCGCCCAGCGCCATGCGCAGCGACGAGCGTCCTTGGAACATGGGAAGGCGTCCCAGCCACCGGGCGGTGCGGCGCACGGCCCAGGCGGTGCCGAGCAACGCGAGGAATGCGGCCAGAAGTCCGCCGGCGGTATAGAGGGTAAGCGTCGGAATGCCCGAGAGCAGCGCGGCGGCGGCGACGAGGGTGAGCAGGAGCAGCCCGGTGGCCAAAAGGTAGCCGCGCCGGGGCAGCCCGCCGGGCAGGCCGCCGGCTTCGCGGAACAGGGCTGCGGCGCGGATGTCCTGCGCCTTGGCGAGCGGCCAGAGGGTGAAGAGCGCAGCGGCGAGGGTGCCGTAGAGCGCCGCCTCGACCAGCGCCAGCGGGTAAACCGAGATCGCGGCGGGAATCGGCAGGCGGTCCTTGATCAGCGGGGCGAAGACGAGGGGCAGCGCGCCGCCAAGCGCGAGGCCAAGGACGACGGCAAGCGCGGTGACCGCGCCGATCTGCAGGGCGAAGGCCAGGAACAGGGTCCGTGCCTCGGCGCCCAGGGTCTTGAGGGTGGCGATGGTGGCGGTCTTTTCCACCATGTGCGCGCGCACGGCCGAGGCCACGCCGATCCCGCCGACCGCCAAGCCGGCGAGCCCCACCAGAACGAGGAAGGCCGACAGGCGCTCGACGAAGGCCTGGATGCCGGGCGCGCCGTTGCGGCGGTCGCGCCAGCGGTAGCCCTCGTCCGGCATGACGGCCGCGAGGTTCTCTTCGGCCGCGTCGAGATCGGTCCCCTCGGGCAGGCGCAGGCGGTACTCGGTCTCGTAGAGGGTGCCGGGCTGGATCAGGCCGGTGCCCTCCAGATCCTCGGTCAGGATGAGCGTCCGGGGCCCCAGTTCGAAGCCGCCGGCGGCGTTGTCGGGCTCGGCCACGATCCGCGCGGTGAGGCGGAAGGTCTTTTCGCCGAGGGTGAAGGTCTCGCCGATGTCGAGGCCGAGGCGGTCGGCCAGCACCGGGTCCATCGCGGCACCGGGCGGGTCGCCTGCGGTGGCCTGTGCCAGGGTTTGCGGGGGATCGAGGCGCAGGTCGCCGTAGATCGGGTAGGCGTCGTCGACCGCCTTGATCTCTGTCAGGGCGCGGTCCTCACCGACCCTCACCATCGAGCGGAAGTCGACGATCTCGGACACCTCGCCCAGATCGGCGAGAGCGGCACGCTCGGCCTCGGTGGCGAAGCGATAGGTGAACTCGACGCTGGCATCGCCGCCCAGCAGGGTCGCGCCCTCGCGGGCAAGGCCCTCGGTGATCGCCTCGCGCACCGAGCCCACGGCGGCGATCGCGGCGATCCCGAGGGCGAGACAGGCGAGGAAGACACGGAATCCACGCAGCCCGTGCCGGAACCCGTTGCGCAGCTCTCGGCGGGCGATGTTGAGGGCGGGGTTCACTCCGCCGCCTCGGCGTTGCGGGCAAGGCGGCCGTCCTCGAGCCGGATGGTGCGGCCACAGCGCGCGGCGAGGTCGGGGGCGTGCGTGACCAGAATCAGCGTCGAGCCGTGGCGCGCGTTCAAACCGAAGAGCAGGTCCATGATGGCATGGCCTGTGGGACCGTCCAGGTTGCCGGTCGGTTCGTCGGCAAGCAGGATTTCGGGCCGAGGTGCTGCGGCGCGCGCCAAGGCCACGCGCTGCTGCTCGCCGCCCGACAGCTCGGACGGGTAGTGGTGCATCCGGTGCCCGAGACCGACGGCCTCAAGCTCGGCGGCGGCGCGCTCGAACGCGTCGCCATGTCGCGCCAGTTCGAGGGGCGTCGCCACGTTTTCGAGCGCGGTCATCGTCGGGATCAGGTGGAAGGACTGGAACACCACGCCCATATGGGACCGACGGAAGCGGGCGAGCGCATCCTCGTTCATCGCGGTCAGGTCGTGACCCAGCGCATGCACGGTGCCGCCCGTGGCCCTTTCGAGGCCGCCCATGACCATGAGGAGCGACGACTTGCCCGACCCACTCGGCCCGACCAGCCCCACCGTCTCGCCACGCGCCACGTCGAGCGTGACGCCCTTCAGGATTTCCACCGGCCCCGCATTGCCGGCAAGGGTGAGTTCCGTGTCGGCGAGCGTGAGGATGGTTTCGGCCATGTGCAACTCCGTACTGCGTTCCGCATATGGGGCCGGGGGCATGGCCCTCAAGGCAGGCGCGCTGATCTGTCTGGCCGGACCCGCGCTGGCCGAGGTCACGGTTGCGGCACTGGGCGATTCGCTGACCCAGGGCTACGGGCTGCGGCAGGACGAGGGGTTCGTCCCGCAGCTTCGCGAATGGCTGCACGCGCAAGGGGCCGAGGTGGAGGTGATCAATGCCGGAGTCTCGGGCGACACAACGGCGGGCGGGCTCAGCCGTGTGGCGTGGACCCTGACCGATGAGGTGGACGCGATGGTCGTGGCGCTGGGCGGAAACGACCTGTTGCGCGGGATCGACCCGGCGGCCTCGAAGGCCAACCTCGACGGTATCCTCGCGGCGGCAGACGAGGCCGGGGTCGAGGTGCTGCTGATCGGCATGGAGGCGCCGGGCAACTACGGTGCGGACTACAAGCGCGCCTTCGACGGGATGTACGGCGAGCTTGCCGAAAAATGGGACGTGCCGCTTGCCGAAACCACGTTCCTGGGCGCCTTGATGGAGATCGAGGACCGCCAGGCCGCGACCGCCCGCTACATGCAGGACGACGGCATCCATCCCAATGCCGAGGGCGTGGGCGTGATCGTCGAAGCGCTTGGCCCCGCCGTGCTGAACCTGGTGGAGCGCACCGAGGGCGAGTGACCGGGCGGCCATGATCCCGCGGGTTGTTCGGGCCTGATATTGCACGCCTGCATGGGCCATGCGAAGCCGCGCCCATGCAGGCAATCCGACTCATCGCGGGGGACCGGGCGCTTCAGCTCATCACCCTCGCGTTCCTCCTCCACGGCAGCTTTGCCGCGTCATTGGTGCCCTACCGCTCGCTTCTGGGGGTAGAGTGGTTCGGCTTGTCGGACGGGATGTTCTCGCTGGTCTTCGCCTGCGGGTCGATGCTCAGCCTGTTCTGCGCCATCGGGGTGGGCGTGCTGACCGACCGGACCGGGCGGCGGCGCAACGCAGCGCGGCTGGCCTCGGCGGCTGGTGTCACGGGCGCGGCGCTGGTGTTCCTGGTGAACGAGACCTGGGCCTTCGTCGTCGCGCATATCCTGTTCTTTCCCGTGGGAATGACGCTGTTCTCGCAGCTTTTCACCTTGGCCCGCCTCGCCGCCTCGACCCATCCGCCCGAGATGCGCACCGGCCTTCTGGCGGCGATCCGCGCGGCCTTTGCGGTGCCCTTCGTCGTCGTGCTGCCGGTCTGGTCCGTCGTGCTTTCGGCCGGCGTGCCGCTGATCTGGGTCTATGGCGTCTGTGCCATTGCCGAACTGACGACCCTGACGCTGTTCGTGCTGGCCTGGCCGGCGGACGGACGGACCCGCTGGAAGGATGCGCCCTCGGGCCTGACGCTGGTGGGTGCCCTGCGGGAGCTGTCGGAGCCGCGCGTGGTGGGGCGGTCGGCGATGGTGGTGCTGGTGCTGTCGGGGTTGCAGATCTACCTCATCCTCGTCGGCCTGATCCTGACCGGGTTCGCAGAGCGCGATGCGGGCGACGTGGCGCTCTTCGTCGGCGCCGTGGCGGCGCTGGAGATCCCGATCATGCTGGCGCTGTCGGGGCCGTTGCAGCGGTTCGGGCAGGTCCGGGTGATCGCCTTCGGAGCGTTGGTCTACGCCGCCTTCGTCGGGCTGATGCCGGTGCTGGGGCCGCTTCCGGTGGTCTGGGTGCTGCCGGTGCTGGGCGCGCTGGGCGGCGCGGTAATCCTGACCGTCCCGAACGCCTACCTGCAGGACCTGATGGATGCACGCCCCGGCGCAGGCGGATCGCTGATCGCGCTGTGCAACCTGGCCGCGCAACTGCTGGCCGCGGCGCTGTTCGCGGCGGGCACGGCGATCGGGGGCTATGGCCTTGTCGCGTGGATCGCCGCAGGGGTCGTGTCGGTCGGTGGTGTGGGCTTGGCGCTTCGGGGCGCGCCCGCTCGCGCGTGACACCATTGTCATCGCGCGCGGGGCCTGTAAGACAGGGCCGCACGCACGCGAGGAGCCCAATGGACGCCCCAGACCGCATCGGCATCGTCGGCACCGGCCTGATCGGCGCGGCCCTCGCCGCGCTCGTGTCCCGTCGCGCGCCGAACGTGGCGATCGAGGCGGTCGAGCCGCAGGGCGCCTATCGCGCTGCGGTCGCCGCCCAGTTTCCGCGCATCACCTGGCGCCACTGTGCAGAGGATCTCAGGGCCTGCGACATGGTCTTCCTGTGCTGCCCGCCGCACGCGATCCAGAAGCTGGCGCGCGAGGTGCTGGACACGTGCGACGGCCTCGTGATCGACGCGGGCTCAGTCAAGGGGCGCATCGTCGAGGGGCTGTCGGACGCGCCGCGCTTCATCGGCGGCCACCCTCTTGCCGGCGGCAACCGCCCCGGACCCTTCCGTGCCGAGCCCGACGCGCTGGTCGCGGCCCGTTTCGTGCTGACCCCGCATGCAGGCAATGCCGAGCCCGACGTCGAGCGGGTCGAGAGCTTCCTTGCCCGCCTCGGCTTCTCGGTCGTCCGGTTGGACGCCGGGGCCCACGACCAGATCGTGGCGCGGACCTCGCACCTGCCGCACCTTCTGTCCTACGCCTATGCCGGCCTGCTGTCCGAGATGGACCACGACGAGCTGCAGGTCTTCGCCTCGCGATCGACGCGGACCCTCAGCCGCCACGCGGCGCAGAACACCCGCATGTGGGGCGAAATCTTCGAGCAGAACGACACGGCGCTGTCGGACGCGCTGGACGACCTGATCCTCGAACTGATGGCCCTGCGCAACGGCTTTGCCGGCGCGGGCGACAGCGTGGCCAAACGCCTTGAAACGGCCGCCCAAACGGCCGCGATCCTCAACGGGAGCAACGACGAATGAGCAAGATCGGCTATCTCGGCCACCCCGGCAGCTACTCGCACCAGGCGGCCACGCAGCTGCGACCCGACGGCGAGCACGTGAACTTCCCCTCGTTCGACGAACTGGTCGCAGCCTGCGAGCAGGGCGACGTGGCCGAGGCGGTTCTGCCGCTGGAAAACTCCGAATCCGGCCGTATCCCCGACGTGCACCGGTTGGTCGCCTCGATGGAGCTGTTCATCGTCGGCGAGCTGCTTCTTGATGTCGGCCACTGCCTCGTGACCTGCGGCCCGGCGGTCGAGGCGGAGATCCACTCGATCTTCTCGCACCCGCAGGGCTTCCTGCAGTCGTCGAAATTCCTGAAGGAGCGCTTTCCCGACGCGCAGCGCCGCACCCGGTCCGACACGGCCAGCGCCGTGCGCGAGGTGGTGGCCAGTGGCGACCGGCACATCGCCGCCATCGGGTCGGAATTCGCGGCGAAGCACTACGGCGGCACGATCCTGCACCGGGGCATCTCGAACCGCGAGGACAACATCACCCGCTTCGTGATCGTCGGCAAGGAAGCCACCTTCGATGCCACGGACGACATGTCCTCGCTGATCATCCAGGTCAGCCACAAGCCGGGCAGCCTGGTGCATGCGCTGGCGGTATTCGGCAATCACGGCGTGAACATCACAAAGCTCGAGACCTACATGATCTCGGAGCGGACCGAGCTGCCGACCTTCTACCTCGACATCGGCTGCGGCGGGCAGGCGCAGAAGCTGATCGACGCCATGTCCGAGATCGAGCCGCATATCTCGTATTCCAAGTTCCTCGGTTCCTACAAATCCGATTCGCGCCGCACCGGGCGCAACGGGTTCCTGAAGCCCTGATGGAGAAGAGCATGACTGCGAAATACGACGACGTCGCCTTCTTCGTCCCCGAAGAGAAGGCCAAGTTCGAAGCCTTCGCCCGCGGCCGCTCGATCACCGAGCTGGGCAAGCTGGTGCTGTCGGTGCGCAACGCCGAGAGGCTGGGCGCGGCGGCCGAACCGATGGCGGCGGCCTACCTCATCACCAACCTGCTGCTGATGAGCCGGGCGCAAAGGCGCATCGCCAAGCTGGTGATCCTCGACATGGCCGGAACGGCCCGGTCCGAACTGTTCCCGCTGACCAACGCGCTGCGGTATTTCCTGATGGAGGATTACACCCAGCTCGACAATTTCGACGCCTGGGTCACCTCGCTGAAGGACGTGGCGAAGGTCTCGCCGCGGCTTCGGGACGAGCTGAGCGACCTGTCCGACTTCATGAACTCGTCCGAGCTTGGCGATGCTGGTCTTGGCCAGCGCAAGGCCGAGACCATGCTGGCAGTCCGCTCACCCGAATTCACCGAGGATCAGGGCCTGACGGCCGATGTCGGCAACCCGTTCATGGTGCGCTTCTCGGCCGCGGGCGAGGAAAGCCTCGACGTGCTGGGCCAGTCGATCCATGGCGAGGCGTTCTCGTTGCGGGTGGCGAACTCGCGCGACGTGATCGTGATCGAGATCGACGGCGCCCAGGCCGAGACCGCGATCTCGCAGTGGATCAAGCGGCTGGACGACGTTCTGGACAACGCGTTGCTGGGGCTGAACTCGGCCTAGCCCGTCAGGCGCGAGGCGAGGCGGCGGGCGCGCGTCGGCTCGCGGGTCCAGCGGGCGGCGACCTGCCAGGCCAGGCGCGGCTGCTCGGCCTCGGCGCGGTCGAACAGCGCCACGTCGCGGCGGCTTTCGTCCCAGCCCAGCAGCCCGGGACGGCCGTCCGCGCACCGGACCAGGGTCTTTGGGCTCAGGTCACCGTGGACCACCGTCAGCGGCTGGTTGACCAGCGGCTCCCATGCCGCGCGGCAGGCGGCGGCAACCTCTGGCGGCATCGCGTCGAGGTCGATATCGCCGCCGCGGCTCCACTTCAGAAGCGACTGCGAAGACAGGAAATCGGGCCGCTGCGGCACACGGCGGGTCAGGTCGTGGAAGACGGCGATCCGCGTGCGGATCTGCGGCAGCTCGGTCGGGGCAAAGGGGCGGCCGGAGAGGGCCATCTCGCAGGTCCAGCCGTCCTCGACCAAGCGGCCGTTCACGCTTGGCACGTGGCGCGGCACGGCAAACCCTGCGCGCTCCGCCAGGTCGTGAACGTCGTTCAGCCAGGCCACCGCCTCGTCGCTGCGGGTCGTGGGGCGGAAGATTCGATCGGCGGCGCGGACGGCGCGGTTGTCGGCGGGGACCGGCGTGGCCTTGATCCTGACGTCCCAGAGATGCAGCGGCGGCCCGTCGTTCCGCGTCATTTCCAGTCGAAGAAATCGTCCGACGCCCGCGACAGGAGCGCCTCGGCCAGTTGCCGGCCCAGTTCGGCGCCGTCGGCGATTGCCCCCTGGACCTCGTCCGACAGGCATTCCGACCCGTCGGTCCGCAGGATCTCTCCCCGAAGCCGAAGAGTGTCGCCGGTCAACTCTGCCAGACCGGCAATGGGCGTCTCGCACGACCCGTCGAGCCGGGCGAGGTACGCCCGTTCCGCCGCGAGGCGCAGGCCGGTGTCGTGGTCGTGGATCGCGGCCAGCATCTCGGCCATGCGGTCGTCGGACAGGCGCCTTTCGATCCCGATTGCGCCCTGGGCGACGGCTGGCAGCATCTCGTCCTCGGGGATGGGCAGGCGGGGGACATCATCGTCGCCGAGGCGGTTGAGGCCGGCCATGGCAAGGAAGGTCGCATTCGCCACGCCGTCCGCCAGCTTGCGCAGGCGGGTTTGCACGTTGCCGCGGAACTCGACCACGGTCAGGTCGGGCCGCCGGTTCAGAAGCTGCGACTTGCGCCGCAGCGACGATGTGCCCACCACGCGCCCCTCGGGCAGCTCGGCGAGGCTGCCGCCGTCCAGCGAGATGAATGCGTCCCGCGGATCCTCGCGCGGAAGGTAGGTGTCGAGCGTCAGCCCCTCGGGCTGCGCGACCGGCATGTCCTTCATGGAATGGACGGCGATGTCGATCTCGCCCGACAGCAGCGCCTCTTCGATCTCGCGGGTAAACAGGCCCTTGCCGCCGATCTCGCGCAGGGGGCGGTCGATCACCCGGTCGCCGGTGGTCTTGATGACGACGATCTGGAACGCCTCGCCCGGCAGGTGGAAGGCGGTCGCCAGCCTGTCGCGCGTCTCGTTGGCCTGTGCGAGCGCCAGCGGCGAGCCGCGCGTGCCGATCTTCAGCGGGGTATTTGGGGTGGGCATATCCATGGGTCCGAGGCATAGGGCCGCGGCGGGGGCAGGGCAACAAGCCTTGACACCCGTGCCTGCCCGCCCGACCAAGCGCCGACCGGACGGAGAGCCATGATGACCAAGAAGCTGTTGCGCGCGCTCGGGGGCGAAGTGATGGACGTGCCGCCCGCGTGGATGATGCGCCAGGCAGGGCGCTACCTGCCCGAATACCGCGAGACGCGCGCCAAGGCCGGCGACTTCCTGTCGCTGTGCTACAATCCCGAACTCGCCGCCGAGGTCACGTTGCAGCCGATCCGCCGCTTCGGGTTCGACGGGGCGATCCTGTTCGCAGACATCCTGCTGGTGCCACAGGCGCTGGGTGCCGACCTGTGGTTCGTCACCGGCGAGGGACCGCGGCTGTCGCCCATCGAAACGCCCGAAGGCGTCGCCGCCCTGAAGCCCGCCGACGCGGTCCACGACACCCTGTCGCCCATCTACGAGACGGTGCGCATCCTGTCGCGCGAGCTGCCCGACGACGTCGCGCTGATCGGCTTTGCCGGCGCGCCCTGGACCGTGGCGACATACATGATCGCCGGGCGCGGCACCCCCGATCAGGGGCCGGCGCACGCGTTCAAGGAGGCGCACCGCCCGGCCTTCGATGCGCTGATGGAGCGGATCACCGAGGCGACCATCGAATACCTCTCGGCGCAGGTCGATGCGGGGGCCGAGGTGGTCAAGATCTTCGACAGCTGGGCCGGATCGCTCAAGGGCGACGACTTCCTCCGCTATTCTCAAGAGCCGGCGGCGCGCATCACCGCCGCGCTGAAGGAACGCCACTCGGGCATTCCTGTCATCGCCTTCCCGCGCGAGGCGGGCGAGCGCTACGTCGGCTTCCACAACGCGACCGGGGCGGATTGCGTCGCGCTGGACAACTCGGTCGATCCCGAATGGGCGGCAGCCAACGTGCAGGTCTCGGGTTGCGTGCAGGGCAACCTGGCGCCGGGCCACATGGTGACGGGCGGTCAGGCGCTGGTGGACGAGGTGCGGCGCATCCGCGACGCCTTCTCCGGCGGGCCGCACGTGTTCAACCTGGGCCACGGGATCACGCCGGACGCGGATCCCGACAACGTGACCCTGATGCTCGAGACGCTCAGGGGGTAGGAACCGCGCCAGGCCGCAGCCGTTGCGCCGTCATGTTCGATTTCATGGCGCAGCATTCCGACGTCATCTCGGTGATCGTCAACATCATCCTGACGATCGTCTGGATCGTCTACTTGAACCTGTTCTTCATCAGTCATCGCAGGCAGAAGTCGCCGATGATCCTCATCCGTCGCGGCGCCGGGACCGGACCCGAAGCGCGGTTGTTCATCTCGAACATGGGGGCCGAGCCGATCTACGTCTCGGCCCTGATCGCGGATTGCTACTCGGGCGACAAGGTGACGACGGCCTACATCACCCAGAACGATCACATCAGCGCGGAAGAGCTCTCCACCCCCGACGCGGCGACGAACGAGGGGCCGCTGGGCTCGGGCGACTACCTCGACGCCGGCAGTTTCGACAGCCTCATGAAGCGGATCGAGCGGCATTCGGACCAGCCGCTGAAAGCCGACGAGGTCGAGCGCGTCACGATCACGGTCGTCGCCTCGACAGGATATTCCGCGCTGATCTCGGCGGCCAGCTCGACCTACACGATCCTGCAATGCGGTCAGACGCGCATTTTCCACCCCGAGCATGTCTCGACCATCCAGCACACGGGGCGGAGGGCGCGGCGGCGCATCCGGCGCCGGCTCGAACAGCAGATCGAAAGCGAGCTGGAGATGGCCACGCCGGTGAACGGCCAATCAAAATCCGAGGCGGCCTGATCAGGGTCGAGAGCCATGCGTCAGTCCGGCAATTCGGCCGCCGGGACAATGGGAAAGAACGTGCCGGCCGAGCGGATGCCGAACCAGTCGCCCTCGACCTCGCCCCGATCCACCAGGCGGTAGAAGCTTTTACGGTCGATCCGCGCCTCGAGACCGTTGCGCACCATGACGTAAGGCGAGGGCTCGCCACTTTCGTCACGCTCGACCCGGATCGGGTGGTCGGCATCGGCGCCGACGCGGTCGCCCACATTGGTCTGGAAGGTCAAGGTTCCGTCATCCACCGTGAAATCCACCGCGATGAAGGGCGCGTCCTCGACCGTGATTCCCACCTTTTCGACCGGTGTGACGAGGAAATAGGCGTCGCCCTCGCGCTTGAGGATGGTCGAGAACAGCCGCACCAGCCGGTGCCGTCCGATGGGCGTTCCCTGGTAGAACCACGTCCCGTCGCGCCGGATCTGCATGTCGAGGTCGCCGCAGAAGGGGGGATCCCACTTCTCGACCGGCGGCATACCGCCTTTGGAAGCGGCACGGGCGGCATCGGCCAAGGCATTCGCGTCCGGCATCACGGCCATTTGTCTCAACCCCGCTTTTGTCATTTGTGCCCCCCGCGATAGGTCTGCGATGGTGCGTTGAATGACCTAGTTGCCCGAGGAGCGATGTCATGGTGGACCCCATCCTGTACGAGATCGAGACGCTGGGCGACAAGCTATCCCAGGCCCGCGCGTCGATCACCAAGCGATTCATCGGCCAGACCCGCGTGGTCGACCTGGTGCTTGCGACCCTTCTCTGCGGTGGCCACGGGCTGCTGATCGGCCTTCCGGGCCTCGGAAAGACGCGGCTGGTCGAGACGCTGTCGATCGTCATGGGCCTTGATGGCAAGCGGGTGCAGTTCACGCCCGACCTGATGCCCGCCGACATCCTGGGCTCCGAGGTGCTGGAGACCGGCGCCGACGGCAGCCGGGCGTTCAAGTTCATCCAGGGCCCGATCTTCACCCAGCTTCTGATGGCGGACGAGATCAACCGGGCCTCTCCTCGGACCCAGTCCGCGCTGCTTCAGGCCATGCAGGAGAAATCTGTGACCGTGGCGGGGCAGGACCATGCGCTGGCGGCCCCCTTCCATGTCCTCGCAACCCAGAACCCGATCGAGCAGGAGGGGACCTACCCGCTGCCCGAGGCACAGCTCGACCGGTTCCTGGTCCAGATCGACGTGCCCTACCCGGACCGCGATACCGAGCGCGACATCCTGCTGGCCACGACCGGCAGCACCGACGAGGTCGCCCACGCGGTCTTCACCGACCACGAGCTGATCGAGGCGCAGATGCTCTTGCGCCGGATGCCGGTGGGCGACGGCGTGACCGATGCGGTCCTCGACCTGGTGCGCGCCTGCCGCCCCGAGGACCCGACCGCGTCGCAGGCGGTGCGCGAGCATGTCGGCTGGGGCCCCGGCCCCCGCGCCGCACAGGCGCTGATGCTGACGGTGCGCGCGCGGGCACTGATCGACGGACGGCTGGTGCCGAATGTCGAGGACGTGGCCGACATGGCCGAGCCGGTGCTGATCCACCGCATGGCCCTGACCTTCGCCGCCCGCGCCCGGGGCGAAAGCCTGGCCCGCGTGATCGCCGAAACCGTCGAGCGTACGACGAAGGTGCGGTCGGCCGCGTGAGCGATCCCGTCACCCTCCGGTCCCGTGCCGAACGGCTGGCGGCGCCCTTCCCGCCGCTTCTGGCGGGCGCACGCCATCTGGCGGGCTCGGTCGTGCTGGGCTCGCACGGGCGTCGACGGCCGGGGCATGGCGACGAGTTCTGGCAGTACCGCACCGCCGTTCAGGGCGACGAGGCGCGCAATATCGACTGGCGCCGCTCGGGACGATCGGATGCGCATTTCATCCGCCAGATGGAATGGCAGGCCGCGCAATCGGTGACGATCTGGGTCGATACTTCGGCCTCGATGCGCTTTGCCTCGACCCGGAACCTGCCCGAGAAACGCTTCCGCGCCAGCGAACTTGGCCTCGCGCTTGCGATCCTGTTGAACCAGGCCGGCGAGCGCTTTGGGCTGATGGGCCACGACCTGCCCGCCCGCACCGGTGAGCTGCAGTTGATGCGCATGGCCGAGGCGCTGGAGCGCAGCGGTCCGGGCGGCGAATACGGCGCACCCGTGGCGCGCGAGATGCCGTCGCGGTCGCGCGCGGTATTCCTGTCGGATTTCCTGGGCGACATCGCCCCCGCCCGCGCCGCGCTGACGGAAGCCGCCGATCGCGGCGTATCGGGCATGCTGATCCAGGTGCTCGACCCCCAGGAAGAGGCGTTCCCCTTCGATGGCCGCACGATCTTCGAAAGCATCGGCGGGACCATCCGCCACGAGACGCTGAAGGCCCGCGACCTGCGCGGCCGCTACCTGGAGCGTCTGGCCGAGCGCAAGGCCGAGCTGCAGGGCCTCTGCCGCGCGACCGGCTGGCAATACAGCACCCACCACACCGATCATCCGGCCACGAGCATCCTGCTCTGGGCGTGGTCGGCGCTTGAAAGGGTCGTGTGATGCTGATCCTCGGCCCCATCGGCTTCACGGCCCCCTGGATCCTTCTGGGACTGATCGTGCTGCCGATCCTGTGGCTTCTGCTGCGCGCCGTTCCGCCCGCGCCGATCCGTCGGCGCTTCCCGGGCGTCGCCCTGCTTCTGGGCCTGAAGGACGAAGAGCATCAGGCCGACAAGACGCCGTGGTGGCTGCTGCTGCTGCGTTCGCTGGCCATAGCCGCGCTGATCGCGGGCTTTGCCGGGCCGGTGCTGAACCCCGACCCGCGGACGGCGGCAAGCGGGCCGCTTCTGGTCCTGATGGACGGCACCTGGTCGGATGCGCGCGACTGGCCGCGCCGGATCGAGCGCGTCGAACAGGCGCTGGACGAGGCCGCGCGCGACGGACGGACGGCGGCGCTGGTGGTGCTGACCGACCGGCCCGAGGGCGAGTTGCCATTCCGCGCCGCACAGTCGTGGAAGGCGCAGCTTGCGGGTCTCACGCCCGCACCATGGGCGCCCGAGGGTGCCGCGGATTGGGCCGCGAGGCTCGACGGGGCCTTCGACACGATCTGGCTGTCCGACGGCCTGGCCTACGACTGGCGCGCCGAGGTTCTGACGGCGCTCGAAGCGCGGGGTGCGGTCAGCGTGTTCGAAAGCCCCCGTCCGATCTACGGACTGCGTCCCGCCGCGTTCGAGGATGGCGCCATAGCCCTGTCCCTGACCCGCGCCCGCCCCGAGGGCGCGGCGACCGTCACGGTCGCGGCTAGCGGGCTCGATCCCAACGGGGTGGAACGCGAGCTCGCCACCGCCGAGCTGGAGTTCGAGGACGGCGCGACCGAGGCCGAGCTGTCGCTGTCCCTCCCGCCCGAGCTGCGCAACCGGGTCAGCCGGTTCGAGGTCATCGGCACCCGCTCGGCCGGGGCGGTTACGCTGACGGACGACGCGCTGAAACGGCGCGAGGTGGCGCTGATCGCCGGGCAGGACGACCGTGAAGGGCTCGAGCTGCTGAACCCCACGCACTACATCGAACAGGCGCTGGACCCGGTGGCGGACCTTTTGGACGGCTCGCTGTCCGAGGTTCTGCTGGCCAATCCCGATGCCATCGTCCTGGCCGACGTGGCCACGGTTCCTGCCGGTCAGGCCGACCAGCTGCGCGAATGGGTCGAGGATGGCGGGCTTCTGGTGCGCTTTGCCGGCCCGCGCGTGGCGGCGTCGGACCTGTCGCGCGACCGCGAGGAGCCGCTGATGCCGGTGCGGCTGCGCGCGGGCGGCCGGTCGGTCGGCGGCGCGATGAGCTGGGGCGAGCCCAAGACCCTGCGCGCCTTCGATGCCGACTCGCCCTTCTCGGGCCTGTCCATTCCTGAGGATGTCTCGGTGAACGCCCAGGTCCTGGCCGAACCCGACCCCGAGCTGTCGGACCGCACGATCGCCTCGCTTGCCGACGGCACCCCGCTCGTCACGCGCAAGCGGATCGGGGCGGGGCAGGTGGTTCTGTTCCACGTCACCGCCAATGCCGAGTGGTCGAGCCTGCCGCTGTCGGGTCTCTTCGTTTCGATGCTGGAACGCCTGGCCGTCTCGACCCGTCCCTCGCAGCCCGATGCCGAGGAATTGGCAGGCACCACCTGGACCATCGACCAGCGGCTCACCGCCTTCGGGCAGGTCGAGGAGGCCGGGACGCTGCCCGGCGTCCCGGGCGAGCGGCTGGCCGCCGGTGAGCCCGGCCCCGAGGCGCCACCGGGCCTCTACGCCGGCGAGGATCGCCGGATCGCCCTGAACGTCGTCGGGCCCGAGACGAGTCTCACCCCCGCGATCTGGCCCGCGCGCATCCCGGTCGAGGGGTTGCGAACCAGCGAGGAACGTTCCCTCGCGGGGTTGCTCCTGTCGCTGGGGCTCGGTCTCCTGGCGCTCGACGTGCTCGCCGCGCTCTGGCTTGCCGGGCGTCTGACCGGGCCGCGGGCGGCTGCGGTGGTCGCGGCGCTGGCGTTCATGCCCTTGGGCGGCGAGGTCCGGGCGCAGCAGGCGGCGGCGACCACGGACGAGGGCTTTGCCGTCGACGTGACGTCGGAAGTGACCCTCGCCCATGTCCTGACCGGCAATCCGGAGGTGGACCGCGTGGCCGCCGCCGGCCTCGAAGGGTTGGGGCAGACGCTGTTCCGCCGCACCTCGGTCGAGCCGGCCGCGCCGGTGGGCGTGAACGTGGAAGAGGACGAACTGGCCCTTCTCCCGTTCCTCTACTGGCCCGTGACGGCCGACATGGAGCGTCCCTCGGACGAGGCCTATGCCAAGCTGAACGCCTACCTGCGCACCGGCGGCATGATCCTGTTCGACACGCGCGACGCAGACGTTTCCAGCGCCGGCGGCGCCACCGCGACAAGCCGCATGCTGCAGGAGCTTGCCCGGCCCCTCGACATTCCGCCGCTGGAGCAGATCCCCGACGACCACGTCCTGACGCGGACGTTCTACCTGCTGCAGGACTTTCCCGGGCGGCACCGCGAAGGCACGATCTGGGTGGAGGCCGCCCCCCCCGGCGCCGAAGAGGCCGTCGAGGGGATGCCGTTCCGCGACCTCAACGACAACGTGACGCCGGTGGTGATCGGCGGCAACGACTGGGCCGCGGCCTGGGCGGTGGACGAGCAGGGGCGGCGCATGTTCCCCGTGGGTCGCGGCTTTGCCGGAGAGCAGCAGCGCGAGATCGCCCTGCGCTTCGGCGTGAACCTGATCATGCACGTCCTGACCGGCAACTATAAGTCGGACCAGGTGCACGTGCCGGCCCTGCTCGATCGGCTGGGAAATTGACCGGGGGCGGAAGGGGCGCTGCCCCCGCGGCTGCGCCGCTCCCCCGGAGTATTTTTCGCAGGATGAAGACGCGGAAGGATAGGACGACGTGACCGAAACCGTGATCTTCGACCCGCTCGTGCCCTGGGCGGTGATCGCCGCGCTGGGTCTTCTGGCGGCGCTGGTCGTGGGGCTGGCCCTATGGCGGGGCCTGGGCGGCTGGTGGCTTCGCGGGTTGGCCGCGGTGGCGCTTCTGGCGGCACTGTCCGGGCCGTCGCTGCAAAGCGAAGAACGCGCGCCCCTGTCCGATATCGTGATCGCGGTGGTGGACGAAAGCGCATCGCAGCGGATTTCGGACCGGGAATCGCAGTCCGAACGGGCGCTGGAGCGGCTCGAGGCCGAGGTGGCGGCGCTGGAGAATACCGAACTGCGCGTGGTGCGTCTTGGTGACGGGGACGAGGACGATGGCACGCTCCTGATGACCGCCCTGGCCGAGGCCATGGCCGAAGAGCCTTCGGCACGGATCGCCGGCGCGGTGCTGATCTCGGACGGGCGCCTTCACGACATCGAGCACGCGCCGGACCTGCCCGCGCCGCTGCACCTGCTGATGACGGGCCACGAGGACGACTGGGACCGGCGGCTCGAGATCACGACCGCGCCCGCCTTCGGCATCCTGGGCGAGGAGGTGGCGCTGCGGCTGCGGGTCGAGGACCAGGGCGCCGTGCCCGATGATCGGCAGGGTCCGGTGGAGCTGCTGATCTCGGTCGATGGGGGCGAGGCGCAAAGCTTCACCGTGCCCACCGGCGAAGAGATGGAACTGCCCGTGGTGCTGTCCCATGCCGGGATGAACGTGATCCAGTTCCAGGTTCCAGTCGCCGAGGGCGAGCTGACCGACCGCAACAACGCTGCCGTGGTGCAGATCAACGGCGTGCGGGACCGGCTGCGGGTGCTTCTGGTTTCCGGCGAGCCGCATCCGGGCGAGCGGACGTGGCGCAACCTGCTGAAGTCGGATTCCAGTGTCGACCTAGTGCACTTCACGATCCTCAGGCCGCCCGAAAAGCAGGACGGCGTGCCGGTGAACGAGCTGTCGTTGATCGCCTTCCCGACGCGCGAGCTGTTCCTTGAGAAGATCGACGAGTTCGACCTGATCATCTTCGACCGCTACCAGCGGCGGGGGATCCTGCCCGCGCTCTACCTCGACAACGTGCGGCAGTATGTCGAGAACGGCGGCGCGGTGCTGGTCGCGGCCGGCCCGGATTTCGCGACCGCCGCGTCGCTCTATCGCTCGCCACTTGGGGAAATCTTGCCTGCCGCGCCGACAAGCCGCGTGCTGGAAGAACCCTACCTGCCCGAATTGACCGATATCGGGCGGCGCCACCCGGTGACGCAAGGGCTGGGCGGCGACGGCGAAACGCCCGCCTGGGGCCGCTGGATGCGCCAGATCGAGCTGGAGCCGGTGTCGGGCGAGGTCGTGATGACCGGGATCGGGGACAGCCCGCTTCTGGTGCTCGACCGGGTTGGCGAGGGTCGGGTGGCGCTGCTGGGTTCGGATCACGCATGGCTGTGGTCGCGGGGTTTCGAAGGGGGCGGGCCGCAGCTCGACCTGCTGCGCCGCGTCGCCCATTGGTCGATGGAAGAGCCCGAGCTTGAGGAAGAGGCGCTGACGGCGACGGCGGACGGCCAGACAATGACCGTGACGCGACGTACCCTCGACGATGAGGCCGGCCCGGTGGAAATCGAGGGGCCGACCGGCGAGACGGTCACGCTGGAGATGGAAGAGGTCGCCCCCGGCCGGTTCCAGGCGGTGTATCAGGGACCTGAGATCGGCCTTTATCGCCTGACACAGGGCGACGAAGAGGCGGTGATCGCCCTCGGCCCGCAATCGCCCCGTGAATTCGCAGAAACCGTGGCGAGCGGCGAGGTGCTCGAGCCGGTGATCGACGCGACTCAGGGCGGTATCCGCTCGATTGAAGAGGGGCTGCCCGGCCTGCGCCAAGTGCGCGAGGGACGGCCGGCGGCCGGGCGCGGCTGGATCGGGATCACCCCGCGCGGCGCTTATCTGACGGCGGACGTGACGGCGGTGCCGCTTCTGCCCGCGTGGCTGTGGCTGCTGATCGCTGGCGCGCTCGCCATCGGGGCGTGGCTGCGCGAGGGGCGCCGCTGACCCGGGCGTGATCGACTGCGCTTGGGCGGGTTGCGTGCGGCGCGGGTTCCCCATAGATGGAGACGGTCACGCGAGACGGGATACCGCCCCATGGAAAACATCGTCCTTACCATCCACCTGATCCTGGCCCTGTGCCTGATCGGTGTCGTGCTGCTTCAGCGCTCGGAAGGCGGTGGGCTTGGCATGGGGGGCGGTGGCGGCACCATGTCGGCGCGGGGGGCGGCGACCGCCCTCGGCAAGATGACCTGGGGCCTGGCGATCGCGTTCATCTGCACCTCGATCTGGCTGACCGTCATCGCGGCGCAGAATACCTCGGACAGCTCGGTTCTGGATCGGCTGGGGACCTCAGGCGCGCCGGTCACCGATGGCGACCAGTCGCCCAGCGTGCCGGAACTTGGCGGCGACCTTCTGCCCCCGCCGACCGCCGCGCCGGACGCCTCGCTGCCGCCCCGGGCCGAGTGAGTCGAGGTCGCGCGCCTGTTGCGGGTGGCGCGCGAATGCCCTAGGCACCAAATCCCGTGAGGGGCCCGTCGGGCCGTTCGGATTCCTTCGAAAATCACGGGGAGCTCCCGCATGGCGCGTTACGTTTTCATCACAGGCGGCGTGGTTTCGTCCCTTGGAAAGGGGCTGGCCTCGGCGGCGCTCGGGGCGCTTCTGCAGGCGCGGGGCTTCAGCGTGCGGCTGCGCAAGCTCGACCCCTATCTGAACGTCGATCCCGGCACGATGAGCCCATTCGAGCATGGCGAGGTCTTCGTCACCGATGACGGCGCCGAAACCGACCTGGATCTCGGCCATTACGAGCGGTTCACCGGCGTCGCGGCGCGCTCGACGGATTCGGTATCGGCGGGGCGGATCTATTCGTCGGTGCTCGAAAAAGAGCGGCGGGGCGACTACCTGGGCAAGACGATTCAGGTGATTCCGCACGTCACCAACGAGATCAAGGATTTCCTGACGATCGGCGCCGACGAGGTGGACTTCCAGCTCTGCGAGATCGGCGGCACCGTCGGCGACATCGAGGGCCTGCCCTTCTTCGAGGCGATCCGCCAGTTCGCGCAGGAGCGGCCGCGCGGGCAGTGCATCTTCATGCACCTGACCCTGCTGCCCTGGATCGCGGCGAGCGGCGAGCTGAAGACCAAGCCGACCCAGCACAGCGTGAAGGAGCTGCGGTCGATCGGTATCGCGCCGGACGTGCTGGTCTGCCGCTCCGAACGCCCGATCCCCGAGAAAGAGCGCGAGAAGCTGGCCCTGTTCTGCAACGTGCGCCCTGACAGCGTGATCGCGGCCTATGACCTGAAGTCGATCTACGAGGCGCCGCTGGCCTATCACCGCGAGGGGCTGGATCAGGCGGTGCTCGATGCGTTCGGCATCAGCCCGGCGCCGAAGCCGATCCTGGATCGCTGGCACGACGTGGCGGACCGGGTGTTCAACCCCGAAGGCGAGGTCAAGGTGGCCATCGTCGGCAAGTACACGCAGCTCGAGGACGCCTACAAATCCATCGCCGAGGCGCTGACCCATGGCGGCATGGCGAACCGGGTGAAGGTGAAGATCGAGTGGGTCGATGCCGAGATCTTTGACCGCGAGGATGCGGCGCCTCATCTCGAGCCCTATGACGCGATCCTCGTGCCCGGCGGCTTCGGCGAGCGTGGAACCGAGGGCAAGATCAAGGCCGCGCAATTCGCCCGCGAGCGGAAGATCCCGTACCTCGGCATCTGCCTGGGGATGCAGATGGCGGTGGTCGAAGCGGCGCGGAACCTCGCGGGGCTCGAAAACGCCGGCAGCCAGGAATTCGACCACGAGGCAGGGGGCGAGAGGTTCGAGCCGGTGATCTTCCACCTCAAGGAATGGATCAAGGACAACCAGACCATCGCCCGCGACGTTCTGGACCAGAAGGGCGGTACGATGCGCCTGGGGGCCTACACGGCGCAGCTGAAGGACGGTTCCAAGGTCGCCGAGGTCTATGGCAGCCACCGGATCGAAGAGCGTCACCGTCACCGCTACGAGGTGGACATCAAGTATCGCGAGGCGCTCGAGGCGCAGGGGTTGTGCTTTTCGGGTATGTCGCCCGACGGTCGCCTGCCCGAAATCGTCGAGGTGTCGGACCACCCGTGGTTCATCGGCGTGCAGTTCCACCCCGAGCTGAAATCCAAGCCCTTCGCGCCGCACCCGCTGTTTGCGGACTTCGTGCGGGCGGCGAAAGAGGTCTCGCGCCTAGTCTGAAAGGTGTATGCGGGTGTAGTGATGGTATATCCAATGGATAGCTGCCCCGCCGCCAATACTCATCTTAATATGAGCCCGGGGAGCCTTGAGGGCGCGCGGGACCGCGCCTGCCGGACTGCGAGTCGTGTTTGCTCGAAAGTGGCACTGCGCTTCGAACGTGTTTCGCTTCGGGATGATCTATGTCGACACGACTCTTCACATGCCGTTTTTGCGGCCATCGCATGCGTCTCGGCGTTTCACATTGCGGCGCGTGCTTGATGCCGGCGCCCTCGCATAACAGGCCGACATTCGTGGCCGTCGTGTCTCTTGGCGCAACGATCGCGTTCGTTACAGGTATCTTCCTGGCCACGAGCGCGCTTGCCCATCGTTCCCACACGACCGCAGACGCGCAGGTGAGCGGCGCTGTTGCCGTGACCGAGTGTTGCTCTCCCGACGTTTGATCAGCACGACGGCCAGGCGGATCAGGTCGAGGGGAACGTCCAGCAGATCTCTGACGGTGTGATCTTGCCGCATGAACGACGGGCGCCGGACCAGCGCCCGTTTTCTTATGCGCCATGTCTGCTATCTCTGCGGCGCGCGACCCTGGGGAGACTGGAATGAGCGATTTCGACTACGACCTTTTCGTGATCGGCGGCGGATCGGGTGGCGTGCGCGCGGCGCGCACCGCGGCTGCGACCGGTGCCCGGGTCGCGCTGGCCGAGGAAAGCCGGATGGGTGGTACCTGCGTCATCCGCGGCTGCGTTCCCAAGAAGCTGATGGTCTTCGCCTCGAACTTCCCGCGCGAGGTCGAGAACGCCGCGCTCTACGGGTGGGACGCGGATGTCGGCGACTTCGACTGGCCGATGTTCCGCAAGCACCTGCACGCCGAGCTGGACCGGCTCGAGGGGGTCTACGGCACGATGCTGCGCAAGTCGGGGGTCGAGATTTTCCCCACCCGCGCCCGCGTGACTGGGCCGCACGAGATCACGCTGGCCGACGGCACGGTGAAAAGCGCCCAGCACATCCTGATCGCCACCGGCGGCCGCCCGGTGAAGCCGCCTTACGCGACGAAGGATCTGGGCCTCGTCTCGGACGACATGTTCGACCTCGACACCTTGCCGAAGTCGCTGCTGATCGTGGGGGGCGGCTATATCGGCTGCGAGTTCGCCTGCATGATGGCTGGCCTCGGCGTGAACGTGACGATGTACCTGCGCGGCGGCCAGATCCTGAACGGGTTCGACGAGGAAAGCCGGGGCCTCGTGGCCGAGATGATGCGCGGCAACGGCATCGACATCCACACCGGCACGTCCGTGGTCAACATGGACCGCGCCGATACCGAGCACATGCCGACGGCCGGCGGCTCGGACGCGGCAATGGGGGCGCCGGTGGGCGAGGACGTGACCGACCGGACCGAGACCCCGGGCGGCACCGGGTCGATCTGGGTCAAGGCCTCCAATGGGCGGGAGGGGGTGTTCGACCGGGTGCTCTTCGCCACGGGGCGCGCGCCCAACACCGAAGGCATGGGCCTGGCCGAGATCGGGGTCGAACTGGGCCGACGGGGCGAGATCGTGGTCGACCGCTACAGCCAGACCAGCGTCCCCTCGATCTACGCTATCGGAGACGTGACCGACCGTGTGCAGCTGACGCCGGTGGCCATTCGCGAGGCAATGGCGTTCACGCGGACGGTTTTTCTGGGCGAGGATTGCCCCGTCGATCACGAGCTCATCCCCTCGGCCGTGTTCACCCAGCCCGAGCTCGGCTCGGTCGGCCTGACCGAAGAGCAGGCCCGCGAGACGCACGACATCGAGGTCTACGCGACCTCGTTCCGGCCCATGAAAACCGCCTTCATCGACCGCCCGGACCGCACAATGTTCAAGCTGATCGTGGACAAGGAGACGCGCGTGGTGCTGGGGGCGCATATCGTGTCCGAAGGTGCGGGCGAGTGGATCCAGCTTGTCGGGATCGCGGTGAAGAACGGCCTCACGAAAGAGCAGTTCGACATGACTTGCGCCGTGCACCCGACGGCCACGGAAGAGCTCGTCACCATGTCGCAGCCGCGCGCCTGAGGTTGAACGGCTTTCCCTCAGTGCGCATCTAAGACAAGTTACACGGGACATTTGAAACGCGAGGGGACTCACCGAACATGGCGAGCAACAATGGCGGCCCCTGGGGCGGTTCTGGCAACAGGGGCAGCGGCGGCGGAAACGGAGACCGCCGCCCCCCCGGCCAGCGACCCGGCTCGGGCGGCAACGGGCAGGTGCCCGACATCGACCAGATCATGAAGAAGGGGCAAGAGCAGCTCCGCGTCCTGATGGGCGGCAAGGGCGGCACCGGTGGCGGTGGCGGCACCGGAGGGCCAAGCTTTGGTCGCGGCACGTGGATTCTTGCGGGGCTCGTCCTCGTTGCGCTTTGGCTCTTCGCCAGCGTCTACACCGTGCGCCCTGAAGAGCAGTCGGTGGAGCTGTTCCTGGGCGAATACTCTTCGACCGGTCAGCCCGGCCTGAACTTCGCGCCGTGGCCCCTCGTCACCGCCGAGGTCCTTCCGGTCTCGCGCGAGCAGACCGAGCAGCTGGGCGAAGGTCGCGGATCGGACATCGACGATGGCCTGATGCTGACGACCGACTCGAATATCGTGGATATCGATTTCGATGTCGTCTGGAACATCAGCGATCCCGCGCAATTCCTGTTCAACCTCGCCGATCCGGTGGTGACGATTCAGGCCGTATCCGAATCGGCCATGCGCGAGGTCATCGCGTCGTCCGAGCTTGCGCCCATCCTGAACCGGGATCGCGGAGCCATCGCGCAGGAGGTCGAGGAACTGATTCAGAACACTCTCGATTCCTACAACAGCGGGGTGAACATCATCCGTCTCAACCTCGACAAGGCCGACCCGCCCACCGAAGTGATCGACGCGTTCCGCGACGTGCAGGCAGCCGAGCAGGAACGTGACCGGCTTCAGCGCCAGGCCGACGCCTATGCGAACCAGGTCCTGGCCGGCGCCCGTGGTGAGGCCGCGCAGATCCTCGAAGAGGCCGAAGGCTATCGCGCCCGCGTCGTCAACGAGGCCCGAGGCGAGGCATCCCGCTTCTCGGCGGTGCTGGGCGAGTACCAGCTTGCACCCGAAGTGACCCGCAAGCGTCTCTACCTCGAAACCATGGAGAACGTTCTGGGCCGCGTCGACAAGGTGATCCTGGACGAACAGGGCGGTGCCGGAGGTCAGGGTGTCGTGCCCTATCTGCCGCTGAATGAACTTGGCCGGAATCGCGCTGGTGCGCAGCAGACCCAACCGATCGTAGGGGCAAACTGATGAACAAGGTATACATCTTTCTCGGCCTCGTCGTCGTCGCGCTCTTCCTGCTCTTGTCCTCGATCTTCGTCGTGGACGAGCGCGAGAAGGCCCTCGTCCTCCAGTTCGGCCAGATCAAGGACGTCAAGGAAGAGCCCGGGCTTTCCTTCAAGATCCCGATCATCCAGGACGTCGTGCGCTATGACGCCCGGACGCTGTCTCTCGACACCGCTCCGATCGAGGTCACGCCTTCGGACGATCGCCGTCTGATCGTGGACGCCTTCGCGCGCTATCGTATCCGCGACGTCGAACAGTTCCGCCGCGCCGTCGGTCTTGGCGGGGTTGCCTCGGCCGAAGAGCGTCTGGGCCGGATCCTCGTTGCGCAGACCCGCGAAGTGCTCGGCTCGGAAGGGGTCACGTCGAACACGATCCTGTCCGATGATCGCTCGCTCCTCATGACCCGGATCCGGGATCAGGCGCGCGAGGAATCGGAATCCCTGGGGATCGAGGTCATCGACGTTCGTCTGAAACTGACCGCCCTGCCGGATCAGAACCTCGAAGCGACCTTCGCCCGCATGCGCGCCGAGCGTGAGCGTGAAGCGACGGACGAACGCGCCCGTGGTGAAGAAGCCGCGCAGCGTGTCCGCGCGCAGGCCGACCGGACGCGGGTCGAGCTTGTGTCCGACGCGTCTCGCGAGGCGGACATCGCCCGAGGCGAGGCGGATGCCGAGCGCAGCCGAGTCTTCGCCGAGGCCTTCGGCGCGGATCCGGCGTTCTTCGAGTTCTACCGCTCGCTGGCTGCCTATGAGACGTCGCTCCAGGGCGATAACTCGACGATGGTCCTGTCGCCCCAAAGCGAGTTCTTCGAATACCTGAAGAGCGCAAACCCGAACGGCGCCGGCCCAGCGACAAGCAGCGAAGGATCGGCCGCGAGCGTGAGCTCCGAGGAAAGCGCGGCGGCAACGCAGTCGTCGGATGAAGGGGGCAACGGCGCCGTGATCCGCGGCACGGCGGTCCGGACCGACGACACGCAAGGCGAGGCGGCGGCGCAGACCAACTGATGGCCACGTTGCTCCTCGTGCTCGGGGCGGTCGCGGTCGTGGAGGGCGTCGTTCTCGCCCTCCTTCCCCACCGGATCGAAGACGTCCTCGAGATGTTGCGAAGCTTCCCGATCGAGGCCCGCCGCCTGGCGGGCCTTATTGCCGTGGTGGCGGGCGTGGCCCTTGTCGCGCTTGCCCGCAGCCTCGGCGCCTGATGCCAAGATTACATTGTTTCACACGGTGTTGAGCCGGCGCGATGGATCGTTGTGTTGAGGGCGGCCGAACTTATCTTTTACGACATCAGCACGTTCAGCCCGGTCGGCCGCCGACCGGGAGAGCCGCAAGGCACCCGACCCCTAGGAGAGCAGAGTGACCAGATTCACCATCACCCCCGCGCGCCAGGTCCGCCGTCTGACCACGGCCCTGTTGCTTGGCACCACGATGGTGGTCGCGCCGGCCATCAGCGCGAACGCCGCCCCCGAGACCTTCGCCCCGCTGGCCGAGCAGATCAGCGATTCGGTGGTCAACATCACCACCTCGACCATGGTCTCGCGCGATACCGTCCAGATGCCGCAGATCCCCGAAGGTTCGCCCTTCGAGGACTTCTTCCGCGACTTCATGGATCGCAACCAAGAGCAAGGCACGCCCCGCCGCAGCCAGGCCCTGGGCTCGGGCTTCGTGATCTCGGAAGACGGCTACATTGTGACGAACAACCACGTCATCGAGGGTGCCGACGAGATCCAGATCGAGTTCTACAACGGCGAAACCCTCGATGCCGAGATCATCGGCACCGACCCGCAGACCGACATCGCCCTTCTGAAGGTGGCCAGCGACGCACCGCTGCAGCCCGTGCCCTTCGGCAATTCGGACGAGGCGGCCGTGGGGGACTGGGTCATGGCCATGGGCAACCCGCTTGGGCAGGGCTTCTCGGTCTCGGCCGGCATCGTCTCGGCCCGGAACCGGGCGCTGACGGGCACCTATGACGACTACATCCAGACCGATGCGGCCATCAACCGCGGCAACTCGGGCGGTCCGCTGTTCAACATGGATGGCGAGGTCGTCGGCGTGAACACCGCGATCCTGTCGCCCAACGGCGGCTCGATCGGCATCGGCTTCGCAATGTCTTCTAATGTGGTGCAGAACGTCGTCGACCAGCTTCAGGAGTTCGGCGAGACCCGCCGCGGCTGGCTGGGCGTCCGGATCCAGGATGTGACCGACGACATCGCCGAGAGCATGGGGCTTGAAGAAGCCGCCGGCGCGCTTGTCACCGACGTTCCCGAAGGCCCCGCCGAAGAGGCCGGGATCGAGGCTGGCGACGTGATCATCTCGTTCAACGGTTCCGAGGTCGAGGACACGCGCGGCCTCGTCCGCCGCGTCGGCGACGCACCGGTCGGCGATACGGTACCTCTCACGGTTTATCGCGATGGGGACGAGGTCGAACTCGACGTGACGCTTGGCCGCCGCGAGGATGCCGAGGCCGTGCCCGCCGCGATGGAACTCGATGCGCCGGACGAGGCCAACGAGACCGACGTGCTCGGCGTCACCGTGCAGCCGCTGACGTCCGAGATGCGTGAGCAGCTGGGCCTGTCCGAGGACCAGGACGGGCTGGCCGTGACCGACGTGGCCACCGACAGCGAAGCCTACGAGAAGGGCATTCGCGCAGGTGACGTCATCACCGAAGCCGGGCAAGAGCAGGTCGCCTCGGTCTCGGAACTCGAAGAGCAGATCGAGGCCGCGCGCGACGCTGGCCGCCGTTCGCTTCTGCTGCTTCTGCGGCGCGATGGCGAGCCCCGCTTCGTGGCGCTGCCGCTTGAGGACTGATCAGGACACCCCGTAACGGGTTCCATGCGGGCGCGCTCCTTCGGGGGCGCGCCCTTTTTCATGCTCAGCGCTTTGCCATGGCCTCGTCTCGGTCATAGACGATCAGCCCGAGCCGCTTTCCCGCGGCGATGCTCAGCACGTCCGAATCGATGCCCTCGACCTTCTGGAAAGCGCGGATGGCCCGCCGGGTGCTGCGGTCGATCGTTCCGGTGGCGGGGCCGGCCATGTAGCCGCGCACGATCAGGGCGCGCTGCACGCTGGCGATGAACTCGGGGGTCCAGGCGTCGCGGCAGGGGGTGTCGAACCAGATCTCGTCGCGCGCTGCGACGATCCGATGCGTGGTCCGCGTCTGATAGCGACCATCCGCGCCGGCCCGGCTTTCGGTCACTGTCTCGACGATGGCAGGTGTCTCGTCGCGCGACTGGCAAATCTCGGGGCGGGTCAGGTCGACCTGCTGCTCGCCCGTCGCCCGCAGCATCGGCTCGACGAAGCGCGCGACGTCGGGACGGCCGGACGCGCAGGCCGACAGCACGAGAAGCGCGGGAAGGGTCAGGCGGAACATGCTGCTCTTGGCCTTCTGTGGACCTTTCGCCGAAGCTAGCCGCGGGCGGTCGGTGGGCCTAGCCCCGGTCGGCCCCATTCTCGTCCGCTGTGGCTTCGACGCGCAGCAGGTCGTCCAGCATCCAGCTGATATCCTCGACCTGCTCGGCGATGACGTGGCAGATCCCGCTGTCGCGCTGGACACGGCCCGTCACCCGCAGGCACCGTCCGGCGATCACCGCCCGGCGGAACCGTTCGTAGATCGCGCGCCAGACGATCACGTTGCAGACGCCCGTCTCGTCCTCGAGCGTCACGAACACGACCCCTTTCGCCGTGCCCGGCCGCTGCCGCAGCAGGACCAGCCCCGCCACGGTCACGCGCGCCCCGTTCGGCGGGCGGTTCAGCCAGCCATGGGGCAGGGCGGCCGGCGGGCGTGGCCAGCCGGTGGGGGGAGACTCGAAATCAACCATGGAACAAGGGTAGAACATTGCCGTCCGGCGGCCAATCCCGCACTGGCATCATGCGGCAACAGGTCCTAGCTATGGCCCGAAGAATGCGAAGGAGCCCCCGATGGCGAAGATTACCTATATCGAGCATGACGGCAAGGAACACGTCGTGGACGTGTCGAACGGCCTGACGGTCATGGAAGGCGCGCGCGACAACGACATCCCCGGGATCGAGGCCGATTGCGGCGGCGCCTGCGCCTGCTCGACCTGCCATGTCTATGTCGCCGAGGACTGGGTCGGGAAACTGCCCGCCCGCGAGCCGATGGAAGAGGACATGCTCGACTTCGCGTTCGAGCCCGACCCGACCCGGTCGCGCCTGACGTGCCAGATCAAGGTCAGCGACGACTTGGACGGGCTGGTCGTCCAGATGCCGGAAAAGCAGATCTGACGCGGATCGCGGCCCCTTTTGGGGCCGCATCAGTCCAGCGCGCGCCAGCCGATATCGCGGCGGCAGAATCCTTCCGGCCACTCCACCGCGTCGACCATGGCATAGGCCCGTTCGCGCGCCTGCCGCAGGTCGTCGCCACGCGCGGTCACGCCCAGCACCCGTCCGCCGTTCGCCACCGGCCGCCCGTCGCGCAGGCTGGTCCCCGCGTGGAACACGACCTGCGAGGACGTCGCCGTCAGGTGCTCAAGCCCGCCGATGGTGCTGCCCTTCTCGTAGGTGCCTGGATAGCCCTCGGCCGCCATCACCACGCACATCGCGTGATCGTCCGCCCAGTTCACCCGCGCCTCGGACAGCCGCCCCTCGGCGCAGGCCTGCATGAGGTCGAGCGCCTGCGCCCCCAGCCGGATCATCAGGCATTGGCATTCGGGATCGCCGAAGCGGGCGTTGAACTCGACCAGCCGCGGCTGTCCGCCCTCGATCATCAGGCCCACGTAGAGCACACCGGAATAGGGCGTCCCGCGCCGCGCGAGTTCGGCGATGCAGGGGCGCACGATCTCGTCCAGCGCCTTCCGCGTCACTGCCTCGTCCATGATCGGGGCAGGCGAGTAGGCGCCCATGCCGCCGGTGTTGGGGCCGGTGTCGCCCTCGCCCACCCGCTTGTGGTCCTGCGCGGTGCCCAGGGGCAGCACGTCCTCGCCATCGACCAGAACGAAGAACGAGGCTTCCTCGCCGGTCATGAACTCTTCGATCACGACCGAGGCACCCGCGCTGCCGAACTGGCCGCCGAAGATGTCGTCGATGGCAGTGGTGGCGTCTTCGACCGTCTCGGCCACGATCACGCCCTTGCCGGCCGCCAGCCCGTCGGCCTTGACGACGATGGGTGCGCCCTGCTCGGCCACATAGGCCTTCGCCGGTTCGGCGGACTCGAACCGCGCATAGGTCGCCGTCGGCGCGTTCACCGCATCGCAGAGCGCCTTGGTGAAGCTCTTCGAGGTTTCGACCATGGCCGCATCCCGGTTCGGGCCGAAGACGGTCAGCCCCGCTTCCCGAAGCGCATCGCCCACGCCGGCAGCCAGCGGGGCCTCGGGTCCGATCACCACAAGATCGACCGCGTTCTCGCCCGCGAACTCGGCCACTGCCGCGCCGTCCTCGATGTCGATATCGGCGCATTCCGCGATGCCCGAGATGCCGGCATTCCCGGGCGCCACGATCAGGCGGTCGCATTTCGGGTTCTGCAGGACGGCCCAGGCCAGGGCGTGCTCGCGCCCGCCGCCGCCGAGGATGAGGATGTTCATGGGCGCACCTCCGCTTGGATCGCCCCGCCGATAGCGAGCCGCGTCTCCTTTGTGAAGCACCGCGCGACCCGAGACTTCAATCCGCCGCCGGCACAAGGTAGTCCTATCGGCATGGAATTGTTCGAAGACGACCGCAGCGGGCCGGGCGGGAATGCCCATGAATTCACGGTGTCCGAGATCTCGGGCGCGGTGAAACGCGTGATCGAGGGCGAGTTCGACCGCGTCCATGTGCGCGGCGAGGTCGGCCGCGTGTTCATCGCGCGGTCGGGGCACCTCTATTTCGACATCAAGGACGACCGGAACGTGCTCGCCTCGGTTGCGTGGAAGGGGCAGGTCGGCGCCCTGACGCAGCGCCCCGAAGAGGGGATGGAGGTCATCGCGAGCGGCAAGCTGACCACCTTCGGCTCGCAGTCGAAATACCAGCTGAGCGTCGACGACGTGCGGCCTGCTGGCGTCGGCGCGCTGATGGCAATGCTCGAAAAGCGCAAGAAGGCGCTCGAGGCCGAGGGGCTGTTCGCCGCCGAACGCAAGCGCCCGCTGCCCTACCTGCCCGAGGTGATCGGCGTCGTGACCTCTCCGTCGGGCGCCGTGATCCGGGACATCCTCCATCGCCTGCGCGAGCGATTTTCGCGGAAGGTCCTGGTCTGGCCTGTGGCCGTGCAGGGCAGGGACTGCGCGCCGCAGGTGGCGGCGGCGATCCGGGGCTTCAACGCATTGGCGCCGGGCGGAGCGATCCCTCGACCCGACCTGCTGATCGTCGCGCGGGGCGGCGGTTCGATCGAGGATCTGTGGGGCTTCAACGAGGAGGTCGTGGCCCGCGCCGCCGCAGAAAGCAGTATCCCCCTGATATCGGCCGTGGGTCACGAGACCGACACCACGCTGATCGACTACGTCTCGGACCGTCGCGCGCCGACGCCGACCGCGGCGGCCGAGCTTGCCGTGCCGGTGCGGATGGAGCTTCAGATCACGCTGGACGGGCAGGGCGGGCGGCTGAACCGTGCGCTTCTGCAGGGAATCGCGGCGCGGCGGCAACGGCTGGCGGACCTGTCCCGCGCGCTGCCCCGCCCCGAGAGCCTGACCGCCACCGCCCGCCAGCGCTTCGACTGGATCGAGGCGCGGCTGCCGCAGGCGCTTCTGGCCGGGGTGTCTGCCCGCCGGGCGCGCCTGGATGCGGCCGCCGCGGCCCTGCGGCCAGCAACCCTGCGCGAGCGGATCGGGAGGTGCAGCGCCGCCGCCTCGGGGCTGGGCACGCGCCTGGCTCCGGCGCTGCGGCGCGGGGTTCGCGAACGGCAGCGCGCCGTGGCAGGGCTGGCTGCGCGCCTGTCCCCCCGCCCGATCGCGCGTGAGGCCGAGCGTGGCCGGCGCGAGCTGACGCGGATGGAGGATCGGCTGAATCGGGCGTTCTGCGCCCGGATCGACGTGGCGCGGCGGCGGCTCGACGGGCTCGATCGGTTGCATTCGACGCTTGGCTACCGGGAAACGCTCGCCCGTGGATACGCCGTGGTGCGCGAAGGAACCGAGATCGTCACCGACAAGGCGCGCGCCAGCGAAGCGCGCACGCTCGAGATCGAGTTCGCCGATGGTCGCGTGACCGTGGGGCCGGGTGGCGCAGCGCCGAAGCGAACCAAGCCGAAATCGCCGCCGCCCGAGCAGGGATCGCTGCTCTAGACGCCCACCTCGGGGCCGAGGCAGTAGAGTGGCTCGTCCGTCCGGGTCGTCGAGTAGAGCACCGTGTCGCCGCCCCCGCCCAGGAACTCGGCCCGCAGACCGGTGCCCTCGCGGTAGAAGCGCCAGCACTGCACGGGCGGGCCGTCCTCGTAGACGAAGCAGATGTCCGGCCCGTCGGCATACCATCGCCCGGTCATGCACTCGCCGTCGAGGAAGGACCACTCGACGCTCCGGCCCGTTCCATATTCCTCGGCACCGTAGGGCACGCCATTTGCTGAATAGTTGAACGTCTTGCCCGCGGTGAAGGCCTCGAACGCCTCGGCGTCGAGAGGCGAGTCCTGCGCGGCGGCCGGCGCCGCCAGGGTCGCGATGAGAAGGATGCCTCGCCACATGGCCCGAGTTTGCCATGCCGGCGCGCCGGGGTCCATGGCCGGGTTTTCCTGCCCGGGATCCGCGGTAAACACGCGGCCGACTTTCACGTCGGCGCCATTCGTCCTAGATGGGCGGGGAAGGAGAGCCCGTCCATGTCGTTTTTCAACAAGCTGAAGTCCAAGCTCTTCAAGTCGTCTTCGCAGCTCGAAGAAGGGCTCGACGCGATCGTGGAGGAGGGCGGCGCGCTGTCGGAGCCCGACGCGCCGGAACCCCCCGCCGCGCCTGAGCCGCCGAAGCCGGAGCCCCGACCCGACCCCGCGCCCGAGCCGTTCCCCGCGCCGCAGGACCCCGATCCGACGCCGCGACCGCAAGAAGTGCCCGATCCCGCGCCGTCCGAGGTTCCCCAAGGCCCGGTGCCGGTCGAGATCCCGGACGACACCCCCCCCGGCCAACCGAATACGGGCGGTCTTCTGGGGCGGGTCTTCGGCAGGCAGTCTGCGGCCCCGGTCGTGCGCCGTCCGCTGGACGACGACATGCTCGAAAGCCTCGAGGACCTGCTCATCACCGCCGATATGGGGGTCCAGACCGCCGCCCGCGTCACCGCCAACCTGGCCGAGGGGCGCTATGGTCGCCGCGTCTCGACCCAGGAGATCAAGGAGGCGCTGGCCGAAGAGATCGCCCGCATCATGGAGCCGGTCGCCCGGCCCCTGCCGCTTTACGCCAAGAAGCCGCAGGTCGTGCTGGTCGTGGGCGTGAACGGCTCGGGCAAGACAACGACGATCGGCAAGCTGGCCAGCCAGTTCAATGCCGCCGGCAAGTCGGTGGTGATCGCCGCGGGCGACACGTTTCGTGCTGCCGCGGTCGAGCAGTTGCAGGTCTGGGGTGATCGCGCCGGGGTGCCGGTGATGACCGCCCCGCAAGGCACCGACCCGGCAAGCCTTGCCTATGACGCGCACAAGAAGGCCGAGGAGGACGGGGCGGACCTGCTGATGATCGACACCGCCGGCCGCTTGCAGAACCGTGCCGACCTGATGGAGGAACTGGCCAAGATCATCCGCGTGATCCGCAAGCGCGACGAAACCGCGCCGCACAACACAGTTCTCGTGCTCGACGCGACCACGGGGCAGAACGCGCTGAACCAGGTGGAGATCTTCCAGAAGATCGCCGATGTTTCGGGCCTCGTGATGACCAAGCTCGACGGGACGGCGCGGGGGGGCGTCCTCGTGGCGCTGGCCGACAGGTTCGGCCTGCCGATCCATGCGATCGGCGTGGGCGAGCAGATCGACGACCTTTCCCCCTTCGATCCCGAAGAATTCGCCGCCGCCTTGACGGGGCTGACCCGATGAGCGCGCTGACCTGGAAAGAGGGCGACACGCCCATCGTCGGCGAATTCCTCGAACTGCGCCAATCCTGCGAGCTGGACCGTCTCAACGCCGGTGCGGCGGCCAAGGGGCTGGCGGGGTCGCTTCATTGCGTGACGGCGAAATCCGGTGTGCGGCTTGTGGCGATGGGGCGGATCGTCGGTGACGGCGGGATGGCCGCGATGCTCGTGGACCTCATGGTCGAGCCGAACATGCGCGGGCAGGGTATCGGGCGCGAGGTCATGGAACGGCTCGTCGCCTGGTGCCGGGAAGAGCTGCCGCGATCGTGCAGCATCTCGGCAATTCCGGTTCCGGGGAGCTATTCGCTCTACAAGGGGGCGGGATTCGAAATCCGGGGCGGCATGGCGTTCAGCCTGCCGTAGCTTGGTTCACGTCTCGTCCTCGTCGTGCCGGCGCTCGAAAAGGCCGACCACTCCGACGACGATGACGACGATGACCGTCGCCATCGCGGCCAGTGGCATCTGGCCTGCCCCGCAGGCCAGCCCGATCGCGCCGGCCAGCCAGAGGGACGCGCCGGTGGTGACGTTCTTCACCTTGCCGCCCGCGGTAAAGATCAACCCCGCGGCAAGGAACGCCACGCCGGCAGTAGTCGCCTCGATCAGGCGCAGCGGATCGACCCGCTTGTCATCGTTGCCCCCGAACTCCAACGAGCTGATCTCGAGGCCGACGAGGGTGAAGAGGCAGGCGGCGATCGACACCAGCATGTGCGTGCGCAAGCCCGCTGCCTTGTTCCGCCACTCGCGTTCAAACCCGATGATCCCTCCGAAGGTCATCGCCGCGAACAGCCGCGTGGCCGCAACAACCGCCGGGACCTGGGAGAACGGAGTCGCGAACTCGTCTACGAAGATGTCGAACACCGATGACGTCCTCCACGTGGCTGGGCATCGGAACACGCGGGAGGGCGCTTCGGTTCCGGCGCCGCGGAGGGCTGGGCCAGCGGCTTCCTCGGCTGGTTGATGCGGGGTGCGGGTGCGGCACCGAAGCGGCTGGCCCTCGTGGCCCCGATCGCGCTAGGTGCGGTCATCGTGGAATTCAGCGGATGAGGCTTCGGACATGTCGCGCAACGGATTGAAGACGATTCTCGAGATCGGCCCAGTGGTGCTGTTCTTCGCGGCGTACCTGATGCTGCGCGACCGGACATTCGATATCGCCGGAACGGAATATACCGGGTTCATCCTCATCACGGCGGCCTTCGTGCCGTTGATCGCGTTGTCCACGTTCCTGCTGTGGCGGCTGACAGGCGAGCTGTCGAAGATGCAGATCGTGACGCTGGTGCTGGTCGTCGTGTTCGGCGGGCTGACCGTGTGGTTCAACGACGAGCGGTTCTTCAAGATGAAGCCCACGCTGATCTACCTGATCTTCGGGGCCATCCTGGGCGCCGGCCTGCTGCAGGGTAAAAGCTACCTGCGCATGGTCATGGGCGAGGCGATCCCGCTGGACGAGGAAGGCTGGATGAAGCTGACCCGCCGCTTCTGCGCCTTCTTCTTCGGCCTCGCGGTGCTGAACGAGATCGTCTGGCGCACGATGTCCACCGATGCGTGGGTGAACTTCAAGACGTTCGGCCTGACGGCGGCGATCTTCGTGTTCTTCGTCACGCAGGGCAAACTGTTCCGCGACCACGGCACCCAGTCGGGCGACTGAGCTACTGAACGATCCCGGTCGCGCGGCCCGGCATGAGGCGCGCCACCATTGCCGTGCCGATCCGGGTCCAGCGGGCCTCGGGCGTGGGAAGGTGGGCGCGCAGCAGCCCGAAGGCCAGGCGGTGATCCTCAAGCAGGGCGCGATACAGGTGCAGCAGGCCCGGTCGGGTATAGGCGGACCAGTGACTGACGGTGGTTTCGGGCTTCGCGATCGGGTAGCCGAGCGTCCCGAGAGCGCGTCGAGTGTCCGCGGCGTCGATCTGCAGGTCCAGCCAGCGGCGGTCCTCGACCTCCAGCCCCGACCCGATGGCCACGTCCCGGAACCCCATCAGCGCCTCGACCAGCGCGTCAAAGAGGTCGTTCTCGCGGCTGGTCACGTTGATGATCTCGGCATCTTGACCGGCTGGCGAGGCAAGCGCCGTCAACGCCTCGTCGCGGGGTGCCGCGCCGGTCATCAGGATGACCCGGTCGATCGATCCCGCGGGTGCCTGGGCCAAGGCCTGCAGACAGACCCGCGCGCCCATCGAATGCGCCAGAAGATGCACCCGCCGCCCCTGTGCCGCGATGGCCGAGATCAGCCCGGCCAGCGGCCGCGCACTTTCTGCGCTTTGCCGCCACGCGCGCCAGGCCGAGCCGCGGCCCGGCCAGCCGAACCCGATGCAAAGCGGCTCGGCCCCGCCTTCGCCGACGCCCAGCCCCGCCGGCCACGATGCGACCCGCCCCCCGCTGCGGGCCGGCGCGGCTGCGAAGAGGTGGCGGTGGGGGGAGTGCAACGGCGAATGGGGGTCGTACTTGAAGCCGTGGACCATGATGACGACCGGTGCGGTCGTCGGAAGGTGGGCCAGCGCGCGAGCGACGGCCTCGTGACCTTCCAGGGCACCTTCGAGCGTTGCGTTGACGGCAAGAATCGGCATGACCTGCTCCTGCGACCGACCCCATATCTGGTAGCTCGGTTCTCACAGGCCGCTACGACCCCTCGGTGACGCGAGGATGAAGGAAACGTGACGTTACTTGACGATTGGACGCATCAGTCCTACCCGGCACTCCACGTGGCGATTTGTTCACCGGATTGCGGGCCACGTTAAAAACTCCGCTAAAGAGGTCGGTCGCGGACCGTCCCTTCATCGGTGGGTCGAGACGCGAAAGGAACGATGACCCCATGAGCAACGACAGAAAGACCCGGACCCGCCTGGTCCATGACGGAATCCGCCGCAGCCAGTACGGCGAAGTCAGCGAGGCGATCTTCCTGACCCAGGGCTTCGTCTACGACACGGCCGAGCAGGCCGAGGCCCGCTTCGACAAGCTGGGCGAGGACGAGTTCATCTACGCCCGCTACGGCAATCCCACGGTCCGCATGTTCGAGGAACGCCTCGCCGCCGTCGAAGGGACCGAGGACTGCTTTGCCGCCGCAAGCGGCATGGCGGCCGTCAATGCCGCGCTGATGTCGATGCTGAAGGCCGGGGATCACGTCGTCTCGGCCCGGGCGCTGTTCGGCTCGTGCCTCTATATCGTCGAGGAAATCCTGACCCGCTTCGGGGTCGAGGTGACGTTCGTAGACGGCACCGACCTTGACCAGTGGCGCGAGGCGATCCGTCCCGACACCAAGGCCGTCTTCATGGAGATGGTGTCGAACCCCGCGCTCGAGGTGGTCGACCTGAAGGCCGTCGCGGGACTGGCGCACGAGGTCGGGGCAACCGTGATCGTGGACAATGTCTTCGCCACCCCGATCTACACTCGCGCGGTCGAGCTTGGCGCCGACGTGGTGGTCTATTCGACGACGAAGCATATCGACGGGCAGGGCCGCGCGCTCGGCGGGGCGATCTGCGGCACGCGCGAGTTCATCCGCAAGACGCTGGAACCCTACCTCAAGCATACCGGCGGCGCGATGTCGCCCTTCACCGCCTGGATCATGCTGAAGGGCATGGAGACGCTGGACCTGCGCGTCCGCGCGCAGACACAGGCGGCGCAGCAACTGGCCGAGGCGCTGGCCGACCACCCCAAGCTGTCCCGCGTGATCTTCCCGGGTCTGCCGTCGCACGCGCAGCACAAAGTCGCGCGCGAGCAGATGAACGGCTTCGGCACGGTCCTGTCGCTGGACATTGCCGGAGGGCGGGACGCGGCGTTCCGGTTTCTGAACGCGCTGGAGATCGTGACGATCTCGAACAACCTCGGCGACGCGAAGTCGATCGCCACCCATCCGGCCACGACCACCCATTCGCGCCTGTCCGACGAGCAGCGCGCCCATCTGGGGATCGGGCCGGGGCTTGTTCGTCTGTCCGTCGGGCTCGAAGACCCCGAGGATCTGCTGGCCGATCTGACGGCGGCGCTCGCCGCGGTCTGAGATGGCGCTTGTGGAGAGGAATTGACGCAGGGTCGTGGAACGGGGAACGGGAATGCCTATCTAGAGGGCGAATTCGTGAAGGGACCAAAGGTCATGAACATTCAGCCGCGCGACTTCGATACGCCCGCCACCCGCGAGGAGGCGGCAGATCTGCTCGCCCGCCTGCGCAACTGGGCGGCGACGGCTGACGCCGCAGAACTGAACGACCTCGATCCCCGGCTCCGCCTGCTCGTCGAAGGGGACGAGGTCAGCTACCCCGTGCTCGACCGCGTCTATCCCGAAGCCTTCAAGGCGGATGCCGCCTACGTGGCCGGGATGCCCGATCTGCAGAACGGTCCCGCCAGCCTGATCCGAGGCGCGCGGCGGGCGATCCAGCATGTCGGCATCTCGAACTTCCGCCTGCCGATCCGCTACCGGCTGCGCGACGGGGGCGAGGCCATGCTGGAGACGTCGGTGACGGGCACGGTCAGCCTCGAGGCCGAGAAGAAGGGCATCAACATGTCCCGCATCATGCGCAGCTTCTACGAGCACGTGGACGAAACCTTCGGGCTGGACGTCATCGAGAGGGCGGTCGACGGCTACAAGGCGTCCATGGACAGCTTCGACGCGCGCATCCAGATGCGCTTTTCACAACCTTTGCGGGTCGAGAGCATGCGCTCGGGCCTGTCGGGCTATCAATATTACGATGTCGCACTCGAACTGATCGACCGGGGCGAGGTGCGGACGCGGGTGCTACATCTCGACTATGTCTATGCCTCGACCTGCCCCTGCTCGCTTGAGCTGTCCGAGCACGCCCGTCAGACCCGCGGGCAACTCGCCACCCCGCATTCGCAGCGCTCGGTCGCGCGGATCTCTGTGGTCGTCGAGCCGGATGCGGACCTTCTTGTCGAGGACATGGTCGATCTCTGCCGCGGGGCGGTGCCAACCGAGACGCAGGTGATGGTCAAGCGCGAGGACGAGCAGGCCTTCGCCGAGTTGAACGCCGCCAACCCGATCTTCGTCGAGGACGCCGCGCGGCTTTTTGCCCATGCCTGCGAGGCCGATCCGCGCATCGGCGATTTCCGCATCGTCGCCAGCCACCAGGAAAGCCTGCACAGCCACGATGCGGTCAGCATCCTGACCGAGGGCGAAACCTTCGACGCGATCAGCATCGACCCGCGGCACCTGCAGACCCTCGTCCACGCGGGCTGATGGGACGCGAAGTCCGCACCACGCTTCGCGACGGCAGGACGGCGCTGCTTCGAGACCTGGTTCCGGGGGACGCCGACGCCCTGGTCGCCGGGTTCGCGCGGCTCTCCCCGCAAAGCCGGGTGTTCCGGTTCCTGCGGGCGATCGAGCGGCTCGAGGCGCGCGACATCGAGACGTTCACCCATCCCGACCACACCAACCACGAAGCTATCGGCGCGCTCGTCGAGGACAGCGAGACGCTGGTTCCGGCCGGGATCGGGCACTTCTTCCGGGCTCCGACGGCGCTTGACCGGGCGGAATTGGCGCTGACGGTGATCGACCCGTACCAGCAGAAGGGGCTCGGATCATTGATCCTCGGGCGTCTCCTGCAGCGGGCGGCCACGGTCGGGATCCGCAGGTTAGACGCAGTGGTCCATGTCAGGAACGAGGGCATGGCGCGCATGTTGCGCCAACTTGGCGCGTCGAGTTTCCTTGATGGCACGACGCGATATTTCGATCTGCCGGTCCATCCCGATCCGGCGACGTATCCCGATACGCATGCCGGGGATGCCGTCCGCCGCGCATGGGCGCTCGAGCCCGAGCCCGTCGTGGCTTGACAGCCGCGACGGCCGGCGACAAGCGTCACGTCCATGATCGATCCGCGACCAGTTGCACATGTCATCGGCTTGCTGGTCGCTGCCCTCGGGGCGTCGATGCTCGTGCCGATGATGATCGACCTCTTCGCGAGGAACGGCCATTGGGGCGTCTTTCTCAACGCGGCGGCGGTCACGAGTCTGATGGGCGGTGTCGTTGCGCTGGCGACCGCCAACCTCGACACGACCCGCCTGACCTTGCAGCAGACATTCCTTCTGACGACCCTCGTCTGGGTGATGCTGCCGCTTTTCGGCGCGATCCCGTTCCTGTTCTCGCCCGTCCAGGCGACGCCGACCGACGCCTTGTTCGAGGCGATGTCGGGCTTCACGACGACGGGCTCGACCGTGTTCGTCGGGCTCGACGACATGCCCGAGGGCATCCTGCTGTGGCGTTCGATGATGCAATGGTTCGGCGGGATCGGGATCATCATCGTCGCCATGGTCTTCCTGCCCGAGCTTCGGGTCGGGGGGATGCAGATCTTCCGCTCGGAAGCCTTCGACACGATGGGAAAGATCCTGCCCCGCGCGGCCGAGATCGCCAGTCAGATCAGCTGGATCTACGTGATCCTGACACTGGTCTGCTTTCTCAGCTACCTGACCCTCGGGATGACCAGCTTCGAGGCGATCAACCACGCGCTGACGACGATCTCGACCGGCGGCTTCTCGACCACGGACCTGAGCTTCGGCGCCTTCCAGGGCCTGCCCGAGTATTTCGCGAGCGCCTTCATGATCCTCGCGAGCCTGCCCTTCGTGCGATACATCCAACTGGTCGCGGGGACGGCGCGGCCGATCCTGAGGGACGCGCAGGTTCGGGCCTATATGGCGGTGATCACCATCGCGGTGGTCGTCCTGTCGGGCTTTCAGGTCATCGCGGACGAACGGGGCCCCGAAGAGTCGTTCCGCGAGGCGCTGTTCAACGTAACCTCGATCATCTCGGGGACGGGCTATGCCAGCGTGGACTACCAGCTCTGGGGCACCTTCGCGATGGTGCTGTTCTTCTTCATCGGCCTGATCGGGGGCTGCGCGGGGTCCACCTGCTGCTCGGTCAAGATCTTCCGTTACCAGATCCTCGCCTCGGCCATCTGGGCGCAGGTGCGGCGCATCCATTCTCCGCACGGGATGTTCTACCCCAGGTACGAGGATCGGCGCGTGTCCGAGGAAGTGCTGGCCTCGGTCATGGCGTTCTTCGTGCTGTTCGTCGTTTCGCTCGGGGTGCTGTCGGTCGCGCTCGCGATGACCGGGCTGGATCTCGTGACGGCGTTGTCGGGGGCTGCGACGGCAATCGGGAATATCGGCCCCGGCCTTGGTGACACGATCGGCCCCGCGGGCAACTTCGCGCCCCTGAGCGATGCGGCGAAGTGGCTGTGCATGATCGGAATGCTGGTGGGGCGCCTCGAGTTGATGGTCGTCTACGTCCTGTTCACTGCGGCGTTCTGGCGCAACTGATCGCCGAAGCGCGCGGCCCAGGTCGGCACCGGGTCCGCGATCGCGGGGGTGGCGTGCCAAACGGCGCGGGCGATGGCGCGACTGAGGCACGTGGCGCCGGCGTGGCCGATCAGTGCGAGTGCCGCCGCGTCGGGGGGCGGTCGGGAGTTCGTCGCGGCGACGAACACCAGGTCGCCGTCGAAGGGCGTGTGGGCGGGCAGGATGGCGCGGGCCAGCCCGTCATGCGCGGCGATGGCGAGCCGCGTCGCCGCGGCCTTGTCCAGCGTGGCGTCGGTGGCAACGATGGCCAGCGTTGTCGCGGTTCCGGGCAGGGCGACCTTGGTCTCGACCGCCGCGCGCTGCGGTGCGCCCAGGCCGCCGAACTCGTCGTTCAGTTCGAACGGAGCGGCCCAGAAGCGACCGGTCTCGGGGCAGCAGGTGCCGCCGACCGGGTTCGCCGCGACGAGCGCGCCGACGTGGTAGCCGTTGTCGAGCACCACCGAAGCCGAGCCGATCCCGCCCTTCAGCCTGCCGGCGATGGCCCCGGTACCGGCGCCGACCGAGCCAAGCTCGAACTCGACCGCTGCCGCCTCGAGCGCCTGCCGGCCCACGCAGGGATAGGGGCTGTCCGACCAGCCGTGGTCGCCGCCCGCATCGAGGTCGTAGAGGATCGCCGCCGGCACGATCGGCACGACGTGCCCGTTCACCTCGAACCCGCGTCCCATGCGGCGCAGGCCGTCCATCACCCCGTCGGCGGCGGCGAGCCCGAAGGCCGAGCCGCCCGACAGCACCAGCGCATCGACCTTGACCACCAGCTTGTCGGGGGCCAGCAGGTCCGTCTCGCGCGTGCCGGGGGCACCGCCCATGACGTGGACGCCCGCAGTCAGCCGGTCCTCGCCCAGCAGGACGGTCACGCCGGACTTCACCACCGTGTTGCGGGCATGGCCGACCCTCAGGCCGGGGACGTCGGTGATCAGGTTGCGCGGGCCGGGTCTCATGTGGGCAGAATGGGTCGGGGCCGGGGATCCGGCAACCCCGGGGCGGCGAAAGGAGGTGGCGCCGTGGCGCCTCAGTTGCGATACGGGGGAGGCGATGAGCGGAAGGTGCCACGAATGAGACGACTGAGACTGATCCTCCTCGCCATCCTGATGATCGTCGTGTTCGCGGTGCTGCACTATGTGCTGCCGCAATCCGACGTGGTGCGGATCGTGAACACCGATGTCCGCCGGATGGATTTCGGAGCGAACGCGATCTTCTACGCGGGCGCGACCGGCGCGGACGGCACAACCGACGTGCGGTTCATCGAGACGGTCGATGCCGACGGCGATCCGATGGTCTATCGAAACGAGGACACCGGCTGGGGCTGGCCGTTCTACTTCAAGTTCGACAGCGCCGACCTGCAGGCCCGCGCCGCCGACCTCTCGTCCACGCGAGAGGCGCCGGTCTGGGTGGTAGTGCGGCACTATGGCTGGCGCTCGCGGCTTCTGTCGGCGTTCCCGAACGCCACCACGATCCGCCGCGCCGAAGGTCCGGACGTCAGCACCTTCCCGTGGCGCGCGATGGTCATCCTGCTGGGCCTCGCCGTGCTGGGCGGGGTTCTGATCCGGGTCGGGCAGCTGTTCTGGCGGAACACGGTCCGGCCGCTTTTCGATCGACGGGGCTAGGCGAGCTTGGCGTGAACCTCGTCGAGGTCGATCTCGGCCGTGGGCATCTTGTTGGCCGGATTCTCGAAATCGTAGCGGAAGAGCCGGAAGTCGCGGTGATAGATCTCCCACATCAGGTGCATGGAGAGATCGTCGAAATAGGCCTCGACCGGGTGGGCGCGCCTAGGACCGTGGCTTTCGGATTCGTTGAAGCGGGGCATCGATTCCAGATCGACCGAGTGGGGCGTGTCGACAGCGTCGAGCACGCTCTGCATCCCGTCGTTGAACCGCTCGGTCCAGAAGATGCGGTCATAGCGTCCGCCATTGGCAATGAAGGTCGAGACATGGCCGCTGGTGGCAGACCAGTGGATGTCGGGGTCCATCGGCTTGCGCCACCGGATCGTGTCGCGGACGAACAGCAGAAACCTGCGGAACGAGGCGACCTGGTCGAACTCTTCCTTGCCGTCGGGTCCGCCGACCTCGATCCCGTATTTCTGGACCAGGAGGGGCACGAGATTGCCGCGGTAGCGCTTGCCGTTGCGCTGGATGCCGCAGATCTTGTCGAAGAACGACGACAGGACGCGCGTGTAGGGATTGCGCACGCAGGTGAAGGCGTAGACGTCCCGCGATGTCACCGCGCGGGTGATAGGGGCTTGGCTATCCTCCTGCGCCCATTTGTGCAGGCCTTCGGAGGCGTCATGGATGTCGCCGTCGAAGAACGTGCCATGGTCCGAGAAATACATGATCTGACCGATGGTCGAGCAGGCGCATTTCGGGACGACGCGGTACAGGGCGCTTTCGCTCGGCGTCATCCAGGTTCCGGGAAACCCCATTCGTTCAACTCCAGACAGGCCCCCGCCATCTACCGGAAACTTGCAAAGAAACACCTGTTTTCGCAATCGCTCTTTGCGGTATCAGGGCCGGACTGTTGCCCCATGCGAGCTGTGCATCCGAATGGCGAAGATCGCGTATCTCCTTCTGTGCCACAAGGATCCCGACGCGGTGATCGCCCAGGCGAGGCGTCTGACCTCGCAAGGTGACTTCATTTCGATCCATTTCGATCGCCGTGCGCATGCGGCCGATTTCGCTCGAATTCGATCCGAATTGCAGGACAACCCCAACGTCGCCTTCGCCCGGGAACGGCTCAGATGCGGCTGGGGCGCATGGAGCCTCGTGGCCGCGACCCTTGCGGCGCTGGAGGCAGCGGTCGAGGATTTCCCGCGAGCGACGCATTTCTACCTGCTCTCGGGCGACTGCATGCCGATCAAGTCGGCCGCGTACTGCCACGCATTCCTCGACAGCGCGCCCGTGGACTACATCGAAGGGCACGACTTCTTCGAAAGCGACTGGATCAAGACCGGCTTCAAGGAGGAACGGCTGATCTACCGCCACCCGTTCAACGAGCGCACGCAGAAACGGTTGTTCTATCTCACCTACGAGGCGCAGAAACGGCTGGGCGTGACGCGAACGGTGCCGGCCGATCTCAGGGTGATGATCGGGTCGCAATGGTGGTGCCTGCGGCGTTCGACCGTCGAGGCGCTGCTGGCCTTCTGCCGCGCGCGCCGTGACGTGATGCGGTTCTTTCGGACGACATGGATCCCCGACGAAACCTTCTTCCAGACGCTCGTCCGCCACCTCGTGCCCAAGGCGGAGATCCGGAACCGCACGCCGACCTTCCTGGTCTTTTCCGACTACGGGATGCCGGTGACCTTCTATAACGACCATTTCGACCTGTTGCTGGGCCAGGAGTATCTGTTCGCGCGCAAGATCAGCTCTGACGCGATGGAACTGAAAAAGCGCCTGGGCGAAGTCTATGCCGAGGACAGGACCGAGTTCGCCATGACGGGCGAGGGGCGGCGCGTCCATGCCTACCTGACCGAGCGGGGGCGGGTCGGACGCCGGTTCGCGCCGCGCTTCTGGGAGCGTGACGCAAGCCTTGGAGCCGGGCGCGAGCTGATGATCCTGATCTGCAAGAAGTGGCACGTGGCCAAGCGGCTTGCCGCGCGCATCCAGGCAGAGGCCGGCATTCCGGCCGTGGGGTACCTCTTCAACGAGGTAGAAGAGGGGTTCCCCGATCTCGGCGGAATCGAAACCACGCTGACCAAGCGCCACAGGCACCGCCGCGCGCTTCTTCGTCTGCTGATGGATCACTTCGACACCGACCGGCTGGTGATCTGCGTCGATCCATCGGACCTCGCCCTGATCGAGGATTTCGCAGCCGACCGGTGCGAGACGCGGATCCTCGAACTCGAGTGCGGTTTCTCGGATGCCTACCTCCGCGGCCACGCGGCCCGCATGGGTCTTGCGGCGCCCGATGCGTCCGACGAGACCTTCGCGCGCCTTGCGCCGACGCTGCGCGCGGATATCGCGTTCGAGCATCAGGCGATCCGGGAAGCCGGTCTCGCCGCTGTCGGACAGCTTCGCGAAGGCATGCCGCCAGAGGCCTGGTCCGATGCCGTCGCGAAATTTCTGGCGATCGATGCCGAGACCGCGGGACGTGTCCTGGAAATCCCCTATCTCTTCTCCGACTGAAGCCGGGAGGCCCCATGCCCTACAAGTACGACGACCAGAACATCTTCGCCAAGATCCTGCGAGGAGAGATCCCGAACGACACCGTGGTCGAGACCGAGCACACGCTCGCCTTCAACGACATCGGACCAAAGGCGCCGGTTCACGTGCTGGTCGTCCCGAAGGGCTCCTACGTCAATCACGACCATTTCCACTCCAGGGCCACAGACGCCGAGATCCTGGATTTCGTCCGGGTCACGGCCCGCATCATAGCAGACAAGGGTCTTGCGCCGGGCGCAGGCGGGAGCGGGTACCGGGTGATCGGCAACGCCGGCCCTCACGGCCTGCAGGAGGTGCCGCATTACCACCTGCACATCCTGGGCGGCCGTCCCCTTGGCGCGATGGTGCCGGACGCCTAGGCGACGGGGCCGGTGTCGCGGGGCGTGGCGCCGAGATAGGCCCACGCCTCGGCCTCGTCGTCGAAGGTCATCGCCTCGACCGGGATCAGGCTGCCCATGGTCTTGATCTTGCTCTTGGCGTGCTCGGGGGCGTTGACCACCACGTATCTGTCGACCTTGGTCAGCGACTTCACCCGCGTCTTGAGGACGTCCCAACTGAGCGTCGCGCCGCTCTGCGCGCCCTTGTACGGGTCGAAGATCAGAAGCATCGACACCTTGTCGTGCGTCTTGAACTGCGCGTCCATGTAGCGGGACATCTCTTCCATGTCGACGCGTGTGACCTCGCCCACGATGCGGAAGGCGAAGAGGTCCTCGCCGTCATGCGGAACCTCGCGGATACTGGAATTGGCAAACATGGAAACGCTCCTCGGTCCGGGATCGAGGAAATGCGCTCGGCCGGGCCCGGGTTCCGGGGGGGGGGGGGGTCAGGCCGCCTGCGTCGGCGTGCGGGTAAGGTTGAGGAACACGTCCTCCAGCTTGGGTTCCTCGATCGAGACATCGGCGATCACGATGCCGGCCTCGCGCAGCGCGGCAAGGATGTCGCCGGGCCGGGTCCGCGTCTTGGCATAGGTGAACGCGATCCTGCCGTTCCTGCGCCGCTCCATCTCGACCCCCTCGGGCAGCGCGACGGTTTCGGGCACCGTGCCCTCTGGCTCGATCACCAGCGTCTTGGCGTCGACCCGGCTGATCAGCCGCTGGGTCGTGTCCCGGACCAGAACCTCGCCGTGGTGGATGATGGCGATCTCGTCGCACATCTCTTCGGCCTCTTCGAGGTAGTGGGTGGTCAGGATGATCGTCTTGCCCGCCTCGTTCAGCCGCCGGACGTTCTGCCACAGCATCTGGCGCAGCTCGATGTCCACGCCGGCCGTGGGCTCGTCCAGTACGAGGATCTGCGGGTCGTGCACCAGCGCCTTGCCCAGCAGAAGACGCCGCCGCATCCCGCCCGACAGCGCGCGGGCATAGGCGTCGCCCTTGTCGGCGAGGCCGATCATCTCCAGGATCTCGTCGGTCCGCCGTTCCGACCGCGGCACGCCGTAAAGCCCGGCCTGCACGTCGAGGCTGCCGCGCGGGGTGAAGAACGGGTCGAGGTTCAGCTCCTGCGGCATCACGCCGATGGCCGCGCGGCTCTGGCGGGGGTTCACGTCCTGATCGAAGCCCCAGATGCTGACGGAGCCCGAGGTCTTGGTCACCAGCCCCGCTAGGATGTTGATGAGCGTGGACTTCCCCGCCCCGTTCGGGCCGAGAAGGCCGAAGATCGACCCGCGCGGAATCGTCAGGTCGACCGACTTCAGCGCGTCCTTCGCGGGCTGTCCCTTGATGGGGGCGTAGGTCTTCGTCAGGCCCTCGATCTCGATGGCATTGTGTCCCACGTGCTCTCCTGCCCTTGTCCCGCGATGCACCGCGGTTATCATGCCGCCCGACCTAGACCCGGGACATCCCCGGGCAAGTTGTGAAGGATCCCCGCATGTCCGAGAAACCGGTCGACAACCAAGGCCCGTTGCCCCCCACCGGCGTATACGACGCGCCCGAGACCGTCCATGTCACGACGCTGCGCGTCTCTTGCGATGGCGACATGACCCACCCGCGGGTCTGGCTGCAGATCCCGGAAGAGCGTGGGTGGGTCGAATGCGGCTATTGCGACAAGCGCTTCGTGCTTGCCGAGGGTGCGGACGGGCACTGAGCCCGCCCGCCTCGCATCAGAGCGCGTTCAGCAGCGCCGTCGTCGGCCAGGCATCCACCGGCATGCCAAGCCGCGCCTGCTCGGCCCGGACGGCCGCGCGGGTGCCGGCGCCCAGGATGCCGTCCACGTCGCCCACGTCGTGCCCGCGCGCCTGGAGCTTCTGCTGCAGGTCTTTCATCTGGGCGTCGGACAGCGGCGGCGACGGGTTGCCCACGTCGAAGATCGGAGCCCCCTCGAGACGCGTTCCGAAATAGGCGGCGGTCAGCACGTAGGTGAAGGACTGGTTCCACTCGAACAGGACCGAGAAGTTCGGATAGGCGAGGAAGGCCGGGCCATCCTTGCCCTGCGGCAGGATCAGCGAGGCCGGCAGGTCCGGCCGGTCGATCGACCCATCCCGCGCCGTGACACCCATCCGCGCCCATTCCTCGGCGGGCTTCGTGGTCTCAAGTCCGGCTTCCTCCCACGGGAAGCTCGCCGGCACCGACACCTCTTCCAGCCACGGCTCGTTCGGGCGCCAACCCAGGTCCGACAGCATCTTCGCCCCGGACATGAGCGCGTCGGGCGTCGAGGTCTTGAGCGTCACTTGCCCGTCGCCGTCTCCGTCCACGCCGTTGAGCAGGATGTCCACGGGCAGCATCTGGACCTGCCCGATCTCTCCGGCCCAGGCACCCGTGGTGCTGCGCGGATCGAGGTCGCCACGCTCGTAGAGCTCGAGCGCCGCCATCACCTGCGGCTGGAACAGCTCGGGTCGGCGGCAGTCATGGCTGAGGGTCACGAGGGAATCGACGGTGTTGAAGTCGCCCTGCACCGCGCCGTAATCCGTCTCGAAGGCCCAGAAGGCCATGAGGACGCCTCGTGGCACGCCGTAGGTCTGCTCGATCCGGTTGAATACGTCCGCGTAGCGATCCGCGTTTTGCTGGCCACGGTCCATGCGGCTTTGCGAAATCAGGCGCTGCGCGAACTCGACGAAGGGCAGGTTGAAGACGCCCTGGCGCCGGTCGGCATCGATCGTGTCCTGATCCTGGCGCACGCCGGAAAAGAACTGTGCCGCGGCGGCCGGGTCGGCGCCGCGCTGGACGGCGGCTTGCTCCATCGCGTCGGTGAAGGCGGCGAAATCACCGCCGCAGGGCACGATGATCTCACCCTCGCGTTCGGTCGCCGCCGCAACGGGTGCGGCGGCCAGACAGAGGAGCAGGGCGGAAAGGACTGGTTTCATGAAGTCTCCTGGGTCGGCGCACATCTCGACCTCAGGGATATAGAGCCCGGCGCCGGGGGCAAGCGATCCTCGCGAGATCGTGCCCTCGGGGCGGCTCTGTTCCGCGACCTGCGGCGGCTTCCCCGGCGCATTTCATGGCAGGATGAAGGCGCTAATCGCGCGTTAAGGTAAATGCGCGAGCTTGTTCGTGCGGGACAGGCTGGAGAGCCGATGGCCGTGCAGGGTGAAGCGCCGGCTGGACCGCGCAGTGCGCCGCCCGGCCGGGGCGGACCCGGAATTCATCCTGCCTGAAATACTCCCGCCGGAGGCGATCCGTCCCGTCGAGGCAGGCGAGCGGTCAGCCGCGCCCGTGCGGCGCGTTCCAATCGAGGACGGGGTTTATGGGAATGATCCTATGCGGGTTCACCATCTCGTGACTGTAGTGGTAGTGGCGGACGAAATGGTCGAACTGAACCTCCTCGGCGATGCCCGGCCATTGGTAGAGTTCGCGCGTGTAGCCCCAGAGGTTCGGATACTCGCGCAGGAAGTTGCGGTTGCACTTGAAGTGCGTGTGGTAGACGAGGTCGAACCGGACCAGCGTCGAGAAGAGCCGCCAGTCCGCTTCGGTGATCCGATCCCCGACCAGATAGCGGTTCTCTGCGAGGATCCCCTCGAGCCAGTCGAGCGAGTCGAACAACTCGTGGGCGGCGCGGTCATAGGCCTTCTGACTCGTCGCGAAGCCGGCCTTGTAGACCCCGTTGTTCACGGTGTCGTAGACCCGCGCGTTGATCTCGTCGATCCGCTCGCGGAGCTCTTCGGGACAGTAGTCGTCGCGATTCCCGGTCAGGTCGTCGAAGGCCGAGTTGAACATGCGGATGATGTCGGCGGACTCGTTCGAGACGACAGCCTCTTGCTTGAGGTCCCACAGCACCGGCACGGTGACGCGGCCGGTCATCTTTGGCTCGGCGCGCAGGTATACGTCGCGCAGGTAGGGCAGGCCGTAGAGGCGGTCGCCGGTCGCGCCGTCGAAGTCGGTGCGGAATTCCCACCCTTCGGCCAGCATTTCGGGATGTACGACCGAGACATCGATGAAGGGCTCCAGCCCCTTCAACTTTCGGAAGAACAGCGCCCGGTTGGCCCAAGGGCAGGCGTAGGAGACATAGAGGTGGTAGCGGTCGGGCTCGGCCGGGAAGCCTCCCTCGCCGCTCGGGCCGGCGCTGCCGTCGGGTGTGAGCCAGTTGCGGAACTCCTGCGCGGAGCGCTGGAACTCGCCGCCGGTCGCGTCGGTGTCGTACCAGACGTCGCGCCAGACGCCGTCGATCAGCTTGCCCATGTCGGTCCTTTCGATCTTCTCGGAGAACCACATAGGAGCATCTTTGCGAGCGGCCATCCACGCCACGATGCCGCGTGATTTTGTCGTGAACTTGTCGTATGATCCTTGTTGAAGGCATGTCGCCTGCGTCCACGTTGTGGCGCGGCTTAGGGAGAGAGAAAATGTCTTGGGAGATCCACGCCGACGATCCGAGGGCCGCCGGCACACCGAACCCCCGCTACCGCCTGGTCTGGGGCACGCGATCGGCCCCGGTCGAGCGGCTGTCGGAGAAGGGCCTGTCCATCAAGCTGGACGACAGCCGGGGCGTGCCGGGGCTCGCGGATCTCTACCAGGGCGAGCGGCATATAGCGTCGGTGCTTCTCTGTTCCGACGCGATCGAGGCGGGGGAGCACAGGTTCCACTTCAAACGTCTGACACGCCACGCCGACGGGCCGCCGCGCGACTACGCCCCTGACCCCGATCCCGTCGCGTTTCTCCCGTCGCCGGACCGTGCCCGCCAAGGACTTTGAGAAAAGTTGCCGTAGCCTCTTGCGAACCGAAGCGCAGGGGGATAGGTGACGGCTCCACGCGCTGGTAGCTCAGTTGGATAGAGTATCTGACTACGAATCAGAGGGTCGGGGGTTCGAATCCTCCCCAGCGCGCCACTTCCTTCCGAATTGATGGTTCAATTTGCGATTATTTAGCTCCGCGTGTTTCGACACACGAGGTCAAACGATCTACGCAATCTTCGGGCGTCTGTCCGCCGGATGAAGCCTTGCCTTCTTCCGAAGACAAACTCTCCGCTGCAAGTGATGGAGCGGATTGGCGCATCGGGATCGGATCGATGGCGGCTCGACGCCTCGCCTTCGATGGGCGCCGCTCCGAGGGCCATGTTGCCTTCGTGAACGAAAGGGCCGCACCCGGCCCGACCCGGTAGCCTCTGGTCGCGCCCGCTGGCCTGCGGGCGCGATCTGTCGTTGGAGCTGCCTGGTTCAGCTAGGGGACTGTGAATCGGCGATCACGTCCTGGCGCTGGTGACCGAGGCCTTCGATGCTCAACTCCACAACATCGCCCGCCTTCAGATAACGCGGCGGCTTCATCCCCAGCCCGACGCCCGGGGGCGTTCCGGTCGAGATCACGTCGCCCGGATGCAGCGTCATGAACTGGCTGAGGTAGTGGACGAGGAACCCGACACCGTAGACCATGGTCTTCGACGAGCCGTCCTGCATGGTCTCGCCGTTGACTGACAGCGACATGGCGAGGTTCTGCGGGTCGGCGATCTCGTCCTTCGTGACCAGCCACGGGCCGATCTGTCCGAAATTGTCGCAGCTCTTGCCCTTGGTCCACTGGCCTGCCCGCTCGGCCTGGAACGCCCGTTCCGATACGTCGTTGGTCACCGCGTAGCCAGCGACGTGGTTCATCGCCTCTTCCTCGGTGACGTATTTCGCCGGCTTGCCGATGATTACCGCAAGCTCGACCTCCCAGTCGGTCTTTTCCGAGCCGCGCGGGATGATGATCGGGTCGTTCGGACCGCAGATGGCCGAGGTCGCCTTCATGAAGATCACCGGCTCCGGCGGCACGTCCATGCCGCTTTCGGCGGCGTGATCGGCATAGTTCAGGCCGATGCAGATGAACTTGCCCGTCCCCGATACCGGCGGGCCGAGCCGCGGGTTGCCCTCGACCACCGGCAGGCTGGAGGCATCCTGGTCGGCGAGCCGCGCGAGGCTTTCGGGGAACAGCGCGTCGCCCGCCAGGTCGTCGATCAGGCCCGAAAGATCGCGGATCGTGCCGTCCTCGTGGAGAAGTCCGGGCTTTTCCGCGCCTCTTGTGCCGTATCGCAGTAGCTTCATCTTCGGGTTCCTCTCTTGATGTCAGATGGTCCAGCCGCCGTCGATGCAATGCGCCTGACCGGTGGTGTAGGTCGCGGCGGCGAGATAGACGGCAAGGTCGGCGATCTCTTCGGCGTCGGCAATGCGCCCCATGGGTTGGCGGGCGACGAAAGCGGCGCGTGCGGCATCGTAGTCGCCCGTGTCGGTCAGGCGCTGGTCGAGAGACGGAGATTGAACCGTCCCGGGACAGATCGCATTGCAGCGGATGCCCTGGGATACGTAGTCGGCGGCAATCGCCTTGGTCAGGCCCAGAACGGCCGCCTTCGTGGTCCCGTAGACGAACCGGTTCGGCACGCCCTTCACCGAAGATGCGACCGAGGACATGTTGATGATCGCCCCCGAGCCACGCTCGATCATGCCGGGCAGGGTGACGCGGATCATCCGGACCATCGCCTTCACGTTGAGGTCGAACGCGAAGTCGAGCTCGTCGTCGCTGCAGTCGAGCACGGTGCCGCCGTGGACGATCCCGGCACAGTTGAAGAGCACGTCGACCGCGCCGGCACCTTCGCAGACCGCGGCGACCGAAGCCGGGTCGAGCACGTCGAGTCGCGCGGTCTCGCAGCCTGTGAGGCCGGTCAGCCCGGCTTCGTTGATGTCGGTCGCGATCACGCGGGCGCCGGCTCGGGCGAATGCCTCGGCACTGGCGCGGCCGATGCCCTGCGCCGCGGCCGTCACGAGAACGGTGCGGCCCGAAAGGTCAAATGCCATGAGTGTCTCCTTGATGGGCGCGCATCACATCACTGCGCCGATTTGCCAGGGCACGAATTCCACCGCGCCGAAGCCCTGTGCCTCGCTCTTGGTTTCCTCGCCCGAGGCGACGCGCAGCAGCAGGTCGAAGATCTCGCGGCCCTTGTCCTCGAGCGTCACCCCGTCGAGGATATCGCCGCAATTGACGTCCATGTCGTTGTGCATCCTCGCCCAGAGGTCCGGGTTCGAGGCGATCTTGACCGAAGGTACGGGCTGATAGCCAGAGACGCTGCCGCGGCCCGTGGTGAACGCGATGAGGTTCGCTCCCGACGCGGTTTGCCCGGTGACCGAGCAGGGATCGTAGCCGGGGCTGTCCATGAAGACGAAGCCGGGCTGGTCGATGGGCTCGGCGTATTTGTAGACGCCGGCAAGTGGCGCAGCCCCCCCCTTGGCCACTGCGCCGAGCGACTTCTCGAGGATGGTAGTCAACCCGCCGCGCTTGTTGCCGGGCGAGGGGTTGTTGTCCATCTCGCCGAAGTTGCGGGCGGTGTAATCCTCCCACCATTCGATCAGGTCGATCAGCTTGCGCCCCGTGGGGACGTCGACGGCCCGGCGGGTGAGCAGGTGCTCGGCGCCGTAGATCTCCGAGGTTTCCGACAGGATCGAGGTGCCGCCGTGCCGCACCAGAAGGTCCGAGGCCACCCCCAGCGCCGGGTTCGCGGTGATGCCCGAGTATCCGTCCGAGCCTCCGCACTGCATCCCCAGCACAAGACGGGCGGCCGGGGTATCCTCGCGCTCTGCCTTGTTCGCTTCGGCGGCCAGTTCGCGCAGGAGTGCGACGCCCTTGTCCACCGTCGCCCGCGTGCCGCCCTGGTGCTGGATGGTCATGTAGCGGAAGCGGGCGCTGTCCTTCAGCGCCTTGTGGTCGATCAGGTCGGGGATCTGCATGACCTCGCAGCCCAGCCCGACCATCAGGATTGCGCCGAAATTCGGGTTGTGGCCGTAGCCGGCGAGGGTGCGGAACAGCGTGTCGTAGCCTTCGCCCTTGCCGGACATCCCGCAGCCCGTGCCATGCACGATGGGCACGATGCCGTCCACATTGGGGAAGTCCGCAAGCAGCGCCTCGCGCGCTGCGCCCTCGGCGATGAAGCGCGCGACCGACCCTGCGCAGTTCACCGATGTCAGGATGCCGATGAAATTGCGGGTGCCGACGCGGCCCGATGGCCGGTGGAAGCCCCGGAACGTGGCGGTCTCGTCAGCTGGCGGCAGGTCCTTCGCGGCGGTGCCGAAACCGTAGTCGCGCTTGTGCGCGCCCATGCCGAGATTCTGCACATGGACATGCGCCCCCGGTGCGATGTCGGCCGTGGCGGTGCCGATGATCTGCCCGTATTTCAGGACGTTCTCGCCTGTCGCGATCGGGCTCAGCGCGATCTTGTGGCCGGCAGGGATCTTCTCGCGCGCGACCACGTCGAAGGGCAGCACGGTTCCTTCGGGCACCGTTCGCAGCGCGATGAGGATGTTGTCGGCGTCGTTGAGACGAAGTGCGAAGGGTTGGTTGGTCATGGGTGCGCTTTTCACGGGGTCACGAGCACCTTTATGATATTCTCGCGGTCTTCCACCAGTTCGGCGAAACGATCCCGCAGGTCGGACAGCGGCAGAGTGGCCGTCGCGATCGCGTCGGTCGGGATATGCCCGTCGCGGATTGCCGCCATGACGCGATCGAAATCCTCGCGCAGGGCGTTGCGGCTGCCGATGATCCGCGACTCGCGCTTGTGGAATTCGGCGTCGGGGAAGGTGATGTCGTCCTTGACCACGCTGACCAGTACTGAGGATCCGCCATGTGCCACCAGCGGAAAGCCCGCCTCGATCGCCTTTGCGTTGCCGGTCGCGTCGAACACCACGTCGAAGCCCTCGGACAGGTCTCCGCTCAGGATGTCGTCGCCGGGACGGTGACTTTCGGTGAACCCGAAGAGATTGCGCGCCGCGTCGAGCCGAGACTGGCTGAGGTCCATCAGGTGAACCTCTGCCCCCGCGAGGCGCGCGAACAGTGCCGTGCCGAGCCCGATCGGGCCTGCGCCCGTGACCAGCACCCTGTCGTCCGTGCCGCACCCCGCGCGCGCGACGGCATGCGCGCCGATGGCAAGGAACTCGACCATCGCGGCCTGCTCGGGCGAAAGTCCGTGTGCCGGATAGAGGTTTCCCTCGGGCACGACGATGCGCGGGCACATCCCGCCGTCGCGATGCACGCCGAGCACGGCGATGCGGGTGCAGCAGTTCGGCTTGCCCCGCCGGCAGGCCCGGCAGGTCCCACACGAGATGTAGGGGTTCACCACCACCAACGTGCCGGCCTCCGGCCCGTCGACGATGTGGCCCGAAAGCTCGTGGCCGATCACGCGGGGGTAGTCGAGGAACGGGTGCTTGCCCTCGAAGATGTGGTAATCGGTGCCGCAGATGCCGACAGCCGCGATGTCCACCAGCCGATGCCCCGCGGGCGCCTCGGTCGGCTTGGCGCGCGCCTCGACCGCGAAAGTGCCGGGGGTAACGCAGACGCCACAGTCCATCGTCTCGACGCTCGTATCGTTCATTGTGCGGCTTCCAGGTTGCGGGCGGACCAGTCGGAGGGCAGCTCGCCCTTGACGATGAGGCTGAGCACATCGTCCTTGTCGACCTCGTCGATCGCATGGGAACCGACCAGGCGACCCTTGTTCATCACCATCACCCGATCGCACAGGTCGAAGACGTCGTGCATGTCATGGCTGACCAGCAGGATGCCGATGCCTTCGGATCGAAGCTGGCGGATCAGATCGGCGACCATGGCAGTCTCCGAGGGCCCGAGCGCGGCAGTCGGTTCGTCCATGATCAGGATCCGGGTGTCGAAGTAGATCGCGCGGGCGATGGCGATCACCTGCCGCTGGCCGCCCGACAGGGAATAGACCGGGTCGCGCAGGTTCTTGAAGTTCGGGTTGAGCCGGGCGAGCACCTCGCGCGCTTCTTCCAGCATTCGCGCGTCATCGAGGTTGCCGAAGCGCGTCTTCAGCTCGCGGCCCAGAAACAGGTTCGCCGGTGCGTCGAGATGATCGGCGAGCGCGAGCGTCTGGTAGATCGTCTCGATCCCGACCGCGCGCGCGTCGTTGGGATCGTTGAGCGTGACCGGCGTGCCGTTCACACGAATCTCGCCGCTGCCAAGGGACATGGCGCCCGACAGGATCCGCATGAGGCAGGACTTGCCCGCACCGTTGTGACCCAGCACGCCCACCACTTCGCCCGGATAAAGTTCGAGCGAAACGCGATCCACGGCGCAAACGCCGCCGAAGTGCTTCTCGATGTCGATCATCTCGACCAGCGGGGTTTTCGACATGTGGTGTCGGGGCATGGTTCACCTGCGATAGGGGCCTTGGGCCGGGGGCGCGTCTCCGCCCCCGGCGAATGCGTGTCAGTAAAGGACGTTCTGCGCCTCGTCCGAGTCGATGTTCTCCTGATCCACCAACACGACGCCGGTGTTGATGAAGCTCTCGACCTCCTCGCCGTTCATGATGTCGATCACCGTGTTCACGCCCATCTCGCCCATGGCGAAAGAGCCCTGCACCGCGGTGGCTTCGAGCACGCCGTCGCGGACGAATTGCTGCAGGTCCTCGTTTCCGTCGAAGCCGAGCGCCACGACCGATCCGGCCTTGCCAGCCTGGACGAGCGCGCGCCCCATGCCGACGGCGGTGGGTTCGTTTGCACCGAAGATGCCGACGAGGTCCGGGTTCGCTGCCAGGATGTCGGTGGTCTGGTTCAGCGCCAGCGCCATCTGGCTTTGCGAGTAGAGGGGGCCGACGATCTCGAGCTCCGAGTTCGCGGCCAAGTAGTCCGAGAAACAGCCAACGCGGCCGATCTCGGAGCCGACGCCGGCGACGTAGGACATGACCGCGACCTTGCCCTCGGTTCCGGCCTCTTCGATCATCCGCTGTGCCACGGCCTCGCCGGCGGCGCAGTTGTCGGTGGACAGGAACGCCTGATAGGTGCCCGCAGCCTCTTCGGCCAGCGCGCTGTCGATGATCACCACGGGGATCCCGGATTCAAACGCGCGCTTGACAGACGGGGCCAGGGCGCTGGGGTCGGACGGGGCCAGCACGATGCCCGAAACGCCGCGGTTGATCGCGTTCTCGACCATGTTCACCTGGTCCGCGACGGCGCTTTCGGTGGCCGGGCCGTCGAAGGTGAAGGTGTGATCCGACTGCGCGCCGATGGCGGCTTCGGCACCGCGATTGACGTTCTGCCAGAAGTTCGAGCTGGTCGTCTTTACGATCACCGCGATTTCGCCGGCATGGGCGGCGCCCGTCGCAAGCGCCATGACCGAGGCAAGCATTCCTAGTTTGATAGACCGCATCTCATTCTCCTCCGTTGAGATATTGGTTTTGGTGGGTCCGGCGCCTCCTCGCGCCGGACAGGGCGAGCGGGCTCAGCGATGGTTGCGCATCTGGTCGATCCAGACCGCGCCGATCACGACCGCACCGATCACGATCTGCTGGATGAAGGCCGACACGCCGGCCATGTTCAGCCCGTTGCGCAGGATGCCGATGATGAAGGCCCCGATCATCGTGCCCGAGATCGTGCCCACGCCGCCTGACAGCGAGGCGCCGCCGATCACGGCCGCGGCGATCGCGTCGAGTTCGTACATCACGCCCTCGCTGGGCTGGGCGGTGATCAGGCGCGACATCAGGACGTTGCCCGCCAATCCGGCCAGCGCGCCGGACATCGCATAGGCGTAGAGCTTCGTTTCATCGACGCGCACGCCCGACAGCCGTGCCGCCTCTTCGTTCGAACCCGTCGCGTAGATGTGGCGCCCGATCTGACGGCGGCGCAGCATGTAGGCGGCGGCCAGTGCCACGATCAGCAGCAGGATCGCGGGATAGGGGATGCCGGGGAAGATCACCTTGGGAAAGCCGTTGGCCTGCATCTCGACCACGCGGAACAGCGCGCCGTTGCCGAGCCGCCCGAAGGACTCGCCCAGTTGCGAGATCGGCGCGGCGCCGGTCAACTGCAGCGCCAGCCCGCGTGCCATCAGCATCATGCCCAGCGTCGCGACGAAGGGCGGGATGCGCAGCCGGGTGACTACAAGGCCGTTCACCACGCCGCAGCCCGCGCCCACGGCCACGCCGAACGCCATCGCAGGCACGACCGGCAGCCCCGCCTTGATCGTCATGCCCGTGGCGACCCCCGACAGTGCCAGAACCGAACCCACCGAAAGGTCGATGCCGCCGGTGATGATCACCATGGTTAGGCCGATGCCCAGAAGACCGATCACCGATGTCTGGAGCAGGATCGTCAGAACGTTGTTGACCGAGAAGAAGGCCTGGCTCGCCAAGGAAAAGCCGACGATCAGCAGCAACAGCGTCAGGAGAGCGGACAGACGGTGCAACTTCTCGGTATCGGGCATGAAGCCCGCGAGGCTCGGCCCGCCGCTTGTTGCGGACTTTGTTGCGTGGGACATACGCCTCCCCCTCGTATGCTGCACTTAATAATTTAATACACTGTTTGAGTATTGCCTTCAGCCTGTCAACAGTTTTTAATAATTTCGTACATATACAGTTTCCGGCTGCCCCGAGCGAGCGCGGCCGTCGTCGAGAAGGGTGACTCTCCAATGGCACGAAGCGACACCCGGTACCGCGAGGCCTACAACCGCATCCTGGCATTCTGCGAGACGCTGCGCGTCGGAGACGACATGCCGTCCGAAACGCGGCTTGGCGAAACCGCCGGGGTCAGCCGAACGGTGATCCGCCGGTGCCTGTCTCGGCTTGCCGAGCTCGGGGTGATCTCGTGGGACGGGCGGGACAAGCGCCTTCTGCGTGTGCCGACGCCCGGGGACCGGATCGCGGTGCCCGATGCCGGGTCGGACACCAGCGATCTTGAACAGCGGTTTCTGGACTGGGTCCTGCGCTTCGATGTCCCGGCGAACACGGCCTTGTCGGTGGCCGAACTATCGCGAACCTTCGACGTGCCGCAGCACGAGTTGAAGGAGTTCCTCGCCGGTCTCAGCCGGTTCGGTCTCGTGACGCGGCGGCCCGAGGGCGGGTGGCGCCTTCTGGGGTTCACCAAGTCGTTCGCCATCGAATTGTCGGATTTCCGCTCGGTGCTGGAGCTGAATGCCGTCTCACATGCGGCCGAGGCGCCGGTCGATCATCCGGTCTGGAGCCAGCTCGCCGATCTGCGCGCCGATCATCTGCGACTTCGAGCGCACATCGATACCGACTTCCACGAATTCTCGAAGTTGGACGAGCGGTTCCACCAGGCGATCAACTCGGTCGTTCGCAATCGCTTCACCGCAGAATTCCAGAAGGTGATCTCGCTGATCTTCCACTATCACTACATGTGGGACAAGACCGAGGAGAAGACCCGCAATGCCGCTGCGATCGACGAGCATCTGGCGATCATCGAAGCCCTCGAGGCGCGCGATGCAGAGGCGGCGCGGGCGGCGGCACAGGAGCATTTGAGGACGTCCAAGACGACGCTTCTATCCTCGCTGCGCCACCACGATCTGGGCTGAGAGGTCTGGTCAGGCGAGGGCGGCCTCCGCCCCCTGTGGAAGCGGCTGCGACAGCGTATCGAGGTTGCGCCGCAGCGTCGACGGCTTGGCCGTTCCCAGCAGGACGGATGCGGCGGCCGGATGGCGAATGGCGAAATGCAAGGCGGCGGTCGCCAGCGGAACGCCGTGGCTTTCCGCCGCGCTCTGCAAGGCCGCCACCTGATCCAGTATGTGTTGCGGCGCTTGCCCATAGTCATAGGTTGCGCCGTCGACGGGCCCGGTCGCCAGGATGCCGGAGTTGAAGATCCCGCCCAGAACCAGGCTGGTGCCGGCAGCTTCGCAGGCCGGCACGAGACGCTCCTCGGCGGACCGGTCAAGCAGCGTCAGCCGCCCGGCCAGGAGGATCACGTCGAGCGGGCCGGCGTTCTCCATCACGTCCAGGCAGACCTGGCATTCGTTGACGCCGAGCCCGAAGGCCCTGATGCGTCCCTGTTCCTTCAGTTGCACGAGCCGCTCGTAGCCAGAGGCGAGAAACGCCTCCATGTGACGTTCGTTGTCCGAGCCGTGGGTGTATTCACCGATGTCATGGACATAGAGGATGTCGATGTCCTGCCGGCCGAGCCGCTGGCAACTCTGTTCGAAGCTCTCCTCGATCCCGTCACCGGAGTAGTCGTAGCGCACGTCGTTCTGCGCCGGGTTGACGAAGCCGTCCGCCTCGGAAATCGGAGATGTTGCAGGGGAAAGAACGCGACCGACCTTCGTCGAGATCACCACATCGCCCCGACCTGCAAGAAACTTGCCAAGACGCATCTCGGACAGGCCGCGTCCGTAATGCGGCGCCGTGTCGAAATGGCGGATGCCCGCGTCCCAGGCGCAGTCGAGCACTGCTGCGACATCTGCTTCGTCCGCCTCGCGATAGAGGTTTCCGATGCTTGCGCAGCCGAAGGCGATCTCGGTGACGGCGAGGCCGGTCCGGCCGATCTGACGCGTCTTCATGCATCGCTCCTTTCAAGCGCAGCGGACAGTTGCGGTTTGGCGCCCGTGTCACCGTTCGCGCGCGCCCAGTCGAGAAAGGCGCCAATACGCCGTTCGAGCTTTTCCCCGTGGTTCTGCGCGATGTCCTGCAGCTTGTGGTCGAGGAACGGGTTCGCGAAGCGTTCCTTCGTCACTTCGATGTAGTCGGCGACACCGTCAGCTTCGCCCGCCGCCACGAAGGCTGGCAGCACCTCGTCGGCGAAAAGCCGGGACAGGCGCGCGGACCAGTCCGCATCGGCCATGACGTCGCGCACGAAGCGCGCGCCCTCGCGGCCCCGGGCGAGCCAGTCCGAGACGATCCAGGTATGTCCGAGATTGAGGATGAAGAGCTTTCGACGCTCGATCGGGCCGAGATCGGAAACGATCTGGATGCAGGGATGCGTACAAGGGAGGGCGAGCCGCGGCTGTGCCTCGATCGCCCAAAGCGCATAGGGTTCGGCCACCGCGCCGGCTGGCTCCAGCGGTTCGGATACGATCCGGTCGACCAGGGAATTGACCCAAACCACTTCGTCGGCGAGCCAGTCGCGATAGGTCCGATCGGACTGCGAGACGGCATCAAGCACGAGCCCGCGCAACGTCGTGCCGTTGTTCTGGATGAGCTCGGTCGGCATGATCTGCGGCGGGGCGCCGCCTGCCTCGAACCGGGGGCGCAGCAGATGCCCAAGCTTCGCTGGATAGGACATGGCGGCGTTGAACCGAGATTCCCGATCCTCGGGGCGGGGGCGGAAGCCGGCGTCGCCGGTGTTTGACAGGACGACGCGCGCTTCCTCGGCGACGATCCGCGTCACCTCGGCAAGGTCGGCGTCGATCGACAGGCCGCGCGCCACGGCGTCGCTCCGTCGGGTCTCGGAAATCTTGCGGCCGTTCGAGATCCCTTCGATCCGAACCTCGTAGCCCCTCGCCAGTGCCTGAAGTCGACCCGTCCGCGCCGGGTCGCCGCTGGTTTGAACGACTGTGACGGGTCGCTCGCCGGGCAGCGCTTCGGAGAGGAACAAGTCCGCATGGGCCTGAAGGAAGCGGCTGGTTCCGAACTGCAGTACCGGCGTGATCGGCATTGACGAACCCTCTTTCATTCGGTTTGTTATTATTTAGAACATTTGGGCTGGCAAGGAAAAATCGTGATCATCGACGCTCATCAGCACTTCTGGCGTATCGGTCGGGGTGATTATTCCTGGATGAATGACAGCGTCGCCCCGATCCGACGCGATATCCTGCCGCCGGATCTTCTGCCCTTGGCGCGGCAAGCGAACGTGGTCGGCACGATTGCGGTGCAGGCGGCCCCGACGCTCGAAGAGACCGAGTTCCTGCTCGCTCTGGCCGATGAGACGTCACTTGTCCGCGGCGTGGTCGGCTGGGTCGACCTGACCGGCGACGTTCCCGCCCAGCTTGCGCGGCTGGCCCACCCGGCGCTGCGCGGGGTGCGGCCGATGCTGCAGGACATCGACGAGACAGACTGGGTTCTGCGCGAGGACGTGGTGACAGGTCTCGGCGAGGTTGCGCGCGCCGGGCTGCGGCTGGACGCGCTGATCACGCCCCGACATCTGGGGGCGATCGACCGCCTTGCGCGGCATCTGCCCGACTTGCCGATCATCGTGGACCATTGTGCCAAACCGACATTCGACGGCACCGATCCGGGTGAGGACTGGCGGGCGGGGATGCGCACCCTCGGCATGCATCCGCAGATCACCTGCAAACTTTCAGGACTGGCGAACGAGTTCGGTCCCGGCTGGTCGCCGGATTCGCTCGAGCCGGTCTTCGACCATGTGCTCGAGTGCTTCGGTGCCGGACGGCTGATGTGGGGCAGCGATTGGCCGGTGCTTGAACTTGCTGGCGACTACGAGGGGTGGCTCGAGACGGCGCAATCTCTCGCCGGAGCGTTGTCGCCGAGCGAACGCGCGCAGCTTTTTGCCGGCACCGCGGCAGAAGTCTATGCGCTGGATATCTGAAGGAGGACACGGGATGCGACGCATGGGGCACGTGATCGGTATTCGGCCGGAGAATCTAGAGGAGTACAGGCACCTGCACGCCGAAGTCTGGCCCCAGGTGCTCGACCGGCTGCGGCGGTCCCACATCACCAACTATTCGATTTTCCTGCGCGAGCCCGAGTTGCTGCTGTTCAGCTACTGGGAGTACGCGGGCGAGAACTTCGAAGCGGACAACGCCGCCATTGCCGCGGACCCGGTAACGCAGGACTGGTGGAAGCTCTGCGGCCCGATGCAGCGGCCGCTCGATACCCGCGCACGAGGCGAATGGTGGGCCCCTATGGAAGAAGTATTCCACGTCGACTGACGTCTAGCGATCCAACGAGCCGATGCTACGCCCCGCAAGATCCCGCGCCTGTGCTGCGTGGCACGTGCCGCTCACAGGGATGACAGTTCTGCGAGGCAGCTGCTGGCGAAGGCGCCGGCATCGGTTGGCCGGCCAATGAGAAACCCCTGGATGGTTTGGCAACCGTTGTGCTTCAGCCATGCGCGCTGTGCTTCGGTTTCCACGCCCTCGGCCACGACGTTCAGATCCAGTGCGCGCGCCATCGCCAGGATCGCCTGGACCAGCGGGGCCTTGCGGCCCTTGCCCTCTTCAAGCCCCTGCACGAAGCTCCGGTCGATCTTGATCGTATCAACCGGCAGATCCTGCAGGTAGCCGAGCGAGGAATGCCCGGTTCCGAAGTCGTCGATCGCGATGCTGATCCCCGCGCGGCGCAACTCCAGGAGGCTGCCGATCGTCGTCCGCGAACTCTCCAGCAGCAGTGTCTCGATGATCTCGACGCCGAACAGGTGCGGGGGAACGTCATGGGCGGCCAGTTGCTCGAGGATGAAAGTGGCCAGTCCCTCCCATTGAAGCGTGTTGGCCGAGACGTTGACGGAAATCCTGGTACAGCGGCCCTGCCGTTTCCAATCCCCGATCTGGCGGGACGCCATCTCGATCACCTGGCGGTCGAGCATGCGGATGAGCCCGGCGCGTTCGGCCGCCGGAATGAACTCCGTGGGGCTCACGGCGCCGCGCTCTGGGTGCTGCCAGCGTAGAAGTGCCTCGGCGCCCACCAGCCTTTGCTCTCCTTCGAGCGCGTATTGCGGCTGATAGACCAGCGAAAGCCCCTCGCCGGCGGCCAGAGATTGCTGAAGCGCCTGTGTCAGTCCCATGTTGCGCAGTACGGCCTGGTGCAGCGCATCGTCGAATTGCGTGGCCTGATTCCGCCCCGCCGACTTCGAGCGGTACATGGCGATATCAGCCTTGCGGATCAGTTCCTCTGCCCCTCTGCCATCCTCCGGCGCCACCACGATACCTATGCTTGCGGTGAGGCTGACCCGCTCGCGAACAAGATCGAATGGTTCGAGGAAGACCTCGAGCAAACGCTCCGCGAGGATCTGAGCGGCCTCTACGTCTGCCCCCGGCGCGATCACCACGAACTCGTCGCCACCAAAGCGCGCCAAGCCGTCGCGTTGCCGAACGACGCGGGCGAGCCGCTCGGCGATCACCAGAAGCAACTCGTCGCCGACGCTGTGCCCCAGCGTGTCGTTGACGTTCTTGAAGTTGTCGAAGTCGATGAAGAGGAGGGCGAGCGTTCCACCGGTCTCGTGGACGGTCTTCAATTCCCGTCCAAGGATCTCCGTGAAGGTCGACCGGTTCGGCAACCCCGTGAGATGGTCCTTCGTCGCCGCAAGACGTAGCGCGCGCTCGGTGTTCTTGCGCTCGGTGACATCCCGCTCGACTGCTATGAAATGCGTGCAGGCTCCGGACTCGTCGAAGATGGGCGACAGGTTGACCTCTACCCAGTAAGGCACGCCCTGCCGCGTGTAGTTGACCAGGTCTTCCTGCGCGTGGCCGCCCTGCTGAAGCGCTTCGTACAGCCGGTCGAGCGCCGGCCCGGCAGTTTGCGGGCCGTGGAACAGCCCTGGCGTCTGGCCGATCAGTTCCTCCGGCCCGTATCCCGTCAAGCGCCGTGTCGCCTCGTTCGCATATATGATTTTGGGCTGCCCGGACGCAGGCTCTACCTCGATGATGAACACGACGTCGTTGAGCCGGGAGATCGCGACATTTATCAACTGGCGCTGTGCGGTGACCCGCACCTCCTCGCTCACATCGTGGAAGTAGACCGCCACATCCTCGCATCCGGGATGCACCGTCACCTCGAGCGACTTGTCGAAGGGCGCGTAGTAGTCGATCACCCGGCGCGACATCCCGCTTGATCGGGCCTCTCTCAGCGCGGCTTCGAAAAGCGTGCCCGCAAGCTCGGGGAACTCGTCCCACAGAACCCGTCCCGTCAGTTCCTCGCACGCGCGGCCCAGCAGCGCCTCTGCATTGCGGTTGACGTACGAGAAGCGCCACTCCCGGTCCAGCAGATAGAAGGCGTCCGACATGCCCTCGATGATCTCGCCCAGGCGAGCCTCGAGACGTGCGGAATCCGCGCGCATCTTCACGATCTCGGTGATGTCCTGCATCACGGCCGAAAAGATCGGGCGGCCGCTCACCTGGAGGGTCTCTCCCACCTCGTGCAGCACGCGTTCGGCGCCCGAGACGTGCCGCGCGCGGTACTGAACGTCGAACAGGCTGCCCGTTCGGATCGCCTCCGCCTGCGCCCGCCGGTAGCGATTGCGGTCCTCCGGGTGCAGCAGAGTGAAGAAGTTCTCCCGCGTGTTGGACCAGGTCCGTGGGTCGAGACCGAAGATCGCGTAGACCGACGGCGACCACTTCGCCTGGTTGCGCTCCAGGTCGAGCTCCCACTTCGCCAGGCGAAGCCGCGACTGTGCCCGGCTTTGCGATGGCGTAGCGCCGATCCATCCTCTCGCGTCTCGCGCCGTGACCAGTCGCGCTGGCCGGTCGCGATATGCGAAGGCCTGCGAGGTGATTTCCACGTATAGCAGGTCGCCGGACTTGCGCCGGTGCCGCCACAGATCGGACGGGCTGTGACCCCTCTGATCCTGCACGACGGAGCGCCGGAGCGCGTCGACATCCTCCGCAGGACGTATGTCGGCAATCGTCATCGCCAGAAACTCGTCGTGGCTGTAGCCGTACTGCGCGACGGCAGCTTCGTTCACCGCCAGAAAGCCGAGGGTTTGAAGGTCGTAAACCCACATCGGATCGGGATGATTCTGGAAGAGCTGAGCGGCATCGAAATCTTTCGGAGTGTCCATGTCGACCGCTTGGTTGCTGTGACCGTGCCTGTTAGCTGCCGACCCTACAAAGCGCCGGTTGCTATGCACGTGCAAGTAGAGCGATCTCTTTCTGTCGGGCCTGTTGCGCAGATGGCCCCGTGGATCGAGCCAGCCGGTACAACATCGGACAGCTACCTGCCCCTCCGTGCCTGCATCGTTGGCTTCGGCGGTTCTGCCGCCTCTAGACGATGAAGTACCACGCGCTGAGGCCAAGCCCCGTGGCGATGACGAAGCCTCGCACCAGCGGTTGCGGGACGAGACGGCCGACCACGACGCTACTCCATCCTCCGACGATGGACGCCGCAGCGACAATCAGCACTGCTCGCCACGCGATCGCGCCAGAGATGATGAAGACCAGCACCGCCAAGCCCTGCATGACGCTGGCGAGCCAGTTTTTCGCTGCGTTCAGCCGGTGGAACTCCCGTCCTTCGGTCAGCGACAACGACGCCAGCATCATGATCCCCATGCCTGCCCCGAAATAGCCACCATAGACCGCCACCAGCCCCTGCAATCCCGTCGCCAGGGGGCCTGGCCTGTCCGAGCCGCGCCGCGCAGCCATGCGCTCGCCCAATGTCGCGATGTGCGGTGCGACGAGGAACAGCAGGGTGGCAAAGAAGATCAGGAACGGCACCAATGCGCGGAATGCGGTTTCGTCCGTTCCCAGCAACAACAGGCCTCCGGCGACCCCTCCCACGGCCGAGACCAGGGTGAACGGCAGCAGCCGTAGCAGGCCGGCGGCGATCTCGCGCCGGTAGGCCCAGGCAGCCGCGATCTGACCCGGCAGGACGGACACGGCCGACGTCGCGTTCGCCGTCACCGCAGGAAGCCCGATCGCCATGAGCGCCGAGAAGGTGAAGATCGTCCCTCCGCCTGCCAAGGCATTGATCGCGCCCGCGATGAACCCGGCCCCGACGAGAAGGAAGATGTCGTAGAACGATATGGCTTTCATCCCTTTGGCGCACGGCGCTGTCACCATGCTTGGGACAACCGGGGGAAGCAATGGAGTGTCTATCGCCGGAGCAAGATCCGCCTCGATGTCAATTTCGGTAGGCCGGCACCGCAGTGTGACCGAATGCGAGCGAAAGGAGGGAAATCACTAACTGTTTGAACGAACGTTGTATTCATTTGCGTGCATAACGTCCTGTTCCCAAGCCGAGATCGCAACACGAGCTTAACCGACCGCCGATAGCGATGGGGTCGGAGGAACCAACTCGGGGAGGAGCAATGGCGATTTTCAACACAAGCGGATTGGGTCGCGCCAAAGGCAAACACGGATACGATGGCCACCAGACCGCGCTCTAGCACTACAAGCACGACTATTTCATCGAGGCCCGTGGCGTCGCTCGCAGCCTACGGTGGTGCAAGTGGCTCAACTGATCCGCTGCACGTTCAGGAAAGAGAACGCGGTCATCCTCGACATTGAAGCTGCCGTCACGCCCGCACCGTCCCACAATCTCAGCACATGAAGGAAAAATCACGCCCATGCGCATGACCGTCTCACGCAAGCTCGGAGGGCTTGTCGCGTTCGCCGCTCTACTCTTCGTCGCACTATCCGTGCTCCAGGTTGCGAAGCTCCGTGAAGTGATGCGTCAGGACAGCCAGGCGCTCGTGCGCGCGCAGACGGAAGGTGCGACATCCATCGTGCGTTCATTCGTCAATGCCGCGAACGCGGGAGAGATGAGCGTTGAAGAAGCGCAAGAAAGCGCCGCGGCTGCCCTGTCGGCCATCCGGTACGGAAACGACGACTATTTCTTCGTGAACGACAGCGACGCAATCATTGTCGTGCATCCGAATTCGGAGCTGATCGGCACAAGCCAATGGGAGAAACGGGATCCGGCGGGCGTACCGCTCTTTCAAGAGCTCATCGAGCGCGCCAAGGAAGGCGGCGGGTATACGTCCTATCTTTGGCCACGTGCCGGTGCCGAGCAGCCGATTCCCAAGCTCAGCTACTCGAGCATCGTTCCGGAATGGGATTGGGTCGTCGGAACGGGCGTGTACCTCGAAGACCTCGAGGCGGCTTTCGCGCCGCAACTCCGGCAGGAAGTCATGTCCGTCGTCGTGAAGCTGGTTGTCGTGCTGGGCATGCTCGCAGCAAGCGGCTGGTTCATCTCGCGCAGTATCGCGCGTCCTCTGACAAGCATGACGCAGATCATGGTGCAGCTTGCTGACGGCGACTTGAGCGTCGAGGTTGCAGAGACGAAGCAGCGCGACGAAGTCGGTCTGCTTTCGACCTCCGCTCGTCGGATGATTGGAAGCCTCAGGGAGATGAGCCGGGCTGCGGAAAGCATCGCCGCCGGCGATCTGCGGGCCGACGTCACGCCGCGTTCCGACGACGACCGGCTCGGGATTGCGCTGCGCGACATGGTGATCAAGCTGCGCGAGGTGATC
>NZ_FWFV01000030.1 GCF_900172315.1 Palleronia marisminoris
CCTTCGCGGATGGCGAAGCGGAGCTTCTCTTCCATCGCGATCGGCGCGATCAGCTCGACGCCGAACGAGACGTTGTCGCCGGGCATCACCATCTCGGTGCCCTCGGCCAGCTGGACCGTGCCCGTCACGTCCGTCGTGCGGAAGTAGAACTGCGGACGGTAGTTGGCGAAGAACGGCGTGTGACGGCCACCCTCTTCCTTGGTCAGGATGTAGGCCTCGGCCTCGAACTTGGTGTGCGGCTTGACCGAACCCGGCTTGCAGAGAACCTGGCCACGCTGCACGCCTTCACGGTCGATGCCGCGCAGAAGCGCACCGATGTTGTCGCCGGCTTCACCGCGATCCAGCAGCTTGCGGAACATCTCGACGCCCGTGCAGGTCGTCTTCTTGGTGTCGCGGATGCCGACGATCTCGATCTCGTCGCCGACGTTGATCACGCCGCGCTCGATACGACCCGTCACCACCGTACCGCGACCCGAGATCGAGAACACGTCCTCGACCGGCATCAGGAACGGCTGGTCCACGGCGCGCTCGGGCGTCGGAATCCACTCGTCGACGGCGGCCATCAGCTTACGGATCGACTCTTCGCCGATCGCCGGCTCGGTGCCGTTCATCGCGTGCAGGGCCGAACCCGGCACCACGGGGATGTCGTCGCCCGGGTACTCGTAGGACGACAGAAGTTCGCGGATTTCCATCTCGACGAGCTCGAGGAGCTCCTCGTCATCGACCTGGTCGACCTTGTTCATGTAGACGACCATCGTCGGGATGCCGACCTGGCGGCCGAGCAGGATGTGCTCGCGCGTCTGGGGCATCGGGCCGTCGGCGGCGTTCACGACCAGGATCGCGCCGTCCATCTGGGCGGCACCGGTGATCATGTTCTTCACGTAGTCGGCGTGGCCGGGGCAGTCGACATGGGCGTAGTGACGGGCCTCGGTCTCGTACTCGACATGGGCGGTCGAGATCGTGATGCCGCGGGCCTTCTCTTCGGGCGCGCCGTCGATCTGGTCGTAGGCGCGGAAGTCACCGAAATACTTGGTGATCGCAGCCGTCAGCGTCGTCTTGCCGTGGTCAACGTGGCCGATCGTGCCGATGTTCACGTGCGGCTTGTTGCGTTCGAATTTTGCCTTCGCCATGG
>NZ_FWFV01000004.1 GCF_900172315.1 Palleronia marisminoris
CTCCTGAGCTCGCTAGGTTACATGCCGCCGGCAGAGGCTGAGAGACGACATCTTGAACAGCCCCAACCCCGCGATAAGGTCGCCTGACCCGTTGAACGAAACGCTCTCCGGTAAAGCCGGGGCGGTTCAGGTTGTGCCGAAGCCGCTGGTTTCGGCGCAATCCCTCGCCGATGAGCATGGCGCTCCCCGGGATCAAAAACTCAACGTCAACGACCGCTTGATCGCCCGCTTCGGAGGAAGGGCGATAGCAGTCCCCTCGGGTCGAAAACATAGGCGGTATACGTCCGGACGTAGCTCGACGATCTTCCCGAAGACCTTGCGGAACGCAGCCTCGTCGCTGTAGCCCACCTCCCATGCGATCTGCGCCACCGTTCGGCCTGACCGCTGCACCCGGAGCACGGGCCTGGTCCCCATGGCTCAGTAGAGGGACGAAGCCACTATAGTGGCGCTGTTCCCGCCCGGCCGGGTCGAAGAGCATGTAACGGGCGGTCGCCCTCATCCTGCCCGATCGCTCGACCGAAGTCTTCACGAGCTATGACGCGGCTGGAGATTTGCGGTGAGCGATGAGGGCTCACAGTGAAGTCCGACTTCGGCATGGCGAGTTTATCCGCCTGACAGGCCAGCTGCCAGCCGACGCGGCTCGGAGCTACTGCTGGGTTGTCCGGATGCGAGCTGTATCGAGGCGCGCCTAGATGACCGGACGCGTCCTGTGACGGATCTCGTGCGCGATTCATTTTCATGGTCACGCTTGCCAAGCGGCATGCCCGCGGCGTCTGTGCCGTTCGAAGCTTTTCACTGGATCAACGTCGCTCGCGCTTCAGTCCAGATGGAGCGCACGATCTCGCCGGCAGGCTCGTTGCGTGCCAGCCGCGCGCTCTGCCCTGCCCATGCTTGCATGCACGCAAGGTTGTTCTCCTTCGCGCCGAGCGCTCGCATCGGACCCGTCGCCGAACGCTGCAGCGGGTAAGGAAGGGGCGCCGGCGCACCTTCGCATTCGGTCGCGGCGATGTAGTCGGTGCGCAAGCTCCGCCCGAGCCGGCCGGAAAACGCGCGCGTGGTCGTTGTGTCGTCTGGCTGGGCCCGGCCGATGGCATCGGCCCATGCCGGCGCGATGGCGGCTTCGGGCGCCCGCAAGAAGGCTGTCCCGACCAGTACAGCCGACGCGCCGAGCGCGAGCGCGGCTACGACGCCGCGCGCGTCCGCCATGCCGCCGGCTGCGATCACCGGCACGCCAACTGCGTCATGGATCGCAGGCACGAGCGCCATCGACCCGCACATCTGCGCGTTTGCCTTGTCTGCATTGAAGGCTCCGCGATGCCCGCCGGCTTCGCTGCCCTGCGCGATAATGGCGTCGGCTCCCGCTGCCTCGGCCTGGAGGGCCTCCGCGACCGTGGTCGCAGTAGCGAACCAGCTGATCCCGCCAGCCTTCATCCGGTCGACGACGTGGGGCGGAAAAAGGCCCATGATCGAGGACATCACAGCCGGCCGGGCCTCTATCAGGGCCTCGCACTGATCAGCGAAGGGCACGGGAAGATCGGCGGAGAGTCTGGCGGGAGCCGGACCCCAGGCCGCCAGAAATTCGGTAACTGCCCGCTCGTGGTCCGCGTCACGCGGCGGCGCAGGGTCCGGCACCCACAGGTTCATCTGGAACGGCCCCTTGCTCGCGGCCCGGAATTCAGCCGCCCACTGGGCGATCTCATCAGGGTCCATCATCAGGGCGCCGCATCCGCCCATGCCACCGGCCTCCGCGACGGCGGCAGCCAGCGCCGGAGGGCAAGCCCCCGCCATCGGGGCCATCAGGATCGGTACGCGCATGTCATACGCCGTACAGAACTCGTCGACACGCCTCAAAGCCCTATCCAGCATCCTGTCCTCCCTCGCCGTGTTGATTTGCTGAAGCCCTCTCCGCATGGCGTAGCACACGCGTTTGCGAGTCGGGTTCTTCTGCGCGACCGCTATGATCTGTAGCATGGGCGAATGCGGCGTGACCGCGCCAGCGTCCAGGTCCATGGGAGCGCCAACGCAGCCGCCTTTTCGGGCTCCAGGGGAGGGCCGGTTCCTCTCCTGTCTCGTTGGAGCTGGCGCGGCCTCCCCTGGAGTTCGTTTTTATCTGAGTCAGGTGTGGCTTCAGTTGCTCCGGGTCACCTCGCAGCCACGCGGCATCGCTGATGAGGCGCTCGTCGTCCCATGCGCCCTGCCGGAAGAAGGATCCGCCGCCACCTCGCCGTGTCCTAAGTAGTAGTGACAGCATCGATCGCGTCCGTCCATCATCCCTCCGAAGATGCCGTCGATCTGGATCAGGATGATCAGGTCCGACCCGCGGCGGCTGAGGCCCTCGATGATGCTGCTGTCCCAGTGATTGGCGCCGATGCTGGGGCACGGCTCGATCTCGTCCGCGCGTATCTGATCCACCTTCCGCACCCGGCCCGTGAGGATGCCGAGCGGCTTGCGCCATCCGCAACATCGATGACGACGATCTGGCCAACCTCGCTCCATTCGATTGACGAAATGCCAAGCCTTCAGGTCGACGACCGGCAGAGGGGTCCCGCGGAGATCGACGACTCCCAGAACGCCAATGGGCGCATCGGGCAGCGGGGTGATCTTCCCCGGGACCAGTAGCTCCCGCACATCGCGGACATCTATTCCGAGCGTCTGCTCGCCAAGGTGGAAGGTGAGGTAGGCGGGGGAGGAAGCCTCCTCCCCCGCCACGTCCCGCACATGCCGAGTGCTGATTTTCATGGATCAGCCGGCGTAGCGATGGAAGTCGTCGTCGGAGACCTCCTCCGACTTTAGGTCGAGCTCGAACGCCTTCACGTCCTTCTGCGTCCGGGTCGGCTTGGCGTTGGACGCCACGACCTTGGGCTTGGCAGGGGCCACGGGACGCTTGCCGGTATCGTCGAGCTCGAAATACGAGATCACGCCGGTCAGCTGCTGCGACTGTGCCGCCAGTTCCTGGCTCGTCGCGGCCGATTCTTCCGCGGCGTTCGCGTTCTGCTGGATCACCTTGTCGAGCTCGCGGATCCGAGACGCTGGGCCCCACACACTGACGCTGCTCGGCTGCAGGTCTCCTTCGAGCGCTCTCATTTGATGAGCCTTTGTTCACAGGTGCCGTGGACGATGTCGCCATCCAGCCCCGCTACTCGCACGAGGACGCTACTGCGGCAGTCACGCCCTCTTCGCGCGGCGTTCTCCGAGGCTGCCTGCGACGAGGTTCGATGCGATGGCGGGTTCTTGCTGACACTCCGGACGCCTCCTTCCGCACGGGCTCTCATCCGTGGAAAGTAGGCGAAGAACAAGAGCGGCGCGGCCCCGAGTCGTGACCTGCCAGAAAACAGGAGCAGCAGTCTGACGTGTCCAATCGAGACGCCGAAGGGCGGCGTTAAACCATGTCGACAAGTATAGCATCTTTCCAGATCCGTGGGCGGTTCCTCACGGCGCTCGCTCTTCGGATCGACGCCGATGAGGACAGCGAGGCCCTCTACGAGCAACTGGATGCACAACTTCGGCGTGTCCCGCAATTCTTCGACGAGGCGCCGATGGTCCTTGACCTGTCGAACGCGCCCAAGATCGCGGACCCGTCCCGCCTTCGCGTGCTGGTCGCGAACTTGCGGCGTCGCAAGCTGCGTGTCTTCGGAGTGCAGAGCGGCGGCATGGTTTCGGAAGATGCCTTGCTGGAACTGGGACTCATTGCGGTCCCGAGCGCCAAAGACGCCCCGCTGCCGATCGACGGCCAGAGAAGCCGTCAGTCCCGTGCCGAGGGTCACGGGGGCAAGAACGTGGTGATCCACGCGCCGGTCAGGTCAGGCCAGATGATTGTCAGCGAGCACGGCGATATCACGGTGATCGGCTCCGTCGCCTCCGGCGCCGAACTGGTCGCAGGCGGTTCGATCCACGTCTATGGCCCCCTGCGCGGGCGCGCGCTGGCCGGTGTACACGGGGACGAAGACGCGCGGATCTTTTGTCAGTCCCTTGATGCGGAACTGGTGGCCATCGCCGGCCTCTACAAGACGAGTGAGACGCTCGGGGACGCAAATCGCAAGCGATGCACGCAGGTGTTCCTCGAGAACGACCGACTGCGCATGGAGGTAATCGGATGACGGTTGATTTGAAAGAAAAGCCCCCGTTGGGCCGGGTCATCGTGATCACGTCGGGGAAGGGAGGCGTGGGCAAGACCACATCCTCGGCTGCGATCTCGGCGGGTCTGGCCAAGCAGGGTCACAAGACGGTCGTGATCGATTTCGACGTAGGCCTGCGCAATCTCGACATGACAATGGGGTGTGAGCGCCGGGTCGTCTTTGACTTCATCAATGTCATCCAGGGAGATGCCCGGCTGAAGCAGGCCCTGATCCGCGACAAGCGGCTGGAGAACCTGTCGATCCTGCCCACGTCGCAGACGCGGGACAAGAACGCGCTGACGAAGGAGGGGGTCGAAAAGGTTCTCGACGAACTGAAGCAGGAGTTCGACTACATCATCTGCGACAGCCCGGCGGGAATTGAGCACGGTGCCCAGATGGCAATGTACTTCGCCGATGAGGCCGTTGTCGTAACAAACCCGGAGGTCTCATCCGTTAGAGACAGTGATCGGGTTCTGGGACTTCTCAACAGCCAGACCCGGCGGGCCGAGACCGCCAATGCCGAACCGGTCAAGGCTCAGGTGCTACTGACACGCCACGATCCCGCACGCGTGCAAAGCGGTGAAATGATGACAGTCGATGACGTGCTGGAAATCCTCGCTGTACCGCTTCTTGGCGTGATCCCCGAGAGCCCGGCAATCCTGCGCGCCTCCAACACCGGCACGCCTGTCGTACTCGACCAGCCATCCATTGCGGGGCGGGCATACGAGGACGCCGTCAGACGCCTTACCGGCACCGAGGTCGAGATGCGGATCGAAGGCGAGCGGCGTCCGAGGCTGTTTCAACGGCTGTTCGGGCGTGCGTCATGAGCCTGTTCAGCTTCGCCCGCAAGCAGCGCCGCCCGAAAAGCGCGCAGACCGCCAAGGACCGGCTGCAGATCCTTCTTGCTCATGAGCGCAGCAGGGGAGGTGCCGACGAAACCGACTACCTGCCAATGCTGCAACGCGACATCGTGGCAGCGATCCGGAAATACGTCGCGATCAGGGAGCAAGACGTCGAAATCCGCATGGAGCGCGGAGAAAAGATGTCGAGCTTGGAGATCAACATCGAGATGCCTCGGCCGACCCCTTCCTAAGGCGCGCTCATGTGCGGATGGCTCCCCCTCATGCGAGTTTCTTCGCTTGAGGCCGCCAAGTGACGACCGAAGCCTCGGTTGGTGCGCAACGCAGCGCATGACGACAGGCTGCGCATCCGCCGCCGGTGCGGGTCGCAGCATCGAGTTCTTCCCGGAAACGACTGCTTCGAGCAAGCCGCGTTGCAGCCCCTTCGGCTAGTGGCAGATTTGGGCAGTCCGCGTAGGACGGCCGAAATCTTCATATCTCTGCCGCCTCGGATATTGCCAGGGCGTCCTCGAGTTCGACACCGAGGGAACGGACGGCGAAAAGGCCTTCAAGCCGCCTGCTTGAGAAGTTGCCCGATCCGCGTGATGGCGAAGCCGTAGCCGGCGATTCCGAAGCCCTCGATCTTGGCCGTTGCCGCCTTGGATACGTAGGAGAGATGCCGGAACTCGTCGCGCCGGAAGAGCGGCGAGATGTGGCATTCGAAAATCGGTCCCTCGAACATGAGGAGCGCGTCCAGGATCGCGATCGAGGTCGAGGTGAAGCCAGCCGGATTGATGACGATGGCGCTGGCCGAGGACCGCGCCTGCTGGATCCACCGGATGATCTCGGCCTCGGAGTCACTCTGGCGAAAGTCGATCGCAAAGCCGGTCGGCGCGGCCGCCTCGTGACAGAGCCGCTCGACATCTTCCAGCGTATCGTGACCGTAGATCTCGGGCTGGCGGGTCCCGAGCATGTTCAGGTTCGGTCCATTGATGATGAGGATTGGGAGCCCCGCCTCGTCCCGCCTCTGGGAGGATCCGGGAGTGTCGGTCGTGGTGTCGGTCAATTGCGCAGTCCTTTTTCAATGCCGCGGACGCTCTGTGGTGATCGCAGTTTGCCTCAGTTCCCGTAGCCGTAGAGCCGCGGCAGCCATAGAACGACGCTCGGGATGAAGGTGATGATTGCCAGCCCCACGATCATGATCGCGACGAATGGCAGGAGGTGCCAGATCGTCTGGCCGATCGGCGTCCGGGTGATCCCGCTCACCACGAACAGCAGCAGCCCGTATGGTGGCGTCACGAGACCGAGCATCGTGTTGACGACGACGATCACGCCGAAATGCACCGGATCGATGCCGAGCGCCAAGGCCGTCGGAAGGAAGATCGGAACGATGACGAGTAGGATCGTGTTTGCCTCGAGCAGGCATCCGAGCAGAAGAAGCAGCGCGTTGATCATCAGCAGGAAGCCGATCATCCCGAGGTCGAAGTCGGCAAGGCTGCCGCGGATGGCATTTGGAACCTGCTCAACCGTGACGACGTAGTTGAAGGCCAAGGCACCTGCGATGAGGATGCCGACCGATGCGGTCGAACGGGCGCTGTCCTTCACCGTCTGGTAGGCCATGCGAAGGCTGATCGAGCGATAGAAGAACGCCGAGACAAGGAACGCGTAGAGCCCCGCCAATGCTGCGGCCTCGGTGGGTGTGGTGACGCCGCCGTAGATGCCGGCGAACAGGATCACTGGCATCAAGAGCGCGGGCACAGCGCGCAGCGTAATCCGCGGCAAGTCGCGTACCGGCACTGGGTCGTCGACTGGGAAGCCGTAAAGGCGGGCAAGGAACGCGTTCATCACCATGAGAAGCACGCCGAGAACCAGTCCGGGCCCTACACCGCCGAGGAAGAGATAGCCGATCGAGGTGTCCGACACGAGCGCATAGAGGATCATCGGGATCGACGGCGGGATGATCGGCCCGATGATGGCCGTCGCGGCGGTGATCGCGCCGGCATAGGCCGCCGGATACTTCCCGTCCTTCGTCATCAGGTTGATGATGATGCGCCCCATGCCGACCGCATCGGCGATGGCCGAGCCCGACATGCCTGAAAAGATCAGAGACGACACGACGTTGACGTGGCCGAGCCCGCCGCGGAACCGCCCGACCAGCGCCCGGCAGAAGTCGAGCAACCGATCCGACAGCGAGCCCACGTTCATCAGGTCTGCAGCGAAGATGAAGAGCGGGATCGCCAGAAGGACGTAGGAGCCGTAGAGGCCCTGAAGCATCTGCTCGCCGGCGATGCTCATGTCCTGACCGACCATCAGCAGGTAGAGGACCGAGGCACCGATCATCGCGTGGCCGATCGGCAGCCCGACGAATGCCGTCATCATGATGACGGCGACGGTGACGCTGAATTCCCAGCTCATTCGGAGAAGTCCTTTCGCGTGACCGCCTGTGGGTCGCCGTCCTCATGCGTCTCTTCGCGTCCCTGCAAGGCACCCCAGAAGATCCACGCGTAGCGCAGGATGGAACCGACGGTGAACAGGACGAAGACGAAGAAGACCCATGAGTAGGGAATGTCGAGATATGACGTCTCTTCGATCTTCATGAAGGTGACGTAGTCCCAGACCGCCGGCAGCGAGATCGCGTAGATCACGACGAGGAAGAGCGAGAAGATAAGCCGGAACACGCGCCGCACAGCCGGACTGACCGTGCCATAGATGATGTCGAAGCGGATCTCGTCCTCTTCCCTCGCCGAAACGGACTGGCCCCACAGGATCACCCAGGTCCAGGCGATCACACAGACCTCGACCGTCCAGCCGACCGGGCTGTTGAGGACGTAGCGCATGAACACCTGCACGATGAACGCCACGAACATCGCGGCGAGCAATATCGCGGGCACCGCCTCGACGAAGTTACGCGCCGCGGCGCGCCACTTGGGTCGCTCCGTTTTCATGAATTGCCTCGGAGTCTGCGCGGAGACCGGGCGCACCCGGCCCCCGCCGTGCCGTTTCAGTTCGCGCTGCCGTCCGAACCGATCGCGTTGATCTGGTCGAGCATGCCCTCAGGCCAGCTTTCGGCGAACTCGGATTCAAGGTATTTCTGCTGGGCGAATTCGCGGAAGGCCTCGCGGTCGGGCTCGTAGACGTCCAAGCCCTCGTCCTTGAAGAACTGAACGAGCTCGTCCTCGCGCGCGAGGTGACGCTCGGTGCTTTCTGCAACGGCTTCATCCACTGCGCCTTGCAGCAGTTCCTGCTGCTCGGGCGTCATCTCGTTCCAGACCTCGGAGGAGATGCTGAGCACGTCGAAACCCACGAGGTGACCGGTCAGCGCGATCTGACCGGTGACTTCGTAGAACTTCATGTTGTAGTCGTTGGGCAGCGGGTTGTCCTGGCCGTCGATGGCCCCGGTCTGCAATGCCGTGTAGACCTCGGAATACGCGAGAGGCGTCGGATTTGCGCCGATCGCTTCGCCGAGGAATTGCCATGCATCCCCGCCCGGCATACGCAGGGTGACGCCACTGAGATCTTCCGGCGTCATGACTTCGCTTTCATCGCGGCTTGGCACAAGGTTGACCTGCCTCGTGCCGAAGTAGACTGGCGCGAGGATGTGGAGCCCGGCCTCTTCGGCCATCTGGTTCAACTGCTCGCCGACCTCGCTGTCGAACACCGCCTCCATGTGGTCGACGTCCTGCAAGACATATGCCGCAGTGAGGATCGACCAGGCCGGAACCTGGTCGGCCAGGTCCTGTGGCGCGATAAGGCCCATCTCGAGGTTGCCGCGCTGGATCGCCGTCAACTCAGAGCCCTGCGGGATCAGGGTCGAGGCGTTGTAGACCTGCAGGTCAAACTCTTCCGAAACGGCTTCGGAGATCTTCGCGAAGGCCTCGGCGCGGATGTCGCTCTCGGAAACGACCGAAGACAGCCGCAGGACCGGCGCCTCCTGCGCTGAAGCTCCGAAAGCGAAGCCGGCGGTCGTGGCGGCGAGTCCGGCTGCAATGGCCGCGCGGCGCGTTACGAATGGCATGATAGTTTCCTCCCGTTGGATTGCCCCTTCGACCGGGGCCTGCCCCACTTCCACATTCTTAATTTTGTCTGTCAATAGCGGAAACGTCAGTTGTTACGAAGTGGAGACCGCTACGACGCGGGAATGCGCCCCGTGGCCAGGACGTGCTCCACCCCGCTCTGAACATGAAACACAAGAAGCTCCACGGCCGCATCTGCGTCACCGGCCACGACGAGGTCGCGCATGCGTTCGTGTTCTTCTGCCGCGATCTCGCCCCGGAACGACAGAACCAGCATGTGGTACCGCATATATCTGTCGAAGACCGACGAGTGAGTTTGCATCAAAGCAGGCGCATTGCATGCCGAGATCGTGGCGTGGTGGAACCCCCAGTCGTATCGCACCCACTGCTCCACCGCGCTTTGGCCGCCGCCGATGAGATCACTCTCGACCGCCGCCAGTTTGTAGTGTGCCGCCACCACGTTTCCCCGCCACTCCAGGTCTCCCGCGGCCATGGATCGGCGCAGGGCGTGCGTTTCGAGCAGGAGCCTCAGGTCGGCGATGTCGCGCAGCCCCGCCTCGCTGATCGGCGCGACCTCGAAGCCTCGCTGCCCCTCTGCCGTGACGAGTTCTTCCATCGCGAGTTTGCTGAGTATCTCGCGCAAGGTTGAGATTCCGGCCGAGTACGTTTCCTTGAGCACTTCTAGCTTGAGTTTCTGCAGCGGTTTGAGGCGCCCGAGGACGATGTCGGAGCGGATGCGCCTGTAGGCGACATCGCCCACGGTCTCTCCGTCATGGCCGAAGATATCGAACTTGTGGATCTGTGTGCTGAGCATTGGTCCCCGACCTTACCAGAAAGAGATTGTCGGACCGCAACGTGCCGGTACCGCTTCGATATCTGCCACGCCCGCTCGCGGCACGCGAGTCCTCACGCGGAGCCGTATAAGCTGAACCTCGGCGCGCTTTCGCTGCTATTGACGATAATGACCTTCATTCCATACTATACCAGAGGATAGCAAAAACGTTGAATGCCGCAAGGGAGAAGCGCGCACCATGGGGGTCGGCTGCAAGCCCGAGATGCGCTGGCTGCATCCGCGCGGCGAATGAGCGTGTCCATCGGCTGCGGCACATCCGCAGTTTTGAAACCTTCATCTTTCGAGAGGTAGTTCGATGCCCATGCATCGTGAGCGGGTGCAACTCGGCCTGATCGGAGACAACATCACGCGCTCGCAGGCACCCAGTCTCCACGAGCGCGCGGGAGACCTGATCGGCGTCGATGTCCGGTACGACCGGCTGGTCCCGCGAGACCGGGGGCACAGCTTCGAGGAGATCTTCGCCCAAGCCCAGGCAGCCGGCTACAGGGGGCTCAACATCACGTATCCCTACAAGGAACGTGTCGTGCCCCTGCTGACGGTGGCCGATCCACGGATTGCACGGCTGGGGGCGGTCAACACCGTCCTGTTCACGGCAGAGGGGCCTTTGGGCTACAACACGGACTTCTCCGGCTTCATCGCCGGGTACAAGCGCGTGCGCGGGTCGGCGCCGGCTGGGAGGGTTTGCATGGTTGGCGCCGGCGGGGTCGGCAAGGCCGTAGCCTTTGGACTGCTTGAACTCGGGCTGCAAGAGTTGCGCCTCGTCGAACAGGACCTTCCAAAGGCGGAGATGCTGGCGGATACGCTCCGTTCCGCCGAGCCGGCGCTCGCCGTGAAGGTAGTCTCTGAACTTCCTGAGGCTGCCGCCGAAGCAGACGGGCTGGTCAACTGCACTCCCGTCGGCATGGTGGGATACGAAGGAACGCCCGTGCCGCGCGAATTGATGACAGCGGCCTCCTGGGCATTCGATGCCGTCTACACTCCGCCTGACACGCTGTTCCTGCACGAAGCCGAGGCAGCCGGTCTTGCGATCATCTCCGGAGAGGAATTGTTCTTCTACCAGGGGCTTCACGCCTTCTCGGTCTTTCACGGTCGGGAAATCGGCGAAGCAGCACTCCGCGACATCGTTGCAAAGCCGGCCGCATGACGGGCGCGGCCTCGACTGGTTCAATCCCACGCTCCCTGCCCGGGAAGGTCGCGACACCCGCTGCAGGCTTGCTCAATTCCTTCAAGCGTCCCGCGTCAAACGTCACCGCGAATGACGAGCCTGCGAGGGAGACAACATCCTTGCAGCCCACCTCAGAAGGAAAGCCCACGTCATGAAGACCTCCATTGCCACCGTGTCGATTGCCGGCGACCTGACGGAGAAGCTTGCGGCGATCGCCGCGGCGGGGTTCGACGGCGTCGAGATCTTCGAGCAGGATTTCATCGCTCATGACGGCGGTCCACGAGAGGTCGGACGGATGGTGCGCGACCACGGGCTGGAGATCACGCTGTTCCAGCCGTTTCGCGACTTCGAATGCCTGCCCGAGCCACTACGGTCCAAGGCGTTCGACCGTGCGCGGCACAAGTTCGACACCATGGCCGATCTCGGCACGGACATGATGCTGATCTGTTCATCCTGCCATCCCCGCGCTCTGGGTGGCATCGACCGCGCGGCCGACGACCTGGCCGAGCTTGGCGAGATCGCGAAGGAGCGCGGCCTGCGCATCTGCTACGAGGCGCTTGCCTGGGGCCGACACGTCAACGACCATCGTGACGCGTGGGAGATCGTGCGGCGCGCAGACCACGCATCCGTCGGCCTGATCCTCGACAGCTTCCACACGCTGGGCCGGGGAATCGATCCTGACTCCATCCGTGCGATCCCGGGCGACCGCATCTTCTTCATCCACCTCGCCGACGCCCCCGCGATCGAGATGGACCTGCTCTACTGGTCGCGCCACTTCCGCAACATGCCGGGAGAAGGCGACCTGGGCGTCGAGCGCTTCATGCGCGCGGTGATGGCCACGGGCTATGCTGGACCGATCAGCCTCGAAATCTTCAACGACCAGTTCCGCGGGGGTGATCCGAAGGCGATCGCCCGTGACGGGCGTCGGTCACTCGTCTCGCTCATGGACGACGTGCGCCGGGCAGAACCCGAAGTTGCTCAGGGTTTGCCCGAGATCCCCGCCCGTGTCTCGGCCGAAGGGATCGGCTTCATCGAGTTCGCGTCGCGAAGGGAGGAAGCAAGAGCCCTAAGCGCCGCGCTTTACAGCCTGGGCTTCAATCTGGTCGGCCGCCACCGCACGAAGGAGATCGATCTCTGGCGGCAGGGGGAAATACACATCGTCGTCAACCGCGAAACCGAAGGACATGCCGGTCACACCTGGAACGCGCGCGGCACCTGCGTGTGTGACATCGGTATCGAGGTTGGCTCCGGCGAAGACGCACTGTCCCGTGCGAAAGCGCTCGGCGCAGACCCGTTCCGGCAGGAGATCGGGGTGGGCGTCCTGACCCTGCCGGCGATCCGAGGCCTTGCGGGGTCGGTCCTGCACTTCGTGGACGCCACCAACGGGCTCAATCGCGTCTGGAGCGACGAGTTCACGGCAGTCCCGGCCGAGGAGCCGGACGCGGGGCTCACCCATGTCGACCATCTCGATCAAATCACGAGCTACCACGACATGCTGAGCTGGACTCTCTTCTATACCTCGCTGTTCGACATGGAGAAGTCGCCGATCCTCGACGTGATCGACCCGAACGGTTTGATCCGCGCTCAAGACGTCACCAGCCGCGGCGGCGGCTTCCGTGTCACGCTGAATGCAACCGAGACACACAGAACCTTGGCTGGAAGCTTCCTCGCCGATAGTTTCGGCGCTTCGGTCCACCAGATTGCACTCGCCACCGACGACATCTTCGCAACGGCGAATGTGCTCGCGGCGCGCGGCTTCGCTCCCCTGACGATTCCAGAGAATTACTACGACGACCTCGAAGCCCGCTTTGACCTGCCGCCGGGTTTACTCGATAGGCTGCGCGCGGGGAACATCCTGTACGACCGGATCGAAGGCTCGGATTTCTTCCAGATGTACTCCCGTGTCCTGCCCGGCGGCCTGTTCGTCGAAATTGTCCAGCGCGGTCCCGGCTATCGCCGCTATGGCGAGGTGAACGCACCGTTCCGGATTGCAGCGCAGAAGCGGCTTGCCAGATCGGATGAAATCCTGTGACGAACCGTCGCCACCGACCAACCTGGTTGTTTCGCGGAGATCGCAGGAGAAGCTCCAGATGCGTCGCCGGGGCGACCGGATGCGGGCTCTCGGGACGCGAAGGCCGATGCTGGTGCCGGATACCCTGGATATCCGCTGGAGCCTCGATTTCGTCAGCGAGATCCATGTCCGGCAGCACGACTACAACCACCAACGCCCCCGTTCTGGCCTCGGGAACATCCCGCCAGCCGAATTCGTGGCTCCGAAGGGGCTGACAATGCGCGCCGCGTAGCCCCGGGAATCAACCTGCGGACTCTCCGAATAGCTGGAGCAGAGCCGGGGCTCAGGTCATGTTGGACGTCCCGCCGCCACGTCGCCGACCGCCTCGGATCGTCGACGACCGCTGGTCTAATACACGAAGACGACCAGCGACGCGGCCATACCTGGCCTCGCGCCAAGCAGTTCGCAACTCCTCGTCAGAGCCGATCAGAATAATACGATCGCCTGAAGCGGCCGTTGTCAAAGGTGCGATGAGTCTCGTCGTGCTGGCCCTCGGAATGACCGCGAGCGTCGCGCCGCTAACCTACACTGTGCTCTCGAGCGCTGGTGACCGCAATTCCGGCGAGGCTCCGGGCGTGGACAATGCTATTGCCGCGATGGGCCATGCACCGGTGCTGATTGGCCCCGACGACCACCTCGCTGCTGGCATCGCAGCGGCGGTACCGGTCGGAGCCGCTGTCGATCTTGAGCGACGGCAGCGCGTTCCTTCTCGTCCGGGCCGAGGTCGCCGAAGCGGCGGCACTATGAGTGAACGGGATCGCACGAGTGCTCCGCGGTTCGTGCCTTCGGAGGAAGGGCGGTAGCAGTCCCCTCGGGTCGGAAACGCAGGCGGTAGATGCCCGGAGGTAGCCCGACGATCTTCCTGAAGACCTTGCGGAACGCAGCCTCGTCGCTGTAGCCCACCTCCCATGCGATCTGCGCGACCGTGCGGCTCGACAGTTCGAGCATCTCGCGAGCACGACCCATCCTGAGCTGCTGGCAATACTCCTTCGGCTTGAGCCCCGTCGCCTTGAAGAAGCGGCGGAGGAACGTGCGCCGCTCCAGCATCGCGCGTTCGGCCATGGCTGCGACCGTTACGTCGCGCGCGCCGGTGGCTTGCAGCCAATGCTGCACCCCGAGCACGGGCCGGTCCCCGTGGTTCAGTCGAGGAGCGAAGCCACTGTAGTGGCGCTGTTCCCGCCCGGCCGGGTCGAAGAGCATGTAACGGGCGGTCGCCACGGTAACAGCCGAGCCGAGCTGCCGATGGACGATCCTCAGCCCAAGGTCGGTCCACGCCATGACGGCGCCGGCGGTGATGATGTCGCCGTCATCAACCAGAAGGCTGTCGGCGTCGATCCGGACTGCCGGATAGCGTTCGGCGAACTCCACGGCGTGGCACCAGTGCAGCGTCGCCGAACGACCGTCGAGCAGGCCCGCGCGCGCCAGCAGGAACGCGCCGGAGCAGACCGAGCAGATGACGCAGCCGCTGGCGTGACGGTCCTTCAGCCACGCCGCCAGCGTGTCGAGCAGCACCGGATCGTTGGGCAAGTCCCGCAGGCTCGGCGCCGCGATCGCCACGACCGGGCGACCGACGAGTCCGGGATGGGTGTCGAATGTCTTGGCAATCGGACCGGCTGCGGCCTCTGGTCTCCAATGCGTGACCCGCAGCATCGGCGCCGTGGCCCCGCCGATCAGCTGAGATTGCTCGCTGGCGATCCCGAAAACGTCGGTGAGACCGTAGAGCGCAGAGAGCTGCGCACCCGGATAATGCAGGATCGCGATCTCGGCCGGCGGATCAACCAGCGTCATTGTCAGATTCGCCCCGGAGTTTGTCGGTTCCGCCAGTCTGCACCAGGTTGCCGTTAGGGCAAGTATTCCATTGGGACGCTCACGTCCTTCTGCGGGAGCACGCACATGCCAAAGGTCAGGACCGAGGACGGCGCTGAAATCTTCTACAAGGACTGGGGCAGTGGACAGCCGATCGTCTTCTCGCATGGCTGGCCGCTGACGGCAGATGCCTGGGACGCGCAGATGGTCTTCATGGGCGGCCAGGGTTTTCGGGTGATCGCCCATGATCGCCGCAGTCATGGCCGGTCGGACCAGACCTGGCACGGCAACGACATGGACACTTATGCCGACGATCTCGCGGCGCTGATGGATGCGCTCGACCTGCACGACGTCGTGATGGTCGGGCATTCGACCGGCGGCGGCGAGGTCACGCACTATATCGGCCGGCATGGCACGGCGCGCGTGGCCAAGGTGGTGCTGGTTGGGGCGGTACCGCCACTGATGCTGAAGACCGAGGCGAATCCAGGTGGTCTGCCCCTCGATGCATTCGACGTCATACGCAAGGGCACCTACGACAACCGAGCGGAGTTCTTTCGCGATCTGACGCTGCCGTTCTACGGGTACAACCGCCCCGGAGCGCAAGTGTCAGAGGGGGTCCGCGAGTCGTTCTGGCTCCAGGGCATGATGGGCGGCCTCAAGGGCCAGCTCGACTGCATCCGCGAGTTCTCGGAGGTCGACTACACGGAGGATCTGAGGAAGATCGACGTGCCGACGCTGATCCTGCACGGCGATGACGACCAGATCGTGCCGATCGGCGCGGCTGGCTTGATGAGCGCGAAGATCGTGTCGGGCGCCGTGCTCAAGATCTACGAGGGCGGCGATCACGGATTGCCGACGACACACCAGGACAGGTTCAACGCCGACCTCCTTGCCTTCGTGCGGGGAGAGCCGGTCGTAGGAGCGCGGGCACAGAGGAGCCAGGAAGATGCGTGAAGAAGATTTCACCAGCGCCGGCGGCGTCCGGATCCACATGCGCTCGTGGGGGGCCGAGGGCGCCCCGCGCGCCGTCGTGGTCATCTGCCACGGTGTGAACTCGCATGGCGGGCAGTACGGCTGGACCGCCGAGCAACTGACGGCCCGCGGCTTCGCCGTCTTCGCCGTCGACCTGCGCGGTCGCGGCCAGTCCGAGGGCGAGCGCTTCTACGTCGAGGACATCGCCGACTACGTGGCGGATGTCCGAGGGCTGATCGGCATCGCCAAGGAGCGGCACGCGGGGCTGCCGCTCTACCTGCTCGGCCACAGCGCCGGTGGCGTCGTCTCCTGCACCTACGTGCTCGACCACCAAGACGAGATTGACGGGCTGATCTGCGAAAGCTTCGCCTTCCAGGTGCCGGCGCCGGGCTTCGTGCTGGCCGCGATCAAGGGCCTCAGCCACGTCGCGCCGAAGCTGGGCGTGCTGACGCTGAAGATGAAGGACTTCACCCGCGATCCTGTCGCACTCGCCGCGCTCGAGTCCGACCCGTTGGTGAAGGACGAGAGCCAACCCGCCGCCACGGTCGCCGCGCTCGTGCGCGCCGACGAGCGGTTGCACGGCAACTTCGACAAGATCACGTTGCCGGTCCTGATCCTCCACGGCACCGATGACCGCGCGACGGTCTGCCGAGGCAGCGAGTATTTCCACGAACACACGGGATCCGCGGACAAGACCCTCAAGCTTTACGAGGGCCACTATCACGACCTCCTCAACGACCTTGGCAAGGAGGACGTTCTGGACGACATCGTCGGCTGGATCGAGGCGCGGTTGCCGGTGAGGGCAGATCAGGGTCTCGCGGCGCCGATCCCCGCATGAGCGGCAGCGGTAAGTCGATCCCCATCGCTCGTCGCGGCGGCTGCGAGAGGCACAAAGTGGCCGCACACGGATTGGCGAAAGATGTCGTGGATCTCGGTTTTGCTTACACTTCGAGCTCCTTCTTCGATCGGAGCGTGTCCCGCAGTTGCTCGTCCAGCGACTAAAGAGAGCGCGTGCATCCGCGCAGGATGCGGGACAATCCGGACGATAAATCCGCCGGAAGGCGAGTCCGGAAGTAAATCGCCGTATGCCCCATGTGGCGTGCACGGTGTCACAGATATAGCTTCACCGGCGGAACTCCTGGTTCGGATGTTCCGGCCGCAGTCCCATTCCGACGATCCGGCCCGGAACGTCTCGAAGGAGCGGGACACCGGCCATTACCCGTAGAGGGAGGGGCGCACGAAAGACCGACTTGCTGCGCAAGGCCCTCAGTAGCACGCGGTCCTGGACCAGGATTTGCAGCCACTGGATCGCCCGTGTTGGCCACTGGCGGCGGCGCTGCACGGAAGCAAGTTCGCGATCCGACGGCAATCCTCGGCGCAACGGGTTCACCAGCAGGTTCGCGGTTGCCACCGCGTCCTGCACCGCGAGGTTCACCCCGACGCCGCCCACGGGCGACATGGCATGGGCGGCATCGCCGATGCAGAGCAGCCCCGGTCGCCACCAGGTCTCCAGCCGGTTCACCTGAACGCTGAGGACTTTCACCTTCTCCCAGGACGTCAGCTCATCGATGCGGCTCGGCCCCAATGGAGCGATCTTGGCCACCTCGGCACGAAACGCGGCAAGTCCCGCCGCTTTCTTCTCTTCGAAGCCGCCTTTCGGCACGACGTAGGCGCACTGCCAGTAGTCGCCGCGATTGAGCATGATGAAGATCTGGCCCGCGGCGAACCGGCCTTGTGTCTCGTCCGTGTCGGACGCCGAACGCGACAGCCGGAACCAGAGCACGTCGATCGGCGCGCCGAAATCCCGCACGTTCAGGCCGGCTTCCGTTCGGAGGCGCGATCCGCGGCCGTCGGCTGCGACCGTCAGCGGGGCGCGGATCTCGAGCGCACCGTCCGCGGCTTCGGCCTGGACGCCCCTTACCCGTCCCGCCTCATGCAGGAGGCGGCAGCCCTCGGCCTGCATGATCAGTCGAAAGCCGGGATGCGCCTTCCCCTTTTCCGCCAGGAACGACAGGAAGTCCCATTGCGGCATCATCGCGATGAACGGCGCGCGGAGCGGCAGGCGGGAGAAGTCGGCAACCGGCACGCGATCCGGTCCGAACTGCGCGAAGAGCTTCTGAATGCGCTGGTGGGGCAGTTCCAGGAACTCGGTCAGGAGGCCGAGGTCATGCATCAGTTCCATGGTCGAGGGATGGATCGTGTCGCCGCGGAAGTCGCGCAGGAAATCGGCGTGCTTCTCCAGGACGACAACGTCGAGGCCTGCCCGAGCCAGCAGGTAGCCGAGCGTCAGCCCGGCGGGTCCGCCGCCGACGATGCAGCACTGCGTCGAGATCTCGGTCGCCATCGACCGCGCCTTTCCGATATCAGCCAGGCTGCCGCGAGTATCGTCCGACGCTGCCTTCCTGGCAACATGCACAGGCTACGACGTTATCGTCCCGCCGCGATCGAACGTCTGTCCCAGAACGATCGCTTCGAGGCAGTGGCGTCGGTCTCGCCGCCTTCGCTGATGCTGTGGTCGCCCGCGATCCTGGCCGGATGAGTTCGCATCTCGACATCCCTGGTTGCCTACAAGAACCATTTACCACGTCTGCACGCGCCTGTGGCGTTGCTGCGGCTCGGAACGCCATCGCTTCTATCGACGCGGCGGCGCAAGCGAGGCGGCCCATGGCGCCAGTTACTGTGCACTCGCGGCGGGTGGCAGCTTCCTGATCCTATTTCTGGCTGGCTCGCGACCGCGGCGCATACGCCCACAGCGAACGGCAGGAAGGTCTCGCGGTCCGGACACAAGGTCGTATCCCAACCTGCCGGTCGAAAACTGCCGATTATGCTGCGCCTTCGTTGAAGTGAATCAACCCGAAGGCGAGACTCGTCAGCCGTGCCGAGGTCCAGTTCGAGCTTTTCTACGACCTCCGAAAAGCGCTCGGTTTCGCGTCGAGGCTGTGCGTGCGCGTCGGTGAACGCGCTTCTGCCCGGAAGAACCCAGCGAGAAGCGCGATACCGCCAAAGCGGGCCACCGCCGGCCCCGGGCCGGGACCCGCCATCAAAAGCCCAAAGACCGGTGCGCCGGCGGTCTGTCCCACCGCGATGGTCAGGCACCCGACCATGAGCCCGGTCGCGGGACGGTCCGGCAAGGCGTGGATGCTCCAAATGAGATAGACACCGGTCAACATCACGTAGGCCGCGCCGAAGAAGGCGCCACCGACAAGCGCGAGGCCGGGTCCGATGCCGTAGCCGACCGCGAGGATGTTGGCTGACATTAGCCCGAGGAAAGCCCCGTGAACGCGGCCGAGGCCAAACCGGCCGACAAGCGTTCCGGCCCAAGCCCCGGCAATTCCGCCGGCACCGATGCAAGTCCACAACAGGCCACCTTGTATGCCGCGACGGCCTCGGCGATCTCGGGCGTGTCGCCCCCAGTCTCCGCGCGGGACCGCAGGAATAGCGATCATGACGCCGATGTGGGAGCCGATGCCGGGCGGCGGCCCCGACCGGGCCAAGCGCGAAGCGGCAATGGTCACGGACACGCCGATGCGGCGGTTCGGAAAGGCTGAGGAAGTGGCGGCCCTGACCATCATGCTGGCCTCGGACGAGGCGGCCTACATGACGGGCACCGAGCTCACGATCGACGGCGGCATTCTCGCCGGTTCTGCCGCGGCGCCCGGTGGCTGAGGGAAAGCGGAGGCGGACGCTCCCGTGTCTGCCTCCGCTAAGCTTTGGTCGCCACGCATCATCCGCGTCCAAGATGGCATCGGACACGCAGCGAATGACCGCTTCCGCTCAGCAGACGTTCATCCCTCAGTTCATGCCATCTGCGCGGCTTCGCCGAGCGTTCCGCGTCCGTGCCGGTCTCCATGGCGGGGGCCATCACAGGCGGCCAAGTGGTCCTTGCAAGCCGTCTCTTACCGCGCCAGCCCGCGCGCCACTGACCAGAGACCGAGCGTGTCGGGCGCCCTGCGCAGCATGGCGTAGGACATAAGCCGCGCAACCCGACCGTTGCCGTTCAGGAACGGGTGCACCCAGAGAAGTCGGTGATGTGCACAAGCCGCTGCAAGGATCGGCTCGATCCGACCGGGCGGCGATACGGGCTCGAAGAACGTCTACTGTCGAGATGGCTGGGTGGGCCGACCTTGAGCTTCGCACGGCTGTAGCTGATTTGCGCCGATTTATCCGACATCGCATGAGGCCCGAGGTCGCGGAACTACGGCTCGGCCGGTTCTTGTGGCCTATTCCGCCGAAACTTGATCCGGATTTACAGCCTCAGTGTGTCCAGGCACCACGGCGCGCGGTTGCGAAATTCTCGCCGTAGCCGCCGGGGCGGACATTGGCGCGGCGCTTCTTGGGGAGGGTGACGATCACATCGATTCCGTGAGTTTCGGCGTAGTCGAGCGCCTCTTCCTTCGTCGCGAAGCGCAGCCGCACCTGGGGCTGGGTGTCATGCGAGGACGTCCATCCCATCAACGGATCGATCCTCCGCGGCGTGTCGGCAGTGAATTCGAGCACCCAGTCCTTCGTCTTTGCGTTCCCCGAAGACATGGCGGTCTTGGTGGGCTGATAGATGCGCGCGGTCATCGGTCGCCTCCTTCTCTGGTCGCTCGACATATGTGGAATCGCGCGGCTTGAAGCAAGGCCGACGTTCCCCGTCCGGGCAGCTTGCACCGCGCCCGCGCACGCATATCTTCCCCCCATGCATAACAACCGTCCCGACCAGATGCCCGTGCTGCTCCACGCCCCCGCGCCGGACGTGAAGACGCGAGAGAAGCTTGAAGGCGGCATCGCCTTCCGCATGAACAGCGAGTTCCAGCCTGCGGGCGACCAGCCCACGGCCATCGCCGAACTGTCCGAGGGCGTCAGGGGCGGCGAGCGCGACCAGGTGCTTCTGGGTGCCACCGGCACCGGCAAGACCTTCACCATGGCCAAGGTGATCGAGGAAACGCAGCGTCCCGCCATCATCCTTGCCCCGAACAAGACATTGGCTGCCCAGCTTTACGGCGAGTTCAAGAGCTTCTTCCCCGACAACGCGGTCGAGTATTTCGTCAGCTACTACGACTACTACCAGCCCGAGGCCTACGTCGCGCGGTCGGACACCTACATCGAGAAGGAAAGCCAGATCAACGAGCAGATCGACCGGATGCGCCACTCGGCCACCCGAGCGCTGCTTGAACGGGACGACGTCATCATAGTGGCGTCCGTGTCCTGCATCTACGGCATCGGCTCGGTCGAGACCTACGGCGCCATGACGCTCGACCTGCATACGGGCAGCGACTACGACCAGCGCAAGGTCATCGCGGACCTCGTGGCCCAGCAATACAAGCGCAACGACCATGCCTTCCAGCGCGGCAGCTTCCGCGTCCGAGGCGACGTGGTCGAGGTCTGGCCCGCCCACCTCGAAGATCGCGCGTGGCGGCTGTCCTTCTTCGGCGAAGAGCTTGAGGCGATCATCGAGTTCGACCCCCTCACCGGCGAGAAGGTCGACACTTTCGAGCGCGTCCGCATCTACGCCAACTCGCACTACGTGACGCCGCGCCCGACGATGAAGCAGGCGGTCAACGGCATCAAGAAAGAGCTGCGGATGCGGCTCGACCAGCTCGTCGGTGACGGCAAGCTGCTCGAGGCGCAGCGGCTCGAGCAGCGCACGAATTTCGACCTCGAGATGCTGGAAGCGACCGGCGTCTGCAACGGGATCGAGAACTACTCGCGCTACCTCACGGGCCGTGCTCCGGGCGAGCCGCCCCCGACCCTGTTCGAGTTCATCCCCGACAATGCCATCGTCTTCGCGGACGAATCCCACGTGTCGGTCCCGCAGATCGGCGGCATGTACAAGGGCGACTTCCGTCGCAAGATGACCCTGGCCGAGCACGGCTTCCGCCTGCCCTCGTGCATGGATAACCGCCCGCTGAAGTTCGAGGAATGGGATGCCATGCGGCCCCAGTCGGTCTTCGTCAGCGCCACCCCCGCCGCGTGGGAGCTGGAGCAATCCGGCGGCGTCTTCACCGAGCAGATCATCCGACCCACCGGCCTGGTCGACCCGCAGATCGAGATCCGGCCCGTCGAGATGCAGGTCGACGACCTGCTGGACGAGATCCGGCGCGTGGCCAAAGCCGGCTACCGGACGCTCGCCACGGTTCTGACCAAGCGCATGGCCGAGGATCTGACCGAGTACCTGCACGAGCAGGGCATCAAGGTCCGCTACATGCACTCGGACATCGACACGATCGAGCGGATCGAGATCCTGCGCGACCTGCGCCTCGGTGCCTTCGACGTGCTGGTGGGCATCAACCTGCTGCGCGAGGGGCTCGACATCCCGGAATGCGGGCTGGTCGCGATCCTCGACGCCGACAAGGAGGGTTTCCTGCGGTCCGAAACCTCGCTGATCCAGACCATCGGCCGGGCCGCGCGAAACGCCGACGGGCGGGTCATCATGTATGCCGACCGCATCACCGGCTCCATGGAGCGGGCCATGCGCGAGACCGACCGCCGGCGCGAGAAGCAGGTCGCCTACAACGAGGCCAACGGCATCACGCCGGCGACGATCAAGAAGAACGTCGATGACATTTTGTCGGGCCTCTACAAGGGCGATGTCGATATGAGTCGCGTGACCGCCAAGATCGACCCCAAGCGCGGCGGATCGAACCTTCAGGCTGTGCTGGAAGGGTTGCGCACCGACATGCGCAAGGCGGCCGAGAACCTGGAATTCGAGGAGGCCGCGCGCCTGCGGGACGAGGTCAAGCGGCTGGAGGCCGTGGACCTCGCGATTTCCGACGATCCCCTGGCGCGGCAATCGGCGGTAGATGCCGCGGCGGATGCGGCGACGAAATCCTCGGGCCGCTCGACCGCGGGGCGTCCGGGTCAGCGGGGCGGCAACGTGAAGCGGCGCAAGAAGTAGGGCCCGACGGACAAGGGCGTTAATCGCCGATTCACTCTCTTCTGCGATGACGGGGGCATGACCCTGCTTCGCGCCCTTGTCCTTCTGTTCACCATGGTCGCCACGGCGGCCACCTCGGGCGCCTGGCCGCGTCCGGAGGGCGAGACGTTCATGTCGCTCAAGTTCGGGCGGCAGGGCGATATAGAGGTGCAGAGCCTTTATGCCGAGTACGGCATGAGCCCGCGCCTGACCTTCGGCCTCGCCGCCGACCGCTACGGCCCCCAGGCCGGCGCCGTCTCGGCCTTCAGCCGCGTCGCGCTGACGCCCGACCGCCCGTGGCAGGTGTCGGTCTCGGCCAGCGCCTCGTTCGAGCTGGACGGGGGTACGCCCGAGGAATTGACCGTTCTGCCGGGCGAGGTCCGCAACGGCGTCACCCTGCATGTCGGCCGCGGCTTCACGGTCGGCGATCGCGACGCCTGGTTCGACGTCGAGGCGGGTCGGGACAGCACCGGGCTTGAAGAGCAATGGCGGATGGGTCTCGTCGCGGGGATTCAGGTGACCGACCGCAGCAAGCTGTTCGTGGAGTTCGAGGGCGCCGAGGACGAAGAGGGCACGGCGCTACGCATCGCCCCGAACGCCGCCTATTCCATCGCAGACGGCATCGACCTTACCGTCGGCTATGCGTTCGACCCGAGCGGCGACACCGAAAGCCGGATTGACCTGGGCGCCTGGCTCGCCTTCTGATCAGACGCTCACGTCCGGCATCTCCACAAGGCGGACGCCGTCGATCTTCCAGCCGTCCGGCCCGTCGACCATGTCGTAGTCGAGCGCATGGTACGCCCCGTCGGCATCCCGGATGATGACCCGCTGGCGCTGCACGCCGCCCAGATCCTCCAGCGCGCCGAAGCGGACATCGCCGGGGCGGTGGACCATCGGGTACCCGTTGCGCACCATCCTCCCGAAGTTGCCGGGCGTCCCGAACATGTTCCGGATGTCCGGCGAGGCGTAGGTGAAGGCACGGTCGAACGCATCGGCGCGGAAGGCTTCGAGCTGCGAGGAAATCACGCCCTCGATCTCAGAATCCTGCGCGAGGGCGGGCAGACAGAAAATCGAAAGCGCTGCGGCGAGGACGATGCGTCTCATGGCGTCTCCTTTCGGATCAGCCTAAGACGCGCCCCCGCCGCGCAGGAAGTCTCTTTCCCGTGATCAGTTCGCGAGCGCCCGGTCGATCAGCGCCACCGTTTCGTCCACGCCATAAAGCGCAACGAACCCACCGAAGCGCGGCCCCTGGCTCTGTCCCAGCAGCACCTCGTAGAGCGCCTTGAACCAGTCGCGCAGCGGCTCGATCTCGTGCGCCTTGCCGACGGCGAAGACTTCGGACTGAAGAGCCTCGGCGTCGAGGCCGCTCTCCCACGCCGCAAGCCGCTCGCGCAGATCGAGGATCGCGGCGCGCTCGGCGTCGGTGGGCTGGCGGAAGGTCTTCTCGGGCTTCACGAAGTCGTTGTAGTAGCGGATCGCATAGCCGGCCGCTTGGTCGAGCTGCGGGTTCGCCTCGGGCGCGGCGCCGGGCGCATAGCGGCGGATAAAACCCCACAGCGTCTCCTTCTCCTCGGCGCCGGACACGCTTGCAAGGTTCAGAAGCATCGCGAAGGGCACCACCATGTCCGACTGCGGAACGTCGCTGTTGCCGTGGATGTGCCAGACCGGGTTGTTCAGCCGCGCGGTCTCGTCCTGATCGGGATAGGCCCGCAGCTGCTGGTGATACTCGTCCACCGCCTTCGGGATCACGTCGAAATAGAGCCGCTTCGCCGTCTTCGGCTTCTGGTACATGAAGTAGGCGAGGCTTTCGGGCGACGCGTAAGTCAGCCATTCCTCCATCGACAGGCCGTTGCCCTTCGATTTCGAGATCTTCTGGCCCTTGTCGTCGTTGAACAGCTCGTAGGTCAGCGTCTCGGGGCCGGGGCTGCCCAGCGCGCGGCAGATCTTGCCCGCCTGCGTAACCGAATCGATCAGATCCTTGCCCGACATCTCGTAATCCACGCCCAGCGCGTGCCACCGCATCGCCCAGTCGGGTTTCCACTGCAGCTTGACGTTGCCGCCCGTCACCGGGACCTCGACGCGCTCGCCGTCGGGTTCTTCATAGACGATGGTGCCCTTTTCGACGTTGCGCTCAAGCGTCGGGACCTGCAGCACGTGGCCTGTCTTGGGGCTGACGGGCAGGAACGGCGAGTAGCTCGCCTGACGATCCGGCCCAAGGGTCGGCAGCATGATCGCCATGATCTCGTCGAACCGCTCGAGCGCACGCTGCAGCGCCGCGTCGAACTGGCCACTCGTGTAGTAGTCGGTGGAAGAGGCGAATTCGTACTCGAACCCGTAGCTGTCGAGGAACGCGCGCAGGCGCGCATTGTTGTGGGCGCCGAAGCTGTCATGGGTGCCGAAGGGATCGCGCACGCGGGTCAGCGGCAGGTGAAGGTCTTCGGCCATCTGCTCCTGGTTCGGGACGTTTGTCGGGACCTTGCGCAGCCCATCCATGTCGTCCGAAAAGCACAGAAGCTTCGTGGGGATGTCCGACATCGTCTCGAACGCGCGGCGCACCATGGTCGTGCGCGCCACCTCGCCGAAGGTGCCGATATGGGGCAGGCCAGACGGGCCGTAGCCCGTCTCGAACAGGGCGTAGCCCTTCTCGGGCGGCTGTTTCTCGAAGCGTTTGACCAGCTTGCGGGCCTCTTCGAACGGCCAGACCTTCGAGGTCATCGCAATTTCACGCAGCTCGGTCATCGCTTTCTCCATCATGGAATGCGCGCTTGCAGTATTGCCGCGGCGCGGAACCGTCAATTACCATGCATGCCGACACCCGAACCCCCGGAGCACCGATGAACGACGTCCCCAACAGCCTCAGCCCGCAGGATTGCCTTGTGGCGGTCATGGTCGCCGTCTCCGCATCGGACGAGAACCTGCGCACGACCGAGCTCGTCACGATCGAGCGGGTCGTCAACCACCTGCCGATCTTCGCGAAATACGACCAGGATCGGATCCGCACCGTCTCGCAGACGGTGTTCGACCTTTACGCGGAAGAGGACGGGCTCGACGCGCTGTTCGGCCTGATCCGCGACAACCTGCCCGAGCCCCTGTTCGAGACCGCCTACGCGCTGGCCTGCGACGTCGCGGCTGCCGACGGCGCTCTGGGCGAGACCGAGATTCGCCTGCTGGAGGAAATCCGCTACGAGCTGTCGATCTCGCGGCTGAGCGCGGCCGCCATCGAACGGGGTGCCCGGGCGCGGCACATGGTGCTTTAGGTCAGGTGCGCCTTGCCCCAGCTTTCCAGAAGCTGGCGCTGGAGGTATTTCGACGATCCGATCCAGCTGCGCCCACCCTCGGGGCGCTCGCGCTGTTCCACGGTCAGCGCATCGCGGCGGGGGATGTCGCCGGTGAAGATCGCGAAGGCGAGCGTCCGACCGTCCGTCGGGCCGGTGATGTAGCCGGTCAACGCGCTGACGAAGTTCAGTGTGCCGGTCTTGGCGGTCACCGTGAACCGCGTGTCGTCGAGCGGAAAGCCCTTCATCAGCGATTTCAGCGCGCCGCCGTCGTGACTGGCAACCATCGCGCGGACCATGTCGGCCGGTGAGATGCGGCTGTCGTCGCCCAGCCCCGAGTGATCCTCGAGCGCGACGTTGCGGAGTCCGTGCTCGCGCTTCAGCCAGTCGTTCATCCGGCCAGCGCTTTCAACCAGCGACTCGACCGGGCCTTCGGTCTGGGACGCCGAGACGCCCACCACCTCGGCGGTGATGTTGGTCGAATAGTTCAGCATGTCGGCCAGAATCGGCGGCAGCACATTGCTGCGGTGGACCTGCAGCACGTCACCCTGCGCGTGGTCGGCATAGTCCACAACGCCGCCCGAGATGATGCCCTGCGACTGCGCGAGCGTCTGGAACACCTCGCCTGCATAGAGCGCGGGAAAGCGCACCGGCAGCCAGCGCGAGCCGGCGTTCCCAAGGGCCGTTCGCGCCACGGTCCATTCGTCGATGCGCTCGCCGCGATTGTAGGTGTAGACCGGGCCGGCACGATCCGCGACCTCCATCTGCGCCACCGTCACGGCGGCGGTCTCGCGGATTCCGGGCGAATCCATCGTCACCTCGTAAGCACCGCCTTGCCGCTCCCACCCGAAATGGACACGGTTGTAATTCAGGTTCAGGCCGCCGATCGCCGGGTTGTAGGCAACGTGCCGGGGCTGCTCCTCGTCGATCTCGTAGAGGTTCGGCAGCGCCCCGGACCACACGCGCATCCGCCCGCCGATCTCGCGGACGCCCATCTCCTTCAGCGCCACGGCCATGGCCATCAGACCGTCGGTATCCAGGGTCGGATCACCCCCGCCGGCGAGAATCAGGTCGCCCTCGATCCGCCCGTTCACCACCGGCCCCGTCGCCACAAGCCGCGTGTCGAAGCGGTGCTGCGCCCCCAGCTGTTCGAGCGCCCACATCGTGGTCAGCGCCTTGGCCGTCGAGGCCGGGGGCATCCCGAGGGCGTAGTTGTGCGATTCGAGCACTTCGCCGGTGGCGGCATCGGCCACGGCGAAGGCGACCGTGCCCGACAGGCTGCTGCCCTCGACCAGGTCCTTCCCGGTGGGGATCGGCTCCTTGGGGGGCTCGGAGCCGCGGAGGCGCGGGCGAATTGAACGCGTCGGAGCCTCGGCCCAAGCGCCGGTCGCGCTGGCCGACAAGAGGCCCGCCAGCATCTGGCGTCTGCTCAGGCGCATTTTCCCTCCGGTTTTGCCGCCGAATGATTTAGAGCGATCGCGCGGAAACGATCAACCATAAGTACCTGACAACGGGATCACTTCAATGTTTCCACTGTCCCGCGCGTCGCAATTCGGTCGAGGATTCAGGCCGCAGCGGGATATTGACGAAGGACCAGGCGGGCGGCGCAGCCTGCGCAAGCATCGCGGGCGGCACACGATCCGACGCCAGCCGCCGCGCCGTGGGCGAGTTGAGCGCGCGCAGCCGATCCCCCGGCCGCGCGAAGATCCCCAGCGGCACACGGCCCGCGATTTCGTCCCACCGATCCCAGAGGTGGAATTGGCCCAAGTTGTCCGACCCCATGAGCCAGACGAAGCGCAGGTGGGGATACGCCTCTTGCAGGCTCGCCACGGTGTCGGCGCTGAACCGCGAGGACAACTGCGCCTCGATGTCCGTGACGTGCACGCGCGGGTGGCGCATCACCTGGCGCGCCTGTGCAAGCCGGCGATCCAACGCGGCGGGAGCGTCCCGCTTCAGCGGATTGCCGGGAGAGACCACCCACCACACCCAGTCCAGCCCGAACCGGGCGAGCGCCGCCCGCGTGATTGCCACGTGCCCCGCATGGGCGGGATCGAACGAGCCGCCGAGCAGGCCCACACTCTGCCCGCGCCCCGCCACGGGCCAGTCGGGCCCCCTCATGTCTCGGTTCGTCCCATGGCGCCTGAATGCCGCGCACGGCCCGTGTCCGCAAGGCTCGGCATGCCCGAGTTGCGGCGGCGGACGTCCGGCAGAATTAGAGCCGAATTGCCGTCGCAGTTCCCGCACCGCGCCAAAACGTATCATTGCGATGCCCGGCTGATAGGCTTAGAACGCGCTTCGATGCGCGTGGGGCTCGGAGTCTGCGTGCCTCTTTGTTAACGGGAACCAGGAGGGACGACATGGCTGATGCAGCCGTCCACGGCCATGGCGGACACGAGGACGACCGGGGCTTCTTCACCCGGTGGTTCATGTCCACCAACCACAAGGATATCGGTATCCTTTACCTCGTCACCGCGGCAGTAACCGGGTTCATCTCGGTCGCGTTCACGGTGTACATGCGCATGGAGCTCATGGAGCCCGGCGTCCAGTTCATGTGCATGGAAGGCGCGCGGCTCCTCCCGACCGCGACCGAGAACTGCACGCCGAACGGACACCTGTGGAACGTGCTGATCACGGCCCACGGCATCCTGATGATGTTCTTCGTCGTCATTCCCGCGCTTTTCGGTGGCTTCGGCAACTACCTGATGCCGCTGCAGATCGGCGCGCCGGACATGGCGTTCCCGCGCCTCAACAACCTCAGCTACTGGCTTTTCGTTGCCGGTTCGGCGCTAGCGGTGTGCTCGCTGTTCGCACCTGGCGGCAACGGGCAGATGGGCTCGGGGATCGGCTGGGTGCTCTATCCGCCGCTTTCGACGACCGAGGGCGGGTATTCCACCGACCTTGCCATCTTCGCCGTGCACGTTTCGGGCGCCTCGTCGATCCTGGGCGCGATCAACATCATCACGACGTTCCTGAACATGCGCGCTCCGGGCATGACGCTGTTCAAGGTTCCGCTCTTCGCGTGGTCCGTGTTCGTGACAGCGTGGCTGATCCTTCTGGCCCTGCCCGTCCTGGCCGGCGCGATCACCATGCTGCTGACCGACCGGAACTTCGGCACGACGTTCTTCGACCCCTCGGGCGGTGGTGATCCGATCCTCTACCAGCACATCCTGTGGTTCTTCGGACACCCCGAGGTGTATATCGTGGTCCTGCCGGGCTTCGGCATCATCAGCCACATCATTGCGACGTTCTCGAAGAAGCCGATCTTCGGCTACCTGCCGATGGTCTGGGCGCTGATCGCGATCGGCGTCCTGGGCTTCGTCGTCTGGGCGCACCACATGTACACCGTCGGCATGTCGCTGACCCAGCAGTCCTACTTCATGCTGGCCACGATGGTCATCGCGGTGCCCACGGGCATCAAGATCTTCTCGTGGATCGCGACGATGTGGGGCGGCTCGGTCGAGCTCAAGGCACCCATGCTCTGGGCCTGCGGCTTCCTCGCCGTGTTCACCATCGGCGGCGTCACCGGCGTCGTGCTGAGCCAGGCGGCAATCGACCGCGCCTATCACGACACCTACTACGTCGTGGCGCACTTCCACTACGTCATGTCCCTGGGCGCCGTCTTCGCCATCTTCGCGGGCATCTACTTCTACTTCCCGAAGTTCACCGGGAAGATGATCCCCGAATGGATCGGCCACGCGCACTTCTGGGCGATGTTCATCGGCGCCAACCTGACCTTCTTCCCCCAGCACTTCCTGGGTCGTCAGGGCATGCCCCGCCGCTACATCGACTACCCCGAGGCGTTCGCTCTGTGGCACCATGTCTCGTCCTGGGGGGCCTACCTGTCCTTCGCCTCCTTCCTGTTCTTCATCGGGGCGATCTTCTGGGTCCTCGCGAAGGTGCCGCGCACGGCGCCCGCGAATCCCTGGAATGAGTGGGCCGACACACTGGAATGGACCCTGCCCTCGCCGCCGCCGGAGCACACGTTCGAGACGCTCCCCAAGCGCGAGGACTGGGACAAGGGCCACGCGCACTGACCATGCCGGTTCAATGGACCACATCGAAAGAGGAGGCCCCGGCATCGCCCGGGGCCTTTTCGCATGAGGGGGGGCGTCCTTTCGCCACCCTGCGGCTCTGGCCGCACCGCTCCCTGCCCATGTCCGGCTTCGTGGGGATCATGGCGTTCACCGGCTGCATGTTCCTGGTGCCCCTCGCCCCGTTCATCGGCACGCCGGTCTTCTGGGGACTCCTGCCGTTCCTCGTGGCGGCGATGGCCGCGCTGTACCTGTTCTTCCTCAGGAACTACCGCGACGGCGAACTCACCGAAGTGCTGACGGTCTGGTCGGACCGGATCGCGCTGGTGCGTCACAACCCCCGTACCTCGGACCAGACATGGGAGGCCAACCCCTATTGGATTCGCCTCTCGCTCCACCCCGATCGCGGGCCGGTGAGGAATTACCTGACGCTGGATGGTGGTGGCCGCGAGGTCGAGCTTGGCGCCTTCCTCAGCCCCGAAGAGCGCGAGGCCGTCTATGACGACCTCGACCGGCTGCTGAAACGCCTGCCGCACTAGGGCGCGGCAAGCGTACCGTCCCGGCGCTCAGTTCAGCCGGGACTTCACCTTGGGACCGACCATGCCGAAATCCATCTGACCGGTGTGACGCTCCTTCAGGACCCCCATCACCTTGCCCATGTCCCGGATCGATGTGGCGCCCGTCTCGGAGATTGCGGTATCGACGGCACGCTCCACCTCGTCGTCGGCCAGGCGGCGCGGCAGGAATTCCTCGATGATCGCGATTTCCTCGCGCTCGCCCTCGGCCAGTTCGAGGCGCCCGCCTTCTTCATAGGCGCGCGCGCTTTCCTGGCGCTGCTTGATCATGCGCCCCAGGATCTGGCGCACTTCCGCGTCCGTGACCCCATCGGGCCCGTCCTCGGTCGAGCGGGCGGCAATGTCGCGGTCCTTGATCGCGGCGTTGATCAGCCGCAGCGTCGAAAGACGTGCGGCCTGCTTCTCTTTCATCGCCGTCTTCATGGCGGCATTGATGCGGTCGCGCAGTTCCATGGCATATCCTCGGTCGACGCGGAAACGGCCTTTCACCTATGACCGGAGGTCGGGAACGGCAAGGCGCTTGACCGTGTGGCACGATCTCCATACATCGCGGTAGATTTGCGCCCAGCCCGGAGATCCCGCCATGCCCCGCCAGACCCCGACCGCCTGCCTCGCCCTTGCCGACGGGACTGTCTTCTATGGCCGCGGATTTGGCGCCACCGGGCAAACCACGGCCGAGCTCTGCTTCAACACCGCGATGACCGGCTACCAGGAGATCGTGACCGACCCCTCCTACGCGGGTCAGATCGTGACCTTCACGTTCCCCCATATCGGCAACACCGGCGTCACTCCCGAGGATGACGAGACCGCGATTCCGTTCGCGGAAGGGATGGTGGTGAAGTGGGACCCGACGGCCTCGTCCAACTGGCGCGCCGCCGAAGAGCTGGGCGCCTGGCTGGCCCGGCACGGCAAGATCGGCATCGGCGGCCTAGACACGCGCCGGCTGACCCGCGCGATCCGCCAGCAGGGCGCGCCGCATGTCGCGCTCGCCCACAACCCCGAGGGCAAGTTCGACATCGAGGCGCTGATCGCTGCCGCACGCTCGTTCCCGGGCCTCGTCGGGCTGGACCTCGCCAAGGACGTCAGTTGCCTGCAATCGTACCGCTGGGACGAGATGCGGTGGGCCTGGCCGACCGGTTACCTCAAGCGCGACAAGCCCGGCCACAAGGTCGTGGCCATCGACTACGGCGCCAAGCGCAACATCCTGCGCTGCCTGGCCAGCGCCGGCTGCGATGTGACCGTCCTGCCCGCCACCGCCACGGCCGAGGAAATCATGGCCCACAATCCCGCTGGACTGTTCCTCTCGAACGGTCCCGGCGACCCGGCGGCGACCGGCAAGTATGCGGTCCCGATGATCCAGGAAGTCCTCAAGACCTCGGACATCCCCGTGTTCGGCATCTGCCTTGGTCACCAGCTTCTGGGTCTCGCCCTCGGGGCCGAGACGCAGAAGATGGGCCACGGCCATCACGGCGCGAACCATCCGGTGAAGGAGCTGGCGACCGGCAAGGTCGAAATCACGTCGATGAACCACGGCTTCACCGTGAACTCGCAGACCCTGCCGAAGGGCGTGGAAGAGACGCATATCTCGCTCTTCGACGGCTCGAACTGCGGCATCCGCGTGCCCGACCGACCCGTCTGGGGCGTCCAGCACCACCCCGAGGCCAGCCCCGGCCCGCAGGACAGCTTCTACCTGTTCGAGCGTTTCGCGAAGGTGATGGACGACGCGGCCTGATCCGCGTTCACCATCCCTTAAGCGAAGGGTGACAGGATTGGCGGATCCACGGACGGAACCGCCATGTTCGACCTCGCTCATCTCGATCCCATGTCGCCGGTCGTCCCGGGCCGCGATGCCGTGCCCCTGCCCGACGCGCGCGCGATCCGCAAACTGGGCGCCGGGTTCTGCGCCCGCCATGCCGTGCTGCCCCTTCGTGCCGGGTCGGGTTTCCAGCCGATTGCGGTAGCCGACCCCGATCGCTTCACGCTGGTCGCCTCGCGGATCCGTTCGGTTCTGGGGGATATCGTGCCCGTGCCCACCAAGCGCGCGGATTTGATGGCCGCGCTCACGCGCCATGGCGGCCTCGCCCTCGCACGCGAGGCCGAAGAGAGGTGCCCGCCGGACCGCAGCTGCCGGGGCTTGCGCATTGCGCCCTCCGTCGCGGCCGGCATCGGCGTTCTGCTCGTGGCGGCCGTCTGCCTTGCGCCAAGCCGCGCGCTGATCGCCGGGCAGGTCGTGGCGATCGGCATTCTCGCCATCCAGACCGCGCTTTACCTCGTCGCCATGTGGCCGCGGCGCACCGGGCGGATGGTGCGACAGGCTCCCAGCGCGCTGCCCACGATCTCGATCCTCCTGCCGCTCTACCGCGAGGAAGACATCGCCCCCATGCTTCTCGAGCGGATCGAGGCGGTCGATTATCCGCGGGACCGGTTCGAGGTGTGGCTCATCATGGAATGCGACGACCACGTCACCGCGCGGGCCATCTCGCGGGTCGCGCTGCCGGCTTGGGCGCATGTCCTGACCGTGGCCCCAGGCGAGGTTCAGACGAAGCCGCGCGCGATGAACGTCGCGCTGGATTTTTGCCGGGGCACGATCGTCGGCGTGTACGACGCCGAGGACGCGCCGGAGTCCGACCAGCTTCTTCGGGTGGCCGCGCGGTTTGCGGCGGCCAAGCCGAACGTTGCGGCGCTGCAAGGTCGGCTGAGCTTCTACAACACCCGGGCGAGTTGGCTTACCCGGTGCTTTTCCATCGACTACGCGGCGTGGTTCTGGATGATCCTGCCGGCGATCGGGCGGCTCGGCTGGCCCATTCCGCTTGGCGGAACCACGATCTTCCTGCGCCGCGACGCGCTGGAAGCCGTCGGCGGCTGGGATGCGCACAACGTCACCGAAGACGCCGACCTTGGCCTGCGCCTCGCCCGCGCCGGCTGGCGGACCGAACTGATCGACAGCGTCACCCGCGAAGAGGCCACCGCCCGTCCACTCGCCTGGATCAAGCAGCGCTCCCGCTGGCAGAAGGGCTACGCGATCACATGGGCGGCCCACATGCGCCACCCGCTGCGCCTGATCCGCGACATCGGGCCATGGGGCTTCGTGGGCGTGCAGGTCCTGTTCCTGGGTTCGCTGGCCGGTGCTGCGCTGGCGCCGCTTCTGTGGCCGTTCTGGCTGCTCTTGGCTGCAGCGCCCCTGCCCTACACCCCCACGCTTCACGCGCTTTGGGTCGTGCAACTGGGGCTGGGCCTGACGCTTGTGATCCAGGCGATCGGCCTCGCCATCGCCCTGTCGCGGCAGCGACGTCTTGAGCTGGCGCGGTGGATCCCGGTGATGATGCTCTACTATCCGCTCGCGACGATTTCGCTGTGCAAGGCGGTGGCCGAACTCGTCACCCGGCCCTTCTACTGGGACAAGACCGCGCACGGCGTCACGCGCCCCGACTAGTGCGGCGCGTCCTGCGTCGAATCGTGGCGCAGGCGCGTCTCGTACGCGGTAGAGATATGCGCGCACAGCGCCCCGCGCGCCGCCGCCCCGTCCCGCGCCTCGAGAGCCGAGACGATGGCGTCATGCTCGGCCAGCGCATCCTCTCCGCGCCCCTCGACGGCAAGGGAGGTCGTCGCCAGAAGGGCCATCGACCGGTGCACCAGGTCAAGCTGCTGCACCAGGAACATGTTGTGCGAGGCAAGGTGGATCTGCTTGTGGAAGCGCCGGTTCGACCGGCTGAGCGCGCGCGGATCGTCAAGCCGCCCCCGGTCGTCCTCGACCATCCGGCGCAGCACGCGCAGCTCCTCGTCGGTTGCGTGGCGCGCGGCCAGTTCGGCCGCCAGCCCCTCGAGCTCGGTCCGCACGATGTAAAGCTCGGCCATCTGGTTGTGGTCGAGCGACGAGACGATCAGGCTCCGCCCGTCCCGCGTCAGCAACGACTGCGTCTCGAGCCGCTGCAACGCCTCGCGGATCGGCGTGCGGCTGACGCCGAAGCGCTCGGCCAACTCGTTCTCGACCAGCCGGTCGCCGGGCTTGTAGAGCCCCTCGTCTATCGCCTCGAGGATCAGCCGATAGGCGTCCTTTTGCGGCGCTTTCGCGTCTGGCATGCGAGCCCTCCCTTCCCGGCGGTATAGACAGCCCGCTGGCCCGCCGCTAGGGCAGCGGAATGACCATCGACACGTGGATCTTCGACCTGGACGACACGCTCTACCCGCCCGAATCGGGGATCGTGGCGGCGATCGAGGCGCGCATGACCGACTGGATCGCGCAGCGGCTGGGGGTCGAACCGGCCGAGGCCGACCGCCTGCGCCACGCCTACTGGCGCGACTACGGCGGCACGCTGCCCGGCCTCGTCGCCCGTCACGGCATCGCGCCCGAGACGTTCCTGGCCGATGTGCATGACATCCCATTGACCGGCCTCGCCGCCGATCCCGCGCTTGGGACCGCCCTCGCAGCGCTGCCCGGGCGTCGGGTCGTGTTCACGAACGGCAGCGCGTGGCACGCAGAGCGTATCCTTCGGGCGCGGGGCCTGACCGACCATTTTCACGGCACCTTCACCATCGAGCACGCGGATTTCGTCGCCAAGCCCGACGCCCGCGCCTTCGACTCTGCCTTCCGCGCGCTGGACATCGACCCCACCTGCGCCGCGATGTTCGAGGACAGCCCGGCAAACCTGCGCATCCCCCACGCGCGCGGCGTGTGCACCGTCCTCGTCGGCCCCCGCGCCGTTGAGGAGCCGTTTATCGACCACCACGCCCCCGATCTGACGGCTTTTCTGTCGCAGGTCGGCATCGGCGGCTTCCCCGCGCGGCCCCGCCACCTACCATGAGAGCCATGGATACCGACATCTTCATCTCGGGCGCCGGCATCTCCGGCATGGTGCTGGCGGCGCTTCTGGCCAAGCGCGGCTGGCGCGTCACGATCTGCGACCCGTCGACCCCGCCCGATGGCGAGGCGGCCGAGGGCTCGGACCTGCGGTCGACCGCCTACCTTGAGCCGTCGGTCGACGTCCTGCGCGAGGCGGAACTGTGGGAGCATCTGTCGCCGGATGCCACGCCGCTCGAGGCGCTCCGGGTCATGGACTCGACCGGCTGGCCGCCACAGCAGACCGCTTTGCGGACCTTCCGGCCCGACGATCTGGGCCTCGGGGCCTTCGGCTGGAACGTGATGAACTGGCGCGCGCACCAGACACTTTCGGCGGCCCTGCGCGAGGCGCCGGGGGTCGATCTGCGGCTGGGCACCGGCTTTGCAGACATGACAGCGCGGGACGACAAGGCGTTCGTGACCCTGACCGACGGCAGACGGTTGACGGCCCGGCTGGTGGTGGGCGCCGACGGCCGCGCCTCGCCGGTGCGCGAGGCGGCCGGGATCGACACGCGCATCCAGCGCTACGGGCAGAAGGCGCTCGCCTTCGCCTGCACCCATGCCGAACCGCACCAGCATGTCTCGACCGAGATATACAATTCCGGCGGCGCGATGGTCACTGTCCCGCTGGCGGATCACGACGGGCGGGCGGCGTCCTCGATCGTCTGGATGGACGACGGCGCCCGCGTGACCGAGCTTGCCCGGATGGACGAGGCGACGTTCAACGCCCGCCTGACCGAGCGTGCGCTCCACGTCATGGGGCCGATGCAGCGCGCGACGCCGCTGCGGGTCTGGCCCATCGTCACCCAGACCGCCCGCGCATTGACGGCCAAGCGCACCGTCCTGGTGGCCGAGGCCGCGCACGTCCTGCCGCCGATCGGCGCGCAGGGGCTGAACACTTCGATCGCCGATATCGCCACCCTTGCCGACTGTCTGCAGGAGGATCCCGGGGCGCCCGAAGGGTTGGCCCGCTATGCGCGCGCGCGGCAGGCGGACATGCTGGGACGGGCCGCGGCTATCGATGCCTACAACCGCCTTTGCCGGTCGAACCTCGGGCCGGTCCAGAAGCTGCGGGCCGAGGGGCTGAAGCTGGTGAACGACGTAGCCCCCCTGCGGCGGCGGGTGATGATGGCGGGGATGGGTGCGCTCAGATCGGACCGGACCGCCGCTCCTCGCTGAGAAGGACGTTCGCCTCGACGTTGCCGACGCCCGGCAGCGTCAGGATGCGGCGGCGCAGGACACGCTCGAAATCGGCGATGTCCCGGGCAATGACCCGCAGACGGTAGTCGTAGAGGCCCAACACGTGCTCGACCGTCTGCACCTCGGGGATGGCGGTGATCGCGCGCTCGAATGCGGTGAGGTCCAACCGCCCCTTCGCGGCGAGCTTCACCCCCAGGAACATCGTCACCCCGAACCCCAGTGCCTCGAGGTCCAGATCGAGGCGCCGGCCCTTCAGGATCCCGGCCTCCTGCAGCCGCCGCACCCGTCGCCAGGCGACCGGCTGGGACAGGCCGACCCGCTCGCCCAAGGCCGTAGAGGACAGCGTCGCGTCCTCGGTCAGGGCGCGCAGGATGGCGCGGTCGGTGTCATCGGGGGTCACAGGGGCAGCCTTTCGTCGGCTTTCAGGGTCGCGACCTGCATCAGCGCCTCGATCTCGGCGATGTGCGGCAGGGTCAGGATGCGCTCGCGGTAGAGCCGGTGGTAGTCGGCGAGGTTGCGGGCGACGAGCGACAGGCGCACATCGACGCGGCCGAGGAAGGTCTGAATCTCGGTCACCTCGGGCACCTCGCGGGCGGCGTCGATGAAGGCGTCGAAGGCGCGGGGGTCAGCCTTGTCGAGGGTGAAGCGCAGGCTGACCTCGATCTCGTAGCCCAAGGCGCGCCAGTCGATCCGGGCGTGCTGGCCGCGCAGGACGCCGCTTGCGCGCAGCCTCTCGAACCGGCGGGTCGCAAGCTGCGTCGTGACGCCGGCGCGGGTGGCCAGCGCCGCCAACGTGGCGGCGGGATCGTTCTGCAATTGGCGGAGAAGCCGCCTATCGATGTCGTCGAGCATAAGAACTTATAGATGCACGACAAAGGCGAATAAAAGAGGCCATCGAAGGCGCAACTGGCGGTGGTTTCATGGCTTCCGCCGCGCATCCTCACCCACTACCCTCCGCCACATCAAACCGGAGGGACCGACATGCGCGTCTATTACGATCAGGACTGCGACATTAACCTTATCAAGGACAAGAAGGTGGCGATCCTGGGCTATGGCAGCCAAGGCCACGCCCACGCGCTGAACCTGCGCGACTCGGGCGCCAAGAACGTGGCGGTCGCGCTGCGCGAAGGCTCGCCCAGCCGCAAGAAGGCCGAGGGCGAAGGCCTGCAGGTCATGGGGATCGAGGAAGCCGCCGCGTGGTGCGACCTCATCATGTTCACCATGCCCGACGAGTTGCAGGCCGAAACCTACCGCAAGCATGTCCACGACCACCTGAAGGACGGAGCCGCGATCGCCTTCGCCCACGGCTTGAACGTGCATTTCGGCCTGATCGAGCCGAAGCCCGGCGTCGACGTCATCATGATGGCGCCCAAGGGCCCCGGCCACACCGTGCGCGGCGAATACACCAAGGGCGGCGGCGTGCCCTGCCTTGTCGCGGTCCACCAGGACGCCAGCGGCAAGGCGATGGAGATCGGCCTCAGCTATTGCTCGGCCATCGGTGGCGGGCGTTCGGGCATCATCGAGACCAACTTCCGCCAGGAATGCGAGACCGACCTGTTCGGCGAGCAGGCGGTGCTCTGCGGCGGCCTCGTCGAGCTGATCCGCATGGGCTTCGAGACGCTGGTCGAGGCCGGCTACGAGCCCGAGATGGCCTATTTCGAGTGCCTGCACGAGGTGAAGCTGATCGTGGACCTGATCTACGAAGGCGGCATCGCGAACATGAACTACTCGATCTCGAACACCGCCGAGTATGGCGAGTATGTCTCGGGCCCCCGCATCCTGCCCTATGACGAGACGAAGAAGCGCATGAAGGAGGTCCTGACGGACATCCAGACCGGCAAGTTCGTCCGCGACTTCATGCAGGAGAACGCAGTCGGCCAGCCGATGTTCAAGGCTACTCGCCGCCTGAACGACGAGCACCAGATCGAGGAAGTCGGCAAGAAGCTGCGCGGCATGATGCCGTGGATCTCGGCCGGACGCATGGTCGACAAGGACAAGAACTGAGCCGACGCGCCCTCGCGCCGTCTGCAGGAACACCCGCGCGGGCCGAGAGATCGGGCCGCGCGTTTTTCTTCGTGCTGGCTGCTCGAAGTCGCTCTTCCCCCCGTCTCGCGCCCGGCCTACGAAAGCGCCATGACCGACCGTCCCACCCCTGAAAACTGGCTCTCCATCCTGTTCCTCGGCCTGATCTGGGGCGGGACCTTCATGATCGTCTCGATCGCCCTGCGCGGCTATGGCCCGCTGACAGTCGCCTGCGCGCGCACGACGCTGGGGGCGGCAGCGCTTCTGATGCTGATGGCCGTGATGGGCCGGCGGTTTCCCCGCGAACCGCGCATCTGGGCCTTCGCCGTCCCCATCGGGATCGCCAACACCGCCCTCCCGTTCTTCCTTCTGAGCTGGGGTCAGCAATACGTCCCCTCGGCCTTCGCCGGCCTGTCGATGGCCGCACTGCCGTTATTCGTGCTGCCCCTGGCGCATGTCTTCTCGGACGAGCCGATGTCCCTGCGCCGAGCCTTCGGCGTGAGCCTTGGCTTTTCCGGGGCGGCGTTGCTGCTGGGACCCGGTGCGCTGGCGTTTGAGACTGGGGGCACCGAGGCGCTGGGGCGGATTGCGTGCCTGACGGCGGCGGTGTCCTACGCTGCCGGGTCGATCCTGACGCGGCGATGCCCGCCGGTGGACGCGATCACGCTATCGGCGCTGACCCTGGTCGTCGGTGCGGTGGTGCTGATCCCCGCGATGCTTCTGGTCGAGGGGGTGCCCCGCCTGTCGGGCTCCCTCGCGGACCCGGCGATCGTGGTGCTGGGGCTGATCCCCACGGCGCTGGCCGTGCTGATCCGGGTGCGGGTGGTGCAAACCGCGGGATCGGTCTTCATGACGCTCGTGAACTACCAGGTGCCGGTCTGGTCCATGATCTTCGGCGCCGCCGTCTTGGGCGAAGCGCTGCCGCTGCGCTTCTTCGCGGCGCTCGCGCTGATCCTCGCGGGCCTCGCCGTCAGCCAGTGGAACTCGCTGCGCGGCCTCGTGCGCTAGCCCGTGGCGCGGGCGATGCGGTCCGCGATGGAGTCCACGACTTCGGCCAAGAGGGCCTCGTCCTCGCATTCCGCCATCACGCGGATCAGGGGCTCGGTCCCCGAGGCGCGGATCAGCACGCGGCCCGAGCCGTTCAGCCGCTCTTCGGCGGCGGCGATCTCTTTCTTCACGCCCTCATCCTCGAGCGGCGCCCCGCCCGGCTGGTAGCGCACGTTCTTCAGAAGCTGCGGTACCTTGTCGAACTGCGCGGCGAGCTTGGAGGCCTTCTCTCCCGTCTCGACCATGGCGGTCAGGAAGTGCAGCCCCGCGAGAAGGCCGTCGCCGGTGGTGGCGTGGTCGGTCATCACGATATGGCCCGACTGCTCGCCCCCGAGGTTGTACCCGCCCGCGCGCATCGCCTCGACCACGTACCGGTCCCCGACCTTGGTGCGGTGCAACTGCAGCCCGCGCGAGCCGAGGAACCGCTCCAGCCCGAGATTCGACATGACCGTGGCGACCAGCGTGCGCTCCGCCAGAAGGTCCGCCTCGGCCCAGCGGCTGGCGAACAGCGCCATGACCTGGTCTCCGTCGGCGACCTCGCCGTTCTCGTCGATGATCATCACCCGGTCGGCGTCGCCGTCGAGGCAGATCCCGAGGTCTGCGCGACGTTCGCGGACCAGCCGTTGCGCGGTCTCCGGCCGGGTCGAGCCGCAATCGAGATTGATGTTCAGGCCATCGGGTTCGACCCCCATCGGAATGACCTCGGCGCCAAGTTCCCACAGGACCTCGGGGGCGACGCGGTGTGCGGCCCCGTTGGCGCAATCCACCACGATACGCAGCCCCTCGAGGGTGCGGCCGACGGGCAGCGTGGACTTCAGCCGCTCGGCATAGCGGAACCGGCCGTCGTCGATCCGCTTGGCGCGGCCGATCGTGCCGGGGCTGGCCCTTTCGGTGCCCTCTTCGACGAGGCGCTCGATCTCGGTCTCGGCAGCGTCCGACAGCTTGAAGCCGTCGGGCCCGAAGAACTTGATGCCGTTATCCTCGTGCGGGTTGTGGCTGGCCGAGATCATCACGCCCGCATCGGCGCGCATCGACGGGGTCAGGCTTCCGACCGCAGGCGTCGGCACCGGCCCCAGAAGCAGGACGTTCATGCCGACGCTGGTGAAGCCCGCGGTCAGCGCGTTCTCGAACATGTAGCCCGACAGGCGGGTGTCCTTGCCGATCACGACCCGGTGCGCGCCCGCGCCCTCGCGCCGGAAATAGCGGCCGGCGGCAGCGCCCAGCTTCATGGCCATCTCGGCCGTCATCGGGTGGGTGTTCGCGGTGCCGCGGACGCCGTCGGTGCCGAAGAGCTTGCGGGTCATGGGGTCTCTCCTGTGGTGGACGCCTGCCAGAGGGTAAGGGCCTGTCTTGTATCCGCCAAATCGTGAACGCGGAGTATCTGCGTACCCTGCGCCGCCCCCGCAAGCGCGACGGCGATGGATCCGGACATCCGGTCGCGGGGAACCTCGGCCCCTCCGATGGTGCCGATGAACCTTTTGCGCGACGCGCCCAGCAGGATGGGGCAGCCCAGCGCGTGGAACAGGGACAATCGCGCGAGCAATGCGAGATTGTGGGCGACGGTCTTGCCGAACCCGATGCCGGGGTCGACGATGATCCGGTCGCGGGGGATGCCGGCGCTTTCGGCGGCATCGACCCGGGCGGCAAGGTAGTCGTAGACGTCGAGCAGCACGTTATCGTAGCGCGGCGACTGCTGCATCGTCGCCGGGTCGCCTTGCGCGTGCATAAGGCACACCGGTAGGCCTGCGGCCGCGACCGTGGCGGGCATTCGCAGGTCGAAAGTCATGGCCGAGACGTCGTTGATCATGTCCGCTCCGGCAGCGATTGCCGCTTCGGCAACGGCAGCCTTGCGCGTGTCGATCGAGATCGGCCCGTCCCAATCGGCGCGCGCGGCGCGGATCGCGGGCGTGACGCGGGCGATCTCGTCGTCCACGGGGATCGCGGTGGCGCCGGGGCGGGTGCTTTCACCGCCCACGTCGAGGATGTCGGCCCCCGCCGCGATGAGCGCCCGGGCTTGCGGGACCTCGGCGCCCGCATGGACACCCCCGTCCGAGAAGCTGTCGGGCGTCGCGTTCAAGATCGCCATGATCCGCGGCTGATCCAGCGACAGGCGGCCCAACGGCGCGCGCGGGGCGACGAGGCGGTCGCGCACGGCGTAGGGCAGCGCCTCGGCCGGCAGGATCCGGGGGACGGCGTCGCGGGACAGCGCCTCGACATGGGTGAACCACGTCCAGCCGCCGGCGAGGGTCAGCGCCTCTGGCGGGCGGGCGGGACCGGCCTGGGGGATGGGCCGCCAGTAGGTCACAGGGGCCACGCCTCGGTCGGGAGGTCTGTCGCGGGGGCCTCGGCGCCCACGACCAGCAGGCGGCGTGCCCGCATTTGTCCCGCGAACCACGCGGCCAGGGAGACCGTGTCACGCGGCTGAGCAGAAGGAGGCTCGACGGCGTCCAGCACCAGCTTGGACGGGGCCCAGACGGTCGTGCGGCCCTTCTTCATCGCCCAGTCGAGTTCGGTCCGCGTCTCGACGACCACGCAGCGGGCGTCGCGAGCGGCGAGGCGCCAGCAGTTCTGCTCGATCGCCAGCAGGTCGATGCGGCGCTGGACCATCGCGTGGCCGGTCTGCGGCGCGGGGTTCGGCGCGGGCCCGACGCAAAGGATCACCGGCCCGTCCGCCTCGATCCGGTCGAGGATCGCGGGCAGGTCCGGCGCGTCGATGGCGGCGTTCGCCAGGAAGGCCACGACGGGATGAGGGGCGGTGTCGTCGGTCGTCTCGCGCACCGGCCCTTCGGAGGTGCGCACGATCTCGACCCCCAGCGCGCCCGGCCCGAGGTCGAGCTTTTCGATCCGCACGAAGCAGCGCAGCGCCTGCGGTTCGGCCAGAAGGCGCGACGCAACCCGCTCGGCCAGGGTTTCCAGGAGGTTCAGCCGCTCTTCGCTCAGGGCCGCCTGGATGGCTTCGGCTATGGTGTCGTAGGACAGCACGTCGTCCACGTCGTCGGTCGCTCCGGCGCGGCTTGGCCGGACCTCGACCACGATGTTGAACTGGACGCGCTGGGTTCGGCCACGCTCGGGCTGAAAGGCGCCGATCTCGACCTCGACGACGTGGTCGCGCAGGGAGATCCGGTCGGGGAAGCCCGCGGGCGGATAGGCGGCCGCGCGGGCTTCGGGGTGCTGGAATGCCAGCTTGGTGTCGTCACCCATGACTGCCCCTCTCTCGCCTCGGTCCGCGTCTTACGGCAGAACGGGACGCGACGGAAGGACGTCAGGACTGGACGTAGAAGTGGTGCTCGCCGATCGTTGCGACGCGGTCGAACGCGCTGGCCCAGTACGGGTTCACGGCCTTGGTGTGGTAGAACAGCGCGCCGTCGGTCAGGTCGCGCGGGGCACCGTCGATGAACAGGCCGGCGATCTTTTCCATGCGATCCATGGTGCGGCGTTCGCCAACGACCTCGGGGAGGCCGTCGCAGGTATAGCTGAACTGGCAGGCGTGCTTGCGGCCCGTGCCCTGGTTCACCACCTGACAGATCGTGTCGGGAAAGCGCGGGCTGTCGACGCGGTTCAGGATGACCTCGGCCACCGCGAAGACCCCCTCGGCCCCTTCGCCGCGCGCTTCGAAATAGAGCGCCTCGGACAGGCATTCGAACTGCTTGTCGCCATCGGCCGCCGGAAGTGTGTCGACGAAGCCATAGTCGTACGCAATTTCCGGACGATCCTTGCCCTCTTCTTGCACGTCGGGGGCGAGTGCGTCACGAAGGGTCTGTCCAGCGTCGGGCTGCACTTCCGGCGCGGCGCTACCGACGAGGCCTTCGAGGCGGTCGCCCAGCGTCTGTCCAAGCTCGATATCGGGCGCGGATTTGGTGCCGAAGGTGACATCCGCCATCGCGGCGGTCGAAATGGTGAGACCGGCCACTAGGCCGACAATCGTCATCGCGCGCCGAACGGCACGCGCCGCGAAAACATCACACTGCATTCAGAATCCCCGTAAGCCTGGCGTGTTTGACAGGGGCGTGTCCCGGCGGCCTCTCGGCGCCGCGCCCTTGCAAGCAGGGGATGACGTACGAAACTCGCCGGCTCAGACCAATACCGGAATACCGGGGTGCGCAGGTTCCCGCCGATTATTGTAAAACTCGCGCCGTCAGCGCTCGGGCGGGGCCGTGGTTGTGCGTCCCCGCTCGCGGATCGCAATATGTGCCGCCGCCATCCGCGCGACCGGAACGCGGTAGGGTGAGCAGCTGACATAATCGAATCCGGCGGCGCGAACGAAGGCGATCGAATCGGGGTCTCCGCCATGCTCGCCGCAGATCGACAGGATCACGTCGGGCCGGCCGCGACGGCCACGCTCGGCGCCGATGGTCAGAAGCTCGCCCACGCCTTCGGTGTCGAGCTGCAGGAACGGATCGTCGGCAAAGACCTTCTCGCGCACATAGGCCGACATGAACCGCCCGGCGTCGTCGCGCGACAGGCCATAGGTCATCTGCGTCAGGTCGTTCGTCCCGAAGCTGAGGAATGTCGCGTATTCCGCGATCTCGTCGGCGCGCAAGGCGGCGCGCGGCGTTTCGACCATGACGCCGAGGTGGTAGTCGAAGTCGACCCCGCTTTCGCTGCGCACCTGCGCCGCCACGGCGTCGATGCGGGACTTCACCAGCTCGACCTCGCGCTTGGCCGAGACAAGCGGGATCATCACCTCGGGCGTCACGCGCGGGGATGTCTGCACGGCGGCCTCGAAGATGGCGCGGGCCTGCATCTCGTAGATCTCGGGCATGGCGATCCCGAGCCGCACGCCGCGCATCCCCAGCATCGGGTTGAACTCGCTGAGGGTCTGGATGCGCCGCTCGACCGCCGCCAGCGGCAGGTCGAGAGACGCGGCGAGATCCAGCATCCCCTTGCGGTCCTGCGGCAGGAACTCGTGCAGGGGCGGGTCCAAGAGGCGGATTGTGACGGGCTTGCCGGCCATGATCTGGAACAGTTCGAGGAAGTCGGCGCGCTGCACGGGCAGAAGCTGGTCCAGCGCCGCGGCCCGGTCGTCGGCACTTTCGGCGAAGATCATCTCGCGCATGGGGGTCAGGCGACCTTCGTCGAAGAACATGTGCTCGGTCCGGCATAGCCCGATCCCTTCGGCGGCGAAGCGCGCGGCGGTGCGCGCCGCGTCGGGGGTGTCGCAATTGGCGCGGATGCCGATGTCGCGCCGCTCGTCCGCCCAGTCGAGGATCGTGCGGAACGCGTCGTCCATTGCAGGTTCGAGCAGCGGCGCGGCGCCCTGGATCACCCGCCCGTCCGAGCCGTCCAGCGTCACCACGTCGCCCTCGGCATAGATGCTGCCGTCGGGTCCGCGCAGGCTGCGCGCGCGGGGATCGATGGCGATGTCCGAGGCGCCCACGACACAAGGCAAGCCCAGCCCGCGGGCGATCACCGCCGCGTGGCTGGTCGGGCCGCCCCGTTCGCACAGGATGCCCTTGGCCGCGTGCATCCCCAGCACGTCGTCGGGGGTGGTCTCGCGCCGAACGAGGATGACGTCCTCTTCGCGTGACTGCGCCGCCTGGGCGGCGGCCGCGCTGAACACCAGCTTGCCGGTCGCGGCACCGGGGCTGGCGGCGATGCCACGGGCGATCAGTGGCAGGCGCGCGTCGGGGTCCACCTGCGGGTGCAGCACGTCCAGAAGCGCGCGGGGGGCGATACGAAGCACGGCTTCGCCCTCGGGTATGATCCCGTCGGTCGCGAGCGCCACGGCGATCCGCAGCGCGGCGCGCGACGTCCGCTTGACCCGCACCGCGTCGAGGATGTGCAGCGCGCCGTGATGCATGGTGAACTCGATCTGCATCTCTTCGCGCAGGCGGGTGCGGCAGAGCCCGCCGTACAGCTGCAGATCCGCGTAGATCTGCGGCGAGCTTTCTTCCAGCGACTCCCCCCGCGTATCACGGCCGAGATACAGCGCCCCCGCCCCCGGCAGCAGCGCCTCGCGGCCCTGGCTCTGGCGCAGGTAGCGGCCGGTGATGCGGTTTTCGCCGGTGGACGACGACACGAACTGGATGACGCCGGAGCCGCTTTCGCCGCTGGCGGGATTGCCGACGCCCAGCACCATGCGCTGCACGACGAGGCCGAGGCCCGCATTCTCGGGCGCGCCACGGGCCCGGCGCAGCAGTCGCGCCGTGGTGCCGTCCCAGGCGCGGGCCATGGCCGACAGGACCGCCGAAAGCTGTTCCGCGGGCTCGTCGGGGAACGGCTCTTCCATCTGCTCTTCGTAGGTGACGAGCATCCGGTCGATGCTCTGCCCGTCGAAAAGGTCGGGATTCAACCGCGCGACCTGCGTGGCGAAGGACTGGATGAACCGCGCATAGAGCGCGGCGGCCGCCCCGGGTCCCAGCCGGTGGGACAGAGCCGCGTGGCGCGCCCGGTTCATGCCGATGTTCAGGACCGAGGGCGGCCCGCCCCAATCAGCGGCCTCGGAGGACGGCCGAACGGAGACCAGCGGGTCCGCCCCGAACGCCGCGATCAGCGCCTCGGCGTCCAGCCGCCCGCCCTGAGCGATGCGGCCGACCGTGTCGAAGTCGACGGCGTAGGTGTCGGGGACCGGCAGGCCGAGGCGGATCAGCCGTTGCAGGCACTTGGCCCGCCCCCCGTGGGCCTTGGGGCGAATATTGGCGGTCGGCGTGATGTAGGTCACGCCGGCGATGTCGACCTCGTGCTGCACTGCGGCGCTCCTCTTGTGTTCAGAGCATACGCCGCGTGCGGACCCAGGCAAGGTTCGTGACGCGCGGTCAGCCCTCGATCCGGGTCAGATCGGCGACGCCAAGGCAGAGCGTGCGGATCCGGCTGAGAAGGTTCAGCCGGTTGCGCCGCAGGATCTGGTTGTCGGCGTTGATCTGCACCGACTCGAAGAACACGTCGATCGGCGGGCGCAGAAGGGCCAGCGAGGTCATCGCCGCGCCGAAATCCTCGTCAGTCATGGCCTTCTCGATCACCGGCTCTTGCTGGTCGAGTGCTGCGAACAGCGCGCGTTCCTCGTCCGTATGAGCATGCTTGGCGTCGGCCCCGAAGGAGTATTCGACGCCGTCCTTTTCCTCGGCCTGGGTGAGGATGTTATTCGCCCGCTTGAAGCCTTGGACGAGGTTGGTGCCGTCCTCGGTCTTCATGAACGCCGCCAGCGCCCGCGCCCGCTTGACCAGCAGCGTCAGGTCGTCGGCGTTCGGCATGGCGAGGCAGGCGTCGATGACGTCATGCGGGATGCCCTCGTCCCGGAGGTGGACCTTCAGGCGGTCCTCAAAAAATTCCATAAGATCACCGACAAGGACTCGATGATCGAACTCAGCGAGGCCATCGGAACGGTCGTGTCGACGCTCAATTCGAATTGACTCGTCGAGCAAACCGAATATCGCCAAACGCAGGTCGTTCGTCAGGATCAACCGGATCACCCCTAGCGCAGCCCGGCGCAGCGCATAAGGGTCCTTCGATCCCGTGGGCTTCTCATCAATCGCCCAGAAGCCCGTCAGCTTGTCCAGCTTCTCTGCCAGCGACACCGCAACCGAGACGGGTGCGGTCGGCACCGTGTCGGAGGGACCAAGCGGCGCGTAATGTTCGGCCACGGCATCCGCCACGACATCGTCGAAACCAGCACTTTTCGCGTAATAGCGGCCCATGATTCCCTGCAATTCGGGGAATTCGTAGACCATTTCCGATGTCAGGTCGGCCTTGGCGAGCCGAGCGGCCTGCTCGGCCTCGTCCGCATTCGCGCCAACCACCGGGGCCAACTCGCGCGCGAGGGCGGCGATGCGCTCGACCCGGTCGGCTTCGGAGCCCAGCTTGGCGTGGAAGGTGACGGATTTCAGGTTCCGGGTCCACGCGCCCATCCCGGCCTTGGCGACGGCAAGGTCGTTCTTCCAGAAGAACGCGGCGTCGGCGAGGCGGGCCGAAAGGACGCGCTGGTTGCCGTTGAGGATCGTCGCGCCGTCATCGGCCGTCTCGCGGTTGGCGACTGTCACAAATCGAACAATCCGGCCCGATCCGGGCTCGCGGACCGAGAAGAACTTTTGATGTTCGCGCATCGAGGTCTGCAACACCTCGGGCGGCAGGTCGAGGAACTGTTCGTCGATCGTGCCCATCAGCGTGACCGGCCATTCGACCAGCCCCGCGACCTCGGCCAGAAGGCCCGCATCCTCGACCACCTCGAGCCCCGCCGCGAAGGCGAGGTTGGCGGCGTCGGCGCGGATCGTCTCGGCGCGTTCGTCGGGGGACAGCATCACGAAGGCGCGCTTCAGCTTGTGCTGGTAGTCCTCGAAGGACCTCACGCGGATCTCGCCCGGCGCCATGAAGCGGTGGCCTTCGGTCACGTCAGAGGAAACGATGCCGTCGATGTCGAGCGGGACAACCTCGTGCCCTTCGGGGCGTGTCAGGATGCAGACGATGCGGTGCAGCGGGCGCACCCAGCGCAAGGACCCAGCGCCCCAGCGCATCGACTTGGGCCAGGGGAAGCCGCGCACGGTGGCCTCAACCACCTCGGCCACGATTTCGGGCGCGGGGCGGCCCTTCTTTTCGATCCGGGCGAAGTAGGTCTCGCCCTTCTTGTCTGCGCGGACCTCCAAGACATCGCGGATGACGCCGGCGCCGCGCAGGAAGCCCTCGATCGCCTTGTCGGGCGCGCCGACCTTGGGGCCCTTGCGCTCTTCGACCGTGTCGGGAGAGCGGTCCGTCAGCCCTTCGAGAGCCAGCGTCAGGCGGCGGGGGGTAACCATGGTGCCGGCGTGGGCGTAGGTCAGGCCGGCCTCGACCAGACCGTCCGTCACCAGCCGCTTGAGGTCATCGGCCGCGCGGGCCTGCATCCGGGCGGGGATTTCCTCGGAGAAGAGTTCGATCAGAAGGTCGGGCATCATTGATCCTCGCGCGGCGGGCAGTCCTCGCCGATCTGGGTGCCGTCATAGGCGCGTTCGCCGCAATTGTTGAGCTGGTGCCACACGTAGCCGCGACCGCCCGGCAGGATTGCGACGACCCGGTCCACGCCGAATTCAATGTTCTTTTCGGCCAGGAACGCCTGCGCCTGAGCGCTTGCAAGCGCCACGCCGATTTCCTCGGCATCGAAGCAGTCGAACCAGAAGGGCGCGTTCAGCGGCACTGCGCCCTCGTAGGGCACGGCATCCACATCGGGCGTCAGGGGCGTGTCGAAGCAGGCGCGGAAGCGGATGGGCGATGAGTTCGCATCGATCGCCTCGATGTTGGTGGCTTTGGCCGGTATCTCTCCGGCCTCGGTTTGCAGGGCGAAGCCGCGGGGCGAGACACGCTCGTAGAAATAGTAGACCTGCAGGTAGTAGAGCCCCAAGGCGGCCACCACGGTCACCACGGCCAGAAGGATGGCGATGATCTTGCCGGTCATTGCGCCGCTTCGGTTTCGGCGAACCCGCCCGCCTCGGTCATCAGGAAGGCGTCGGCGCATTGCTTGGCCAGTGTGCGGACGCGGCCAATATAGGCTTGGCGTTCGGTGACCGAGATCACGCCCCGCGCATCCAGGAGGTTGAAGATGTGGCTGGCCTTGATCGTCTGGTCATAGGCGGGCAGCGCCATGACGATCCGCCGCCCCGTGCGCGGGTCCACCGCGGGCCGGGACAGGAGGTTCGCGCATTCGGCCTCGGCCTCTTCGAAGTGGCGCAGGAGGACATCGGTGTTGGCGGTGTCGAAGTTGAAGCGGGCGTATTGCGCCTCGGCCTCGCGGAAGACGTCGCCATAGGTCAGCGGGCGGGGGCTGTCGGGCTTGTTGAACGGCATGTCCATGACGTGGTCGACGCCGAGGACATACATGGCGAGGCGTTCGAGGCCGTAGGTCAGCTCGCCCGAGACCGGGTGACAGTCGTGGCCGCCGACCTGCTGGAAATAGGTGAACTGGCTGACCTCCATGCCGTCGCACCAGACCTCCCAGCCAAGGCCCCATGCGCCCAGCGTCGGGCTTTCCCAATCATCCTCGACGAAGCGCAGGTCGTGGAGGTTCGCGTCGATGCCGATGGCCTCGAGGCTGCCCAGGTACAGCGCCTGCAGGTCAGTCGGCGAAGGTTTGATGATGACCTGGTACTGGTAGTAATGCTGCAGCCGGTTCGGGCTGTCGCCGTAGCGCCCGTCGGTCGGACGGCGCGAGGGCTGCACATAGGCCGCGGCCCAGGCGTTCGGCCCCAGCGCGCGCATGGTCGTGGCCGGGTGGAACGTGCCCGCTCCGACCTCCATGTCGTAGGGCTGCAGGACGGCGCAGCCCTGGCGCCCCCAGTAGTCCTGGAGGGCAAGGATGATGTCCTGGAAACAGGTCGGCTTGGCCATGTCAGCCCCTTCGCGAAACCGGGGCCTGCATAGGCAGAAGGGCAACAAGGGTCAATCGTGACGCAACCGTGAAGCCCGCGTTTCTTGACGACCTCCCCCTCATCCGCCCTTCTGTCCTGCGAAACAGGCCCCGGGCCTTTGTGCAAGATCGACAGGGAACGAGTGAACATGAAATCGAGAACCGCCATGACCGCCGTACTGGCCAGCCTGGCCGCGCCGGCATGGGCGCAGGACACGTGGCTCCAGGTCGAGGCGCAGTCGAACGCCCCCGCCGCGATCGAAACCGCGCGCGAGTTCGCCGGTCAGATCGACGGGGTCGCGGCGTTCGACCTGAACAACTCGTCCTGGTTCGCTGTGGCCATCGGTCCCTTCACCCCCGAAGAGGCCGCGCAGCAGCGCCGGTCGCTCCGTGCCCGTCAGTTGATCCCCAGCGACAGCTTCACCACCGACGGCTCGATCTTCGGCGAGGCGATCTGGCCCGAGGGGGGTGTCGAAACGGCCCAGGCCGACACCTTGGGCGAAGCCGCCCGCGTCATGGTGCCCGAGGCCGAGCCCCAGCAAGAGCCGCAGGAGACGCTCGCCGAGGCGCGTGAGAGCGAGTCCCTGCTCATCGGCCCCGAACGCGAGGCCCTTCAGGTCGCGCTGCAATGGGCCGGCTATTACGACGGCCCGATCGACGCCGCGTTCGGCCGCGGCACCCGTGGGTCCATGGCCGAATGGCAGGCCGCCAACGGCTACGACGACACTGGCGTGTTGACGACGCAGCAGCGTGCCGAGCTTCTGGCCCAGTACAACGCCGTGCTCGACGGGCTCGGCATGGCGAACGTCATCGACAGCACCGCCGGCGTCACCGTCCAGATGCCGACCGAGCTGGTGGCCTTCGACCGCTACCAGCCGCCCTTCGCCCATTACGAGCCGCGCAACGGCGCGGACCCCCAGGCCAAGGTGCTTCTGATCTCGCAAGCCGGCGAGCAGGCCGACCTCTACGGGCTCTACGACGTCATGCAGACGCTCGAGATCGTGCCGCCCGAGGGCGAGCGCGAGCGGCGGCAATCGGGATTCACCCTGGTCGGCCAGGGCGACGACATCGTCAGCCACACCGAGGCGCGGCTCGAAAATGGCGAGATCAAGGGCTTCACCCTGATCTGGCCTGCGGGTGACGAGGATCGCAGCACCCGCGTGCTCGACGAGATGCTCGCCAGTTTCGAAACGACGGCGGGCGTCGTGATGCCCGACGAGATGGGCGAACCGACCGAGGATCAAAGCGTCGACCTGCTGGCCGGGCTGGAAATCCGGCGGCCCGAACTGGTCCGCTCGGGTTTCTTCGTGTCGCGTCGGGGGGACGTGCTGACCACCGCCGACGTGGCGCAGGGCTGCGAGCGCATCACTCTCGAGGACGGCATCGAAGCCACGGTGACGGCCGCCGACGCCGAACGGGGCCTTGCCCTGCTCGAGCCGGGGCAGGCGCTGGCCCCGCGCCAGCACGCGACCTTCCGCGAGGGCGTGCCGCGCCTCAACACCGAAGTCGTGCTGTCCGGTTATTCGTTCGAGGGGCAGCTCGGCGCGCCATCGATGACCTACGGCACCCTCGCCGCGATGGAGGGGCTGGACGGGGCCGAGGACGTGCGGCGCTATGCGCTCGAGGCACGTCCGGGTGACGCGGGCGGGCCGGTCTTCGACAATGGCGGACAGGTCCTCGGCCTTCTGCAGCCCGAGGGTGAACTGGGCCGCAGCTTGCCGGACGGCGTCGCCTTCGCCACGGATGTGGACACCATCGAGGGCTTTCTCAGCGGCGCCGGCCTGACCCCATCCACCGCGCCGCTGGGCGAGGATCTGCCGCTGGGCCAGATGGAGCGGCGCGCGACCGACATGACGGTACTTGTGGGCTGCTGGAGGTAACTCCGGTGGCCCCCGTCACGCGTCGAAAAGCGCCTTCAGCATCGGCGAGTCGGGCGCGCGCAACCCGTCGATCACGTCGAAATGGTGCCGACCCTCGTCGACCACGATGCGCGCATCCCACGCCTCGGACAGCCACTGCGCCTGGTTCTGGAAGGCCGGCAATTCCGCGCCGCCGACCCAGACCGTGACCGGCGCCCGGTGGACGACCTCGCACAGGATCGGGCTTTCCATCGCGGCCTCTTCGGCCGTCAGCTTCAGGTCACCGTTCATGCTCAGGCCGACCAGCGGCCGCAGGTCCGATACAGGCGAAATCGGCAGCACATGGGCGAGCCGCTTGGCCACCGACGCGGGCAGCATCGGATCGGCACACAGCATCCGCGCCACCAGGTGCCCGCCCGCCGAATGGCCGGCAAGGCGGATCGGCCCCCCTGCCACCTCGGCAGCCGCCACCCGGACCGCTTGGGCGATCTGCAGCGTGATCCGCGAGATCCGCGCCTCGGGCGCCAGCGAGTAGGAGGGGATGGCGACGGCGTAGCCGCGCCCGAGGGCGCCTTCGGCGAAATGCGACCAGTCGTGCCGGTGCCGCGAGCGCCAGTAGCCCCCATGAACGAACACCATGAGGCCATCTGGCGCGCCGTCGGGCAGGAACAGGTCCAGCTTTTCGCGCGCGGTGGCGCCGTACGGGATGCCGAGGCGGGCGCGGTCGCCCATGCTGTCGCGGAACACCCGCGCCTCGTCCTCCCACAGGGGGATGAACCGCTCGGCATCCGGCACCGCGGCGCTGTTGTCGTAATCGGCGTCGCGCGCCACGATCTGTTCGCTATGTTTCGCCATGCCGCACCCTCACCACATAACGAGGAAGTGACGCGGGCCCGCCGCGGTTCCCGTGACGCATGGAACCGGCGGACCTGCCCGCCTCGTTAACCAACTGACGCATCTTCAAACGAAGGCTACCCGATGTCCCAGACCGATCTCGCTTCCCGCTTGTCCGACCCCGAACTGTTGCAGAGCCGCGCCTATCTGGGCGGGAAATGGTCCGACGCCGCAAGCGGCAAGACGTTCGAGGTGACGAACCCCGCCAAGGGCGACGTGCTGACCGAGCTCGCCGATCTTGCGCGCGAGGATATCGGCCGGGCGATCGACGCCGCTTACGAGGCGCAAAAGGACTGGGCGAAGCGCACCGCCGAGGATCGCCGCGACATCCTGATGAAATGGCACGACCTGATGGTCGAGCACGCCGACGATCTCGCCATCATCCTGACCGCCGAGCAGGGCAAGCCGGTCGCCGAAGCGAAGGCCGAGGTCCTCTATGGCGCGGGCTTCATCAAGTGGTTCGCCGAAGAGGGCCGCCGCATCTATGGCGAGATCATCCCGCCCCATGCCCCCGACAAGCGCATCCACGTCATCAAGCAGCCCGTCGGCGTCGCGGCGGCCATCACGCCGTGGAACTTCCCCAACGCGATGATCACCCGCAAGGCCGGCCCCGCGCTGGCCGCCGGGTGCAGCTTCGTCGTCCGGCCGCCGTCGCTGACGCCGCTGTCGTCGCTGGCGCTCGGCGTGCTGGCCACCCGCGCCGGGCTGCCCGAGGGCGTGCTCTCGATCCTGCCCTCGACCGACAGCTCGGGCACCGGCAAGGAGTTCTGCAAGAACCCGAAAGTCCGCAAGCTGACCTTCACCGGCTCGACCGAAGTGGGGCGCATCCTGCTGAAGCAATCGGCCGAGCAGGTGATGAAGACCTCGATGGAGCTTGGGGGCAACGCGCCCTTCCTCGTGTTCGACGACGCGGATCTCGACAAGGCGGTCGAGGGCGCGATCGCCTGCAAGTTCCGCAACGCCGGCCAAACCTGCGTCTGCGCCAACCGCATCTACGTCCAGTCGGGCATCTACGACGCCTTCGCCGAAAAGCTGAAGGAGCGCGTCTCGCGGATGTCCGTCGGCGACGCGCTGGAAGGCGAGGTGGATTTCGGCCCCCTGATCGACGAGGACGCGGTGGAAAAGGTCGAAAGCCACATCGCCGACGCCAAATCCAAGGGCGCCGACGTGATCTACGGCGGCGACCGGCACGAGATGGGCGGCACGTTCTTCCAACCCACCATCGTCACCGGCGCCACTCAGGACATGGCCTTCGCCACCGAGGAGACGTTCGGCCCCCTCGCCCCGCTCTTCCGGTTCGAGACCGAGGAAGAGGGCATCCAGCTGGCCAATGACACGATCTTCGGGCTGGCGTCGTACTTCTTCGCGAAGGATTTCAGCCGGATCACCCGCGTGTCCGAGGCGCTGGAATATGGCATCGTCGGCGTGAATACGGGCCTGATCTCGACCCCGGTGGCGCCCTTCGGCGGGGTGAAGCAATCCGGCTTGGGCCGCGAGGGGTCGCATCTGGGCATCGATGAGTATCTCGACGTCAAGTACATCTGCCTCGACGTCGAGCTCTGATCCTTGCAGGGCCGCTCGGCTACGGGCGGCCCTCGTTCCTTGCTGGCGCCTGATGCAGCTCTGGGCGGGCTTTCTGGTGCCGCGAGGGGATCACCGGCGCCGGACCCACACCATGCGTACGTCCGGCGTCCGTTCTTCGTTGTCCTGACCGTCAGTGAGCTCGCACTCGTCGAATCCGTGCGCCGCATAGAACCGGCGGGCATCCGTGTTTCGCTGAAACGTCCAAAGCTGCAATTCGTCCGCGTCTGCCCTTGCCTCCGACAGAAGCTCGGACCCGATGCCCCGTCGCCAATATCCGGGGTCCACGTAGAGGTGATTCAGCCACCCCTCGTTCGCGGAAACGAACCCGGCGACGTCCGATCCATCGCGAGCCACCCAGACATTTTCTGCCGGGATCACGATCGTGCTGAAGAACCAGAGGTCCTCATCCGCTGAGTGCACCACGGGCAGCCACGGCATCGCCTTGATCCGGGACGCTCGGTGTATCCTCGCGATGGCTTCGCAGTCGGCATCCGTGGCCCTGGATATCTTCAAGCTTCAATCCTCCAGTGGGGCCTTCCCGCCGATCACACTGCGCCGCCTCCGCGATCATCGCTAGCTGACGGCTTGGGCAGGCCATGGCCCATTGCAGGATGGTCTCAGATAGACGCCACGACCGTCCCCCACCCACGCAAAAGGCCGCGCCCGGGGGCGCGGCCTACCTTCGTCAGGGAAAACCTGCGGCTTATTCGGCCGCGATCTGATGCTCGACCGTCTCGGCCGGCTTCTCGATGGCGATGCGGCGGGGCTTCAGCGCCTCGGGCACCTCGCGCTTCAGTTCGACGATCAGCATGCCGTTGACGTGGCGCGCGCCTTCGACCCGGACGTGATCGGCCAGGTGGAAGCGGCGCTCGAAGGCGCGGGTGGCGATGCCGCGGTGCAGGTAGGTCCGGCCCTGGTCGTCATCGGCCTTCCGGGCGGACACGACGAGCGCATTCTCGCGCTGCTCGACGTTCAGCTCGTCGTCGGTGAAGCCCGCCACGGCAATCTCGATGGCCCAGGCGTCGTCGCCGGTCTTCTCGATGTTGTAGGGCGGGTAGGTCGTCTGCGCGTTCGCGTTGTCGCGGATCACGCGGTCCATCAGGTCGGCCATCTGGTCGAAGCCGACGGTGGCACGGTAGAGCGGAGCAAGATCAAAGGTTCGCATATCGGTTCATCCTTGCGTTAAGCGATCACCAATTTTCGTTGCCTTCCCCATCGGGGACAGGCGGCGGTCGGACCCAGGATAGGCGTCCGACACAGGGAATATGGGAGGCTTATCCGGCCCGTTCAAGAGGTTCTGGAGCCAGAAAAAGCGTCGCGGAAACAGCGATTTAGGGCAGATCAGGGGCGGATGAACCTGGCGCCTGTTTCGGGGCGTGCGCCGCCGTCGGCGCTGCGCCAGAACACCCCGTTCGAGGCCGTCAGCTCTGCCCGCAGCGCGGGCAGCACGTGGGCGATATCGGCCCCGACCGAAACCTTGCGCCCGTCCGCCTCGGCCTTGGCAGACACCACCGAAACGACCTGTGGCGTCGCCCCGTCGAACCGCAGGACGGGCGCGCCGGACGAGCCGAAATCGACGTCGCAGGACATCACCAGCGCCCCGCTTTCGCGCGCCAGCACGCGGCATTCCTGTTGCAACGCGGGGCGCTCAGCACGGTCATGCGCATAGGAGACGATACCGATCCGGACGCCCGCCATCGCGCCCGCAGGGATCGGCGCGACGATGTGCGGATCGACGGGACGGTCGAGCTCGATCAGGGCGATGTCGGCGGCGAGCGCCCCGGTCCCCTCCGCACCAGGCCTGTACCCGCGCGAGATGACCACACGCCGCGCGCCCCGCTCGGCATCCGCGCGGCCGTCGCGCAGGCCCGCGCGGAACACCAGCATCTCGGGGGCGATCGGGCCGCCGGCCTCATCCGTCACGCAATGGGCGGCCGTCAGCACCAGCCGCGTGTCGATCAGCGTGGCCGTGCAGAACCCCTGCCCCGCAATTTCGAGCCGCCCGACCGCGCGGAACGCCCGCACGTCGTCGCCCGTCGCCAATTGGCGCAGATCGCTGTCGCCGGCCGTCGCCACGGCAGGGCGCAGAAGGACAAGGGCCATGAGGCTGAGGGCTGCGAGGATGCGCATGGGGCTCGACCTTCCGGCGATTCGGGTGCGTCTACCATTGGTCGCAGGTCATGGCCGCATTGCGGCGGAAGTTTACAGAGGTCGGGGCGATTCGGGCGGAATCTTGTCGGGGCGCGGCCCGCCCGTGGCCCAGTCCAGCAGTTCGACCGTGTGCACGACCGGGATGCCGGTGCCGCTGGCGATCTGTGTCATGCAGCCGATATTGCCCGCGGCGATCACGTCCGGGGATCTCGCCTCGATCGTGGCGACCTTGCGGGCCTTCAGTTCGGCGCTGATCTCGGGCTGCATCAGGTTATAGGTGCCGGCCGAGCCGCAGCACAGGTGGCTGTCCTTGGGCTCGACCACCTCGAACCCCGCGCGGGCAAGCAGAGTCTTGGGCGCCGCCCGCACCTTCTGTCCGTGCTGAAGCGAGCAGGCCGCGTGGTAGGCGACGCGCAGCGGCCCCTTCCCTTCGGTCGTCGGCTTGCGCGCGTCGATGCCGGCCACGTCCTCGGCGGCCTCGTTCGGGGTGTGCAGCGGCTCTTTTCCCGGCAGGAGCCGCATGAGCAGCTCGGACACATCGCAGGCCAGCGCGCTGATCTCGGCGGCCTCTTCGGCCATATCGGTCGTGCGCAGCATGTGGCCATAGTCCTTCACGGTCGTGCCGCAGCCGCTGGTGTTCACCACCACCGCGTCGAGCCCGCCGTTCCGCTTGACCGCCTGCCAAGAACGGATGTTGGCCTTTGCGAAGGCGTGGGCCTGGTCCTCTTTCCCCATGTGGTGGACCAGCGCGCCGCAGCAGCCCATGCCGTCGGCCACCACCACCTCGCATCCCAGCCGCGTCAGCAGCCGCACCGTCGCCTCGTTGATCGTGGGGTCGAGCGTGGATTGCGCGCAGCCGGTCAGCAGCGCCACGCGCATCCGCGTCTCGCCCTCGGCCCGGTGGATCTGCGGGCGGTCCGCCTCCGACCTTCGTGCCAGCCGGGGCGGCGCCATGTCGAGCATCGCCCTCAGCCGCTTGTCGGGCATCAGGGACTTGAGCGGGCGGCCGATCCGGGCGGCATGCAGGGCAAGGCGGAAGCGGCCGGGGTAGGGCAGCACGCGGGCCAGCATCCAGCGTAGGGCACGGTCGCGCCATGGGCGCTTATAGGTCCGCTCGATATGGACGCGGGCGTGATCGACGAGGTGCATGTAGTGCACGCCCGAGGGGCAGGTCGTCATGCAGGCGAGGCAGGACAGGCAGCGGTCGATATGGGTGACGGTCTTTTCGTCGGCGGGCCGGTCGTTTTCGAGCATGTCCTTGATGAGGTAGATGCGCCCGCGCGGGGAATCGAGCTCGTCACCCAGCACCTGGTAGGTCGGACAGGTCGCCGTGCAGAACCCGCAATGGACGCAGGCGCGCAGCACCTCGTTCGACCGGGCGGTGTCGGGGTCGGTCAGCTGCTCGGGGGTGAAATGGGTCTGCATCAGGGCCTCACGAGTGCGCGAACAGCGCCTTGGGGTCGAACTTGCTGACGATCCCGCCGGTCAGGCGTTTAACCGCGTCGGGTTCGGGGTGCAGCGTGCCGAGCGTCGCATGCGTCTCGGGCGCGGCGCGGACGAGGGTGGCGTGGCCGGCGCATGTCATCTGCGCGCGCAGGTCGGTTCCGGGCGGCGTCTCGGCCCAGATCAGCCCGCCGCCCCAGTCCATCAGCCAGCGCCCCGGCAGTGCGGCCACCAGCGCCGGTGCGTGAGAGGGGCGGACCGAGACGCGCCAGAGGTCGCCCTCGACCCCTGCGAACCGGGTGGCGTCGCGGATCGCGGGCCACGGGTCAGCGTCGATCTGCCGCCACTCGCCGGGCAACGCGGCGGCGAGGCGGTCGGCGCGGTAGGCGACGGAGTCGCCGCCGCCTTCGATCCGCAGGAAGGTGCCGGCGGCGGGATCATGCGCCGCGCCCGTCACCTCGAACGGCGTGGAAAGCGCCACCGACATCGCTGCGACGGCGTCCTCGGGTGTCAGGCCCTCGGCGGCGAGCGTCACACTGGCCGCGACGCCCGGCAGCAGCTTCAGCGCAACCTCGGTCAGCACCCCGAGCCGCCCGCGCGAGCCGCAGAGAAGCTTGGCCAGGTCGAGACCGGTTACGTTCTTCATCACCCGCCCGCCATTCTTCACCACCTGCCCCTCGCCGTCGACGAAGCGCACGCCGATCACCGCGTCGCGGGCAGCACCTGCCACCATGCGGCGCGGGCCGCTGGCGTTGGTCGCGACGCAGCCGCCCAAGGTGGACGTGCCGGACCGCCCGAGGACGCGCGCCGCCTCCCACGGCTCGAAGGCGAGGCGCTGTCGTTCGGCCTCGAGAGCGGCGTCGATCTCGGCCATAGGCGTACCGGCCCACGCCACGAGGGTCAGCGCGCCGGGCTCATAGAGCGTGATTCCGGTCATCCGGCGGGTCGTCAGGTCGCCGGCCTCGACCGGCGCGCGCGTGCCGCCGCCGCGGATCGCCATCGGCGCGTTCGCGCTGCGGATCATCCGGGCAAGGTCGCCCTCGCTTTCGGGCTGCAACATCGTCAGGCCGCCCGCCGGCCGGCGCTGACAGACAGTGGGAACACCTTGGCCGGGTTCAGCAGCCATTTGGGATCGAACACGTCCTTCACTCGCATCTGCGCCTCGAGGTCGGCAGGGTCGAACTGCACCTCCATCAGGTCGCGCTTTTCGACGCCGACGCCATGCTCGCCGGTCAGGCAGCCGCCGACCTCGACGCAGAGGCGCAGGATGTCGGCGCCCAGGGCCTCGGCCTTCTCGAGGTCGCCCTCGGTATTGGCGTCGAAGATGATCAGCGGGTGCATGTTGCCGTCGCCCGCGTGGAAGACGTTGGCGACACGCAGACCGTAGCTTTCGGTCAACTCGGTGATGCCATTCAGAACGCGGGGCAATTCGCCCACGGGGATCGTGCCGTCGAGGCAGATGTAGTCGCCCATCTGCCCCATCGCGCCGAAGGCGGACTTGCGGCCCAGCCAGATCGCCGCGCTTTCCTCGGCGCTGGTCGAGGCGCGAAGTTCGACCGGGTCGAGGCGGCGGGCGATTTCCTCGATCCGGTCGAGCTGCGCGTCTATCTCGGCGTCCGAGCCTTCGACTTCGACGATCAGCAGGGCGGCGCAGTCGGGGTAGCCGGCGCCCGCGAAGGCCTCGCAGGCGATGATGGCGGGGTGATCCATGAACTCGATCGCGACAGGCAGGATTCCGGCCTTGAGGATGTCGCTGACGCATTGTCCGGCGATCTCGGACTCGTCGAAGCCGATCAGGACCGGGCGAGCGCCTTCGGGCTTGGGCAGGATGCGCAACGTCGCCTCGGTCACGACGCCAAGCTGTCCCTCGCTGCCGCAGATCACGCCCAGAAGGTCCAGGCCGGGGGCGTCCATGTGGCCGCCGCCGATCTCGACCACGGTGCCGTCCATCAGCACCACCGTCACGCCCAGCAGGTTATTCGTGGTGACGCCATATTTCAGGCAATGCGCCCCGCCCGAGTTCATCGCGATGTTGCCGGCGATGGCGCAGGCAAGTTGCGAGGACGGGTCGGGGGCATAGAAGAAGCCGTCCTCCTCGACCGCGCCGGTAACGGCGAGGTTGGTGATCCCCGTCTGCACGCGGATCATCCGGTCGGGGTAGCTGACCTCGAGCACCTCGTTCAGTCGCGCCACACCAAGGACCACCGCATCCGCCGTGGGCAACGAGCCCCCGGCCAGCGAGGTGCCCGCCCCGCGCGGGACGACGGGCACGCCTTCCTCGTGGCAGACCGCCAAGCAGGCCGAGACCTCCTCGGTCGAGGACGCCAGCACCACGGCGAGCGGCGGACAGGCATAGGCCGTCAGCGCGTCGCATTCATAGGCGCGCACCTCTTCGGGGGCGTGGATCACCGCGCCCTCGGGCAGCGCCTCGGCCAGTCGGCGCACGACCGCCGCCTTGCGCGACAGGATGGCGGGGTTCGGATCCGGCATCTGCATGGGGGTCTCCTCCTTGGTCGAGGCTATGCGCGGAGCCGGGGACTGGCAAGCGCGCCGGGGGCGGCCTATGGTCCGGCTCATGTCCCTGATCGATCGCCTGTTGCACCTTTCCCCGCTCGACCTGGTCGCGGTCCTCCTGCTGCTGGTGGGATGGCAGGCCCTGAGCTTCTGGATCGAGCGCGAGGACGCGGCGAAACCCTCGGTCACGGTGCTGATGATGACCGAGCGGCGCGAGTGGATGGTGCAGATGGTCACCCGCCAGCCGCGGATCTTCGACGCGACGATCCTGTCCACCCTGCGGCAGGGCACAACCTTCTTCGCCTCGACGGTCGTCATCGCGATCGGGGGCGTGCTGGCGGTGATCGGCAACGCCGAGCAGATCGGCGGCGTGGCGGAAGAGCTGGGCGCTCACGCGACGCCGGTGATCTACCAGGTGAAGCTCGGGTTCGTAGCGCTGCTCCTGACCGAGTCGTTCCTGAAATTCGTCTGGTCGAACCGGCTGTTCGGTTATTGCGCCGTGGTCATGGCGGCGGTGCCGAACGATCCCGACGACCCCGAGGCGCTGCCCCGCGCCGCCCGCGCGGCCGAGTTGAACATCCGCGCCGCGGGGAACTTCAACCGCGGCCTTCGCGGGCTCTACGTGGCGCTGGCGGCGCTGGCATGGCTGATGGGAGCGGTCGCGCTGATCCTCGCCAGCCTCGCCGTGTTCTGGGTAATCTGGTCGCGGGAATACCAATCGCAGCCCCACGCCATCCTCAGCCGCCCCCCGGGAGGGGCGGCGAAGGGCTAGTGCAGGCGGCCGCCCAGAGGCACATCTTGGTCGGGCGCGACGAGGACGACCTCGCCCTGCGGGTCGGGAACGCCAAGGACCAGCACCTCGGATTTCACCGGCCCGATCTGGCGGGGCGGGAAGTTCACCACCGCCAGCACCTGTTTTCCCACCAGCGTGGCGGGATCGTAATGCGCGGTGATCTGCGCCGACGACTGCTTGATCCCGATCTCGCCCCCGAAATCGACGCGCAGCTTTATGGCGGGCTTGCGCGCCTCGGGGAAGGGTTCGGCCTCGACGATGCGCCCGACGCGGATGTCGAGCTTCAGGAAGTCGTCGAAACTGGCGCTCATGCACCAAGCTCGCGCGAGCGGTCGGCGGCGGCAGTGATCGTGCGGCGCATGAGGTCCGGCAGATCCGCCATCAGCACGTCGAGCCCGGCCTGCGTGGTGCCGTTGGGCGACGTCACCTCTTGCCGCAGGGTCGTCGGGTCCTTCGGGCTGTCCTCGGCCAGTTGACCCGCGCCGCCAACGGTGGCCTTGGCGAGCGCCAGCGCGAGGTCCGCGGACAGGCCCTGCGCCTCGCCGGCCTTCGCCATGCTTTCGATCATGTGGAACACATAGGCGGGACCCGAGCCGGAGACGGCCGTCACCGCGTCCATCTGGTCTTCGGCCTCCAGCCGCACCGTCTGGCCGACCGCGTCCAGAAGATCGGCGGCGAGGTCGAGCGACGACTGCCCCTCGTCATTCGCGACGATCGCGGTGATCCCGCGCCCGACGGCGGCGGGGGTGTTGGGCATGGCGCGGATGATCGGGGTGCCGGGGCCGAACGCATCGGCGAACTTGGCGACGGTGACGCCCGCCGCGACCGACAGGACGACCGTCTTGCCGCCACCCAGGGCCGCCACGTCGGGCAGCGCGTCGGTCATCATCTGCGGCTTCACGGCGACCAGAAGCATCGCCGGTTGATCAGGAATGCGCTCGTTGATGTGGACGCCGGTGCCTTGCAGCCACTCGGACGGCTTCGGGTCGATCACCCAGACGTCGCCGGGGTCGAGCGCGCCCTTCAGCCACCCTTCCAGCATCGCGGAGCCCATCTTGCCGCAGCCCAGCATCACCAGCCCGCGGCGCTTCAGTTCGTTCATGTCCATCGCGTCACCTCTTTCGTTTGCGCGCAACAGACCAGAGGCGGGCGGGGATGTCACGGGGGCGGCGTCAAGGGCGCACCCCCGCCCGCGAGGCCCCCGAAGTTTCAAGCAGGATGAAGGCGGCGGGAGTGCCCGTCCGGGACCGTCCGCCTACCTGTGGGGCGTCGCAGGCTCTGCCGCGGACGCGTTGTGGCGAAGCAGATCGTCGGCGCGGTAGGTCTCATACGCAATACCTGCCAGTTCAGACACGGTGCGGATGCGTAGCTCGTAGGGTCCCTCGCGCCCGTCGGTGTCGATCATCACAACGACCGGCTCCTTGCCGGTCAGCGATCCGGCAAAGATCGCCTGCTGAACGCTGTCGAGCGAGGAACGCTTGTCGAGGCCGACCTCGTAGACCGCGGTGTCGGTTTCACAATCCACGCGGATGCGGTGCAGGTCGTATCCCACCGAATAGGCATGACTGACCTCGGTCTCGCCTCCGAAGATCAGCGAGCAAAGGATTGCGGCAAGTTCGAGTTCGTTGGCCATGGCGCATGATCTAGCGCGCCTTTCGCCCGAGCGCAGGTGAAAACCGCCGCGGTGGTTAGCGTGGATTAAGGATGGGGCCGCGACCTCGTTTCTTATGAGGGGTAAGGTGGTCGCGGCCCCTGCGGGCGCAGGTCACGCCCGGCCGTAGGCCTCGGCTATTGCGACCTGCATGGCGTCCCGGGGCGCGCGATTGCCCCAGCAAACCAGCTGGAAGGCGGGATAGAAGCGTTCGGCGTTGCGCACCGCGGCGTCGATCATGCGGTCGATCTGCTGGGACCCGGCGATCTGCGCGCCCGACAGGGACAGCGCGTAGCGGTAGACCATCAGCTTGGGCTCGGCCCAGTAGGTGAAGGCGCCCAGCCAGCACTGATCGTTTGCGGCGTTCAGCACCTCGTAGAGTTCCGGAAGGCGCTCTTCCGGGGGCTCCATCTCGAAGGTGCAGATCAGGCGGAGCGTCTCGTCGTAGGGCGCCCAGGCCAGGGTGAGGGAGTAGGTGCGCCACTTGCCCTCGACCGCCATTGCGATCTGGTCGTCGGCGACGCGGTCGAATTCCCATTCGTTGTAGGTGGCCAGATGCTCGACAAGGTCGATCGGGTCGAGATCGTCCGGCGTGATGTATTGCTCGCTCAACGACATTGGCATCCCCATGTCTGAGAGGCCGAGGGGACACTGCTGATCGCCCAAGGTCTCGGTGCCTGCACGAGGAGGGGTCTTGTTCGCCCCCTGTCCTCACAAGATATGGTGTGGGAGGGTGCCGAATCTGTAAAGTGAATAATTGCCCGAGGCAGCCGCAAAGTTGTGGATATCAATCCGCGGAACGCAAGATTTGGTGTGCGGACTAATACGATTCCGTGACATGAGCCTCAGAGACTGAGGCGCGCGCGCAACGCCGCGCCGATGGTCCCGTCATCCAGGAAGTCCAGCTCGCCCCCCACCGGCACGCCCTGTGCCAAGGTCGTCAGGCGCAGCCCTTCGAACCCGGACAGCCGGTCGGCGATGTAATGGGACGTGGTCTGGCCATCCACGGTGGCCCCGAGGGCGAGGATCACCTCGGTCACGCCTTCCTCGGCCACGCGCGCTTCGAGCCGGGGGATGCGCAGTTCCTCCGGCCCCACGGCGTCGAGCGCCGAGAGCGTGCCGCCCAGAACGTGATACCGGCCGCGGAAGACGCCGGCCCGCTCCATCGCCCAGAGATCGGCGACATCCTCGACCACGCAGATCTCGCCGGTCGCGCGCTTATCGGACCGGCAGATCCCGCAGACATCCTCGGTCCCGATATTCCCGCAGACGAGGCATTCGCGCGCCCCGTCCGCCACGGCCATCAGCGCCTGCGCAAGCGGGCGCATCACCGCCGCGCGCTTCTTGATGAGATACAGCACCGCCCGCCGGGCCGAACGCGGCCCGAGCCCCGGAAGGCGCGCCATCAGGTCAATCAGCGCCTGGATGTCGTTGGTGGCGTCGGGCATGGGACCGGCGTGCCGACTAGAACGGCAGCTTCATGCCCGGCGGCAGACCCAGCCCGTCGGTCAGCTTGGACATCTCTTCCTGAGCCTTGTCCGAAGCCTTCTGCTGGGCGTCCTTGATCGCGGCGAGGATCAGGTCCTCGACCACTTCCTTTTCGTCGGGGTTGAAGATCGACGGATCGATGTCGAGACCCACGAGTTCGCCCTTGGCGGTCGAGGTCGCCTTGACCAGCCCCGCCCCGCTTTCGCCGGTGACATGCATGTTGCGCAGATCGTCCTGCAGGGTTTCCATCTTCCCCTGCATCTCCTGCGCGGCCTTCATCATCTTGCCCATGTCGCCGAGGCCGCCCATTCCCTTGAACATCCCTGTCTCCCGTATCCAAAGTTCTCCCTCAGATACGGGCGCAGGGTCTGCCGTTCAAGCGGTGGCTCAGATCAGGCCCAGCAGCGACAGGATGATGGCGATGACGACGACGAGGCCGATGAGGTAGATGATGCGCGACATGAAGGTCTCCGGTGGGTTGGTTCCGGGCCTCAACGCTTCGTGATCGAAGCTGGGTCCCGTCAATCGTCCTCGGCGAAGGGATCCCATTCCTCGTCCACCTCGGGAAGCGCCTGCGCCTCGGCCTCGGCGGCGATCTGCTCGGGCGTACGGATCTCGACAATCCTCGCCTTGGGGAACGCGTCGAGCACCGCCTGCATCATCGGATGGGCCAGCGCCTTGGCCTGCAGCGCCTCGACCTCGGCGTCGCGAAGCTCGGCGATTGTGGGCTCGCCGCCCCCGGACACGACCGAGACTCCCCAGCGCACCCCCGTCCAGCGGCTGAGCGCTGCCCCAAGGCGCGCGGCAAGGTCGCGCGGGGCGGCATCGGTGGGAGCGAACTCGATCCGGCCGGGGGTGTAGCGCACGAGGCGCACGCCAGTCTCGACGTCGATCAGCAGCTTTGCATCGCGGTTGGCGCGGATCAGCTCGACCACCTGATCGAAGCGCTGATATCGGACCAGCGCATCGTCGGGCTGCTGCGCAAGTGCGGTGGCGGTGCCGTGACCGCCCTGCCCCAACCGCGCGGGGGGCGCTGCGCGCTGTGCCGTGGGCGCGGCCCCGGCCGGAGCGCCGTCGTCCTGCTGCGGCGCGGGCGCACCCGCAGGCGGCCCGTCCTTCAGCTTGCGCACGAGGTCGCCCGGCGGCGGCAGGTCGGCCACGTGGGTCAGGCGGATGATCGCCATCTCTGCGGCCATCATCGCGTTCGGCGCGGCCGAGACTTCCTCAAGCGCCTTCAGCAGCATCTGCCACATCCGCGTCAGCGCGCGCATCGGCAAACGCTCGGCCATGTCGCGACCACGCTCGCGCTCGTCCGGGCCCACTGTCGGATCCTCGGCGGCATCGGGGGTGATCTTGACCACGCTGATCCAGTGCGTGACCTCGGCCAGGTCGCGCAGCACGGCCATCGGGTCCGCCCCGTCCGCATATTGACCCGCCAATTCCGACAGCGCGCCCGCCGCGTCGCCCTTCATCACCATGTCGAACAGGTCCATGACGCGGCCCCGGTCGGCCAGCCCCAGCATCGCGCGCACCTGCTCGGCCGAGGTTTCGCCCTGCCCGTGCGCGATCGCCTGGTCCATCAGCGACAGCGCATCCCGCACCGACCCCTCGGCTGCGCGGGTCAGAAGCGCGTAGGCGTCGTCCGAGACCTGAGCGCCCTCTTGCTCAGCGATCCATTTCAGGTGCCCGATCATCACCTCGGGCTCGATCCGGCGCAGGTCGAAGCGCTGGCAGCGCGACAGGACCGTGACCGGCACCTTGCGGATCTCGGTCGTGGCGAAGATGAACTTCACATGGGCGGGGGGTTCTTCCAGCGTCTTCAGCAGCGCGTTGAACGCGCTGGTCGACAGCATGTGAACCTCATCGATGATGTAGATCTTGTAGCGCGCCGAAGTGGGCGCGTACTGGACCGAGTTCAGCACGTTCTCGCGGATGTCGTTGACGCCGGTCTGCGAGGCGCCGTCCATCTCCATCACGTCCACATGGCGGCCTTCGGCGATGGCGCGACAGGGCTCGCAGACGCCGCAGGGCTGGGTCGTCGGGCCGCCATTGCCGTCGGGGCCGATGCAGTTCATCCCCTTGGCGATGATCCGGGCCGTGGTCGTCTTCCCCGTCCCGCGGATGCCGGTCATGATGAAGGCCTGCGCGATCCGATCGGCCGCGAAGGCGTTCTTAAGGACGCGCACCATCGCATCCTGCCCGATCAGGTCCGCGAAGGTGGCGGGGCGGTATTTCCGGGCGAGCACCTGGTAGGCGGGAGTATCGGCCATGACACCTCTGTTCCGAGTCGGGTCGCGGCGACCCTACCCCGACGCGATCAAAGCAACCAGAGGACCCCGCCCGTTCCCAGCGTCCCGGCGATAAGAAGCGCCGACAGCAGCGAGATCCGCCAGGTCGGCTGCACGCGGCAGCCATGGGTCGAGAAGTTCCGGTGGCTGCGCCTGGCCTCGGACCAGGCGGCGGCGAAGACGAGGACGGCCGTGATCAGGAAAAGGGTCGCCACGGCCTTCGGCAGCCATGTGGGCTCCGCCGCACGGAACAGGGCCTGCAAGCCGATGGCAAGCGCGGCAATGGTCAGGCCCGTGCGCAGCCAACCCGCGAATGTCCGCTCGGCGGCGAGGATCGTTCGATCCTCTGCCCAGTCCGTCCGCTCTTCCGCGAGTTCCTGCTTGGGATTCATCGTGGCAGCCTCCGCAGTCCAACGCGGCGACAGGCCTCCGGGTTCGCAACCTGCGCTTCAGTCCAGCCGTTCGGGCATCGCCATGCCGCGCAGCGCCTCGTCCGCCGATTGCGGCCGCCGCCCCTCGCGCTGCACCTCGAGGATCGCGACCGCGCCGTCGCCGCAGGCGATGGTGAAGCCGGACAGCACCTGCCCCGGTGCGCCCGACCCATCGGCCAGCCGCGAGCGCAGCAGCTTCAGCCGCGCGCCCTCGGCCTCGCACCAGGCGCCGGGGAAAGGGGACAGCCCGCGAATCTGCCTGTCCACCTCGACCGCGGGGCGCGACCAGTCGATCCGCGCCTCGGCCTTGTCGATCTTCTCGGCGTACGTCGCGCCGATCTCGGGCTGCGGCGTCTCGTGCAGCGCGCCCAGCCGGTTCAGCGCCTCGACGACGGCACTCGCCCCCATGCCCGACAGGCGGTCATGCAGGTCGCCGGTCGTGTTCTCGGGGCCGATGGCGGTGGTTTCGCGCAGGATCACCGGTCCGGTGTCGAGCCCCGCCTCCATCCGCATGATGCACACGCCCGTCTCGGGGTCGCCCGCCAGGATCGCGCGGTGGATCGGCGCAGCACCGCGCCAGCGCGGCAGAAGCGAGGCGTGGATGTTCAGGCAGCCGTGCCGTGGCGTGTCGAGCACGGCCTGCGGCAGGATCAGTCCGTACGCTACCACGACCGCCACATCTGCTCCGAGCGCCGCGAAGTCGGCTTGTGCGTCCGGGTCCCGCAGCGTGCGCGGATGGCGCACTTCGATCCCCCGCGCCTCGGCGGCACGTTGCACGGGAGTGGGGCGATCCTTCTTGCCGCGACCGGCGGGGCGCGGCGGCTGGGTGTAGACGCAGGCGATCTCGTGCCCCTCCCGGTCCAGCGCCTCGAGCGCGGGGACCGAGAAATCCGGCGTTCCCATGAAGATGACGCGCATGACGGGACCCTCCTTGCTGCCTGCGCCCCGCACCTAGCGCGCGTGGGCCCGCCCCGCCAGACCGTGCCGAACCGGATCGCGCACGGCGGCTGGCAAGCGAGCCGCGCGCGCACCTGCCGCGGCAAAAAGACACCATCTTGCGATACCTTGGCATCAGCAAGGTCGCGGCCCATGCTGCCAAGATGATGCTCAGCTTCACGAAGTGGCGGCCCCCTAGCAATCATGCCTCATCGCCCACGCCTGCCACGCGGTTCACTCCCGCCGGGCTCTCCCAAAGCGGACGTACGCCGGCTGGTCGGATCGCGGACTGCCCCTAAGCCAACGGCACACCCCGCCCGAGCCTACGCCCTTCTGGCCAAGTTCGTGTTGCCCGGCCTTGGCAGCGGGCACGCCTTGAGTGCCGCCGGCAGTTCACCGGGATGGCCGAAATACCAGCCTTGGCCCTGATGCATGCCGAGGTTGATCAAGACCTCGCATTCGTCTGCCGTTTCGATCCCCTCGGCTACGATCTTCGCACCGGTTTCGGTGCCGAAATGAACCATCGCGGCCGCAAGCGAACGCCGCACCGGGTCCCCGTTGATGCCGGTCACGAGGGACCGGTCGAGCTTTAGAATGTCCGGCGAGATCCGGATGACCTGCTGCAGACCGGAATAGCCTGCGCCGGCGTCGTCTATCGCGATCCTCATCCCGCGACCGCGCCAGAACATTAGCTCGTCGAGGAGGTCCTCTTCCGCGCCGATCCGGTCGTGCTCCGTGATCTCGAGGACCACACGATTCAGGGCCTTGTTCTCGAGGACCTCGCCCAGCCGCCCGGATGCGATTGTCTCCGGTCCCGCGTTGCAGGACAGGTAGACGTGGTCGGGCAGATCCCGCAGTCCTTGCAGGGCCGCCTCAATCGAGGCGAGCTCCAGCTCGACCCCAAGACCGACGGATGCCGCATCCGCGAACCACAGGTCGGGCGTACGGTATGGCTTGGCCTTGAACCGGCTCAAGGATTCGAACCCCTGGATGGCGCCGCAGCGAAGATCCACGATCGGTTGGTAGACGATCGTGAAGCCCTGCGTGTCCAGAACCTCGCGGATCACCGCACTCTTCGCGGCATGAATGGCGCGCTCCCTCAACGCGCCGTTGACCTGGTCAGCAACCAGATCCGCGAAGACCCGCATCACGCCGAGATCTCGAACCGTCAGAGTCGCGTTCGGCCGCGAGCTGAGACAGCAGAACATGCCGTAGGTGCTGCCGTCGTTGCGTCGGATCGGCACACTGACATGGCTGCCGATCGGAGCGTCCGCCGTGATCGGCATCGCAACGCAAAGCGGTTCCTTCCCCGTATCTGGAATCAGTTCTGGAAGGCGCCCGTCGAGAATATGCTGACAATAGACGTCATCCAGATCGCGGCTGTCGCCTGCTGCGATGAGGTGCTCCAGTCGTGGCGCGTCGACGGCGCGGAACACGCTTCGCCCCTCGATGAATTCGGAGAGATAGGCGATCTCCATCCCCAAGTGTTCACGCACCGTCGCCAACGCCGTGTCGATGATCTCTTCCGGCGAGCGGCCATAGGTTTCCGGTGTCAGTGCAAACGCCGCCATCGTGACGATCCTCCCTCCGCGTGATCACGCTTGTACGGAAGGCTGCCTGAAGCATCAGTTAAGGCGCGCTGACCAGATGCTTCGAATGCCGAAGAAACGAGCGAGGCCTAGTGCGCCGCCGCCCAGTTCACGCCCTGCCCTGCATCCGCGTCGAGAGGGACGGTCAGGTGCACGGCCGGCGCGGCGGCGGATTCCATGACCTCGCGGGCGCGGGCGATCAACTCATCCTCGTGGCCCTGGTCCACCTCGAACAACAATTCGTCGTGGACCTGCAGCAGCATGGTGGCGGGGAGGCCCGCGATGGCGGCCTCCATCCGGATCATGGCGCGGCGTATCACGTCGGCGGCCGTGCCCTGGATCGGGGCGTTGATGGCGGCGCGCTTGGCGAAACCAGCGCCGGGGCCCTTGGCGTTGATCTCGGGCGTGTTGATGCGGCGCCCGAAAAGGGTCTGGACGTAGCCGTGTTCCTTGGCGAATGCCGTGGTCTCGGCCATGTAGTCCTTGATGCCGGGGAACCGTTCGAAATAGCGGTCGATGAAGCCCTGCGCCTCGTCGCGCGGGATGCGCAGGTTGCGGGCGAGGCCGAAGCCGCTGATCCCGTAGATGACGCCGAAATTGATGGCCTTGGCCTGGCGACGGATGTCGGGCGTCATCTGGTCCAGGGGCACGCCGAACATCTCGGAGGCGGTGGCGGCGTGGATGTCCTGGCCCTCCTTGAAGGCCTGTTTCAGCGCGTCGATGCCGGCGATATGGGCGAGGATGCGCAGCTCGATCTGGGAGTAGTCGAGGCTGACCAGCGTCTTGCCCTCGGGGGCGACGAAGGCCTCGCGGATGCGGCGGCCTTCCTCGGTCCGGATCGGGATGTTCTGCAGGTTCGGATCAGTCGAGGCGAGGCGGCCGGTATTGGCCCCGGCGATCGAATAGCAGGTGTGCACCCGGCCGGTGGCGGGGTCGATATGATCCTGCAGCGCGTCCGTGTAGGTCGATTTCAGCTTCGAGACCTGCCGCCAGTCCAGCACCTTGCGCGGCAGCTCGTGCTCGGTGGCGAGGTCTTCGAGCACGTCGGCGCCGGTGCCGTAGGCGCCCGTCTTGCCCTTCTTGCCGCCGGGCAGCCCAAGCTTGTCGAAGAGGATGTCGCCCAGCTGCTTCGGGGAGCCGACGTTGAACCCCTCGCCCGCGATCTCGCGGATCTCGGCCTCGAGCGCGCCCATCTTCTGCGCGAAGGCGCCGGACATGCGCGACAGCGTGTTGCGGTCGACGGCGATGCCCGCCATCTCCATCCGCGCGAGCACGGGGATGAGCGGCCGTTCCAGCGTCTCGTACACCGTCGTGACGCGCGAGCGGTGGAGCTGTGGCTTCAGCCGCTCGTGCAGGCGCAGGGTCACGTCGGCATCCTCGCCCGCATAGCGCACGGCCTTGTCCACGGGGACCTTGTCGAAGGTGACCTGCGCCTTGCCGCTGCCGATCAGGTCTTTGATGGGGATGCACGTGTGGGTCAGGTAACGCTCGGCCAGCGTGTCCATGCCATGCCCGTGCAGGCCCGCGTGCTGCGCGTAGGAGATCAGCATCGTGTCGTCCATCGGACCCATCTCGATGCCGTTGCGCTTGAAGATCTTGTAGTCGTACTTGGCGTTCTGGAGGATCTTCAGGACGCTTTCATCCTCGAGCAGGGGCTTGAGCAGCGCAAGCGCGCGCTCCATCGGCATCTGCCCCTCGGCCAGCGCGTCCGTGGCGAAGAGGTCGGCCTCGGCGTTCTGCTTGTGGGCGAGGGGGATGTAGCACGCTTCGCCCGGGGCCAGCGCGAGCGAGACGCCGACCAGCAACGCCCGCATCTCGTTCAGGGCGGTCGTCTCGGTGTCGACGGCGACGTAGCCCTGATCGGTGGCGCGGGCGATCCAGGTGGCCAGCTCGTCCTCGGTTCGGATCCAGGTGTAGTCCTCGGGGAACGGGGGCTGCTCGATTGCCTCCGCCTCGGCCGCGACGGGCGCGGTTTCCGGCACGGCGGGGGCGTCCACCCCCAGCTCTTGCGCCACGCGGCGGATGATGGTGCGGAACTCCATCTCGGTCAGGAAGCCGATCAGGGTTTCGGCATCGGGCTCTTTCACCTCGAGCGTGTCGAGGTCGTAGTCCAGAGCCATCCCGCAATCGAGCTGCACCAGCTTCTTCGACAGCCGGATCTGGTCGGCGTGGTCGATCAGGGTCTGGCGGCGCTTGGGCTGCTTGACCTCCGTCGCGCGGGCCAGAAGCTCTTCGAGCGAGCCGTATTCGTTGATCAGCTGCGCCGCGGTCTTGATGCCGATACCGGGTGCGCCGGGCACGTTGTCGACCGAGTCGCCGGCCAGCGCCTGCACGTCCACCACCCGCTCGGGGCCGACGCCGAACTTGGCCTCGACGCCCTCGCGGTCGATCACGGTGTTCTTCATGGCGTCGAACATCACCACGCCGTCGCCGACAAGCTGCATCAGGTCCTTGTCCGAGGACACGATGGTCACGCGGCCACCGGCGTCGCGGGCCTTGCAAGCGAGCGTGGCGATGATGTCGTCGGCCTCGAACCCCTCCTGCTCCAGGCAGGCGATGTTGAAGGCGCGGGTGGCGTCGCGGGTCAGGGGGATCTGCGGGCGCAGATCGGCCGGCATCTCGTCCCGGTTCGCCTTGTAGAGGTCATACATCTCGTTGCGGAAGGTGATCGAGCCCTTGTCGAACACCACCGCCGCGTGGGTCGGTGCATCGGCGCCCTTGTTGTCCTGCACCGTCTTCCACAGCATGTTCACGAAGCCCGACACTGCCCCCACGGGCAGCCCATCGGACTTGCGCGTCAGCGGCGGCAGCGCATGGAACGCGCGGAAGATGAAGGCCGATCCGTCGATCAGGTGCAGGTGGTGGCCCTTGCCGAATGCGCCGCTCATGGATGTGCCTCCCAGGGATGGTCGTCAGCGGAATGCCACGAACGACGCTCCGGTGCCAGCCGTCAGACCGGATCGCAGAGCCGTTGGCGCAGGACCCGTCGGTCATCGCGGTCAGGCCCGGCGACGATCCGCGAGTCCGGTGCCTCGAGCCGCTGCCATAGCGGGATGTCCGGAACCGTATTGCCGAAGTGCTGCCCCAGCTCGGGCGCCCCGTCGAGAAGCGGGTCGCGCGGCCCGGGCGGGCGGGGGAAGCCATCGGGAACCTCGGGCGCGATGGACCCGGCCCGGTCGCGCGGTGCCGCGGGCCGCTCGGGGGCGGGTGCCGGCTCGTAATACTGACACAGGGCGATGTCGCGGGTCGCCGCCTCGGCCATTTCGTCGGCCAGCGTCAGGTCGATCAGGTGGCCGCGCTTGCGAGTCATCCCCGCGCGAAAACCCAAGGCCTCGGGCAGGGTGTAGAACTCGGTCTCCGGGCCGAACAGGTCATCCTCGCCCAGCCACTCGCGCCCCATCGCGGCGTGGAGCGTGTAGGTCCCCGGCGGCATCAGCAGGCGGAAGAAGCGGCCGCCCTCGATATAGGCGGTCACCGCGATCTCGGTCGTCGCGGCGTCGCGCATCACCAGGTAGACGTCCCGCCCGGGGTCGGTCTTGACCTGCAGGGGCAAGGTCAACGGCAGGCCGGTTCGGTTCTTGATGAGGCCATGCCCGGGGTCCGCCCATGCGGGCAGGCCGAACAGCAGCAGGCAAAGGGCAAGGCGAAGCATGGCGGGCCTTTCGGGGCTCTGCCCAAGGTAGGCACATCGGCCCGCCCGCGAAAGAGGGACGGCGCTTGACTCGCGGGACTGTGCGCGCACCTTGCCCCCCATGAGCATCGACCAGCTTCCCGCGATCCTGACGGTGACGATGAACCCCGCGCTCGACCTCGCCACGGCGGCCGAGCGGGTCGTGCCTGGCCCCAAGCTGCGCTGCGACGCCCCCCGCATCGATCCGGGCGGCGGCGGCATCAATGTCTCGCGCCTGGTGCAGCGGCTGGGCGGCGAGACGGCAGCCATCGTGGCGCTTGGCGGTGGCATGGGCGAACGTCTGCGCGAGGCGATGACGCGCGAGGGGATTTCGGTGCGCGTGATCCCGGTGGAGGGCGAGACCCGCGTGAGCCTCGGCGTCACCGACCGCTCGACCGGCGAGCAGTTCCGCTTCATCCTGCCGGGCCCCGAGCTCACGTCCGAGGATGGCGACCGCGCGATCCAGGCCCTGTCCGAGGAATCGGCGCGGGGCGACTTCGTCGTGCTGTCGGGCTCGCTTCCCCCTGCGCTCGCCGCCAGGTTTCCCCGCGCGCTCGCCCGCGCCTCGGGGCCCATGGGCATCCGCTTCGTCGTGGACACGTCGGGGGCGGCGCTGAACGACCTTGTCCGCTCGCCCGACCCCGACCCCGACACCCGCCCCGAAGTCCTGCGCATCGACCACCTCGAGGCGGAAGAGGCTGGCGGCCGCCCGATGCCGGCGCTGGCGGATACCGCCCGTTTCGCCGCCGATGCGGTCGCGCGGGGGGCTGCGCGCTACGTCATCGTCGGCCGCGACGCCGAGGGGAACCTCCTGGCCTCGGCCGATGGCATCTGGTTCGTCCGCCCGCCGAAGGTCGGGGTCGTCTCGGCCACCGGCGCGGGCGACAGCTTCCTTGCGGCGATGACCTGGGCCCTGTCCATCGGCACCCCGCCCGAAGAGGCGCTGCGCTGGGGCACCGCCGCAGCCGCCGCCACCGTCACGACGCCCGCCACCGACCTGTGCCAGCCCGACATGATCGAGGCGCTGCGCGCCGACTGCACGCTCGAGCGGATCGACCCGGCGGGCTAGTCGGCCCGGTCGAACACCACGAAGAACTGGTACGCAAGCCACGCCGCCGCCGCGCCGAACAGAAGCGCCCATCCGGCATTGCCGTTCGCCAGCTCGAACCCGCTCCATCCTGCGGTGACGCCAAAGACGAGTATGCGCCGCCACATCGGGCGGAACCAGGGTGTGCGGACGTCGAAGAACTTCATTGGAGGCTCCTGTTTCGGCCCGTCTACAGGATCGCCCGCCGAAGGTCAGCGCCCTTGCGGCCCTGCGCCCGAGGGGGCACATCCGGGGCCATGACCCGTTTCGCGCCGGGCGACCTTGTCGCCGTCCTCACCACCCAGCCGCTCGACCGGGCGCTCGACTACCGCGCGCCCGAGGGTGGCTGCGGGGTCGGCGACTTCGTCGAGGTGCCGCTGGGGCCGCGCAAGGTGTTGGGGGTAGTCTGGGACGAGGGGATCGGCAGCTACGACCTGTCCAAAGTGCGCGCCATGAACCGGGTTCTGGACGTGGCCCCTATGCGGGACGAGATGCGCCAGTTCCTGACTCGCGCGGCGGAGTACACGCTGACGCCGATGCCCGCGATGCTGCGGCTGGCGACCCGCTCGCCCGGCCTCGGCTCGGACGTGTCGATGCGCAAGGTCTATGCGCGGGGGGGCGTGGAGCCCGACAGGATCACCGACGCCCGCCGCCGGGTGCTGGAGGCTTTGGCGGAATACGGGGACCTCTCGTTCACTCTGTCGGAGCTGTCCGAGATGGCCGGCGTGGGGTCGTCCGTTGTGAAGGGCCTCGTGAAACAGGGCGCGGTGATCGAGCGCGACACCCCCCGTGATGCGCCCTACCCCCGGCTCGACCCCGATCTGCCGGGCAAGGTGCTGGCGGGCAATCAGGCCGGGGCGGCGGACACGCTGGTCCGGGCCGTGGCGAGCGGGACCTACGGCACCACCATGCTGCGCGGCGTCACCGGGTCGGGCAAAACCGAGGTGTATCTGGAGGCCGTCGCCGAATGCCTGCGGCAGGGGCGGCAGGCACTGGTGCTGTTGCCGGAAATCGCACTGACCTCCGAATTCCTGTCCCGTGTCGAGGCGCGCTTCGGCGCGAAGCCGGCCGAATGGCACCACGGCGTCACCCAGACCGAGCGCCGCCGCTGCTGGCGCATGGTCGGCGAAGGCGCGGCCTCGCTGATTGTCGGCGCACGGTCGGCCCTGTTCCTTCCGTTCCGCGACCTCGGGCTGGTCGTCGTCGATGAGGAGCACGACACCTCCTACAAGCAGGAGGACGGCGTCCTCTATTCCGCGCGCGACATGGCGGTGCTGCGCGCCTCGATCTGCAAGGCGCAGGTGGTGCTGGCATCGGCCACCCCGTCGCTGGAAACTTGGGCGAATGTCGAGGCGGGGAAATACGGCGCCCTCACCCTGACCTCGCGCTTCGGCGACCGCGCCATGCCCCAGATGCGCGCCATCGACATGCGGGGCGAGGATCTGCCGGGGGGCCGCTGGGTCTCGCCCTCGCTTCAGGCGCAGATCGCCGACCGGCTGGAGAGGGGCGAGCAGAGCCTTCTGTTCCTGAACCGCCGGGGCTATGCGCCCGTGACGCTCTGCCGGGCCTGCGGCGAGATGATCGCCTGCGACCATTGCGACGCGCGCATGGTCGAGCACCGCTTCCTCAAGCGCCTTGTCTGCCATCAATGCGGTGAAACGAAGCCGATGCCCGAGGTCTGCCCCTCGTGCAAGGTCGAGGGCAAGCTGGCCGCCGTGGGGCCGGGGGTCGAGCGCATGGCCGAGGAAGCCGCCGCCCTCTTTCCCGATGCGCGGGTCGAGGTACTGTCCTCGGACATGTACCAGTCCGCCCGCGCGCTGAAGGCGAGGATCGAGGCAATCGCGGCGGGCGACGCCGACATCGTCGTCGGCACGCAGCTGGTGGCCAAGGGGCACAACTTCCCCCTGCTGACGCTGGTGGGGGTGATCGACGCCGACCTGGGGCTTCAGGGCTCGGACCTGCGCGCGGCCGAGCGGACGTTCCAGCTGATGCGACAGGTCGCGGGCCGTGCGGGCCGGGCCGAGCGGCCGGGCGAGGCGTGGCTTCAGACCTTCCAGCCCGAACACCACGTCATCAAATCTATCTTGTCGGGGGACGAGGACGGCTTCTGGGCCGCCGAAGCCGCCGAGCGCAAGGCGGCAGGCGTGCCACCCTACGGTCGCATGGCCGGGATCGTGCTGTCCTCGCCCGACATGCAGGCCGCGTTCGACCTGGGCAACCACCTCGCGCGGATCGACGGGCCGCTGCGCCGGATTGGGGCGGTACTTTACGGTCCCGCGCCCGCGCCGATCGCGCGAATCCGGGGTCGGCACCGGCTACGCATGCTGGTGAAGGCAGAGAAAAGCGCGCCCCTGCAAAGCGCGGTGTCCGAGTGGCTGGCGCAGGTCAGGGTGAAGGGCGACATCCGCCTCAGCGTCGATATCGACCCGCAAAGCTTCTACTGAAGCGGGGTCCAGACATGCGACCGCCCGCCGTGGGGAACGGCGGGCGGCAAGTGGCGGTGTGCGCGCCGGTCATCGGACGCCAGCGCGACCTCAGTTCGAGGAGGTGCCGGAGTTCGCATCATCCGAGCTGTCGCTGTCCGACATGCTGCCCGAGTCGCTGCTACCGGACGTGTCGCTCGCGCCGCTGTCGGAGGCATCGCCGCCCGACATTTCGCTGCCGTTCGACATTTCGCTGCCGGAGTTGCCGGACATCGCGCCGCTGGTGGCGCCGGCGTCTTCGACGGGCTGGCCCTGCTCGTCGTAGAAGGTGATCTCGGTGCCCTGTCCGATCAGTTCCTGACGCAGCGCGCCCAGACGCTCCTGGCGAAGTTGCTGTTCGATCTGCGGGCGAACCTGGTCGATCGGCGGCAGTTCCTGCTCGGTCTGCGACGTCGCCTCGTCATAGGCGCCCTGCACCGCTTCATCCGAGATCGCCTCGTCCATCGCGCGCTGCACGTAGACCTGAACGATCGCATCTTCGCGGCTGCGCTCGCCGTTGTCCTCGATCATCTGCTGCACTTCCGGGTCTTCCGAAAGGTTCTCCTGCTCGGCGCGCTGCAGGATCAGTTCGCGCAGGACCAATTGGTCGACGGCGACCGAGATGAGCTGCTCGGGCGGAACCTGCTGGGCGAGCTGCGGCGGGAACGCCTCGATCGCGGTCTGAACGTCAGACGCGGTGATCTCGGCATCGCCCACCGTGACGATCAGCGGATCAGCGTCGGCAGTCATGTCCGAGCCGCCCGACCCGGCGCTGGTGGCGCTGTCCGAGCTGGTTTCGGCGCTGGTGCTGCTCGAGCCATCCGCGTCGGTGTCGCTCGTTTCGGTGTCGACGCCGACGGTATCGGCATCCATCGAGCCATCGACGGCCGGGCTGCTGGTCTCGGAGTCCGTGGTCTGCGCCGCGGCGGGCAGCAGGGCCATGGGCGACACGAGAGCGGCGGCGAGTACGGGAGAAAGAATGCGTTTCATGTGGTGCCTCCGTTTAGGGTGCGGTTTGTCGTTTCGTCCGCTCAACAAAGAGCGCCACGCAGTGTTCCGGCCCCCTCTCCGGGCGATGGCGGATCTTCGCCCGGATGCCGCATCCACCTGCATCGTGCGCCAGCCCAGATATTGCAGTGTGGCAGCGCGTTGACGCTCCTGCTTCTGATCGCCGTAGCGACGTGAGCGGCTTCCCTGAACGAAGTTGTGAAGTCGCAGAGACCGCAGGAGCCGAGATCGACGGGTGCGCGATGGCGGCCTTTCCGACGATCTGCCCCATCACCCGACCCCAGCCGAGTAGCGAGCGGGGCGATGTGCCCCTATATCAGGGCAACCCCGACGAAGAGGACACCATGTTCCAGATCCTGCGCAAATCCACTGAAATGCCCTCGAAGGACGAGGCCCTGCCGGGCCGCGACCAGCCGATCCCCACGGCGACGCGCCATTTCGTCAACGACACGCCTCTGGGCGGCGAATTGCCCGAAGGCATGGAGGAAGCCGTCTTCGGCATGGGCTGCTTCTGGGGCGTCGAGCGGATGTTCTGGAAGGTTCGCGGCGTCTGGAGCACCATGGTCGGCTATGCCGGCGGCCACACCCCGAATCCGACCTATGACGAAGTCTGCTCGGGCCGCACCGGCCATAACGAGGTGGTGCGCGTGATCTACGACCCGTCTGTCGTCACCTACGAAGATTTGCTCAAGGTCTTCTGGGAGGGCCACGATCCCACCCAGGGGATGCGGCAGGGGAATGATCGCGGCACGCAGTACCGCTCGGGCATCTACACCTTCACCGAAGCGCAGAAGGCAGCAGCCGAAAGCTCGCGCGAGACCATGCAGCCGAAGTTCCGCGAGGCGGGCCACGGGCCGATCACGACCGAGATCCGCGACGCGCCCGCGTTCTACCATGCCGAGGATTATCACCAGCAATACCTGGCGAAGAACCCCGGCGGCTATTGCGGCCTCGGCGGCACCGGCGTGACCTGCCCCATCGGGACCGGCGTCGCCTCCTGACCTGTAAAGGAGGGCACACTGCCCCCCTTCACCACCGAGGCGTTTGCCCGTGGCCGTCACTGGCAGATGCGATAGCCGCCGTTGCGCTCCTTGACGTCGAGGTGAAGGTGGTCCGCATGGGCCGCATCCGTCCCCGGCCCCAGCACCGTCGTGAAGTCGAGGCATGCGCCGCCACGGACGGCCCGTTGAAACGCCTCTTCGATGGTGCCGGAATCGGCGCGGGGCTCGACGGCGAGGCTGCTGTCGTCCTCGAAGCGGAAGCCCATCACGTCGACGGCATTGCCGAACCCGTGTTCGCTGACCTTACCCGACGCGACCCCGCCGCGGTTGCGGCAGACATAGGTCGAGCCGTGGTTGATCGCGGCCAGCGGCGCCAGGATGCCGGTGCGGGCGGCGGCGGGAACGACCGTGCCAGAGACCCAGGAGGCGAGGGCGCGTGCGGTTTCGCAGCGCATCACCGCTTCGGGGCGAAGCTCCACCCCGGGCAGGATCTCGGTGACTTCGATGGGATTGGCGATGCCGCAATCGGCGACCTGGCCGGTTATGCTATCGCGCTCCACGAACTCGGTGCCGAACTCTTCGAGGGCGGCGAGGCAGGAGGCGTATACCTCCGGCGTCTCGCGCAGGGTCTGCCATTGTGCTGGCGTGTCGGGCGCGTCCTCGGGTGTCTCCGCGGTCGCTTCCTCGGGAGCCTCGCCGGGCGCGTCGGGGGCGACCTCGGACGCGCGATCCTCGGGATCGGGGCGCGGAGCCGGCGTCTCGCTGACCTCGGGTGCGGCCTCGGAGACCGGTGTCTCCTGGGCAAGCGCCGGCGTTGCCAGCAGCGCAATACAGGCAGCGCGGAGGATCATTCGAGGAACTCCACCGTCACGCCCTGGGACACCAGGTGGGCCAGCTCGGTCGCGTCCCAGTTGGTCATCCGGACGCAGCCGTGGCTGGCGGCGGTGAACAACTCGGACGGGTGCGCCCAGCCGTGCAGGCCGTAGGTTTCCTTCGACAGGTCGATCCAGACACGCCCCACAGGGTTGTTGGGCCCGGGCGGCAATACCAGCACCTCGTCGTTGTCACCTTGCTGAAAGTTCGTGTCGGGGCGGTAGGTGTAGGTCGGCTCAATCGCGACGGCCTCGACGTCGAACGTTCCCGACGGCGAGGGGACCTGATCGGACCCCACCGTCACCGGGTAATCGACGACGATGTTACCGTCGGCGTCCAGCCCCGAGGCACGTTGGTTCGGCTTGTCCACTTCGATCCGGGCGACCTTGGTTTCGACATTCGCGCCGGGATCGACGACAGTGATGGTGCGACCGGGATCGAAGCTGCCGCCGCCATTGAGAGCGATCAGGAACTCCTCGTCCATGTGAAAACGCTCTGCCAGCTTCTCGGTCACGCGGAGGTAGGCGAGCCGGTCCATCTCGGCCCTTTCGGAATAATCTTCGGGGATTTCGTCAACGAGGCCCGAGGCGTCCTCTTCGGTGATGGTATAGCTTTGCGCGATCGGCGCGGCATCCGGGCCGCCCATAACCTGCCAGGCCTGCTGGTCGAGCACCCCGTCGACGGTTAGGTCATGGCGGCGCTCGAATGCCTTGATCGCGGTGGTGGACATGCCGCCCTTCCACCCATCGATCACGCCGGGAGACGTGCCCGCCCGATCGAGCAGGGTCTGCACCTTCACGGTCAGCGCGCTTTGCCCGTCCGGCAGATCGCTCCCCTCGAACGTCGCTTCGTCGAGGGCCGCGGCGTCGAAGGGAACGGACTGCGCGACGGCGGGAACAGGCAGCAGGGCGAGGCAGATGAGGCGAGCGATGCGCATGATGGCTTCCTTTCGGTTTGGCAAGCCAACGCACTTCGTCCGAGCAAGGTCCGTGGCCCCTGCCCTCGCCACCCCCCGGCGGTCTACCCGTGCCCGCGGTTGCCTCGCAGCGCGGGGTGCCGCGTCAGCCCGTGAGGCCCTTGGCGCCCATTGCGACGAACTTCGCGCGGCGGTCGGAGCGGACGCGCGGGGCGTCATGGCCGTCCATCTCGGCAAGCATCTCGTCCAGCGCGCGACCGACGGCGAGGATGGCCTCCGTCCGTGAACGTTGTGCCCCGCCGACGGGCTCGGGGATGATGCGGTCGATCACGCCCAGCTTCTTCAGGTCCTGCGCGGTCAGGCGCAGCGCCTCGGCGGCCTCGCGGGTCTTCTCGGCGTCCTTCCACAGGATCGAGGCGCAGCCCTCGGGCGAAATCACCGAATAGATCGAGTGCTCGAGCATCGCCACCCGGTTCGCCGTGGCGAAAGCCACCGCACCGCCCGAGCCGCCCTCGCCGATCACCACCGACACCAGAGGAACGCCCAGCCGCAAACAGGTCTGGGTCGAGCGTGCGATCGCTTCGGACTGGCCGCGTTCCTCGGCGCCCTTGCCAGGGAAAGCGCCGGGCGTGTCGATCAGCGTCACGACGGGCAGGCCGAAACGGTCGGCCATCTCCATCAGGCGGATCGCCTTGCGGTAGCCCTCGGGGCGGGCCATGCCGAAATTGTGCTCGAGCCGGGACTTGGTGTCGTGGCCCTTCTCGTGACCGATCACCACCACGGACCGCCCTTCGAGCCGCGCGAGGCCCCCGAGCACCGCATGGTCATCGGCGAAGTTCCGGTCGCCGGCCAGCGGCGTGTATTCCGTGAACAGCTCGCGAATGTAGTCGCGGCAATGGGGCCGCTCGGGGTGGCGGGCGACCTGGCACTTTTGCCACGGCGTCAGCGCGGTATAGAGCTGTTCCAGCCGCGCCTTGGCCTTCTGGTCGAGCGCCTTTGCCTGGTCCGTCACGTCATTGTCGGATTCGGCGAGAGCGCGCAGCTCTTCAGCCTTCCCTTCCAGATCGGCGAGGGGTTTCTCGAAATCCAGGTACTGCGTCACGGGCGGCCCTCCTTGGTGCGCGAAAATGGGCCTAGGGCGCGTGTGGATCAAGTGCAAGTACGGCGGCGGTTCCGCGAGGCCGGAATCGTGCCGATCGAAGCCAGCTCAACGCAGCGCCGCCACCATTCCGGGTTCCGGGAAGCAGGTGGCCGGGCGGCCGCTCGCCTCTTGCCAGCGACCGATGGAGCGGCGGGTCTTGAAGCCGGCAAGCCCGTCCGCGCCGCCCACGTCATGCCCCTGCTCTTGCAAGGCGCGCTGCATCGCCGCCACGTCCGAGCGCATCAGGCCGCCGACATTGCCCCATCTCCCTTCGAAATCGCCCATGCCGTAGGCGATCCGGTCGCCCACATGGCCGACGAACAGGGCGTAGAGGTCGCTCATGTTGTAGTCCTTCAGCGTGTAGAAATTCGGCGTCACGATGAACGCTGGCCCGTTGCGCCCGGCCGGCATCAGCAGGAAGCCCTCGCCCGGCAACTCGTTCTGGGGGAAGGCCTTTCCGCCGACGCGGGTGATCCCCATTGCGGCCCAGTCGCGGATCGCCCGCCCCTGGTCGGGCCCCTCGAGGGTGCACGAGACGCTTTCCGGCACCGCAACCTCGAACCCCCAGTCGCGGCCGGGCTGCCAGCCGTGCCGCGCGAGGTAGGTGCCGATCGAGGCGATCGTGTCCGCCTCGGAGCGCCAGATGTCGGCGCGCCCGTCCCCGCTTCCGTCGGCGGCGTAGTTCAGGAAGCTCGACGGCATGAATTGCGGCTGACCCAGCGCGCCGGCCCAGCTTGACCGCATGGCATCTTCGGGCGCATGGCCCGCCTCGGCGATCTGCAACAGTGCGACCAGCTCGTCGGTGAAGTAGTCGGCCCGCGTGCTCATGAAGCCCTTGGTGCCAAGAACCCGGAACGCGTCGTGAGGGATGTCGACGCGGCCATAGCCGCTTTCGCGGCCCCAGATGGCCAGGATGATATGCCCTGGAACGCCCGTCGCCCGTTCGACCGCCGCAAGCGTGCCAGCGTGGGTGCGCGCCATCTGCCGCCCCACGCTGGTCGCACCGTCGATCGAACCGCGGTTGAAGTACTTGCCGGGGTTCCCGAATTCGGCCTGGGTCTGGCGCGTCTCTGCGGGGGGCGGGAAACCCGGCGGGCGCAGGTCGGGAAGCTCCCATTGCAGGCCGACGCCGTCGAACGCCGCGTCGAATGTACCGCGCGAGACCCCCTCGCGCGAGGCGCGGGGCCAGATGGTCTGTTCGAGCCACGCCTGGAACTGACGCTCCACCCCCGCGCGGTCCTGCGCCGCGGCGGGCAGGGCCATCAGGATCGACAAGAGAACGACGCGCAACATTGCAAACCTCCGATTAACCTTCCTGCGTCCTAGCAGAAGCCCGCGCGAAACCCACGCCCCCGCCCTGAAGTTCTCGTGAGCACGGACCACGCTTGACGGATCGCCCCCGCCTTCCCATACCCCGCCCGAACGACAGGAGCGCGCATGGCCTTCCGGCAGGACCACCTTCTGGGGATCGAGCCCCTCGCCCCCGACGAGATCACCACGATCCTCGACCTGGCCGAGACCTACGTGGATCTCAACCGCGGCTCGCAGAAGCACGGACAGGCGCTGAAGGGCCTCACCCAGATCAACATGTTCTTCGAGAACTCCACCCGCACGCTAGCCAGCTTCGAGATCGCCGGCCAACGCCTCGGGGCCGACGTGATGAACATGGCGATGCAGGCGTCCTCGATCAAAAAGGGCGAGACGCTGATCGACACGGCGCTGACGCTGAACGCCATGCACCCCGACCTGCTGGTGGTGCGCCACCCCCATTCCGGTGCGGTGGACCTGCTGGCGCAAAAGGTGAACGCCGCCGTTCTGAACGCAGGAGACGGGCGGCACGAACATCCCACCCAGGCGCTTCTGGACGCGCTGACGATCCGGCGGGCCAAGGGGCGGCTGCACCGGCTGACGGTCGCGATCTGCGGCGACATCGCCCATTCCCGCGTCGCACGGTCGAACATCTGGCTTCTCGGCAAGATGGAGAGCCGCATTCGCCTCGTGGGTCCGCCGACGCTGATCCCCGCAGGAGCCGCCGATTGGGGCGTCGAGGTGCATCACGACATGAAGGCCGGCCTTGCCGATGCCGACGTGGTGATGATGCTGCGCCTCCAGCGCGAGAGGATGGATGGCGGGTTCATCCCCTCCGAGCGGGAGTACTACCACCGCTACGGGCTCGACGCCGAAAAGCTGGGCCACGCGAAACCCGATGCCATCGTCATGCATCCGGGGCCGATGAACCGAGGGGTCGAGATCGACGGGACCATCGCCGACGACATCAACCGCTCGGTCATCCAGGAGCAGGTCGAGATGGGCGTGGCCGTGCGCATGGCCGCAATGGACCTGCTGGCGCAGAACCGCCGCGCGCGGGTCTAGGGAAGACGCGCGCGCAGAGCGGTGTTCCGGGCGGCCGTCATCTCTTCCATGCAGAACCAGTAGGTCATCGGGGCGGCCGAGCCGCCGCCCGACAGTTCCGGTTCGCAGGTGGCATCGCGACGGCGCAACCAATCGCGCTGCTCTTGCAACAACTGCGCGCCGTGGCCTTGCCCGTCGGCCAGCGGCTTCACCATACGCCAAAGCCGGTTCAGTTCGTCATCGGCAACCGCCCAGCGATCCTTGGCGCAAAAGCTCATTTCAAGTTGGGTATACCCGTCACAGCTCTGCGCAAGGCCGGGGACAGGCAGAAGGGCCAGAAACGCCGCAGCCAGATAGGTCCTGATCATCGCAACGCCCTCTCACGGTTCTCTGCTGCCACGAGGTTAGTGCCGCGATCGCGCGCGGTCACCATCATAACGTATGAACCACAGCGGCACCCGCCACGTTGCAAACGAAAATGGAGGCCCGGATGGCAGAGATTCCCACAGACCCCGAGACGATCCACGTCTTTGCCGTGGACCTGACGATGCCCGAGGCGTCCGCTCTGGTCGAGGACGGCGCGGCGCTCAGCCGTGCGCTTGGCGATGTCGATGTCGAGCCTGACCGCGCGGCCGCGCTGGATACGCGCGCCCTCGGCGATCTGGGGCTGGCCAACTACCTGAACGAGGGCGAAGGCATCGCGTCGGAGAGCCTGCAGGCGGACGCGACCAAGCTTTCCGCAGTCAAGGGGCCGATCATCATCCTGCGCCCCCGCGCCGTCTCGAAGCCGCTCCGCCCGCAAGAGCCGTTGCGGCACCTCGGCTCGTATCGGCTCGACCGGGGAACTCCGCCGGGAATGCCCCTGCGCGCCGCGTCAGCCGAGAGCTCGGTATCCGGCGTCCCGCCTACGGCCCCCTCCCGCGATACCCGCGACCGTCGCGCCAGCGGCACGGTGGCCATCGCCGCGATCGTCGTCGCGCTTCTGGTGGCCTTCCTGGTCTGGTGGGTGGCGAGCTAGGCGGCGCCGGTCCTGGCGAAGGGCAGTTGCGGAAGCGACCCCTTTGGCCGACACCGGGCCCGGATATTCGCAGTACCTCGGCAGTCTCATGGCCCGTTCCCGACCCAGACCTCGCGCCAAGCAGTCCGGCCCCACCCGGCTGGTGGCGTTCAACAAACCCATGAACGTGCTGTCGCAATTCACCGATGACGGCCGGTGGCCGGGTTTGGCCCGGCACCTCGACCTGCCGGGGCTCTACCCCGCGGGCCGCCTTGACCGGGACAGCGAAGGGCTGTTGCTGCTTACCAACGACGGCAAACTGCAGGCCCGCCTGACCGATCCGCGCCACAAGATGCCCAAGACCTACCTTGTCCAGGTCGAGGGCAGTCCCGAGCCGGAACAGATCCGTGCCCTGGCCGAGGGGGTCGTGCTGAACGACGGCCCCACTCTGCCCGCGCAGGCCAAACAGATCGCTCCGCCCGCGCTCTGGCCCCGCGAACCCCCGGTCCGAGAGCGCCAGTCGGTGCCCGATGCGTGGCTGCGCCTGACGATCCACGAGGGGCGCAACCGCCAGGTACGGCGCATGACCGCCCATGTGGGGCTGCCCTGCCTGCGGCTGGTCCGGTGGTCGGTCGGGCCGTTCGACCTGAGCGATCTGGCGCCGGGAGCATGGCGCGACCTCGATCCCGGAAGAGCACGCCTGTGATGGAACAGTGACGCTTGGTCGCGAAATCCGCCCGCGATGCGCGAATGTGGTTACCGAATCGGATGCTTCGCGTTGAATTTGTCATAAACAAGAAAAGGAGCAGTCCACATGCAGGCCATCCACATCCTCGCCTTCGCGGCAACCGCGCTTGTTGCCTCGCCCGCTCTGGCCGAGCGGGCGCTCGTTTCGGATACCGGCGCGGTCTACGCCGAGAAGGTCAGTCATTCGGCCAGCCGCCTCACGACCCGAAGCGAAACGATCCTGCTGACCGAGGCCTGTACGGCCGAGATCCCGGGCCGTGGACGCGGCAACTGGTGGTGGACCGACCGCGGCACGACCGTGAGCGTCGGCAACTACGCGGTGCGCTTTTCGGACGATGTTCCGTTCCTGTCCCTATCTCGCTGCGTCGGCTGACCGGCAACCTCAGGCCGTGTTGAACGCGTCGGCCCAGTCGCCCGAGGGGATGAGCTGCTGCTCGTCCACCTCGTAGGCATAGATGTAGGCCCACGCCTCGATCGGCCCCTGATCCGTGGAGACGGTGCGCGGCTCGCGCCGGTATTCCGGAGGGCCCTCGTCGAAAAGCCCCTCGTACTCGTCGAGGACGTCCATCAGGCCCGGGGAGGAAAGCTCCCACACTTCGCCAATGACTTCGCCGGGGTGGCCCTCGACCAGCGCGGGATACCACCCGACCGAGTAGAGCGCGCCCGGAACGCGGCCTTCGGCGACGAAGGTAGCGCCGTTGCGGAAGGCAAGCGTCGCCTCGTTATTGATGAACCCGCGGCGCAGCGTGCCGTAGACAAAGACCCGGTGGCCGAGGAAGGGATCGCTTTCCATGCAGCCGAGGTTAGGCGCGGGTCTCGGATTGTCCATCCGATCGCGTGCGGGTTCGGTCAGGGCCAGCGTGCCAGCGGCGGGAGGCTCATCAAAACGGCGTTGGCGTCATGGCCGGTTTCCAGGCCGAACTTCGTCCCGCGGTCATAGACGAGGTTGTACTCGGCATAGAGCCCGCGATGGATCAGTTGCGTCTCACGGTCGGCGGAGTCGAAATCCTGGGTGCGGCGGGCTTCGACCAGCGGCAGGAACGCCGGAAGGAATGCCCGCCCGATGTCGCGCGTCAGTTCGAAATCCGCATTCCAGTCGCCCGAGCACTGGTCATCCATGAAGATGCCGCCGACGCCGCGGGCGCGGTTGCGGTGCGGGATGAAGAAATACTCGTCGGCCCACGTCTTCAGGCGAGGATAGTGTTCCGCGCCATGCCGGTCGAGGTATTCCTGAAGTGTCCTGTGGAAATGCGCGGTGTCCTCCTCGTAGGGCAGCGCCGGGTTGAGGTCCGCGCCACCCCCGAACCACCAGGCATGGGGTGTCCAGAACATCCGCGTGTTCATGTGGACCGCGGGAACCTGCGGATTGCGCATGTGCGCGACCAGGCTGATGCCGCTCGCCCAGAAGCTCGGATCGTCCTTCATGCCGGGGATGCCCTTGCGGGCGGCCATGGCCGCCTGCGCTCGTTCCCCCAACGTCCCGTAGACCTCCGAGACGTTGACGCCGACCTTCTCGAACACGCGTCCGTCGCGCAGGACGCTCATCAGCCCACCGCCCGCGTCGGAGCCGTCATCCGACCGCCGGCTGGTCTTGGTGACCTCGAAGGCCGCCGGCGGGTCTTCGCTGAACGGACCCGTGTCGTGCGTTCGTTCCAGATCTTCGAACGCTGCGACGATTTCGTCGCGCAACGCGTGGAACCATCGGGCCGCCCGGACCTTCCGTTCGTCGAAATCATCCTCTGTCATTACGCTGGCGTAGCAGGCCGGCGCCGAGGGGAAAAGTGCTAGCTGACGGAGCGCAGGCGCGGCTTTCGAACGTCGGGCCCTTCGGTGCGGAAGAACTCGAATTCGCCCCGCAGCTGCGAGATGCCCTGCCCCAAGGCCTGGATCGCGGCGTTGGTCTCTTCGGCCATGGCAGCATTCTGCTGCGTCACCCGGTCAAGATCGCCGATCGCGACGTTCAGCCCGGAGATGCCCTGAGACTGCTCTTCGGTCATGCCCGAAATCGTCTCCACTCCGGCATGGATCTCTTGAACCTTGCCTCGAATCGTCGACAGAGAGTCGCCGGCCTGATTCACCAGGTTCACGCCGCGATCGACCTGCTCGGTCGACGACGAAATAAGGGTCGCGATCTCCTTGGCGGCGTCAGAGGACCTCTGCGCGAGGGCACGGACCTCGGATGCCACGACCGCAAAGCCCCTCCCCGCGTCGCCCGCGCGCGCGGCTTCGACGCCGGCATTGAGCGCCAGGAGGTTCGTCTGGAACGAGATATCGTCGATCAGGCTCGTGATCGAAGAGATCTTGCGCGAGAACTCCGCGATGTCGGCCATCGCCGACATCGCATTCTGCACGACCTCGTTCGAGCGATCCGTATCGGTCCGCGCGCTTTCAGCGAGAACCCGCGCCTCGGAGGCCCGCTTGTTCGCAGCATGCACCACGGACGTGAGGTCCTCGAGAGACGCCGCGCTTTCTTCCAACGTCGCCGCCTGACGCTCGGTCCGGCGGGCGAGGTTGTCGGTCGCCTCGGCAACCGCGTCAGCCTCGCGGTTGAGCTGCAGCGACACTTCGTTGGTCGATTGAACGACCGAGTTCAGCCGCTCCACCGCCTCGTTGAAGGACGTGCGGATGCTGTCGAACTCGCCTAGGTCGTTCGCGATGCGGGCTGACAGGTCGCCTGAAGCAAGCTGGCCGAGTCCATTGCTGAGAGTCCGGGTCGCGATCTCGAAGCTCGTCGTGTCGATCGCGAATTTCACGACCTTTGCAACACGGCCCGAGGCGTCGCGGATCGGCGAGTAGCTCGCCCGGATATAGACGTTGTTGCCGTTTTTGCCGACGCGCACGAAATTGCCGTCCTGCTCGTGGCCGTCCCGCAGCTTCGCCCAGAAGTCTCGATACTCGGTCGAGTTCGCGTGGTTCTCCTGCACGAAGATCCGGTGATGCTTTCCGGCTATCTCGTTTTCGCGGTAACCAAGAACGTTGCAGAAGATGTCGTTGGCCCGGATGATGGTCCCGTCCGGCGCGAACTCGATCACCGCCTGGACCTTCTGGATCGCCTCGATCTGGTGCGTGGCATCGGCCTGCATGTTGGCGTCCGCAGTGATGTCGAAGGCGTACTTGACCACCTTGAAGGGTCGGCCTTCGGGATCCGAAAGCGTCTCGTAGGTCGCGCGCAGCCAGATGGGCTCGCCGTTCTTGCCGATTCGCTCGACGCGGCCAGTGCTCGACGATCCCTGCGACAGCTTGTTCCAGAACTCCTTGTATTCAGACGTGGCTGCTTCCTTGGGCCGCACGAAAATCCTGTGGTGGTGGCCGCGAACCTCGTCGATCGAGTACCCTACGGCCTCCAGGAAATGATCGTTCGCATCAAGGATATTTCCCTGAAGGTCGAATTCGATCACGCCCATCGAGCGCCGGATCGCGTCCACCTGGCTGCGGTTGTCCCGGCGGCGGAGGTGCATCTCGGTGATGTCATGGGCGACGACCAGGATTTCCCGGGTGCCGTCGCGGGTATCGAGCGGCGAATAGGTGAGGTCGTACCAGACCTCTTCGCCTGCATTGTTCAAGGCCGGTGCGATCTTCTGAACCGAGCCACCGGCGCGCACGGTCTCCGCGATACGCTGAAATTCCTTCGCGGCGACGTCCTTCGGGCGCATGAACTGGGCATAGTTCTGACCAAGAACGTCGGCCAGCTTCACGCCGGCGGACTCGGCCGCGACCTCGTTGGCCTCGAGGATCTTGCCGGACAGGTCGAGGCGAATGACCATGTGGCTTTTCTTGATGCCAGCCAGCATGGCCTCGGCGAGGCCCGTCTCACGAGGCTTGCGAAAAAAGTTATTCAGCACGGGCAACTCATCCTTCGTTCCGCTTCGGGGGAATCGATAGGCGAGAGAAGTGAACGGAGTTTGAAGATCAGTGCGCCGACGTATCGACCGTGTCCAAGAGAGATCGGCCGCCATCAACGGTCAGGATCTCGCCAGTCACGAAGCCCGCGCCGTCCGAGGCCAGGAATTGGACGGCCTCGGCGACCTCGGCGGCCGACGCGATGCGGTGCAGCGGCGTGGCCTCGATGATCTCTTCGCGAATCTCTGAGTCGCGCTTGATGGCGCCCCTCAGCGAGGCCGACATGACCGATCCGAACGCGATCCCGTTGACCCGGATTCGGTGCGGAGCCAGCGCCACGGCAAGGTTCCGCGTTGCCTGGTCGAGCGCCGCTGTCGAGATCGAGTATGCCAGCAGGTCCGGCTGCGTCCGGCGCGCGGCGATCGACGAGAAGTTGATGATCGAGCCCAGCGGCTGGCCCGTTCGCCCCTCGTCCTCGGCCTGTCGGATCATCCGGTTGGCGACCGCCTGCGACAGGCGCAGGGACGTCATCAGGTTCTGCTCAAGCAGCGTTTCCAGCATCGGGTCCTCGGGATCGAGGGGATCGCAGGTCTCCATCTGGCGCGATGCGTTCACGAGGATATCGACCCTGTCGAAAGCGTCATGCGTGGCCGACAGCAGGTTCTGCAGCGTCAACTTCTCGCGCAGGTCGCCGGCGAACCAGCGGGCCGTGCCGCCATCTTCGTCCATCTCGCCGATCTCGTTCTTCAGCGTCTCTTCGTCGAGATCGGTCATCATCACGTTCGCGCCCTTGTCGATGAACAGACGCGCGACGGCCAGGCCCACGCCGTTCGCCGCGCCGGTCACGATGGCGGTCTTGCCCTGGATCGATAATGTCATGGGGGAACCCTCAGCGGGGGCGTCGCGGTCGTGCGGCGCGGAAAAGCTTGAAGGCAGAGGAGCCGGAAAGCTCCGCGACCTCGCCGAACAATGTCTCGAGGTGGGATTCGTAGGGAAGGTGGCGGTTGGCGACCATCCAGAGCACACCGCGCGGGGCAAGGATGCGCGCGGCCGTGGTAAGGAAGGCACGCCCGATCCCCGGGTCGCCGGCACGTCCCTTGTGGAACGGCGGGTTGGTCACGACGTGATCCACGCTGTCCTCGGGCGCCCACGCGGTCGCGTCGGCCCAGTGGAACCGGGCGCGCGAGTCGACGACGTTGCGGCGGGCGCAGTCCAGTGAGGGGCGGTCGGCCTCGACCAGGTCGCAGGCGGTGACGGCCTCGCTGCCCAGGATCGCGACCGAAAGCGCGCCCCATCCCGCGCCCAGGTCGGCCACGCGGCCCTTCAGCGGCGGCAGCGCATCGATCAACAAGCGCGAGCCGGGGTCGATCCCGTCGGCGGAGAATCCGCCCGGAGGGGTCAGGAAGCCGTCCGAATTCTCTTGCAGCGCAGCGCGCCAATCCGCGAAGTCTCCGCCCTCGACGACGAACAGCTTGCCGTGCGCCTTCGAGATCACCGAGCCCACCGTCCCCCGGGCCCGCGCGGCCTTCAGCATCGAATCGATGCCGTCGGTCTTCTGCCCGTCGATCAGGAGCGGCACATTAAGCTCGGCCGCCCGCGCCACCAGGTCCCGCGCGGCCAGGCGCGTGCGGGGCAGACTCACCACCACGCAGCCCGCGGGGCCGGCGATCTCGTCCCGCATTTCGGTCAGGCGGGCGAAGCGATCATGCTCGGGCTGGCTGTCGTGATAGACGAGGACCGCCCCCGGCAAAGTCTCCAGTCCCGTCCCGTCGGGGGGACAGACCAGAAGGATGGGCGAGGTCAGCAGCCCCTCGTCCGCGGCACGAGTCAAACGGTCGGAAAGCAGCCGCCTATTCCTTTTCCATGGTGCATTGCAGCGGGTGCTGGTGACGGCGGGCGAAATCCATCACCTGCGTCACCTTGGTCTCGGCGACCTCGAACGAGAACACGCCGACCACCGCCAACCCCTTCTTGTGAACGGTCAGCATGATCTCGAATGCCTGCGCGTGGCTCAGGCCGAAGAACCGCTCGAGAACATGCACGACGAACTCCATCGGCGTGTAGTCGTCGTTCAGGATCATCACCTTGTAGAGCGGCGGCCGTTTGGTTTTCGGCTTGGTATCAAGCTTGACCCCGGCATCGCCATCGTCGTCGCCGGGGCGATCTGCCATCAGTGTCGTGGGGTATCTGGTCACGTTTGGCCCATTGCGGTTAATCGTGAGGTGCGGTTCCGCAATATAAGGACGATGCCGCGACAGAAAAGAGGCACAATGCCCCACATTACCACGATCGGCTTCGACGCCGACGATACACTTTGGCACAACGAGCGATTTTTCCGCATGACGGAGGCGCGCTTTGCCGAGCTTCTGGCCGATCATACCGACCGCGACCACCTTGCCGAACGCCTCCTCGCGGCCGAGCGTCGAAATCTCGGGCGCTACGGGTTCGGCATCAAGGGTTTCGTGCTGTCCATGATCGAGACCGCGCTCGACGTTACGGGCGACAAGGCACCCGGCCACGTGATTCGGGGCATCGTCGAGGCAGGTCAGGAGATGCTGGAGCACCCGATCGAGTTGCTCCCCCACGCCCGCGACGCTGTCGAGCACCTGGCGCCGAACTACCGCATCCTCCTTGTGACCAAGGGCGATCTGCTCGACCAAGAGCGTAAGCTCGCTCAGTCCGGGCTGGGGGACTTGTTCGACGCGATCGAGATTGTGTCCGAGAAGACACAGGCAATGTATGCGCGGGTCTTCGAAAGCCACGGCGATGGCCCTGACCGCGGGTTGATGGCGGGAAATTCGATGAAATCCGACGTCTTGCCAATGATCGCCGCCGGCGGGCACGGGGTCTTCGTTCCGCATGGCCTTGAATGGGCGATCGAGGCTGCCGACCCGCCCCGGGAAGAGCCGCGGTTCCACGAATTGGCCGATTTGGGCGGGTTGCCTGACCTTATTGCAACTCTGAACTGATGCGACGCTCAGGATATAGCGGTTGCATCGCGGGCGCTGTCCACATCTGGTTCGGCGGTCGGTATTTACGTAAGCCGCCGTCATTGCACAGTTTTCCGCTGCAAGACTCCATGCTATTATAGGTTTGTTGACGGATCGGTCCCTAAAAAGAACGCCGACCGTAGAGGCAGATTGAGGCAGAAACCCGTGGCAATCCGACGGCTCACGACCCCGTTGGGGGTCCTCCTATCCCTTGTGGTCCTTTTCGCCACGCCCGCGATCGCGGCCCCCTATGCGGCCATGGTGATTGACGCGCGGTCGGGGCAGGTCCTTCACGAACGCAACGCCGACGCGCGCCTCCACCCCGCGTCGCTGACCAAGATGCTCACGCTCTACATCGCCTTCGAGGCGGTCGAGAAGGGCGAGATCTCGCTCGACACCAAGGTGACGATCTCGAAGAACGCCGCCTCGGAACCGCCCTCGAAGCTAGGCCTTCGCGCCGGGCAGCAGATCGCCCTGCGCTACCTGATCCGCGCCGCGGCGGTGAAATCGGCCAATGATGCGGCGACCGCACTCGGCGAGGCAATCTCGGGGTCCGAGGCGAACTTCACCGCGCGCATGGACCGGACGGCCAAGGCGCTCGGCATGACGCAGTCGACCTTCAAGAACGCCCACGGGCTCACGGCCTCGGGGCACCTTTCGACGGCGCGAGACATGACGACGCTGGGGCGGCACCTGTTCTACGACTTCCCCCAGTACTACAACCTGTTCTCCCGGCAGAGCGCCGATGCGGGGCTCGCGGTCGTCCACCACACCAACCGGCGGCTACTAAGCTCGTACCAGGGCGCCGACGGGATCAAGACCGGGTTCACCAACGCGGCGGGCTTCAACCTTACCGCCTCGGCCGAACGTGGCGGCGAGAGGATCATCGCGACGGTTTTCGGCGGCCGTTCGACGGCTACCCGCGACGCGAAGGTGGCGGAACTGCTCGATCTCGGCTTCTCTCGCGCGCCCTCGCGCGTCGCCGTTGTGCCGCCCGCGCCGCCGAACTACAACACGGCCACGGGCGCCGGGTCGGTGGCCGTCGCGCGCTCTCTGCGACCCGCGCTCCGACCGGTGCGCACCGTGGCGCTGTCACCCGACCTCGTGGCACAGGCGGTCGAACAGGCATTGCCCGAGGCGCTTGCCGAGGCGCCCATGGTCACCGAAGCCACCGCCCCGGTACCGACTCTTGCGGCGGCCCCGACCATCACACCTGAACCCCGGTCCCGCACGGTCGCGATGGCCGAAGCCGAGATCGCGGCCGAGCAAGCCGTACGTCCGCAGGGTGGCGAGGTCGTCACGCGGATGTCCTCCAGCGGAGGGCGGCACTACGGCATCAACGTCGGGCGCTTCGGCAGCCGTTACGCCGCCGAGCAGGTGCTGCTCAAGACCGCGCTGACCGAGATCGGCACCCTCGACGACGCGCTTCGCAAGGTCGTGCAAAGCCCCAAGGGGTGGGAGGCGAACTTCGTCGGCATGACGCAGGACCGCGCTGCGCTTGCCTGTCAGCGGCTCAGCGCGCGCGACGTCACTTGCAATACTCTGGGCCCGGGCTGATCAAGTCTCGGCCCAGGCGCCGGCTTCGCCTCGCATGAAGGTCACCCGGCCCTGAACCTCGAACGCCGCGTCCTCCCCGGCCGAGAACGTATCGATCACGATCTTGTCCGGCGTCGCCGTCAGAAGGTTGAACGTGTTGTCCTCGCCCCGCAGGCGATTCGACAATCCCGTTCCGGCCTGGACGAACAGGCAGCCCGGCGCGACGGTGAAAGGCCGCGTCACCGTGTTGTGCAGATGGCCCGACAGCACGACGTCCGCCCCCGCCTCGTCCAGCGCCACCAAGGCCTTGTGTGCCCCCCGCATCAGCCGCTTCTCCACTTCGGGGCCATGCTCCAACGGGTGATGCAGCACGACGACGCGCAGGCGTTTGCCCGCCCCCTCGAAGGCGCGGCCGATCTCGCGGATCGTGTGCTTCGATAGCCGCCCCCGCTGCCAGGAGAAGCGGTTCACGGTGTTGACCCCCGCGATCACGGCCTCGTCCGTCTCGATCGTCGGTTCGAGGTTGCGGTCGATGTGGCGCTTGTAGCGGTGAAACGGTCGCAGGAACCGCAGGAACAGGTTGTCGAGCGGGGTGTCGTGATTGCCCGGAACGGACAGCGTCGGGGGCGTCAACTGGGACAGGAAGGCCTGTGCCCGCTCGAACTGCCCCACCCGCGCGCGCTGCGTGAAATCACCGGAAACGGCCACGAGATCCGGCGCAAGAGTGTTGACCGCCTGAACGAGAGGTCCTTCGAGTTCGGGCCGGTCACGGCCGAAATGCAAGTCGGAGAGGTGCAGGATTCGCATCAGGCCTCGGCGTCGGATTGCGGTAGGAGAATCGTCAGACTCTCGTCGGACATGCGGAAGCGGAAGGGTCCGCTTTCAAGTCGCTTCTCTCCATCGAAGGCCAGAAGCGTCCGGCGCCGCTTGGTGTGGATATCCGCCACCTTCGCCGAATACAGATCGTAGTCGCGCCCCCGCATCGGGTGGCCGAGCGCCAGCCGCGCCGCCATCATGAACAGCGCCCGTCGCGTCTCGGCCCTTGAAACCAGAACGGCGAAGCGATCGGCGTCGATCGCGTCCTCGCCGTCGATCCCGAACAGGTTGAGCTGATAGGCCGACCGGGCAACGAAGACGAGGGCGGTGCGCCGGGTCTCGCGCTTGCCGTCGATCGTCAGCGTGACCTTCATCGGCTTGCGGAACCGCAGGAACGTCTTGACCACGGACCAGTGCGCCGCCAGTCGGAACCGCCCCCAGCGGGAATAGACCGTCTCGCGCTCGCGCAGGATCGCAGGATAGATGCCGAGCGAGGCGTTGTTCAGGAAGGCCTGCCCGTTCACCATGCCCACGCGAATATCGTGGGGTTCGGCCGACATCATCTGCCGAGCCGCCACCTCCGGGTCTTCGGACAGGCCCAGCCCGCGCGCGAAGAAGTTGAACGTACCCAGCGGCAGGACCCCCATCGGCACGCCGCTGCCAAGAAGCGCGCTTGCAACGGCCATGACCGTGCCGTCACCACCGGCTACCACGACCATCTCGGGATCGCGCGCGAGCGCTCGGGCGACGGTGTCCTCGATCGGGGTCTCGGGATGCCAGTCGAAACGAGCGGCGCCGTCGCCGAAGGCACTCAAGGCCCGGTCGATGGCTTCTGCATCGCGGCTGTTCTGCCCAGACTTCCGGTTCGCGATGAGAGATATCTTCTTGAACATTCCTGGCGCGTCCCCGTTGCGCCGGTCAACGCGCGCACCCCGCTTTTGTTGCGGGGATCGAAAAAGACGTTCAGGCGGCCGAGCCGGCGCGCTTCCCGAAGGCCGCCGCCATCAGCTGGCGGGTGTAGTCGGTCTGCGGTCGGTCGAAGATCTGGTCCACGGGGCCGGCCTCGACCACGTCGCCCTTCTGCATCACCATCACCTTGTGCGACAGCGCGCGAACGACCTTCAGGTCGTGGCTGATGAACAGGTAAGCCAGCCCGTGCTTCCGCTGCAGCTCGCGCAAAAGCTCCACGATCTGCACCTGCACCGTCATGTCGAGCGCCGAGGTCGGCTCGTCCAGCACCACGAGCTTGGGCTGCAGGATCATCGCGCGGGCGATGGCGATCCGCTGGCGCTGTCCGCCCGAGAACTCGTGCGGGTAGCGGTGCATGGTCTCGGGCGGCAGGCCGACCTCGCGCATGATCGCGGCGACTTTGTCGTGCTTCTCGCGCCGGGACAGGTTCGCGTGGATGCCCAGCCCCTCGGCGATGATCTCCTCGACCGTCATGCGCGGGCTGAGCGACCCGAACGGGTCCTGGAACACGATCTGCATGTCGGCGCGCAGGGGCCGCATCCCCCTGCCCTTCAGCTCGTGGATTTCGCGCCCGAGGAAGACGATCGGCCCGTCCGAGCCGATCAGTCGCATGATGGCCAGCGCCAGCGTGGTCTTGCCCGAGCCTGATTCGCCCACGATCCCCAGCGTCTCGCCCTTGCGGACCGACAGGGTCGCGCCGTTGACCGCCTTCACATGCCCCACCGTGCGGCGCAGAAGACCGCGCTGGATCGGGAACCAGATGCGCAGGTCTTTCGTCTCGGCCACCGTTTCGGCCCCCTCGGGGACGGGCGTCGGTCCGCCGATCGATTCCGCCTCGAGCAGCATCCGCGTGTAGGGGTGCTGCGGGTTATCGAAGATCTGCGCGGTGGGGCCGGTCTCGACGATCTCGCCGTCCTTCATCACGCAAACCCGGTCGGCGATCTGGCGCACGATGGTCAGGTCGTGGGTGATGAACAGCATCGACAGGCCCCGTTCCTCCTTCAGCTCCTGCAGAAGGTCGAGAATCTGCGCCTGGATCGTCACGTCGAGCGCGGTGGTCGGTTCGTCCGCAATCAGAAGTTCGGGGCCGTTGGCCAGCGCCATGGCGATCATCACGCGCTGCCGCTGCCCGCCCGAAAGTTGGTGAGGGTAGCTTTTCAGGCGCATCTCGGGATCGGGAATGCCGACCTGGTCCAGAAGCTCCACGATGCGGGCGTGGGCCTTCTGACCGCTCAGCCCCTGGTGCAGCGCAAGGCTTTCCCCCAGTTGCTTTTCGATGGTGTGGAGCGGGTTGAGCGAGGTCATCGGCTCCTGAAAGATGAAGCTGATGTCGTTGCCGCGTATCTCGCGCAGGGTCTTCTCCGAGGCGCCCACCAGCTCTCGACCGCCGAACTTGGCCGAGCCCTCGATCCTGGCCGAGCCGGGCAGCAGTTCGACCGTCGAAAGCGCGGTGACGGATTTTCCCGAGCCCGACTCGCCCACCAGCGCGACCGTCTCGCCCCGTCCCACGTCGAAGGATACGCCGCGCACCGCATGGGTCACGGCCCCTTCCTGACTGAAGCGAATGTTCAGGTCGCGGACCTGGAGGACGGGATCTGCTGGGTCGGTCACTGGAAGGTCTTCCTCGGGTCGAACGCGTCGCGGATGCCCTCGAAGATGAAGACGAGAAGCGACAGCATGATCGCGAAGGTGAAGAACGCGGTGAAGGCGAGCCACGGCGCCTGCAGGTTCTGCTTGGCCTGCAGCGTCAGCTCACCGAGCGAGGGGGACGAGGACGGCAGGCCGAAGCCGAGGAAATCCAGCGAGGCCAGCGTCGAGATCGTGCCCGTGATGATGAAGGGCAGCATGGTCAGCGTGGCCACCATCGCGTTCGGCAGCATGTGGCGGAACATGATGGTCCAGTTTCCGACCCCCAGCGCGCGAGCCGCGCGGATGTATTCGAAGTTGCGGGCGCGCAGGAACTCGGCCCGGACGACGCCCACCAGCGCCGGCCATCCGAAGAGGACGGTGACGAAGACCAGCAACCAGAATCCTCTACCCAGGATCGCGAAGAGGATGATGATGACGTAGAGCGACGGGGTCGAGACCCAGATCTCGATGATGCGCTGGAAGAACAGGTCGGTCTTGCCGCCGAAGAAGCCTTGGACCGCGCCCGCCACGATACCGATCAGCGTCGTCAGGACCGTCACGATCAGGGTGAACAGGATCGACAGGCGGAAGCCGTAGATCACCCGCGCCGCCACGTCCCGCGCGGTGTCGTCTGTCCCGAGGATATGCGTCGCATCCGGGGCCGACGGTGCCGCACCGCCGATATCGGCGATGGTGTCGTAGCTGTAGCGGATTGGTGGCCAGACGAGCCAGCCGGCCTCGACCCCCGCGGCGGTGGTGCCCGACGCGATGATCCCCTCGGGGTCGTCGAAGCAGTCCTCGAGCCCGCCCGAGCGGATCAGGCATTCGACCTCGACATCGGCATAGACGGCCTCGGTCCGGAAGTCGCCGCCGAAGGTCGTCTCGGGGTAGAAGCTGAAAATCGGCGCGTAGAGCTCGCCGTCGTAGTTGACGAGGATCGGCTTGTCGTTGGCGATGAACTCGGCGCAGAGCGACAGGCCGAAGAGCACGCAGAACAGGATCAGCGACCAGAAGGCCCGCCCGTTGCGGCGGAAGTTCCGCCACCGGCGCTGGTTCAGCGGCGACAAGGTCGGCCGGCGGCGGCGCGGCTCGACCGGAGGCGGCGCGTCGTGCCCGCCCGCAGCGGGACGGGGCGGCGCCATGTCGATGCCCGGCTCGTCGGGGCCGTGGACGTTGCCTTCGCGGGTCATCTCAACCCTCCCGCGTTTCGAAGTCGATGCGGGGATCGACGAAGACATACATCAGGTCCGCCAGGATCCCGACGACAAGGGTCATCAGGCTGAACACGAAGAGCGTTCCGAAGATCACCGGGTAGTCGCGCGCCACCGCGGCTTCGAATCCCAGCCGGCCGAGCCCGTCGAGCGAGAAGATCGTCTCGATGATGATCGAGCCGGTGAAGAACACGCCGATGAACACGCTGGGAAAGCCCGCGATGATGATGAGCATCGCGTTGCGGAAGACGTGGCCATAGAGGACCTGCGACTCCTTCAGACCCTTGGCGCGAGCGGTGGTGACGTACTGCTTCTTGATCTCGTCCAGGAACGAGTTCTTCGTCAGCAGCGTCAGCGTCGCGAAGGCCGAGATGGTCGAGGCGATCACGGGCAGCGCGATGTGCCACAGGTAGTCGCCGATCTTGCCCAGAAGGCTCAACTGCTCGAAGTTGTCCGAAGTCAGACCCCGCAGCGGGAAGATCTGGAGATACGAGCCCCCCGCGAACAGCACCAGCAGCAGGATCGCGAAGAGAAACCCGGGGATCGCGTAGGCCACCACGATCAGCGCCGAGGTCCAGGTGTCGAACGACGATCCGTCGCGCACGGCCTTGCGGATGCCCAGCGGGATCGACACGAGGTAGGCGATCACCGTGGACCAGAGCCCGAGCGAAATCGAGACCGGCATCTTTTCGAGCACGAGGTCGATCACGCTGATGGAACGGAAGTAGCTCTCGCCGAAATCGAGGCGCATGTAGTTCCAGATCATCGTGAAGAAGCGTTCGAGCGGCGGCTTGTCGAACCCGAACTCGCGCTCCAGTTCGGCGATGAACTCGGGCGGCAGGCCGCGGGCGCCGGCGTATTCCGTGCCGCCGCCGCCTTCGAACTCCATCGGCTGGCCGCCGCCGCCCGAGATGCCCGAAAAGACGTCGCCCGAACCCTCCATCCGGGCGATGACCTGCTCGATCGGTCCGCCGGGGACGAACTGGGTCAGGATGAAATTGACCACCATGATCCCGAACAGCGTCGGAATGATCAGCAGCAATCGCCGAAGGATGTACGCTCCCAACAGTCAGACTCCGTCGTGCGGGATCAGAACGCGCCGGCGGCGCGAAGCTCTTCCTCGGCCTCGTCGTCCCACCACCAGAAGTCAATGGCACCGACGCCCAGGGGCGGAAGATCCTCGGGATGCTGGTAGACGTTGTAGTAGGCGACCCAGGTCTCGGGGTTGTACTGGAACGGGATGTCGAACGAGATCCGCCGCAGCGTCCGGTCGAGCGCATGGGTCGCGGCCGTCAGATCCTCGAGCGTATCGGCCTCGGTCGTGACCACCTCGATCAGTCGGTCCACCGCGTCGCTGCGGAGCCGCATGATGTTGCGCGAGCTGTCGGCGGCATCCTCGGACCCGAACCATTGCTCCAGCCCGGTCGAAGGCTCGAACCCGAAGCGGAAGATCTGGTTGGTGAGGTCGAAATTGCCCTCGCGGCGGCGCTGGACATATTGCGCCGTGTCCACCCGTTCGAGGTTGCCCTGCACGCCGATCAGCTCGAGGTTCGACAGGAAGGGCGCGATGACCTTGTCGTATTGCGGGTTGAACTGGATGAAGGTCAGCGTCAGCGGCTCGCCATCCTTGCGGCGCACGCCGTCCTCGCCAGTCTCCCACCCCGCCGCTTCCAGCAGCGCACCCGCGGCACGGATGATGCGGCGGTTGGGGCGGTTGGTGGTCGCATCGTGCTCGACCGGCACCGCGGCCGGCTCGGTCAGGATTTCGGGGTCGAGAAGCCCCTCGTCCACCAGAGGCTGCAGGATCGCGATTTCCTCGGCGCTAGGCGGGCCCTCGGCCGCAAGGTCGGTGTTGTTCCAGAAGCTGACCGGCTGGCGGTAAGCGCCGTAATAGAGCGTATCGTTCGACCAGGCGAAGTTGAACATCATCCCGATGGCCTCGCGGACGCGGCGGTCCTGCCACTTCTCCTTGTCGAGGTTGAAGACCCAGCTGAACCGCTCGCCGACGCTGCCGGTCTCGATCTCTTCGCGGGTCACGTAGCCGTTCGACAGGGCGCGGAATTCGTAGGCGGTGTTCCAGTCGGCCGGGTCGGTCTCGGCCCGGTAGAGATACTCGCCCGCCTTGAACGCCTCGAGCGCGGCGGAGGTGTCGGCGAAATACTCGATCCGGATCGAGTCGAAGTTGTTGCGGCCCTGGTTCAGGGGCAAGTCGGCGCCCCAGTAGTCGGGGTCCTTGGCATAGACCACCTGCCGGTTGTACTCGACGCCATCCAGCACGTAGGGCCCCGTCGTCATGAAGGGCTCGGTCGCGCTTTCATCCAGCCGGGTTCCGGTTTCCTCGAACCAGTCCTTCGAGAACACCGGGCTGCCGCCCGCCTGCTGCACGCGGACATTCTTCGGCATGAAATCCGAGAAGTTGAAGCGCACGGTGTGGTCGTCGATCACCTCGATCGAGTCGTAGAACTGCGCGGCCGACGTGCGGTATTCGGTGATGCCCTGCTCGACGAAAAGCTCGTGGGTGAACTTCACGTCCTCGGCGGTCATCGGCTCGCCGTTCTGGAAGGTCACGTCGTCGCGCAGGTGGAAGGTCGCGTAGGTGCGGTCCTCGTCGTATTCGACGGTCTCGCACAGGAAGCAGTATGATCCGTAAGGATCGTCGAGCGTCTCGGTCATCAGGCGCTCGGTTCCGATATCGGCCAGCGCCGCCGGGACGCCGGCTCGGGTATACAGGTTGAAGCTGTCGAAATTGCCGAGCGACCAGGTCGAGAACGTGCCGCCCTTGGGCGCGTCTGGGTTGACGTAATCCAGCACCTCGCCGGGGCCGTATTTCAGCTCGCCGAAATTGGTGTAGCCGTGGCTGGTCGTGACGTCTTCCGCCTCCTGCGCGAAGGCGGCGGTAGCCAGCGCGACAATGGCGGCGCCGGTCAGCAGGGCCTGCATCGCCAGACGCTGCGCCGAGCTTTCGGCCCGGGCGATCGCGATCGCGGATTGGGGGCGGCGGGAAGGCATAGGCGTCTCCGTCACATGGTGAGGTCACGTGAAGCTACGGGACGGGTCCGCGAACATTCAAGTTGAATTGTGGTGATGCGCCCGTGAGCGGCCGAGCCGGGCCGCGCGACACGAAAAGGCCGGCCGCGAAGGGCCGGCCCGGTCGCCTGAAGGATGTCCGGATTCAGCCGCCGACGCTTTGGAGGTAAGCGATGACGTTCGCCCGATCCTCGATGCTGCTGAGGCCCGCGAAGCTCATCGTGGTTCCCGACGCCGTGCCGCGCGGATTCTGCAGGAAGGTGCTCAGGTTTTCGGGGGTCCAGACGTCGAAATGCTCGGACAGTGCGCCCGAGTAGTTGAAGCCGGCGACTGCGCCCACCTCGCGATCGACCACGCCGTCAAGGTGCGGGCCGGTGGCGTTCGAGCCGTCGATGTTGTGGCAGGCGCGGCACTTGCCGAACACGCGCTCGCCGGCGCCGGCATCGGCCGAGGCGAACACTTCCTCGAAGGCGGGACCTTCTTCTTCGACTTCACCCTCGCCGCTATCCTCGACCGGGATCGTATAGGCTTGCGCGTGCTCGTCGCCGTGACCGCCGCCCACGTGATAGATTGCCTCGGCGGCCCAGCCACCCAGCAGAAACACCAGGAGGGAGCCGCAGAAGCCGCCCACGATCTTGGTCAGGGTCATGGTGTCGAACATTCGCTCTCGCCTCCAAATCGAAGTCGGCCACTCTCTATCCGCAATTTCGCGCCCTGTTCAAGCGTCAACCCATGCGACGTTTCGGCCAATCTTCGGGACTCACCCCCGCGGGTGCGCCTTTTCATAGACCGCCATCAACCGCGCCGTATCGACGCCGGTATAGGCCTGAGTGGTCGATAGCGACGCATGGCCCAGCAATTCCTGGATCGCGCGCAGGTCGCCTCCGGCCGCCAGAAGGTGCGTCGCGAAGGAATGGCGAAAGGCGTGCGGGGTCGCGGAGGCCGGAAGCCCAAGCTGCAACCGGGCACGCTCCACCGCGCGGGCGATGATCCGCGTGTTCAGCGGCCCGCCCTTTGCGCCGCGAAACAGGGCCTCATCGGAGGGCAGGTCGTGGGGGCAGAGGGACCGGTAGGTCTCGACCGCGGCGCGCGCGACGGGCAGGACGGGCACGATCCGTTCCTTCCCGCCCTTGCCGGTGATCCGCAGCGTCTCGGGCAGCGGCGCCGACGCACCATCCAGGCCAAGCGCCTCGGAGATGCGCAGCCCGCAGCCCCACAGAAGCGTCAGCACGGCTGTGTCGCGGGCGGCGATCCAGGGCTCGGTCGCCTGGGTTCCGGCCGTGCCGATCATGTCGCGCGCGGCCTCTTCGCTCATCGGGCGGGGCAGCTTGCGCTGGAACTTCGGGCTCCGCGCCGAGAGAATCGCCGTGACGTCGAACCCCTCGCGCTCGGCCACCCAGCCCGCGAAGGTGCGCACCGCCGACAGCTTGCGCGCCAGAGACCGGGCGGACAGACCGCCGCCACGTTCGGCGGCCATCCACGCGCGCATGTCCGGCACGCCCACCCGCGACAGAAGCGCCGCACCGGTCTCTTCACCGACATGGCCCAACTGGAACTTGAGGAACCCCGCCACATCCGCGCGATAGGCCTCGACCGTCGCCGGGGACGCCGCCTCGATCCCGCGCAGGTGATCGCACCAGCGGGACAGCAGATCGGCGAGGCCCGGCGTGATCACGTCAGGAAACGGCGCAGGGCACGCTCCAGCACGCCGGCGAAGAACCCCAGAAGGTCGGTCCCTTGCCCCGGCGCGAATTGCTGCGGGTCCTCTGCGCCCAGCACCAGCATTCCCGGCAGACGCCCCTCGCCCAGGTCCAGCGTCAGGCACGCCTCCGAGCGGATCGCCGCCGCCTTCGGACCATGGATATCCGGGTCGCCGCCATCGACCTGCCGCAGTGTGACCCGCCGCGGCGCCCCGCCCCGGGCGAGCCCCGCGAACAGGCTGACCCAGCCTTTCTCCGCAAGGCCGAGGGTCCGCTCCAGGTCGCCCAGATGCGCGGTGGACCGGTCGCCCGCGGTCTCGAGGATCAGCTTCATGCCGTCCACCCGCAGCGTATCGCCCACCGGGCCGGCGAGCGCCTCGAGGAAACCGTCGAAGCTGTCATGCTCCAGCAGCGCGAGGATCGCGCGGTGCACCATGTTCGTGCCGGCGAGGTTCTCGTAGGCGGCCGCGATCACGTTGCGATGCGTGTCCTCGAGCCGGTCGAGCCGCGCCTCGAGCCGCTCCATCGCAAGGCCGCGCATGTCCACGACGTTGCCGCCGCGCATCCCGTCGGCGGCACCGACAAGCGCGCGCATCAGCTCGGCATCCTCGAGGATCCGGTCGGGGTCGGAAAGAAGCTGGTCGCGGACCTGCGGGTCCGCCAGGGGAGAAATATTCATGATTGCCTGCTCGTTTTTTTTGCAGGCTAGCATGGGTCCGCGGCTCGGCCTAGCCGCGCCGGGCGGGCGGCACGGAGGCGATGCAACCCTGCGACAGGCGGGGGTCAGGCCACCATCTGCTCGGCGCGCTTCAGGTCCACGCTGACGAGCTGGCTGACCCCCTGTTCGGCCATGGTCACGCCGAAGAGGCGGTCCATCCGCGCCATCGTTACCGCGTGGTGCGTGATGATGAGGAACCGCGTCTCGGTCCGGCGGGTCATCTCGTCCAGCAGATCGCAGAAACGGGTGACGTTCGCATCGTCAAGCGGCGCGTCCACCTCGTCCAGCACGCAGATCGGCGAGGGGTTGGCAAGGAACACGGCAAAGATCAGCGCCATCGCGGTCAGCGTCTGCTCGCCCCCCGACAGCAGCGAGAGGGTCGACAGCTTCTTGCCCGGGGGCTGGCACAGGATTTCCAGCCCTGCGTCCAGCGGGTCGTCGCTTTCGATCAGCTCGAGCCGCGCCTCGCCGCCGCCGAAGAGGCTCTGGAACAGGGTCCCGAAAGAGCGGTTCACCTCTTCGAACGCGGTCAGCAGCCGCTCGCGCCCCTCGCGGTTGAGGCCCGCGATCCCCTTGCGCAGCTCGGCGATCGCGGCGTCGAGGTCGGCCTTCTCCGAGATCAGCGTGCCATGCTCGGCCTCGACCTCCTTGGCGTCCTCTTCCGCACGCAGGTTCACGGCGCCAAGGCTGTCGCGTTTCTGGCGCAGGGTGGCGATCTCGACCTCGATCTCGCGCGAGGGGGGAAGTTGGGCGGGATCGGTGACCGCCAGCTTCTCGACCAGCGCGTCGGGGGCGAGGTCGAGGTCCTCGCGGATCCTCGCTTCGGCGGCCTGGACGGTCTCGGCCGCGGCGTCCCGCGCGGCCTCGGCGGCGGCGCGGGCCTCGCGCGCTTCGCCGGCGGCACGCTCGGTCTGGCGCTCGGCGGCGGCGGTGTCGGTCTGCCGGGCCTCGCCCTCGCGCAGGGCGGCGGCGGCCGTTTCGGCGCGGGCCGTCGCCTCGGTCAGAGCGCGGCCGGTCTTGGCCTGCGCCTCGGCGATGGCGCGGGGCGCGCGTTCGGCCTCGGCCAGCTCGTGCTCGGTCCGGTCGCGGCGCGCGGTCAGGTCGCCCAGCCGGCCGCCCGCATTCTCGAGCCGGCCGCGCCACGAGGTCAGCTCGCGGGCGATCGCGGCGAGGCGCTTGTCGCGCGCATCGCCCTCGCGCTTCAGCTCGTCATGGGCGGCGCGCTTGGCCATGGTGGTCATGCGCGCGGCATCCACAGTCATCTTCATGTCGGCCACGCCGGCGCGCAGGGTCCCCAGATCGGCGAGACCCTCCATCCCCTTCTCTGCCTCGACGAGGCTGTCGCGGGCGCCTTCGGCCTCGGCCTCGTGTCGGTCGACGGCGTCCTCGGCCGTTTGCAGGCGACCCTCTGCGAGGTCGCGGTCGGCCTCGGCGCGCGAGAGCGTTCGCGCGATCTCGGCAACCTGCGCATCCGCGGCACGACGCTCGTCGCGGGCTGCGCGATCGGCTTCCGTCAGGTTCTTCAGGCGCGCCTCGATCTCGGCATGCGCCTCGGCGGCGGAGTCGGCGCGATCGTCGAGATCGGCCAGCTCGGCGTCCAGCGCAGCGAGGCGGTTCTTCTGCTGGAGGCGCAGCGCCGCCTGGCCTGGCGCGTCCTCGGGGCGGGTGCGGAAGCCATCCCAGCGCCAGAGGTGCCCCTCGGCGCTGACAAGGCGCTGGCCGGGCTGCAGCGCGGCCTGCATCCTTGCGCCCTGCCCGGCCTCCACCAGCCCCACATGCGCCAGCCGGCGACCCAGTTCGGCCGGGGCCGTGACGTGCGACCCGAGCGGCCGGGCGCCGTCGGGCAGCGGGGTCGCGTCGTCGTAGTCGGGCAGGCGTGCCCAGCCGGTGCCGTCCTCGGTCAGGGGCGCGCTCAGGTCGCCGGCGAGGGCGGCGCCAAGGGCGGTCTCGAAGCCGGGCTCGACCCGGATGCGGTCCATTACCGCGTCCGCCTGGCCGGCGTCGCGCGCGACGAGGCGGCTCAGCGCCTGGTGCTCGGCGCGGAGGGCCTGGCGCTCGCTCTCGGCTGCGGCGCGGGCTGCGCGGGCGTCGGCCTCGTCGGACTGGATCGCGGCGCGAGCCGCTTCGGCCTCTTGCAGGGCGACATCCGCGCGGGCAGCGCGGTCGGTCGCGTCCGCCTGCTGCGCCTCGGCTGCGGCGACGCGTTCGGCGGCCTCGATCCGGGCAGTCTCGGCCTTGGCGACGGTCGCGCGCGCGGTGGTGGCGGCGGCTTCGGCGCGGGCCAGCCCGTTGCGGCAATCCGCCACGAAGCGCTCGGCCGACTGGTGACGCGCGGCAAGGCGAGCCACGTCCTCGGTCAACCGCGCGAGCGCGCCTTCGCGCTCGCCCAGCACGCGGGCGGCATCCTCGGCGGCCTCGGCAGCGCCGGCGAGGTCCGCGTCGAAGCCCTCGGTCGCGTCGATCAGCTCGGCCCGCTCGTCTTCAAGACGGTCGACCGACTCGTCGGCATCGGCGTTCAGCGCCGTTTCTCGGTCGATATCCTTGCCCAGCTGGCGCAGACGCCCCGAGAGCCGCTGGATCGTTTCATCCGCCTGCCGGGCCTGGTCGGCGAGCGACGCGGCCTCGAGTTCCAGCTTCTGGACCAGCGCACGCGCCACGGCATCCTCTTCGCGCAAGTCGGGCATGGCCGCATCGGCCGCCTCGCGCGCTTCGGTCGCCTCGCGCGCGGCCCGCTCGGCCTCGGCGGCGGCGGTGGCGCGCTGCTGCAACAGGGTGCGGGCGCGGTCCAGCGCGTCCTCGGCTTCGCGCCACCGGCGATAGAGCAGCAACCCCTCTGCCCGGCGCAATTGGTCGCCGATCTCGCGATAGCGCGCAGCCTGCCTGGCCTGCCGCGCGAGCGTGTTCAACTGCTGCGCCAACTGATCCACCGTGTCGTCGAGCCGCGCGAGGTTCGCTTCGGCCCCCTTCAGCTTCAGTTCGGCCTCGTGGCGCCGCTGGTAGAGCCCCGCGATCCCCGCCGCATCCTCGAGGATTCGGCGGCGGTTCTTCGGCTTGGCATGGATCAGTTCGCTGATCTGCCCCTGCCGCACCAGCGCCGGAGAGGTCGCGCCGGTCGCCGCGTCCGCGAACAGCATCTGCACGTCGCGCGCCCGCACGTCCTTGCCCTGCGCCTTGTAGGCGCTGCCGGCGTCACGGGTGATGCGGCGAATGATGTCGATCGCATCCGCATCGTTGAACTGCGCCGGCGCAAGGCGGTCGGCATTGTCGATGGTCAGCGAAACCTCGGCGAAGTTGCGCGCGGCACGGGTGGCGGTGCCGGCGAAGATCACGTCCTCCATCCCGCCGCCGCGCATTGCCGTGGGTCGGTTCTCGCCCATGACCCAGCGCAGCGCCTCGAGAAGGTTCGACTTGCCGCAGCCATTGGGGCCGACCACGCCGGTCAGGCCGGCCTGGATCACCAGGTCGGTCTGATCGACGAAGGACTTGAACCCGTTGAGGCGGAGGCGCGTGAACTGCATGGACCCTGCCGGCTGCTCGATTGCGTCCATGTTCGAGGCAGCGGAGGCCAAAGTCAACGCGGACGGCCCCATATCGGGGCCGTCCGCCCACCTTATCCACAAGATATGGCGGGTACCCGCCGATCTAGTCGTTGCCGTTATGCGGCTTGGAGCCACGGATCGGCTTGGCGCGCCGCTCGTCTGTCGCGGTGTCGTCGGCCGGGGCGGACGGCTTGTCGAACTTCGTCTTGCCGGTGCCCCCGGACTTGCCCTGATCGGCATTTTGCGGACCGAAATCGGACTTCTTGGTCTTCTCGTTGTCGTGGGTCTTCTCGGTCTTGTCGCTTTCGTGGCTCATGGCCATTCCCTTCCGCGCTTGTTCGGAAGAGAAACGCAGGATGCAGATCACGGTTCACCCCTGCGACCCCATGGACCGGGCCGTTCGGCGGCGCTTGGCCGAGAGCGCCGCCCTGATGGCCTGCCTTTTCCCGCCCGACGACCATCACGGCATCGACGGCAGCGAGCCGGATCTCAGCATGTGGGCGGCGCACTCTGGCGGGGCGGTCGTCGGCACTGCGGCGTTGGCGATGCGCGAGGGCTACGGCGAGGTGAAGGGCATGTTCGTCGCGCCCGAAGTGCGGGGCCACGGCATCGGCATGAGGTTGCTGGAAGCGGTCGAAGGGGCCGCGCGCGACGAGGGCCTGCTGATCTTGCGGCTCGATACGGGGGCGACGCTCGATGCGGCCTGTCGCCTCTATGCCGGGGCGGGCTTCGTGCCGTGTGAAGCGTTCGGCGACTATGCCTCCGGGACGACCTCGATCTTCATGGAAAAGCTCCTCTAGCCGAGGGCGGGCATGGGTCCGAGCTGTCGCGTGACCTCGACGCACATCGCCGCGTAGATCAGGCCCGACGCGATTACCACGAAGCCGTGCCAGATGGCCGTGTGGAAGGGCAGACGCTCCCACAGGTAGAACAGGACCCCGACGGTATAGAGCACCCCGGCCGTGGCGATCAGCGCGACGGCTCCGGGTGTCAGCCCCTCAATGATGTCGCGTCCGACCCAGACGCCGACCCACCCCATCCCGAGGTAAAGGCTCAGCCCCAGCCAGCGCAGCCTGTCCGGCGCGATGATCTTGAGGGACGACCCCCCGATGGCCACCATCCAGAGCCCGGCGAGGAACGCCATGCCCCCGCCCCCGGTCATGGCGGCCAAGGGCGTGAAGCTGCCGGCGATCTTGAGGTAGATGGCCGAATGGTCGAGGCGGCGGAACACCGGCGTGAACCGGTGCTCGCGCGTCATGTTGTAGAGCGCCGAGCATCCCAGCATCCCCACCAGCGTCGTGCCGTAGATCGAGACGGCAGTGACGACCGCGACGTCTCCGCGCCATTCGACGCTGAGCCACACCAGCACCGGCACCGCCGCCAGCGCGCAGGCGAGGCCGATCATGTGCACCACGGCATCCGAAAGTTGCTCGGCGCGCGCGTACCGGTTGAGGGTCTCACGGGTCATGCCGTTCAACCTAGGGCACGCCGGTGAAGGTTTCATTGCCTTGAACCTGTCCGCGCGCTTTTTTCGCAACGTCAGGTGCCATCTTTCCGGAGCGTGTCCCGGATCTCGATCAGCACGTCGAGCTGCGAGGGCCCGGTGGGGACCGTGGGCGCGACATCGTCGGGCTTCTCGGCCGCCTTCTTGATGCGGTTCACCAGCTTGACCAGCATGAACACCACCATGGCGACAATGAAGAAGTTGATGATCGCGGTCACGAAAGAGCCGTAGGCGAAGATCGCGGCACCCGCCTCGCGCGCGGCGTCGAGACCGATGCCCGGCGGCACCTCGCCCGACAGGACCACATACATCGAGGTGAAATCGATACCCCCCAGGACGAGGCCGATCATCGGGTTGATGATATCGTTCACCAGGCTCTGCACGATCGAAGTGAAGGCCGCGCCCACGATGATGCCGACGGCAAGATCGATGACGTTGCCCTTGGCGATGAAGTCCTTGAATTCCTGTATCATGCTGTCCCGGTTGCCTGCTGCCTGAAGTTTCCAGCGCTCCTGTGCATCAATCGTCCGCCGCTGCCCAGTCTTCGAGCTTGGAGAGGGTGCCGCGCGTGATCTGCTGCAGGTCATCGGCGCGCGTCAGGTAAGGGCACGGCTCTTCCAGCCGCTCCTTCACCGCGCCCATGGTGAAGAGGTTCGCCCCGTCGAGCCGCTTCAGCTCGGCCCACTCCACCGGCACGGCGACCGGCCCGCCTTGCCGCGCGCGGACGGAATAGGGGCTGACGGCGGTCTGGCCGCGTTCGTTCCTGAGGTAGTCGATGAAGATGCGGCCCTTGCGCCTGGCCTTGGACATGGTGGCCACGAAACGGTCGGGCTCGGCCTCGGCCATCACATGGGCGAGGGTCTTCGAGAACCCCTTGACCGTGTCCCACCCATGCGCGCGGCGCAGCGGCACCCAGACGTGGACGCCCTTGCCACCTGTCACCATCGCGCCCGCCGAAAGGCCCAGATCCTCCAGCCGGTCGCGCAGGTCGAAGGCGGCCGACCTGGTGTCGGCCCAGCCCAGCCCTTCGTCCGGGTCGAGGTCGAAGATCAGCCGGTCGGGCCGGTCGATCCGGTCGGTGCGGCTGCCCCAGATATGGAACTCGATCGTGCCCATCTGCGCGCAGGCCACGAAGCCCTCGGGGCGGGTGGCGTAGATGTATGTGCCGGTGCCGCCGTTCTTTTCCTCGATCTCGACTTCCTCGACCGCGTCGGGGAACCCGTCGCTGGCGTGCTTCTGGAAGAAGGTCTGCCCCGACATCCCCTTCGGGGCGCGCAAGAGCGACAGGGGCCGGTGGCCCGCGATGGCGGTCAGGCGCTCGCCCGCGCGGTCGTAGTGGCGCGCGAGGTCAAGCTTGGTGCAGCCGGAACTCGGGAACACCTCTCGGTCGGGCGAGGATATGCGCTGGCCCGCAACCTCGGCCGCGCCGTCGCGTCGCGCTTTTGGCTCCGGCGTCTTGTCAGGCGGTTCCGGGGCCTCGTCCTGCGGGGTCTCGAGGGTGACGTTCTCGGCCGCCTTGTCCTCGCGGGTGCCCTGGTAGGCGCCGTGGCGGATATGGCCGTCGGCGGTGAACTCGGTGAACTCGACCTCGATTACCGTGTCGGCCCGGACCCAGACCGCGTCGCGCGCGATGTTCTTGGGCACATCCCTGAAGGGTGGCGTCTTGCGCGCGATGAAGCCTTTCGCAAGCGCCTGCATGTCATCCTGGCTGTAGCCGGTGCCAACCCGCCCGCGATAGCGCAAGCCGTCCGGCCCGTGCTCTCCCACCAGCAGCGAGGCGAAGGAGCGGTTCTTGTCCGAGGGCGCGTAGCCGCCGACCACGAATTCCTGCCGCTTGGTGCATTTCACCTTCACCCACGCCTTCGAGCGGGTGGAGCGGTAGGGCGCCGACAGCTTCTTCGAGATGATCCCCTCGGCCCCCTCCTTGCACGCTGCGGCATAGACCTCGTCTCCGTGGCCCACGACCTGGTCCGTCAGGCGCAGGGGGCCGGTCTTCGGCACCCCGCGGAACAGCTTCTCCAGCGCGTCGCGGCGGTCCTTCTGGCTTTCGCCGGTCAGGTCCTCGCCGTCGAGCGATAGCAGGTCGAAACAGAAGAACACCAGGTCGCCCCCCTCCTTCAGCGCCCGCTGCAGCGACGAGAAGGGCGAGCCGCTGATCTTCGCCGCCATGACCTCTCCGTCCAGAAGGCAGGCATCGCAGGGGAGCGGGTCGAACGCGCCCGCCAGCGCCCCGAATTTCTCGGTCCAGTCCTTGCCGTTGCGGGTCCAGAGCGTCACGCCCCCCTTCCCCACCGACGCCAGGGCACGGTAGCCGTCGAACTTCGTCTCGTGCACCCAGTCGCCGCCCTCGGGCGCGTCGCCGACCAGCGTGGCGAGTTGCGGCTTCTGGAACTTCGGCGCCTTAAGGTCGCGGTCGGGACCGTCCGTCGCAAGCTCTTCGGCATCGGCATCTTGGGCGATCGCGTCCATGTCGCGCCCCGTCTGGACGCTGGTCAGATATTCGCCGGTCAGGGCGTCCGAGTCGCCCTCGACATACTGGTCCTTCTCCTTGATCAGCAGCCAGGCCCGGTCGCCACCCTTCTTGAACCGCACCAGCGCATAGCCGCCCCGGATCCGCTCGCCTGCGATGTCCATCTTGAGGTTGCCGGCCGCGAGCATCTCGTCCACGTCGCCGCGCGGGGTCCAGGTGCCCTTGTCCCACAGCATCACGGTGCCGCCGCCATATTCGCCTTCGGGGATCGTGCCCTCGAAGTCGCCGTAGTCGAGCGGGTGATCCTCGGTCCGCTGCGCCAGGCGCTTGTCTCCCAGCTTGGGCGACGGTCCCTTGGGGACGGCCCAGGACAGCAGCACGCCGTCCCATTCGAGGCGCAGGTCGTAGTGCAGCGCCGAGGCATCGTGCTTCTGAATCGAGAACCACAGATCCTCGCCCCGCCGCGGGGACGCCTCGCCCTTTGGCTCGCGCGTCTTCCGGAAATCGCGCCTGGCGTTGTACTCGTTCAGCTTGTCGACCATCACGACGCCTTCTTCCGGTCGCCGAACTTCTCGGAATGAACACGTTTGCCGGTGGCCTTGTGGATTTGCCGGAACGACACGTGCGGACTTGGGGCGGAGGCAGCAGAAGGCTCCACCGCGATCGACGCGAGCGACAGGCGCAACTGACCGGACCAGACGGCACGCGGAGCCATGGCATCCCTCCTTCTTTGGCCATCCACGTAGTGCACAGACCGCCTGCCGCCACGCAGGGGTGACGACGCGCGCACCGAGCATAGTTTCAGGGAAAAGGAGACTCCGATGGCAACGCTCGACGATTTCCCGATCACCCGCAAATGGCCCCCGCAGGATGCTGGCGTGATCCAGCTCTATTCCTTCCCGACGCCGAACGGGGTGAAGGCCGCGATCGCGCTGGAAGAGCTGGGCCTGCCTTACGAACCGCACCTGGTGAAGCTCGGCGACGAGTTCGTGAAGTCGCCCGAGTTCGTGTCGCTGAACCCGAACGGCAAGATCCCCGCGATGATCGACCCCGACGGTCCAGGCGGTCAGCCGATCGAGCTGTGGGAGAGTCACACGATCCTGACCTACCTCGCCGAGAAGACCGGCCGCCTCGGTGGCGAGGGCGCCGCCCGGTGGGAGGTGCAGAAGTGGCTGGCCTGGCAGGTCGCTGGGCTGGGGCCGATGTTCGGTCAGCTTGGCCACTTCGTGAAGCTTGCAGACGAACAGGTGCCCTACGCGCAGGAACGCTACATCGCCGAGGCGCGGCGCCTTCTGGGCGTGATCGACGGGCAGCTGCAGGGGCGCGATTGGGTGGCGGGCGACTTCTCGATCGCCGACATCGCCATCGCGCCGTGGCTGAACGCGCTGGAGTTCTACGAGGTCAAGGACGACGTCGGTTGGCGGGATTTCCCGAACGCTGCCGCGTATGTTGAGCGTTTCTACGACCGCCCCGCCGCACGGAAGGGCAGCCGCATCCCCGACCCCGACGGCTAGGCCCCGCGCTCGGCCCGCTGGCGCGTGCGGAACAGCGTGAAGAGGCCCGCCGACACGACGATGGTCGTGCCCAGGACCGTCATGGGCTCGAGCGTTTCGCCAAAGAGGACGACGCCGAGGAGGCTGGCGAACACGAGCTGGAAGTAGGCGAAGGGCTGGATGGCACTGGCCTCGGCGATCTCGTAGGCCTTGATCAGGCAGAAATGCCCCAATGAGGCGGACACGCACAGGAACGCCATCCATCCCCACCCCGCAGCGTCCATCGGTTCCCACAGCCACAGGCCGGGCGGGGTCAGGACCACCATACCCGCGACGCCTGTCCAGAAGAACGACGTTTCCGCACTATCCTGCCGCGCGACATAGCGGGTCAGAAGCCCGTACAGCGCGAAGCAGAACGCCCCGGCCAGGGGGACGAGGGCCTCGGGCGCGAAGACGGTAAATCCCGGGCGCAGGATCACGAGGATGCCGACGAAGCCCACGCCGATCGCTGCCCAGCGCCGCCAGCCGAGCTTCTCGCCCAGTACCGGGCCCGCAAGCGCCGCGATCAAGAGCGGGTAGCAGGCAAAGACCGCATGCGCCTCGACCAGTCCCAGCAGGACGAAGCCCAGCACCATGATGCAGATCTGGGCCGCCAGCAGCACGCCGCGGAAGATCTGCAGGCCGGGCTGCCGGGTTGCCGCAGCCGCCCGCACGCCTCCGGCCGACCGCGCGGCCACCGCGATCACGAAGGCGGCGAAGAACCAGTAGCGGATCATGATGACCATGACGACGTTGAACTCGGCTGCGAGATGCCGCGAGACCGCATCCTGCACCGAGAAGATGAGCGTCGTCAGGATCATCAGCCGAATGCCGGCCGCCGTGTTCTGAAGGGTCACGGCAAGCGCCCTCGGGTCATGTGTCGCTTGCGTCCGAAGCCCGGCACGCGCTCGACCGCGAAGCCGGCCGCCGCAAGATCCCGGCGCACCTGCCCCGCCGCCGTGTAGGTGGCGAAGGTTCCGCCCCGCACGGTGTGGCGCGCGACCTCGCACAGAAGCTCAGGGGTCCAGAGCCCGGGGTTTCGTGCCGGCGCGAACCCGTCGAGGAACCACGCGTCGGCCTGCCCGTCCCACGATGGCAGGGCGTCGCGCGCGTCGCCTTCGACCACCGTCAAGCGCAGGTCCGAGGGGCCGCTCGCGGCCGCGGCCTCCACGATCTCGGCAGCGGCCGACCCCAGCGCGGGAAACGCGGCCAACGCGCGGGCCATGGCGTCGGGCGTCAGGGGGAACGCTTCGAACGAGGTGTAGGTCAGCGGTCCGGGTACGCCGGCCGCGCGCCAGGCCAGAAGGGTCGCGGCACAGTTCAGGCCGGTGCCGAAGCCCAGTTCGGCCACGTGGAAGCCGGCACGGAAGCGGGCCGGAAGGTCGTTGCCGGACAGAAAGACGTGCTGCGTCTCGGCCAGCCCGTCCTGCAGCGAGAAATACGGGTCGTCAAACGCGCGCGAGACCGGCACGCCGTCGCGCCAGTCGAGCGTCTCGCGGTTTTCATGGGCCGTCATCGAGGCTACCCCCCTTGCCGAGCGGCAGAACCACGAAAGGCCACCCGATGACAAGCGACGTCACGATCCGCGGCGCGGGGATCTACGGGCTGACCGTGGCGTGGGAGATGCTCCGCCGCGGCGCCCGCGTCACCGTGATCGATCCCGCCGGCCCGGGCGCGGGGGCGAGCGGCAACCTCGTCGGCGCCATGGCCCCCCACGCGCCCGAGGCGTGGTCCGAGATCAAGGCCCTGCAATTCGAAAGCCTCTCGGCTGCGCCCGCGTTCTGGGCCGAGGTCTCGCAGGCCGGAGGCGGCGACCCCGGCTACGCGCGGACGGGCCGACTGCAGCCAATCGCCGACGCGGCGGCGCTCGATCGCGCACGAGAGCGGGCCGGGTTGTCCGGAACCCACTGGCCCGGCTTCGCATGGGAGGTGGTCGATGCGCCCTCGGGCTGGGCGCCGGTGTCGGCCACGGGGCTGGTCATCCGCGACACGCTGACCGCGCGCGTCGACCCTCCGCGTGCCGTGGAGGCCCTGGTGCGGGCGATCCGCGCAGAGGGCGGAGCGGTGGTGGCGGACGCGCCGGAACGGGGGCCGGTGATCCACGCGACCGGAGCGGCGGGCCTCGCCGCGCTGTCCCGGACGGCAGGCCGCGAGGTGGGACGGCCGATCAAGGGGCAGGCTGCGCGGCTGGCCTTCGACGCCGCGGACCTGCCGCAGATTTTCGCCGACGGGTTGCACGTCGTGCCACACGCGGACGGAACGGTCGGCATCGGATCGACCAGCGAGCGCGATTTCGACCACGACGCCCCGGACAGCCTGCTGGACGACGTGATCGCCCGCGCCCGCACGATGGTGCCTGCCATCGCCGACGCGCCCGTCGTGGCCAGGTGGGCCGGGATGCGTCCCCGCGCCCGCTCGCGACAGCCCCTGGTCGGCGCGTGGCCAGGGCGACCGGGTCATTTCGTGGCGAATGGCGCGTTCAAGATCGGCTTCGGCACGCATATCGCGGTGGCGCAGCTGGTCGCCGACCTGGTGCTCGAAGGGCACGACACGGTTCCCGCGCCTCTCCGCCCGGGCTAGGGCGACCCGCCCACTTCCACCGCCGGCGCCACGGAGCGGCCCTTCTTCAGGCGCAGCGCGGGGCGCTCGACAAGGTGCCAGGACACAGCGGCGCAGAGGATCGTCGGCGGCAGGGACAGCGCGATGTTGGACAGCGGCGTCTCGGCGCCCATGGCGGTCGCAGCTTGTTGCAGGGGGAAGGCGTAGATGTAGATGCCGTAGGAATAGTCCGGCAGCCGCACAGCCGGCGCGCGGAACCCCACGAGGATCGCGCCATAGGCGAGCGCCAGCGACAGGATCGGACCGCTCAGCGGGGCCAGCACCAGAAGGCCCGCGCCCACCGCCCAGGACAGCTGCACCCGATCGCGCCAGAAATAGAGCGCCGCACCGATGGCGAAGGGCAGTCCCAGCTCGCACAACCGAACGATCCGAAGCTGCGCGACGAAAAGCGGCAGCACCACGCAGGCGACCGCGAAGAGGACCAGCCCCACGTCCCGCGCCCGGGGCCGCGCGAAAAGCCCGCCGAGCCCCGCCAGCAGGACGACGAGGTAGAGCACCGCCTCGAAGAACAGGCTCCAGAGAGAGCCGTTCACGACAGGGCCGTAGGGCGTCGCCTCGAAGAGGCCCGGCAGGTCGTAGTCAAGCTCGACCAGCGTCAGGTTGCGGATGAAGTAGCCCGGCGCATCTGCCAGGAAGAGCGCCGGCTCGGGCGTGAAGGCGAGGCCCACGCTCAGCGTCGCCAGCAGCATTACCGCAAGACCCGGGAACAGTCGCAATCCGCGGCCCCGGACGAAGCGCTGCCACGACCGGTTGCGGTCGAAGCTGCGGGTCACGAAGAAGCCCGAGATCGAAATGAAGATCACGACGCAGACATGCCCAAGTGACTGCCCGGTCAGTTCCTTGAGGGGCGCCACGGCCTCGCGCCCCAGCGCCAGCGGCCAGGCATGGGAAACCAGCACCCCGAGCGCCGCAGCGATACGCACCGCGGTAAAGGCGTCGCGGCCCCGCGCCAGACCCTCGGCCGGCGTCATGGCAGCACAACCGGCCGCGACCGGGACGCCAGGGCGGGCGCTTCCGGCAGCGCCACGTTCTCGAACTTCATCGGCATCGTCCCTCGTCCGCGCGCGTTGCCCGGCGCGAGTCGGTGCCGGCCGGGCTTCGCGCTCCTCTTTGAGGCGCAAAGGTTAAGGATCCGTCAGGGTCGATGCGGGGGCCGGCAAGAGCGCTGGGGCGATCAGGTCAGCCCGGCCAGCGCGAGCGCACTTTCGCGGGCGTCGGCATCGGGCAGGCGACCATAGGCGCCGACCTCGATCCCCTCGCGCAGGATGCGGGCGGGATTGCCGGCGACGATGCAGCCCGGCGGGACGGATTTCGTGACCACCGCGCCGGCACCGACGATGCAGCCGTCGCCGATCTCGACACCCGGAAGGATCATCGCGCGGCCGCCGATGAAGCAGTTTTGCCCGATCCGGGTGTGCAGGTAGAGCCCGCGCGTGCGGTCATGGGTCAGCACGCGCGACTCGAACGCCAGGTAGCTCTGCGCGCCCACATGCACGCCGATCGGGAAGGTCAGGTCCAGCTTCGCCGACAGCGACATCTGGACCGTGGGGTGCAGGTCCATCCGCCAGACCCGCACGAACCACGCCCGCCGCAGCGCCACGACTGCGTTGCGGATAGCGGCGATCCGGTTCAGCCCGCGCCGCCGCGCCTTGCCGATGGTGCTCTCGTTCGCGGCCATTAACCATCCGTAAATCGTGGGTTCGTAAGGACATCGCAGCTACTGCAAAGGGGGTCAACATTCGCCGATGGTCGCGCTCCGGTTCATTCTCGCGGGGTTTGTCGCACTGCTTGCGACCGCCTGCGGTGCGGCGGGCGTCGATGACCCCGACGAACTGGCCGACGCTCTGCGCACGGCCGAACCGGGCACCGCGCTGCACCTGGGCGCCGGGGATTACGGCACCGTCAGGATCGACGGCATCCACGGCCCCCTGCACCTGATTGCGACCGACCCTGCGAACCCGCCCGTCCTCTCGGGACTCGCGATCACCGACAGCACCGACATCACGTTCGAGGATATCGCGATCGCGTACCGGGCGACCCCGGAGTCGCCCCTCTGGCTGCCCGCGGTGGACATACGGAACGCGAGGGGCATCACCTTTCGCCGCGTGCTGTTCGACGGAGACCTCGCCAGCGGAGGCGCCCCCGAGGATCTGGGCCGCCCGACCGGCACCGCGCTGACGATACGCGACAGCGCCGGCATCACGGTCGAGGACAGCGAGATCCGGCGGTTCGAGCGTGGCATCGTCCTGTCCCACAGCGACGGCATCGCGATCCTGGGGTCGCACCTGCACGGCTTGCGCCATGACGGGATCACCATGGCCGCTGTCCGTCAGGTCCGGATCGAGGGCAACCGCATCGGCAATTTCGATCGCGCGCCCGAATCCGCCGACCACCCAGACATGATCCAGATGTTCACGACCGGGACCGAGCGCCCGTCCGAGGACATCCGCATCGCCGACAACCTGCTTCTATCGGGTCACGGTCTCTGGACCCAGTCGATCCACCTGCGCAACGAGCGCGTCGATCAGGGACAGGCCGGGCCCGAGATGTTCTATCGCGACATCGAGATCGTGGGCAACGTCATCGCCAACGCGCATCTCAACGGCATCCTCGTGGGCGAAACGCGAGGCCTCGTGATCCGCCGCAATTCGCTGATCCGCAACGACCGCTCCGCCGGCCAGGATTTCACCGACGCGCTCGCGACCCCGCTGATCCGGGTGGCGCCCGCCTCGCGCGAGGTCGTGATCGAGAGCAACCTCGCGGCCGGCATCCCCCGCCCCGAGGGCCGCGACTGGCGGATCGTGGACAACGTCGTGATGCCGTTCGCGTCTTATGACGAGGTCCTCGTCGACGCGCGGGCGGGCGATCCGCTTGATATGGCCACCTACGCCTACCGCGCCGACGGCCCGCTCGCAGGCGAAGGAGTCGGCGCCCCAATGCTGGACCCCGCCAGATGACCTTGGGCCGTGCAACGCTCTGCCTGCTGGTGATCGCGGTCCTGACGCCGGTGCACCTCACGATCGGAGGGGTACGGCTGACGCCCTACCTGATCCTCGCCGCGATGGTCCTCCCGTTCCTGCTGCTTCGGTGGATGGCCGCAGGTCCGGCGTTGCGCGCGCCAGACCTCGCGATCGTCGCGCTGGTGCTGTGGCAAGGGCTGACGATCGCGCGGCTGCATCCCGACCAGGTGCTTGAATTCGCCGGTCAGCAGACGCTGTTCACCCTTGGCGCCTATACCGCGGGCCGGCTCCTCGTGCGGTCGGCCGAAGACTTCGCGGCGCTGCTGAAGCTGCTGGTCATCTGCGCCGTCGCAAGCCTGCCCTTCGCGCTGTATGAAGCGCTCGCAGACATCCCGCTGATCCTGCGCATGGTGGCGAAGAGTCCGTTCGCCACCTTCGCCGAGAACGACTATGCCGCGCGGCTCGGCCTCTATCGGGCGCAATGGGTGTTCAGCCATCCGATCCATTACGGGCTGTTCTGCGCGTTCCTGATGTCGCCCGTGGTCTTCGGCCTCGGCTGGGCCCTCCCCGTCAGGGGCGCGACCGCGGTTGCCCTATCTGCCGGTTGCTTCCTTTCGGTGTCGAGCGGCGCCGTCCTGTCCGTCGCACTTCAGATCATCCTCGCGCTCTGCCACCGAGTTGCCGGCCTGGTGGGGCCGCCGTGGCGAATCGTGCTCGCGACGATCGGTCTGGGCTATCTCGCGCTGGAGCTCGTCTCCACCCGCAGCGCCTTCACCGCGCTCAGCACGCGCCTGGCCATCGACAGCCACACGGCGGCGTTCCGCACGCTCATCTGGCAATTCGGTTCCGAGCAGGTCGCGCGCACGCCGATCCTCGGCAACGGTTACCGCTACTGGGCGCGCCCGCCCTGGATGGCCGACAGCGTGGACAACCACTGGCTGCAACAGGCCATGCAACACGGTCTTCCCGCCACGGCCCTGCTCGTCGCCGCGCTCGCATCGGCGCTGTGGCTCGTCAATCGCGGCAGCGCGTCCGAGGGGATGCGCCTGGGCTGGACGCTCTTCATTGCCGGATTCGTGTTCAGCGCCTCAACGGTGGCGATCTGGGGCGAAATCCAGGTGATCTTCATGCTGCTCTTCGGTGCCGGACTGTGGATGGCGCCGGAGCCCGCGCCCGTCCGGCGCGCCGCCTGGCGCTTCACCCGCGCCGTCAACCCGCCAGAAAGGCCCGCCCATGCCCCAGCCTGATCTCACGGTCATCGTCGTCAGCTACAACACCTGCGCGCTGACCCTGGCCTGCCTGCGCACGCTGCACGCCACCACGCAGACCCCGTTCCACACCATCGTCGTGGACAACGCCTCGCAGGATGGCTCGGCCGACGCCATCTCGGCTGCGTTCGCCGGGGTCGAGATGATCGCGTTGTCCGAAAACATCGGCTTCGCCGCGGCGAACAACCTTGCCGCAACGCGCGCGCAGGGGGACTGGCTGCTGTTGCTCAACCCCGATACCGAGTGTCACGGGGGCGCGGTGGATCACCTGCTCGCTTTCTCTCGCGCGCATCCCGAGGCGGGGATCACCGGGGGGCGCACGGTCTTTCCCGATGGATCGCTGAACATCGCCTCCTGCTGGCAACGCAGCACCCTGTGGTCCACCTTCTGCCGCGCAATCGGCCTCGCCGCCGCCTTCCCCCGTTCGGAGCGCCTGAACCCCGAGGCCATGGGCGGCTGGCAGCGCGACAGCGAGCGCGAGGTCGATATCGTCGTCGGCTGCTTCCTGATGATCCGCCGCGGACTGTGGGATCGGCTCGGCGGGTTCGACCCCCGCTACTTCATGTATGGCGAAGAGGCGGACCTGTGCCTGCGCGCCCGTGCGCTCGGCTTCCGTCCACGGATCACGCCCGACGCGCAGATCATGCACATGGTGGGGGCCGCAGCGAATGCGCGAATCGCAAAGTATGTCCAAAGTACCCGCGCCCGCGTGACCCTGATGCGCGATCACTGGCCGGCATGGCAGGTGCCACTTGGCCGGACGCTCCTCTGGCTGTGGGCAGGAGGGCGCGCGGCGTCCTTCGCGGCTCTGGCGCGGGTCGACGCGCGCCGCCATGGGCAAGCGGTGCTCTGGTCCGAGATGTGGGCACGGCGCCGCGAATGGCTGGGTGGCTACGTATGAGCGCTCCGGTCCACAAGCGCCGCCTGTCGCGCCGGCGCCGGCTGGTGCGGCTGATCACCGGCGCGCTCGACCCGCGGGCCTGGGGGCATCTGCTGAAAGTGGTGAACTACTACAATTACAGCCATGTGGCCGAACTGCGCGCGGCAATGGTCGATCCGACGGCGAACATCTCGCCCTTGGCCACCTTTGCCAATGGACGGAACCTCGTGATCGGCGCACGGACCACGATTGGCGCCGGGTGCTACCTGTGGGCCGGACCGAACGAGGCACGTATCACCGTCGGCGACGACACGATCTTCGGGCCGGACGTGATGGTGACGGCGACGGGCTATCGCTACGAGGACGGAGCTCCGATCAACGATCAGGCCATGGACGAGGCCCCGATCGAGATCGGCCCCGATTGCTGGATCGGGCGGGGCGCGACGATCCTCGCGGGATCTTCGCTGGGCGAGGGTTCGATCGTCGGGGCGAATGCCGTGGTGCGGGGTCGGTTCCCTCCCTTCAGCATCGTCGCTGGCGTTCCCGCCCGCGTCGTGAGCACCCGCCGCATCGGAACCGCGGACTAGGTCGGCACGCTCCGCGCGGTTCCCGGCGCGCGGGCGATCCGGCGCAGGTTCCGGGCAAGGCAGACGGTTGCCACGACGCAAACCGAGACGACGACCGGCCCCGCACCGGTCCAGATGCCGACGCAGGTCGCCGCGCCTGCAAGCCCGGCCGGCAGGCACGCGCTCGGCGGCACCCGATCCCTGATCCCGACGAAGGCCACCAGGCAGGCGAACGCCTCGAACGCGGTGCCGACCAGGACGATCTCGTACAATCCGCCGCCCTGCCACAGGATGATGGCGATCGGCGCAAGGCCGATCGCGCGCACCGCATCGGCACAGAGCGACACCTTCGCGCGCCCGGCGCCAAGCGCGACCGTCGTGGCCCCGCTGCGGAACACGCGCAGCGCCTGCTGGACCCCGAGCAGCGCCAGCAACTCGGCGAGGGGTGCGAACCCGGCCCCCAGGATCGGCAGGACGACGGGGCCAAGCGCGAAGGCCGCCACCGCCGCCAGCCCCGCGGCCCCGACGATACCGGCCTCGACCGTCGCCGCGGCGACCGCCCGATCCGGAGCGCGGGTCAGAAGCGGCAGAAAGCCGCTCTGCACCGAGCGGGCGAGGATCAGCGCGGGCGTGAGGGTCAGCGTCATGCCCATGGCGAACACCCCCAGCGTCTCGAGCCCCAAGCTGCGCGCCACGAGGATCTTGTCGCCGTGGAACGCCGCGAACAGCACTATGCCCTGCAGCAGGATGGGCCAGCCGAAGCGCATCAACCCGCTCCACGCCGCGGTGTCGAACCCGATCCGATAGGGCCGCCGCGACAGGAGGTGGGACGTCGCCAGCGCCACGACCTCTTGCAGGACGAGGGAAATCACCATGATCCGCCAGTCGCCCAGCCACATCGCAAGGGGAAACACGGCCGCCAGGGCAAGCCCGGCGGGCCAGAGACCCACGAGAATGACCGGCCCGTGCCGCGACTCCCGCGTCTGGCGGTGGATGTCGACGTGCTGGAAGCCACGGAGAAGTGGCGCAATGGCCAAGGCGCGGAAGGCCCACGCGGCATCGGCCGCCCCAAGAAAGGCGGCGATCGGCCCCGCCGCGAGGAACAGCGCAAGCGCCGCGAGGATGCCGCGGCAGATTTCGAACCCGTGGACGGCGGCGATCCAGCGCGGATCCTCGCCGCGCGAACAGCGCACGATCTGGCTCGGCACGCCAATCTGCGTGCCCATCTCGACCAGGGCCATGGCCATCGCGAAGCTGACCGCCACACCATAATCCTCGGCCGGGATCAGCGCGGCCACGGCGAGGTTGCGCGCCAGAAGGCATGCCGCGGTTCCGGCGTGGCCCAACAGCAGAATTGCGGCGTTCGTCAGCATGGCGATCCTCCGTCTGGTGCGATTTTTTCCTACACTTGAAGACGTTAAGAGTTCGTTTGCCCCGCATGAATAGCCTGTGTCGGACCCTGCGAGGGAGGAGCCGACCATGCACCGCGCCGCCGTTATCATACCGCATCACAACGACCCCGTTCGGCTGACGCGCTGCCTCGGCGCGCTGGTCGCCGACGCGCCTGCCGATATCGACATCGTCGTCGTGGACAACGGACCGAGCACGTTGCCCGAGGGGATCGAAACGGCGTTTTCGCAGGTGCGTTTCCTGTCCGAGCCCCAGCCCGGCGCCGCCCATGCCCGAAACAGGGGGGTTGCCGAAACGCAGGCCGAGCGGCTGTTCTTCCTGGATTGCGATTGCGTACCCGACCCCGGCTGGATCGAAACCGCCCTCGCCCTTGGGACCCATGCCGATATCGTCGGCGGCCGCATCGCGCTGTTCGACGAGACCCCACGGCTGCGAACCGGGGCCCAGGCGTTCGAGTCGGTCTTCGCCTTCGACAACCGCCGCTACGTCGAAAGCGAGGGGTTCTCGGTCACGGCGAACCTGCTCACGACCCGCGAAGTCTTCGAGGCTGTGGGTCAATTCCGTAGCGGCGTCTCGGAAGACAAGGATTGGTGCCAGCGCGCGACCCGCATGGGCTACCGGATCGCCTATGCCGACGCGCTTACGGTCGCGCATCCGACCCGCGCCGACTGGGACGCCCTCGTTCTCAAGTGGCGTCGCCTGACGGAAGAGGGTCACGCGCTCTCGTCCCAGACGGGACGGCGTATCGCCTGGGCCGCGCGCGCCGTCGCCACCGGCGCGAGCGCCTTCGTTCACGCACCGCGCGTTCTGCGAAAGCAAGGTTTGTCGGGCGCGGATCGCGTCGCGGGGATTACCGTCCTGTTTCGGCTCAGGTGGTTGCGGGCGTGGTGGATGCTCAAGCAGGTCGCCGGCATGCCGATCTGAGGCACGTCAGAAGCCCGCGGTCTCGAAGCGCCGCTCCAGCATGATCGACAGTTCCGACCGGTGCGTCCCCGACGCCCGCTCGGTGTCCATGCGACGGTGCCCCAGTTCCGCGACGAGCGACCAGTCCCGCGTCAGAGCACGACTGACCCCGGCCGCGGCCCGGACCCCCCGATCTGCCTCGGATCCATCCAGCGGATCCCGGTGGAAGGCGCCGAGGCCGAACTCGACCGACGTGAGGCGGGTCGGGCGGTGAGTTGCGCGCAGATCGAAGCGCAGGTCGCCGATCTCGCCCCGCAGGGGATCGTCGATCACATGGTGGCCAGCCTCGATAGAAAGCCGGCTCTGCCGCGACAAGCCAAGACGCAGATCGATATCGCCGATGGGAAGGATTGCGCCCTCGGCCGTCTTCGCCAACCCCAGCTCCGCGCCCAGCGCACCGCCCCGCGGCATCTCGCGGTGGGTCGCGACGCCTGCCGAGAGCCGCGTGCCATCGGGCGTCGTTCGGGCGCCGAGGCGCGCTTCGTCGCGACCGCGCGGCCGGTGCGCCTGCAGCGAAAGGGCCAGATCCTCGTAGGTCGCATCCGCCGCTGCCATGCCGCGCTGCTCGTGCCCCAAGCGCAGCGCGACCCGTCGCGCCGGGCGGGGCGAGAGACCGATCTCGGCCCCCAGCTGATGGCCCGAGGCCTCGCCTTCGTCCGACTGCTCCTGGAAGATCGCTCCCGAGAACGCCCAGTCGAGGGGTGCACCCGCCGCGCGGCCGAATTCGAACCGGCTGCGCGTGGTCGAGCGGGGTGACGTCAGGATCGCTGCCGGATCGAAGCCCCCCTCGTCGAGGCGCTGATGGGACAGGTCGAACGCGGCGATCCGCCCGTCTTTATGGTCCGCGAAGGACAAGGCTGCAGTTCCGGCGGCGTCGCCCTCGGCGTCGAGTTCGCCGGCCAGACCCAGTGTCAGAACGCGATCGGCCGATTGGCGCCGCGCCTGAAGGTCGAACGCGGCGGCGACGCCCAGCGCGGTCCGATGAGGCGTCTGCACCGCCGACGCGCCTTGGGCAAGGCCGAATGTCAGCTCGGTCGCCCCCTGCGCGGCGGTCGCGGCAGAGAGGAGTGCGATCAGGGCAAGGTGGCGCATCGGCCTATTCGAACAGGCGGCGGGCGGGGACGATCAGTGTATCCCCGTCGGCGACGGGCACCTGACCATCGGCGCTCTGTCCCCGCTCGACAGCGTCGTAGTTCAGTGCATAGACCGCCTCATCGGCGCCGTGCGACCGGCGCAACTGGATGCGCTTCGTTGCCGCGAAGTCGCTGAACCCGCCGACCGTCGCCAGGACCTGGAGCACGGTCGTCCCCGGCGCGACCTCGACATGGCCCGGCTTCGCGACTTCGCCCATGACATACACGCTCAGGGTCTCGGCCGGTGCGGGAACGACCTGTACCGGAGCGCTCGGGGCAACCGACGACACGCCAACGAAGACCGTCGGCCCTATTGCAAAGTCGTCCGCCAGCGCGGTTGCCAGCCCGGCCCGTATCTGGTCGACCGACCGCCCTCCGGCGGCGACACTGCCGACGAACGGCAGGTGGATGCGCCCATCCGGGGTGACCAGCGTGTCGCGGTTCATCGCCGGGTCCTCCAACACCTCGACGCGCAGAACGTCGCCCGGCCGCACGAGGTAATCGCCCGCCCTGACCGGCGCGGCGAAAGCCAGCGCAAGAATCAACAGTCCGATTCGCGTCGCGAGCAGCATGGCAGGGTCTCCTTGCCGAAGGGTTTCCCGTCGAATGCCTCGCTCATGGTTAAGACTTCGTTGCGCCCGCCCCCGGTCCGTTCTTAACCCGATCTTCACCTCGCCTGGCCGAGGTTGCGCTCGACGCCTCCATCCACGGTCCCGATCGACATGCACGCATCCCGGCAACCTGCCCCGGCAGACATCGGCTACATCCTCGCCACGCTGCGATTCCGCTGGCGGTGGGTCGGGGTGCCGGTCGCGGTTTTCGTGGCGCTGGGGCTGCTCGCGCCCCTCTACCTCGGTGACCGCTACATTTCGGAGGCAACGCTGCTGGTCGAGCCGCCGCGCATCGCTGGCGACGGTGCCGAAGCGTTCCTCAACGAAGAGATCGAGACACTGCGCCTGGTCGAGCAGTATGCGTTGTCCGACACCTTCCTCACGGAACTCGCGGCCGCCTTGGGCGAGTTGGACGAAGGGCCCGCGGATCTGAACAAGCGCATCCGGATCACAACCACCGGCGGCCCCGCACGAGGCGCGCCCGGTGCGCCGATCACGGTCGATATCAGCTTCACCGCGCCCAAAGCCGAACTGTCAAAGCGCGCGACGAGCGAGATCGTCGCTTTCGTGTTGTCCGAGCATGCCGCCCGGCGCGCCGGCCGCGCGGACGGAACGCTGGCACATTTTTCGGGTGAGGCTGCCCGCCTCGGCGCAACGCTCGCCGCCGCCGAAGGTCGGCTGCGCGAATTCGAGCTGCGGAACCAGGCGTCACTGCCCGAATCGCTCGCCTTCCGCCGCACGCAACGCGCGGATCTGCGGGCTCAGATCATGCAGATCGACCGAGACAGGTCCGACCTCGAGGCCGAGTTGGCCGGCATCGCCGATCAGCCCCCGACGAACGCGTCCGAACAACTCGGCAGATTGCGCGAGGACCGAGCTGCGCTCGCCGCAGTGTTGTCGCCGACCAATCCCCGACTGGCGACACTCGACGCGCGGATCCGGGCGATTGAAGCGGATCAGGGTGCGGTAACGACCCCAAGCGCTGAGCCTCGCGCCGAACTGGAAGCCCGCCTGTCCGCGTTGACAGTTCAGCGCGAAGGCCTCGCAGCCGAGATCGACGCACTCTCGCGTTCCATCGAAGAGACACCGGGTATCGCGAGTGACCTGGCGACGCTGCAGCGCGACCTCCACGCGGCCGAGCGCAACTACGAGATCGCACTCGACAGGAAGGCAGGCGCCGAAGCAGGCGCGCAGGTGGACCGTCTGCAGGCGGAAGGTCGGATCGCCGTCCTGCACCCGGCCGTCTTGCCAGAGCACCCCGACGGGGCCGGACGCGCAACGCTGGCCGCGCTCGGCGGCGCGTTCGGGTTCTTCGCCGGCCTGTTCCTGCTGGTCGCCCGCGAGATGTTCGACACCACGATCCGACGCCCGCGCGACCTTCGCACAGCGCTGGACATCGATCCGTTCGCAGTGATCCCCGTTCTTTCGATGCCCACATCGCGGCGGCTCGGGTCGTTCAACACGAAACTCGGAGGGCTGAACTGATGCAGACGGAACCGATCTGGCACGACGCCTCCCCGCCGTTCGAAGACCCCCTCCCGTCCCGCGACGGAGGATCCGCGTGGAGCCAGCTGCCCCCGATCGCCCTCGACAGCGAAGCCTTGTGCGCGAACGGCATCCTCACGCGTCGCAGCCTTCCCGAATCGCGCCCGTTCGACGCGCTTCGGACGCGAACGCGCCAGCGGATGCGTGCTGCAGGATGGCGTCGCCTGGCGATTTGCTCGCCCACACCCGGAGGTGGAGCATCGACAGTGGCACTGAACCTCGCCTTCTCGTTCGCCCGGAAAACGGAAGATCGGATCGTCTCGATCGAGGCGAACCTCGCCGCCCCCAGCCACCTGCGCATCCTCGCTCAGCCGCCCCGCGAGGCCTCCGTGATTCGGATGTTCGAGGGCCGCGAGGATTTCGCGACGGTCGGCGTGCGTGCGGGACCGGCACTTGCCATGGCCTTCGCGACCCATCCGCGCGATGACGAATCCGACATCCTGCAAGGCTCCGGACTTCGCGTGGCTCTCGACCGGCTCGAGGCCCGATATTCGCCGCTCGTGACAGTCATCGACGCCCCACCTCTTTTAGAGGGGGACGCCGCGATGTCGCTGCTCGAGACTGCGGACTGCGCCCTGATCGTAGCCCGCGCCGACCGCGTCACCCGGGAAGAGCTCGACCTGGCGGAGCGGCTGGCCTCGGAACAAACGAACCTGATCGGCATCGTCCTGAATGGCTGCCGCTTCGCCTGATCACCCGAGTTTCGGCGTTCCCGCCACCAGCCACGTCCTGACGCCATCGAAACCGGTCCCGGCTTCGTGAATGTAGGGCGCGACCGTTTGGCCGCTGACCGAGTAGAACGGCTGACCGAGCGCTGCGATGCCCCCGTCGCCACACCCGGCATACCAGACTGACATGCGGTCCACACCGCCTGTGAACCCGTTGCTGCCGCCCGTCAGGAACTGCACGTTCCGATTGGTTTCGAACGTTGCGACATTCGGCTTGATCACCAGATCTTCGGCCCGCAGCCCATCCTTCCACAGTTGCACCCGCCCGGCGGCAAGATCGATGCTCACGACCAGGTCCACAAGCACGCCGAGTGCCAGCGTCGTCTGCATCGAGGGCACCGAGATCAAGCCGCCCGCGTCCATCATGAGAAGCCGTAGCTTTCCATCCGGCAGGCGCTGTAGCGTGACCCGCGCCCCCTCGACACCACCGAGATCCTGCGAAACCGTGCCAAGCGTCGGTCGAACGCGCCAATGCCAGGTGATTGCAGTCGTGTTCGAGGGAATGCGCGCGATGTCCCGCAAGATGACGTCGCCGGACGACAGGAACTGAGCGGCAGCGGGCAGAGTCGACCTGATCGCCTCCTGATCCGGCATCGGCGCAACGGCCACACCCTCGATCCCCGAGATTCCGACCACGGCCAGCGGCAGATCCTTCCAGATCGCCGCGAATTCGTCATCCGGCGCGGCAACGACGCCGGACGCCCCTCCCAGCCCGTAATCGAGCCGCGTCGTTCCGTCGAACGTCCCGGTGTTGGGATAGACGCGGATGCGACCGTCGACGATCTTGGTGGTATCCGCGGGTTTCCCGTTGATGAAGAAGCCCGCGAGTTCGCGCATGTGGGGCGGCTCGACCGGCGAAGGCTCGCCGCGCTCGAGCCGGGTCGTCGAAAGCCGCGGCGTCCGCCCCCGGGCGTCCTCCCACCACAGGTCGACATGGTTCGCAGTCCAAGCGGCGCGGTTGAGCACCGGCACGTCCGTGGAAACCCGCCCGAGCGCATAGAGCGCCGCGACCGCAGTATGACGGGCCCGGGCCGGCAAGCCGTCGTCAGTGTAAGCCGAAGGGTGCGCCGCGTCGGCCCAGTTGACCCAGGCATTTGGTTCGGGGTCGAAGCTTTCTGCGAAGCGGATACCGTCCCACTCCGTGGCCGTCGTCGGCGTTCCGTTCTGATACAGCAGGATTTCGGGACCCCTGGGGCGCATGATCGGCGCAAGCTGCGGATCGGCCGCCATCGCCCGGATCGACATCCGGGTGTCCTGCTTCTGCGCCCGAAGGCCGGGGATATAGTTGCCCTGCGCGTCCATCGTGAAATCTTCGAAGCGGTGCGGGCCGTGGAAGGCGAGTTTCGTCACGCCGGCATCGAACAACGCCGCGTCGCGCGCGTGGCCGGTCAGATCCCACAGGAAGTGGTCGATCCGGTAGGAGGTCCCTCCGTCGCTCATCACGCCGCCGAGGGGGAACACGCTGCCGTCGATGCGCGCCCCAGAATAGACGGGGTGGAACCGCACGCGGAAATTGTCGCCGGGCGCGCTGTCCGAGGCGGTCCACGTATCCATCACCACGCCGACATCGCCGCCATAGCCGCGCACGATCTCGACGGCGTCAGCAAGCGTCGCCTGCCAATCCCGATCCGGATTGCTGTCGTCGACAAGAGCCGTGCGACTGGTGCCCTGCTCGGTCGCATCGATCAGAAGCAGCGGCTCTCCCGGAGCATTCGCGGCGAAGACCGCCGCAAAATGCGCCAGCGAGGCTGTCAGCGGCGCAGCTTGCGAGACTGGGACGATTCCGTTCGCGCCATAGCTGCCGCCTGCGCCGTGGTCTGCCCACGTCAGGACGAACAGGCTGTTCTCGGCAAAGCTCGGGACAGTCTGGTAGCGGCGATCGTCGAAGACCGGATGGAACATCCGCGAGTCTTCGGACTGCCCGATCAGGCAGACGACGTGACCCACGAGGAACTCGTCCCCCATCCGGGTGATGACCGATTCGCCGGCGACGCGCAGTTCGGCCCTCAGTCGATGTGCGTTCCGCATTGCGAACGGAAATGCACCCGACCACGCCCCTCCGGTCACGGTGGCGATCGTCGCCCAGGGATGCACCTCTACCCCGTCAGCAGATCGGACGATCCGCGCCTCGACCTGGGCTCCGTCCAGCGCATCGCTCGTTCCTGACAGCGGGATGTCGGCCGAGTTCACCCCGCGAGCCGCACCCGAGTCGAAAATCGCCGGGCTTTCCCCGAAGGGTTCGGCCATGACCGTCCGGATGACTCGGCCGGCCTGCCGGGCCCCGGGCCGGAATGACGGGGCAGAGATTGCGATGCCGAGGCTCAGGTCCATGGCGATTTCCTTGATTGAATGCGGGTGCGCGAAAGGGTCGCGCGGCACGGCACACACCGCCCGCGCCCAGGCCGTCAGAAGAGGCCGCGGATCCCCGTGGCATCGGTGCCGGTGGCCCACACGCGCCTGGCCCGGATCGGAAAAGCGACGCCGGCTGCGATGCAGATCGTCTCGGTCGTGCCCGATACGGTCGTGATTCGAACGTTGCCGGTGTTCGACACGTTGATCGCCCGGGTCGCATAGGCCAGGTCGACGCGGTCGTCGGGCACGATCAAGGTGATGGACTCGGCGGGAGAAGACAGACCCGGCATGTGGCTGGAGAATGTGTCGGCCATGGTGAACCTCGTTGGCGGCTGGTTTCGGTCGCCCCGGGATATGCTGACTCGACCGTTAATGCGGCGTGGCACAACCGTACGGTGGTCCCGCTTGGAGCCACGCTATCGCAGGAGGAAATCGAGGATTGGCCGGTGAAAGCCGCGCCCGGACTTCCCGGAGCCGACGCAACGACACACTGCGGCGCGCGCACCGCGTACCACCAAACGTTGACAGACCTCAGCGCGGGCCGGGGTTCAGGCCCTTGTCGTAGGGGTGCCAATCCTCGATCTCGGAATAGAACTGCCGGCGCCATGCCTTCACGCGGGGGTTCATGATACGCTTCCAAAGCGGGGGGATCATCGCCGCGACGGTCATCACCGGGTAGCCGGCGGGAAGCTGCGGGGCCGCGTCCTCGGCATGGGTCTGCAACAGCGGAAACCTGCGGTCGGGCCGGGAGTGATGGTCAGAATGACGCTGCAAGTTGATCAACAGCCAGTTCGACGCCTTTTGGTTCGCGTTCCACGAATGCCGCGGCCGCACGCGCTCGTATCGCCCCTCGCCCAGGTGTTTCCGCGTCAGGCCGTAATGCTCGACATAGTTGACGAGCTCGAGCTGCCAGATCGCCACCCCTGCCTGGAACACCAGCAGTGCCACACCTTCCCATCCGCCCAGAAGCAACGCCAGCAGCAGGAACCCCGACTGCAAGCCCCAGTAGCGCCAGAACGGGTTTCCCCGGTCCCACCACGGCCGGCCCCTCCGCGCCAGCATCGCGGCCTCGGCCTTGAAGGAAGAGGTCAGGCTCTGTCCCAATACACGCGGGTAGAAGCGATGGAACCCTTCGTTGTAGCGCGCCGTCACCGGGTCGAGGGGCGTTCCGACATGGCGATGGTGGACGAGCAGATGCTCGGACCGGAAATGCGAGTATAGCACCATTGCGAGCAGCAGATCGCCCAACCACCGCTCGACCCGGTTTCGCTGGTGCATCAACTCATGGGAATAGTTGATCCCGATGGTCCCCGTCAGCACGCCGACGCCGAAGAAGATGCCGACGGTCTCCCAGAACCCGTAATCGGCGCGCGGAACGTACCAGATCAGGCCGAAGGTCCACAGGAACTGCAGCGGGAACCATGCCAGCGTGATGGCACGGTACCAGAACAGGTGCGCATCGGGTGTCGAAGGATCCTCGTTCGCGGTGTTCAGCCCGACGACGGCGTCGATGATGGCAAAGAGCCACCACGTCACCGCGGGCACCAACAGCACCCAGATGCCGCCCTTTGCGACGGCGAAAAGCGATGCCGGCAGGCAGACGAGCGACAGCCAGAAGGGCAAGGCACTTGTGAAGCGCGTCATCGCGTCAAACCCCCTCGTTCCGCCCCGCTAGGGCGCCGGGTCCGCAAGGTCGAAGGCCTTGCGCATCACCCTCGGCAGGTCCGACGGTCGGAACCTGTCTGACGTCATCCAGTCACCCCGCTCGGGCACCGCATCCGTCTCGGCCTTCATGATCGTCAGGATCAATTGAAAATGAGTGAAGGTGTGCCGCACCTCGCCAACCTCGCGCCACTCCGCCGCGACCGGAGGTACATGGTCCGGCACGGAAGTCGCCCAATCCGAGCCCGGCCACCCGAGCATCCCGCCCAACAGCCCCGTCTCCGGCCGCGTCTCGACCAGCCACGCGCCGTCCGGCCGCCTCGCGAGATAGGCGACGCCCCGACGCACGGGCTTGACCGATTTCGGCGCCTTCCGCGGCAAGTCGGTCGCCACCCCCTGCGCCCGCGCGGCGCAATCGGCCATCCACGGGCAGATGCCGCAGGCGAGACTTCGGGGCGTGCAGATCGTGGCGCCCAAATCCATCACCGCCTGCGCATAGTCGCCCGGACGCTCCGCCGGCGTCAGGGTCGCAGCCAGCCGCGCCAGTTCCTTCTTCGATCCGGGCAAGGGCGCCTCGACGGCGAAGACCCGCGCCATCACCCGTTCGACATTGCCGTCCACCACCGTTTCGGGGCGGTCGAAGGCAATCGCCGAGACAGCCGCCGCCGTATAGGGCCCGACCCCCGGCAGGGCGAGCAGCCCCTCGCGCGTGTCTGGAAAGCGCCCCCCGAGCTCTCCGGCCACCACGCGCGCGCATTTCAGCAGGTTTCGTGCCCGGGCGTAGTAGCCAAGGCCCGCCCATTCGCCCATCACCGCGGCGTCCTCGGCGGCGGCAAGATCGCTCACCGTCGGCCAGAGCGCGGTAAACCGGCGGAAGTAGTCACGCACCGCCGCCACGGTCGTCTGCTGCAGCATAACCTCGGACAGCCAGACGCGGTATGGATCGGGCCAGACGCCCGCCGCCCGCGCCGCCGGACCGATCCGCCACGGCATCTCGCGCGCATGCATGTCGTACCATGCAAGCAGCACTCCGGGGTCAGGCGCGTCACGCATCTTTTATGGCCTCCCTTCGCATCGGGGCTTTCCCCGCCCGCCCCAGCGCATAGATTGGCCGCGATGAGCCAGAGCCAGACGCCATATCGCCGCAAGTTCCGCAAGGGGCCCGTACGGGCCGCGACGCTGGTCGAGCGCGACATCCGACGCGTCGGCGAAAGCCGTGGCTTCGCCGTTTCGCGGCTTCTGACCCACTGGCACGAGGTCGCGGGCCCCGAGATAGCGGCGATCTGCCGGCCGGTGGACGTCTCCTTCTCGCGCGGGGGGATCGGCGCGACGCTGACAATCCTCACGACCGGCGCGCAGGCCCCGATGCTGCAGATGCAGACCGAGACGCTGCGCCGTAAGGTGAACGCCTGCTACGGCTACGACGCCATCCGGCGCATCCACATCACGCAGACAGCGCCGTCAGGCTTCGGTCCCGAAGCTCCGATGCGCGCCGAAGCGCCGTCGCGCCCCATCGATCCCGACGCCCGGTCCGAAGCCGCTTCGGTCTCGGACCCAGACTTGCGCGCCGCCCTCGAACGGCTGGGCACCAACGTGCGCGCCGACCGCCCCAGAAAGGACCATCCATGAACAAGATCGCCTCCATCGCCGCCGCGACCGCCCTCGTTGCGGGCGGCGCCTGGTACCTGCAAGATTCGGGCAGCGGGACCCCCGCGATGACGCCCTTCGCCCCTGCCCAGGCACAGGAATCGAGCGCGACCGAAGCCGAAGGCGAAGCGGTCGAGGTGCAGGAGATGACGCTCGGCAATCCCGACGCCGAGATCCAGGTGATCGAATACGCCTCCTTCACCTGCCCCCATTGCGCCAACTTCGCCGAAACCGTCTATCCCGAGCTGAAAGAGAACTACATCGACACCGGGAAGATCGAGTTCGTTCATCGCGAGGTCTATTTCGACCGTTACGGCTTGTGGGCCGGAATGGTGGCGCGCTGCGATTCCGACAAGTATTTCGGCCTCTCGGACCTGATCTACGAGCGGCAGCGCGACTGGGCGCAGGGCGAACCGGCCGAGATTGCCGAGAACCTCAAGCGTCTGGGCAAGACGGCCGGCCTCTCGGACGAGCAGCTCGAGACCTGCCTGGCGGACGGCGCCAAGGCCGAAGCCCTCTACGCGACGTTCCAGCAGAACGCCGAGGCGGACGACGTCACCTCGACGCCAACCTTCATCATCGACGGCGAGAAGTATTCGAACATGGGCTACGACGAATTCTCGTCGATCCTGGACGAGAAGCTCGGCGAAGAAGGCTAAAGGCCCAGATCGGCCAGCCGCGCCTCCAGTTGCGCGGCATCATCAATCTCAAGGCGCACCGGAAGCGTCAGGACCGAGCGCCTGAAGGACGCGGGTAAGCGCACCGCGTCCTTCTCCGTCGTGACAAGCTGCGCATGCGCCGCCGCCGCGTCCCGCGACAACCGCTCGAGCAGCGCCGGCGCAAAGACCTGATGATCGTCAAGCGGCACGCGCCCGACCACGTTGGCGCCCAGGTGGTCCAGCGTCTCGAAGAACTTGGCCGGCCGCCCGATCCCCGCGAAGGCAAGGACGCGCAAACCCGTCCAAGGCATGCCGGTCGGCAATGGGGCGAGTCGCCCAGTCATCACGGGCAGGGCAAGGTCGCCCCACGCCGCCCGAAATCCTTGCTGCGCGGCCGGCTCACCGATGGCCAGCAACAGGTCCGCCCGTGCAAGGCCGGCCGAGACAGGCTCGCGCAGAGGGCCGGCCGGAAGGACCCGGCCGTTCCCGAACCCCACCGCTGCATCCACGACGACGAGCGACATGTCCTTCACCACAGCCGGGTTCTGGAATCCGTCGTCCATGACGATCACATCGGCCCCGTCGGCCACCGCGGCACGGGCGGCGGCCGCGCGATCGGGCGAGACATGGACGGGCGCGAATTGCGCCAGCAGAAGCGGCTCGTCCCCCACCTCGTCCGCCCGATGTCCCGACGGATCGACCCGCAGCACCCCCCGGACCCGCGCGCCATAGCCGCGGCTGATCACGTGCGGACGGCGACCCCGCGCCATGAGGCGCATCAGAAGGTCCATCACGGCGGGCGTCTTGCCCGTCCCGCCGACATTGATGTTGCCGACGCAGATCACCGGCACGTCCAGCTTTTCCCCGTCCCGCGCCACGCGCCGCGCCGTCCCTGCGGCATAGACAGCCCCCAGCGGCCCAAGCGCGCGTGCCGCGAGGCCGGGCGGCGCGGACCAGAAGCGCGGCGGCCGCATCAGACGGGAATCCCGGCCAGCGTGTCGTCCACAAGCTCGAACAGGTAGGCTGCGGCCTCGGCCCCGGCGCTCGTCGCCTCCCACCCACGGGCTGCACGCTTGGCGGCCTCTTCGGGGTTGAGCAATTGCTCGACCGCTTCACCCAGACCATCGCCGTCACGCACCATGCGCGAGGCCCCCCTCTCGCGCAGCGGTTCGAGGTCGTTCGCGACCGCGCCGAGCCTCGGCCCATGGATCACTACCGAGCCGAGCGCGGCCGGAACCTGCGGGGACACGGGACTTCCCTTCCCCAGGATCGTTCCGCCCATATAGGTAATCGGCGACAGGCGCAGCCACAGCCCCGTCCTGCGGCCGGGCCGGCTGACGATGACCTGCGTATCCGACTGAACTTGCCCGGAGTCTTCGCACCAGCACCACTGCCACCCGCCTGCGTCGAGCTTCGCCTCGACCTCGGGATCCGACGTGGACAGCACCAGTACGAGGCGATGAGCCATCCGCGAGGCGCGGCGATGTGCGCCGAGGATAAGCTCGGTCTCTTCCCGTCCCGCGTCGAGCGCGTACCAGATCGGGCGGGTGGCCAGCGCGTCGGCCATGGCCTCCAGCGCCGCGGCATTGGCAGAGGGCGACATGGGCGTCGTCGAAAGTGGTCCGACGACCTCGAGCGCGGGACCTAACCTGGGGTCGGGCGCGCGCGCCAGCACCGCGTCGAACCGCGCCATCTCCTGGACCAGCGGAAGTGCCTGACGGGCCGGCTCGACATCGGCGGCGAAAAGCGGGATCCCCCGCGACAGCGCCTCGGCCCAGAGCGTGGGAAACGTGTCGGTGCCCGAGAAGATCGCGAGATCCGGCGACCAGTGGTCGAGGAAGGCGCGCGCGGCGGCCTGCGCGTCCGTGGGCGGCGGTGCGGTCAGGTCGGGGTGGGTACCCTGCCCCGTCGTCACGAAGCGCAGGTCGGGATGCTCGCGGCGGAGCCGTTCGAGCACGATGCGCACCCCCGCCGCACGGACACCCGCGCCGAAATGCGCCCAGATCAACCGCCCCTCGGGCCGCCCCTGCGGCGCCATGGCCGGACGGGGTCGGCGCGCCTGATCGCGCGCGGCGGCCAGGCGATGGCGCAAGAGGGTCAGGGAAAAGCCCGCCATGGCGGTGGCCTACTCGCCAAGCTCCTCGGTTGCCGAGGCCGCCGCTTCCTCGTCCCGGAGGCGATGGATGTGGGCGATGTAGTAGCGCATATGGGCGTTATCGACCGTCTTCTGCGCCCATGTCTTCCAGGCGTCGAAGGCGGATTTGTAGTCGGGGAACATCCCGACCATGTGGATCTCGGACACGTCCTTGAAGACGTTGCGAGCTGGATCGACGAGTTCTCCGCCGAAAACGAGGTGCAGGCGCTGGGTCATGGACATCTCCTTTCGTCCATCATGTATCGCGCCGGGCCCGTTTCCTCAATCCGCCCTTGGGACGGTCGTCCGCCTAGACCAGCGCATCCCGCACCCTGCCATGCAGCGTCGGGTTGGCGGCGACGATCCCGTCGCTCGCCCGACCCGGAGAGTTGAAGGTGAGCGGCCCGCCGTGGCGGTCGGTCACGCGCGCTCCGGCGGATTCGGCGATCAGCGCTCCGGCAGCGATGTCCCATTCCCAAGCCGGCCGCAGCGACAGCATGAGATCGGTGCGCCCCTGCGCCAGATAGGCCAGCCGATAGGCGATCGAGGGGCGGAAACTGCGCTGGAAGCTGGGAAGATGCCGCCAATGCTCGGCCGCGAAGGCGGCCTTGTTGGCCAGCACGCGCGCTCCGTCCGGGTCGGGGCGGGCCGAGACGCGCACCGGGTCGCCGTTCAGCCACGCCCCCTCTCGCGTCGCGGTAAATGTCAGGCCCCGCGCCGGCAGATGCACCACAGCTGCGGTCGGGCGGCCGCCCGAGACGACGGCAAGCGAGACCGCCCAGGTCTCTTCCCCCCGCAGAAAGGCACGGGTGCCGTCGATGGGGTCGAGGATGAAGCATTGCTCGCGCTCGAGCCGGTCCAGATCCTCGGGGCTTTCCTCGGACATCCAGCCATAGTTCGGCCTCGCCACCAGAAGCGCGTCGCGCAGGGCATCGTCCACCTCGATATCGGCGACCGAGACGGGGGAGGCGTCCTCCTTGATCCACGTCTGCGGCGCCCCCTGCCAGTGGGTGCGGGCGATCTCGCCGGCGGCACGGGCGGCGTCGATCAGCAGGGGCAGATCAGTCGCCGGCAAGGGTCATCCCTTCGACCAGCAGCGAAGGGACACGGCGCGACAGGTGCTCGCGCGCATCGTTGGCGGGAACCAGACGGCGCAGCATGTCGGGGAGGTGGCCGGCGATGGTGATCTCGTTGACCGGGTAGGCGATCTCGCCGCCCTCGACCCAGAAGCCCGATGCCCCGCGCGAGTAGTCGCCCGTATTGGGATTGATCGTCGCGCCGATGAAAGAGGTCACCAACAGCCCCGTTCCCATGTCGCGCAGCAGATCGTCCCGTGTGCGGTCGCCCTGCGTCAGGGTCACGTTGGTCAGGCTGGGTGACGGCGGCGCGGACGTCCCGCGCGCGGCATTGGCCGTGCTCTCGAGCCCCAGCTTGCGCCCGGTGGCGAGGTCGAGGGTCCAGCTGCGCAGGATACCGTTCTCGACGATGGTGCTGGGGTGCGTCGCAAGACCCTCTGCATCGAAGGGCCGCGATCCGGCGACGCGGGGGCGGTGCGGATCCTCGGTCAGGGACAGGGCCTCGGGCAGGACCTGCGCATCCATCAGCCCCCGCGCCCAGGACGCGCCCCGGGCGATGGCGGTGCCGTTGATGGCGGTCAGCAGGTGGCCGATCAGCGACGACGAGATCCGTTCGTCGAAAAGGATGGGATAGCTGCCCGTCTTGGCGCGCCGGGGCCCTGCCATGGCGGCCGCGCGCTCGCCCGCAATGCGGCCGATCTCGGCCGGGTCCGGCAGGTCGGCGGCGTGGGTGCGGCTGTCGCCGTGGAACTCGCGCTCCATCTTCAGACCCTCGCCGGAAATGGCGACGCAGGACATCGACGACCCGGTGCGCCGATAGCCGGCGGAAAAGCCGTTCGTCGCGGCCAGGTGGATGTCGCGCATACCCCACGATGCGGTCGCACCCTGCGTGCTGGCCACCCCCTGCACGCCAAGCGCCGCGGCCTCGGCGGCGCGGGCCATGTCTTCGAGCTGAGCCGGCGTCGGCTCCGCGGCATCGTCCGCCAGATCGAGGCTGGCGGCCGACGTGTCCGCGGCAAGCTGCGCCGGATCGGCAAGGCCGGCGCCGGGGTCCTCGGGCGCTTCGCGGGCCATGGCCACGGCGCGCTCGGCCATCTCGGCCATCGTGCGCGGCGTCAGGTCCGAGGCCGAAACGCAGGACTGCCGGCGCCCCAGCAGGACGCGCAACCCGATCTCGACGCCTTCGGACCGCTCGGCCTGTTCCAGCGTTCCGCCCCGCACATCGATCGACAGCGACGCATCGCGGACCGCGATCGCGTCGGCGGCCTCGGCCCCGGCCCGTCTCGCGGCATCGAGAAGGGCGGCAGAGAGCTCGGCGAGGCTGTCGGTCATGAGATGTCCTTGAAGTCCGGGGCTTGCCACAGGTAGTGCCCCCGCGCGGCGCTGCCAAGCCGTCAGGGCAACGTGAGCACCCTGCGACCATTGAGGCTGACCCCGCCCTGCGGCCCGATGTCGACATTGCTCTGAAGCTCGTCCGGCCCGTCGCCCTCGGTGGTGAAGAAGCCCAGTCCCATCCGCATGCCGACGAGGTTCCCCGTCGAGATCGTCCCGAGCGCGTCGAGCTGGTCCAGGAGGCTCATCGCACCTGCCAGGTTGAACGAGAACGAGCCTACCGGCCGGCCATATGGCCGTTCCCCGCCAGCCTCCTGGAACAGGACCGACCCGCTGCCGGTCAGCGTGGTGCCGAGCGCCGACAGGGCGAATTCGTCCAGCCCGAGCCGCTCGGGCGACAGTTCGGTCGGGCTCCGTCGCAGGATCTGTCCGCTGAGCGCGAGGCGAAGGTCGGCAGGCTCGCGCGGCAGTTCCCCCGCCGGATCGAAAAGCTGCCACGCCTGCTCGGACACCGTCAGATCGGTCACGTCGAGCTCGAGCGACACCGGCGCCGGCTCGTCCGAGATCGCGACGGAGGTGACGAGACTGAGAGCCACCTCTTCGGCGGTGGCGCTCGCGTCGGGCAGCGGCACCTCTTCCCCCGCGGCGGCAACCTGCACCTCGGCGAGGCTCTGCTCCAGCGTCGCCACGCCCTCGGTCACGGTGATCGCATCCCGCGTGGCACCAGAGGTGATCGTGAACGTGGGGGCGACATCGTCCCGCGGCGTAAGGCTTTGCGTGCTCGATGCAGCCTCGACGGTCAGCGCCAGGTCCGGCGTCGGCGCCCCCTGGATCAGATCGGCCAGCGCGTCGAGCGGCCCGTCGAACTGGACGGACAGGTCGCGGCGGGCGGCCGAGAAGGCCGACAGGTCCTCGGTCGCCTCGCCCGCGACCGACAGGCTGTCGGCGGACAGGTCGAACCCGTCGCTCGCGAGGGCGCCCGACAGCTCGACGGCCACGACGGACAGGAGCTGCCCCGTCCCTTCGAGCGGGACGCTCAGCCTTGGCGCGTCGATCCGGTAGGTCGGGGCCTCGGCCGCACCCGTGGCGAGGATCGTCGCACCGGGGGCGTCGACGGCGGCGGTCAGCTCTCCGCTTTCCACGGTCCACTCCTCGGGTAGCGTGACCCTTGTGCCTTCACCCTCGGACGTAAGCGTCATCTCGCCGATCTCGGCCGACAGCGTGCCGATCTCGACCGTGGCACCCGTGATCCGCAGCGCATCGCCATCTGCGGGCACGGCATCGCCCGTGGCGGTCAGCGTCCCCTCGCCCGACTGCCAATGCGCCCAAAGCGCGTTGGGCGCGACCTCGGCCTGCAAAGGCAGGGCGAACAGCGCGATAGGGGCAGCGAGGCGAAGGTCGCGGCGCATGGGGCGTCCTTTCGGGAAGCACTTGCAAAGACGGCCAAACGATGGCCTGTCACGGCGACCTGTCAAGTCCATCGGTGGACAGTCGGGCATGCGGATCTAAGCTGGCGGCGGCTTTCAGGAGGGAACGGGATGAGCGATCTTACAGGCAAGGTGGTGCTGGTCACGGGCGCGAGCCGCGGGATCGGCGCGGCGGCGGCGCGGGCATTCGCCGATGCCGGCGCCATTGTCGGCCTGATCGCCCGGTCGAAGGACGAGATCGCGACGCTCGCGGGCGAGCTGGGAGCGGATCGGGCGCTGGCCATCACCTGCGACATCACCCGGTTCTGGGAGGTCAGCGCCGCGGTCGATGCCATGATCCAGTCGTTCGGACGTCTCGACGTGCTGGTGAACAACGCGGGCGTCATCGAGCCGATCTCGCCCCTGGACGAAACCGATCCCGAGGCGTGGGGCCAGCTGATCGACATCAACCTGAAGGGCGCGTTCCACGGCATCCGGGCCGCCGCCCCCGTGATGAAGCGGCAGGGCGCGGGTACGATCATCACGATCTCCTCGGGGGCTGCATCCCGGCCGATCGAAGGGTGGTCGGCTTATTGCGCCTCGAAGGCCGGCGCGAAGATGCTGACCGAAGCGGCCGATCTGGAACTGCGCGGCCAAGGGCTGCGGGTGATGGGACTGTCGCCCGGCACGGTCGCGACGGACATGCAGAAGGTCATCAAGAGCTCTGATGTGGACAACAGGGTGCGCCAGCTCGAATGGGACGACCACATTCCGCCAGAGTGGCCGGCACGCGCCCTGGTCTGGATGGCCGGCCCGGCCGGAGACGACCTGTGCGGGCAAGAGGTCTCGCTTCGGGACGAAGACGTGCGGCGAGCGGTCGGGCTTGTCGACTGATACCGGCGACGCGCCATGTGCGAGACGATAACGAAAGGGGCGCGGATGGCGGCGGTACGGGTCGAGCGTGAGAGTGGACTGACCTGGATCGTGCTGGATCGTCCCCGGAAGGCGAATTCGCTGACGGCGGAGATGCTGGAGAGCGTGCGCGACAACGTCCGCGCGGCGACGACACCCGCACTCGCGATCACCGGAACGGGGCGCGTGTTCTCGGGCGGAGCGGACCTTCCGGCCGCGCGCGCGGGGCTAGCGGCCTCACCGCTGTGGGAGGAAGTCTCGTCCGCGGTCGCGAACTTTCCCGGCCTGACAGTGGCCGCGCTCAACGGGTCCTGCGCGGGCGGTGCGCTCGGCATGGTGCTCGCCTGCGATTGCAGGGTGGCGGTTCCGGGGGCGACGTTCTTCTACCCGGTGATGAAACATGGCTTTCTTCCCCCGCCGTCGGATCCCGTCCGCCTCTCGGCCCTGATCAACGCGGGGCGGGCGAAGATGATGCTGATGTGCGGGGCAAAGGTCAGCACCGAAGAGGCTTGCGCTTGGGGCCTTGTCGACCGCGTGGTCGAGGATGCCCGGGCCGCGGCGACCGCTCTTGCAGCCGATGTGCTGGCCGGGCCGGAGGGGCACGGCGCCACCCTCAAGGCGCTGTTTCCGCGTTAACGGCACGTTAGGACTGGCGGGGCTATTCAGGGCGGCGAAATGTCACGGCGCGCAGTGGACAATGGTCGTAATCGACCGACCCGATGCGCGTCTTGGCAGGCGCCGACGAGTTGCAGACCGTGTGTAAGTCCCACCCACCCGGCAATTCGAAGGCACCCGGTGATCAGCGCCCGAAGTTGGCGCTGATGGCCCGCTTTGCGAAGACGGTCTCCTGGTGGGGGCGCGTCTCGCGACTGCCGACCGCGCCCTCGGGGGCGCAAGCGATGCGACAGGCGAGACCATCGGTCGTCAGAACGGCACCGAGCGCCCGCATTCGATCTTGCGCCAACGTAGAAGTACCCAAACCCGCTACTGCCGAAGATAAGCGCGGAAAGGGCGCCGCCCACCGGACAACGCCCCGCCTGGCCTTGGGCCGACTACTCGGCGCCCGCCACCTCTCCACCGACCGTTTCATCGATCAGGTGGTCGTTCAGGTGCAGGTTGGGGCCGTCGTATTTCAGCTCGGTGGGGATATAGAGCGTCTCCATCCCCACGAGCATGACCACGGCCAGAACCACGGCGACGGTGACGCCCGAAAGAAACGATATCATTCCGCAGGTCCCCTCTTCCTGTCGATCTCCTCGAGCCAGAGATCATGGTGTTCGGCGGCCATGTTGCGATCCACGTCGCCGGTCCACATCGCCCAGAACGCGCCCTGCATCCCGACCGAACCGATATAGATGTGCCCGAGGATCACCGCGATCATCAGCACCGCCACGATCGCATGGGTAAGCATCACCCACCCCATGCCGTTGATGTCCAGCCAGAAGAACGGGAACATCAGGGTGATCCCCGAAAGAACCAGGATTCCGCCGCCCAGGATCACCGACCAGAAGATCAGCTTCTGGCCCGCGTTGAACCTGCGCGCCGAGGGATGGACATCGTCCCGGAACAGGCCGCCGCCCTGCTTCAACCACTGAAGGTCCAGCTTGGATGGCAGCGCATCGCGTATCCACAGGATGAACATCGTCAATATGCCGAGCGCGAAGGGAGGGAAGAACATCATGTGGCCCCAGGTGGCCAGCCATCCGGTCTGGCCCAGGACGTAATCGCCGAAGGGAAGGATCAGCGTATCGCCGTAGGCGATGACGATGCCCGTCAATGCCAGCATCACGAAGCTGCCGCTCGTCATCCAGTGTGTCGCTCGTTCGATGAAGCCGAACCGCTCGACCTTTCGCCCGGACTTGCCGCTCGAAATTGGGACGCGGCCCCGGATCGCAAGGAAAGCGGCCAACAGGAACGCGAAGCCGAGGATGGCGAGCGCGCCGAGATGCGTGGCGAAATCGGCCATGCCGAGGCGCCAATCGCGGGCGAAGGGTCGCTCGTATACTTCCGCGCCGACATAGGGCAGCGACGAAATGCCCTCCACCCGGTCAGTGCCGCGGACCATCGGCAGGGTCTCTCGGGACGGATCGGACCAGGCGAGGGTCTGCAGCGCCGATGGCGTCTCGATCTCTTCGCTTATCATCTGGGTCTCGGAGCCGACCTGGTAGGTGCGCTGGTTTTCCGGGCTTGGGCCGAAGACCTCTCGCGGTCCCTGCAGGGTTGCGCGTTCGCGGAGCAGTTCGTCGGTCCCGACGCCGGAAAGGCCGGACTGCACGTTCGAAATGGGCGGCGTGCCCCAACGGTACTCGGGGATCGTCCGCGCGTCGTCATCGAAGATCTCGAAGACCTGCACGGCAAGAAGAACCAGAAGGACGAGCGCCACGATGGCCCCCCCGATCCGATAGCCGGCACCACCCGTACTTGGCGGAGCTCCGGCGCCAGCGGCGTGCGTCATCGTCATGATATCAAGCCTCCTCCGGGTAGTACGCGGTCTCCCAGCCCCATGCGCCCGAGCCGAAGCCCCGCGCCAGCACTCTCTCGCGATAGATCTCGCCGATCACCTCTCCGTCGCCGGCCAGAAGCGCACGTGTCGAGCAGACCTCGGCGCAGATCGGCAGCTTGCCCTCGGCGATGCGGTTCCGGCCGTATTTGCGGAACTCGGCCTCGGAGCCGTTCTCTTCGGGACCGCCGGCGCAGTAGGTGCACTTGTCCATGATGCCGCGCGTGCCGAACAGGGTCGCACGCGGGAATTGCGGCGCACCGAAGGGGCAGGCGTAGAAGCAGTAGCCGCAGCCGATGCAGTTGTCCTTGTTATGAAGAACCACGCCGATGTCGGTCTGGTAGAGCGTGTCGGTCGGGCAGACCGCCACGCAGGGTGCATCGGTACAGTGCATGCAGCTGATCGCGATGGATTTTTCGCCGGGCGAGCCGTCGTTGATCGTGACGACGCGGCGGCGGACCATGCCCCAGGGAACCTCGTGCTCGTTCTTGCACGAGGTCGCACAGGCGTTGCACTCGATGCAGCGGTCCGTGTCGCAAAGAAATTTCACGCGTGCCATTATGTGCTCCTTACGCCTGCTGGATGCGGCACAGGGTGGCCTTGGTTTCCTGCATCTGGGTCACGACGTCGTAGCCGTAGGTCCATGCAGTGTTCGCGGCTTCGCCCGCGACGACGGGGGCGGTGCCTTCGGGATAGCGGTCGGTCAGATCCTCGCCCATGAAGAAGCCGGCGAAGTGGAACGGCATGAACACCGTGCCCGGCCCCACGCGAGGCGTCACCAGCGCTGCGACGTTCACCCGACCTTCGGGCGTCTCGACCCAGATCTGGTCCCCGGTGGAGATACCTGCGGTTGCCGCGTCGACCGGATTGACCTCGGCGAACATCTCCTGCTGGAACTCGGCCAGCCACTTGTTCGACCGGGTTTCGTCGCCGCCGCCTTCGTATTCCACGAGGCGCCCCGAGGTCAGCACCATCGGATACTCGTCCGCGAAGTTGACGTCCTGGATCGACTTGAACATGACCGGCAGGCGCCACAGGCGGCGGTCGTCATAGGTCGCGTATTTCGGCAGCAGGTCGCGCCGGTTGGTATAAAGCGGCTCGCGATGGAGCGGCACCGGGTCCGGGAAGTTCCAGACATAGCCGCGCGCCTTGCCGTTGCCGTAGGGCGCCAGCCCGTGAAGGATCGCGACCCGCTGGATGCCGCCCGACAGGTCGGTCTTCCAGTTGACGGCCTCGATCTTGGCCTGGATGCTCTTGGACTGCCCCTCGGGCACATCTTCGTTGTTCGCGATGTAGGCCTGGATCGCGATGATCGCGTCACGCGGATAGGCCGAGTACTGCTGCGTGATCTCCTGCGTGGGTTCCTTCGCCCGGCCGCCCTGACCGCCCTGCCACGAGCCGTCGATATCGGTCGCTTCGCCGGCACCCATGCGGCTCAGTTCCGGCAGGGTCAGGTTGTTGATGCGCGCCTGCGCGTCCTCTTCCGAGATGTTGAAGAGGTCCCATTCGAACGCATCGGCACCGACCATCGCGATCATCAGGCGCTCTTTCGCCGTCAGTTCGCCGGAATAGCCGAGCGCGTGCAGCACCCCGAGCGTCATCTCGGGATAGCCGTCCTCGATCGCGGAGCCGACGTTGTAGCTGTCTTCTGCCAGAAGGTTGTTGCCCTCCCACTCCACGCCCCAGCGGGCGCGGAACGGCATGCCGCCTTCCGCCACAGTCTTGTCGATCCGGTAGAGGATGGGCGAGCCGGGATGGTTGAACTCGGGCGTGCCCCAGGCCGGCCAGGGATAGCAGTAGTACTCGCCCTCGACCGGGGTGCCGGGCTTGCCCAGCAGCGTGTTGCCGTCGAACATCTCCTGGTAGCGCATGTGGCGCTTCAGCTTTTCGGCGCTCTGGCCGGTATAGCCGATGGTCCAGGTCCCGCGGTTGATCTCGGCCAGCAGGCTTTCGGCCTGCGGGTTCTTGTCGATCACCTCGATGTGCTTGAACATCTCGTCCGCGAAGCCAAGCGCCTCGGCGAGCAGGTAGGTGATCTCGTAATCCGTCTTGGATTCGAACAGGGGCTCGAACACCTTGTCGCGCCACTGCACCGACCGGTTCGAGTTCGTGACCGATCCGTCGCATTCCGCCGTGGTCGCGGCGGGCAGCAGGTACACGTTGTCCTGCTTGCTCGTCATGATGGCAACCTGCGTGGGGTGCGGGTCGATCACGCAGAGCAGGTCCACCGTGTCCAGCGCCTTCATCTGGTCCGGGCCGCGCGCAATCGAGTTCGCGGCGTGGCCCCAGAACATCATGGCCCGCACGGGGTTCGGCTGGTCGATGGATTCGGCATCCTCGTTGATCGCGTCCATGTAGCGCGACAGGGGCATCCCCGCCGTCTCCATCAGCTCTTTCGAGACGAACTTGTCGCGGATGTACGCGTAGTCGGTGTCCCAGACGCGGCACCAATGCTTCCAGGCGCCTTCCTCGAGACCGTAATAGGCCGGCAGACTGTCCACGGCTACGCCGAGGTCGGTGGCGCCCTGCACGTTGTCGTGGCCGCGGAAGATGTTGGCACCGCCGCCTTCCTTGCCGATATTCCCCAGCACGAGCTGCAGGATCGACGCGGCGCGGGTGTTGGACGACCCGATCGTGTGCTGGGTCAGGCCCATGCACCACACCAGCGTGCCGGGCCGATACTCGGCCAGCGTCCGGGCGACGGCGCGGGTCTGCTCGGGCGGGATGCCGCAGACATGCTCCACCTCTTCGAGGGTCCACTTGTCGCACTCTTCGCGGACGGCCTCGATGTTCCAGACCCGCTGGTCGAGATATTCCTGATCCTGCCAGCCATTCTCGAAGATCTCGCGGACAAGTCCCCAGATGAAGCCGATATCGGTGCCGGGGCGGATGCGGACATATTCGTCGGCATGGGCGGCGGTGCGCGTGAAGCGGGGATCGACGACGATCATCTTTGCGCCGTTCTCGCGCCCGTTCAGGACGTGCAGCATCGAGACGGGGTGCGCCTCGGCCGGGTTGCCGCCGATGATGATGATCGACTTGGCGTTGCGGATGTCGTTGAACGTGTTCGTCATCGCGCCGTAGCCGAACGTGTTGGCCACGCCCGCAACGGTGGTTGAGTGACAGATCCGCGCCTGGTGATCGACGTTGTTCGTGCCCCAGTAGGCCGCCAACTTGCGGAACAGGTAGGCCTGTTCGTTCGAGAACTTGGCCGAGCCCAGCCAGTAGGCGGAATCGGGACCGTACTCGTCGCGGATGTCCATCAGCTTCTCGCTGATCTCGGAAATCGCCTGATCCCACGAGATGCGGGTCCATTCGCCGCCGACCCGCTTCATCGGGTATTTCAGCCGACGCTCGCCGATGGAGATCTCCCGCATCGCCGCGCCCTTGGCGCAGTGGGTGCCCTGGTTGATCGGCGACTCGAAGGCGGGCTCCTGGCCGACCCAGACGCCGTTCTCGACCTCGGCCCACATCGAGCAGCCGACCGAGCAGAACTGGCAGATGGTCTTCTTGAAATCGGGAAGATCGGACGCCTCGACGGCGGTGACCTGCGCTTGCGCCGTGCGGCGCGCGCCCGCGAACGCGGCGAGGCCCAGGCCGGCGACGCCGGAGGCCTGGAGGAACCCGCGGCGCGACAGGCCGGTGTCCGCGGCAGGCGCGATGGGAACGGGGCCGCGCGACCGGGTGGTTCGGGTAGATGTACGCTTCAGCATCGGGACCTCCGTTAGCTGCTGCGGGCCAGCGCGTAGTAGGCGCGGGTGTGGGGCGTATCCTTCAGGACGACGCGGCGATGATCGTCGGGCGCTGGCTCGGGTGCGAGCGGGGCAGCATCTGCGTCTTGTCCGATCGCGGTGGCGGCGCCGGCGAGCGCAGTGCCCAGCAGCACGTTCCGGCGCGAGAGCTTCGGCGTGTCACTCATCGCATTCCTCCCTTTGAACCACTTCGTCATTCGTTACCCTACGAGTATGACGCGATTTCACTCCAATGAAAGCGAGGAACTGTCGAATCTCATTCACATTTCTCAGTTTTCTCCGTCATTTATCCGATTTAATTCGTCGGGATTTCGGGACGAATACCACGCCGAGACCGCCTCGATTTCCGCATCCGAAAGGCGCGCCGCCGCCTGGTGCATGATTTCAGCGACCTCGGAACCGCCCCGCTCCCCGGCGCGCCAGAGCCTCAGCTGCGTCTCGAGATACGGCCGGTACTGACCGCTGAGCGACGGGTAGGCAGGGTTGATGGTTTCCGGCCAGGGGCCGTGGCAGGAGGCGCAGGCCGGCACGTCCGAACCCGGCGCGCCCTCGAGCGCGATGCGCCTTCCACGCAGCGTCAGCGAGGTTTCCGGCTCGGCCTCGCCCGTGGGCGACTCGGCAGCGAAGATCGCGGCGAAGCGCGGCAGATCTTCCACGGGCACCTCGGTCGCCGCGTGCTGCATGATGCCGCTGTCGCGCGCGCCCGTGCGGAAGGCGAGAAGCGCGCGGGTCATGTATTCCTCGCTCAGGATGTCGAGCCGCGGGATGTCGGGGTTGCCCGACACGCCCGTCTCTTCGTGGCAGGTCGCGCAATACGCGAAGCCGCGCGGGTCGGCCTTGGGCGCGGCGGTCAGGGCGTCGTATTGCTGCCGGTTCAACCCCTCCTGAACGCGGGTGAGGAAGGCGACCGTGGACCAGACTTCATCGGGGCGATCGGCGGGCCAGTGCGGCATGCCCGACATCTTTACGCCCTCGTAGACGATCCAGTGCAGCTCGCTCGGGCTCCAATCGCCCACGGCAGCCGTGATGTGCGGCGGCTCCGGCTTCATCGACAGCATGGTCGCCGTCCGCGCGTAGCCCGGGGCCGAGTGGCAGACCCGGCAGGCGGCGTCGAAATGCTTCGCCCCGAGGCTCGCCATCGCGTCTGTCAACTCGGGAGCCGCGCTTTCGGGCGGTGCACGGAAAGTCACGGCCTGCTGGTAAGTGGTGTGCAGGATCCACTTGACCCCCGGCAGGTGCCCCGCCCGCGCCGAGACGTTGTAGAGCCCGAAGCCCACGACCGCGCTCGCGCCGATGACGCCCAGGACGGCCAGCGCGGCGAGCGTCAGGAAGACGGAGCGGAGGTCGATCTTCATGGGCGGGCCTCGTCGGGGGAAAGCGCGCGGGCGGTAAGCCAGAGGCCGCCCAGAAGGTAGGCGGGCGTGCCGATGGCCAGCATGATCATGCCGCCGATCTGTTGCTGCTCGGGGCCGCAATAGGCGTAGAGCGCCGTGGGCGACAGGATGAGAAGTGCGCCCAGAAGCGTCATGTGCATCGAGGTCAGCAGCATCCCGCCTGCCCCGGCCAGGGACTCGGGCGCGCGGAGGGCCGAGGCCCAGGTGATCAGGCCGACAGCCAGGAAGCTCGCCTGTTCGAGCACGAAGATCGAGGGGCGGAAATAGGCGGCCTCGTGCAGGGCCGGAGCGTGCCAGCCCCAGATCGCGGCGAACTCGATCAACGCCGCAAGCAGCACCGACGGCGCGGGGATCGGTGGCAGGCCCAGCACCAGAAGCGGCGGGATCACCGCCACCAGCGCCATGTGGCGCAGCATATGCGCCGGGAACGGCCCGACCGACGGGCCCAGTGGCAGGACGTATAGCGCCACCAGCCCCACGGCCGCGAGGATCAAGGCGCCCGCCTTCACAGGCATGTCCCCGCGAACCAGACCGGCATCGTGTTGAAGATCACCGCAACGAAGGACAGGCAGGCGAGCATGAAACCGGCATGGCCAAGGAACTCGCGCCGGTGCTCGTCGGTGCTTTCCGAGTGGACGTAATCGTAATCGTCGAGGTAGTCCCACTGGGTCCACATCTTCAGCCCCAGGAACACGATGGCGACCTCTGCCGCCACCGTGTAGCCGGTGACGACGAGGGTCAGCGTATCGGGATCGCCAAGGTCCTTGGCGCACCAGATTGCGGCGGTACAATAGGCCAGCAGGAAATGGATCGCCCAGATCGTGGGCGCCAGGATCATCCGGAAGAGGTTCCGGTGCGCGGGCAGGTCCGGCTTTTCGTGTGCAGCCATCTCAGAGCATCCCCGGTAGCGCGCCGATCGTGAAGGCTGCGACCAGCGCCGTCACCAGAAGGAAGTGCCAGAACAGCACCGTGTTCCAGATCGGGGCGTCGTAGGTCGGCCGGATCTTCCCGAATATCGTCCCGGCGAGGCAGTAGAACTGCATGATGATGCCCGGGATCGTGTGCACCGCCGTCCAGACCGCGATGGCATAGAGGATCGCCGGATACACATGCGAGGTCGGATCCAGATGCAGGATCGACCAGACCAGCGCCCCCGCACCCAGTGCCGCGGCCAGTGCGCCGCCCGCCAAAAGGACCTGCGCCAGCGCCACCTGCCCGTCCCGGTTCAGCGGCCGCGCCACGCGCGTCGCCCCCCAGGCCGCGCCGTAGAGCACCGCCGATGCCAGCACCAGCGCGCCGTCGGCGTGCTCGGCCAGCGGCGGCGGAAACTGCTCCGAGGCGGTCCAGTAGAAGAACACCCCGAAGATCAGCGAGGCGAAGGCCGTCATGTCCCCCAGCATGGTGATGAATACGCCCCACCAGCCCGGTGCGGACGGCCCAGAGACATAGGTGGGCAACTGCAGGCCCATGCCGACGTCCTTCATCGGGTGCTCGGGGATCAGCGCGGTCGAGGTCCAGAGCCAGTAGATCACGCAGGCGGTCGCGAGCACCGCGCAGATCATGGCGGGGATATACATGTGAAAGACCGGCAGGATGAACGCGCCGCCGGTGAAAGCCGCTGCCCACATCGTGCACCATGCGGGGCCGGTGATGCGCGCGACGAATTGTGGCTGCGCGTCGATGGCCGAGGTCACGATGGTCTCGCGCAGCCCTTCCTGCGCGTCGGGAAGGTAGTAGCCGCCCGCGTCCATGCGCTCGACGATGCCGGGCTGATCCCACAGCGGGTTGCGCGAGGTCACGTAAGGGATCGACCGGACACCCCAGAACTTGTCCGGGATGTCGTGCGCCCACATCAGGTCGCCGGCGCCCCAGGGATTGCGCTCTTTCATCTCGTCGCCCTTGGGGCGCACCAGGTCCCAGGCGAAGACCAGGATGCCGGATGCGATGACGAATGCACCGATGGTCGACAGCATGTTGAGGTCGTCCCACCCCACGCCCGCGGGATAAGTATAGACCCGGCGCGGCATCCCCAGAAGGCCCGTCAGGTGCATCGGCAGGAAGGTCAGGTTGAAGCCGACGAAGGTCAGCCAGAAGCTGATCCGGCCCAGCCTTTCGGACATGCGCTGCTTGCGGATGAACGGGTAGAAGAAGTAGATGCCCCCGATCAGCGGAAACACCATGCCGCCGAACAGCGTGTAGTGCAGGTGCGCGACGATGAAGTAGCTGTCGTGGACCTGCCAGTCGAATGGCGCCAGCGCCACCATCACGCCGGTCAGCCCGCCCGCGGTGAAGATCGCCAGCGCCCCCGCGATCCAGAGCATCGGCAGGATCATCTTCACCCGCCCCGCCAGCAGCGTGGCCACGAAGGCGAAAAGCTGGATGCCGGTGGGGATCACCACCGCCTCGGACGCGGCCGAGAAGAACCCGAGCGAGATCGTCGGCAGCCCCGTCGTGAACATGTGGTGGACCCACAGCCCGAAGGACAGGAACCCCGTTCCCACCGCCGACAGGACGATCCAGTTGTAGCCCACCATGGGCCGCTGTGCCGCGGCGGGCACGATCATGGCGGCGACTGCGATCGAGGGCAGGAAGACGATGTAGACCTCCGGGTGGCCGAAGATCCAGAAGAGGTGCTGCCACAGAAGCGGGTCTCCGCCGCGCGCGGGGTCGAAGAAGGGCCAGTCGAAGCTGCGCTGAAGCTCGAACAGGAAATCGCCGGCGATCAGCGGCGGGAAGGCGAAGAGGATCATCACCCCGACGACCAGAACGTACCACGCGTAGAGCGGCATCAGGTTGATGCGCATCCCCGGCGGGCGGCACTTGATGGTGCCCACGATCAGCTCCACCGCTGCCGCGATGGAGGCAACCTCGATGAACGACAGGCCCAGAAGCCAGATGTCGGGGCCGACACCCTCGTCGATGGTCGAAAGCGGCGGGTACATGAACCAGCCCGCGGCCGGCGCTGCCCCGAACAGCAGCGACCCCATGATGAAGACGCCGCCGATCAGGAACGCCCAGAAGCCATAGGCCGACAGCCGCGGAAACGGCATGTCGCGCGCGCCGAGGAAGGCGGGCAGAAGCAGGATCGAGATCGCCTCGAACATCGGAACGGCGAAGAGGAACATCATCGCCGAGCCGTGCATCGTGAAGAACTGGTTGAAGCGGTCGGCCGAGATCAGGTCGTTGTCAGGCACGGCAAGCTGAAGGCGCATCACCAGCGCCAGCCCGCCAGCCATCAGCATGAAGACGAAGGAGGTCAGGGCGTACCACAGCCCGACCTCGGAGTTGTTGACCGCCGACCAATAGCGCCAGCCCTGCGGGGCGTACCACGCCTTCAAGAGACGATCGGCCGTCGCGCGCGACTCCTCGGGGTCGATCGGTGCGCTCAGCATCTCTTCGGTCGGGGGATAGGTGCCCTCGGCCACGCGAACCTCGTGCTTTTCGAGGTCGCGGCGCGCGCTGGTGTCGCCGATGCGGGGGGCGTCGGTCATTCGAGGCTCTCCAGGTAGGCGGCCATCGCGGCGATGTCCTCGCGTGGAAGGTGGTCGAAGGCGGGCATCTTGGCGCCGGGCTTGATCGCCTCGGGGTGGCTGATCCAGGCGATCAGATCCGGCACCGTCACCTTCAGTGCGCCGGCGGCAAGGTTGCCCCGGCTGGCGAGGTGGGTCAGGTCCGGCCCCACCCGGCCGCGCGCTGGCGTGCCGCGAATGGCATGGCACCCGCCGCAGCCCTCGGACAGGAACACGTCGAGGCCCCGCGCCTGGAGGTCCGTCTCGGGTACTGCCGCGGGCGCGGCCTCGGCCTCGACCCAGGCAGCGAAGTCGTCGGGCGTCATGGTCCGGGCGGTGAAGGCCATCCAGGCATGGCTCTCGCCGCAGAACTCGGCGCATTGGCCGCGGAATTCACCCGGTTCGGTGGGCAACAGGCTCATTCGGGTCACGCGCCCGGGGAACATGTCGGTCTTGCCCGCGATCGAGGGCAGCCAGAACGAATGGATCACCTGGTCGGCCTTCAACGTGATCTCGGATCGCACGCCCACGGGCAGCACGATCTCGTTGGCCGAGTGGATCGGCTCGGAGGCACCCTCGGGCCAATAAGCGACGCGGAACCACCATTGCTCGCCCGTCACTTCGACGCGCAGCCCTTCGCCCGGCGCGCGCTGGTCGGGCATCATTGACAGCCCGTAGGCCAGCAGGAAGAACAGCACGAAGGTGGGAAAGACCACACCACCGCCGAATATCAGGATCCGCGCGGCCTTGGACGAGATCGGCCGGGGCTTGGCGCGCCAGGCGTAGAAGATCAGCCCGTTCATCAGCAGCCACAGCACCACGGCCCCGGCAAGCATGACCCAGAACAGGCTGGCGAGGCTCGACGCATCGGCCCCCGCGGGATCGAGCGCGGATTGCGGGCCGCGGCACCCGGCCAGCGCGATCGCAAGGATCGCTGCGGCAGGGAGGACGAGCGGCCTCACGCGTCGTCCCCGACGATCTGTCCCCTCGGGAATGTCACACGCGGCCCCTCGCCCTGTCTTCGTTCCCTGAGGATAGCGGCAGATCGCCGCCGATCCAGCATCACCCTGCCAGCTTGCGCAACGCCGCGGAGAAATCGGCCTCGGTGTAAGGCTTCTTGACGATGGGCGCCTCGGGGAAGGTGTTGCGAATTTCACCCACCGCGCCGTAGCCCGTGGCCAGGATGAACGGCACGCCCTTCGCGGCCAGCACCTCGGCCACGACGACGCTCGTCTCGGTCCCGAGGTTCACGTCGAGCACGGCGATCGAGATGTCGTGCTCTTCGATCTGGCGCTGCGCGTCCGACACGCCTGCCGCGATATGGACACCCGACGCCCCCAGATCCTTCAGCATGTCGGCCACGTCCATCGCGATGATCATGTTGTCCTCGAGCACCAGCGCCGCCCCGGAAATCGAGACCTCGGGCGCGGGCGCGTCGGACTGGTCCACCTGCGAAACGCTTCCCGCGCAGGGCCGGACGAGGTGGCCGGGCAAGGTGAACCGCGCGGTCAGGCCCGTCACCTTGTAGCTCACATCGGCCGTGCCGCGCAGGTCATAGGGGATCGAGCGCTGGATGATGGTCGTCCCGAACCCTTCGCGGGTCGGCGCCTTCACCGGCGGACCGCCGCTTTCGATCCAGTCGATGACGAGGGTGCCGTCGCGCTCCAGCCGGGTCGCGACGTCGACCGAGCCCGTCGCCGAGGACAGCGCGCCGTACTTGGCCGAGTTCGTCATCAATTCGTGCAGCACCAGCGCCAGCGTGGTGAAGGCGTTCGGCGACAGCTCGACCTCGTCTCCGGTCTGCCGCAGCCGTTCGCCTCGACCCGCAAGGAAGGCGCGCGTCTCGATCGCGATCAGCTCGCGCAGGGGCGACCAGCCCCATTCGCGCTGCGTCAGCTGGTCGTGCGCCCGGCTGAGCGCGGTGATCCGCGTATCGAGCACGCGGGTATATTCATCGACCGACAGGGCCCCGCCGCGGCTTTGGCTGACGAGCCCGCGGATGAGGTTCAGGATGTTGCGGACCCGGTGGTTCAGCTCGGCGATCAGCAGCTCCTGCCGCTCCGAGGCCTGTTTGCGCGCCGCATCGGCCTCGTCGGTGAGCTTGAGGATCACCTCGATCAGCGTGATGCGCAGGCTGTCCGCGGCGCGGCGCTCGGGTTCCGTCCATCGGGCAGAGCGGCCCCGGACCACCTCGCGCCAGGTCTCGAAGCTCTTGCGCGGAGTCAGGCGGACGCCGTTCGGGCCCGTCTCGGCCGGCTTGTCGGGATTGCCTGCCCATTCCACGCTTTGCGAAAGTTCGCGCCGGAACAGGACGATGTAATCGCGCGGCGTGCGCGAGACGGGCAGCGCCATCAGCCCCGCCGCTCGGTCGGCAAAGCTGTCGGCGCCGGGGTAGTGCGCCTCGATATTGTCGGTGACGAAGGTCTCGGTCGCGCTCGCCGCGTTGAGGAACCGTGCGAGGCCGTAAAACTCGTCCTGCGTCGGCACCCTGCCACGCGCGGTGTATTCGCCGCCCGCGTAGAGCACGATGCCGTCATGCGGGATCGCCTCGGCGATGCGGTCGGCCAGGGTGTCGAACTCGGCTTCCAGCCCCTCGCCGCTTGAGACCTGGTTCATCAGCACGTCGTGCAGGCGGCGCGCCCGCTCGACATCCTCCATCTCCCTTTCGGTCTCTTTCTGGACCAACTCGTACGAGAACAGCTGCGCGAACAGCTCGAGCGCCGAGCGTCGTTCGAAATCGATATAGCGGGGCGAATGATGGTGGCAGGCGATCAGGCCCCACAGTTTTCCCTTGCGCAGGATCGAGATCGACAGCGAGGCCCGCACCCCCATGTTGCGTAGGTACTCCAGGTGGATCGGCGACACCGCGCGCGTGGCCGACAGCGACAGGTCGAGCGGCACGCCATCGGGCGACACCGCCGGCTGGATCTCGTGCGTTGGCGCGTCCACGTCGGCGATCATGCGGATCAGGTTGCGCGTGTAGAGCGCGCGCGCCTGCTTGGGGATGTCCGAAGCGGGAAAGCGCAGCCCGTCGTAGGAATGCGCGTCGTCGCCGCGCGCCTCGGCGATCACCTCGCCCGACTGATCATCGTCGAAGCGATACACCATCACCCGGTCGAACCCGGTCAGCGAGCGCACCGCCTGTGCGGCCTCGTCGGTGGCGCCGGCGAGCGTGTCGCGCTGCCGCAGCCGGGCGATCATCATCTGCACCGCGGTGGCATCGTCGCGGTCGGGCTCTTCGCTGGCTGGCTCCATCTCGATCACGTAGGTCCGGCCCGACAGGTGGACCGAGACGTCGAAGGCGCGGCCGTCGCCAATGGGGTCGACACGGTAGAGCCGCACCGTGCTGTCCTCGGTCGCCAGAAGCTGGATACGGTTGCGCAGCCGGTGCAGGAAATCGGGTGCGAGGTGCTCGGAAATCCGCGTGCCGATCATCGTGACCGGGTCGAGGCCCAGATGCGCGGACAGGTTGGCCGAGGCGTGGCACACCATCCACTCCAGCGAGACGGCGATGAGGCAGCCATAATCCTGGACACGGCCGGGGATATGGATCGGCTCGCGGTCGCAATTGGGCAGATCGACGGCGTCGGTGTTCGGCACGGGCGGCTCGAGGTCAGGCAACGCGTCGACCTTTCTCGCCCGGCGCGCAGGCCAGAGCGGTCCCGAAGATGTCGAAGATACGCAGCGCGTCCGAGACGACCCGGTCGGCGGCGGGTCCTGCGGCAGGTCGCGCGGCAAGCGCGTCGCAGGTCGCGCGCCACCCTTCCGCGTCGATGGGGGCGTCGAAATAGGCCCCGGCCGCACGGACCTGCGGGTCGTCAGTAGCATGCCACCGGCGCTTCAGCACCTTGGTACCCAGGCGCGAGCCTTGCAGGATGTAATCCACCGCCAGCGGATCCAGCGGGCCGCCCCTATCCGGCACCGGCGCTTCGGGCGCGCCCAGATGATCCAGGTCGCGGCCAGCACGGTCGGCCAGATCGCACAGGGCCGGCAGCGGCGCGACTGCGTCGAGGGCGCGGAAGGCACGGTGGTGGGTCTGCATGAACCGCACGAAACCCGGTCGGGTCGCGATGTCGATCGTGGAGATGTCCCGATCCAGGCGTGCGTGGCGCTCTGCCGTGTCCGCCCGCAGGCGGGACCGGAGCGTGGAAACTGTGTCACTCGTCATACGGCCGTCCCTGAAACCGGAGTTTCAAACACGATGCAGCGCCGAAAGTTCCCCTTCGACGCTGCATTTCCGTTCGGATATCGTCAACTGGGCCGCGAAGAGGTCAGGCCGCTTGCTGCGACCGTCCCGCAAGGCCGGCCACGGTGCGATAGGCCAGCCGCTGCACTTCGCTGATATTGGTGCGCTCGGGGTCGAGGCCGGCAGAGACGGTCAGCCAGCCTTCGTAATTGGACGCCGTCAGCAGGTTCATCACGGTGCGGAAGTCGACCGACCCGTCCTTGTCGCCGGGCAGCGTGAAGATGCCGTTGCGCACGGCCTCCTTCCAGGACTGGTCGCTCATGCGGGCCTTGGTCAGCGGACGGACCCGCACGTCGCCGAGGTGGACGTGGCGCACGCGCGGCAGGTGGCGCGTCAGCACCTGCGTCGGCTCGCCGCCGCCCACATAGACCTGCGCCGTGTCGAACAGGAGAAACAGGTTGGGCCCGGTCTCCATCATCAGCTTGTCGACCTCTTCGGGGGTCTGGACGACGGTGCCTGTGTAGGGCTGGTAGACGGCCGTGATGCCTTGATCGGCAAGCCAGGTCGCCAGCTGCTCGAGCTTCAGCCCGAAGCTGTCCCACTCCTCGGCGGTCAGGCTCGGCTGCTTCGACATCGGCACGTCCTTGGCGAAGATCGCGTTCGAGACCTCGCGCAGGATCAGCGTCTGGCAGCCCACGGTCTTCATGCGGGCGACGACGGCTTCCATCGCCTCGCGCTCTTCCTCGACCGAGAGGTTCAGGAGGTTCGTGCCGTGATACGACGCGACCAGGTCGAGCTTGCCGTTGGCCAGAGCATCCTTGAGCGCGGCCGGATCCTGCGGCAAGCCGCGGCCGTCCTCGACGCCCTCGTATCCGAGATCGGCGATTTCCGAGATCAGGGCCTCGGGCTTGACGCCCGCGTCGAGTTGCGTGTCGTCTTCGTTCGTCCAGATGGCAGGGGTGGTCGCGATGCGTAGCATGGGGTCTCCTTTTGTTTGGCGGCGCGGAAAATCGCCGAACGGCCCGGAGTGAACGGGCGCGGTGCCGGCGACGCGCGTGCAGACGGCCGAAATGGGCGGGCCGGAGCAGTTCCGGTGCGCCGGCAGGGGCCGGATGTGACCGCGCTGTCCGGCGCGGGTGGCGAAACTGTCGCCGACCGCGTCCCGTTGGATGCGGCGATGCGGCAATCTCTACCACATGATATCGGTCTCTATGTGGGGCAACGGACCCGCCCGGTCAACCGGAGCGGGTCAGAACAGGCCCTGCTGCTTGGCGATCATCGCGGCCTGGGTGCGGTTCGCCGCCCCGATCTTGCGGTAGAGCGTCTTGACGTGGAGCTTCACCGTAGGCTCGCGTATGTCGAGATCGCGGGCGATCTCCTTGTTCGGCAGGCCTCTGCAGATGCGCTCGAGCACCTCGAGTTCGCGCGGCGAGAGCTGTGCGGCCAGCGGATGGGTGGCCATGCGATCGTCGGGCAAGAATGCGCCAGCCTCGTACTCGGCACCCTGCGCGATGGCGCGGATGGCCCCGACCAGCGCCTGCGGGGTCACGGTCTTCGGGAAGAACCCCGACGCCCCCGCCGCTCGGGCCTGCCGGGCCACCTCCGGCGTGGCCGTGCCCGAGATGATGGCGATCCGCGTCTCCGGCGCGATCTCCCGCAGGGCCTGAAGCCCCGCAAGCCCCTGCATTCCCGGCATGTTGTAGTCCAGCAGGATCACCGAGAACGGTGGGCCACCGCGCACCAGTTCGGCGGCCGAGGGCAGGTCGCTGGTCGTTTCGACGTCGAGATCGGGCTCGGCCCGCAGATAGTCGCGCAGCATCTCCCGAAGAAGGTCATGGTCGTCCGCAACGAGAATGCGCAGACGCGCTGGAGCTACGGTCATAAAGTCGTCTTTCCAAGATCCCGGCGATTCGGCGGCCGTCCCGCAGATACGACTGGTAGGACATGCGCAAAAGATCCGCACCGCATCCTTTCGTGAGGTTTGGCGGGGTAGTCGGGGCCACCTCGATCGCTAGGTGGGACGGAATACGGAGGCCGCCCTTCGCCGCCGACTCGCATACCGCACCCAGACGGAGATTATCCACTCCATGACCGATACCCAGCTGATCCAGACCTATTTCGACGCCTTCAACGCCGGCGACGCCGACGCGATGGCCGCCCTCGTGTCCGACGACGTGCGCCACCACCCCAACCAAGGCGAGGTCCGCACCGGCAAGGAGGCCTTCCGCGCCTTCCTGTCCGAGATGGACCGAGCCTACCGCGAAGAGGCGCGCGACCTGGCGATCTTCACCGGTCCCACCGGCCGCGCCGCGGCGGAATTCGTCATCCACGGCACGTACCTGGAAAGTCAGTCCGGCCTGCCCGAGGCAACGGGACAGGTGTATGTGCTGCCCGTCGGCTCGTTCTTCGAAATCGCCGAGGACCGCATCATCCGCGTGTCGACCCACTACAACCTCGCCGACTGGCTGCAGCAGGTAGGCGGATGAGCCTGACCTTCGAGACGCTGAGAGACGCGCAGATCGGCCACGCCCTGGACGACCTCGCCCGGCTCAGGACCGAAGTGTTCCGCGCCTGGCCCTATCTCTACGATGGCGACCCAGCGAACGAGACCCACTACCTGCGCAGCTACGAGAAGGCCGAGGGCGCGATCCTCGTGGCAGCCAAGGATGGCGAAAGGATCGTCGGCTGCGCCACCGGAATGCCGCTTGCCCGGCACGAGGATGCCAGCGACGTGCCGCTGGACGAGTTGGGGCTGACGATGGGCCAGGTCTTCTACTGCGCCGAGTCGGTCCTTCTGCCCGCCTGGCGCGGCCAGGGGGCCGGGCACGCCTTCTTCGACCGGCGCGAGACTCACGCCCGCGACCTCGGCTTCGACGTCTCGATGTTCTGCGCGGTCGAGCGGCCGGACGACCACCCCCTGAAGCCCAAGGACGCCCGCCCCCTCGGCCCGTTCTGGGAAAAGCGCGGCTACACCGCGCGGGACGCGCATGTCACGATGACATGGCGCGACGTGAACGAGGACGCCCCCACCGAAAAGCGCCTGCGCGTCTGGACCAAGCCGCTGTGAGGGTCGCATCGGCCACCTGGCCGCTGGAGCGGCACGCCGACTGGCAGACCTATGCGGCAAAGCTCGAGGCATGGGTGACCTCGGCCGAGGCCGACCTGCTGGTCTTCCCCGAATATGCGGGGATGGAGCCGTGCCTGACCACGCCCCCCGCCCGCGACACGCCGCAGGATTGGGTCGATCACGCCGCGCGCACGGCCGACGACGTGCTGGCCCTGAACGTGGACCTGGCGCAGCGATGCGAGCGGCACATCCTGATGGGCAGCCTGCCCGTGGCGAGCGAAGCGGGCCTCGTGAACCGGGCCCACCTGATCGCGCCCTCGGGCACCGTCCTCTGGCAGGACAAGCAGATCCCCACCCCCTACGAGCGTGCGCACACCACGCTCGTCCCCGGCGACCCGCTGCGGGTCTTCGACACGGGGCTCGGCCGGATCGGGGTGCTGGTCTGCCACGACGCGGAGTTTCCCCTGCTGGCCCGCGCTCAGCCCTGCGACGTCCTGCTGATCCCCGCTTGCACCGACGCACCGCATGGCGCGGCACGGGTGCGGGCGGCGGCGCGGGCGCGGGCGCTGGAAGGGGCCTGCGTGACCGCGCTCAGCCAGACCATCGGAGATGTGGAGGGTTGCTGCTTTCTCGACACCAACCGCTCCGGCGCCGGAATCTTCGCCCCGCCAGACAGGGGCTTTCCCGACGACGGCATCCTCGCCCAGGTGCCGCCCAAGACGTCCGGCTGGGCCCGCGCCGAAGTCGACATGGACGCCCTCGCCGCCCTCAAGGACGGGCGCGGAGAGGTGGCGATCCCGCTGGACTGGCCGCGCTCGGAACGGGCCGAGCAGGCCCCTCGCGTACGTCTCGACTAGCCGTCCCGCAGCGCCTGCAGCACCCGCAGCGAGGCGAACCCGTCGGGCACCATCCCGCTCGCCCGCTGATAGGCGCGCACGGCGGCGACGGTCAGCGGCCCGATGCGCCCGTCGATGCCCTCGGTATCGAACCCGGCCGAGGTCAGGCGGCGCTGCAGTTCCTCGCGCTCGCCCGAGTTGAGCGCACGGTCCTCGCGCGGCCACTCGGCGACGAGGGGGCCGTCCCCGGCGATGCGGTCGCTCAGGTGCCCCACGGCGACGACATAGGCATCGGCGGCGTTGTAGCGCTCGATCACGTCGAAGTTGGGGAAGGTCATGAAGGCAGGACCACCGGCCCCCGCGGGCACCATGATCGACGCCTCGGCATGGTCGGGAACGGCAGTTCCGTCCACCGCCGTCACGCCCAGTTCCGCCCATTCCGAGGGCAGACGCTCCTCGTCCCGCTTGGCGAGGCGATAGTCGAACCCCTCGGGCAGCGCGACCTCGACGCCCCAGGGCTGATCCAGCACCCAGCCGTGCCGCGCCAGGTAGGCGGCGGTCGAGGCCAGCGCATCGGCGGGACTCCGGCCCCAGATGTCGCGGCGGCCGTCGCCGTTGAAGTCGACGGCGTGGACCAGGTAGGTCGTCGGGATGAACTGCGTGTGTCCCATCGCCCCGGCCCACGAGCCGGTCAGGGGCGCACCCCCGGTATCGCCGGATTCGAGGATCTTCAGCGCAGCGACGAGCTGCGCCTCGAAGAAGGCGCCCCGGCGTCCGTCGAAGGCCAGCGTGGCCAGCGCCTCGACGACATCGGTACCGCCGCGGTGGGTGCCGAAGTTGCTCTCCAGTCCCCAGATCGCCGCGACGACTTCCTTGTCGACGCCGTATTGCGATTCGACCGCCTCCAGCACGCGGCCGAAATCGGTCAGCACGTTACGCCCATTGACCACCCGCGTGTCGGAAACGGCGACGTCGAGGTAGTCCCACAGGGTCGACGTAAATTCGCTCTGATTGCGGTCGCGGGCAATCACTTCGGTGTCGTAGGTCAGCCCGTCCAGCGCGGCATCGACCGTGGCCCGGTCCACGCCCTGCACCAGCGCGCGCCCGCGGAAGCGGGACAGCCAGGTCTCGAACGCGTCCTGGCGGGGCGAAACTGTGGGCAGATTCTCGGGCCGGGCGCGCGGGGCCAGGGTAACGATCGGAAGCAAGCTCGGCGCGGCCTCGGTCTTCGAGGACGTCACCGTTTCAGCCAGCGGGGCATCGGCGTCCCCGCGCAGCTCGGGACGGGGCGAGACCTCTTGCGCGGCGGCCGGCCAGGCTAGCGCCAGGGCGAAAAGACAGGCGATGCGCGGCATGCGGGACCTCCCTCGGATGTCGGATGCTGCGCAGCGTATAGCGCAAAACGTCGCGGAAAAGAACCGATCCCGCGACCACTTCACGGATCGTTGCCGACGCCGTGAGATCCCTCGCTCACGCAGCGTTTCGCTTCCCCGGCGCAGGGGCCGGCGCTAGGCATTTTCGCGGACCATCAGGGAGGCCCACATGCTCGACGATATCGTGATCCTGTCCGGCGCGCGAACCGCGATCGGCACCTTCGGCGGCGCGCTCGCCGGCACCCCGCCCATCGACCTTGCCGCGACCGTCTCGAAAGCGGCGCTGGAGCGCGCGGGCGTCGAGGGAGGGCAGATCGGCCATGTCGCCTTCGGCCACGTCATCAACACCGAGCCGCGCGACATGTACCTGTCGCGCGTCGCCGCGATGCAGGCCGGCGTGCCCGAGACCGTGCCGGCGATGAACGTGAACCGCCTCTGCGGCTCGGGCGCGCAGGCCATCGTCAGCATGGTCCAAGCGCTCGCCATGGGCGACGCCGACTTCGTGCTGACCGGCGGCGCCGAGTGCATGAGCCGCTCGCCCTACATCCTCCCCGCCGCCCGCTGGGGCCAGAAGATGGGCGACGTCGAGACCCGCGACATGATGCTGGGCGCGCTCAACTGTCCCTTCGGCACCGGCCACATGGGCGTCACGGCTGAAAACGTCGCCTCCGAGCACGGCATCACGCGCGAGGACCAGGACGCCTTCGCCCTGACTTCGCAACAACGCGCCGCGCAGGCCATTGCCGAGGATCGCTTCGCCGGTCAGATCGCGCCGGTCGAGGTTCGGGCCGGGCGCGACGCGGCGGTCTTCGACAAGGACGAGCATCCCAAGGACACCTCGGCCGAGAAGCTCTCCGCCCTGCGCGCCGTGTTCCAGAAGGATGGCACGGTCACGGCCGGCAACGCCAGCGGCATCAACGATGGTGCCGCCGCGCTGGTCCTCGCCCGAGGTGCCGCGGCCGAGAAAGCAGGGCTGACGCCCGCCTTCCGCGTGCTGGGCTACGGCCATTCCGGCGTCCGCCCCGAGGTCATGGGCCTCGGCCCGATCCCCGCGGTGCGGAACCTGTGCGAGCGTACAGGCCTTTCTGCAGACGAATTTGACGTGATCGAGTCGAACGAGGCCTTCGCCGCTCAGGCGATCGCGGTGAACCGCGAGCTGGGCCTCGACGGCGACCGCGTGAACCCGAACGGCGGTGCCATCGCGCTTGGCCATCCGGTGGGCGCCACCGGCGCGATCCTGACGGTCAAGGCCATGTACGAGCTGCAGCGCACAGGCGGAAAGCTGGCGCTGATCACCATGTGCATCGGCGGCGGCCAAGGCATCGCGCTGGCGATCGAGCGAATCTGATCCGCCCTTAGCGCCCCGTTAACCCGGCCGCCCCATGCTTGCCGTGATGCGGCCAGCGGGGATGCCATGCGGTCCGAAGAAGCCTTGGACAGCGAACGGGAACGGCGCGAGCACCTCGCGACGGACCGCGAGCGCGAATTGACGGACCGGATCGCCCGGCTGGAAGAGACCTCGCACCGCCTCACCCACGAGATCGAGGCCAAGCGATCGGAAGCGACGCGGCTCGACCGGACGAACGAGCTCGGCCAGGTTTGGGCAGGGCTGCAGTCGATCCTCGACGGGTTCGCGATCTTCGACAGGGACCACCGCCTGGTCGTCGCCAATCACGCCTACCTGTCGGTTCTGGACAGCGTGCCCGAGGTCGCGCCCGGCATCACCTACGAGCGGATGTGCGAGCTTCTGGTCTCGGAACGGATCGCGGACACCCCGCCCGACGGTGAAACGTGGTGCGCGTGGATGAAGGGCCGCTGGCGCCAGGAAGAGATCCCGACAGCGATCCTGCGCCTCTCCGACGGGCAATTCATCAAGCTGGTGGACCGCAGGCTGCCCGATGGCGGCATCGTCACGCTGGCCATCAATCAGACCGGGATCCTGCGCCTTCGCGCCGCGATCGAGGCCCTGCCCGACGGCTTCGTCGTCTTCGACGCCGACGACAGGCTCGTCGCGGCGAACGAGACCTACCTGAACCTCGTCGGCATTTCCCGCCAGGAGGCCAAGCGCGGCGTCACCTTCACCGACATCCTGCGCAGCGGTGTCGACGAGGGCCGCTTCCTCGTCGAGGGGCCGGACGACTGGCTCGGGGACCGGATCACGCACCACCAATGCGAAAACGGCAGCAGCCACGATTTCAGGCTGCTCGACGGCCGCTGGTTGCGCGCGGTCGATATCGCCTTGCCGGACGGTGGACGTGCCGGCCTTCGGATCGACATCACCGAGATCAAGGCCCAGCAGATCGAGCTTGCGCGTCTGGCCGGGGCCGCCGAGGCTGCGTCGCGCGCGAAATCCGCGTTCCTGTCAAACATGAGCCACGAGATCCGCACGCCGATGAACGGGCTGGTGGGCATCTCCGACCTGCTGCTCGCCACCCGCCTGGACGACGGCCAGCGAGAGATGGCCGAGACGCTCCGCCGCTCGGCCGAGGGGCTGCTCGGGCTGCTCGACGACGTGCTGGACTTCTCGCAGGCCGAGGCAGGTGGCCTCGCCTTCGAACTCGCTCCCATCCAACCCCGGGACCTGCTGGCCGAGATCGTCGCCAGCTTCCTGGCCGAGGCGCATGGTCGTGGACTTGCGCTGACGCTCGACATCGCCGAGGACGTGCCGCCGGCGATCCTGGCGGACGCGCGGCAGGTGCGGCGGGTCCTGACGAACCTGCTCTGCAACGCCGTGAAGTTCACCCGTTCCGGCGGCATCACCGTGCGTAGCGCCGTTCGGGACAAGATGCTTTCGATCGCGGTCGAGGATACCGGCCCGGGCATTCCGCCCGACCGCGCGGAACGGATTTTCGACGGATTCGTGCAGATCGAAGAGGGGCACGACCGCCAGCATGACGGACCCGGCTTGGGCCTTGCCGTGTGCCGCAGCCTCGTCACGCAGATGGGCGGCCGGATCGACTACCGCGCTCGGCCGGACGGCGGATCGATATTCAGGATCAGCCTGCCGATCCGCGCAGCGACCCTTGCCCCCGCTCCGGCAGCCGAGGGCCAGCCGGCCCGGCGGCCAGCGACCCGGCGGGCGCGGGTCCTTGCGGTCGAGGACAATGCCACGAACCGCTTCGTCCTGGAAAAACTGCTCGAACCTCTCGACGTGGACCTGCGGGTGGTCGAGCGCGGCGCCGATTGCCTGGCCGAGGCGATGCGGGACCCGCCCGACCTTCTGCTGACCGACATCTCGATGCCGGACATGGACGGGCTCGAGATGACGCGCCGCCTGCGCACATGGGAAGCCAGGACAGGCCGCCATCCCCTGCGGATCGTGGCGATGACCGCCCACGCGCTTGCCGCGGACATCGAAGAGATCCTCGCCGCCGGGCTCGACCGGGTGTTGACCAAGCCCCTGAAGCGCACGCTGTTGACCGAGGAATGTGCCGCCGCCCTGGTCCGCCCGGCTCAGGCCGCCTTGGCAGCCGATGCCTCGCTGCGGAAGAAGGCCGGTGCGTCGGGCTCGGACAGGTCGGGCGTGTAGACGTAGCCGCCCGCATCGAAGTCGCGCAGTCCCACGGCCGAGGTAATCCGATGCTCGCAGACGAACCGCGCCATCGCGCCCCGGGCCCGCTTGGCGTGGAACGAGATCACCTTGGCCTCGCCGTTCTTCTCGTCGAGGAAGCGCGGCGTGACGACCCGCAGGCCCAGTGCGGCGATATCGACCGCGCCGAAGTACTCCTGACTGGCGCAGTTCAGAAGTGTGGCGGAACCCGTGGCCGCCGCATCCTGGGCCAGCGCCGTTGCAATGCGGTCGTCCCAGAACTCGTAGAGCGACCGGCCCCGGTCGGTCGCAAGCCGCGTACCCATCTCCAGCCGGTAGGGTTGGATCGCGTCGCGGGGCCGCAGGACGCCGTAGAGGCCGGAAAGGATCCGCAGGTGCCCGTCCGCATGGCGCTGTGCGTCGCCGTCCAGCGAGGCCCAGTCGAGGCCCTGGTAGGTGTCGCCGGCGAAGGTCTCGGCGGCGGCGCGGCTGTTTTCGAGGGTCGAGACGTTGGCCATCGCCTTGAAACGCTCGCGGTTCAGCACCGCCAGCTTGTCGGACAGGCGCATGAGCCGCTTCAGATCGTCGGCCGTCAGCTCACGCGCACGGTGCGCCAGCAGGTTCGCCTGATCCTGCATCCGGGGCTGCGTGGTTTCGGTCCCGGTGTCGGTCCAGTCGAGTTTCTTGGCGGGCGAGATCACGACGAGCATGGGGCTTCCTTCTTGCGACGCTGCTCGGGATATGCCGATGGGCGACCGGCCTCAACCCTCGCGACAGACGGCGAGGAAGGCGTCGGCGAAGCGGTCGAACTTGGGTTCGGTCAGGCCGGGCGCGCGGGAGAGCTGCTCGAGACTGTCGGGACGGCGCTCGGCGATCCAGCGAATCGTGCTGGCATTGCAGGACATGGGCTTGCCGGTGCCGTCCTCGCCCCGCGACAGCTCGTTCTGCACGTCCATCAGGCGGTCGAAGATCCCGCCCGAGGCGCGGCCGGCGAGCTTCATGCGGGCCGGGTGCAACTCTTCGACAGCACCGGCGATCACCTGCAGGAACTCGCGACCGTACCGCTCGAGCTTCGTCGCGCCCACGCCGCCGATGCGGGCCATGGCGTCCATGTCCGAAGGCTTCGTCTCGGCCATCTCGATCAGGGTGCGGTCGTTGAAGATGACGTAGGCGGGCACGCCCTGGGCCTCGGCGAAGGCCCGGCGCCTGGCCTTGAGCGCCGACAGAAGCGGCGCGTCCTCGTCCGACACCAGCGCCTTGGCGGCGGGCCGGTCCTTCTCGGTCAGCACGTCCTTGCGCAGGTCGATGGACTGCTCGCCGCGCAGGATCGGGCGGGCGGCGTCGGTCATTACCAGCGCACCGTGACGTTCCGCATCGGGGCGGACGAGGTCGTGACCCATCATCTGCCGGAAGATCGCCTGCCATTGCCTTGGCTGGTGGGTCTTTCCGACGCCGAAAGTCGGCAGGTCATCATGGCCGCGCTGCTTCACCTTGTCGGTCTCGCGGCCGACGAGGATGTCGATCAAATGGCCGGTGCCGAACCGCTCGGCCGTCCGCAGGATTGCCGACAGGGCCATCCGCACGGCTTCGGTGCCGTCGAAGATCGCCGGAGGGCGGTCGCAGAGGTCGCAATTGCCGCAGGGCGCGGCCTCTTCCCCGAAATATCGCAGCAGCTTCTGGCGCCGGCATCCGAGGGACTCGGCCAGCCCCAGAAGGGCGTTCAGCCGGCCGTGATCAGCGCTCTTGCGCTCCGGCGGGGCCATCCCCTCGTCGATTTGCGACCGGCGCAGGCGGATGTCGTCGGGACCGTACAGCGTCAATGTCTCGGCCGGGGCGCCGTCGCGGCCGGCGCGGCCGATCTCCTGGTAGTAGGACTCGATCGACTTCGGAAGGTCGGCATGGGCGACCCAGCGAATGTCGGGCTTGTCCACACCCATACCGAAGGCGACCGTGGCGCAGACGATCAGGCCGTCCTCGACCGCGAAGCGGGTCTCGACGGCACGGCGCGCCTCGGCCTCCATCCCGCCGTGGTAGGAGCAGGCGGCGTGCCCCTCTTGCCGAAGGGCATCGGCGAGGCTTTCAGTCTTGGCGCGGGTGCCGCAATAGACGATGCCGGACTGTCCCCGGCGGGCTTGCGCAAAGCTGAGGATCTGCTGGCGAGGCTGGTTCTTGGGGCGGAAGGCAAGGTGGATGTTCGGCCGGTCGAAGCCGTGCAGGAACAAGCGCGGCTCTTCGCCGGTGAACAGGCGCGAGACAATTTCCTCGCGCGTTTCGGCATCGGCGGTGGCGGTGAATGCGGCCAGCGGCACGCCCAAGGCGCGGCGCAGCTCACCGATCTTGAGGTAGTCGGGCCGGAAATCATGGCCCCACTGGCTGACGCAATGCGCCTCGTCCACCGCGATCAGGCCGACATTGGCCCGCCGCAGCATGTGCCCGGCTGATCCCAGGCGCTCGGGCGCGAGATACAGCAGCTTCAGCGTCCCGGCCTCGAGCTGCTCGTAGACGGCGCGCGTCTCTTCCTCGGTATTGGCCGAGGTCAGCGCACCGGCCGCGACGCCCGCGACCTGCAGGCCCCGCACCTGGTCGCGCATCAGGGCGATCAGGGGCGAGACGACCAGCGTGACGCCGTCGCGCATCAGCGCCGGCAGTTGGTAGCACAGCGATTTGCCCCCGCCCGTCGGCATGATGGCCAGCACCGGCTCGCCCGCTGCCACGGCCTCGACGATCTCGCTTTGGCCGGGGCGGAACTCGGAGAATCCGAAGACGGAGGCGAGGATCGCCTTGGGATCTTGCATGAAACTGCCTCCGGAGGTCGTTGAGCTGCGCGGGCTCACCGATCCCACATCGGGAATCGGGGGACAAGCGCGGCAGGTCGCCTCAGTAGAAGGCGGGGGCGTTGTTCATCAGGATGATGCGAAGCGCATAGACCGCGATCAGCGCCACCAGCGGGGCAAGGTCGAGGCCCCCCATCGGCGGCAGCACCCGGCGGATCGGCCCGTAAAGCGGTTCGAGCACGCGGTTCAGCCCGTCCCAGATCTGCGCGACCAGCGGCTGGCGAAGGTTCAGGACCTGGAAGTTGATCAACCACGACATGATGATGTGGGCGATCATGATGAACCACACCACGTCGAGGATGAGGAGAAGAATCTGGATTACGGAGAGCATTTCGGTCCCTGTCTGGCGTCCGCCGCTACGTAACCATGGCGCTCGCCACGGGCAAGGCTTGACCGCCGCGGCGCGGCGCGGCACCTCGACGCTTATGTATCCGATTTTACGCTTCGCGAACGAGCTCCGGCGCTTCAAAGACGCCCCGACTCTCGGCTTCTTCGACACCCATGTCAGCCATCACCGGATCTGGCCCGTCGACATCGACATGTGGATGGAGCTGAACAACGGTCGCACGCTGACGCTGTTCGACCTTGGCCGCATCGTGCTGTTCCGGCGTGCGCAGGTCTGGGACTTCATGCGCAAGCAAGGCTGGGTCGGCACGGTCGCAGGGTCGAGCGTGCGCTACCGCCGCCGCGTCCAGATGTTCCACAAGGTCGAGATGCGCAGCCGCATCGTCGGCCGGGACGCCAAGTTCCTCTACGTCGAGCAGGCCATGTTCCGCGAGAGCGACGGCGAATGCACCAGCCACGTGCTGCTGCGCACCGCCGTCACCGACCGCAAGCGGATGATCCCCATGAACGAGGTCGCCGAGGCCCTGGGCGGGCTCGACTTCCCGCCCCTGCCCGACTGGGTGCACGCCTGGTCCGAGGCCGACGCGCAGCGCCCGTGGCCGCCGATGCAATAAGCCTTTGCCGCCCGCGCCGCCCCGTGCTTGATGCGCGGGGGCAGAGAAGGGGCGACACATGCAGACGGTCGAGCGCAAGCGGATCTGGGGCTGGTTCTTCTTCGACTGGGCCAGCCAGCCGTACAACACGCTGCTCATCACCTTCATCTTCGGCCCCTATGTCAGCCAGGTTCTGGGCGACGGATCGCAGGCACAGGCCGTTTGGGGCTACGGCATCGGCGCGGCAGGCATCGTGATCGCGATACTGGCGCCCGTGTTCGGGGCCATCGCGGACCAGAGCGGGCGGCGGATGCCGTGGATCTGGGGGTTCTCGGTGCTCTACGTCGTCGGCTCGGCGGCGCTGTGGCTTGCGACCCCGCAGGATTTCGACCTGCTCCGCACGATGATCTTCTTCGGAATCGGCCTGATCGGGATGGAGTTCGCGACGATCTTCACCAACTCGATGCTGCCCGACCTGACTACGCGACAGACCATCGGCCGCATCTCGGGCACGGGCTGGGCCTTCGGCTACCTGGGCGGGCTGATCTCGCTGATCCTGGCGCTGCTGTTCTTCGCCGAGGACGGGCTGACCGGCACCACGCTTCTCGGGATCGAGCCGATCCTGGGCCTCGACCCCGAAACCCGCGAGGGCACGCGCTTCATCGGCCCGCTCACGGCGATCTGGTACGTCATCTTCATGGTGCCCTTCTTCCTGTGGGTGCGCGAACCCCGCGCCGCGGCGCGCCGCGTGAATGTCAGGGCCGCCCTTCGCGATCTGGGAGAGACGATCCGCCGGCTGCCCGAGACGCCGTCGCAGCTGACCTTCCTCATCGCGTCGATGCTCTACCGCGACGGGCTGGCGGGGGCCTACGCGCTCGGCGCGATCTTCGCCGCCGGGGTCCTGGATTGGAGCGTCGTCCAGACCGGCACCTTCGGCATCATCGCGGTGATCTCGGGCGCGCTCTTCGCGTGGATCGGCGGTCGGGCGGATGAGCGGTTCGGCCCGAAGCCGGTGATCGTCGTGAGCACCACCGCACTTCTCTTCACCATCCTCGCCGCCATGTTCGTCAGCCGCGACAGCGTTTTCGGCGTGCCGCAGGGCGTCACCTCGCAACTGCCCGACACGATCTTCCTGGTCATCGGCGCGACCATCGGCGCGGCGGGTGGGGCCCTGCAATCGGCCAGCCGCACGATGATGGTCCGGCAGGGCAACGCGGCGCGCATGACCGAGGCTTTCGGCCTCTATGCGCTGACGGGCAAGGCGACCTCGTTCATCGCGCCGCTGTCGATCGGGATCGCGACCTCCCTGACCGGATCGCAACACCTTGGCGTGTCGCCCCTGATCGTCCTTTTCGCGGTGGCTCTGGTGCTGCTAGTCTGGGTCAGACCCGAGGGAGATCCTGTGTAGATGAGTGTATCGCGTATCCTTGGCGTCATGGGGCTCGGCCTCCTGACTGCCTGCGGCGGCACGGCCAGCCGCGACATCCCGACGCCCAGCCTCGCCGGCGTCGAAGTCACGCAAAGCGGCATGGCCAAGCAGCTGTTCGGCAACAAGCCGACGCCCTCCGCCCTGCCTTCCGCGCCCTACGGCTTCTACTCGAAGGGCTGCCTTGCCGGTGCGCAGCAGCTGCCCGAAACGGGTCCGACCTGGCAGGCGATGCGCCTGTCGCGCAATCGCAACTGGGGCCACCCCGAGACGCTGGACGTGATCCAGCGGGTCGCGCAGGCCGCCGCGGCGCATCCGGCGTCCAACGGCATCTACGTCGGCGACATCAGCCAGCCCTCGGGCGGGCCGATGCTGACCGGCCACGCGAGCCACCAGATCGGCCTCGACGCCGATATCTGGCTGATGCCCGCCACGCTGGGCCTGTCGCGCACGCAGCGCGAGAACATCTCGGCCCAATCCTATCGCCGCAACGCGGGCGCCTATACGACCAGCGACTGGTCCTCCTTCCAGGAGACCATCGTGAAGGCCGCCGCCACCGACCCGCGGGTCGAGCGCATCTTCATCTTCCCCGGCGCCAAGGTCGCCATGTGCCAGAACGCCACCGGCGACCGCTCGTGGCTCAACAAGGTGCGCCCCTATTACGGCCACCATTACCACTTCCACATCCGCCTCAGCTGCCCCGACAACGCGCCGGGCTGCGAGCCGCAGGACCCGCCCCCCGCCGGCGACGGCTGCGCAGAGGCGCAGCAATGGGTGCGCAACATCATCAACCCACCCCCGCCGGATCCGAACGCCCCCGCTCCGACGCCCAAGCGCGAATTGACCATGGCCGACCTTCCGCAGGCATGTCAGGCCGTCTTGGCACGCTGATCCTCGCATTCACGACCCTTGCGGCCTGCGCCGGTCCAGCGCAGCAGCCGACGGGGTCGTGGGTGTGGGAGGATGACGACCCGGCTCATGGCGGCTATTCCGCCATCGAGGTGACCGAGGGCGGCCGCAGCGCCGTGGTCCTCTCGGACCGTGGCCGGCTGGTGCAACTGCGCATCCGGCGCGGCCCCGGTGGGCAGATCACCGGGATCGAGAGTGATGGCGGCACGACGCTCGCCGCGTTCGACGGCGGCGAGGGCACGCCCGACACCGAGGGGCTGGCGATCCCGGACGCCGGCGACCGCTTCTACATCTCGATCGAGCGCAATCCCCGTGTCCTGGCCTACATGACGCCCAGCCGCACGCCGCGCAGCCTGCCGATCCCCGAGGCCTTCGAGGCGCTGCCCACGAACCGCGCGCTTGAAGGGCTGGCCATCGACGCCGACGGCGCGCTCTGGACCATGCCCGAGGACGCCTCGGGCGACACCTTGCCCACCTACATCCTTCGCGGCACCACATGGCAGGACGGCCCCGCCCTGCCCCGGCGCGGCGAATTCGTGCCCGTGGGCCTCGATTTCGACGATACCGGGCGGCTCTACCTGTTGGAGCGCGATCTCGAGGGGCTGCTGGGCTTTCGCAGCCGCGTCCGCCGCTTTACCTTCACGGGCGACGAGATCACCGCCGAGGAAGAGCTGTTGGCCACCCTTCCCGGTATCCACGACAATCTCGAAGGCATCGCTGTCTGGCGCGACGACGCGGGCAAACTTCGGCTGACGATGATCTCGGACGACAACTTCTTCTTCGTCCAGCGCACCGAGATCGTGGAATACGACGTCCCGGACTGAGCCCCGTTCCGGTCCTTGCACCGCGCCGTAAACGGCGCTAAGCGCGCCCATCCCGTTCGCGGGAACAAGTCTCCGACCACCTTGTCTAAAAAAACGGACCGGACATGACCCGCATCCTTCCTGGCATCCTTGCCATGGCCACCATCGTGGTGGCTTCGAACATCCTCGTGCAGTTCGTGCTGCTCGACGGCCTCCTGACCTGGGGCGCCTTCACCTATCCCTTCGCCTTCCTCGTCACCGACGTGGTGAACCGCGTCCATGGCCCGCAGACCGCGCGCCGCGTGGTGCTCGCCGGCTTCGCGGTCGGCGTCGTCTGCTCGCTGATCGGCACGCAGATCACGCTGCAGGGCGACGGCTACACCTATCCGGCCGTGCCGCTGCGCGTCGCAGTCGCCTCGGGCGTTGCGTTCCTGACGGCGCAGCTTGCCGACATCTTCGTGTTCAACCGGGTGCGCGGGGGGGCGTGGTGGAATGCGCCGCTGGCCTCTTCGATCGTGGGATCCGTGATCGACGCGACGCTGTTCTTCACCATCGCCTTTGCCGCGTTCATCAGCTTCGGTGCCGCCGCCGACAGCCACGTCTCCTGGGCGTGGGACGCCGCGCCGTTCCTGACCTTCGGGCCGGCGACGCCGCTTTGGGTCTCTCTCGCGGTTGCGGACTGGATGCTCAAGCTCGCCCTCGTTTTGATCGCCCTTGTGCCGTTCCGGCTGATCACGAAAAAACTCACACAATCTCTAGCATGATTTTGTTTGACTGACGCCAAATCTGTGCCACCGTCCCTCTATCGGCAATCAACGAAAGGAGGTGGTCCAGTGTCTAGAATGATGCAGGAGTGTGAGGGCGGAACAGTCATGGGGGCCGACGTCCAAGGGCAGTCCTGAGGACGAAGAACCATGATTGGGTCGGACCCTAACCGGGCCCACCTCCGAAACATTCGAGGGACCGTCGTATTCCGGCGGTCCCTTTTCTTTTCTCCATGCGTCGGCCCACTTGCGCTTCACCGCCCGCAGGTGCTTCTTCTCGCGCCATGACATTGCGCGTGAACGACCGTATCCAGATCGAGGATTGGGAGCTGGTGGAACAGTTCGTCCAGTCCGGCGGCCCCGGCGGGCAGAACGTCAACAAGGTCGCCACTGCGGTCGAGCTGCGGTTCGAGGCCGAGCGTTCCCCGAACCTGCCGGCCCCGGTCAAGACGCGCCTGCGCCGGCTCGCCGGACGCCGCTGGACCCGCGAGGGCGCGCTTCTGATCAAGGTGGACGAGACCCGCCACCAGGCCCGCAACCGCGCGATCGCCCGCGACCGCCTGGTCGAGCTGATCCGTCAGGCCCTGGAGAAGCCGAAGCGCCGCGTGCCGACGAAGGTGTCGCTGAACCAGAAGCGCAAGCGCCGCGAGGCCAAGCGCCAGCGCGGCGAGGTCAAGTCCCTGCGCGGGAAGGTCGACCCCGACTGAAGCCGGCGCCGCACAGCAGCGGCACCGAACCGTCGCTCAGTATTCGACGACCGCGCGGATCGACTTGCCCTCGTGCATCAGCTCGAACCCGTGGTTGATCTCGTCCAGGGTCAGCTTGTGGGTGATCATCGGGTCGATCTCGATCTTGCCCTGCATGTACCACTCCACGATCTTCGGCACGTCCGTCCGGCCTCGCGCGCCGCCGAAGGCCGAGCCTTTCCAGGTGCGGCCCGTCACCAGCTGGAACGGCCGGGTCGAGATTTCCTCGCCCGCGCCCGCGACGCCGATGATGATCGACTCGCCCCAGCCCTTGTGGGCGCATTCCAGCGCCTGCCGCATCAGGGGCGTCTTGCCGATGCACTCGAACGAGTAGTCCGCGCCGCCCTTCGTCAGGTCCACGAGGTAGGGGACCAGGTCGCCCTCGACCTCGTTCGGGTTCACGAAGTGGGTCATGCCGAAGCGCTCGGCGATCTCTTTCTTCGAGTCGTTGATGTCGACGCCCACGATCATCTCGGCGCCCACCAGACGCAGGCCCTGGATCACGTTCAACCCGATGCCGCCCAGACCGAACACCACGCAGCGCGAGCCGGGCTCGACCTTGGCGGTGTTGATGACCGCGCCGATGCCGGTGGTGACGCCGCAACCAATGTAGCAGATCTTGTCGAACGGCGCGTCGGGATTGACCTTGGCCAGCGCGATCTCGGGCAGGACCGTGAAGTTCGAGAAGGTCGAGCAGCCCATGTAGTGCAGGATCGGCGTGCCGTCCTCCATGGAAAAGCGCGAGGTGCCGTCGGGCATCACGCCCTGCCCTTGGGTCGTGCGGATCGCCTGGCAGAGGTTGGTCTTGGGGTTCAGGCAGTATTCGCATTCGCGGCACTCGGGCGTGTAGAGCGGGATCACGTGGTCGCCCGGCTTCACGCTGGTCACGCCTGGACCGACCTCCTGCACGATGCCGGCGCCCTCGTGGCCAAGGATCGCGGGGAACGCGCCCTCGGGGTCGGCGCCCGATCGGGTGAATTCGTCGGTGTGGCACAGGCCCGTGGCCTTGATCTCGACCAGCACCTCGCCCGCCTTCGGGCCTTCGAGGTTCACGTCCATGATCTCCAGGGGTTTGCCGGCCTCGAGGGCCACTGCGGCGCGCGTCTTCATGCTGTCTCTCCCAGCTTGTCATGGCGGAAGCCCGCCTCAACGAGCACAGTAAAGGCCACGCGCACAGCGGCAACCCGCCTTGGCTTGCTCCCGCTGGCTCGGGGTGCACATATGCGCCCAAATTCGGAGAGAACCGTCATGGTCGACATCGCGACGCGCGTCTGGAACCACAAGTGGAAGATCGACCCGATCGTGCGGTCCCTGATCGACACGGATTTCTACAAGCTGCTGATGTGCCAGACGGTGTTCCGCCGGCACCCCAAGACGCGGGTGACCTTCAGCCTGATCAACCGCACCAAGTCCGTCCCGCTCGCCCGGCTGGTCGACGAGGGCGAGCTGCGCGAACAGCTCGACCACATCCGCAGCCTGTCGCTGTCGCGCGGCGAGTCCACCTGGATGCGGGGCAACACCTTCTACGGCAAGCGGCAGATGTTCACTCCGGCCTTCATGGACTGGTTCGAGAACCTGCGCCTGCCCGCCTACCACCTCGAACGCGTCGGCGACCAGTACGAGCTGACCTTCGAAGGCAGTTGGCCCGAGGTCATGCTGTGGGAGATCCCGGCCCTCGCCGTCCTGATGGAACTGCGCTCGCGCGCCGTGCTTCACGACATGGGCCGGTTCGAGATGCAGGTGCTCTACGCCCGCGCGATGACCAAGCTGTGGGAGAAGGTCGAGCGTCTGCAGAAGCTCCCCGACCTCAGGATCGCGGATTTCGGCACGCGGCGGCGGCATTCGTTCCTGTGGCAGGACTGGGCGGTACAGGCCATGCAGGAGGGGTTGGGCCGCGCCTTTACCGGCACCTCGAACTGCCTGATCGCCAAGAACCGCGACCTCGAGGCGATCGGCACGAACGCTCACGAACTGCCGATGGTCTATGCCGCCCTCGCCGATACGGACGAGGCGCTGCGCCAGGCGCCCTACGACGTGCTCGCCGATTGGCACGACGAGCATGAGGGCAACCTGCGCATGATCCTGCCCGACACCTACGGGACCGGGAATTTTCTGAAACACGCGCCCGACTGGCTGGCCGGCTGGACCGGCATCCGCATCGACTCGGGCGACCCGGTGGAAGGGGCCGAGACCGCCATCCGCTGGTGGAAGGAGCGCGGAGAGGACCCGCGCCAGAAGCTGGTGATCTTCTCGGACGGCCTCGACGTGGACAAGATCGAGGAGCTTCACGCCCGCTATGCCGGGCGCGTGCGGGTCAGTTTCGGCTGGGGCACCCTTCTGACCAACGACTTCCGCGGTCTGGTCGAGGGTGACGCGCTCGCCCCGTTTTCGCTGGTATGCAAGGCGCGTTCCGCGAACGGGCGGCCCACGGTCAAGCTGTCGGACAACCCCGAGAAGGCGACCGGCCCCGAGGACGAGATCGCGCGCTACCGCCGCGTCTTCGACATCGGCCACCAGGAGCGGCGCGAGGTCTTCGTCTAGGCCGCCAGCGCCAGCGCCGCCCAGCCCGCCGTCTCGGCCAGAAGCTGCGTCGCTCCGCAGGCGTCGCCGGTCTGCCCGCCCATCCGCTTGAGGCACAGGCGGCGCACCGCGACATAGACCAGCGCCATGGCCAGCGCGGCCCAAAGGGCGGCCCAACCGACGCCGAGTGCCAGCACCAGCGCCAGCACCCCGCTCCGCCAGAAATGCGGCGCACCCATGGCAATGGCGCTGAGGCCCTTTTCCCGCGCGGGCGGCAGGGCTGTCAGCAGGCGCAGCATCGCGATCCGGCTGAGGACCCCCAGGAACAGGAAGACCGCGCCGTGTCCCACCGCGGCGATCGCCGCGACCTGCACCAGCGCAATGGCGATCAGGGCGAGGACGCCATAGCTGCCGATGCGGCTGTCCTCCATGATGGTCAGGACGTGCTCGCGGTCGCGCCCGCCGCCGATCCCGTCGGCGAAATCGGCGAGCCCGTCGAAATGCAGCCCGCCCGTCACCAGCATCATCGCCGCCACGGCCAGCGCCGCGCCCAGAAGGTCACCGCCCGCGACGCTGAAGACGGCCCAGCCGATGGCAGCCGGGACAAGGCCCGCGACGGGAAACGCCCAGGCGGCGTCCTTCAACTCGGGCGGCGTGTCGAGCCGCCCGACCGGCAGCCGCGTCAGGAACAGAATCGCCACGCGGATCTCATCGATGATGCGATTCATCCGATGCCGGCCTCGGCGAAGGTGGCCATCCCGTCATGCGCCGCGAGCGCGTGACGCAGGACCGACAGCGCCACGGCCGCGCCCGACCCCTCGCCCAGCGCCATGCCCAGGTCGAGGATCGGGCGCTTGCCGATCGCTTCGAGCATCCGCGCATGCCCAGGCTCGGCGCTGCGATGCGCGACGAGGCAATGGCCGAACAGCTCGGGCTCGTGCGACCAAAGGGGCAGCGCCGCGGCGGTGCAGATGAACCCGTCCAGCATCACGGGGATGCGCCGCGCCCGCGCCGCCAGAACCGCGCCGGCGATCGCCGCCTGCTCGCGCCCGCCGACCGCGGCGAGACGCTCGAGCGGGCGGACGCGCGAATGATGCGACACGCCGCTTTGCACCACCGCGACCTTGCGGGCCAGCACCTGCGGATCGGCGCCGGTGCCGCGGCCGACCCAATCCTCGGCCTCTCCGCCCAGGCAGGCATGAGCCAACGCCGCCGCGACGGTCGAGTTGCCGATCCCCATCTCGCCCAGCAGGACGATGCTCGCCCCCGGATCGACCGCCTCGGCGCCCCTCTGGATGGCCGCCAGACACTCGTCCTCGGTCATCGCCGGGCCTTCGGTGAAGTCCGCGGTCGGCCGGTCCAGGTCCAGCGGCACCACCGTCATCTCGGCCCCCGCGACAGCGCAGAGCTGGTTGATCGCCGCACCCCCGGCCTTGAAGTTGGCGACCATCGCCGCCGTGACCTCTTGCGGAAACGGGTTCACGCCACGGGCACAGATGCCATGATTGCCGGCAAAGACCAGCGCCTGCGCCCGCTCGATCCGGGGCCGCGAGGTGCCCTGCCAGCCCGCCATGAAGATCGCCAGCTCTTCCAGCCGGCCGAGCGATCCCGGCGGCTTGGTCAGCTCGGCCTGCCGGGCCTGCGCGGCCTCGGCGGCGGCAAGATCCAGCGCGGGCAAGTCGGTCAGGCTGCGGGCGAGGGCGTCGAACGAAGAGAAGTCAGGCTGCACCGGGTTTCACCTTCAGGGGTTGGCCGGCGACGACGAGGAACACCTCGTCCGCCGCGTCGGCAATGGTCTGGTTGACGGTGCCCGCCGCGTCGCGGAACCGCCGGGCGAGCGCATTTGCGGGGACAATGCCAAGGCCCACCTCGTTGGTGACGAAGACGACCGGGTGGTCGAGCGTCGGCAGAACGCCCGCGACCTCATCCACTGCGGCGCGCCAGTCGGCCTCGGCCAGCATCAGGTTGGTCAGCCACAGCGTCAGGCAATCGACAAGGCGCGGCCCCGTGTCGCTGGCGCGCAGCGCGCCGATCAGGTCGAGAGGTTCTTCGACCAGGCCCCACTCCGCCCCGCGCCGCGCCTTGTGGGCGGCGATGCGGACGTCCATCTCGTCGTCCTGCGGCCGGGCCGTGGCGATATAGGTGGGCGCGCCGCCCATCTTCGCGATGGACCGCTCGGCAAACAGCGATTTGCCCGACCGCGCCCCGCCCGTGATGAGGATCGACTTTGCCATGCCGAAGTGACACATCACAGGCTGCCGGGAAAGGAAAGCCTCGCCGTCGATGCCGCGCCCTGATCTGCTTTTCATCCGCCACGCGGCTGTCACCGACCCCACCCGGCTCTGGGGCCGGTCCGAGGTCGATACCGTCCCCGACCCCGCCTCGATCGCCGCGATGCGGGCGATGCTGGGCGAGGTCGCCACGGTGGTCAGCAGCCCCGCGCGCCGTTGCACCCGGACCGCCCGTGCGCTGTTCCCCGAGGCCGATGTGGCCGAGGATCCCCGCCTGTGGGAGCAGGATTTCGGCTGCCACGACGGCGCCCCCCTGGCCGATCTGCCCGACCTCGGCCCCCTGACAGGCGACGCCCTCGCCGCCCATAGGTGGGAGGGGGGCGAAAGCTTCGCCGAGCTCTGCGCCCGCGTCGCACCCGTGCTGGCGCCGCTCGCCGCCGAAGGACCGGTCGCCGTGATCGCCCATGCCGGCACGATCCGCGCGGCGCTCGCAACCGTCACCGGGCCGGGCGCCGCGCTCGCCTTCGAGATAGCACCCCTGTCGCTGACCCGGATGACCGCATATACCGGCGGCTTCGCCATCGGCTGCGTGAACGCGAGGCCCAGATGAGCGGTCATTTCGGCGAGTGGATGCAAGGCCGCATGGACCCCGACGGCACGCTGGCGCTGGTCACGATGACCTGCCCCCTGCCCCCGGTCGAGCCCTCGCCCGGTGCCGGACCGCTCCTGCCGCCCGAGCGGATCGCAGCCTTCTGCGCCGCCCTTGGCGTCGCCGATCCAAGGCTCGACATGGCCGCGCGGATGCCGATGGGCGGCGGGACCGGCGCCTCGACGGCGGCACTCTTGCTGATCGGGCGCGCGGCGGGCGTCCACGACCCGGCACGCCTCGCCACCGCCTGCATCGCCGCCGAGGGGGCGAGCGATCCGTTGATGCTGGACTGCCCCGACGCCGTGCTCTGGGCCCCGCGCGAGGGGCGTATTCTCGACCGTATCGCGCCGCCCCCAAGGGCCGAGATCGTCGGCGGCTTCCAAGGCCCTCCGTTGCCGACCGACCCCGCCGATATCGACTTTCCCGACATCGCGGACCTGCACCGCCTCTGGGCCACCTCCGGGCAACTCTCCCTCTGCGCCGGGATCGCCAGCGAGTCGGGCCGCCGCACCACCGCGGCTCGCGGCCCCGAGGGTGACCCGACCCAGACGCTCGCTGCCGATCTGGGCGCGCTTGGCTGGGCACGGGCGCATACCGGGTCGGCCCGCGCGCTGATCTACGCGCCCGGCGCGGTGCCCCCGGGCGTCGAGGCAGCGCTGGCAGAGGCCGGGCTGACCGGCATCGTCCGGTTCCAGACCGGGGGCGCGGCATGATCGGAGCAATGGCGGTCGCTCTGGCGCTCGACGCCACCATCGGCTGGCCCGGCGCCGTACATGACCGGATCGGCCACCCGGTCACGTGGATGGGCCGGCTGATCGCGGCGCTGGACAGGCGCTGGAACGAGGGCGACGCCCGTGCCCGCCGCCGCACTGGCCAGATGACGGTCGCCGCGACGCTCGCAGCTGTGCTGGTCCCAGCGATCTTCCTGCAAAGCGCAATGTCGGACGGCCTGACGGCGACACTGGTGATGGGGGTGCTCGCCTGGCCGCTGGTCGCGGCGCGCTCGCTCCATGACCACGTGAAGGCCGTCGCCCTGCCTTTGACCGAGGGCGACGCCACGGCGGCGCGAGAGGAGGTCGCCAAGATCGTCGGGCGCGACCCGAGCCGCCTCGACCCGCCCGGCATCGCCCGCGCCGCGATCGAGAGCCTCGCCGAGAACGCCAGCGACGGGGTGATCGCGCCGCTCTTCTGGGGGGCGCTCTTCGGCCTGCCTGGCATAGCCGCCTACAAGGCGATCAACACGATGGATTCGATGATCGGCCACCGCACCCCGGCCTACGAGGATTTCGGTCGCGCGGCCGCCCGGCTCGACGATCTCGCCAATTGGATACCCGCGCGACTGACCGGGGCGCTGTTCTGCCTCGTCGCCCCCGCGCCCAAGGGCGCCTTCGCAGTGATGCGGCGGGACGCGCGCAGGCACCGCTCGCCCAACGCCGGCTGGCCCGAGGCGGCGATGGCGGCGGCCCTCGGGTGCCGATTGTCGGGGCCGCGCGTCTATGCAGATCGGGTCGCGGACGAGCCTTGGCTGAACGCGGGTGCGCCCGACGCGACAGCCGATGCCCTGTCCCGCGCGCTCGACCTCTACCGCCGTGCGATGCTGATCGCGGGGGCGGTGCTGGTGGCGGTGTGGATCGCATGAGGGACCACGGAGGCAACCTCGACGCCGCGATGGCGCGCTATGGCGGGACCGGGTGGCTGGACCTGTCCACCGGGATCAACCCGCGCCCCTACCCCGTGTCGGAGCTTTCCACCCGCGCCTGGACCGCCCTGCCCACCCGCGCCGACATGGCCGCGCTTACCGATGCGGCCCGCGCAGCCTACGGCACGGGGGCGCAGATCGTGCCCATGGCCGGGGCACAGGGGGCGATCCAGGCGCTGCCGCGGATCGTGCCGGGTCGCTTGGCGCGGGTGCTGGGGCCGACCTATAACGAGCATGCGGGGGCGCTGATTGGCGCAGGGTGGGAGGTAGCCGAGGCCACCGATCCCGACGCACTGGAGGGCGCCGATCTGGCCGTCGTGGTGAACCCGAACAACCCGGACGGACGCAGCTTCGCGCCCAACGCGGTACGCGACATTGCGGCGCGGGTCGGCACACTCGTCGTGGACGAGAGCTTCTGCGATGTCACACCCGAGCTCTCCCTTGCCGCTGACATGCCGCCCAACGCGGTGGTGCTCCGATCCTTCGGCAAGTTCTTCGGGCTGGCGGGGGTGCGGCTGGGTTTCGCGCTTGCCGCCGAACCGCTCGCCGCGAAGCTGCGGGCCGAGGCGGGTCCGTGGCCCGTGTCGGGCGCGGCGATCGAGGTCGGGCGGCGCGCTCTGGCCGACACCGCGTGGCACGCGGCGACCCGCAGCCGCCTCGCGCGAGACGCCGCGCGGCTGGACCGGATCGCCGAGGCGGCAGGCTGGCGGCTGGTCGGGGGCACGACCCTGTTCCGCACCTACGAAACGGGCGACGCGGTGGCGGCGCAAAGGCGGTTGGCGGAAGGCCGCATCTGGAGCCGGATCTTCCCCTATAGCGACGGGTGGCTGCGGCTGGGCCTGCCGGACGGCGACGGGTGGGCGCAGCTGGCAGCCGCGCTCTAGCGGGCCAGCGCCAGCATCCCGTCCACGTCCAGATGCGCCTCGAGATGGTCTGCCAGCGCGTCGAGCGTCGCCTCGACCCCTGCGCCGTAGCCAGCTTCGGAGGTCACTCCGAACCCGGCAAGCCACGATGCGCGGAACGCGTCGTCGGTGAACATGCCATGCAGGTAGCTGCCGGCGATCCTCCCGTCGGCGCTGACGGCGCCCTCGGGCTCGCCATCCACGTACCCGAACGGCCGGGCGCGGTCGGGGCCGTCGGTCATGCCCATGTGGATCTCGTAGCCGTCGAAGGGCAGGCCCGTCGCGGCGTGGGTCGCGCGCACCTCGGTCAGGCGCTTGTCGGCCGACATGGTGGTGGAAACGTCCAGCAGGCCGAGCCCGGGATCGGCCCCCGGCGCGCCCTCGACTCCATGCGGGTCCGCAACCTCGGAGCCCAGCATCTGGTAGCCGCCGCAGATGCCCAGAACATGCCCGCCCCGCCTTGCATGGGCGGCAAGGTCGACGTCCCAGCCCTGCGCGCGCAGATACGCCAGGTCGCCGCCCGTGGACTTGGTGCCCGGGATGATCGCCACATCCGTGTCGCCGGGCAGCGCCTGGCCGGGGCCGAGCATGGTCAAGCGGACGCCCGGTTCGGCCGCCAGCGGGTCGAGGTCGTCGAAATTCGCGATCCGGCTCAGGCGCAGGCAGACGATGTGCAGCCCCTCGCCCCGCCCGCCGCGCAGGTCGAGCGCATCTTCGGCAGGCAACCTCCACGCGCCGTCGAACCAGGGGCAGACGCCGAAGCCGCGCCAGCCCGTGTGCGCCTCGATCAGCCGGTAGCCATCGGCGAACAGCGTGGGGTCGCCTCGGAAGCGATTGACGATGAAGCCGCCGATCAGCGCGGCATCCTCGGGGTCGATCACCGCCTGCGTGCCCACGATCTGCGCGATCACCCCGCCCCGGTCGATGTCGCCCGCCAGCACCACCGGCACGTCGGCGGCGCGGGCGAAGCCCATGTTGGCGATGTCGCCGGCGCGCAGGTTGACCTCGGCCGGGCTGCCGGCGCCCTCGACCAGCACCAGGTCGTGGGCGGCTTTCAGGCGCTGGAAGCTCTCGAGCACCTTCTCGAGCAGTTGCGGCTTCAGCCTGGCATAGTCGCGGGCGCGGACGGTGGTCAGGCGGCGGCCCTGCACGATGACCTGCGCGCCGGTGTCGGTCTCGGGCTTCAGCAGGACCGGGTTCATGTCGGTGTGCCGGGGCAGACCGGCCGCCACCGCCTGCAACGCCTGCGCGCGGCCGATCTCGCCGCCATCGGCCGTCACGGCGGCGTTGTTCGACATGTTCTGCGGCTTGAACGGCGCGACCGACAGCCCCCTCCGGCGCGCGGCCCGGCACAGCCCCGCGACCAGCATGGACTTGCCTACGTTCGAGCCCGTCCCCTGGATCATCAGCGCGCGGCTCATCCGACCTCGATCAGCACCAGCTCGGGCGGGCAGAACAGCCGGAACGGTGGCCCGGTGTTGCCGACCCCGGCCGAGACGACGAGCTGCTTCGACCCCTCGGCGTGGTGCCCGTAGGCGTAGCGGCGGCCGTGATGCGAGGGGACGACCCACGGCCGCCCGAACAGGCGGATTTGACCCGCATGGGTGTGCCCCGACAGGGTCAGGTCAACCTGGTCGGGCAGTGTCGGGAAGATGTCGGGCTCGTGCGCCAGAAGGATCGTGAAGCGCCCGGGATCCGTGCCGGCGAGCGCTGCAGCGACATTGTCGCCCCCGCAATCGTCCGAGTAGGCGCGCTGTGATTCGAGCCCGGCGAGCGTGAAGGCCACGCCCCCGGCTGTCAGGTGACGCGCGGCATTGACCAGGGGCGGCAGTCCGGCCTCGGCCAGCCCGTCGTGCCAGGTGGTCGAAGCCGCACGGCCTGTCTTGGCGGCGGGGTCGTCGTGCCAGTCGTGGTTCCCCATGACCCCATGCACACCGAGCGGCGCGGTCAGCCGGGCCAGAAGGGGCGCGACCTGTGCGGGCTTCAGCGTCCGCGAGGCCCAGGCATGGCCCACGTAGTCGCCAAGAAGGCAGATCACGTCTGCGCCAAGCGCCTGCACCTCGTCGACGATCCGGGCGATCCGCGCCTCGTCCATGAAAGGCGTGCAGGCGTGGAGATCGGCAAGGACCGCGATCCGGATGCGCGGGGCGGCGACATCGCGGCGGGGGGCGATGCGGTAGCGGGTGATGGCGGTCACAGGCCCAGCATCCTCGGCAGGCGGTCCCGCGTCTCCGGGCCGAACCGGAACGCCTGCCAGCCGCGGCGCCGGGCGCTGGCGCAATTGTCGGCGCTGTCGTCGATCAGCAGGATGCGCGGGGGCGGCAGACCGGCCCAGCGCTCGATCTGGCCGAAGAAACCCGGAGACGGCTTGGCCACGCCCATCTCGCCGCTGGCAAAGACCTTCGCGGCCGCACGGCCCGCCTCGGTCCGCTCGGCGATGTAGCGGGCGCGGGACACGGCGTTGTTGGTGGCGATCACCTTGCGCCCGTCCGATTCCCGCAGCCATTCGACCGCCTCGGCGTCGGGCCGGTCGTCGGCGGTCAGCCAGTGCGCCAGGAATTCCTCGGCGGTGATGTCGTGCCCCTCGGCCTCGATCCAGCCGCCGAGCCGCTCGCGCAGGTCGCACCAGCCGTTGAGCACGTCGCGCCTTTGACCGGGCACGTTCAGGAAGCGCCGGAAGCTCTCGGGCGGAATGCCCACGTCCCGGTCGAGATCGGCGATCCAGGGGAACACTTCGCCCCCGGGATTGACGTTCAGCACGCCGTCGAAATCCCACACCGCAAGGTCGAAGGCGATCGGGGCAGTCAGAACTCCACCCCCTTCTGCGCCTTGATGCCGTCGCGGAACGGGTGCTTCACGAGGTCCATCTCCGTCACCAGGTCCGCCGCCTCGATCAGCTCGGGCTTGGCGTTGCGGCCCGTCAGGACGACATGGGTCATCGGCGGTTTTTCTTCCAGCAGGAAGGTCACGACCTCGTCGATATCGAGGTAGTCGTAGCGCAGCGCGATGTTGATCTCGTCCAGCAGGACGAACCCGTTGCGGGTGTCGCGGATCTGCTCTTTCGCAATGTCCCAGCCGCGACGGGCGGCGGCGATGTCGCGGTCGCGGTCCTGGGTTTCCCAGGTGAAACCCTCGCCGGCGACGAACAGGCGCACTTCGGGGAAACGCTCCTCGATCACGCGCTTCTCGCCGGTTTCCCAGTCGCCCTTCACGAACTGGACGACCGCCGCCGGGATGCCCCAGCCGACGCAGCGCATCACCATCCCGAAGGCCGAGGAACTCTTGCCCTTCCCCTTCCCGGTATGGACGACGATCAGGCCCTTTTCGTCGGTCTTGTCCGCCATCATCCGGTCGCGCGCGGCCTTGATCTTCTTCATCTTGGCGTTGTGCCGCTCGGCTGCTTCGTCCATCGCTTGACTCCGGGCTTGGGTTGCGCCCATGTCTCGCCTGCGCTGGTGCCCGTTGCAACGGGTGAAAAGGGAATGGGTCAGAAACCCAGCCGCCCCCGCGACCGTGACCGGAGAGGTCGCCCGACGCCACTGGCCACCCGGCCGGGAAGGCGGGACGACCGCGGGCCAACGCCCACATCCGCAAGCCGGGAGACCTGCCAGCCGGAACGATGAACGACGTGGACGGGGTGCGCCACGATCGGAGGACGGGGCAGTTGCGCCCCCATTCCGTGATGCGCCCCGCCCGGAAAGGTAGCAATGCCCGAGACCGAGCTTCTGGTCTGCATCAAGTGCCGCCGCGGGATCGACACGCCCGGCGAAAGCCGCCGCCCCGGCAAGGTGCTGGCCGACGCCGTCGCGGGCCAGCTGCCCGAAGGCGTGCGCCTGGTCGAGGTCGAGTGCATGTCGAATTGCGAGCGCGGCTGCTCGGTCGCGCTGCGCGGTCCCGACCGCTGGACCTTCGTCTACGGCAACCTGACCGAGGCCGACGCGGCCCTCGTGGTCGAGGGCGCCGGCCTCTACGCCGCGCAGCCCGACGGCCTTGTGCCGTGGCGCGAACGGCCCGAACATTTCAAGCGCAACTGCATCGCGCGCATCCCCCCCTTCACCCTCCCGGAGGCCCCCGAATGACCGACCTGTCCAAGCTTCCCGTCACCGTCGTCACCGGCTTTCTGGGCTCGGGCAAGACAACGCTGATCCGCCACCTGATGCAGAACCCGGGCGGCCGGCGCCTCGCGGTCGTCGTCAACGAATTCGGCGACGTGGGCGTCGACGGCGAGATCCTCAAGGGCTGCGCGATTCCCGACTGCCCTGCCGAAAACATCGTCGAACTGGCGAATGGCTGCATCTGCTGCACGGTGGCAGACGACTTCATTCCCACGATCGAGGCGCTGATGAAGCTCGACCCGCGCCCCGATCACATCCTGATCGAGACGTCGGGCCTTGCCCTGCCGAAGCCCCTGCTCAAGGCGTTCGACTGGCCCGACATCCGGTCCAAGATTACCGTGGACGGCGTGATCTCTCTGGCCGATGCCGAGGCCGTGGCGGCGGGCCGCTTTGCCCCCGACGTGGACCGCGTGCAGGCCCAGCGCGAGGCCGATGACAGCATCGACCACGAAACGCCCCTGTCCGAGGTGTTCGAGGATCAGATCTCCTGCGCCGACATCGTGCTTCTGACCAAGCCCGACCTCGCCGGCCCCGAAGGCGTCGCGAAGGCCCGAGCGATCATCGCCGCCGAAGCTCCCCGCCCCCTGCCCATCGTGGAATGCGCCGAAGGGGTCGTGGACCCGCGCGTGATCCTTGGCCTCGGTGCCGCCGCCGAGGATGACATGGACGCCCGCCCCTCGCACCATGACGACGCGGCCGACCACGATCACGACGATTTCGAGTCCATCGTCGTGGACATCCCTGAACTTGCCGCGCCCGCCGACCTCGTCGCCGCCATCGAGACGCTTGCGCGCGAACGCAACATCCTGCGCGTGAAGGGCTACGCCGCCGTGCAGGGCAAGCCCATGCGCCTGCTGGTCCAGGCCGTCGGCGCCCGCGTGCGTCACCAATTCGACCGCCCGTGGAAGCCCGAGGAAGCCCGCCGCGGCCGCCTCGTGGTGATCGCCGAGCATGACGACATCGACGAAACCGCGATCCGCGCCGCGCTTGGCGCGCTCGAGGCCGCCGAATGACCCGGCGCGCGATGACGGGCCCGTAAGATGCACGTCATCTTCCGCGAAAGCCACGGGCTCGAAGAGGCCGGCACGCCCACCGATCTCGGCCAGGACCCGGCCGACCTGGTGGTGCTGTCGTTCTCGGACTCGGACCTCGGCGCGTTCGCGGAAGCCTGGCACAGGGCGCGCGACGGACTGCCGTCGCTGCGCCTCGCCAACCTGTCGGCGCTGCGCCACCCGCTGTCGGTCGATACCTATGTCGATCAGACGCTCTCGGGGGCGAAGGGCATCCTGATCCGCCTGATCGGCGGCGCGCCCTACTGGTCCTACGGCCTTCAGCAGGTCGAAGCGCTAGCTCGCTCCCGCGGCATACCGCTGGCCGTCCTACCCGCCGATGGCCGCCCGGACGAGACGCTGGACCGCGCCTCGACCCTGCCCACATCGACCCTGCGGCGTCTTCAGCATTTCTGCGACACCGGCGGCGTCGTGGCGGCGCAAGCGGCGCTGCAGCAGATGGCGCTCGCCTCGGGACTCTATGCCGGGCCGGTCCGGGGGCAGAAGGCGCTGCCGATGGTGGGGGCGTGGACGCCCGAGGACGGGCCGTGTTGTCCGTTGGTCGGCATGGCATCCGGAACCGAGCGACGGGTGCTGGTCGTCTTCTACCGCTCCTACCTGGTCGCCGCGGACCTCGAGCCGGTGGCTGCCCTGATCGAAGCCCTGCGCGCGCGCGGGTTCGACGCCGTGGGGCTGTTCGCGCCCTCGCTGAAGGCGCCAGATGCGGCGGGCTGGCTGCGGCGGCAGGTTCGGTTCTGGGCTCCGGTGGCCGTGGTGAACGCGACGGCGTTCTCGGGCCGCGGCGAGGACGGGACATCGCCCCTCGACGCCGCTGGCGTGCCGGTGTTCCAGGTCGCGCTGTCGACGGCCAACCGTAAGGCGTGGGCCGGGGCCGAGCGCGGCCTGTCCCCGGCCGATCTGGCCATGCACGTGGTCCTGCCCGAGATGGACGGCCGGATCCTCGGCGGCGTCGCCTCGTTCAAGGAACCCGGCGTGCGCGACCCCGACCTGCAGTTCGCCCGCGTCGCCCACAGCGCGGACGAGGGGCGCGTCGCTGCCATCGCGGACCGGGTCGCGGCGTGGGTGCGGCTCGGGGCGACCCAGGCGGCGGATCGGCGGCCGGCGCTGGTGCTGTCGACCTATCCGGGGCGCGACTGGAACATGGCGCACGCCGTGGGGCTCGACGCCGTTGCCTCGACCGAGGCGATCCTTTCGGACCTGCGCGAGGCGGGCTACGCAATAGCGCCCGGGGATGCCCTGCCCGAAGCACTGGCCGCGCGCAGCGAGGCCTGGCCGCTCGCCGACTATCGCGCCGCGCTGGACCGGCTGCCCAAGGGCTTGCGCGCCGACCTTGACGACGCCTGGGGCGCGCCCGAGCACGATCCCGCTTTGAAGGACGGCGCCTTCCACTTCGCAGCCGTCCGTCGCGGTGCCGCTTGGGTCGCCCTGCAGCCCGAGCGCGGGACGCCGCAGGCGAAGGGCGACGACTACCACGATCTCAGCCGCGTCCCGCGCCACGCCTATGTCGCCTTCTACCTTTGGCTGAGGCAGCGGGCCGATGCGCTGGTCCATATCGGTGCGCATGGCACGCTGGAATGGCTGCCGGGCAAGGCGGTCGCGCTGTCGGACACCTGCTGGCCCGAGGCGCTGGTGGGCGACCTGCCCGTGATATACCCCTTCATCGTCAACGACCCCGGCGAGGCCGCGCAGGCCAAGCGGCGGATCGGCGCGGTGACGCTGGGCCATGTGCCGCCCCCGCTGAAGGAAAGCGGCACGCCAGAACGGTTGGCGCATCTGGAGGCGCTTCTCGACGAGTTCTCGAACGCCGACGGGCTCGATCCACGCCGCCGCGACCGCCTGCAGGAGGACATCCGCTCCGAGGCGCAGGCGCTGGGGGTCGAGGCCGATCTGGGCCTGGACGGCGCCTCCTGTCCCGCCGAGGCGATCACCCGGATCGACCGCTTCGTCTGCGACGTGAAGGAAGGCCAGTTCGGCGACGGCCTGCATGTCTGGGGGCGCGAGAACGCCTTCGACGACGGTGCGGGCGAGCGGCAGGCGCTGCTGGATGCGCTGGACGGCAAGCGGATCGAGGCGGGGCCGTCCGGCTCGCCCTATCGCGGGCGGGCGGACGTGCTGCCGACGGGGCGGAACCTGTTCACCGTGGATGCGCGCGCCGTGCCGACGCGGGCCGCCTGGGCGCAGGGGGGTCGGCTGGCCGACGAAGTGGTGCGGCGGCACTTGCAGGACGAGGGCGACTGGCCGCGGGCGATGGTGGTGGACCTGTGGGGCTCGTCCACGATGCGCACGGCCGGCGAGGATTTCGCGATGGCGCTGGCGTTGATGGGGGTGCGGCCCGTTTGGGACGACGGGTCCGAGCGGGTGCGCGGGATCGAAGTCCTGCCGATCGCCGAACTGGATCGCCCGCGGGTGGACGTGACGCTGCGCATCTCGGGCCTGTTCCGCGATACCTTTCCGGGGCTTGGGCGGTTGCATGGACAGGCTGTGCGCGCGCTGGCGGCGCGGGACGAGGCGCCGGACTGGAATCCCTTCGTCGGGCAGACGGGCGCGCGCGTTTACGGCCCTGCGCCGGGCAGCTTCGGGCTGGGCGTCGACGCGCATGACTATGGCGATGCGGGACGGCAGGCGGCGGGCGAGGCGTGGCTGGCGGCCTCGGCCTGGGCGCATGACGGCGAGGAACCCCGCCGCGACGAGAGCGGCCTGCGCGAGCGGGTGGCGGGCGCGCAGGCTTTTGTCCACGCGCAGGACCTCGCCGAAAGCGACCTGCTGCTCGCGGGCGACTACGCGACCCACGAGGCCGGGTTCGCAGCCGCGCAGGCCGTCACCGGAGGGGCCGCGCGGCTGTGGCACCTGGACAATACCGCGCCCGACCGGCCCCGCGCCCGGTCCCTGCAGGAAGAGATCGCCCGCGTCGTCCGCGGCCGCGCCACACATCCCGGCTGGATCGCCGGGATGATGCGCCACGGCTTCCGCGGCGGGGCAGAGATCGCTGCCACGCTGGAACACATGGCCGCCTTCGCGCAGCTTGCCGGCGTGGTCGAGCCGCACCTGTTCGACGCGTACCACGAGGCGACGCTCGGCGACGCCGCGGTGGTCGACTTCCTCGGCCGCGAGAATCCGGGCGCGCTCGAGGCGATGCGCGAGCGGTTCGCCGCGCTTCATGCGGCGGGCCTGTGGCAGACGCGGCGCAACTCGATCCTCGCGGAGCTCGGGCCGTGAGCGTGGTCAAGGGCTGGTGCCCCGGTGCGTGGCAGCCGATGATGTCGGGCGACGGGCTGGTGGTGCGGGTGCGTCCGCATCTGGCGCGGCTGAGCCGAGCGCAGGCGCTTGGTTTGGCGGCCTTGGCCGCGGCGCAGGGCAGCGGCATCGTTGAGCTGACCCGGCGCGGCAACGTCCAGCTGCGCGGCATCGTCGATCATGGGGCCGTGATCGCGGGCCTGGCCGAGCTGGACCTGCTCGATCCCGACCCCGATGCAGAGGCCCGGCGCAACGTCACCGTCGCCCCTGACTGGCAGCCGGGCGACGCGACGCAACGCCTCGCCGACGCGCTGACCCGGCAGCTGGCAGAGCTTCCGCCCCTGCCCGCCAAGTTCGGCTTCGTCATCGATGCGGGGCCGGTCCGCGTCCTGGACGGCGTGCCGGGCGACGTGCGGATCGAACGGGGCGAGGCCGGGCTGATCCTGCGGGCCGAGGGGCAGCCGTTCGGCCGTGCGGTGGACGAGGCGACGGCGGTGGACGCGGCGCTCGCCCTTGCGCAATGGTTCGCGGCGCATCGCGGGGAGGCGCGGCGGATGCGCGCTGCCTCTCCTCCCGGGCCGTGGGACGCCGAGGTCGGGCCGGTCGGGCCGGTTCAAGGCTTCACCGAGGGCGGCGTGGCGTTCGGCCAGATGCCGGCCGAGACGCTGGCTGTCGCTGCGCAAGCCGCCGAGGGAATCCGCGTCACGCCATGGCGGACGCTGCTTCTGGAGGGCGCGACTGCCCGTCCCAGCGGCATGCTGCCCCCCGACAATCCGCTGCTGAAGGTGGATGCCTGCCCCGGCGCGCCGCTCTGCCCGCAGGCGAGTGTCGAGACGCGCTCCCTCGCCCGGCAAGCGCACCCCAAAGGGTCGCTCCATGTCAGCGGGTGCGCGAAGGGATGCGCGCGGTCCGCGCCGGCGGACGTGACGCTGGTGGGGCGGGACGGCCGGTTCGATCTTGTCATCGGCGGCCGCGCGGGCGACACACCCGCCGCGACCGGACTGACGCCGCAGGAGGCCCTCGATGCCCTATGAGTACGAGAAGGACGGCGCCGCGATCTACCGCCAGTCCTTCGCCACGATCCGCGCCGAGGCGGACCTGACGGGCTTCGACGCCGAGGCCGAGCCGGTCGTCGTGCGCATGATCCACGCCGCCGGAATGGTCGGACTGGAACGCCACGTGCGGATGTTCGGCGGTTTTGCCACCGCCGCCCGCACCGCGCTGGAAGCAGGGGCACCGATCCTGTGCGACGCGCGGATGGTCAGCGAGGGCGTCACGCGCACCCGCCTGCCCGCCGACAACGCGGTGATCTGCACGCTGCACGATCCGCGCGTCCCTGACATGGCGAAGGCGGCCGGCAACACCCGCTCGGCCATTGCGCTGGAGCTGTGGCGGCCGCATCTTGAAGGCGCGCTGGTGGCGATCGGGAACGCGCCGACGGCGCTGTTCCACCTGCTGAACATGCTCGAAGACCCCACCTGCCCGCGCCCCGCGGCGATCATCGGCTGCCCCGTCGGCTTCGTGGGTGCCGCGGAATCCAAGGCCGCGCTGTGGGCCGACCAGCCGGTGCCGTCGCTGATCGTCGACGGGCGGCTGGGCGGGTCGGCAATCACGGTCGCGGCGATCAACGCCCTTGCGAGCCGCGCGGAATGACGGGCCGCGTCATCGGCGTGGGACTGGGTCCGGGCGATCCCGACCTGATGAGCGTGCGCGCCGACCGCCTGATCCGGGGCGCCGCGACCATCGCCTATTTCCGCAAGAAGGGCCGCCCCGGCCGCGCCCGCACCGCGGTCGAAGGGATGCTGCGCGACGACGTGACGGAGGTCGCGATGGAATACCCGGTGACGACGGAGATCCCGCTCGACGATCCGGCCTATAACGACGCGCTCGCCGCCTTCTACGAGGACGTGGCCGAGACGCTGGCCGCACAGGTCGAAGCGGGCGAAGAAATCATCGTGCCCTGCGAGGGCGACCCGTTCTTCTACGGCTCGTTCATGCACCTCTACACCCGCCTGAAGGACCGCGTCCGGGTCGAGGTCGTGCCTGCGATCACCGGCATGTCGGCCGCCTGGACGGCCACGGGCCTGCCGATCACATGGGGCGACGACGTGCTGTCGGTGGTCATGGCGACCCTGCCCGAGGACCTGCTGGAGGCGCGCTTTCGCGAGGCCGACGCGCTGGTGGTGATGAAGATCGGGCGGAACATGGACAAGGTCCGCCGCGCCCTGCGGACCGCCGGGAAATACGACCGCGCGTGGCTGGTCGAATGCGCCTCGATGTCCGAGGAATGCGTCATGACGCTGGCCCAGGCAGAGGGGCGGCAGGTCCCGTATTTCTCGATCGTGCTCGTCCACGGACAGGGGCGCCGGCCTTGAGCGGCTGGCTGCGCATCGTGGGCCTCGGCCCCGGTTGCGACGGGCTGATCACGCCCGAGGCGCAGGCGACCGTCGCGGGGGCGACGGATATCGTGGGCTACATCCCCTATGTCGCGCGGGTGCCGGACCGGCCGGGGCTGGTGAAACACGCCAGCGACAACCGGGTGGAACTGGACCGGGCGAGCCATGCGCTGGACCTTGCGGCCGAGGGGCGGCAGGTGGCGGTGGTCTCGTCCGGTGATCCCGGTGTCTTCGCCATGGCCGCCGCGGTGTTCGAGGCGATGGAGGGGCGGCCCGACTGGCAGGGGCTGGACGTCGTCGTGGTCCCCGGGATCAGCGCCATGTTCGCGGCAGCCGCGCGAGCCGGCGCGCCGCTGGGCCACGATTTCTGCGCCATCAACCTCAGCGACAACCTCAAGCCCTGGGACCTGATCGAGAAGCGCCTGCGCCTCGCAGCCGAGGCCGATTTCGCCATGGCCTTCTACAACCCGCGCTCGGCCTCGCGCCCCGAGGGATTCCGCCGCACGCTGGAGGTGCTGCGCGAGGCCTGCGGCGACGATCGCCTCGTGATCTTCGCCCGCGCGGTGTCGACCCCCGCCGAGCACATCTCTACCGTGAAGCTGAGCGAGGCCACGCCCGAGATGGCCGACATGCGCACGGTGGTGATCGTCGGGTCGTCCCGCACGCGCCGGGTGGGGCCATGGGTCTACACACCGCGGATGGCCTGAGCACGGGCCTTGAACGCAGGGCTTGAGAGGGCCCCGGCGGGCCGCTAACAGCAAGCCAACCACGGGAGAGCCTTGATGAGCCTGAACACCTACGGCCACCTGTTCCGCGTCACCACCTGGGGCGAAAGCCACGGGCCGGCCCTTGGCGCTACGGTCGACGGCTGCCCCCCGGGGGTGCCGCTCGCGCCCGAAGACATCCAGGTCTGGCTCGACAAGCGCAAGCCGGGACAGAACAAGTACACCACCCAGCGCCGCGAGGCCGACGAGGTCGAGATCCTGTCGGGCGTCTACGAGGGGCAGACCACCGGCACCCCGATCCAGCTGATGATCCGCAACACCGACCAGCGGTCGAAGGATTACGGCGACATCGCCGAGAAATTCCGCCCCGGCCATGCCGACATCACCTACTGGCAGAAATACGGCATCCGCGACCCGCGCGGCGGCGGTCGCTCCAGCGCGCGCGAGACTGCGGCGCGCGTGGCCGCCGGCGGCGTCGCGCGGGCGGCTTTGGCACAACTTGCGCCGGGGATGCAGGTGCAGGGCTACATGGTGCAGATGGGGCCGCATCGTGCCGACCCCTCGCGGTTCGACTGGGCGGAAGTCGAGCGCAACCCGTTCTGGACGCCTGACGCGCAGGCGGCCGAGACCTGGGCCGACTACCTCGACGAGTTGCGCAAGTCCGGCGACAGCGTGGGCGCGGTGATCGAGTGCCGGATCTCGGGTGCCGCTGCAGGGCTGGGCGCGCCGATCTATGGCAAGCTCGACACGGATCTGGCCGCCGCGATGATGTCGATCAACGCGGTGAAGGGGGTCGAGATCGGTGAGGGCATGGGTGCCGCCGCCCTGACCGGCAGCGAGAACGCGGACGAGATCAGCATGGGTCCGGACGGGCCGGTCTATGGCTCGAACCACGCCGGCGGCATCCTCGGCGGCATCTCGACCGGGCAGGACATCGTGGTCCGCTTCGCGGTCAAGCCGACCTCGTCGATCATGACGACCCGGCAGACGATCACCAAGGCGGGCGAGCCGGCCGAGATCGTGACCAAGGGCCGCCACGACCCCTGTGTCGGCATCCGCGCCGTCCCGGTGGCCGAAGCGATGGCGGCGGCGGTGATGCTCGACCACCTGCTTTTGCACCGCGGTCAGGTCGGCGACGGGCCTCGCGGTCGGATCGGGTAAGGGTAGATGGCTGTAGGACTATCCGCGATCCGCAAGCGGTTCGGCAGCCATTTCGCCGTCGACGGCATCTCGGCGAACATCACCGAGGGAGAGTTCTTCGTGGTCCTCGGCCCCTCGGGCTGCGGAAAATCGACGCTCCTGCGCATGATCGCCGGGCTTGAGCATCTCGACGGCGGAGAGATCACGCTCAGCGGCCGCACAGTCTCGGGCCCCGGGCTACATGTCCCGCCTGAACGCCGCGATGTCGGGGTCGTGTTCCAGTCCTACGCGCTGTGGCCGCACATGGATGTCGGCGGCAACGTGGCCTTCCCGCTGGAGAGCGCGGGCAAGAGCCGCCGCGCTGCGCGGGCCGAGGCCGAGACGCACCTGAAGACCGTGGACCTGATGCCGTTCCGCGACCGGCGACCGGCCGAGCTGTCGGGCGGCCAGCGCCAGCGCGTCGCCTTGGCGCGGTGCCTTGCCGGCGGTGCGCACACGGTGCTGATGGACGAGCCGCTGGCCAATCTCGACCCGCATCTGCGCTCCACGATGGAGGAGGAGATTGCCGCCTTCCACCACCGCGCCGGCGCGACGACGATCTACATCACCCACGACCAGCGCGAGGCGATGGCGCTGGCGACCCGCGTCGCCGTGATGGCGCGCGGGCAGTTCCAGCAGGTCGCGGCGCCGCAGGACCTCTACGAGCGTCCCGCCACCGCCGAGGTCGCCCGGTTCATCGGGCGCTCCGCCATCCTGAGCGCGACGCTTCAGGACGGGTGCGCCGCGATCGCCGGTCAACAGGTCCCCGTTACGCAGCAGGGTTCGGGCGCATGCGCCGTGTCGGTCGTCATCCGGCCGGGCGATGTGCGGCTGGGCGCTGGCGCGCTCACCGCTCGGCTCGACCGGGTGTTCTATCGCGGTGGCGTGTGGGAGGGCAGAGCCCATGTGTCGGGGCTGGAGCAGGGGCTTCCGGTGTCGAGCCCCCGGCCCCTGCGCAACGGCGAGACCGTCCCGCTGGAGATCGCAAGCGGCTGGGTCCTGCCTGCCTCGTCAGATGCGCCAGGGCACGACGCCGGGCGGCAGGCGCCGGCCGAAGCGGTCGAGTAGCGCCATCAGCACCACCGTCGCCGCCACCGTCACCGTCGACATGGCGGCGGCGAGCGTGGTGTAGCCGCCATCCTCGTAGTTGAATATCGTGGTCCCGATGGTCTCGTTCCCGCGGCTCCAGAGAAGGGCCGAGACGGTGACCTCGTTATAGGCCGTCAGGAACACCAGGATCGCTCCAGACGCGGCGGCAGGCGCGACCAGCGGCAGGTGGATGCGCCGCATCCGCCGCCCGAACCCAGCCCCCGACACCCGCGCCGCGTCGTCCAGCGCCGGGTCGAGTTGCCCCGCGGCCGCCGCGACAGGCTTCAGCCCGATGGCAAAATAGGCGGTCAGGTAGGCCAGCAGGATCAGCGCCAGCGTGTTGTAGAGCGACAGCCCCGTCCCCGGCAGCGGCCGGATGTAGACGAGGATGAACGCGACCGAGATGACGAGGCCGGGGATGGCGTAGCTGACCTCGGCCAGTGTCGCGACCGAGCTGCCCGTCGTGCGGGCGAGCCGCCATTGCCGCCCGCCGAAATAGGTCACCACGGCCGCCAGCGCGGCAAGGATCAGCGCAGCGGCCCCGGCGATCAGCGTCGAGTTGACGAAGGCGCGCGAGGGGGCGCTCTGGCGGAAGAGGACCTCGGCGAAATGGGCGAAGGTCATGGTCTCGAAGGTCAGGGGCACGCCGTAGGTCGGCACCAGCGCGGTGGCGACGAGCGAGGCCAAGGGCAGCGCCAGCACGGTCGCGATGAAGAGCGCCAGCGCCCCCTCCCACAGCGGACGTGCGCGGCCGAGGTCGATGCGCAGCGCCGGCTGGGGCGGGCCGATCAGGCCGGCCCGCATGACCCGCTGCAGCCAGGATTGCAGCGCCACGGCAAGGATCGCGACGACCGCCAGCAGCATCGACAGCACGGCCACATCCGCCAGCACGCTCGGCCCGTAGCCCGCAAGACGGCGCCAGATCAGGACCGGGAGCGTGATGAACCGTCCCGGGATACCCAGAAGCGCGGGGATGCCGAAATTGCCCAGCGACGAGACGAAGGCCAGCGCGTAGGCCGCCACCAGCGACGGCGCCAGAAGCGGAAGCAGCACCCGGCGCAGCAGGCGCACCGGCCCTGCCCCGGCGATGCGCGCGGCCTCGGAGACCTCGCGGGGCAGGCCGCGCAGGGCCGCAAGCACCACGAGGAACACCAGAGGCGTGTGCTGGATCGTCAGCAGCAGAATCACGCCTTCGCGCGAGTAAAGCGGATGCGCTGCGCCGATGGGCGGCGCGAGGCCGAGCCAGCCCAGAACGGGGCTCGACGGGCCCAGAGCCTGGATCCACGAGATCGCCGTCACATGGGGCGGGATCATCATCGGCAGCAGCAGAAGGAAGACGAAGACGCCCTTGGCGCGCAGGTTCGTCAGCCCGATGACGAAGGCCAGCACGGTCCCGAGGATCAGCGCGCCCGTCGCCGACACCGCCGCGCTGTCGAGGCTGTTCCACAGCGCCCGGCGGGTGGCGGGCGAGGCCAGCGCCTCGGCCACGGGGCCGGGACCACGCGAGAGGCCGGTCCAGAAAAGCCGTCCGAGCGGCAGCAGGAACAGGCCCGCTGCCGCGATGGCAAGGGCGGCGAGGGTCGCCCGCTCGCCGCCGCTTCGTGTCCGCATCAGCCGCCGAACATCTCGGTAAAGCGCTGACGGTAGGTGTCGGCGTTCTCGAGCGCATTGGCCGGGTCGAAGTCGATCACGGTGATCTCCGAGCGGTCGGGGAAGTAGTCGGGGGCCGCGACGCCGGGATGGGCGGGCAGGTAGCCCTGCTCGGCCGCGAGTTCCTGGCCACGCTCGGACAGGAGGAAGTCGACGAAAGCCTTCGCGGCCTCGACATTCTCGGCGGTTTTCAGGATCGCGACCGGCTCGGTCACCGCCGAGACGCCCTCTTCGGGGAACACGAAGCCGACCGGCGCACCGTCCTGGATGTTGCGCAGCGCCAGGAAGTCCACGACGAAGCCGTAAAGCGACTGCCCCCCCGCGACCGCCTGGTAGACACCGCCATTGCCGCCCTGCGCGATCGCGCCCTGGTCGGCGAGGCCTTGGTAGAAATCCCAGCCGAGGCTGTCGATGCCGGTCAGCGAGACCATGTGGATCGTCGCGGCGCCCGATTCCAGCGGCGAGGGCATGGTGATGTTGTTCTCGGCATCGGGCTTCAGCAGGTCGGCGTAGGAGGTCGGGACCATCTCGGCCGCGGTGTTGTAGACGATGCCGGTGGTGATGAGCTTGGTCGAGAAGTAGTGCCCCTCGGGGTCCATCAGCCCGTCGTCATAGGCCGAGGTGTCGGCCTCGGTGTAGGGCATCAGGCGGTCTTCCTGCTCGAGACTTTCCATTGTCACCGTGTCGGCGATCAGCAGCACGTCGGGCTGGGGCTGACCGGCCTCGAACTCGGCCCGGAGGCGCGCCATCATCTGGGTGGTGCCGTCGCGGACCCACTCGACCTCGACATTCGGGTAGACCTCGTTGAAAGCCTCGACCGTCTGCTGCGCGTCCTGGTCGGGCTGCGACGTGTAGATGACCAAGGGGCCAGTGACGTCTTCCGGGTTGCCTTGGGCAAAGGCAGGACTGGCGACAACGGCCGAGACAAGGGCGATGCTGTGGGCGAACTTCATTGCGGACTCCGGATGTTGACTGCGGTGGTCGCCTAACAACCCCATGTGACAGTTACGCGACTGGCGACCCTAGGGCTTGTAGCGACGCAGGGTGTCGCCATAGGAGATCTTCGGCTCGATCTCGATCCGGCGCGGCTCGGTCAGGGAGCCGTCGGCGCGGGCGGCGATGATCTTGGCGGCCTCGCGCCCGGTTTCGCGCCGGCCGGCATCCATGGTGGCGAGCTTCATCGCCAGCCCTTCGAGCAGCTCGGTCCCGTTGAAGCCCGCGAGCCCCAGCTTGCCGGGAATGTCTATGCCCTGTTCGAGGCACCACAAAAGCCCGCCAGCCCCGATCATGTCATTGGAATAGTAGAGGAAATCGAGGTCGTCGGTCCGCTGCATCAGGGTCTGCGTCATCTCGCGCCCCTTCTTCAGCGCCGAGCCGCCCTCGTAGAACTCCTGGTCCGCCACCTCGAGCCCGTGACGCGCCAGCGCCTCGGTGAAGCCCTCGAACCGCTTGCGGGCGCGGTGGTCCAGCGGCATCCGGGTGCCGAGGAAGCCGATCCGCTCGAACCCCTGCTTCAGGATCGCCTCGGCCATCATCCGCCCCGCCCGACGCTGGCTGATGCCGACGACGGAATCCACCGGCTCGCCGTCCACGTCCATGATCTCGACCACGGGCACGTCGGCGGCGCGCAGCATCCGGCGGCAGGCCTCGTTATGCTCGATCCCGGCAATGATGACCCCCGAGGGCCGCCACGAGAGCATCTCGTAGATCACCTTCTCTTCCCGCTCGGGGCGGTAGTTGGTGACGCCGACCACGGGTTGCAGATGCGTCTCGTCCAGCACCTCGGTGATGCCGCTGAGGACATCCGGAAACACCATGTTCGACAGGCTGGGGATGATGACCGACACGAGGTTCACCCGCGACGAGGCAAGCGCGCCGGCGATCTTGTTCGGGACGTAGCCAAGCTCGGCCGCGGCGGCGAGGACCTTCTCGCGCGTGGCCGGGCTGACGTCGCCGCGGTTGCGCAACACGCGGCTGACCGTCATCTCGCTGACGCCCGACGCCTCGGACACATCGCGCAGCGTCATCGGGCGGCGGGGCGGGATCGGGCGATCGGTCATCGGGCAGGCTCCGTTGGGTCTGCCCGACCGTGTAGCGCAGCGAAGGCGCCGTTGCTAGCGCAGGACATCGCGCAGGGTGTCGGCCAGCAGACGCACCGCCGTGATCTGGTTGACGTACCCCGTCTGCGGCAGACCCGCGTTCTGCTGGTAGCGGCGCAACGCCGAGCGAGTGCCGTTGTCGAACTCGCCGTCCACCGCGCCGGGCTCGAAGCCAAGCTGCGACAGCCGCATCTCGACCGCGCGCCGGGTGGCGGGGGTCAGGCCCAGCGCGGCCTCGGTCTGGGCGTCGGCGCTGACGTCCTGCTGCGGCGGCTGGGGTTGACCCTGCGGCTGCGGCTGCGGCTGGCCCTCGGACCGGGCGATGGCGGCGCGGGCGTCCGCGACGAACTCGCCATCGGGGAAGGCGGTGATGTAGCGCCGGTAGCCCTCGACACTGTTCTCGGCGCGCGTCGCCCGCCAGATCTGCCGCTCGCGTTCGGCCACGCCCCCGTCGGCGGCCTGCTCGTTGCGCAGCTCGGTCAACGCCCCGCGCGCCTCGGCGGCGTGGAACCCGCCGGGGAAGCGTTCGAGGTAGTTCTCAAGCTCGGCGGAGCTGCGATCCTGCCCCATGCCGGCCCAGAGCGCATCGTCCTCGGCGCGCTGCGCCTCGCGCCGCTGCGAACCCTGCCGGTCGAGGGTCGAGACCTGCTCCGCCGTCAGATAGCCGGTAATGGGAAAGCCCTGATCCTGCTGCCAGCCCCGGATGGCGCCGCGGGTGCCGGACCCGAAGATGCCATCGACCCCGCGGGTATCGAAGCCCAGCGCCGACAGGTCCTGCTGCACGCCCTGCCGCCCCTCGCGGCTGAGGTCGAGCGCCTCCTCGGCGGCAGCGGCACGCTCCTCGGGCGTCGCCTGCTCTCCGGCGATCCGCGCCTGCGCCTCGGCGGCGAACTGGCCGTTCGGGTAGCGGTCGAGATAGGCGGCATAGGCGGTCGCGTCGTCACGGCTGCGGGTCAGGCGCCAGTAGTCCGCCTCGGCGTCACTGGCACCGGGCGCGGCCTGCGGGCGGGTCGCCGCCGCCTCGGTGCGGAGGAAGGTGAAGCTCTCGGGCGAGAAGCCGCGCGCCTCGATCCCGTCACCCGCGCCGAGCCGGGCGCCGGGCTCGGCCAGCGTCTCTTCGACCAGGCGGGCGGCGCGCTCGGGCGAGGTGACGACCAGCGTGACGCCCTGCGGCAGGTCGATGTCGGGCAGCCCGCCAGCGGCCCCCAGGACAAGAAGCCCCCGCCCCGGCGTCTGCGTCAGCAGTTCGGCCAGGGCCGAGACCGGCAGACCCGCCGTCATTCCGTCGAGCACGCCGGTGCCTTCGGCCTCGGTCCCGAGGTAGAACACCTCGTCCCCCTGCGCCGCAAACCGGCCGACCAGGACGATCGCCTGCGCGTCCGCGTCGTCGGCGGAATCCGAATATCGGCGCACCGCCTCCAGCATTGCGGCACGGTCGGCATTTTCGACCGCGACCACCGAGACGCCCGCATCCGAAAGCGACTGCCCGGCATCGTCGATGCTGCGCGCAGCGTCGACGCCGTCGAGCGTATCGTACCGGTCGTTACCGATCAGCAGGGCGGATTCGGCGGCCAGCGACGGACCCGTCGCGGTAAGGCCAAGCGTCAGGGCAGTGAGAAGGACGCGCATGGGGGCTCCTTTAGTCGTCTGTTCCAGGGGACCGGTATCCGCCCGTCGCACGGGTCGGGACCGTCGGTCCATGTCGCCGCGACGTTATCGGATAACCGGCCCGAAAACAGCCCAATCGCGCAGGGAAATACCCGTGGACTCGCGCCTGATCAGTCGGGCAATGCGCCGGTATCGCTCTCGCTGACGGTGCCGGCCCCGGTGCCGTCGGAGACCGTGTTCTCGCAGATCGTGACGAGGGCCACGACCGTGGGCGAAAGGATGTTGCTCATCATGCCGTCGGTGGGCGTGCCGGCGCTTTCCGAGGGCGCCTCGGCATCGTCGGGCTCGGCTTCGGCGGTGTCCTCGCCTGTCGCATCGGTGTCGGACGGGGGCATCGCCGCGTCCATGCGCGCCGTGGTCAGCGCCGTCGCGTGCATCTCCTGGTCAGAGGCGGGCAGGTCGAGGAACGCTTCGCAGGTGATATCGGTCATCGCGTCGTTGCCGCCGGCGGTCTGTGCCGACAGCGCCGTCGGGGCCGCAAGGGACAGGATGGCGGCCGAAAGGGTGCCTAGGGAACTGGGTTTCACGATGATCCTCCACGAATTGAGGCGGGCCGGAGCGACCCGCATGAGGGGAAACCCTGCACCAACCGCGAAGGTTTCCGCGCAGGGGGCGGGACCGCGCCGGCCGGCGGTATGTCCGGCGCAGGGAACAGGCCGTGAAACGTGACGTGAGGCCTGATATCGCGACCGGATCCCCATCCCACCCGGGCGCGCACGCCTTCGGCGCTGCAGACGTTGCGGGTTGCGGTTCAGATGGCCTATCGCTGACACCCGCCCCCGCAGCATCTTGGCTTTCTCGCAACGTGGCGATACGCCCCGCTGCGATGCAAGGAGGACCCCATGGGTGAAATCGTCCTGGTCCGGCACGGGCAGGCCAACAGCCACGCCACCACCGAAGAAGATTACGACCGGCTCAGCCCGTTGGGGCACGATCAGGCGCGGTGGGTCGGCGACTGGATCGCCCGGCACGAGGCTCCCTTCGACACGGTGCTCTGCGGCACGCTGATCCGCCACGTCGAGACCGCCCAGGGCATGGGCGTGACGCCGGTGCAGGACCGCCGGCTGAACGAGATGGACTACTTCAACCTCGGTGCCGCTCTCGAAGCCGCGCACGGCGTTCCGATGCCTGCCTCGGACGGGTTCCCCGAACATGCACCCAAGGTGATGCGCGCCTGGCACGCGGCCGAGATTCAGGGCGACGAGAGCTTCTCGTCGTTCGAGTCGCGGATCACCAGCGTTCTGGAGGAGGCGGCCGAGCCGGGCCGCCGGGTGCTGTGCGTCACCTCGGGCGGCGTGATCGGGATGGCGCTGCGCCACGTTCTGGGCCTCGACGCCGAGCGGCTGGCCCATGTGCTGCTGCCGATCCTGAACACCTCGATCCACCGCTTTCACATACGGCCGCAGGGGATGCTGCTGTCGCAGTACAACGCCGTGCCACACCTGGACGCGCGCCCCGACGCGCGAACGCATTACTGAGGGATCAAGCGGGATCCTTCTTGCGGATGGTGGCCACCAGCTCGGCCGCGAGAAGGCCGCCCTTGCGGAACTGGCTTCGGTTCAGGATCGTCCCCGACTCGGTCAGGTACATCCAGTCCGTCACCCGCAGCGTATGGCCGCCGGCATCCTGAGGCAGGACGATGGTGTAAAGAAGCTGCAGCGTCGGGCCCGTCACCTGCCCGCGCCCGCGACCAAGCGTGTCATTGGCCTCGGCGACGACGCGCCCGTTCTCGCCCAGCGTCAGATGCCAGCTGCGCGTCTGCCTTGCGCCCCCGTCGAACCGGAAATCCACATCCACGACGCCATGATCGCCCTCCCAGCGGCCGATCATGGTCGCCCGGAAGCGAGAGGCCATGCGGCCGGTCGGGCCGAAGATCGCGCCTTCGCAGATGCACTCACCCGCAAGATGCTGCCGCAGGTCCAGGTCAGGCGCGAGGCCGAGATATTCCGACGGGCGCTGGCCGCGGAACGACAGGAACCGGCTGCGGACGAAAACCACGGCCGCCGCGATCGCCAGAACCACTGTGAGATACACAAAGACTTCCATTCCGCTCCGTTCGCCGCGCCGGGCCGGGCCGTCGGCCCTGTCGGTGGGCATCCACGGATCAACCGCAGGCTTCGGGAATGCGTTCCGATGGGTGCGGAGGTTTCGGTCGGTCTTGCGGTGCTCCGCCGGCGCGGGGTCACTCCCCCGGCAGGGCGGTGCGCTCTTCGGGTTCGAAATCGAAGTCGTGCAGGCGGCCGGCGCGGGTGCCGGCCTTCTCGGCCGAAATCCGGATCTGCTCGACGTCGCGGCGGGCCTGCTCGAAATGCCGGTCGAGATTGGCGACCCGATCGGACAGCCGCTCGACGTCGCCGTGGAGCAGCCCAAGCTCGGTCCGGATCGCGCCGGCCTGCTCGCGCATCCGGGCGTCCTTCAGGATCGCACGCATGGTGTTGAGCGTGGCCATGCAGGTGGTGGGCGACACGATCCAGACGCGGGCAGCGAATCCCTCGCGGACGATGGCGGGCAGGCGGGCATGAAGCTCGGCATAGACCGCCTCGGAGGGCAGGAACATCATCGCTCCGTCGGCGGTGTCGCCCGGCGTGATGTACTTGTCCGAGATGTCGCGGATATGCTTGCGGACCGAGTGGCCGAAGGCGGCGAGCGCGCGCTTCTTCTGCTCGCGATCCTCGGCGGCGACGTAATGCTCGTATGCCTCCAGCGGGAATTTGGCGTCGATGGCGATGGGGCCGGGCGGGTTCGGCAGGTGGACCAGGCAATCGGCGCGGGTGCCATTCGGCATCTTCGCCTGCCACGAGTAGCTGTCGGCGGGCAGCGCCTTCGAGACGATGTCGTGGAGCTGGATCTCGCCAAAGGCCCCGCGGCTTTGCTTGTTCGACAGGATGTCCTGTAGCGACAGCACATCCCCCGACAGCTTCTGGATGTTGTCCTGCGCCTTGTCGATCGCCGCCAGTCGTTCTTGCAGCTTGGTCAGGGATGCGCCGGTCTTTTCGGTCTGACCGTGCAGCACCTCCTGCATCTTTTCGTGCATCTCGCCGATGGAGCGTTGCTGGCGCAGGGTAGTTTCCGCCAGCCGCTCGGCCATCTGGCGCTGGACTTCGGCCAGCCGCGCCTCGACGGTCTGGAGGACGTGCATCTGGGTCTGCGCCGCGGTCTCGCTGACCGTCTGGAGCGAGCCTGCCAACTGCGTCTGGCCGTGGTTCAGGCGCCGCAGGTCGCCCGCCAAAGCCTCGGTCGAGCGGGCCGAGCGTGCGGCGCGGATGCTGGCGAGGATCAGGAGGAGGACAGCGAAGAGCCCGAGGATCGCGCCGCCGAGCAGCAGCGGATCGGCCAGAAGGCGGTCGAGCGTCGGGCTCATGTCCGGCCGAACAGCCGCTCGATGTCGGACAGCGCGAGTTCGACATAGGTGGGCCGCCCGTGGTTGCACTGGCCGGAATGGGGGGTCGCCTCCATCTCGCGCAGCAGGGCGTTCATCTCTTCGGCGCGCATCCGGCGGCCCGAGCGGATCGAGCCGTGGCAGGCCATGCGCGACAGCACCGCCTCGACCTTGGCGGTGACCGAGAGGCTTTCGCCGAGGTCGTCCAGCTCGTCGAGGATGTCGCGCAGCATGGCCTCGGCGTTGACCTCGCCCAGGATCGCGGGGGTTTCGCGCACCGCAATCGCACCGCCACCGAACGCCTCGATCGTCAGGCCAGCGCGGGCGAGGTCGTCCGCGATCTCGAGCAGGCGGGCGGCGTCGGAATCGCTCAGCTCCACGATCTCGGGGATCAGGAGGGCCTGCGCCGCGACGCCGTTCTCGGCCATCTGGCGCTTGAGCTTTTCATAGACGAGGCGCTCGTGGGCTGCGTGCTGGTCGACGATGACCATGCCGCGCTCGGTCTGGGCGATGATGTAGTTCTCGTGCACCTGCCCCCGTGCGGCCCCCAACGGGTGCTGTTCGGGCGGGGTCTCGTCCTCAACCACTTGGTCCACGCGAGCCGACACCTGCGGGCGGTCCCATTCGAAGGCGTTTTCGGCGAAGCCCGATTGGGGCCGCATGGGGCGCGGCTGGCTGGGCCGGTCCATCTGGTAGACGCGCGGCTCGGACGGTTCGGGGCGGAAGGCGCCCAGCGTCGCCTGCGCCACGGTGGTCGAGGCGCGGTGCCCGGCCTCGAGAAGCGCGTGTTTCAGGGCCGACACGATCAGGCCGCGCACCACGCCCGGCTCGCGAAAGCGCACCTCGGTCTTGGCGGGGTGGACGTTCTGGTCGACGCGGGTCGGGTCGAGTTCGACGAACAGCGCGGCGACGGGGTGGCGGTCTCGGCTGAGGAAGTCCTGGTAGGCGCCGCGCAGCGCGCCGTAGAGCAGCTTGTCCCGCACCGGGCGGCCGTTGACGAACAGATACTGATGCGTCGCCGCCCCGCGCGAGAAGGTCGGGAGGGCTGCGTAGCCGGTCAGCGCCACGTCCTCGCGCGTGGCCTCGACGCGCAGGGCGTTGTCGGCAAAATCCCGGCCGATCACGCGGGCGAGCCGGTCGTGGAGCGCGTCGAACAGGTCGCCCGAGCCCGGCTCGGCACGGAAGACCTCGCGCCCCTCACCGCCGCCGGACACGTCCGTCAGGCAGAAGCCGATGAAGGGTTCGGCCATCGCAAGCCGCTTGACCACATCGCCGATGGCCTGCGCCTCGGCCCGGTCCGAGCGCAGGAATTTCAATCGGGCGGGCGTGGCGTAGAACAGGTCGCGCAGCTCGACCACGGTGCCTTTCGACAGTGCGGCGGGCTTCACCTTGTCCGCGCGCCCGCCCGAGACGCTCAGGCAAGCCCCCTCACCGCCCACGACGCGCGAGGTCAGCGTCAGGCGCCCCACGGCGGCGAGCGAGGGCAGCGCCTCGCCCCGAAAGCCGAAGGAGTGGATGTTCAGCAGGTCGTCGCCGTCGATTTTGGACGTGGCGTGGCGGTTCAGCGCCAGCGGCAGATCCTCCGGTGACATTCCGCAGCCGTCGTCGGTGACGCGGATCAGGGTCTTGCCGCCCTCGGCAAAGTCGATGCGGATGCGCGTGGCGCCGGCGTCGATGGCGTTCTCGACCAGCTCCTTCACCGCCGAGGCCGGGCGCTCGACAACCTCGCCCGCGGCGATCCGGTTGATGGCCGATTCGTCGAGCTGCCGTATGACAGGGCGGGATATGTTGCGGTCGTGGGCGGTCATGCCACAAACGCTAGCACGGCCGCCCGTGCCGGGAAATGTGGAAATCTCGGGGCCGGGCAGTTTCCCCCGGCCCCCGGTTCAGTCGGCGTCGATGCCTTCGGGCTGGCCGACGATGACGAAGGACAGGTCGTCGGGGCGGTAGATTCGCTCGGCCACGCGGGTGATGTCGTCCAGCGTCACGGCCTCGATCAGGTCGTTGCGCGTGTCGATATATTCGGGCTCCAGCTCGTCCATCTGCATGCCGACGAGGATCGAGGCGATGTTGGCGTTGCCATCGAACCGCAGCGGGTAGGCGCCGGTCAGGTAGGTCTTGGTGTCGGCCAGCTCTTCCTCGGTCACGCCCTCGGCGATCCGACCCCACTGGCCGCGGACCACGTCCACCAGCTCCGCGGCCGTCGCGTTGGCCGAGTTCGCCTGCCCGCCGACCACTTCGGCATATTCCATCGGCGCGAGGTAGGTGCCGATCCCGTAGGTCAGGCCGCGCTGCACGCGAACCTCGTCCATCAGGCGGGATTCGAAGCCTGCGCCACCGAAGATCTGGTTGGCGACATAGGCGGGGAAGAAGTCGGGGTCGTCGCGCTCGATCCCTTCATGGCCGAAGAGGATCACCGATTGCGGGACGGGGTAGTCCACCACCTCTACCCCCGGCTCCAGGTTCCAGCCGGCATCGGCCGGCAGGGGCGCGTCGCTGGATTGCGGCAGGTCGCCCAGCAGGTCGTCCAGCAGCGTCCCCAACTCTTCGGGGGTGATGTCGCCCACGGCCGAGACGTAGAGGTGGTCCTTCACCAGCGTGTCACGATGCGCCTGTTCGATGTCGTCACGGGTCAGGGCGGTGACGCTTTCGGCCGTGCCCTCGACCGGGCTGCCATAGGGGTGGTCGCCAAATGCCAGCCGGTCGAAGGTCTCGCGTGCGATGGCGCCGGGATCGGTCGCGTCGCGGGCGATGATGGACAGGACCTGATCCTTGACGCGGGCGATGGCGTCCTCGGGGAAGGCAGGCTCGACGATGGAACGGCGGAGCAGGTCCACCGCCTCGTCGCGGTTCTCGGTCAGGAACTGGGCCGAGACGGACACCGCGTCGTCATGGGCGTCGTAGCCGAACCGGGCGGCCAGCTCGTCCCGCGCCGCGGCGAACCCCTGCGCGTCGAGATCGCCGGTGCCCTCTTCCAGCAGTCCCGCCATCAGGTTGACCGCCCCGCGCTTGCCGTCGCGGTCGGCTGCGGCGCCGGGAACGAAGCGGATCTCAAGCGCGGTGAAGGGGATCGAGTGTTCCTCGACCAGCCAGGCGTCGATGCCGCCGGGCGAGGTCACCTCCTGCACTTCGACGGCGGCGAGGGCGGGGCCGGCCAGAACCGCGAAGGCGGCGGCGAAGACGGTGCGGATCATTGAGTGACCTCCGTGGCGTCGGGAACGGTCGCGAGGGAGGCGGCATCCTGCGGCGCGTCCTCGGGCGCCTTGAGGTAGCCGGTCACGGCGCGGTTGCGGTCGAACACGTCGCGGGCGGCGGCCATGATGTCCTCGGCGGTGGTCCGGTCGAGGATGTCGGGCCAGGCTTCCACATCGTCCAGCGTCAGCCCCGTGGCAAGCGCCCGCCCGTAGCGGTTGGCAAGCGACTGGGGGCTGTCGGATTCGTAGATCAGGGCCGCGCCGAGCTCCGTCTTGATCCGGTCGAGCTGTTCGGGGTCGACGCCATCCTCGAGGAAATCGGCCAGCTCGCGGTCGAGCGCCGCCTCGGCCGCTTCCAGCGAGACGCCGGGCGCCGGGACCATCACCAGCCCGAAGGTCGTGTCGTCATAGGACGTGCCGCTGTAGAAGGCGCTCGTGTAAAGCGCCTCGCCCGTGCCGAATTGCAGGCGCGAGTTCAGTTCCGAGGTCTGGCCCGATCCGAGCACCTCGGCCAGCAGGGTCAGCGCGGCGGCCTCTTCCTGCGCGCCGGTCTCACGCTCGGGGGCGAGGTAGGTGCGGATCACGTAGGGCTGGGCCACGCGCGGATCCTCGTAGGTGATGCGCCGTTCGGCCAGCTGCGGGGGCTCCTGCGGGCGTACGCGCTCGGGCAGGTTCTCGGTCGGATCGAGCGGGCCGTAATGCTCCTTGGCCAGTTCGCGGACGTGCTCGGGGTCGACATCACCGGCGACGACGAGGATCGCGTTGTTCGGGGCGTAGTAGCGCTCGTAGAAAGAGGTGGCGTCCTCGAGTTCCAGGCTCTCGACCTCGTGCATCCAGCCGATGATGGGGCGGCCATAGGGGTGGTTCAGGTACTGCGCCGCGTCCCGCTGCTCGGAGAACAGCGCGCCGGGGTCGTTCTCGATCCGCTGGTTTCGCTCTTCCTGCACGACGCGCAGCTCCGTCGCGATGTCGCGGTCGTCGAGCTGGAGGTCGCGCATCCGGTCGGCCTCCATCTCCATCATCAGGTCGAGGCGGTCGGAGGCCACGCGCTGGAAATAGGCGGTGTAGTCGTAGCTGGTGAAGGCGTTGTCGGTGCCGCCCTGCTGCGCGACGGTGCGGCTGAACTCGCCCGGCTCCAGCTCGTCGGTGCCCTTGAACATCAGATGTTCGAGGTAGTGGGCGATGCCCGAGACGCCGGGTTCTTCATCGGCGGCGCCGACCTTGTACCAGACCATATGGACGACGACCGGGGCGCGGTGATCCTCGATCACAACGACATCGAGGCCGTTGTCCAGCGTGAAGCTGGTGACCTCGGCAGCCTGGGCGGCAACCGCCGAGGCAAGGAACGCGACGGGAGCAAAGAGGCGCAGCATGTAGAACCTCGCGGTTTGGGTTTCTCCCTAGGTATTGCCGCCGGGGTCCGGGGCAAACCCGGGGCTACGAGGTCGTGATATGGGCGTCAGTCCCATGGGGCCGAGCCATCCGGGGTCCACTGACCGAAGACATTCTCGCGATGCCACTTGAGGTATGCCGGGTGCGGCGCGTCACGCGGATCGCCGGGCGTATGCAAGCGGTTGTCGGCGTTGATCAGCCGCGACACGACATCCCCCGGCACCTTGTTGCGCGACACGAGGATCGTCGCGTCCTCGGCCACGGAGACGAGCCCGCGGTCGAACATCCAGTGCAGCGTGCCCGACAGCGCAAGACCGTTGCGAACCGAATCGCTGCCGCCGTCTGCCACGGGGCGGATATGGGCTGCCTGCACCTCGGGTCGCCCGCCCCCGTTGCGAAGCCGCAGCCCCGACATGGCGCAGCGATAGTCGTAGGCCGCGCGCACCTTCCGGCGGAATGCGACATCGCGATAGGCGCGCCGTGTCAGGCGCTCGATCACCGGGCGCTCGAACACGGCGGGCGCGTCGGCGAAACCGGGCTGGACGGGATCGTAGCGGGTCGCCTCGTCGCGTTCGAGGTCCGGCGGAAGGCCCAGGTTCACGATCCGTGCGAACTCGGCCTCGGGCAGACGCCGGACGGCGCTTTGTAGCGCGCCGCCGGCCTTCGGCGTTCCATCCACGTGGCCGAGCGCACTTTCCAAGGGACGGCCGTGGATCAGGCGCGGGACCGTCGCATCGAATTCCAGGAAGGATTCCGGCTCGACGAGGGCAAGGAAACGACCCTCTGCCGCCGGGTTCGGGATGACTTGTCGTATCTTGGCCACCGCAAAGTAGCCCTTCGGACCGGCCTTCACTGGCTCGTAGTAGATCGCCCAGTCGCCGACGCCGTCGGACACCGCCTTCAGGTAGGCCTTCGGGAAGTCATACTGCGCCTCGGGCACGTCGCCATAGATCGAGTCGGCTCTGTGAAGCAGGACGAGCTTGACCATGCGAACGTGCCGCCCGCTCTAGTCTTCCGGCGGTGCGGAGGGCGTGCGGACGCCCAGCTGGCGCAGGCGCTCCAGCTCCTGGTACTGGTCGAGCGACTGGTTCGAGTAGGCCGAATAGTAGGTCGTCGTCCCGAACATCCGTTCGAGCAGGCGGCCGGGTCTACCGTCGCGGAAGGCCTGGTCCTGCGCAGCGAGCTGGGCGCGAATGTCGCCATCGACCCCGAACCGGCCCGCGTACTGGATCAGCGCGGGTCCCTGAACCGGCCCGGCCAGCGCGGCGGCGTTGCCGCCGAGTGCGGCGATCGCGTCGGCCTCGGGCGTCTGGTCGGTGCGGTTGGTCCCGCCCGGCGTCGGCGGCGGAAGCTGCGACAGGCTCTGCGGCTGCTGCAGCGGCTTGTTCGGCACGATGCCGAACTCATCCGGCCCATTGCCGCTGCTCCTGGGGCGGATGAGGTCGGGTTCGCCCGCCCCGCACCCCGCCAGAGCGGCGACCAGCGCCAGTGTCACGATGCGCAGCGTGGTGGTCATCTTGCGTCTCCCGTCCCCTTGGGTCCGTGCCATATCCTATGCGTCCGCGCGCGTCACGCCGTCTTCGACCGGCCGGTGAACAGGATCAAACCCACCGCGCCCACGAAGATTGCGATATCGGCCACGTTGAAGCTGTAGGGGTTGTCGATCCCGCAGCAGCTCATGTTCAGAAAATCCGCCACGGCCCCGTAGATCAACCGGTCGAGCACGTTGCCCAATGCTCCGCCGACCAGCACCCCGCCCGAGATCATGCCCCACCGGCCCGGCTTTTCGCGGCGCAGCCAGAACACCACCCAGGCCGAGATGGCGAGGGCGACGGCGACGAGGATCCAGCGGGTGACGTCGCCGTCGCCGGCGAAGACGCCGAAATTCACCCCGCGGTTCCAGGCCATGCGGAAGGTCACGAAAGGTGGCAGCACCTCGATCACTCCGCGCGTGGACAGGCCCAGAAGCTGGACGACGATCACCTTGGTCAGTTGATCGAGGACGAACACGATTGCCGCGCTGAGCCACAGAAGCCTCATTCGCCCGCCTCCCGTGCTGCGGCGAGAAGCGCGCGGAACGCGCCGACGATCTCTGCCGGCGGCGCCGTGCGCCCGTTCACCGTCAGAACGGCGCAGACGGGCGCCCGGCCGTCCCAGACCAGCGCGGTCAGGTTGTAGGTGTCGCCCAACTCGCCGCCCTTGTAGGCGATCTGCGCCCAGTCATCGGGCGGAACGGGGCCGGGATTGACCGACAGGATGTCTAGGTCGCCGACGTGCTCCATCAGGTCGCAGAGGGTGCGCGCCGGAAGCTGCCAGTCGGGGCCTTGGTCGCCAAGTGCGGCGGGGTCCGGAAGGTCGCGGGCCGCTTCGGCGGCGATCCGGGCCGCTTCGTCTGGATCGGCGGCGCGCCACGCGGCGGCTGCGTCGGGATCGGCCCGCAACGCGAAGACTTCGCGCGTGGTGAGCACACGGTCCTGACCCAGGGCTCTGGCCACCGCCTCGCGGCCCAGCGTGTCGATCAGCAGGTCCGTCGCGGTGTTGTCGCTTTCGGCGATCATCAGCGTCGCCGCGGTCTGCAGCGTCACCGGCGCGCCTTCGGGCCAGTCCTGCATGGCGCCCGAGGGCAGCGAGCGGTGGCGATCCTGCAGCCGCACCACGTCGGCCCAATCGCGCGCGCCGGACTCGATTTCGGCCCGCAGCGCCGCCAGCACGCCCAGCTTGTAGGCCGAGGCCACCGACAGCACGTCGTCGGCCCGGTGGGCGGCGAGCGTCTCGTCCCCGCGCGTCACCAGCCAGGCCACGTCGGCGCCCAGCTCGGTCAGCCCCTCGGTCACGTCGTCGATCGTCTCGGCCACGGGTTCGGGCGGCTCGAAGAACAGGGTGGCGATCCGCCCTTCGTCGTCCAGCGCGATGGACCCCCGGACGACCGCTTGCGTCCCCGTGACGGTGAACCGGCTGCCGTCGAGCGCGATGTCCTCGACCGTCCCGACCTGCGCGACCACGTCGTCCAGCACCCATGTCAGCGCGGCGGGCGGCACCTCCGCCCGGAAGGCGGGGGCGAGGCGGTCGGGCGCGATGTCCCTCTGGTCCAGAAGCCCGGACAGCACCGCCTCGGGGTCCTCTTGCGCGAGGGCCAGGGCGGGCAAGACCGCCAGGCAGAGGGTGAGGAGCCGTCGCATCAGTGCCGGAAGTGCCGCTGGCCGGTAAACACCATGGCAAGGCCTGCCTCGTCGGCCGCCTCGATCACCGCGTCGTCGCGGACCGAGCCGCCGGGCTGAATCACCGCCCGCGCGCCGGCACCGGCGGCCGCCAGAAGCCCGTCGGGGAAGGGGAAGAACGCGTCCGAGGCGACGACCGAGCCCACCGTCGGCGTCTCGGGCAGGTCCAGCGCCTCGGCCATGTCCTGCGCCTTGCGCGCGGCGATGCGGGTGGAGTCCACGCGGCTCATCTGCCCGGCGCCGACGCCCACCGTCGCTCCGCCCTTGGCATAGACGATGGCGTTCGACTTGACGTGCTTGGCGACGGTCCACGCGAAGAGCAGGTCCCTGAGCTGTTCGTCGGTCGGCGAAAGCTTGGTGACGACCTTCAGATCGGCCTCGGTCACCTGTCCGATGTCGCGGTCCTGCACGAGATATCCGCCCGAGACCTGCCGCCAGGTCAGCCCGGGCACGGCGGCGGCCAGCCCCTCGGTGGTCAGCAGGCGCAGGTTCTTCTTGGCTGCGAAGACCTCGCGCGCGGCATCGTTCGCGCCGGGGGCGATAACGACCTCGGTGAAGATGCCGGTGATGGCGCGGGCGGTCTCCTCGTCCAGCGGTCGGTTCAGCGCGACGATGCCCCCGAAGGCCGAGACACGGTCGCAATCATAGGCGCGCCCGTAGGCCTCGGCCAGCGTGCCGCCTTGGGCCACGCCGCATGGGTTGGCGTGCTTGACAATGACGCAGGTGGGGCCGGCATCGGCGAATTCCGAGACCAGCTCGAACGCCGCGTCGGTGTCGTTGATGTTGTTGTAGGACAGCTCCTTGCCCTGGTGCTGGGTCGCCGTGGCAACGCCGGGGCGGTTCGAGCCGTCGGTATAGAAGGCCGCCGACTGGTGCGGGTTCTCGCCGTAGCGCATGGTCTGCTTCAGCATGCCCGCCACGGCGCGCCGGCGGGGCGCCACGTCACCGATCGCCCCGGCCATCCACGACGACACCGCCGCGTCATAGGCCGCCGTGCGGGCATAGGCGCGCTGCGCCAGCGTCTGGCGGAAGGCGCGCGAGGTCTGGCCGCCGTTGTCGTCCAGCTCGACCAGCAGGGCGGCGTAGTCTTCGACGTCGACCATCACCGTGACGTAGTCGTGGTTCTTCGCACCCGCGCGGATCATGGCGGGGCCGCCGATATCAATGTTCTCGACCGCCTCGGCATAGTCCGCGCCGCGGGCCACGGTCGCCTCGAACGGGTAGAGGTTCACCACCAGGAGGTCGATCGCGCCGATGCCGTGATCCTCCATCGCCTGCGCGTGCGCGGGGTCGTCGCGCAGCGCCAGGAGGCCACCGTGGATCCTGGGGTGCAGGGTCTTGACCCGGCCGTCCATCATCTCGGGCGAGCCGGTGACCTCGCTGACGTCGCGCACCTCGATCCCCGCGTCGCGCAGCGCCTTGGCCGAGCCGCCGGTGGACAGGATCTCGACCCCGCGGCCGGCAAGGGCCTGGCCCAGTTCGATCAGGCCGGTCTTGTCCGACACGGACAGGAGGGCGCGTTTGAGGGGGACGAGTTCGGGCATGGGCACTCCGGCGCAATTCAGGCGAGCACGGGGCGATCCCCGTGCACGAGGTCGCGCACGGCATCGGGGGTTTGGTCGGCTTTTGCAAGGGTCCAGGTCACGCGGGTGGCGTAATCCGCCACTGTCGAGCTGAGCACGATCTGCCGCGCCGGGGTCGGTTCCAGCTCGCCCACGTCGAGATAGACCGAAGCTTCCAGGGACAGTGCGGCTCTGCCTGTATGCCGGAACACCCACCGCTCGCCCGAGCCGAGCGCCAGATCGAAGGACTGGCCGTCGGCGCCGAACGCGGCGTCGACCTCGGGGTGCAGGTGGAAGCGGATGGTGAAGGGCAACCAGCCACCCGCGGCATCGAGGACAGCGTCGAGGATCGGTTCGTCCTCGGTCTCGATCGCGGCGATCACGTCCTCGCCCTGAAGCCCGCGGCCGTCATGGCCCAGATGGACCTGCCGCACATGGGTCAGGCCGTGGCTGCGGACGTAGCCGTCATGCCCGGCGATGATTCCGGTCGACCGGTCGTTGCGGCGGCGCTCGATCCGCACGTCGCGGGGGGCGTCGGAGATCAGGTCGTTCGCCCCCAGCCGGGACGAGGACATGCCGGCGATGGTCAGCGCGGAATGGGACGGGGTCGCACGCCCCGCCCGGCGCCAGCGGTCGCCGAATGTGCGACCAGAGCCGCAATTCACGATGAGGGGGCGGCGCCCCGACGTCAGCTCGAACGCGAGGGTCGAGGCGTGGGCCTCGGCCGACTGCGTTGGGGGTGGTGCTGCGTCCATCAGCAGCGTCGTGCGCCCGTGCGCGAGGCGGACATAGCCCATCACCCGATCGGTGGGCGGGCCGGCCCGGGTGCCCGAGCGTGCGAGCGCCTGGTCGACGAGGCCCGGCGCCCCCCGCCCGCCGCCGTGAAAGCGCGGCAATCCGCCGTCGGCGTGGCGCAGCGTCCGGATGACCGGCGCGATGCGGCCCAGCGCGTCGGTCAGGAATTGCGGGACCGGGGCGTCCGTTTCCTCCAGGTCGGCGCGGATACGGGCGAGATCGGCGAAGATCCGGGCGAGCGCCTCGGGGTTGCGGCTGGGGAGGGTGCCGTCCGACCCCACAGTAAGGGCGATCTCGGCCTCGAGCGCCTGAAGCGCCTTCGCCCGGTGGCCGGACAGGCCCGCAAGCGTCCCGGCGGCAAGCAGGACGCCCGCGAGCGCCTCGAACCGCCGGGGGCCGGGCCGCAGCCGTCGCCACGACCGGGCCAGTTGCCGTGCCTGAACCTGCAGCGAGGCGCGCGCGGCGTGGTCGCGCGGCCGGTCGCCCATCATCAGGATGCCGGAATGGTCGATCAGCCGCAGCACCCGCCGGCCCAGCAGGTCGGGCCGCCAGCCCGGCCCGGTCCCGTCCCCATACCGCGCGATCCAGTCGTCGAGCCACGCGCGCGCCTTGCGGTCCCCGGCCCCGGTCGCGGCAAGATCGTCGAGCCAGCCGAAGGCGTGCAGCGCCTCGTGGAAGGCGGGCTCGGGGATGGGCAGGTCCCAGATCGACGTGTCGGGGGCCTCGACGCTGTAGCCGAGGAACATGAACTCGCCCTCCAGCATCCCCTGCCCGCGATGCAGACGGCCCGGATCGCGAGGGCCCGGTCGCACGAGGAACTCGGCCTCCGCATGCCGGCGGCGGTCGTTCCACATCCGAAGTCGGTCGAGGCGGGTCAGGTCTTGGCGCGGCACGGCGTGTCTTTCTCGGTCGCGCCGAGCTTAGACCGGCCCGCCCGCGCTGTCATCGCCATGCGGCGCACGGCGCAGAACCGTGACGAAGAAGCCGTCCATGCCGCCCAGATCGGGCCAGTAGTCGGGGCGCAGGCGCAGGCCCTCGGGGCCGACCCACGCGGAGTCGATGCCGGGAATGGACAGGGGTGCGGTCTCGACCGTCAGGCCGGGATGGCGAGCGAGGGCGTCGCGGACCTGCTCTTCCCCCTCGTCGATCAGCAGCGAGCAGGTGCAGAAGACGACGCGCCCGCCCGGCTTCACCAGCGACAGCGCGCGGTCGATCAGGCGCTCCTGCAGGGCGAAAAGCTCGGGGAAGGCGTCGCTGGTCTTGGCGACGGGCAGGTCGGGATGGCGGCGGATCGTGCCGGTGGCCGAACATGGCGCATCCAGAAGCACCGCGTCGAACGGCCTGCCCTGCCACTCCAGCGCGTCGGCGGCGACCACCTCGGCTGCAAGCCCGCAGCGGGCGAGGTTCTCGTGGACCTGCGCCAACCGCCCCTCGGAAATGTCCAGCGCCGTCACCTCGGCCCCCGCCGCCGCGATCTGCATCGTCTTGCCGCCGGGGGCCGCGCACATGTCGAGCACCCGCTCGCCCGGCTGCGGGTCCAGCGCGCGCACCGGCACCGCGGCGGCGGCGTCCTGCACCCACCACGCGCCCTCGTCATAGCCCGGCAGCTTCGACACCTGTCCCTGCCGTGCAAGCCGCACAGACCCTGTGGGCGTGACGGTTCCACCCAGTTGCTCGGCCCAGCCTTCGGGGTCGTCCTTCACCGTCAGGTCCAGCGGCGCGCCGGCGGCAAAGGCAATCTCCATTCCCGCGACGGCGTCCTTGCCGAAATCGGTCACCAGCGGCTTGCGCAGCCACTTGGGGAGACGCGGGACGGGCAAGGCCTCCCATGCTTCGGGGCCCTTGCGCAGGACGTTGCGCAGCACCGCGTTGACGAGGCCCGCCTGCCCCTTGCCGCGCTCGGTCCCGCGCGAAAGGTCGACCGCCGCGCCGACGGCACCGTGGGGGGCGGCGCCCTCGACATAGATCTCGCACAGGGCGAGGCGCATGACGTTCAGCACCTCGGGCCGGGGCTTCATCCGCAGGTGCGGGCCCAGCGCCCGGTCGGCGCGGTCCTTCCAGCGCAGCGTCGTCAGGGCCAGCCGCATGGCGCGGGCGCGGTCGGGGCCGGATAGCGGGGCGAGGATCTTGTCCGAGACCTCGGGCAGCAGGCGGCCGGATTCGGTCACCTCTCGGATCAGCGTGAGCGCGGCGGCGCGGGCGGTGTCCATGGGGCCTGACCTTGTTGCGGGAACGGCGCTGCGTATATGACGGAAGAGGCCCGTTTGACCAGCAAGGTAAGCCGATGGACAAAGACGACCTGCCCCCCGAAGCGATCCGCGCGCTTGAAGAAGCCGAGGCGCGGCGCAAGGCGGCCAAGCCGCTGGACCTGCCGCCCGAGCTTGGCGGCCGCGACGGCCTTGAGCCCATCCGCTATGGCGACTGGGAGAAGAAGGGCATCGCCATCGACTTCTGAAGCCTAGAGCCCCAGCACGTCCACCATGTCGTAGTGCCCCGGTTCGCGCCCCTCGGTCCAGAGCGCGGCGCGGATCGCGCCCTTGGCAAAGAGCGCGCGGTCGTTGGCGACGTGGCTCAGGGTCAGCGTCTCGCCCGGGCCTGCGAAGACCACGTCATGCTCGCCGATGATGGACCCGCCACGGATGGCGTGAAAGCCGATCGCGCCGGGCTCGCGCTCGCCCGTCATCCCGTCGCGGGCGCGGTCGGCCACGTCGGCCAGGTCCACGCCGCGCCCCCTGGCCGCCGCCTCGCCCAGCATCAGCGCCGTGCCCGAGGGGGCGTCGACCTTGTGCCGGTGATGCGCCTCGAAGATCTCGATGTCGTAGTCCAGCCCGAGGCTCGCCGCGACACGCTCGACCAGCGAGGTCAGCAGGTTGACGCCAAGGCTCATGTTCCCGGCGCGCACGATGGCGATCTTCCGGCCCGCTTCGTCGATGGCAGCGATGTCCTCGTCCGACAGACCGGTCGTGCCGATCACATGCGCCACGCCCGCCTCGGCGCAGGCGCGCGACAGGGCCACGGTGGCGGCCGGCGCGGTGAAATCGACGACCGCATCAGCGCCGGCGATCCCCTGCGCGGCATCGCACGCGACCGTCACGCCCCGACCCATGCCACAGAGATCGCACAGGTCCTGCCCGACCCAGGCGTGGTCCGGCCTCTCGATGGCACCCGACAGCTCGGCGCCGTCGGCCTCTTCCACCGCCTTCACCAGCATCTGGCCCATCCGGCCCGATACGCCCGCAACCGCGATCTTCATGGCTCGTCCCCCGTATCCGATGGCGGGCAGCTAGCCCGGATCGGCCGCCTCTCGCAACGTCCTGTTGCACCGCCCGGGAGAGGTGAATATCTGCGCCCCATGTCCAAGAACCGTCATTCCGAAGGATCCGGCCCGAATCAGCGGCAACTCCGCGTGGGCGAGCTGGTCCGCCGCACGCTGTCGGACGTGCTGAACAAGGGCGATATCCACGACCCGGACCTCAATCGCCTGTCGATCACCGTGAGCGAGGTGCGCATGTCCACCGACCTCAAGATCGCGACGGCCTACGTGCTGCCGCTGGGCGGCAAGAACCGCGAAGAGGCGATCGCCGGCCTCAAGCGCAACAAGCACGAGCTGCGCCGCGCGCTGTCGAAAGAGACGACGCTGAAATTCACGCCCGACCTGCGGTTCCTTATCGACGACACCTTCGACCGCCTCGACGAGACGCGCGAGCTCTTCGCCCGCGAGGACGTCCAGCGCGACCTGGGCGACGACGAGGAGGACGAAGGGTGATCCGCGCGGCGCTGGTCCTTCTGGGCCTTTCCGCGCTACCCGCAGCGGCGGCGGAATGCGAGGACGTGACCTTCGACGGCGCGGGTTTCACCGTGTGCCGCATCGACCCCGCGGCCGAAGATGTGCGCCTGTTCCTGCGGGACGACGCAGGCGCGCCCTATGCCAGCTTCCGCGCCGTGAACGACGCGCTTGCCTTTCAGGGGCAGGCGCTGGGCGTGGCGATGAATGCGGGCATGTATCATCCCGACCGCTCGCCCGTGGGTCTTTACGTCGAGGACGGCGAGACCGCGCGCGAGATCGTCACCTCCGAGGGGCCGGGCAATTTCGGGCTGCTGCCGAACGGGGTGCTGTGCCTGACCGACGACAAGGCGCAGGTGATCGAAAGCCGCACCTTCGCCGCCGAACCGCCGGATTGCACCTTTGCCACGCAGTCGGGCCCGATGCTGGTGATCGACGGCGACCTGCACCCGCGCTTCCTGGCCGATTCGGACTCTCTCAACATCCGCAACGGGGTGGGCGTGGGGCCGGACGGAACGCTGTATTTCGCGATCTCGAATGAGGTGGTGAACTTTCACACGTTCGGCCGCCTGTTCCGCGACGAGCTTGGCGTGCCGGATGCGCTTTACTTCGACGGCACCATCTCGCGGCTTTACGACGCCGGCTCGGGGCGGCATGACGCCGGCTGGCCCATGGGGCCGATCATCGGAACGGTGACGGAGGACTAATGGCGCGGCGCAAGAAAGGACGCGACGTCTCGGGCTGGCTGGTCGTGGACAAGCCGGCCGGAATCGGCTCGACCGACGTGGTGAACAAGGTCCGCTGGGCGTTCGAGGCGAAGAAGGCAGGCCATGCGGGCACGCTGGACCCCGACGCGACGGGCGTGCTGGTCATTGCACTGGGTGAGGCGACAAAGATCGTTTCGTCGATCACCGACGCGCTGAAGGCCTACGACTTCACCGTAAAATGGGGAACGCAAACGACTACCGACGATGCATCGGGCGAGGTTCTGGAGACGTCGGACGCCCGCCCCTCGCGCGAGGCGATCGAGGCCGCCCTGCCCGGCTATGTCGGCGACATCATGCAGACGCCGCCCGCGTTTTCAGCCGTGAAAGTCGACGGCCGCCGCGCTTACGACATGGCGCGCGAGGGCGAGACGCCCGAGTTGCAGGCTCGCGCCCTCTATGTGGACGAGCTCTCGCTGGACGACGCGCGGGGCGACGCGGCCGACCTGCATCTGGTCTGCGGCAAGGGCGGCTATGTCCGCTCGATCGCGCGCGACCTGGGGCAGGAGCTGGGGTGCCTCGGCCACGTCACCTCCCTCCGCCGCATCTGGTCGGGGCCGTTCGAACTGGACCGCGCCGTGACGATGGAGCGGATCGAGGAACTGGCGCGAACCGAAGAGATCGACCAGCTTCTGCTGCCCGTCGAGGCCGGGCTGTCGGACCTGCCGGTCTGCCACGTGAACCAGATCGCCGCGACGAAGATCCGCAACGGCAACGCCGCCGAGGTCCTGTCGACCGAGGCCGATTTCGGGGATCTGACCTGGGCCGCGCACCAAGGGCAGGCGGTCGCGCTGGGGCACTATCGCGCGGGGCAGTTCCACCCCTCGCGCGTTCTTCTGACGTGATCGAACGGCAGCACCTGAAGGGCGATGCGGCAAGCGTGGCGGTCTATTCCGACTGCGAACGCTACCGCTACACCCTGACGCGGGTATGGGATCCGGCTGGGGAAAAGGCACTGTTCGTCATGCTGAACCCGTCGACCGCGACCGAGATCCAAAACGACCCCACGGTCGAGCGGTGCGAGCGCCGCGCCCGGACGCTGGGCTTCGGCGCGTTCCGGGTCTGCAACATCTTCGCCTGGCGCGACACCGATCCCAAGGCGATGCGCCGCGCCGACGAACCTGTCGGCCGCCCCGAGAACGACGCGGCCATCCTCGACGGCTGCCACTGGGCCGACACCATCGTCTGCGCCTGGGGCACCCACGGCGCCCATCTGGGCCGCGGCCCCGAGGTCGAGCGGCTGATGCGCGACTCGGGACAGGTGCTGCACCATTTGGGGCTGTCGAAGGAGGGGCATCCGAAGCACCCCCTTTATATCGCCTACACGCAGTCGCCGCAGGTCTGGGCGTAGGCCCCTTTTCAAGTCGCCCCCTGTCCTCTATACGCGCGCTTCGCCGCACGATTCTGCGCGGCAGGGCCCGTTCTGGACGACATCCCGGTCGGCGCCGTCACACTCGAACTTGAAGGAGACACCCGATGTCGATCACGCCGGAAGAGAAGCAAAAGGTCATCAACGATTTCGGGACGAAGTCCGGTGACACCGGTTCGCCCGAGGTGCAGGTCGCGATCCTGACGCACCGCATTGCCGCCCTGACCGAGCATTTCAAGACGCACCACAAGGACAACCACTCGCGCCGCGGCCTGCTGAAGCTCGTCGCGCAGCGCCGGAAGCTCCTGGACTACACCCGTGCGAAGAACGAGGAGCGGTATCGCGACCTCATCCAGCGGCTCAACATCCGCCGCTGAACCGCACACCGCAGATCGGTGACGCAAAAGCCGCCCCTCGGGGCGGCTTTTTTCGTTCCCGGTCCGATCGATCCCTAGAAGCGGTAGGAGCCCTTGAGCATGAGGGTCGTGCCGTCGGCGCCCTCGCCGTAGTCGAGGCACCCGTCGTCGCTGCACAAGGTCGGCTCGTCGAAGACGTCGTAGATGCCTTCGAGGGCAAGCGAGAACTGCGGCGTCAGGTTCACGGCACCGCCGATGCCGATGAAGTAGCCACCCGTGGACTCGTCTCCGATGGTCAGGCGGGACAGGCCGGCGGTGACGTAGGGCATGGCGCGCCCCGCATCGTAGCCACCGATCGCCTTGAAGCGCATCAGGTTGGCCCAGTCGTCCACCTCGATCGTGCCGCTTCCGCCACCGCGATTCCCGAGACTTTGGCGATACTCGACATCCCCGACGTGGAAGACGTCCAGGGAAACCTCTCCGCCAAGGACGAAGGGATAGACGGGCGCGAGGTAACCGGCATGGGCGCCGATATAGCCCTGCTCGATCGTGTCGGTGGTGTCGCCGCCGCCGACATCGCCCTCGGCGTCATAGCCGAAGCGGCCGTACTGACCGCCGGCATAGGGGCCGCTCATTTCGCCGCCGCCGCCCATGTAGGACTGCGCGACGCTTGCACCGGCGTGAATCGAAAGGAGGGCTGTCGCCCCCAGAACTGCTGCGATCCTCATGGATACCTCTTGTCGGGTTTGGTTTTCCCACCCAATACGCCGCCTTCCCCGCCCCGGCGAGGGATCATCCGCATCCGCGTGCAGGTGCGCCCCGAGTGTTGCCCCGGCGCAAAATGAGCGGACAACCGCCCCGCCTAGCAAGCGGCCGTGTTTTCCTGTATGGGCGCCCCATCTGAGACGTGACGCTTCGACCCCGGCGCATGAGATGATGGAGGGGTCGGCGGCAATACGGCCGCCATGCAAACGGACCGGCAGAGAGGGCTCTGCGCGGCCCAGACAGGATACGACAGATGTTCAACGAAACGAAGAAATCGATGCAGTGGGGCGAAGAAACCCTCACGCTCGAGACCGGGAAGGTTGCGCGGCAGGCCGACGGCACCGTGATCGCGACCCTCGGTGAGACTTCGGTGATGGCCAACGTCACCTATGCCCGCCAGCAGAAGCCCGGCCAGGACTTCTTCCCGCTGACCGTGCATTACCAGGAAAAATACTACGCCGCGGGCAAGATCCCCGGCGGCTTCTTCAAGCGTGAGGCCCGCCCCACCGAGAAGGAGACGCTGACCGCCCGCCTGATCGACCGCCCGATCCGCCCGCTTTTCGTCCCCGGCTTCAAGAACGAAGTGCTCGTGATGTGCACCGTGCTGAGCCACGACCTGGTCAACGATCCCGACGTGGTTGCGATGATCGCCGCCTCGGCCGCGCTGACGCTGTCGGGTGCCCCGTTCATGGGCCCGATCGCCGGCTGCCGCGTGGGTTACGAGGGCGGCGAATACGTGCTGAACCCCGAAATCGACGACATGCACAAGCTGCGCGACAATCCCGAGCAGCGCCTCGACCTGATCGTCGCCGGTACGCGCGACGCGGTGATGATGGTCGAATCGGAAGCCTACGAGCTGACCGAAGAGGAAATGCTGGGCGCGGTGAACTTCGCGCACGAGCAGATCAAGCCGGTGATCGACCTGATCATCGACCTGGCTGAAGACGCCGCGAAGGAACCCTTCGACTTCCAGCCGCCCGACTACTCGGCGCTGTATGACGCCGTGAAGGCCGCTGGCGAAGACAAGATGCGCGCCGCCTTCGCGATCACCGACAAGCAGGAGCGGACCACGGCCATCGCCGACGCCCGCGAGCACGTGCGCAGCCAACTGAGCGAAGAGCAGCTTGAGGATTCGAACCTCGGCTCGGCGTTCAAGAAGCTGGAATCGTCGATCCTGCGTGGCGACGTCGTCAAGGGCGGCAAGCGCATCGACGGCCGGTCGACCGACCAGGTTCGTTCGATCGTGTCGGAAACGGGCATCCTGCCCCGGACCCACGGCTCGGCCCTGTTCACCCGCGGCGAGACGCAGGCGCTGGTCGTGACCACGCTGGGCACCGGCGACGACGAGCAGATGATCGACGCGCTGCAAGGCACGTATCGTTCCAACTTCCTGCTGCATTACAACTTTCCGCCGTACTCGGTCGGTGAAGTGGGTCGTGTTGGCAGCCCGGGCCGTCGCGAGATCGGCCACGGCAAGCTGGCGTGGCGTGCGCTGCAGGCGGTCCTGCCGCCGGTCACGGACTTCCCCTACACGATCCGCCTGGTGTCCGAGATCACCGAGTCGAACGGTTCGTCCTCGATGGCATCGGTCTGCGGCGGGTCGCTGTCGATGATGGATGCGGGCGTTCCGCTGAAGGCTCCCGTGGCCGGTGTGGCCATGGGCCTGATCCTGGAAGAGGACGGCAGCTACGCCATCCTGACCGACATCCTGGGCGACGAGGATCATCTCGGCGACATGGACTTCAAGGTCGCGGGCACCGAGAACGGCATCACGTCGCTGCAGATGGACATCAAGGTCGCGGGCATCACGCCCGAGATCATGGAGAAGGCGCTGGCCCAGGCGAAAGCCGGTCGTCTGCACATCCTGAACGAGATGTCGAAGGCGATCAGCGAGGCCGGCGCATTCTCGGCTCACGCCCCGCGCATCGAGACGATGCAGATCCCGACCGACAAGATCCGTGAAGTCATCGGCTCGGGCGGCAAGGTCATCCGCGAAATCGTGGAAGTCTCGGGCGCCAAGGTCGACATCAACGACGACGGCGTCATCAAGATCGCGTCCGCCAACGGCGAGGCCATCAAGAAGGCCTACGACATGATCTACTCGATCGTGGCCGAGCCCGAGGAAGGCAAGGTCTACAAGGGCACGGTCGTCAAGATCGTGGACTTCGGCGCCTTCGTGAACTTCTTCGGCAAGCGCGACGGCCTGGTGCATGTCAGCCAGATCGAGAACCGCCGCCTGAACCATCCTTCGGACGCCCTGAAGGAAGGCCAGGAGGTCTGGGTCAAGCTTCTGGGCTTCGACGATCGCGGCAAGGTCCGCCTCGCGATGAAGATGGTCAACCAGGAGACCGGCGAGGAAACGCAGGAAGAAGCAGCCGAGGGCTGAACTCTTCCCCCACGCATCGGAAAGCCCCGGCCCCCGCGCCGGGGCTTTTCGTTTCCGGGCCGGCCATGGCGACCGATCGCCCCCCGTGCTATCATGCGGGTGAGTATGACATGGTTTCACATAAACGTATAAGGTCTGCGGAAACCAACCGGCGCATCCTATGTTGGCTATCCTGACCGATATAAAAACACGAAGGGGACACACACATGGATCGTCGCGACTTCATTCTGTCCGGCATGGCGACGTTCGGCGCTGCCCTCGCCGGCCCGCCGGCCCAAGCGCAATCGCTGCCGCCGCATCTGCAGCCGGCTTTCGTCACGCTGCGCCACGCGCTGCCGCCCGGCGAGGTCCATGTCTTTCCCGACCACTTCCAACTGTTCTGGACCATGCCCGACCGCAAGGCTTGGCGCTATGGCATCCGCGTCGGTCGCGACAGCCTCTACGAGCCCGGCCAGTATTATGTCGGGGCCAAGAAGGAATGGCCGTCCTGGACGCCCACCCCCGGCATGATCGAGCGTGAGCCCGAGAAGTACGCCCAGTATTCCGACGGGATGCCCGGCGGCCCCGACAACCCGCTTGGCGCGCGCGCGATCTACCTGTTCCAGGAAGGCCGCGGCGACACGTACCTGCGGATCCACGGAACGCCGGACATCAACACCATCGGCCGCGCCGTCTCGAACGGCTGCGCCGGCCTGACGAACGAGCATATCAAGCTGCTCTACGAACAGGTCCCGATGGACGCCCGCGTGGTGCTCTATCCCAAGATGGCCTGATCGGCCGCGACACCGAGCACGAGACCTGCGGGGCCCCTCCGACCGAGGGGCCCTTTCGCGTTCCGGCGAGCGGCTGCGACATTGTTGCGACCAGAACGGGTGGATTTACCGGGCGGGGAAACCAGTTTGGAGGGAGGACTTGACGGGGACAGGCAATGGACACGTTTCTTGGACTAGACGCGCTCATGCTGGCCCGAATCCAGTTCGGCTTTACGATCGCGTTTCATTTCATCTTCCCCGCACTCTCGATCGGCCTCGCCAGCTACCTCGCCGTCCTCAACGCGCTGTACCTGCGCAGCAAGGACGAAGCTTACCTGCGGCTGTTCAAGTACTGGGTGAAGATCTTCGCGATCACCTTCGCCATGGGCGTCGTGTCGGGCATCGTGATGTCCTACCAGTTCGGCACCAACTGGTCCGTGTTCTCGGACCGGGCCGGGCCGGTGATCGGGCCGCTGATGGCCTACGAGGTGCTGACCGCATTCTTCCTCGAGGCCGGGTTCCTGGGGATCATGCTGTTCGGGCGCGACAAGGTCGGCCCCGGCCTTCACATGTTCGCCACGCTGATGGTCGCCGTGGGCACCGCGATCTCGGCCACGTGGATCCTGTCGGTGAACAGCTGGATGCACACCCCAGCCGGCTACACGATCGGCGAGAACGGCCAGTTCCTGCCCGAGGACTGGCTTCAGGTGATCTTCAACCCGTCCTTCCCCTACCGCCTCGCGCATACGCTGACGGCAGCCTACCTGTCGACGGCGCTGATCGTCGGCGGCGTGGGCGGCTGGCACCTGCTGAAGGGGCGACGCGACAATCACGGCGTCCGGACGATGTTCTCGATGGCGATGTGGATGGCGGCTGTCGTCGCCCCGATCCAGGTCTTCCTGGGCCACGAGCAGGGCCTGAACACCTACGAATACCAGCCCGTGAAGGTGCTGGCGATGGAGGGGCACTTCGAGACCTCCGAGGAAGGCATCCCGCTGATCCTGTTCGGCATCCCCGACCAGGAGGCCGAAGAGATGCTGTACGAGCTGAAGATCCCGCGCATCGGCGGGCCGATCCTTGGCAAGGGGTGGAACGCGTCGCTCGAGGGGCTGGACACCGTGCCCCGCAGCGAAGAGCCGCCCGTGGCGGTCGTGTTCTTCTCGTTCCGCATCATGGTCGGGCTGGGCATGTTGATGGTCGGGCTGGGGTTCTGGTCTCTCTGGGTGCGGTGGCGCGGATCGCTCTATCAAGACGGATGGCTGCACCGCGCGGCGCTGGTGATGTCGCCCGCCGGTCTGGTCGCGATCATCGCGGGCTGGATCACCACCGAGGTCGGGCGCCAGCCCTACACGGTCTACGGGATCATGCGCACCGAGGAGTCCGTCTCGCCGATCGGGGCATCGGCGGTGGGGACGTCGCTGATCGCGTTCATCGTGATCTACTTCATGATCTTCGGTGCGGGTATCCTCTACATGCTCGTCCTCATGGGCAAGGCACCGGAGCCCGGCGAGGAGGACGCAGAGGGCGATGACGGCCCGATCCGCACCGGCGGCATCATGGCAAGCTCCAAGCCCGAGACGACAGGCGCCCAGAACGCACCAGCGGAATAAGGGGACGTACAGATGGGTATCAGCTTCGACCTTACCGTCGCCTGGGCTCTCCTCCTGGCTTTTTCGGTCTATGTCTACGTGGTGATGGACGGGTTCGACCTTGGGATCGGGATCCTTTATCCGGCGTTCCCGTCGAAGGAAGATCGCGACCTGATGATGAACACGGTCGCGCCGGTCTGGGACGGCAACGAGACCTGGCTCGTCCTTGGGGGCGGTGCCTTGTTCGCGGCCTTCCCGATGGCCTACGCGATCATCATGCCGGCGATCTACCCGCCGATCATCGCGATGCTGCTGGGGCTGATCTTTCGCGGCGTCGCGTTCGAGGCGCGCTGGCGGGCGGATTCGCGTTTCTCGCGCAAGTTCTGGGACTGGGCGTTCATCGGAGGCTCGACCGTCGCGGCACTGGCGCAAGGCATCACTCTGGGCGCGCTTCTGCAGGGGATCGAGGTGGACGGCCGGCAGTATGGCGGCGGCTGGCTGGACTGGCTGACGCCGTTCTCGGTGGTCTGCGGCGTGGCCGTGGTGTTCGGCTACGGCCTGCTGGGCGCGTGCTGGCTGAACTGGCGGACCGAGGGCGACATGCGCGACAAGGCCCGCAAGATCGCTCGGATCCTCGGTTTCGTGACGGTGGGCTTCATCGCTGTCGTCTCGCTGTGGACGCCATTCCTGGAACCGCAGTATTTCCAGCGGTGGTTCGCCTTTCCCGCCGCGCTGCAGGTGGCGCCGGTGCCGATCCTGGTCGTGGCCTTCGTGATCTTCCTCGGGAAGGAGCTGTACAACGAGTCCCGCGAATGGTTGCCGTTCGCGCTGGTGCTGGGGCTGTTCCTGCTGTGCTTCATCGGCCTGGGCGTGTGCATGTGGCCCTACGTGATCCCCCCCTCGGTCACGATGTACGAGGCCGCGAGCCCATTCAAATCGCAGCTCTTCATGTTCGTGGGGACGATCATCCTGGTGCCGATCATCCTGGGCTACACGGTGTTCGCCTACTACATCTTCCGCGGCAAGATCGGCCACGGGGACGGCTATCACTGATGTTCCGCAAGCTCGTCTGGTTCATCGCCATCTGGTGCATCAGCGTGGCGGTCCTAGGGGTCGTCGCCTACGGCATCCGCATGATGATCCTGTAGGACTACGCTGAGCGGGCGAGGCGGATCGCCTGCCGCCTCTCGTTCCAGAGATAGACCGTCAGCGTCAGCACGACGATCGCACCGCCGACCAGCCCGCGGGGGCCGACGGGCTCGCCCACGCCGATCCAGACGACGATGGGGCCGAGCACGGTCTCCAGCAGCAGGATAAGGCTGACATTGGCGGCGACGGTGTAGCGCGTCGCCATGTTCATCGTGGTGAACGAGATCGGCAGGATCAGCAGTCCCGTCACCCAGATCGCCGGCACGTAGCCGTTGCTTTGCCAGAGCGACGGGACGAGGGTCAGCGCGGTCAGGCCCGAGATCGCCGCCCCCGCTCCGACCGTCAGGAACACCGACAGGTCGGGACGGGCGCGGAACAGGGTGAAGCTGCCCGCGAGCGACAGCGCGACCGCGCCGCCACAGAGCGCGCCCAGCAAGGGAGAGCCGGCGCCGCCATAGCTGCCCGAGACCGAAAGCCCGATGCCGGCCAGCACGACGAGCGCGGCGGTGATGGTGCTGCGCCCCGCCCTGTCGCCAAGGAAGACGGCTCCGAGGACCGCCGCAACCAAGGGCACCGTGGCGACCGCGAAGAGGACGACAGCCACGGGCGCGACAGCGATCCCGGTGGCGAACAGCGCCGCATTCGTCGCCTGCGCCAGCGCCGCCAGCACGCCCAGCGGCGTGGCGAGCGCGGTCAGGTCGCGGCGCCGGTCGCGGGACAGCACGATCCACAGGCTCAGCAGCACCGCTGCCTGCAAGCATCCACGCCACGCCACCATCTGCGCAGCGCCAAGGCCCGACCACCGCATGAACAGCGTGTCGGGGACGATGACCAGCGCGCCGATCAGCGCCAGCGCCAGTCCCTTGTTGGTGTTGTCCGTCATGGATCGCCCATACGACACGCGCCGCCCCCCGGACAGGGGACGGCGCGTGAAACCTCGAAGAGGTGGTAATCAGGCCGGCTGCTTGGTCGTGCGGATATAGGGCAGCTTCTGCTCGAACGAGCCGAACTTCTCGCGCGCCTCGTCATCCGAGACGCCGCCGGTGATGATGACGTCTCCGCCCTGCTGCCAGTTGGCGGGGGTGGCGACCTTGTGCTGCGCGGTCAGCCGGATCGAGTCGAGCGCGCGCAGGATCTCGTCGAAGTTCCGGCCCGTGGTCATCGGGTAGGTCATCGACAGCTTCACCTTCTTGTCCGGCCCTACGATGAACACGGTGCGGACGGTCGCGTTGTCGGCCGGCGTGCGGGTGCCCGGCTCGCCCGACGCTTCTGCGGGGAGCATGTCGTAGGCCTTGGCGATCTTCATCTCGGGGTCGGCGATCAGGGGGTAGCTGACGGAGTTGCCGGTGTAGGACGCGATGTCGGACTTCCACTTGTTGTGGTCCTCGATCGGGTCAACCGAGATGCCGATGATCTTGGCGCCGCGCTTCTCGAACTCGGGCGCGAGGCCAGCCATCGCGCCAAGCTCCGTCGTGCAGACGGGGGTGAAGTTCTTGGGGTGGCTGAACAGCACGGCGTAGCCGTCGCCGATCCAGTCGTGGAAATTGATCTCGCCCTCGGTGGTGTTGGCGGTGAAATCAGGGGCGGTGTCGTTGATGCGCAGGGCCATGGGTCCCTCCTTTTCATTCCTCTGCCACCGACATAACGACCCTGCGGCGCGAAGAAAGGCGGGGGGCACCGAAAGGATCGGCGTCGTTGCGCCGCTCGGGCCTTGCGAACAGACGTTCGTTGCAGACCGGCCGCCCGAACCACCCGTTTCTGCGCGCCATCGCACCGATATTTGCCATTTTGCGGAATAGGGTGCGCGCGCTGTCTGCCCTATCTGTTGCCCAGCACGAGGAGAATACCATGCTCGACCAGATCAACGGCCTGCACCACGTCACCACCATCGGATCCGACGCCCGCGCGATCGACCGGTTCTGGACCGATACGCTCGGCCTGCGCCGGGTGAAGAAGACGGTCAATTTCGACGCGCCTGACGTCTATCACCTGTATTACGGCGACGAGCTTGGCCGCCCCGGCACCGCGATGACCTACTTTCCCTTCCCCCATGCCGGACGCGGCCGCCGCGGCGCGGGCGAAGTCGCCGAGACGCGCCTCGCCATCCCCGAGGGCGCCGCGCCCTTCTGGGCCGACCGGCTGGGCACCGACATCGCCACCGACCCGTTCGGCGCGCCGGTCGTGCGGATCGCCGCCCCCGACGGCGATGCCTTCGCGCTGATCGAAACCGACGACCCCCGTGCGCCCTATGCCGGCGTGATCGACGCCGACCACGCGATCCGCGGGTTCCATTCGGCGGCCCCACTGGTGCGGGACGCGGCCCCCATGGCCGAGTTGCTGCGCTTCATGGGCTACGAGGAGACAGCGCGCGAGGGCGAGATCATCCGCTTCACCAGGCCCGGCGGCACGGCCAACGTGATCGACCTGATCGAGCGGCCCGACGCGCCCGACGCCCAGCAGAGCGCGGGGTCGGTGCACCACATCGCCTTCTCGGTCGCCGACCGCGACGCGCAGGCCGCCGTCCGCAAGGCCCTGTCTGAGGCGGGCTACGGCACGACCCCGCAGATCGACCGGGACTACTTCTGGGCGATCTACTTCCGCACCCCCGGCGGCATCCTGTTCGAGGTCGCCACCGACGAGCCCGGCTTCGACCGCGACGAGGACGCCGCCACCCTCGGGCAGGCGCTGAAGCTGCCCCGCCAGCACGAGCACCTGCGCGACCGGCTGGAACGCGCGCTCGTCCCGCTGGACTGAGGCGCTAGGTCTCGCGGATGGGGATGAAGGAGAACGGCATGGGTTACGAGGTGATCCGCAGCGCGGGGACCGGGGATCACCTGGTCCTGACCTTCCATGGAACGGGCGCGAGTGCGGACCAGCTTCACGGTCTTGCGCGGACGCTGTTGCCCGAGGCGCATGTCGTCTCACCCCAGGGCGACGTAAGCGAGCACGGCGCCGCCCGTTTCTTCCGCCGCAAGGCCGAGGGTGTCTACGACATGGAAGACCTTGCGCAGCGGATCGAGCAGATGGCCACCTTCGTCCAGGGCGAGATCACCCGCACCGGCGTCGCTCACGTCACCGGGATCGGCTATTCCAACGGCGCCAACATCCTCGCGGCGACCGCCATCAAGCATCCCGGCCTCTTCGACGCCATGGCCCTGATGCATCCGCTGATCCCCTGGGTACCCGATCCCGAACCGGGGCTGGCGGCGAAGCGCATCCTCGTGACGGCCGGGCGGCAGGACCCGATCTGTCCGCCCGACCTCACGCAGGGACTGGCCGACTGGTTCACGGCGCAGATGGCAGATTGCATCGTGGCGTGGCACCCGGGCGGGCACGAGATCCAGCAGACCGAGATCGATTGCCTGGCGGATTTCCTGCGCTGAACGCCCGAGCCATGACCGGAATTCCGCCGGTTCATGCCGCGACGCGGCGGCATTCCACCGATCGGGCTGGCGCGTCCCCACAACTTCGCTAATCGTGCGGGAAAACGATGTCGGGTTTCCTGCACATGAAGACTGATACCTCCGCCTCGTCACCGCCCACCGGCCCGACCCGCCGCATGCTGCTGTGCAGCGCCGCCAGCCTCGCCGTGCTCGGCGTCGTCGGCCGCGCCCGCGCGCAGAGCGCCGCGACGCTGGGCGGCACGCCTTTCAGCTTCGAGGACCTGATCGAGCGGATGCGCCAGGCCGCGGGCCAGCCCTACAGCGCCCCTGCCCCGCTCGAGGGCGCGGTGGCCGAGCTGGATTACGACGACTACCGCAAGATCCAGTTCGACCCCGACCGTGCCCGCTGGGCCGGGTCGGAATCGCGCGTGGTGCTGCATTCCTACCATCCCGGCTGGCTGTTCAACTACGTCGTGCGGCTGAACGAGGTCGTGGACGGGCAGGCCCTGCCGATGCCGTTCGGACGCGAGGACTACATCTACCACGACGAGGCCGGCGATCACTTCCCCGCCGATGCCACCTTCCCCGGTGTCGCGGGCTTCCGGATGAACGCGCCGCTGAACGATCCCGAGCGCTTCGACGAGGTCGTCTCGTTCCTGGGCGCGAGCTATTTCCGTGCGCTCGGGAAGGGCAACGTCTATGGCCTCAGCGCCCGTGGGCTCGCGGTCAACACCGCGATCGGCCGCGAGGAAGAGTTCCCGCTGTTCTCGGAGTTCTGGATCGAACGCCCCGATCCCGGCAGCGACCATGTCGTGTTCTACGCCGCGCTCGAAAGCCCCTCGGTCTCGGGCGCGTTCCGCTTCGCGGTGACACCGGGCGAGACCACGACGATCGACGTGGAACAGCACCTGTTCTTCCGCGAGGCGGTCGAGCAGCTTGGCGTCGCGCCGCTGACCTCGATGTTCCTCTTCGCGCCGCACGACCGCGCGGGCTTCAACGATTACCGCCACCGGGTGCATGACAGCGAGGCCCTTGTCGTGCGGATGGAGGGGGAAGAGTTCCTTCGCCCGCTGTGCAATCCCGAGACGCTGGGCAACTCGTACATCTCGGTCTCGGACCCCACGGCCTTCGGACTCGTGCAGCGCCATCGCGACTTCGAGGACTACCTCGACGCCGAGGCCCGTTACCAGCGGCGCCCCTCGCTGATGGTCGAGCCCCTGGGCGACTGGGGCCGCGGGTCGGTAAGGCTGATCGAGATCCCGACCGAGCTGGAGAGCAACGACAACATCGTCGCCTTCTGGGTCCCCGAGGTTGAGATCGCCGCCGGCGACGAACGCTCGTTCGCGTATCGCCTGCACTGGGGCGACGCGCCCCTGGAGCCCGAGACGAAAACCGCCCGAATATTGCGCACCCTGGCCGGATATGGCGGCGCGGCAGGCGTCGAACCGCTGACCGATCGGCAGAAGTTCGTCATCGATTTCGACGGCTCGGAAATCGGGGAACCCGATGAGGAGAGCCCGGTTACAGCGGTGGTTTCCGCGGTCAATGGCGAGATCGTGGAAGATGTCCTTGAATACCTGGAAGAGCACCGGATCTGGCGCCTCGTCCTGGAAGTGAGGGCCGAAGCGGGTGCCGTGGCGGAATTGAAGGCCCAGCTCGCAAAAGATGATCGCCGGTTGAGTGAAACTTGGCTGTACCAATGGACCAAAATCTGAACACCCTGAACGACCTAGACGATGTCGATACGTCTCCGCCCTATGCGCCCCTCGCAATGCCCCGGCAGATCCTTGAACGGGACCGCCGCGAGGGGGTGATCGGCGCGCTTCTGCGCCTCCTGACCGCCCGCAATGCGTGACCGAGCGCGTCCGCGCGCCGACCTGCGCACCGCGGTGTGGCGGGCGGCGGCGCTCGGCTTCACCCTGCTGTCGGGCGTGGCCGCCACGGCGCTGATGGCCGAGGCCGCCTTCGCCGCAGGATTCGGCGCGTGGGACGTCGTCTGCGTCGTGCTGATCTTTTTCACCACACTCTGGCTTGCCTGGGGCGCGGCGCAATCGCTGGTCGGCCTCGCCCCCGGTCGCCGCCCGGCCCCGACCGACCTTCCGCACCCCGACGCACCCACCGTCATCCTGCTGCCCATCTGCAACGAGGACGCCCGCGCCGCCGCCGCTCGCCTGGCCGCGATGGAAGCCTCGGTTCGCGCGGCTGGCGTGACGGTGGATTTCGCCGTGCTGTCCGATACCCGCGACGGCGATGCGCTGATACTCGAGCGACAGGCCTTCGCGCCGCTTTGCGCCCACAGGCCTGACCGGCTGCGCGTCTACTACCGCAACCGAACCGAAAACTGGGGCCGCAAGGCCGGCAATATCGAGGACTTCATCCGCAACTCGGGCGGCGCCTACGAGTTCGCGGTGATCCTGGACGCCGACAGCCTGATGGAAGGCGAGACCATCGGCCACCTGATCGCCCGGATGCAGGCGGCGCCCGACATCGGGCTGCTGCAGACCCTGCCCAAGATCATCGGCGCGACCTCGTGGTTCGGCCGCGCCATGCAGTTCGCGGCCAGCTTCTACTCGCCCGTCTTCGCGCGCGGGTTGCAGCGGATGCAGGGGCCGACCGGCCCGTTCTGGGGCCACAACGCCATCGTGCGCGTGAAGGCGCTGGCCGAGTCCTGTGCCCTGCCCGAGCTGAGCGGTCGCCCCCCCTTCGGAGGCTCGATCCTGAGCCATGACTATGTCGAGGCCGCCCTGCTGGCCCGCGCCGGCTGGCGGGTCGAGGTGGACCCGGCGATCCCCGGCTCGTTCGAGGAAGGCCCCGACAACCTCGTCGCCTATGCCCGCCGCGACCGCCGCTGGTGCCAGGGCAACCTGCAGCACCTGCGCATCGTCGGCGCACCTGGCCTGACGGCGTGGAGCCGCTTCGTCTTCGTCCAGGGCATCGCGTCCTACATCGTGCCGCTGTTCTGGGCCGGGTTCCTGCTGTCGTCGATGGCGGCTCTCGTCGCCGCGCCGCCGCCCGACTACTTCCCAGAGCCGTACCAGCTTTTCCCCGTCTTCCCCGACCGCAACACGCGCGAGATCGTCGCGCTGGCCATCGGGATCGTAGGGCTGCTGCTGTTGCCGAAGGTCGGGATCCTCGCGGCGGCGATCGCATCTGACCGGACGAAGGGCTTTGGCGGTGCGGCGCGGACAACCGCCTCGGTCCTGGCCGAGACGCTGCTGTCGTCGCTGATCGCGCCGATCATGCTGATGTACCAGAGCCGCGCGGTGATCGAGGTGCTGTCGGGCAAGGATGGCGGCTGGCCCGCCACCATGCGCGGCGAAGGACGGCTGAGCCTGTCAGAAGGGCGCGCGGCCGCCGGGTGGATCAGCCTGAGCGGCCTGGCGGCCCTCTGCGTCGTGGCGTGGCTGGGGCGGGACCTGCTGTTCTGGCTGCTGCCCGTCACGCTGCCGATGATCGCAGCACCCCTGCTGATCGCGGCGACCTCGCGCCCCGCCCCGCGCGGGCTTTTCACCGCCCCCGACGAGATCGCCCCCTCGCCCGTCATCGCGGCCTATCGCACCGCACTTGGCACCGGCACGGCACAAGCCGCGCCCGCCGAAAAGGAGGCACGCGTTGCCTGACTCGAAAGTCGTCCCTCTTCCAGGCACCGGGCCGCGCCCGTCCCCGCGCGATCCGCGCATCGACGCCTTCCGGGGCATCGCGCTGGTGATGATCATCGTCACCCACATGCCCGGCAACCCGTGGGAGGCGCTGACGATCCGCGAATGGGGCTTCTCCGACGCGGCCGAGGCGTTCTTCCTGATGTCCGGCATCGCGGCGGGCATCGCCTATTCCCCGGCAATCGAGCGTTGGCTGCGCGGGAACGGGGGTCTCTGGGCCGCCATCTCGCCCATGTGGGCACGGGCCTGGACGCTGTACCTGGTGCAGATCCTGCTGACGGTGATCGCGCTCGGCCTTTTCGCGTGGTCGGCTGGCGTCTTCCTCGAGCCGCGATTCCGCGAGATCCACAACCTGGCCCAGATCTACCGCGACCCCGGGGCCGCGCTGGCCGGAATCCCGACGCTGGGCTACCAGATCGGCTACGTGAACATCCTGCCGACCTACATCGTGCTGATGGTCGCCGCCCCCCTCATCGTCGCGGCGGGGCTGAAGCGGCCGCTGCTGGTGCTGGGCGTGTCCGTTCTGCTGTGGCATGTCAGCGGGCTGTGGCGGCTCAACATCCCGAACCATCCGGGCGGCGGGGGGTGGTTCTTCTCGCCGACATCGTGGCAGCTGATCTTCACGATCGGCCTGCTGATCGGCATCCGCCACCGCAAGGGCCAACGGCTGGTGCCGGTAAGCCGGCCCACCTTGTGTATCGCGTTGGCGGTCCTCGCCTTCATCTTCGCGTGGCGGCACGTGCCGGAGCTCGGCACCTACATGAACCACAAGATGGCACAGTTGGGCGCGCTCGGAGCGCCGGGGCACGTGGTGGCGCATACGAAGACGTGGCTCGGCCTGCCTCGCCTCATCCATGTCCTGGCGCTGGCCTATGTGCTGTCGTCCATCCCCGCGGTCCGCAGCCTTGCCGCCCACCGGGTCTCCAGGCCGCTCAGGACGATGGGACAGCAGGGGCTTCTGGTCTTCGCCTTCGGGACGGTGCTGATGCTGGTCGGCCAGATCCTGATGGACGTGGAGCCGACCTCTACCTGGTTGCCCTGGGTCCTGCCGCCTGCCGCCACGTTGCTTTGCTGGGCGGCGGCGTGGACCAAGAACCGGTTGCGCGCGCCGAAAGCCTCGGAGCGTCCGGCGGTGTCTGACGCCTCGCCCATGAAGCGCAGCGCCCTCGGCTAGAACGGCGCAGGCGCCTCGAACCGCATCCAGCGCCCGCCGGCGGGATGGCGCAGTTCCAGCAACTCGGCGTGGAGCATCATCCGCGGATGATCCCGCGCCGGGCCCTGCGCATAGAGCGTATCGCCCAGGATCGGATGGCCGAGGCTGAGCATGTGCACCCTCAGCTGGTGCGAGCGGCCGGTGATCGGCGTCAGGGATACGCGGCTTTCGGTGTCCGAGCGGTCGATCACCTGCCAGTCGGTCTGCGCCGGGCGCCCCTCGTCGTGATCGATCCGCTGGAGGGGGCGGTTCGGCCAGTCCACGATCAGCGGCAGGTCCACGCGGCCGCCGTCGCCCTGCACACGGCCCTCGACCCGCGCGACGTAGCGCTTCTTCGTGTGCCGCTTCTCGAATTGCAGGCCCAGGTGGCGCTGCGCGTTCGGGTTCCGCGCGAAGATCATCACTCCGGACGTGTCCCGGTCCAGCCGGTGGACCAGCAGGACGCCGGGATACGCGGCCTGCAACCGCGCGATCAGGCAGTCGGCCAGTGCAGGCCCCTTGCCCGGCACCGACAAAAGCCCGTCCGGCTTCACCACCACCAGCAGGTCGTGGTCCACATGCACCAGCTCCGGCGGGCCGGTGGGCGGGTCGTAGTCAGGTGCGTGCAAAGGTGGCATCGAGGATCCTCGTCAGGCCGGCTGCGTCCGCGTCGGTGAAGGCGTCGGGGCGATCGCTGTCGATGTCGAACACGGCGATGATTTCGCCGGCCGCGTCGCGCACGGGCAGGACGATCTCGCTTCGGGTCGAGGACGCGCAGGCGATGTGGCCGGGGAACGCTTCGACATCGGGGACAAGCTGAACCTCGCCGGTGCGCGCCGCCGCGCCGCAGACGCCGCGCTCGAACGGAATGACGAGGCAGCCATGGCCGCCCTGGTAGGGGCCGATCTTCAGCAGGCCGGGTGCCACGACCCGGTAGAAGCCGGTCCAGTCGAAGCGGTCGTCGGAATGGTGCACCTCGCAGGCCAGCGTGGCCATGAGGGCGACCTGGTCGTCCTCACCTTCGGTCAGGCTCGCCACACGGGCGGCGAGCGCGTCGTAATCCAGCATGAGCTGTTCCGGAATCGTTGCTGCTTTAAGGCTCCGTTAGCACGAGCCGTGCAGGATTGGCCACGCGCAGGGCAGCAGAGGTTCGCACGCATGAACATCGAAACCCGCCTCTCGGACGAGGGGCTTGTCGTTCGGCCCTTGGAGTCTCGGCTCGACGCGGCCGGGGCAGTGCAGTTCAAGGATGCGATCCGCGACCTTGTTTCGAGCGCGCCGGACTGCATGATCCTGGACCTCGGCAACGTGACCTTCCTCGATTCCTCCGGCCTTGGCGCGGTGGTCGGGGCGATGAAGATGCTCGGCCCGGATCGGCGTCTCGAACTCGCCAACCTCAATCCTGCGGTGGCGAAGGTGTTCGCCCTGACCCGGATGGACAGGGTCTTCACGATTCACACCACCCCGCCCGCCGGTGCGCCGGTCGACACCCGCCATGTCGGCTGAAGCACGCCCGAAAATCCACCATGAGGAGGTCCCGCATACCGACGGAAGGCGGGAGCTGCGCGTTTTCTACGTCAGCAACGACGTCGCCACGCGCGAAGCCCTGGTCGGCGTGGCCCGCGAGTTGCGCGGCTTCGGGTTGTGCGAATGCGAGCTCCAGACCGTTCAGCAGGTTCTGGCCGAAATCCTGAACAACGTGGTCGAACATGCCTGTGCCGACGACACAAGCGCGCTGATCGAGCTTCGCGTGATCCTCGAGGAAAGCATCATCCACGCGCAGGTCATCGATTCGGGCCGGCCGATGCCCGGCGGCACCCTGCCGGAGCCCGCGCCCCCCCACCCGACGGATTTGCCCGAGGGCGGCTTCGGCTGGTGCATCATCCGTGCCATGGCCGACCGGATCAGCTACGTCCGCGAGGGCGGGCGCAACAGGCTCAGCGTTTCGCTTCGCCGGGACCGAAAGCCCTGACCTCGCCTTCCCTTGCCGGTCGCGCGCGCATAGCGTGACCGCCGAGGGAGGATCACATGATGCGCGACTTTCACCTGCCGGGGCGTTCGCCCGTCTATGCCGAGAACGGGATGTGCGCGACGTCACACCCGCTGGCGGCGAAAGTCGCGATCCAGATCCTGGAATCCGGCGGCAACGCTGTGGACGCGGCCATCGCCGGCGCGGTGCTGCTGGGCATCGCCGAGCCGCAAATGACCGGCATCGGCGGCGACTGCTTCGCGCTTGTCGCCAAGCCTGACGGGGAGATCATTGCCCTGAACGGATCGGGCCGCGCCCCTGCGGGGCTGGATGCCGAGGCGATCCGGGGCGAAGGGCACACCTTCATGCCGCTCGGCCATGCTCATGCGGTGACGATTCCGGGTGCCATCGACGCCTTCTGCCGCCTGTCCGCCGATCACGGGCGCGCCGGCCTTGCCACGGCACTGGCCCCGGCGATCCACTACGCCGAAGCCGGCATCCCCGTCGCCGATCGCGTTGCCTTCGACTGGGCGAAGGACGCCGGCACCCTGACCGGAGCGGCCCGTGACGTCTACCTGCCGAACGGCACCGCCCCATCCCCCGGCACGATCTTCCGCGCCCCGCAGCAGGCCGAGGTGCTGCGCCGTGTCGCCATGGACGGGCGGCAAGGCTTCTACGAGGGCGAGGTCGCCGAGGACATGGTGCAGAGCCTCCGCGCGGCGGGCGGCACCCATACGCTCGACGATTTCGCTTCGGTCGAGGCCTCCTACGGCACCCCCCTGACCGGCACCTATGGCGAGCACGAACTTGTCGAGCATCCGCCCAACGGGCAGGGCGCGACGGCGATCCTGCTGGCGCATATCCTCGCGCAGTTCGACCTGTCATCGCTCGACCCCGTCGGGAGCGAGCGCGCGCACCTGGAGGCCGAGGCCGCCAAGCTGGCCTATGACGCGCGCAACCGCTACCTCGCCGACCCCGAGCACGTGACCAAGCTGGACCACATGCTGTCGATGGGCACGGCGAAGGCGCTGGCCGAGCTGATCGACCCCGACCGAGCAATGCCGGATGCGCGCACGGCCTCCGGCGCCGTTCACAAGGACACGATCTACATCACCGTGGTGGACCGCGACCGCATGGCGGTGTCGCTGATCTATTCGATCTTCCACGGGTTCGGCTCGGGGATCGCGTCCGACACGTTCGGCATCCTGTTCCAGAACCGCGGCGCGGGCTTCAGCCTGGAACGTGGCCACGCCAACGAGGCTGCCCCCGGCAAACGTCCGATGCACACGATCATCCCCGGCATGATCCGCCACAAGGGCCGTCTTGCCATGCCTTTTGGCGTCATGGGCGGGGGCTACCAGCCCGCGGGGCACGCACGCTTCCTGACGAATGTCGCGGATTACGGGATGAGCCCGCAGGCGGCCATCGACGCCCCGCGCAGCTTTGCCGACAAGGGCGTGCTCAACGTCGAAAGAGGCTATGCGAGCGGGGTGCGCGATGCCCTTGCCGCGCGGGGACACCGGGTCGAGGTTCCCGACACTCCGCTCGGGGGCGCACAGGCGATCCTGATGCGCGAGGATGGCGTGCTCGAAGGTGGGTCCGATCCCCGCAAGGACGGATGCGCCCTGGGATATTAGGAGGAAGCCATGCCGATCACCCCCGTCGAGACCCTTGTCGCGAACGCCAAGGCCCGGATCGAGACCCTTGCGCTCGAGGAAGCCAGGGCGCGCGCCGAACGAGGCGACGCGCTGCTGGTGGACATCCGCGACGTGCGTGAGCTGGACCGGCAGGGACGCGTACCGGGCGCCGTCCATGCCCCGCGCGGGATGCTGGAGTTTTGGGTCGACCCGGAAAGCCCCTACCACCGCGAGGTCTTCGCAACCGACAAGCAGCTGATCCTGTTCTGCGCCGGAGCGATGCGATCGGCCTTGGCCGTGGCGACGCTGCGGGACATGGGGCTCGAGAATGTCGCCGAGATGGACGAAGGCTTCGCGGGCTGGACCGCCCGCGGCCTGCCCGTTGAAAAGCGCGACTAGTTCAGCTGGAAGTGGACCGGATAGGTGCCGTTTTCCGGCTCGCCGAAGAACTCGGGCAGGTCGGGATGGCCCACGGGTTCGCCTGAATAGTCGGCCTCGAGGTTCTGCTCGGACACGTAGGCGACGTAATAGCTTTGGTCGTTCTCGGCCAGCAGGTGGTAGAACGGCTGATCGCGCGCCGGGCGTGCCTCTTCGGGAATGGACTCGTACCATTCCTCGGTATTCGCGAAGGTCGGGTCGACGTCGAAGACAACACCCCGGAACGGGTGCTTGCGATGACGGACGACCTGACCAAGATGATAGCGCGCGCGCGTTTTCAGCATGCCTCTTCTCCCGTCCATTCGGACAACATGTAGAAGCCGAAGATCGTTGTCCATGCCCGCGATCCCTAGAGATTGAAACACATCGTGGCCGGATCCTGAGGGTGGCTGCAAAGATTTGCCGATCTCGCCATTCCTCGACCGCAGTCCCTGTCGTCCATTTGCCGCTGATCCTTGCCCGGGTCATCTCGTCCCATTTGCGTGCGCCGGCGTTTTGGTTAGAGTGGACGGCAAAAGACGCCAAAAAAGACAAATCGAGCAGGCCCCATGACCAGACACGTCCGTGCGCTGATCCTTTTGCTGTTCGTCGCGTCCTGCGGCAGCACCGAAAGCACAGCACCCCGCAACCTCGAGAATGCGTGCGCCATTCTCGACGAACGCCCCCACTACCTGCGCGCCATGCGCCGGACCGAGCGCAAATGGGGCGTCCCCATCTCGGTCCAGATGGCGACGATCCACCAGGAATCGAAGTTCATCGGCAACGCCCGCACACCCTTGCGATTCGCCCTCGGGGTGATCCCGATGGGTCGGCAGAGCTCGGCCTACGGCTATAGCCAGGCTCTCGACGGGACCTGGGACGAGTACTTGCAAAAGCAGGGAAACCGGCGCGCCAAGCGGGACGACATCAACGACGCCACCGACTTCATGGGCTGGTACATGCACCAGACCGAACAGGGTCTGGGCGTCTCGAAGCGGGACGCCAAGAACCAGTACCTGGCCTATCACGAGGGGCGGTCGGGCTATGCGCGCGGCAGCTACAACGCAAAGCCGTGGCTGCTGACCGTGTCGGACAAGGTTCAGACGCGGGCGATCCTCTACGAGAACCAGCTCCGCGCCTGCCGCAAGACGTGATCAGTTCCCGCCGCGAGACCTGACCTCGGTCGGGATCGAGAAGTAGCTGGCCGGCAGGCTGCCGACCTGCTGCAGGTTCGACAGCGCGGTCGTGGTGCGATTGCCCTGCCCGTCGATCACCACCCATTGGCGCAGGGTCAGCGGGTTGTCGGTGAACACCAGTTCCAGCGCGCCGTATTGCGGGCGCTGCGGGTCCTGCGCGGTCACGATCGTCTTGTTACCCTCTTGCCGGTGCCCCTGGACCATCCCGGCCCGGCCGAGATTGACGTTGCTGTCGAGGATGATCGACAGCGGCGTCTGGCTGAGGGGGTAGGTCTCGGGGTTCACGCTGTTCGATCGGCCGTCGAACACGGCGACCGAGCCGCCACCGGCCATCACCAGGTCCTGTACCGGTGGATCGTAGTCGAACCGCATCCGGCCCGGCCGGTTGATATAAAGCGTCCCGGTCGAGATCGACTGGTCGTTGTTGATCTGGGTGAACTTGGCCTGCACCGTGCCGAGGCTGTTCAGGTATTGCGACAGGTTGGCCAGCGGAATGGGGGCGGCCTGCGCCTGGCCGGCGAGCGCCAGGCCCGCGGTGGCGGCCGTGGCGGCGAAGAAGGTTCTGCGCGTGAGCATGTTGGACTCCGGGTCTTGGGTTCAGCCTCGATATAGGAAGCATGCGGCCAGTCGCCATCGTCATCCCATGACAGTGCGGCGTCATGGGATGGAACCCGCCCCATAGCTGCGGCTTTGACGAATGAAAGACGGCGCCACGCGTCGTCCAGAGAATTTCGTTGAAGGAGGCATCATGCCCGAAGCATTCGTCAAAGGCCTGAACGACAACACCCGCTCGAAGGTGGTCGACCTTCTGAACGCGCGGCTCAGCGACGTGATCTCGCTGGCGCTGGCCTCGAAGCAGGCGCACTGGAACCTGCGCGGCCCCGGCTTCATCGGGGTGCACGAGTTGCTCGACGAGGTGGCCGACCGGCTGCGCGAAAGCTCGGACCTGATCGCCGAGCGTGCCGTGATCCTCGGCGGCTTCGCCGACGGCACCGCCGAAATCGTGGCCGAGAAGACCACGATGAAGCCCTATCCGTTGAACGAAAAGGACATCCAAGTCCATCTCGAGGCGCTGCGCGAGCGGTTCCTGGACGTCGGCGAGAAGATCCGCAGCGCGATCGACGAGGCGGGCGAGATCGGCGATGACGACACCGAGGATCTCTTCACCGAGGTCTCGCGTCAGATCGACAAGGACGCCTGGTTCCTCGCGGCCAACATGCCCGAGCCCGCCAAAACCTGATCCCTTATCCCTCCCTGGCGGGCTTCCGGCCCGCAGGACCTGCCCGGCACCTCGCGTGCCGGGCTTTTTTCTGCGCCGGCGTCAGTTGACCTCGGGCACCAGCACCTCGCGCTTGCCGACATGGTTGGCCGAGCTGACGACGCTCTGATCCTCCATCTGTTCGACGAGGCGGGCGGCCTTGTTGTAGCCGATGCCGAGCTTGCGCTGGATGTAGCTGGTCGAGCACTTGCGGTCCTTCGCGACGATCGCCACCGCCTGGTCGTAGAGCGCGTCGTCCCCCTCGCGACCCGATCCGCCGCCGCCGGCGAGGCCGAGAACCGCGTCGATGTCGCTTTCCTTGTCCTCGTCCGGCCCCTGGACCACGCCGGACTGGTAGTCGGGCGGTCCGTAGCTTTTCAGATAGGTGACGATCTCCTCGACCTCCTCGTCCGAGCAGAACGGCCCGTGGACGCGGATGATGCGGCTGCCGCCGGCCATGTAGAGCATATCGCCCATGCCCAGAAGCTGCTCGGCCCCCTGCTCGCCCAGGATGGTGCGGCTGTCGATCTTCGACGTCACCGAGAAAGAGATCCGGGTGGGAAAGTTCGCCTTGATGGTGCCGGTGATGACGTCGACCGACGGGCGCTGCGTCGCCATGATGAGGTGGATGCCGGAGGCCCGCGCCATCTGCGCGAGGCGCTGGATGCAGGCTTCGATCTCCTTGCCCGCGACCATCATCAGGTCTGCCATCTCATCCACGACGACCACGATGAAGGGCAGGATCTCGGGCTGGATTTCCTCGGTCTCGAAGATCGGCTCGCCGGTCTCGTCGTCGAAGCCGGTCTGGACCGTGCGCTCGAACAGTTCGCCCTTCTTCAGCGCGTCGCGGACCCGGGCGTTGTAGCCCTCGATGTTGCGGACGCCCATCTTGGACATCTTGCGGTAGCGGTCCTCCATCTCGGCGACGACCCATTTCAGGGCGACGACGGCCTTCTTGGGATCAGTCACGACAGGCGAGAGCAGGTGCGGGATGCCGTCGTAGACCGACAGTTCCAGCATCTTGGGGTCGATCATGATCATCCGGCACTCTTCGGGCGTCAGCCGGTAGAGCAGCGACAGGATCATCGTGTTGATGGCCACGGACTTGCCCGAGCCGGTGGTGCCCGCGATCAGCAGGTGCGGCATCTTCGCCAGGTTCGCGACGATCGGGTCGCCGCCGATATCCTTGCCGAGGGCGAGCGGGAGCTGGTGCTTGGCGTCGTCGAACTCTCGCGAGGACAGGATCTCGCGCAGGACGCAGATCTCGCGGTTCTCGTTGGGAAGCTCGATGCCGATGACCGACCGGCCCGGCACGGTCGAGACGCGCGCGGACAGCGCCGACATCGACCGGGCGATGTCGTCGGCCAAGCCGATGACGCGGCTAGCCTTGAGGCCGGGCGCAGGCTCGAGCTCGTACATGGTGACGACGGGGCCGGGGCGGACGCTGACGATCTCGCCCTTCACGCCGTAATCGTCGAGCACGGTTTCCAGCATCCGCGCGTTTTCCTCGAGCGCCTCGTCGGACAGCACGTGCCTCTCGACCCCCTTGGGGTCCGTCAGCAAGTGCAGCGGAGGACGCTCGTAGGCGGCCTCGGCTTCGTCGAAGGCGAGATTCGGTTGCGCCTCGGCCTCGGCCCGCTTCGACGGACGGAACGGCTTGTTCGGGGCGTGCTGCACCTTCCCTTTGGGCGCCTCGCGCTCGACCCTGGGGGCGAAGCGCGGCGTGTCCGGGGCGGCCGCGCGGGCAGCGACGGGGTCCGGCAACTCCGAGACGGGGAAGTCCCGCGTCTCGGGCTCGTCGTCCTCGACCTCGAAGGCTGCGTCGTCCTGATCCTCGTGCACGTGGGCCAGATCGGGCTCGTATGCCTCCTCGGGCAGGTCGTCCTCGTGCTCCTGCGGCTCTTCCGTCTGCGGTTCGACGGTGACGCCCGGGTTCAACAGAAGGGGTTGCGGGCCGAGGGGATGCTTTCGCCCCTTGATGACGGGCTCCACGCGGGGCTTGCCGGGCAGTGCGCCACGGGACCGCGCGCGGCTGCGGATCGCGTCGGAGATCTTGTCGGAGATGCGGTCGCCGCCCTCGCCCGGCTCGTCGCGCATCTCGATCTCGGGGATAAACTCGCGCTCGTCCTTGGGGGCGAGGCCGAGCCGCCCGCCGAGCCGCGTCAGGAAGCCCGGCGCTTCGGCGGGCTCTTCCGCGTCGTCCTCGTCGAAGGGACCGAATTCCGCATCGTCCGCGGGCCAGTCGTGATCGACCGGCGGCGGCGCGCGAAGCACGCGCGGCATGGGCCCTGCTGCGGGAGCCGGGTCGAACAGGTCGTCCTCGTCGGCGTCGACCGTGCGCTCGGCGCGGGCATCGCGCATGGCGCGGGTCCGCTCGGCCGCGGCACGGGCCCCGGCGGTCACGCCCTGCGCCAGCCCGCGCTGGCCGAAACCGAGAAGGGCGACCAGCCCGGCATAACTCATCACCGTCCCACGCGCGAGCCAGCGGCCGATCCCCGCGATCTCGGTCCGGGTGAAGCCCAGGACGAACGCGCCCATGATCCACGTCGCGATCATCACCAGAAGGGCCGTCAGCTTGAGGCCCAGTGCCCCCTGCACGCCCAGAAGGCCCAGAAGCGCGCCCAGCGCCATGTCCCCGAACATGCCGCCCAGGCCGAAGCTCTGCCCCCAGTCGGCGCCGGGCGCGTGCGTCGCGAGATAGACCGACACCAGCGCCACGCCGATGGGCACGAAGACGGCGCGCGACAGGGCGCGGTATGCTCCGGTATGGATCAGGAACCGCCCGCCCCAGACAAACAGCGCCGCCGGGATGCCCCAGGCGCCGAGGCCCGCGATGATGATCATCGGCGAGGCGATCGAGGCGCCCATTCGGCCCAGCGCGTTCTGCGCGGGTTCCGAGGTCGCGGCGAGCCAGGAAGGGTCGTCGGGCACGTAGCTGCCGAGGATCAGCGCAAGCGCCACCCCCGCGCCCAGCAGCGCCAGGCCGATCAGCTCGCGGCCGCGCTTTTCCAGAATTTCCTGCGTGTCGCTGTCGAAGAGCGGGCTCCGGCTGCGTGTCTGATAGGCCATCCTGTTCCTCTTACTCATAAAGGCAGGCGCGGAGCTTCCCCAGCCCCTCCCGCACTTCGTCTTCGGTGGCGACCAACGCCACCCGCATGAACCCTGCGCCGGGGTTCTCCCCGCCCACCTCGCGGCTGAGATAGGCACCCGGCAACGCCCGGATGCCGGTATCCTGCCACAGCTTCAGCACCGCGGCCTCGCCATCCTCGACCGGCAGCCACAGAAAGAAGCCCGCCTGGGGCGGGACATAGCCCGGCACGTCGCCGAGGATCTCGTCGGCGGCGGCGAACTTGGTGACGTAGCGGGCGCGCGAGGCCTCCACATGCGCCTCGTCGGCCCAGGCGCGGGCGCTGACCGCCTGGATCGGGCCGGGCAGCGGCGCCCCCGCGAAGGCGCGCAATTGCTTGAGGCGCGCCATCGATTTCGGCCCGCCCGCCGCAAATCCCGATCGCAGGCCCGGCAGGTTCGACCGCTTGGACAGCGAGTGAAAGATCACCACCCGCTCGGGGTCGGCACCCATTTCGGCCGCGACCTCCATCACGCCCGTGGGCGGGGTGTCGCGATAGACCTCGGAATAGCACTCGTCGGCGAAGATGCGGAAATCGTGCTTCTCGGCCAAGGCCAGCAGGTCGCGCCAATAGCCGCGATCCGCCACGGCGCCCTGCGGGTTCGAGGGCGAGCAGATATAGGCGATCGCCGTGCGGTCCAGAACCTCGGGCGGCAGAGCGGTGTAGTCCGGCAGAAAACCGGTCTCGCGCGTGGCGGGGACGTAGATCGGCTCGGCCCCCATGGCGAGCGCGGCGACGGCATAGACCTGGTAGAAGGGGTTTGGCGTCAGCACGACAGGCCCATCCTCGGGGCAGAGCGCGACCGCCGCGTTGAACAGCCCCTCGCGCGTTCCGTTCAAGGGCAGGATCTGCGTGCTGCCATCAATTGTAACGCCATAGCGGCGGTGCAGCCAGGCAGAGATCTCGGCCTGGAGCGCGGGCGTGCCGTCATTGGCGGGGTAGCGGGCGAAGTCGCCCATGGCCTCGGCCAGCGTGTCGGCCAGGAAGGCAGGTGGATCGTGGCGCGGCTCGCCGATGGACATGTGCAGCACGGGGCCACCCGGCTCGTGATGATCGAGCAGAGCGCGCAAACGCGGAAATGCGTAGTCGGGCAGAGCCTCGAACCGCCTGGGGTACTGCATCATGTGCCTCAAATTCGGGGTCTTTTGCCCCATTGTTGGGACCAGCCTAGCGCGGGCACACCCGCATGGTCCAGAAAATGCCCCTCCCCTGGCGGTGACGCCCCGCTTGCCTGTGTCTTTTACGCAAGCGCCGATTCCACCGCCCGCCCGATTCGCAACAGCCGCGCCTCGGTCCGGGGCGGCGTCTGAAGCAGCAGGCCGACCGAGGGCGAGCCGGTCGGGATGGTCAGCCCCGGCAGGCCCATCAGGTTGCCGATCCGCGTGTTCCTGAGGGTCAGCAGGTTGCGCTCGACATAGAAGTCCGGCTCGGATTCCAGTCGCGCCTTTTCGGGCGGAAGGATGGGGCAGCTCGGCAAGAGCACGGCGTCGTAGCTGGCGGTTTCGCGCAGGTAGTCTGCCCGCAACTGGTCCAGCAGGGTCCGGGCGGCCACGTAGTCGGCGGCGCTGATTTCGCGGCCACTTCGGAACCGGTCGCGCACTTGGGCGAACATGAGGTCGGGCTGCGCTTCGATCACGTCGCGCCATGTGCCGTAGGCTTCGGCGGCGAAGAGGGTCGGCGACAGGGGCATCGCCCGCGCGACCGAGGGCGCTTCGCGACGCTCGATCCGGGCACCCGCGCGCGACAGGCGGTCCAGCGCGTCGTCGAAGGCGGCGCCGACCGTTCCCTCGAGCCCCTCCATCGCGACCGTCTCGAGCACCATGAAGCGCTTGCCCGCCAACGGCTCACCCGCAAGGTCGGGGGTCCGGCCGCCCATTGCGCCGAACAGCAGGGCGCAATCCTCGACACTGCGCCCAAGCGGCCCGAGCGTATCGAAGGACGGGCAAAGCGGCACCACCCCCGCCATCGGCAGGACCCCGTGCGTGGTCTTGAGCCCCACCAGGTCGTTCCACGCGGCCGGCACGCGCACCGAGCCGCCCGTGTCCGACCCGATGGCACCGGCCGAAAGCCCGAATGCCACCGAGGCCGCCGCGCCCGAGGATGAGCCGCCGGACACCGCCGCGGCATCGTTGACGCATGGTGGTGTCGCGGTCGACGGATTCAGCCCGAGGCCCGAGAAGGCCAGTTCGCTCATATGCGTCTTGCCGAGGCACACCAGACCCTCGGCCGACGCACGCCCCAGCACAGCCGCGTCCCGCGCCGGCACACGGCCCTCGAGCAGTCGGCTGCCGGCCTCGGTCGCGATCCCCGCCGTGTCGTAGAGGTCCTTCCAGGAGATCGGCACCCCGTCGAGCGGGCCCTTCCGCACCCCCGCCCGCGCACGTTTCCGGGCCGCCAGCGCCTCGGCGCGGGCGCGGTCGGGGGTGGTGCGGGCATAGATGCAGGAGGACAGGTCGTGGGCGTCGATGGCCGCCAGCATCGCCTCGGCCAGCTCCACCGGGTCAAGCCGCCCTGCTTCGATCCCGCGGCCGAGATCGGCGGCGCTTTTCCCTGTCCAGTCGCGCATGGCTTCCCTTTCCGTCTCGCGTCATGAGCGAGCATGGACAAAAACGCCGCTCGCGCCATAGTCCGGTTCATGGATTATGACGTCATCCTCGCCGGGGGCGGCCTCGCGGGCTCTGCCCTCGCTATCGCCCTGTCCCAATCTGGCCTGGCCGTGGCCCTTGTCGACCCCGTTCCCGCCACGACCCGCGGGGCCGAGGGCTTCGACGGCCGCAGCTACGCGCTGTCCATCGCCTCGCGCAACCTACTGGTCGCGATCGGCGTCTGGGGCGCCGTGTCGGACGACGCGCAGCCGATCCTCGACATCCGCATCTCGGACGGGCGCGCGGGTGAGGGGCCATCGCCCCTGACGCTGCATTTCGACCATGCCGAGATCGAGGAAGGCCCGATGGGCCACATGGTCGAGGACCGGCACCTGCGCCCCGCGCTGCTGGACGCCCTGGGGGACGTTACCCGGATCGAAGCGGGCGTGACGGCGCAAGAGCCGGGGCCGGCCAGCATCCGCGTGACGCTGACCACGGGCGAGACCCTGAGCGCCCGCGTCCTGATCGGCTGCGACGGCAAGCGCTCGGGCGTGGCGCAGCGGGCCGGCATCCGGCGCACGGGGTGGGACTACAGCCAGTCCGCGCTGGTCGCCGCGATCTCGCACGAGGGCGATCACGAGGGGGTGGCGCACCAGTTCTTCATGCCCGAGGGGCCGCTCGCCGTGCTGCCGCTGAAGGACAACCGCTCGTCCATCGTCTGGACCGAGCGGCGCGATCGGGCCGAGGCGATTACCGCCCTGCCGGACGAACAGTATCTGGACGTGCTGCGCCCCCGCTTCGGAAAGTTCCTAGGAGACATCGCGCTGGCCGGCGCCCGCTTCACCTATCCGCTGGGGCTTTCGGTCGCCAACCGCTTCGCCGCGCCGCGCGTGGCGCTGGCGGGCGACGCGGCCCACGCCGTGCACCCGATCGCGGGTCAGGGCCTGAATGCGGGGCTGAAAGACGTGGCTGCGCTGGCCGAGATATTGGTCGAGGCGAAGCGGCGCGGCGAGGATATTGGCCGGATCGACGTACTGGAGCGCTACGAGCGCTGGCGGCGCTTCGACGTGGCCACGCTGGCGCTCTCGACGGATGGAGTCAACCGGCTGTTCTCGAACGACAACCCTGCGCTGCGGCTGGCCCGCGACCTGGGCCTCGGAGTCGTCCAGCGACTGCCCGGCCTGCGCCGCGGGTTCATCCGCGAGGCGGCGGGCCTGACCGGGGACAACCCCAAGCTGCTGCAGGGGCGGCAGATCTAGTCGTCCAACACCCGCGCCTCGTCGCGCAGCATGATCGGGATGCCGTCGCGGATCGGATAGGCCAGGTTCGCCGCCTTCGAGACCAGCTCCTGCCGCTCGGCATCGTAGCTGAGCACGGCGTGGGTCTGGGGGCAGACGAGGGATTCCAGCATCTTGCGGTCGGCACTCATTGCAGCCTCTCGTCGCCGCCGCCCGCGAGGGCGAACTCGATCAGGGTCACCAGCGTCTCGCGTCGTGTTTCGAGTGTCGGCGCCTCGAGAAGCGCCTGCTTGTCCTCGGGCTCGAACGGGCAGAGCATCGACATCGCGTTGACCAGCAGCTCGTCCTCGGCCTCGCCAAGCGATTCCCAGTCGGTCTGCAGCTCTTCGGATTCGAAGTACCGCCCGAGCAGGCGCAGGAACCGCGTGCGGTCGAACTGCGGGTCCCTTTCGGCGGGGCCGAGGTCGCGCTCGAACCCGTCCCACGACGCGTCGCACATCCGGTAAGGCGTGAACCCCTCGACCTCTTCGCGGATGCGGTAGCGGGAGACTCCCGTCAGGGTCACCATGTAGCGCCCGTCCTCGGTCTCGCTGAGCGCTGTGAGGCGCCCGGCGCAGCCGATGCTGTGCAGACGCGGCTCGCCGCTTGGGACTTCGCGCGGCTGGACCATGCCGATCATCCGGTGAGACGTCTTCAGGCAGTCGTCGATCATCGCCAGGTAGCGCGGCTCGAAGATGTGCAGGGGCAGGCGCCCGCGCGGCAAAAGAAGCGCGCCGGGCAGCGGAAAGATCGGGATCGTCTGGGGAAGGTCCGCGGGGTGGAGCATGGAGGGGCAGTTAGCCCGCCCCCCAACTCAGGCAAATATCATCGACGACAGACGACGGCGACCTTTCAGCGCAATCGGATCCTTCGCCTGCAGCGCGTCGAAGATCGTCATCAGCTGGGTCCGGGCGGCACCCTCGTTCCACTCGCGATCCCGGCGGAAGAGTTCCAGCAACTGGTCCACCGCCTCTTCGGTCCGGCCCTTGACGTGCAGCGCCTGCGCATAGTCGAACCGCGCCTGGTGGTCCTCGGGATCGGCCTCGACCCTGGCGGCCAGCTCGTCCACCGGCCCGACGGCCGCGCCCTGCTTCGCCAGCTCGAGCTGCGCATGGGCGGCGTCGAGCTCGGGGGCCTTGGCGATCGAGGCATCGGCCCCGTTCAGGATCGCCTCGGCCTGCTCGAGGTCACCCATCGCGATCTGCGCGCGAACGAGGCCCGCATAGGCGCGCGCGTGGTTCGGCTCCTCGCCCAGAATCGCGGCGAAAGTCTGCGCCGCGTCCTCGGCCGCGCCCTGCTCCAGCATCTCTTCGGCCGCGGCGACGGCCTCGTCCAACCCGCCACCTTCGGCTTCGCCGCCGGCCTGAGCGATCAGGCGGTCGACGAAGGCCTTGATCTCGGATTGCGGCACGGCACCTTGGAAGCCGTCGACGGGCTGGCCCTTGTAGAAGGCATAGACCGTCGGGATCGACTGGATGCGCAGCTGCGCCGCGATCTGCTGGGCCTGGTCGACGTCGACCTTCACCATCTTCACCGCGCCCTTGGCCCCGCGCACCGCGTCCTCGAGCATCGGGCCCAGCGTCTTGCAGGGGCCGCACCATGGCGCCCAGAAGTCGACGATCACCGGGACCTCCTGGCTGGCCTCGACCACGTCGGCCATGAAGGTCGCCTCGGTCGTGTCCTTGATGAGGTCGTCACCCCCCGGCTGCGGCTGCCCGCCCATCAGATCGATCACCATGTCCATTCCCTCGCGATTCCGTGCGTTCGCGCCTGAAATGGGCCGCGCCGGCCCGTTCCGCAAGCCTTCAGAGGTCGAAGGTCGCGAAGACCGGCGCGTGGTCCGACGGCTTTTCCCAGCCGCGGGCGTGGCGCAGCACCCGGCTGGAATGGGCGGCGTTGGCGATGTCGGGCGAGGCCCAGACGTGATCCAGACGACGCCCCTTGTCCGCCGCGTTCCAGTCCTTGGCCCGGTAGGACCACCAGGAATAGAGCTTGCCGTCGGGGATATCCTTGCGCGTCACGTCGACCCAAGCCCCGGCCTCCTGCGTCTCACCCAGCTGCGCGACCTCGACGGGCGTGTGGCTGACGACCTTCAGGAGCTGCTTGTGCGACCAGACGTCGTCCTCGCGCGGGGCGATGTTCAGGTCGCCCACCAGGATCGACCGCTCGGGGCGCTCGGCCCGGAAGGCGTCGCGCATCGCGGTCAGATAGTCGAGCTTCTGGCCGAACTTCTCGTTCACCTCGCGGTCGGGCACATCGCCGCCGGCGGGCACGTAGTAGTTGTGGACGATCACCCCATTCCCCAGCCGGGCCGAGACATGGCGCGCATGGCCCAGGTCGGCGTGGTCGAAGGCGCTGACCTCCTCGATCGGCTCCTTCGTCAGGATCGCGACGCCGTTATAGCCTTTTTGCCCACGCGCGACGATATTGCCGTAGCCGAGTTCGGCGAAGGAGGGCAGCTTCTCGATCGGCGACTTGCACTCCTGCAGGCACAGGACGTCGGGCGATTCCTCGCGCAGCAGGTGCTCGACGAGGCCCGCGCGCAGGCGGACGGAGTTGATGTTCCAGGTGCAGATGGTGAAGGGCATGATCTCTCCTCGGCCGGCCGGCCCCTCCTATCCCCGAAGTGACCGATTGTCACCGGAACGCGTCGTCCGGGCCGCGGGTTGGTTCCGGAGAATTTCGCAAAAGGAGAAACCCATGCGCCATGCGCTGACAGCTCTTGCCTTCGCCCTGCCCCTTCCCGCCCTCGCGCAGGACCCCGCCACCGTGGGCGCGATGAGCGGCACGCTCGACGGCATCCAGGTGTCGTACGTCATCGCCGACGGCGAAGGTGCCGACACCTCGTGGCAGGAGACGGACGAGGGGATCGCGGTGTCCCTGACCGCCTATCCGTCCGACAGCCCGATGGACGACGCCAACGAGGTGACGTTCACCTTCATCGCCGATACCGCCAGCCGCAACCCCGAGCTGCTGCGGGGCGAAATGGCGTTGAACCGGGATGGTGAAACGCTGACGGCCACGGACGAGGCGATCAACCTCGACCTCGACAACCTGGAGGTTTCAGGCGACTCGCTCGTGCTGACAGGGAACATCCGCGCCACGCTCAGCGCGGGCGAAGAGGACGTGACCGTGGTAGCCGAAGAAGGCACGACCCTGTCGGCCGACCTCCAGGCAACGATCCTTCGAACCGACGATTCGGACAGCGCGTCCGGCTCGTGAGAAGAAAGACCGCTCCGGGCCCGCCCTTCGCGTGAGGGTCGGGGCCGGAAGCGGGCTGGTTGATCAGCGGGTCACCGCGCAGAAACGACGCGCGTCGGGGTTCGCGCGTGATCGACGACTCGCCCCCTGTTTCAGATCGACAGGCGATACCCGCCCGTTTCGGTGACCAGAAGGCGAGCGTTCGAGGGATCGGGCTCGATCTTCTGGCGCAGGCGGTAGATGTGCGTCTCGAGCGTGTGAGTCGTCACGCCCGCGTTGTATCCCCAGACCTCGTGCAGCAGCACGTCCCGCGGAACGACGCCGTCGGGCGCGCGGTAGAGGAACTTCAGGATGTTCGTTTCCTTCTCGGTCAGCCGGATCTTGCGGTCCGCCTCATCCACGAGCGTCTTCTGCGCGGGGCGGAAGGAATAGGGCCCGAGCTGGAAGATCGCATCCTCGGACTGCTCGTGCTGACGAAGCTGCGCACGAATCCGGGCCAGGAGGACAGGAAACTTGAACGGCTTGGTCACGTAGTCGTTCGCGCCGGCGTCGAGACCGAGGATCGTGTCGGCGTCGCTGTCATGACCGGTCAGCATGATGATCGGGCATTTCACCCCTTGGCGACGCATCAGCTTGCAAAGCTCGCGACCGTCATTGTCGGGCAGCCCGACGTCGAGGATGACCAGGTCGTAATGACCCGCGCGGGCACGCTCCATCGCGTGTGCGGCCGAATCGGCTTCGAACACGTCGAAATCCTCGGTCATCACGAGTTGCTCGCTGAGAGCCTCGCGCAAGTCGTCGTCGTCATCGACCAGCAGAATTTTCTTCAATTGGCTCATCTTACCCTCCGTGCGGACCCAACGCGCAAATGTGAACGTGGTTCAAACCGCTCAAGGTCTGCGACAGAGTTTCACACGAGCGTTACGACGACTGACGGTTCTGTTTCACATTTACGGCGCCGCACCCTATTTCCGGCGCGATGGATGCGCTTTTCCCCTCTCTGCCCGAACTCGTCTCCCGCGCGCGCGCCGATCTGCGCATCGGGCTGCCCATCGTCGTCGAGGATGGCCAGACGCGCGCCCTCGTCGCCGCGGCCGAAGCACTGTCGGCGCCGCGCCTGTCTGCCATGGTCGCGCACGGGACGGCCGAGCTGGCGCTGACCCATCGGCGGGCCGAGACGCTGAAGATCCGCCTCTACGATGGCGACCTTGTCCGCCTGCCCCTCTCGCCCGACCTACGGCCCGCGGATCTGCAGGCGATGATCGACCCGGCCGGGGACCTCTCGACCCCGATGAAGGGTCCGTTCAACGCTCGTCGCGAGGGATCGGCGACCTTGGCGCGTGCGGGCCTCGCGCTGGCGAAGTCGGCGCGCATCCTGCCCGCCGTGGTGGTCCGGCCCGTGGCGCAGGCACCGGCTATGCTGACGCGTGTCCCCATCGACGCGATTGCGCCCCAGACGCCGGCGCGGCTGGCATCTGTCATCAACGCGCGCCTGCCGATCGCCGCCACAATCGACGCGCGACTGCACATTTTCCGCCCGAACGATGGCGGAGAAGAGCATTACGCCGTCGAAATCGGCCGCCCCGACCGCAGCAACCCTGTGCTGGCGCGGCTGCATTCGGCGTGCTTCACCGGCGACGTGCTAGGGTCGCTGAAATGCGACTGTGGGCCGCAGCTGAACACCGCCCTCGAAGCGATGGCCGCCGCCGGAAGCGGTATCCTTCTGTACCTGAACCAGGAGGGGCGCGGCATCGGCCTCGCCAACAAGGTGCGCGCCTATGCGTTGCAGGACCAGGGGTTCGACACGGTCGAGGCGAACCACCGGCTGGGCTTCGACGATGACGAGCGCGATTTCGGGCTGGGTGCCGCCCTGCTGCGCGAAATGGACGTGGGGCAGGTTCGGTTGATGACGAACAACCCCCGCAAGGTCGCGCAGCTTCAGGCCGAAGGGATCGACGTGGTCGAGCGCGTCCCCCTCTGGGTCGGCGAAACCCGGTTCAACCGCGACTACCTGCGCATCAAATCCGAGAAATCGGGGCACATCACATGACGCCGGACGACCTGACCCTGACGCCGACCGGTTTGCGTTTCGCGGGCCGCCGCATCCCCTGCACCATCGGCCGCGGCGGAATCACGGACGCCAAGCGTGAAGGCGACGGCGCCACGCCGCGCGGGGTGCACCGGGTCTCAGGTGTGCTCTATCGCCCGGACCGCATCGTGCCCCCCGTTTCCTGGGCGGTGCCGATCGGCCCGCGGGACATCTGGTCGGACGACCCCACGGATCCGGAATACAACCACATGACGCGGTCGCCCTCGACCTTCGGGCACGAGCGTCTGCGGCGCGCCGATCCGCTATATGATCTGGTGATCCTGACAGACTGGAACTGGCCCGACGCAGAGCCGGGGCGCGGGTCTGCGATCTTCCTGCACCGCTGGCGCCGCCCCGGCTATCCGACCGAAGGCTGCGTGGCCATGGCCCCCGCCGATCTGAACTGGGTCGCCCGCCGACTGACACTGGACACACGCCTGATCGTCTAGGGCGTCGGCCGGTCTCCGAAGATGGCCGAGCCGACACGGATGCACGTCGCGCCAAGGGCGATCGCGGTCTCGAAATCCGCGCTCATCCCCATCGAGAGACCGTCGAGCCCGTTCCGCTCGGCGATCTTGCGCAGCAGCGCGAAGTGCAGGCTCGGGTCGTCGTCCACGGGCGGGATGCACATGAGACCGCGCAGGGGCAGGTCCATCTTGCGACATTCGTCGATGAAGGCATCGGCCTCCCGCGGGAGGATGCCCGCTTTCTGATCCTCCTCGCCCGTATTCACCTGAACATAGAGGTCCGGACACTGCCCGATCTCATGCGCCATGCGGGCCAGCGCGGTGGCCAGCTTGGGCCGATCGAGCACCTGGATCACGTCGAACAGTTCCATTGCGGCGCGGGCCTTGTTCGTTTGCAGCGGCCCGATGAGATGAAGCCGCACATCGCCGAAGCGCTCGCGGAAGCCCGGCCATTTGCCCTGTGCTTCCTGGACACGGTTCTCGCCGAAGACGCGGTGGCCTTCCTCCAACACCGACTCGACACGCGCGTCGGGTTGCATTTTGGACACAGCGACCAGTTCGATCGCATCCATCGACCGCCCGGCCTTCTCGGCGGCGGCCTGGGCGCGCTGGTGAATGTCGGCAAGGGACATGGCGATCCTCCTTCCGCGCTGTTTCTGCCGAAGGGGCGCGCAAAAGAAAAGGGCGGCTCCGAAGAGCCGCCCGATCCGTGCATCCGATCCGGGTGGATCAGAAGGCCATCGCGATACCGAACGAGTAGGTCGAGAAGTCGTCGTCGCCGTCGTCGCTGTGGCCGTAGCCGGCCTGCAGCTGGGCGCCACCGCCAAGGTCGTAGTTCACGACAACGCCGTAGCCGTCTTCGTCTTCTCCGTCGTCGTAGTCGAACGTGCCGTAGTTGGCGGCGATCAGGAACGCATCCCACTCGTAGCCGATGGCCAGCCCGAGGTGGTCGTAGTCGCCACCCAGGTCGTCGTCGTAGTGCGAGTAGTTGATGATGCCCTGAATGCCATTGTCCATCTTGGCCGAGAGGCTCGCGCCGACGATCGAGCCGTCAGCGCTTTCCCCGTCATCGGCAACGTCCGCACCGGTTTGGTAGCCGAGGCCGGCACCGAAAGTGACACCAGCGAACTCGCCGTTGTAACGGGCACCGAGGCCGAGGATGGGATCATCGCCGTCGCCATCGTCGTCGTCGTCCAGCTCGGCCGAAGCCGCAACGCCGAAGTCGCCGAAGGCGTACTCGTAACGAGCGATCTGACCGTCATAGGTACCGTCGAGACCAGCGTTGCCGTTGTAGCCGGCATGCTCGTGGTCGTCGCGGAGCGAGCCGCCGATGATGGCTTCTTCCAGCGCCCAGTCGAAGCCGCCGTCGGTGTCGCCCATGGTCAGGCGGCCGTAGGCGCCATCCACGAAGATCACGATGCCGCCGTCGTCCGAGTCGTCGCCAGTCGCGGGGAAGATGACGCCGTCATCATCGCCTTCGTCGTCGCGATTGATGTTGATCACGTCATCCAGGTCGACTTCGGCGCCGAACGCGAGGCCGGCATCGGTTTCACCGGCCATGGTGAAGATGACGTCGACGTCCGTGTGGAACTGCAGGTCTCCGTCATTTTCGTCTTCGTCGGCGAAGATGTCCGAGCTGGCGCCGAACACGCCCATTTCGGCCGTACCCGAGACGTTCACTTCCGCGAAGGCAAAGGTCGTCGAAGCGACCAGCGCCGTCGAGGCAAGAAGAAACTTTTCCATGTTATCCCTCATGATCTTTTTTCCAGCCCCAAGGGTGGTCACCTCGTGGGCACAAGGCTGGAATGACGCTTTTCCCCCCTTGCCTCAAGCGAGCGTCGGCGACCGGGGACATGAGGGCATGAATTGGTGCAGCCGTGCCACACCGCCTTCAGCCGGGCACTTCCGAGATGCAAGAAGGGCCGCCCGAAAGGGCGGCCCTCGTAGTCGAATGCCAGAAGCTGGTGATCAGTCCTGAATCAGCGCTTCGATGTTCTGGCACTTGTCCTGGTTGCTCTCCTCGGAGCCCGACTGGATGATGATGCCCGAAACCTGCGCCAGGGTCAGGTTCATCATGTCTTCTTCTTCCACGTCGACATTGCAGTCAGCGAGAGCGTCCTGAAGGCGCTGCTGCATCATGGTCATGCCTTCGTCTTCGACCATGTGCTGCTCGGCAAAGGCGGCCGGGGCGGCGATGAGGGCGGCGGCGGTAAGGGTGGCAATGCGCTTCATTGATAGTCCTTTCAATTCGACTGTCGTTGTCATGGCCCGATCGGGCCGGATACTCGCACAACTCGGGCAATGTCGCCCTTTGCCGGCGACACCCTGGAAACTCGCAATCTGGCCGGACGAGTGGTTCGTCCAAACGACGGCAGGTTGAATCGTGTCCGATCGGCCCGCCGTTTCGCAAATCGCTTGAGCCACCAACAAGGAGTTCGCGGATTTGGTTCCTTGCCGGACGCCGATGCCTCGGATACTCACGGGATCACGTTCACGGCAGAAGGTATACGGACCCATGCGCGCACCCACGACGATCCGCCTCGCCGGCGCGGCTTGCCTGTTGGCCCTCCTGTCCGCCTGCTCGGACCGAGAGGCGAACCTCGAGCAACGCGCCCTGCTCGATCGCGGCGCGGAAGAGCGCGAGACAGTCTTCGACCTGTTCCAGAGCGACGATCCGAACCGCACCGTCGAGGTGAACAAGTATATCTGGCGCGCCTCGCAGGAGGTTCTGGATTTCCTCCCGCTCGAGACCGCCGACCCCTTCACCGGCGTGCTGTCCTACGGCTACGGCCGCCCGCCCGGCGGCGGTCAGGCCTATCGCGCGACGGTCTACGTGCAGGACCCGGCGCTCGAGGCACGCTCGCTGAACGTGGCCCTCGCCACCCAGGGCGGCCCGGTCAACGCCGCCACCGCGCAAGCGGTCGAGAACGCGATCCTCACCCGCGCCCGTCAGCTCCGTCAGGCCGAAGAGCGGCTCTGAGCCTCGATCCACCGGAACTGGGCGGGCAGGCAGACGCGCTGCAGGTCGTAATCCTGCACCGCCCTCTGCCGCGCCGCCTGGCCTAGCGCTATGCGTTCAGCGGGATCGTCCATCAGCCGATCCACCAGCGCGACCATGCGCTGCCCGTCGAAGAAGTCGAACAGCAGCCCGTTTTCGCCGTCGCGGATCGCCTCGCGCACGGGAGCGGTATCGCTTGCGACAATGGCGCAGCCTGCGCTCATCGCCTCGATCAGTGACCAGCTGAGCACGAACGGGTATGTCAGATAGACATGCACCCGGCTGACCTGCAGCAGCCGGGTGAAGTCCTCGCGCCCGATCCGGCCGGTGAAATGCACCCGCGCCCAGTCCGCGTCGGGGATGCGGTCGCGCACCTCGTCCAGCAGCGCCTGCTTCCAGCTGCCCCCACTCGCGGGCGGCGTGCCATAGCTGACACCGTCCTCGCCCACGATCACCACCCGCGCCTGCGGCCTGGCGCGCAAAAGATCCGGCAGAGCGCGCATGAAGACGTGGAAGCCTCGGTAGGGCTCCAGGTTGCGATTGACGAAGGTGACGATCTCTTCGCCTGGGCGGAACGTGCCGTGACCGGGCAGCGTCAACTCCGCTCGGGCGTCCGGACGGATTGCGTCGGTGTCGATCCCGTCGAACGCCACCGAGATCTTCCGGCGCAGCTCGGGCGGGTGCATCTCGGCCTGCCAATGCGTCGGCGTGATCGCCGCATCCGCTGTTTCCAGCTGCAACCGCATCGCCAGGTTCTTCATCTCGACCCGGGCGCTGCGACCGATCTCCGGCCCTGCGAGCTCGGGATCGAAGCCGATATCGGCCCCCTCGGCTTGATAGAAGAACTCGGCGAAGACGCCGATCCGAGCGCCGGGCCAGACGTGGCGCAGGAACAGCGCCTCGCCCCAGCCGGAATGAGCGACGATCACGTCCGGGTTCAGCCCCCGCGCTTTCAGCGCCTCGCAGGCGCGGAACACGGTCGCGCCCCGGTCCACCGCGCTGTCGAAAGTGCTCGACCACGGGTGCAGCTTGCGACCCTCGGGCGTGTCGTAGCGATAGGCGATGACCTCGACACCGCGCCAGCGGGTGCTTTCCTCGAACCGGCTCGTAAGGGCGACGACCCTGTGTCCGGCCGCGGCCAGCGCCGGGGCGAGGTGGGCGAACTGGCCCGGGAAGTTCTGATGCAGGAACAGGATGACCATGGGCACCTTCGTCTTGACCGCAGGCTGAATGCCGCAGAATTGCGGCGATGGTAAGGGCCGCGGGCTGGACCCGCCCCGGCGCGACACCTATCAAGGCGCGCGACACAAGACACCTCGGACAGGACGCCCATGGCCCGCTACGACGCCGCCCAGATCGAACAGAAATGGCAGAAGGCCTGGAGCGAGGCCGGCTGCTTCACCGCCCGCCGCGACGACACCAAGCCGAAATACTACGTGCTCGAGATGTTCCCCTACCCGTCGGGGAACCTGCATATCGGCCACGTCCGCAATTACACGATGGGCGACGTGGTCGCGCGCTACAAGATGTCCACCGGCCACGCGGTCCTGCACCCGATGGGCTGGGACGCGTTCGGACTTCCGGCCGAGAACGCCGCGATGGAGCGCAAGGTCCATCCCGGCGACTGGACCTACCAGAACATCGCCAACATGAAGGCGCAGTTCGCGCGCCTTGGCCTGACGCTGGACTGGAGCCGCGAGTTCGCCACCTGCGACCCCGAATATTACGGCCAGCAGCAGGCGATGTTCATCGACTTCCTGGAAAAGGGCCTCGTCTATCGCAAGAACGCCGTGGTGAACTGGGACCCGGTGGACATGACCGTGCTGGCCAACGAGCAGGTCGAGGACGGGCGCGGCTGGCGATCCGGCGCGCTTGTCGAACGGCGCGAGCTGACGCAGTGGTTCTTCAAGATCTCGGACTATGCCGAGGATCTGCTGGAGGCGCTCGACCGGCTGGAGAACTGGCCGGACAAAGTTCGCACGATGCAGAAGAACTGGATCGGGCGGTCGCGCGGCCTGCAGTTCGCCTTCGATCTCTCGGATCGGGACGACAAGGTCGAGGTCTATACCACGCGCCCCGACACGTTGCTGGGCGCCAGCTTCGTCGGCATCTCTCCCGACCACCCGCTGGCCCGCGAACTGGAAGCGAGCAACCCCGACCTCGCCGCCTTCAACGCCGAATGCCGCAAGATGGGCACCGCCGAGGAGGAACTGGAGAAGGCCGAAAAGCGCGGCTTCGACACCGGCCTGAAGGCGCGCCACCCGCTCGACCCTTCGTGGGAACTGCCGGTCTACGTCGCGAACTTCATCCTGATGGATTACGGCACCGGCGCGATCTTCGGCTGCCCTGCCCATGACCCGCGCGACCTGGAATTCGCCCGCAAGTACGATCTGCCGGTGAAGTCCACCTTCGTGCCGATGAACGGGCCTCACACCGCGCCCGAGGACAAGGGCGAGCCCTTCGTGCCGCCCAAGACCGAGACCGTGCGCTACACCCGCATCGTCGCCGGCGCCGCCGAGCAAACTGGCGACGCCGCCATCGACGCCGCCATCGACCGCGCTGAATCCGAAGGCTGGGGCCAGGGCGTCACCAAGTTCCGCCTGCGCGACTGGGGCCTCTCGCGGCAGCGCTACTGGGGCTGTCCGATCCCGGTCCTCCATTGCGACGCCTGCGGCGTGGTGCCCGAGAAGAAGGAAAACCTGCCCGTCGAGCTGCCCCGCGACGTCGATTTCGACACGCCCGGCAACCCGCTCGACCGGCACCCGACCTGGCGCGATGTGCCCTGCCCGCAATGCGGCGGGGCGGCGAAGCGCGAGACGGACACGATGGACACCTTCGTCGATTCGTCCTGGTACTACGCCCGCTTCACCTCGCCCGGGGCGACTACGCCCACCGACGCGGGCGAGGCCGACTACTGGATGAATGTCGACCAGTATATCGGCGGGGTCGAGCACGCGATCCTGCACCTGCTCTATTCCCGCTTCTTCGCCCGCGCGATGCACGCCTGCGGCCACCTGCCCGCCAGCGCGATCGAGCCTTTCGACGCGCTCTTCACCCAAGGCATGGTCACGCACGAGATCTACCAGACCGAGGACGCCACGGGCCGCAAGACCTACTACCTGCCGTCCGAGGTCGAGCGGCGCGAAGGCGGCGCGTTCCTGAAGGACGGGACGCAGGTTCAGGTCATCCCTTCGGCCAAGATGTCCAAGTCCAAGCGCAACGTTGTCGACCCGGTCGAGATCATCGACCGCTTCGGCGCCGACACCGCGCGCTGGTTCGTCCTGTCCGACTCGCCCCCCGAGCGGGACGTCGAATGGACCGAAGCCGGGGCCGAGGCCGCGTCCAAGCACCTCGCCCGCGTCTGGCGGATCGCCGAGGGCGCGCGTGACGCGCCCGAGACCGGGGGCGATGACGAGACCCTCCTGCGCGAGATGCACAAGGCGATCCACGACGTGACGGTTAACATCGAGAGCTTCGGCTTCAACGCCGCAATCGCGCGCCTTTATGCCTTCGCCAACACGCTGTCGAAGTCGCAGGCCGGCCGGCAGGCGCAGGTGAAGGCCGCGCGCACCCTCGCGCAGCTCATGGCGCCGATGACCCCGCATTTGTCCGAGGAGCTCTGGCGGATGCTGGGCGGCGAGGGTCTGGTGACCACGGCCGCGTGGCCCAAGGCCGACCCCGCGATGCTGGTCGAGGACGAGGTCACCATGCCGATCCAGGTCAACGGCAAGCGCCGGGACGAAATCCGCGTGGCCAAGGACGCGCCGAAGCACCAGGTCGAGGCCCTCGCGCTGGCGAGTGACGCCGTGCAACGCCAGCTTGCCGGTGCTACACCGAAGAAGGTGATCGTCGTGCCGGGGAAGATCGTGAATGTCGTCGTCTAGGACAAGCTGGTCGCGCCGGGGGCTGCTCGCAGCCCTCGTCGCCCTGCCCGCCTGCGGGTTCCGCCCGGTCTATGGGCCGAACGGCGCGGCGGCGGGCCTGACCGGAGAGATCCTGGTGGACACCCCGGTGGACGAGGCCGGCTACGCGCTGTTCACCCAGCTCGAGGAACGGCTGGGCCAGCCGGTTTCTCCGCGCTATCGGCTGGCGGCCGACGTGCAGATCTCGAACCGCAACCTCGGGCGCACGAATGACAACGCCGTCGCCCGTCGACAACTTACCGGAAGCGTCACCTACAGCCTGATCGACATGGAGACCGGCGCAGTGCTGCGCCGCCATTCCTTGTCGAGCTTTACCGGCTACAGTTCGCCGCTCGTCGACGATGACATCACGCCCCAACCAGGCGAGCCTTACGTGGGCAGCTATGTCTCGATCAGCGAGGCGAGGCGCGACGCGGGCGAACGCCTTATGACCATCCTCGCCGACAAGATCGTCGCCGACCTTCTGGCGACAGCACCCGCCTGGCGCACATGAAGCTGTCGGCCCGCGACGCCAACGCCTGGATCGCCAAGCCGCCCCAGGCCAGCCCCGCGACCCTGATCTACGGCGAAGACGGGATGCGCGTGGCACTGAAGCGGCAGGATCTCGTGCGCAACATCGCCGGCCCCACCGCCGATGACGAGATGCGCCTCAGCCGCATTTCGGGCGCCGATCTGCGCAAGGACAAGTCGCTGCTTGCGGACGCGGTGAAGGCGCAGGGGTTCTTTCCGGGGCCCCGCGTCGCGCTGCTGGAAGACGCGAACCAGCACAATGCCGACCAGATCACCGCCGCGCTGAAGGACTGGCAGCCGGGCGACGCGCATATGGTGGTCACCTGCGGCTCGCTGAAACCCACCTCGCCCATCCGCAAGACGTTCGAGAAGCATCCCACGGCCGGCTGCATCGCCGTCTACGACAACCCGCCCGACCGGGCCGAAATCGGTGGCTGGATCAGCGAGGCAGGTCTGAAGCCCGACCGCGACGGAACTGGGGCGATCCATGCAATGGCGCAGGACCTTGCCCCGGGCGACCTGAAGCAGGTGATCGGCAAGCTCGCGCTCTACAAGCATGGCGATGGCAGCCCCCTGACGGCGGACGAGGTCGCCGCCTGCGCCCCCGCCTCGACCGAGGCCGACCTGGACGATGTGCTGAACGCTGCCGCCGACGGGCGTGCGGCCGAGATCGGGCCGATCCTGTCGCGGCTCGAGGCGCAGGGGGCGCAGCCCGTCGCGCTCGCCATTGCCGCGATGCGCCACTGGCGCACGCTTCACGCGGTGGCCGCCGATCCCGGGGGCCCGGGCTCGGGTATCGGCAAGTTGCGCCCGCCGCTTTACGGTCCGCGCCGGGACGCTATCCAGCGGCAGGCAACACGGATCGGCCTGCACCGGCTGGAGGAGTCGCTGCAGATCCTCATCGACACCGACCTGACGCTGCGATCCACGGCCAAGGCGCCCCAAATGGCCCTGATGGAACGCGCCTTGATTCGCCTGTCGATGATGGCGCGCAGGTAGTGCCTGCGGTCAGGCGCCGACGATCTTGCCCCCGTTCGGATGCAGCGTCTGGCCGGTGAAGTACGTGCCGTCCGGACCCGCTAGGAACAGGTAGGCCGTCGCGACCTCCCAAGGCTGGCCGGCGCGGCCCAAGGGTGTGCTCTTGCCGAAATCTTCAACCATTTCGGGCGGCATCGAGCCGGGGATGAACGGCGTCCAGATCGGACCCGGCGCCACGGCGTTCACGCGGATTCCACGCTCGGCCAGCGCCATCGCGATCGAGCGCGAGAAGGCCAACTCGGCGCCCTTCGTGGTCGAATAGCCCACCAGCTTGTCGTTGCCCTTGAAGGCGTTGACGCTGGTGGTGTTCACGATGGTTGCGCCTTCCTTCAGGTGCTTCAGCGCGGCCTGCGTGACGTGGAAGTAGCTTTTCACGTTCGAGCGGAGCATGTCGTCCAGCCGCTCTTCGGTCAGGTCCTCGTCGATGGGCCAATCCAGGTATTGCTGGGACGCGTTGTTCACCACGATGTCGAGCTTGCCGTAGTGGGCCACCGTATCCTCGACGACCTTCGTCGCGTGGGCCTTGTCGCCCAGATCGCCTTCGAAGGTCAGGCATTCCGAGCCTTCGTCCTCGACGATCTTCTTCGTGTCCTCGGCGTCGCGGCTTTCCTCGCGATAGGCGATGGCGATCTTCGCACCTTCGCGGGCGAACAGGGCGGCCACGGCACGGCCGATGCCGGAATCACCGCCGGTGATGAAGGCAACCTTGCCCTCGAGCTTGCCGACGCCCGGAAAGCGGGGCTTCCAGTCAGGGGCCGGATCCATCTCGTACTCACGGCCGGGCATGGTGTCCTGCGCCTGCGGCTTGATCTTCGGGTCGTTCACGACGTCCTTGGTCATGATCTGTCCTTCCACTGGTTACACGTCGGCATGCGCGCCGTTCGATCACTCAAACCGCGTGCCTCGTCCCATGTTCCAGCATGTCGGAAATCAGCCTGCGCGGGCCTCGGCGGGGCTGAGAAGGCCCTCGTCCACGAAGCGCTGGCGCAACCCGGCGGGGCCGTCGAACAGGTGCGTCTTCCAGCCTCGCGCCTCGGCGGCGCGGATGTTCGGGGCGCTATCGTCGGTGTAGAGGATCCGGTCCGGCGCGACCCCGGTGTCGCGTTCAAGGACGGCATAGATCTCGGGCGAGGGCTTCACCACGCCCAGGTGCCCCGAGACGACCATGCCGTCGAACTCGGTCAGCGCCGGCCAGAGAGACTGGGCGTATTCGAACGTCTCGCGGCCGAAATTCGTCAGCGCCCAGACCGGGATGCCCTTGGACCTGAGCGCCCGCAAAAGCGAGACGCTTTCCGGGATCAGCGGGCCCGCCATCTTGTTCCAGTGGTCGCGCCAGCCGAGCACGTCCTTCTGCCAGCGCGCATGTTTCGAAGCGGTGTCCTCGACGGTCTTGTGCCAGGGCTCGCCCGCGTCGATCCTGAGGTTCATCTCGTGCAGCGGCACCTCGCGGAACAGGCGCACCCGCGCGACATGGCCCATGGCCTTGTCGTAATAGCCCTCGGGGTCCCATTCCAGCAGGACACGCCCGATGTCGAACACCACAAGATCGACCGCCATCGCCTTATCCCTTCGCCTGCCTGACGACGCGCTCAAGCGCGTCGCGGAACCGTGCCCGGTCGGCTTTTCCGAAGGGCTTGCCGCCGCCCTGCCGGAACGGGTCCGCCGCACGCAGGTCGGCCATCAGGTCCCGGGACGCAAGAGCGGCGCCGACATTCGTCTGGGTCAGGACCTCTCCGTTCGGCTTCACCACGCGGGCGCCTGCCGAAACCGCACGCGCGGCAAGCGGAATGTCGCCCGTCACCACCACGTCGCCCGAGGTGCAGCGGTCGGCGATCCACATGTCGGCCTCGTCCGCGCCCTGGTCGACATAGATCATCGCGACCAGCGGGTTGGACGAAGGGCGCAGCCCGCCATTCGATACCATCGCGACACCAAGGTCGTGGCGCGTGGCGACGGCCTCGATCTCGGCCTTTACCGGGCAGGCATCGGCATCCACGTAGATCAACTGCGGCCCCCTTGTGCGATCACCCGTACAGCGCCTCGGCGTGGAAGCGGATGTGATCCTCGATGAAGGTCGAGACGAAGAAGTAGCTGTGGTCGTAGCCCGGTTGCAGGCGGAACGACCCCTGCTGCCTCGCGTCGGCCATCGCACCGGCCAGCGCGCCCGGCTTCAGCTTGTCCCAGAACTGATCCGCGGTCCCGGTATCGACCAGCACCGGCCCGTCGAAGCCACGCTCGCGCATCACCTCGCTCGCGTCGTGCTTTCGCCATGCCTCGCGGTCGTCGCCGAGGTAGAGGCCCAGCTGCCGCGTGCCCCAGTCGCTGTCCATCGTCCGGCACATGGGCGAGAAGGCCGAGATGCTGGCGAAGCGTTCGCTGCCGAGGCCCATGCCGATGGTCAGCGCGCCGTGCCCGCCCATGGAGTGCCCGGTGATCGCCTGCCGGTCGAGGTCCACCGCAAACTCCTGCCCGATGAGCCGGGGAAGCTCTTCGGTCACGTAGTCCCACATGCGGAAATGCTTCGCCCACGGGTCCTGCGTCGAATTCACGTAGTAGGACGCGCCCTGTCCCATGTCGAAGCTGTCGTCGTCGGCCACGCCCTCGCCCCGCGGAGACGTGTCGGGAAAGCAGATCGCGATCCCGTATTCGGCGGCGAATTGCTGCGCCCCCGCCTTGGTCATCGCGTTCTCGTGGGTGCAGGTCAGGCCCGACAGGTACCACAGGATCGGCACCGGCCCGAACCTGGCCTCCTCCGGCAGGAACAGGCCGAAGGTCATATCCGTGCCCGTGGCCTCGCTCGCGTGAGCGTAGACCCCCTGCACACCTCCGAAGCTCGCGTTTTCCGACTTGGTTTCCATACCGTTCCCTCCTGAGGCCTCCACGCCATAAGAAAGCCCACGCGCGGCACGGTCAACGCGGCCCGCTCTCCATGTCAGAAAATTAAACCGAACGGTTCAGTTTTTTCTTGATCCCGGTCGCGGCCGGACTTTAAGTGAACCATACCGTTCAGTATGGAATCAAAAACGCCATGACCTTCACCTTCATCAAGGGCGCCATGCTCGCCGGCGCCATGATCGCCCCGCACGCCGACGCCGGACCCGGCACCACCCGCAGCGCAGCGCCCGAGGCGCCCGCAATCGTACTGACAGTGCCGGCGCAGTCCGCAACCCATTGATACGCGCCCCAACGCGCCCATGTGACCTTCACCGGAGCCGCGGGTCGTTGCTGCTCCGGGCCTTTCCCGCCTAAAGTGGCGGGCGGTTGTCGTCGGGGGTGCCAGCATGAATATCGAAGCGCGGGTCAAGAAGGGTCGGAAGTACGACCAGGTTCTGGAAGGCGCGCGCGAAGTCTTCATGTCCGACGGGTTCAGCGGCGCATCGGTGGACAGCATCGCCAAGCGGGCTGGCGTCTCAAAGGCCACGCTCTACAGCTATTTCCCCGACAAGCGGCTGCTTTTCATCGAGGTCGCCTCGGCCGAATGCAGGCGCCAGGCGGCCGAGGCAGTCGAGCATCTCGATTTCGGCCTCCCCCCGCGCGAGGTGATGACCCGCGCCGGCGCCGCCTTGATGGACTTCATGTTCTCCGAGACTGGCCAGCAGGTCTTCCGCATTTCGGTTGCGGAATGCGAGCGTTTCCCCGAGATCGGCCGCGCGTTCTGGGAAAACGGTCCCGGGATGCTCGAAAACCTGCTCACGCGCTATTTCGACCTGGCCATCGAACGCGGCGAGCTTGTCATCGATGACAAGCCGCTCGCCGCCCACCAGTTTGCCGAGCTCTGCAAGGCCGTGGTCTTTCCCCGGCTTTGCCTGTGCATCCAGCCCGACTTCTCCGCCGCCGACCGTACCCGTGTCCTCGACGGCGCGGTCGAGACCTGGCTGGCCCGCTACGGCGTCTGAGCCTCAGTCCACCCGGCGCAGGTGAAGCTGGTTGCCGACCTTCTTCGTCTCGAACCGCTTCAGCTCCATCACAAGGTCGCTCAGTTTGCGCTTGCCGTAGGTGCGGGTGTCGAAATCGGGATGCTCGGCGGTGATGTACTGGCCGATCTGGCCCAGGGCGTACCACTCGTCGTCCTGCTCGATCCGGTCCATCGCGTGGAGGATCAGCGGCACCGCCTCGATCGGAGCGATCTTGCCTGCGGGCGCCTTTCCCGAATCCGCCTGAACGGGTTGGATCGGCTCGTCCACGATGTTCTCGATCAGGATGAAGCGGTTGCAGACGTTGCGAAGCGCCTCGGGCGCCTTGCCCTCGCCGATGCCGATCACGTCGAGGCCATTCTCGCGGACCCGGTTGGCCAGCGCGGTGAAGTCGCTGTCCGAGCTGACCAGAACGAACCCGTCGAACCGGCCCGTGTGCAGGATGTCCATCGCGTCGATGACAAGGCCGATGTCGCTGGCGTTCTTGCCCACGGTGTTCGCCGTTTCCTGGTGAGCCACGAGGCCCAAGTCGCGGACCTTCTGGCTCCAGTTGTTCAGCCGTCCCGACGACCAGTCGCCATAGACCCGGCGCAGCGCGGGCTCGCCGAACTTGGTGATCTCTTTCAGGATCGGATCGGCGTATTTGGCCGGGATGTTGTCGGCGTCGATCAGGACGGCGTAGAGCGGGCGGTTGCGCTCGGGCATGGACACCTCTGGGATGGCGGAACGGTCGCCTCAGCCGTGATCGAAGCGGGGGGCCTTGTCAAACCGGCCCTTTCCTCGGACGCGCTCCGGCACATCTTGTTCGGCACCTGTCCCTTGCCGGATCCGCGCCCATGCACCACTCCATCGTTCCCGTCGCCTGCCTCGCGCTAGCGCTCGCCGCGTGCCAGACGACCCCCGCGCCTCCTGCCGAAGCCAGCGCGTGCGAAGCGACCGCGCAGCGCCTTCAATCGACCCAGCTCGGCACCCCGGTGGACGCGATCGACGCCACGGGACCCGCCGGCCGCCGCGTGATCGGCCCGGACATGGCCGTGACGATGGATTTCGTGCCCGGCCGGCTGAACCTCGAGACCGATGCGGACGGCCGCCTCACCCGCGCCTATTGCGGCTGATCACGCGAAGGCGCCTTGGCAGAACCACCCCGAGGACAGCCCCGCCCCGTGGGCGAAGTACATCCACAGCCGCTCACCGCCCTCGCAGGTCACGCTCCAGTAGTCCCGGACGCCCGTCCGCCAAGCCGGGTCGTCCAGCCACCATTCCGGCGAGATGCGTTCGGGCCCGGAGGCGCTCAGGGCGGTCATGTCCCTGTTCCTCCACCTGAACTGCTTGGGCACGGCGGGGCTTTCGGGGGCCGTCACGGGGTCCGGGGGCCAGATCAGGTGCGGCCGGGCCACTGCCGGCGCGGACCAGCCCGTCGCGGGGTCGGACCACGCGGCGGCGAGGATCTGCACCTCCTTCTCGGGGATGTGGCTGTCCGAAGGCGCCACCCGGGTGATCCTCTCGAGCCCCACCCGCGCACCGATCCGCCCCATCAGATCGTCCAGCGGCGTGCCCGTCAGCCGCGCCTTGGCATCATCCGCAGCCTCCACGTGTCCCCGATGCTGGTGGACCTTCACGGGCTCGGTTTCGGTCGCGACCAGGCGCACCATGTCGATGCCGAACCCGGCCTCGATTCCCGGGACCTTCATCGCCAGAAGCTGCCGCAACCGCTCCGGCTCCCACGAGGGGCGCGCCAGACCCGCCTCGGCCGCGCCCATCGTGTGGTCGGCCCGGTGACATTCCAGCCGGATCCGCCGCGCGCCCAGCCCCTTCCGCTTCAGCCTTTCGCACAGCGCCGGCAGCAGGCGATCCACCGCGGCCATCACGTCCGCCTCCAGCCCGATCGGGTCGGGCAGGCTCAGCCGCGCGGCGAAGCGCGTTTCTGGCCGGGCGGGTGAGACAGGCTCGGGCGCGAGGCCAAGCGCCTGGTCGAGCCGGAACACCAGGTGCTGACCGAACCGCCGGGCCAAGGCGGCGCGCGGCTGGTTGGCCAGGTCATCGATCCGCCTGAGGCCCAGACGTCCGAGTTCGGCCACCAGATCAGCATCGAGCCTCAGCCCCGCGACGGGCAGCGCCGCGATGGCAGTCCGCGTGCTTCCCGGCGCCGCGATCCGCCCTCGGGGGGGCGATCCGGCAGCCGGTCCGGCGTGTCGCCGCTTCGCCGCGCGCGAGCGGGTCGCCGGGGCCTCCTGGTCGATCGCGTCCCCCGACCGGCCCGGCTCGGCCCGTCGCCCGGAATAGCGCGCCAAGGCCCAGGCCGCCCCGACCGTATCGGCAAGCCCGGCCTGCACGGTCAGCCCCAGCGTCGCGCAATCCCCCTCGATCTGCGCCAGAAGCGCAGCCTCCCCTCCGAAAAGATGCGCGCAGCCCGTCACATCCGCGAGCAATCCGGTGGGCGCTTCCTCTGCGACCCAAGGACTGAACTTGCCCAGCCACCGGGAAAGCGCGAACAGGAACGCGGCCTCGGCCGCGGGCGCTTCCCACCTGGTGGCAAGGTGGGGGCACATCGCCCGCGCATCCCGAAGCGCCTGCCCCACCCGCAATCCGGCCGCCGCCGCCGTAGGGCTCACGCTGACAAGCACCTGCGCGCCGCCGCGATCCGCGGCGACAGCCAAGGGCACGCCTGCGGGATCGCTCCCGCGGCGCAGCAGCCGTTCCGCCCCCAGATGCGGAAACGACAGCGAAAGGATCCGTCGATGCTCCATGAGCGTCCCGTGGCAGCAGGATGTTCACGCTAAGTTCTACCTCAGCTAGAGCAGAATCAGCCCGGGAGTCGAGTCCAGAGCCCGGCGGAAATGCTGCCGAATTTACGGACATCGTGCGACAGACTTGCCAAACACCCGCGCCTTCCCCACATTTTCAGGATGACCGTCATGACCCCCACGCCGTTCCCCGGACGGCCGGATCCACATGCCAAGGTCGCCTTCGACCGGCAGGAGCTCAACCTGATTCTCGGCCTCTACGGACGCGCCGTAGCCGCCGGCGAGTGGCGCGACTACGGCATGTCCTTCCTCCGGGACGTCGCGGTGTTCTCGATCTTCCGCCGCACGGCCGAGCACCCGATCTACCGGATCGAGAAGCGCCCGAAGCTGCGCGGACGGCAGGGCATGTACGCCGTGATCGGCATGAACGGCCAGATCCTCAAGCGCGGCGGAGACCTCAAGGCCGTCCTCGGCGCACTCGACCGCAAGCTCATCCGCGCCATCGAGTAGGGCCTACAGCCGCCGCCGCGACGTCACCGGCCCGTCCCCCTGCCCCTCGATCCGGGCGATCGCGGCCTCGATCGGCTCATAGGTCACGGCCATGTGGTGAGCGTTCGCGTGGATCAGCACATCGCCATCCACCGCCATGGCCACGTGCCCCTTCCAGAAATAGAGATCCCCGCGCGCGGGCGGCTCGTCCCCGAGGGGCTGGCCAAGCACCGCCTCTTGCAGATCGCTGTCGCCCGGGCAGGGGAGATGACAGGCGAGACAGGCCGCCTGGACCACTCCCGAACAATCGATCCCGTCGCTGGAGTTTCCGCCCCAGAGATACGGCACGCCGAAGAACAGCTGCGCGACGCTGGCCGGGTCGGTAAAGGGGCGGTTCGCGGGCGTCAGGTGCGGCCGAGGGACGTGCAGCCCCGCGTCGGTCTCGAAGAAGCGGTCGCTACCGGCCACGACCCTGAGCCGCGCGCCGAAGGAAAGGCGCGCCACGGCTGGCCGCTTCATGTCGGGCGCAGAATACAGATGGGTCGCCGGGACGCCGACGACATGAGTGACGGTGACCGGTTCGCCCAGGTCAGCCTCGGAGAGGTAGCCTACATACCCATCCTTGCGGGCCCGCAGAAACGCCATGCCTGCACGGCGTTCGTAGATGTCGACCTCCTCGCCCAGCAGAAGCTGCCGGTCGCGGGCTGTGCGCTCGGGCGTGGACCACAGGTCGGCCACCGGGACGGTGATCGAGGCGGGCTCGGGCGCGACGAAACGATCCGCCTCGACGCGGCCCATCAACTCGCGCGCGGCAACCCGGCCATTCGCGGGGGTCAGGCGACGGTCGGTCATGAGAGCCCCGACAGAGCGTCGAACAGCGCCCGCGCACCTTGTCCGGCCCCGCCCTTCGGCCGGGCCGGCGCCGCGTTGGGGTTCCAGCCGTAGATGTCGAAATGCGTATAGGTTTCAGGTCGCGCCACGAACCGGCGCAGGAACAGGGCGGCCGTGATCGATCCCGCGAAGCCGCCCTTGGGTGCGTTGTCCAGATCGGCAATTCCGGGTTCGATCATCGTCTCGTAGGGCGCCCAGAACGGCATGCGCCAGAGCGGGTCGCGCACCTTGTCGCCCGCCGCGGCGAGCGTTTCGGCGAACCTGTCTTCACCCGTGTAGAACGGCGCCAGATCCGGCCCCACGGCAACGCGGGCGGCGCCCGTCAGGGTTGCCATCGACACGATCATGTCCGTCTCGGACTCGGAGGCGAGGGCGAGGGCGTCCGCAAGCACGAGCCGCCCCTCGGCATCGGTATTGTTGACCTCGACCGTCAGCCCCTTGCGCGAGGTCAGGATATCGCCGGGCCGGAAGGCAGAGCCCGAGACGGCATTCTCGACCGCCGGGATCAGGACGCGCAGCCGCAGGTTCAGCCCGGTCGCCATGATCATCCGCGCCAGGCCCAGAACCGCGGCGGCCCCGCCCATATCCTTCTTCATCAGGCCCATCGACGCGCCCGGCTTGAGGTTCAACCCACCGGTGTCGAAGCAGACCCCCTTGCCCACCAGCGTCACCCGCGGCCCGGTCTCGCCCCAGTTCAGGTCGATCAACCGGGGCGCGCGATCTTCAGGCGCCGCCTGACCGACCGCCTGGATCAGCGGGAATCCTTCGGCCAAGGCAGGCCCTTCTATCACCCGCGAGTCCGCGCCGAATTCCGCAGCAAGATCCGTCGCGGCGGCGGCGAGGTCGGCCGGCCCCATCTCCCACGCCGGGGTGTTGATGAGGTCGCGGGTCAGCGCCTCGCCGGCCGCGATCGCCTCGATCCGCGCGGCGTCGCAGCCGTCTGGCGCAACCAACGTGGCTTGTGGTGCCGGGGCCGCGGCATAGCGATCGAACCGGTAGCCCGCGAGCAACCAGCCAAGCGCCGCCTCGTCCCGCGCGCCGGGCTCGAGCGGCGTGGCGATCCGCCACGCGCCCGCCGGAAGCGCATCGCGCGCCGCCGCCACCGAGAACCGGTGCTGCGCGCGCCGATCCTCGGGACCCAAACCCACAATGGCCTGCTCGGGCCGACCATCGGCGCCGGGAACGACCAGTGTTTGCCCCGCACCGGCCTTGAACGACGACGCCTCGAACCAGGCGCGCGCGACGGGACCCGCGCCTTCAGTCCAATCCGCCAGCCCCTCTGGTCCGAGCACGTGAAGCGGCAGGGCGTCCGAAGCGTCCTTTTCGAAGGTCAATGCGGGATTGGACATGGGCGCGCTCCGTCGGTCGATGAGGTCGCCGACCCTAGCGCGCTCATGCCCAGCCGCAATCCCTTAGCCAGGTCGATCCTGCAGTTCCCAAACCTCCTCGAAGAACCCTTGCCCGAGCCGGAGGAGCCGCGCGACGTTCGCCGCCAAAGCGGCCCCGTCCTCGGTCCGCGCAAGCGTTTCCACTGTGCGCGCGACACGGGCAATACGGTTGAGGCCGAGCGCACTGGCCCTCCCTGCCACGAAGCTCGCCGAATTGCGCAGCACCGCCCCGTCCCGGTCGTGCCAGGCCAGCGAGACACGGCTCAGTCCGGCCATCAACTGGTCGAGATCCGTATCCAGCCGTTCGCCCCGCTCGGGTCCGTCGGGCGCAGCCCCGAGAAGGCGCCAGGTATCCTGCCGCGCACTTTCGCGCAGCCGCAAACTTACGACAGTCATCTTCTTCCACTCCTCTATCCCCACCTGAGACAATGCCACGAAGCGGTAAGGGAGCGGTTTATGCCGGTCGGAAAGCGCGTTGGAAAATAGTGATGATCAGGTCTAGATCCGCAATGATTCGAAAACCAAGGATTGCATGATGACTTCCGTGAAGCCGCTGCCGCAATACCTCGTCACTCGCTATCACGGGTGGAAGGCCACCACCTTCGCCGAAAATCACGCCTGGTATCGCCGCCTTGCGACCGAGGGTCAGCGCCCGCGCGCCATGGTGATCTCGTGCTGCGACAGCCGCGTGCATGTCACCTCGATCTTCGGCGCGGACCAGGGGGAATTCTTCATCCACCGCAACATCGCCAACCTCGTCCCGCCCTACGAGCCGGACGGCAACCAGCACGGCACCTCGGCGGCGATCGAGTTCGCCGTCACGTCGCTGCAAGTCGCGCATCTGATCGTGTTGGGCCATTCGCTCTGCGGCGGGGTTAAGGGATGCTACGACATGTGCTCGGGCAACGCCCCCGAGCTTGAAGAGAAATCGAGCTTCGTTGGCCGCTGGATGGACCTGCTGCGGCCGGGATTCGAGCGGCTGTCAGAAGGCTCGGACGAGGATCGCCAGACGCAGCTGGAATACGAGGCGGTCCGGACCTCCCTCGACAACCTGATGACATTTCCCTTCGTGCGGGAAGCGGTCGAGGCCGACCGTCTGTCGCTGCACGGCTGCCACAACGACATCGCCGAGGGCGGCCTGAAGATGCTCAACCCCCGGACCGAGGACTTCGAACCCGTCTGACCCGCGGCGAGCCAAGCCCGCCGGACTGCCGCAAGAGCGTCACCCGGCGGGATCAGGTCAGCCCTTCTTCAGCACTTCGCGCCCGAGAAGCTCGGCTATCTGCACCGCGTTCAGCGCCGCGCCCTTGCGCAGGTTGTCGCTGACGCACCACAGGGAGATGCCGTTCTCGATCGTCGAATCCTGGCGAATGCGGCTGATGAAGGTCGCGAAATCGCCCACGCATTCGATCGGGGTGATGTAGCCACCGTCTTCGCGCTTGTCGACGACCATGATCCCGGGCGCTTCGCGCAGGATGTCGCGCGCCTCGTGCTCGTCGAGGAACTCCTCGAACTCGATGTTCACCGATTCCGAGTGGCCGACGAAGACCGGGACGCGCACGCAGGTCGCCTGGACCTTGATCGAGGTGTCGAGGATCTTCTTGGTCTCGGCGACCATCTTCCACTCTTCCTTGGTCGAGCCGTCATCCATGAAGACGTCGATATGGGGAATGACGTTGAAGGCGATCTGCTTGGTGAACTTTTTCGGCGGCTTGTTGTCGACGGGGTTGTAGATCGACTTGGTCTGGTCCCACAGCTCGTCGATCCCCTCTTTCCCCGCGCCCGAGACGGACTGGTAGGTCGAGACGACGACGCGCTTGATCTTCGCCCGATCGTGCAGGGGCTTCAGCGCCACCACCATCTGCGCGGTCGAGCAGTTGGGGTTCGCGATGATGTTCTTCTTGGAATACTCGTGGATCGCCTCCGGGTTGCACTCGGGCACGATCAGCGGGACGTCCGGGTCGTAGCGATAGAGCGACGAATTGTCGATCACGACGCAGCCGGCCTTGGCAGCCTTGGGAGCATAGGTCTTCGTCGCGTCCGAGCCGATGGCGAACAGCGCCATGTCGAACCCTGCGAAATCGAACGTGTCGAGGTCCTTGGTCTTCAGCGTCGTGTCGCCATAGCTGACTTCGGTGCCCAGCGACTTCCGCGAGGCAAGCGCCACCACCTCGTCGGCCGGGAAGCCGCGTTCGGCGAGGATGCTCAGCATTTCGCGGCCCACGTTGCCCGTGGCGCCGACGACGGCGATTCTGTAGCCCATGGAAAACCCCTTTCTCGGATCGCGGCCCCTTACCGTATCGAGGCGCCGCGGGGAAGAGGGCGCGCCCTAGCGCCCGGGCTCCAGCGGTGTGCGCCCGTCTTCGTCCAGCGTGAAGATCGACCCGCCCTCGATCGCCACCGGGACCAGCGGATTGCCGAACCCCGCGCCGCCGTCGATGTTGACCCGGTTGCCGTGATGGGCGGGGAAGTCGAGCGCGGTATGGCCGTGGATGACCAGCCGTCCGTGATCGGCCGAACTTTCCAGCCAGCCCTTGCGAATCCACAGAAGGTCGTCCTCGTCCTGCTCGTGCAGCGGGATGCCCGGCCGCAGCCCCGCATGGACGAAGATCAGGTCGTCCGTCTCGTGGAACAACGGCAGGTCTTCGAGGAAGGTGCGGTGCGCCTCGGGGATGGCGTCCCGCGCGGCGCGGGCGAGTTCCGCCTTGGACACCGACCGGCCGTCCACCTCGTAGCTGGCCAGCGTCTCGACACCGCCATTCATCAGGAAACCCTGCGCCTCGCCATCGAGCCCGTAGGACCCCAGTGTCCGGCTGCCGCCAAGCGCGCGGTGGAACCACGACTTGCCCGAGCCGATGCGGTCATCATTCTCGGCTTCGGCCTCAAGGAAGCGCTGGAACATCCGGTCGTGATTGCCCTTGCAGAACTTCCACGGCCGCCCCGCGTCCCGGCCGGCGATCAGCCGGTCCAGCACCCCGCGGCTGTCCGGTCCGCGGTCGGTATAGTCGCCGAGGAAGTAGATCTGCGCGTCAGGCCCGCCGTCGGCATCGATCAGCCCGAGCGCCCGGTCGAGCTGCGCCGAGAAGCCGTGAATGTCGCCGACGGCGTAAAGGGTCATGGGTCGCTCCTTCGGGGGTTCGTCCGCGATCTAAGTCAGCCTTCGAGCTCGTCCACGATGGCGCGCGCGGCGGCGGCCGGGTCGCTGGCCTGCCAGACCGGGCGGCCGACGACGATGTGGTCCGCCCCCGCCTCGACGGCGCCGCGGGGGGTCGCGATGCGCTTCTGGTCGCCGGAGGCCGCCCCTGCCGGGCGCACGCCGGGCGTCACGATCAGCCGCCCCTCGGCCTCGGACAGCGCGCGGATCGCAGCGGCCTCATGCGGCGAGGCGATCACCCCGTCGGCCCCGGCGGCAAGGGCGCGGGCGGCGCGCTCGGTCGTGACTTCGCCCAGATCGCCCGCGCGGATCATCGCGTCATCGAGGTCGCCCCGGTCGAGCGAAGTCAGGACGGTCACCGCCAGGATCTTCGTCTTCGTTCCGGCCGCCCCTTCCATCGCCGCGCGGACCACGTGGGGGTCGCCATGGACGGTCAGGAAGTCGATGTCGAACTGGCACAAGCCGCGCACCGCCTGCTCGACCGTCGCGCCGATGTCGAACAGCTTCATGTCGAGGAAGATGCGCTTGCCGTGGTCGTCCTTCAACTCGCGCGCAAGCGCGAGGCCGCCCATGGTCAGCATCCCCAACCCGATCTTGTAGAACCCCACCGCGTCGCCCAGCCGGTTCGCCAGCTTCAGCCCGCTCAGCGCGTCGCCCGTGTCGATCGCCACGATCAGCCGTTCGTCCGCCATGCGTTACCTCCTTGATTTCGGATCGCTCTGCCCCATCTGCGGCGGAGCGACAAGGCGGGAACAAGCCCTCACACCGGCCCGTTCCAAGAAGACAGACATCCGAGCGGAGGCATCTCATGGCCAATTCACCCAAGGGATCGGGCAACCCGCTCCTTCCCATCGCGATCATCGGCGTCGTCGTCGTTGCGATCATCGCCGGCGTTCTTGCCATCAGCGAGGAAGAGGCGCCGCCGGACGAGCCCACCGTCATTGCCGAGGACAGCGTCGAAGGCGAACCCGCCGGCTCCGGCACCCTGCCCGAGGGAGAACCCGCCGGCATGGTCGAGAACGAGGGTCCGATCGCCGACGAGACAGAGGAAGGCATCACCGAACAGGTGGATGACGTCGAACCGGCGGCCGACGGGGTGGAAGCGGTTCCCGCCGCCGATGATGTCGTCACCACTGGCAGCGACGTCGAGGGCGAGACCGATGCCGACGAGCAGGTCTCGAACACCGTCGATGACACTCTGGACGGCGCCGAGACCTCTACCGAGACCTCGGATGGGGTAACCCCCGAGCTTCTCTCGACCGAGGCCACTCAGGCCGGTGGTGCCGATGGCGTGCAAAGCGAGGAACCCGCGGCGGCCACCCTGCGCGTCCCCGATCAACCCGCGACCGAAGAGTTCCTGATCGACGAGGAAACCGTCGGCACCGGCGATGCCGAGAATGTCGACACCCCCGGGCCGCAAGACAGCACCGAGCCCGGGGTGCTTCCCGCCGGTCGGGACGCGCAGACCAACCTCGACCCCGAAGAGTGCCAGGACATCGTGCGCGACAGCGACACGGGCGGCGCCGCCTTCATCCCGACGCCGTCGGGCCCCGACGCGAACACCCGGGAAGAGTGCCTCGATACCGAGGAGGAGTAACGAAAAAGACCGGCCCTCAGGGGCCGGTCCTTTGTTCTCCGTCAATGGATCAGGCCTAGGCGGCGTGGTCCATCTGGCCAGATGCATCGCGGCGCATGACGTAATCCGCGAGACTGGCCGCGTTCTCCAACAGCCTGACCCGCAGGGTCTGCGTTCCCCGATCCGTCACGTTCGTGCGGACACGAACCGGACGGGCGGCCTCGCCGGCCCGCTTGATGAGTAGGGTCACGTACGCTTCGACGCGGCCGAAGTCGCGGTCGCGGCGGACGTGGTCGAATGCGGCATCGAGTACGATCATGCCGGCACCTCCGGGTATGATTTTCGCGGAATCGCCTGTCATCTTTTCTGTCTTTCGCTGCTCGGTCGGGGTGCACCCCCATTTGGCAAAATGACGCGCAGGCATGTGGATAAGTTCCCGTCAAGCGATCACTCGACCGTGAGATGGGATCTTGATGAGGTGTTGCCTCCTCCCCATCTATGCGGCGAGGCCCTGCGAAAACCGTGCCATAACGGGCGGTTGGCGGGGCGCTTGAAGAGGAGAGAAAGCAGATGAACCTCGAGAAGTTCACCGAGCGGTCACGCGGCTTCATTCAGGCCGCACAGACCATCGCCATGCGCGAAAACCACCAGCGGCTGGTGCCTGAGCACCTGTTGAAGGCGCTTCTGGACGACGACCAGGGCCTTGCCGCGAACCTGATCACGAAATCCGGGGGCTCGCCCCAGCGCGTGGCCGAACAGGTCGAGCTTGCGCTTGGCAAGCAGCCCAAGGTCTCGGGCGATGCGGGACAGGTCTATCTGGACCAGCAGACGGCGCGCGTGCTGGACGAGGCCGAGAAGCTTGCCCAAAAAGCTGGCGACAGCTTCGTGCCGATCGAACGGATCCTGACCGCGCTTGCCATGGTGAAATCCAAGGCCAAGGACGCGCTGGATGCGGGCGCCGTGAACGCCCAGAACCTGAACGCCGCGATCAACGAGGTCCGCAAGGGCCGCACCGCCGATTCGGCCACGGCCGAGGAAGGCTACGAGGCGCTGAAGAAGTACTCGATCGACCTGACCGCGCGCGCCCGCGAGGGCAAGATCGACCCGATTATCGGGCGTGACGACGAGATCCGCCGCACCATGCAGGTCCTGTCGCGCCGCACCAAGAACAACCCGGTGCTGATCGGTGAACCCGGCGTCGGCAAGACCGCCATCGCCGAGGGCCTCGCCCTGCGCATCATCAACGGCGACGTGCCCGAATCGCTGCGCAACAAGAAGCTGCTGGCGCTCGACATGGGGTCCCTGATCGCAGGCGCGAAGTATCGCGGCGAGTTCGAGGAGCGCCTCAAGTCCATACTGAAGGAGATCGAGGCCGCCGCGGGCGAGATCGTTCTGTTCATCGACGAGATGCACACGCTTGTCGGCGCCGGGAAGGCCGATGGCGCGATGGATGCGTCCAACCTGCTGAAGCCCGCTCTCGCGCGGGGCGAGTTGCACTGCGTCGGCGCCACCACGCTCGACGAGTACCGCAAGCATGTCGAGAAGGACGCAGCCCTCGCCCGTCGCTTCCAGCCGATCCTGGTCGAGGAGCCGACGGTGCAGGACACCGTTTCGATCCTGCGCGGCATCAAGGAGAAGTACGAACTGCACCACGGCGTGCGGATCAGCGACTCGGCCCTCGTGGCGGCGGCAACCCTGTCGCACCGCTACATCACCGACCGTTTCCTGCCCGACAAGGCGATCGACCTCGTGGACGAGGCCGCCAGCCGCCTGCGGATGGAGGTCGACAGCAAGCCGGAGGAACTGGACGCGCTCGACCGCGACATCCTGCAGAAGCAGATCGAGGCCGAGGCCCTGCGGAAAGAGGACGACCAGCCCTCGAAGGATCGCCTTGCCACCATCGAGAAGGACCTTGCCGAGCTGCGCGAGCGTGCCGCCGAGATGACCGCCAAATGGCAGGCCGAGCGTGACAAGCTCGACACCTCGCGGCGCCTGAAGGAAGAGCTGGACCACGCCCGGATCGAGCTGGACCGTGCCAAGCGCGAGGGCGACTTCGCCAAGGCCGGCGAGCTGCAATATGGCCGCATTCCCGATCTCGAGCGCAAACTCGGCGAGGCGGAAGAGCGCGAGGACGAGCTGATGGTCGAAGAGGCCGTCCGCCCCGAACAGATCGCGCAGGTGGTCGAACGCTGGACCGGCATCCCGACCTCGAAGATGCTGGAAGGCGAGCGCGACAAGCTGCTGCGCATGGAAGAAGAGCTGGGCAAGCGCGTCATCGGCCAGAAGACCGCCGTCCGCGCCGTGGCGAATGCTGTGCGGCGGGCGCGCGCCGGTCTGAACGACGAGAACCGGCCGCTCGGCTCGTTCCTGTTCCTCGGACCCACCGGCGTCGGCAAGACCGAGCTGACCAAGGCCGTTGCCGAATACCTCTTCGACGACGACCAGGCGATGGTGCGAATCGACATGTCCGAGTTCATGGAGAAACACGCCGTCGCCCGCCTGATCGGCGCCCCTCCGGGCTATGTCGGCTATGACGAGGGCGGTGTCCTGACCGAGGCCGTGCGCCGGCGTCCCTACCAGGTGATCCTGTTCGACGAGGTCGAGAAGGCCCACCCGGACGTGTTCAACGTCCTGCTGCAGGTGCTGGACGACGGCGTTCTGACCGACGGGCAAGGGCGGCACGTCGACTTCAAGCAGACGCTGATCATCCTGACCTCGAACCTCGGGTCGCAGGCGCTCAGCCAGCTTCCCGACGGGGCGGACAGCGCGACGGCCAAGCGCGACGTGATGGACGCGGTCCGGGCGCATTTCCGGCCCGAGTTCCTGAACCGGCTGGACGAGACGGTGATCTTCGACCGCCTCGGCCGCGAGGACATGACCGGGATCGTCGAGATCCAGCTGCACCGGCTGGAACAGCGGCTTGCCCAGCGCAAGATCACGCTCGACCTGTCCGACGCCGCCCGCAAGTGGCTGGCGGATGAAGGCTACGACCCGGTCTTCGGCGCTCGCCCGCTCAAGCGGGTGATCCAGCGCGCGCTGCAGGACCAGCTGGCCGAGATGATCCTGGCCGGCGACATCGAGGACGGCGCAACCGTCATGGTCGACGCTGGGTCCGACGGACTTCTGGTGGGCGACCGGGTCGCCGCATCGAACCGGCAACCGCCGCAGGATGCCGTGGTTCACTGATCGGCCGCGCAACGAAAAGAAAGGCCCCGCCCAACCGGCGGGGCCTTTTGCTTTTGCGACAGAACGTAAAATTTGCTGCGTTGCAGCGAGTGCATGGCGGCCTTCGAAATGTGGATGTTCTCGCTATCACCAAATAGGCCCATGTAGGGGCCAGAAGGAAACGAACCCTACAGGAGGCTACCATGGCCGCTTTGACAGACATCCGCTTCGACACGAGCATCATCGCCCGGACCCGCACCGCGATCCGCACCCACCTGGCCCGTCGCGCCGAATACAACCGCGTCTACAACGAACTGGCCCGCATGAGCCAGCGTGACCTGGACGATATCGGCGTTGCGCGCGGCAACATCGACGCGATCGCACGCGAGGCGGCGGCGGGCTATTGAGCTACGCTCGCCCGCCTTCGGCGGACAGCATGATGGGATCGATCCCCAACGTCTCGATCGCCGCGATCCACTTGCCGGAGTGGTCGTCGGAAAAAACAAGGTCCGGGTTTGCATCGGCGATCAGCCAACCGTTTTCGGCGATCTCCTCTTCCAGCTGACCCGGACCCCATCCGGCATATCCCAAGGCGACCAGCGACTTTTCGGGCCCGCCGCCCTCGGCCATCGCCCTGAGTATGTCCAGCGTCGCCGTCATTCCGAACTGCGGATCGATGGACAGGGTCGTGTCATCCTGGCGGTAATCGGCGTCGTGCAACACGAAGCCGCGCGAGTTTTCGACCGGCCCGCCGAAATAGACCAGCTTGTCTCCGCCCGACTGGCCCTCGATCGAGAGCTGCTCGAACAGGTGGCCCAGCCCGATTGACGGGGCCGGCTTGTTCACGATCAACCCCATCCCGCCATCGGCGCCATGGGCGACGACGACCACCACGCTCTTTTCGAATCGCGGATCACCCATGCCCGGCATGGCGATGAGAAGCTTCCCGGTCAGTTCGGTCACATCTGTCATGTCCCTGAACATGGCGTGACCCAAGCGCCGCGCAACCCTATCCCTGTGCCAACGTCTCGCGGTTGTGACTTTTCCCCGCGGCACATCGATCGCTATGGAACAGGTATGCGATATTTCCTGTTATGCGCGATCTTCGCCATCCTTTCCCCCGCCGCCCATGCCGACAGCCACGCGGTGAAGGGGTTCAGCCTGCTGCCCGGCTGGCGGATGGAGGACGGCCGCCACATGGCAGGCCTCGAAATTCGGCTCACCCCGGGCTGGAAAACCTACTGGCGGCGCCCGGGCGAGGCCGGCATTCCGCCCAGCTTCAACTGGTCCGGCTCGCAGAACGTCGCGGCAGTCCGGATCCACTGGCCGGTGCCGAGCGTCATCCGCCAGAGCGGCATGCGCTCGGTGGTCTACGAGGACGGGGTCGTCCTGCCGATCGAGGTCACGCCGAAGGATGCGACCGCGCCGATCTCGCTTCGGCTGGGGGTCGACATGGGCGTCTGCAAGGACGTTTGCGTGCCGGTCGAGGCCACGGCGCGGGCCGAACTGTCCCCCGCCCCGGTGCGCCAGGACGCGCGCATCCGCGCGGCTCTGGCCGACCGACCGTTCACCGAGGGCGAGGTCGGGCTGGCGACCGCCCGGTGCGATGTGCAGCTTGCGCCCGGTGGCGGAGCGCGCCTGTCGGTGCAGTTGAACATGCCGCCGCTCGGCACGGTCGAGGAAATCGTGTTCGAACCGTCGGACCCTAGCCTCTGGATCTCGGAGCCGAAGACCCACCGCCAAGGCGGCATCCTGATGGCCGAGGCCGATCTTGCCGCTCCGCGCGGCCAGCCGCTGGCCCTAGACCGGGAGACGCTGCGTATCACGGTACTGGGCGAACGCGGCGCGGCCGAGATCATCGGCTGCGACGCAAGCTGAGCCTCAGTTCATCCGGATGACGTCCTTGTCGATCGACAGGACGTAGCCGCGCCGGGCCACCGTGCGGATCAGAAGCTCGCTGACCAGCTGGTTGCCCAGCGCATCGCGCAACCGCTTGATCCGGGTCGCCCCGGCGGCCTCGTCGCAATCGGGCAGCTTGCGTCCCGAAACCATCGATTCGATCTCGGCCCCGGTGAGGATGTCGTCGTCCATCCGGGCCTCGGCCAGCACGCTCAGCGTCTCGATGGCCGCCTCGGTCAGGGTGAACTCCATGTCATTGAGGCTTACCGATCGCGATTCGCGCGCGATGTGCAGCGACGAGACCTGGATGCCCGACCGCTCGATCTCGCCCAGGCGACGATAGAGCGAGACGAGGATGACCAGGAACACCAGCGCCGCGATCAGAAGCGCCGTGGCGAAGACCAGCAGCACGAACAGGACCACGCGGTAGCTCGCCAGAACCTCGGAGAAGGCGGTGCCCGACTGCGCGAGGATCTCGAGCAGGCGAATCGTCTCGCCCCCGGTCAGGTCGGCGTTCTCGACAAAGAGACGCTCGACCCGCGCGTTGAAGGCGTTGGCATCGGGAAGGCTGGTCAGCAGAAGCGCCGCGGTGATCCCCAGGATCGCAACGACCGCCACGACGCCGCCCCCGATCAGGCGGGCGATCCCCTTCGAGCTTTCAGTAACGGAGGTAATACGCGCCAGCATCGCCTTGTCTCTCTTCCGCCTCCGCCTCGGTGAGGCGATCCATCACGGTCAGAAGCGTCCACCCGTCCACGGCAATCCGCTCGGCCACCGCGAGCGCGGGTTCCTCGCATTCAGCCTCGTCCAACTGGATCACCCCGTAATGCAGTTGCAGGGGTCCGTCCCGCTTCGCCTTGTAGTCGACGATACACTCGGCCCGCGCCGCGGCGGCGGACAAGCCGAGTGCTACGGTCACGATGAAGGCTATGCGGGTGGCGCGGGTCATCCTCTGTCCGGTCCTTGTCTACTGGCGCATCCCGTCTCGGTCGGCGCCACCTGTCATGCAATGACTGCCTGAGACATGCGGCGCCGTCATCGCATGACAAGGCACCGTCATTGCCTGTCCGAAGGGGTCGACCCTATCCCTTTCCTCACACAGACGGGGCCGAGCCCAGTCATCCTCAAACCGGAGGCTCACATGTTTCGCACCCTCGCCGCCGCGGCTATCGGCCTGACCCTCGCGGTCGCACCGATCGCAACCGCCCCCGCCCAGGCGCTCGACGACCGGCAGGCGGCCGGCATCATCGCGGGTGCCGTGATCCTCGGGCTCGGCGCGGCGCTGTCGCAGAACGGGAATGTCGATGTCGAGGTCCATGCGGGCCAGCCCAATCGCGGCTACGGCCATTCCCGCCGCGGATCGGTTCGCGCCCTGCCCGGAAGCTGCCTGCGCCATCTCGACACCAGGCGCGGCACCTACAGCGTGTTCGGCCAGCGTTGCCTCGCCCGGTCCGGGGTCAACCTGCGCCATCTGCCGCGCCGCTGCGAGACCGACATCCGCGTCAATCGTCGCCTGGCCCGCGTCTACGAGGCGCGGTGCCTGCAGCACAACGGATGGAGGGTCGCACGCCGCCACTATTGAGCGTGCGCCCTTCGCACGGTCTGCCCTGTCTAGAATCGCACATCTCGGGCAGCGGACCGTGCAACCTGGGGCGGGGGCCATGTGCCCTCGCCCATTTTTGTATTGCGGGATGGCTGCCCTGACGGCATCCCCGCCCCATGCCTGACCTGTTCCTGGAATCCCGCCTGCACGCGCAGGGTGCCCGAATCGTCGCCGGCGTCGACGAGGTCGGCCGTGGCCCTCTGGCCGGCCCCGTGGTCGCCGCGGCGGTGGTACTGTTTCCGTGCAACGTCCCGGAGGGGCTCGACGACAGCAAGATGCTCGACGCGCCCACGCGCGGCCGCTTGGCGGGCGAAATCGCGCTCTGTGCCCATGTCGGCATCGGCGAGGCCAGCGTGGAAGAGGTCGACCGGATCAACATCCTGCAGGCGACCTTCCTCGCCATGTGCCGCGCGGTCGAGGCGCTGCCGGTCGCGCCCGACGCCCTTCTGATCGACGGAAACCGCCTGCCCCCGGTGCTGCCCTGCCGGGCCGAGCCGGTCGTGAAGGGCGACAGCCTGTCCATGTCGATCGCGGCCGCCTCGATTGTGGCAAAAAATTGTCGAGATCTGGGCATGTTGACCCTCGCGCAACAATTCCCCGGTTATGGCTGGGAGACGAACATGGGCTACGGCACGGCCGCGCATCTGCTGGGACTGAAAAGACACGGTGTGACCACACACCATAGGCGCACGTTCAAGCCGGTCCACAACATCTTGGTTCAAGAAGATTTTGCGATCTGCGACAGCAAATAGTCTTTGAAAGCCGGCACCGGCCCGGACAATCTGCCTGACATAACAAGCGGCCCACCAAAAAAAAACCGGGCTGCAAATTGAGGCAGTGAAATGACGCAGAGCGGACCGGAGGCAGCGACCCTGCCTCTCGACAGTATCGTGCGCGGTGATTGCATCGAGGTGATGGAGGGCTTGCCGGAGTCCTCGGTCGACCTGATCTTCGCGGACCCCCCCTACAACCTTCAACTGAAGGGCGACCTGCACCGTCCCGAAGGCAGCCGCGTGGATGCGGTTGACGACGACTGGGACCGTTTCGCCAGCTTCGAGACCTACGACGCGTTCACCCGCGCGTGGCTCAAGGCGGCGCGGCGGGTTCTGAAACCCGATGGCGCGATCTGGGTCATCGGCTCGTACCACAACATCTTCCGGGTCGGCGCCTCGCTTCAGGATGCGGGCTACTGGATCCTGAACGACGTGGTGTGGCGCAAGACGAACCCCATGCCGAACTTCCGCGGCAAGCGCCTGACCAACGCCCACGAGACCCTGATCTGGGCCGCCAAGAGCGAAAAGTCACGCTACACGTTCAACTACGATGCGCTGAAGGCCCTGAACGAGGGCACGCAGATGCGATCCGATTGGACGCTGCCCATCTGCTCGGGGCACGAGCGGCTGAAGGGCGCGGACGGGCACAAGGCGCATCCGACGCAGAAGCCGCAATCGCTGCTGCACCGGGTCCTGGTCGGCTCGACCGATCCCGGCGACGTGGTGCTCGACCCGTTCTTCGGGACGGGGACGACCGGCACCGTGGCCAAGATGCTGGGCCGCCGCTTTATCGGGATCGAGCGCGAGCAGGCCTATATCGATGCCGCCGAAGAGCGCCTGAGCCGCGTGCGCCCCTACGAGAAGGCCGCGCTTTGCGTCAGTCAGGGCAAGCGTTCCGAACCCCGCGTGCCGTTCGGAACGCTGGTCGAACGGGGCCTCCTGCGCCCCGGTGAGACGCTGGTGAACTCCAAGGGCGTGATGGCCAAGATCCGCGCGGACGGGACGCTGTGCAGCGACAAGCTGACTGGCTCCATCCACCAGGTCGGCGCGGCCATCGACGGCGCGCCCTCGTGCAACGGCTGGACCTACTGGAGCTTCATCCGGGACGGCCAGCGCGTGCCCATCGACTCTCTCAGGCAACAGATCCGCGCCGAGCTCATCTAAGCCCAGGCGCGCCAGCGGTTACCGCCAGTGCCGACGGAGTGTGCCCCCATGTGCGGGCGCGTCCGATCGGCACTACCTTGGCCCCGCCATCCTTCGGGATGCGCGGGGCTTTTTTTGCCCGCACCAGAAGCCCAAAAGAAAAAGGCGCACCTTCCGGCGCGCCTCGTTTCCTCTCCGAAGAGCGGAAAATCAGTTGTTGACGCTGTCCTTCAGCGCCTTGGCGATGGTCATCTTCACTACCTTGTCGGCGTCCTTCTTCATCTGCTCGCCGGTGGCCGGGTTGCGCACCATGCGCTCGGGCCGCTCGCGGCAGTAGATCTTGCCGACCCCGGGAAGCGTCACGGCGCCGCCCTGCGAGACTTCGTCCGTGATGATCTGGGTGATCGCATCGAGGGCCTCGGTGGCCTCTTTCTTCTGCGTTCCCATCTTCTCGGCAATGGCGGTGACGAGCTGAGATTTCGTCATCGGTTTCTGGGCCATGGATCACTCCGTTTTGTTTCGCGCCGCTTGGGCAGTGCACGGGACTAAACGCCATCCGCGCCCTCAACACAAGAACGTGGGCGGACGTCAGTCCCGTAAAACATGGGGTTTTCGTGTTCCTGTCGTCAAAGGAAAGCTGTTTCCTCGAACGAACGCAGCTTTCGGGAATGCAACCTCTCAAGCGGCATTTCCCGCAGTTTTTCCATCGCCCTGACCCCGATCAGCAGGTGTCGGGCCACTTGGGTCTTGTAGAAATCGGTCGCCATGCCGGGCAGCTTCAGTTCTCCATGCAGCGGTTTATCGCTGACGCAGAGCAAGGTTCCGTAGGGAACGCGAAACCGGAACCCGTTCGCGGCGATCGTGGCACTTTCCATGTCGAGCGCCACCGCCCGGCTCTGGCTGAGCCGCTGCACCGGGCCGGAATTGTCCCGCAACTCCCAGTTGCGGTTGTCGAGAGTCGCGACCGTGCCCGTCCGCATGATCCGCTTCAGCTCGTAGCCTTCCAGCTCGGCGACCTCTTCGACGGCGTCCTCCAGCGCGATCTGCACCTCGGCCAGCGCCGGGATCGGCACCCAGATCGGCAGGTCGTCGTCCAGCACCTTGTCCTCGCGCAGGTAGGCGTGGGCGAGCACGAAGTCGCCCAACCGCTGCGAGTTGCGCAAGCCGGCGCAGTGCCCGACCATCAGCCAGACATGCGGGCGCAGCACGGCGATGTGGTCCGTCGCCGTCTTGGCGTTCGAAGGGCCGACCCCGATGTTGACCAGCGTGATTCCCTGCCCGCCCGGGCGCTGCAGGTGATAGCTCGGCATCTGGGGCATCTTCGGGATGGGCTCCAGCACGGCCTCGGGATCGGTGATGACCTGGTTGCCGGGCCCGACGAACGCGGTGTAGCCCGAGTCGGGATCGGCCAGCGCCTCGCGCGCATAGGCTTCGAACTCGTCCACGTAGAACTGGTAGTTCGTGAACAGCACGTGGTTCTGGAAATGCGCGGCGTCGGTCGCCGTGTAGTGCGACAGGCGGGCCAGCGAATAATCCACCCGCTGCGCCGTGAAGGGCGCAAGCGGGCGCGAGCCATCCTCGTAGAGGAAGCCCTCGCCGTTCACGATAGCATCATGCGTGACCTTCAGATCAGGCGTGTCGAACACGTCGCGCAGCGAGAAGGTCATCGACCCGTCCTGCGGCACGGTCAGGCCGGCCTTGGCGACCGCGAAGTGCAGCGGCATCGGCGTTTCAGAGACGCCCACATAGACGGTGCCGCTCTGCGTCTGCAAAAGCAGGGCGATCTGCTTTTCGAGGTAGCTGGCGAAGAGGTCGGGCTGCGTGACGGTGGTGGAGTATCGACCCGGCTGCGTGACATGGCCGAAGGACAGGCGGCTGTCGGCGTGGGTGTAGCTGGTCGCGGTCAGGCGAATCTCGGGGTAGAAGGCGCGGTAACGAACGCCGACGCCGGTGTGCGACTTCAGCGCGGCGTGGAAGTGCCGGGTCAGGAAGCTGACCGCCTCGTCATAGAGCATGCGCAGACGCTCGACGGCGGCGGCGGCGTCCGTGAAGGCCTCGTGCCCCGGCAGGTCCGGGGTTTCGATCGGCAGGCTTTCGGTCATGGACCTCTCCTTTTTCGGTGGCACTATGGGGTATCCACGGGCGACCGCAAGCCGCGGCCGGTCCTGCACGCACGTGCCCCTTCTGCCGTCACGGCACGCCGGATCGGGTTTTGCTGTCTTCGCCCGCGCGCTAGTGTGCGTCGAAGACAGCAAAGGATTGCATTCCATGAGGCTTCTGGCCATCGGCTGCGGCTATTCCGCCCGAGCGCTCGTCCCGCGCCTTCTGGCACGGGGGTGGGAGGTTCGGGGCACCACCCGCAGCGCGGACAAGGCCGAGGCCCTCGCATCCGCCGGTATCCCGCCGCTCGTCTGGCCTGGCGAGGATGATCTTGGCCCCCATATCAATTGGGCGACGCACGTGGTTCATTCGGTGTCCCCCGATGACGGCGACCTGGTGCTCGAGACCTATGGCGGTGCGCTCGCCGCGGCGGACCTGGAGTGGTTCGCGTATCTTTCGACCACCGGCGTCTACGGCGATTACGGCGGCGGCTGGGTGGACGAGGACACGCCGCTGAATCCCTCGACCGCGCGGGGGGCCGCGCGGGTCCGGGCCGAGGCCGGCTGGCGGGCGCTTCAGTCCCATGGGCTGCGGCTCCACATCTTTCGGCTTGCCGGCATCTACGGCCCCGGCCGCGGCCCCTTCGCGAAGGTCCGTGCGGGCAAGGCCCGGCGGATCGTGAAGCAGGGCCAGGTCTTTTCGCGCATCCATGTCGAGGACATCGCCGCCGTGCTCGAAGCCTCCATCGACCACCCCCGCCCCGGAGCGATCTACAACGTCTGCGACGACGACCCCGCTCCGCCGCAGGACGTGATCGCCCATGCGGCCGATCTTCTGGGCGTCCCCCGACCGCCCGAGATCCCGTTCGAGGCAGCCGACCTGTCGCCCATGGCGCGCAGCTTCTATGCTGAATCCAAGCGCGTCAGGAACGACCGCATCAAGGACGAACTGGGAGTTGAGCTGGCCTATCCCACCTACCGGGACGGCCTTCGGGCCCTTCTGGACGAAGACTGAAACGCGCCGCGAGCCAGTGACGAAGGCGCAGGTCCGGCGGGGCTAGATGCGCGCGGACTTGAGCAAACCCACGATCCGCAACAGTTCGGCGGCCGAACGCGGGACGGGATGGATATACTCCTGCACCGCCCGGATGCGCAGGTCAGGGCCAAGGATGAACGTCTTGGCCACCGGGCGGTCGAGCGCCTCGTTCTGCTCTCGCAGCCCGCAGATCGCGGCGATGCGGCCGTCCTCGTCGGAAATGATCGGAAACGGGATCGCCAGGCCGTGTTTCTCCGACAGTTCCTGGATCCACATGCGCTCGGTCAGGGGGTCGGACTGGCTCATCCCCATCACCTTGCACCCGAGCGCGTCGAAGTCGTCCTTGTGCCGCGCGAGGTCCACCAGCTCGACCTCGGCGGTCGGGGAATAGGAGGACGGATGCGTGAAGAAGATCGAGTAGCTCCCCTGCGCCCAGTCGTGCAGCTCGACGCTGCCTTGCGTGCTTTCCGCCCAGAGATCGGGAAACAGGTCCGTCACCCGAACGCACGGCACCGCGTCCTCGTCGGCTACGGATCTCTCCCCGAATGCCCTGTTGTCCCCTCGCACAATCGTCCTCCATCCAAAGAATGTCCGGAGTCTCGCACTCCACCAATCCGCTAGTGCGGCATTGGCGCACAACCTAGATGAACAGTGACCGAGGGAACACCCATGATCACGCCCTGCGGCTGAGTGTTTCGACCCCCATGACCGACAGGACCTTGGCCTCGATATCCTCGGCGTTGAGGCCGGCCGCCGCGTACATGTCGCGCGGGTTCGCATGATCGATGAACGTGTCCGGCAGCACCATCGAGCGGAACCTCAGCCCGCTGTCGAACACGCCGGACTCGGCCAGGACCTGCGCGACATGGCTGCCGAAGCCGCCGACGGTGCCTTCCTCGACCGTGATGAGCGCATCATGCTCCTCGGCGAGCGACAGGATCAGCTCTTCGTCCAGCGGCTTGGCGAAGCGCGCATCGGCGACCGTCGGCGTGATGCCGCGCTGACCAAGGCTTTCGCAGGCCTCCATCACCTCTTTCAGACGCGCACCGAAGCTGAGGATCGCGACGCCCTCGCCCTTCTGGATCATGCGCCCCTTGCCGATCTCCAGCACCTCGCCCCGCTCGGGCATCTCGACCCCGGTGCCCTCGCCGCGGGGATAGCGGAAGGCGATCGGGCCCTCGTCATGTGCGACGGCCGTGGCCACCATGTGCTTCAGCTCGGCCTCGTCGGCGGCGGCCATGACCGTGAAGCCCGGCAGGTTCGACAGGAAGGCGACATCGTAGCTGCCCGCGTGGGTCGCGCCGTCCGCGCCCACGAGCCCGGCGCGGTCGATGGCGAAGCGCACGGGCAGGCGCTGGATCGCAACGTCGTGGACGATCTGGTCATAGCCGCGCTGCAGGAAGGTGGAATAGATCGCGCAGAACGGCTTCATCCCCCCGGCGGCGAGCCCCGCCGAGAAGGTGACCGCGTGCTGTTCGGCGATGCCCACGTCGAAGCAGCGGCTGGGATAACGGTTGGCGAACTGGTCCAGCCCCGTGCCGTCCGGCATCGCGGCGGTCACGGCGCAGACCCGGCCGTCGCGCGCCGCCTCGTCCAGGAGCGCCTGCGCGAAAACCTTGGTGTAGCTGGGCGCGTTGGACTTCGCCTTCTTCTGCTCGCCGGTCGAGATGTTGAACGTCGCGGTCGCGTGTCCGCGGTCGGCGCGATCCTCGGCCGGGGCGTAGCCCTTGCCCTTCTTGGTGATGCAATGAATCAGCACCGGCCCGTCCGCCCGCGTCTTCACCGTTCGCAGGATCGGCAGAAGCTGGTCCATGTCGTGCCCGTCGAGCGGCCCGATATAGCTGAACCCCAGCTCTTCGAACAGCGTGCCGCCGATGGTCATGCCCTTCAGCATCTCCTTGGCGCGGCGGGCCCCTTCGCGGAAGGGCGGCGGCAGGAAGCCCACGGCGCCCTTGGCCGCGGCCTTGAACTCCTGGTACGGCGCGCCGGCATAGAGGCGCGACAGGTAGGAGGACATGGCGCCGACCGGGGGCGCGATGCTCATCTCGTTGTCGTTCAGGATCACGAAGAGGCGCCGGCCCAAATGGCCCGCGTTGTTCATCGCCTCGTAAGCCATGCCAGCACTCATCGCGCCGTCGCCGATAACGGCGATGGCGTCGCCGAGGCTCGGGTCGGGCGACCCGCCCAGATCCCGCGCCACCGAGAACCCGAGCGCCGCCGAGATCGAGGTCGAGCTGTGCCCCGCGCCGAACGGGTCGTAAGGCGACTCGCTGCGCTTGGCGAAGCCCGACAGCCCGTCCTTCTGGCGGATCGTCCGGATGCGGTCGCGCCGCCCGGTCAGGATCTTGTGCGGATAGGCTTGGTGGCTGACGTCCCAGATCAACCGGTCGCGCGGCGTGTCGAAGACGGCATGCAGCGCCACCGTCAGCTCGACCACGCCGAGGCCAGCGCCGAGATGGCCGCCCGTCTGGCTGACCGCGTGGATCGTCTCGGCCCGCAGCTCGTCGGCGACGTGCCGAAGCTCGGAATCGGACATGCTGCGCAGATCGGCGGGAGAGCTGACGCGGTCGAGGGTCGGGGTCTGCGGTCTGTCACTCATCACGGCGTCTCCAATGTGCCTATCCACATAGCCCGCCGTGGCGGAACCCGCAAACCTAGCTCAGCGATCGCGGGTGACGATGAACCGCGCGCAGTCCCTGAGTGTCGCGGCGCGGTCGCCGAAGGGCGCGAGCGCATCCTCGGCCTGCGTGACCAGCCGCCGCGCCTCGGTTTTCGCCGCGTCGAGGCCCAGAAGCGAGACATAGGTCGCCTTGTTCGCGCCCGCATCCTTGCCGACGGCCTTGCCGGTGGCCGCCGCGTCGCCCTCGACGTCGAGGATATCGTCGGCGATCTGGAAGGCGAGGCCGATGGCGCGGGCATAAGTGGCCAGCGGCCCGGTATCCGCACCGGCCATCCGCGCCCCGGCGGCTGCGGACCATTCGATCAGCGCCCCGGTCTTGAGCGACTGAAGCGCCCCGATCCCCTTGAGGTCCAGCGGTGCCTCGGCCGTTTCGGCCGCGATGTCGAGCGCCTGGCCCAGAACCATCCCCGCCCCTCCCGACGCACGGGCGAGCGTCAGCGACAGGTCGAGCCGCCGCTCGGCCGGCAAATCCCCCTCGGCCACCAGTTCGAAGGCGAGGCTTTGCAGCGCGTCCCCGACCAGCACGGCCGTCGCCTCATCCCAGGCGACATGCACGGTCGGCTGTCCCCGCCGCAGGTCGTCGTCATCCATGCAGGGCAGGTCGTCATGCACCAGCGAATAAGCATGCAGCGCCTCGATCGCCGCGGCCGCGGGCAGGGCGGCGGCATCGATTCCGTAGAGAGCCGCACTTTCCAGTACCAGGAACCCGCGCAGCCGTTTGCCGCCATTGCAGGCATAGCCCATGGCGTCGGTAATCGGCCCCGGGGGCAGCGCGCCGATCCGGGTACCAAGGAACGCGCCGACCGCATCGGCGCGCGAGGTCAGCCTGTCGCGGAAGCTCACGGATCGAGAGGTTCGGTGCCGGTGGGGCGGCCGTCCGCGCCCGTCGTGATCTTGGCAACCTTCTCTTCAGCCGCCTTCAGCGTCGCGTCGCAGCGGGCTTTCAGTTTGGCGCCGCGCTCGTAGAGCTCGATCGAACGCTCAAGCTCGACATCGCCAGCTTCGAGATGGTTCACCACCGCCTCGAGTTCGCGCATGGCTTCCTCGAAGCTCATTTCCTCGATGGGTTTGTCGCTCATGCGCTCCGCTCCTTCAGAACCTCGACATGCGCCCTCACGCTGTGGGTCAGCGCGGTCAGATCATAGCCGCCCTCGAGTGTCGAGACGATCCGCCCCCCGCAATGCTCGTCCGCGATGTCGCAGAGCCAGTCGGTGAGCCAGGCGAAGTCCTCGGCCTCCCACCTGAGGCCCGCGAGCGGATCGTTGCGGTGCGCGTCGAACCCCGCCGAGATCAGGATCAGTTCGGGCGCGAACTCGGCGATCCGGGGGAACACCTTGTCGCGATAGGCCGCCTTCATATCGGCGCCCCCGGTTTGCGCATCCAGCGGTACGTTGATGATCTGGCCATGCGCACCGGTTTCGGACTCGGCCCCGGTGCCGGGATAGAGCGGCATCTGGTGGGACGAGACGAACAGCGCGCGCTCTTCTTCCCACAGCAGGTCCTGGGTGCCGTTGCCGTGGTGAACGTCGAAATCGACGATGGCGACGCGCTTCAGGCCCCGCCGGTCCAGCGCGTGTTTCGCCGCGATCGCGACGTTGCCGAACAGGCAGAACCCCATCGCGGTCTCGGTCTCGGCGTGGTGGCCGGGCGGGCGGCAGCCGACGAAGGCGGCCTTCGCCTCACCGTCCAGCACCGCATCCACGGCGGCGATGTTGCCCCCCACCCCGTGCCGCGCGGCCAGCAGCGAGCCCGGCGACATATGCGTATCCGCGTCAAGCGAGATCGACCCGGCTTCGGGCGCCGCCGCCTCGATCCCTTCGAGGTAGCGCTTGGGATGGCACAGCAGGATGTCCTCGTCGCTGCAATCGGGCGCATCCCGCCGATCGAGTCTCAGCGGGCGCAACCCTTCTTCGACGGCATGCAGCCGGGCGATCTGCTCGGGGTGGCCGGTCGGGGTGACGTGGTCGAGCCCCGAGGGGTGCGAGAACCATATGATCGACACGCGATACCTCCGTTGCGCAACACCTCTTTCCTTGCCCCTATCGCATTCGCTAGGGCAACCGGCAAACAAGGATCACGATCGGGAACGAGAGGTCAAACTGTGACAATCCGGAATCTGGCAGCGCGCGGGCTGGTCGACACGGCAGCGGCCGGCACGCAGGAAACGGGTCGCCGTGCCCTGGCCTTCGTGCTGGACCGCTCGTTCCTTCATCCCTTCAAGGTGCTGATCTACAGTTTGGCGCGCACCGGGTCATTCCTGGACCTGCCGATCCTCGTCTTCACGCAGGACAAGGTGGTGCACGACGACCCCATCGTCACCGCCCTGGCCGATCGGCGAATCCACGTGACCGACGAGCAGATCCGGCAGTTCTCGGTCGTGTCGCGCGAGCGGATCCGCCGCAAGGATCGGCGAAGCTGGATCGCCAAGTACACCTTCCTGAAATGGCTGATCTTCGACGATCATGATGTCGACGAAATGCTGTTCATCGACGCCGATATCCTGTGCCTGCAGAACGCGGACGGCATCTTCGACGAACCGCGCGGCAGGGACTTGGGTGTCTGCCCGCGGATGAGGCCCAGCCTCTATCGCACGGACGAAGATACACGCCGGCCCGCCGCCGAGGTGACGGCGCTGATGGCAGGGATGGTCCGGGGCGAGTTCCCCAAGGATCATGTCAGCATGAATTCCGGCGTCATGATCCTGGCGAATCGCTGCCTGGACGCAGGATTTCGCGAAAGGCTGCTCGAGCTCGCCTCGCAGAAGTCCCTTCCGAACGAACAGGCCTACCTCACCGAGCTCTTCGCGAGCGATGAGAACTATGATGCACGGTTCCTGCCATCGAAATACAACTTCACGAGCACATCGCTGTCGAAGATGCCGGCGCCCGACCAGGTCTCGCTACTGGCCCAAGTCGCCTTCCTCCACTTCACTGGCGGGAAAAAGCCCTGGACGTGGCCGCTGACGTCGCAATCTCCGCTTGGACACATGCTCTGGCGGCGCTTCGAGGCCGACGCCGTCAAGAACAGCGCGCTGATCCCCCGTCAGCGAAGCTGGATCGCGGCGCGCCTGAGCGAGAGGTTCTCCGGCTGATGATCAGTCCGGGATCAGCATGTAGCCCGCCCCGCGCACGGTCTGCAGGTAGCGCGGGTTCTTCGGGTCGCTCTCGATCTTGCGGCGCAGGCGGGTGATCTGGACGTCGACGGCGCGGTCCTGCGCGCCCTCGCCATCCGGTCCGGCGCGGCCCAGATCGTCGATCAGCTGCGCGCGGGAGATCGCGGCGCCGGGCGCCCTCGCGAAGATCCGCATGAGAGCGGATTCCGTCGCGGTCAAGCGGATGAGGCTCTCGCCGCTCCAGAGCTCTCCGCGGCCGATATCGTAGCGCACGGGCCCCAGCGTCAGCACCTTGGGCTGGACGGTGGTCGGCTCGGCCGGCGGCACGCGTCGCAGGATGGCGTTGATGCGCAGCAGAAGCTCCTTCGGCTCGAAGGGCTTGGGCAGGTAGTCGTCCGCCCCTGCCTCGAGCCCCGCGATACGGTCCTGGGTCTCGCCCTTGGCCGTCAGCAGCAGCGTCGGCAGAGAGCGGGTTTCGGTCAGCCACCGGCACAGCGAGACGCCGTCCTCGCCCGGCATCATCACGTCCACCACCGCAAGGTCGAAATCCAGCCCGCCGAGGATCCGGCGCGCGTGGCCCGCATCCCGCGCGACTGTGGCATAGAACCCGTTGCGCGTCAGGAACTTGCCCAGAAGCCTGCGGATACGCTCGTCATCGTCGACGATCAGCAGATGCGGCCGGTCGCTCATGCGGTGCCCTCGAACAGGTGCTTGAGATCCTCGTCCATCATCTCTTCCAGCACGGTGCGAAACCCCGAGACCGCCTCGGGTCCCGCGCGGCGGAAGGCGTCGCGCATCCGGGCCGTCTGCACCTCGTTCAGCTCGGTCTCGAGCGCACGGCCCTTTTCGGTCAGGGTGAGGTGCCGCTCGCGCCGGTCGCGGGTGCCAACGGCACTTTCGACCAGCCCGTCCTCGACCAGCGTCCGCAGCACCCGGTTCAGCGACTGCTTGGTGACGCCCAGGATCGCCAGCAGGTTGTTCACCGTCGTCCCCGGCCAGCGATTGATGAAGTGGATCGCCCGGTGGTGCGCGCGGCCATAGCCGTACTGGTCCAGGATGCGGTCGGGGTCGGCCGTGAAGCCGCGATAGGCGAAGAACATCGCCTCGATCCCGCGCCGAAGCTGCGCGTCCGTCAGAAACAACAGGCTGTCGCCCCGTGCGCGACTTTCGCTCATTGCTTGCACCTTTCCGTGCGACCTCAGATCACGAGTTATGTCAGCATAGTTGACATTATGCAACCGGCGCGGATACCTGACCGTCTGATTTCGGAACAATGTGTCCCTTGCGGGCACTCATGCGCAACTTTATGCGAGGAGGCGAATATGTCGGGTGGATACGACGATCGCGACGGCAAGATCTGGATGGACGGCAAACTGGTCGAATGGCGGGACGCGAAGGTGCATATCCTGTCCCACGCGCTGCATTACGCTTCGTCCGTGTTCGAGGGCGAACGCTGCTACGGCGGCACCATCTTCAAGTCGCGCCAGCACTCCGAGCGGCTGCGCGCCTCGGCCAACCTGATCGACTTCGAGGTCCCCTATTCCGTCGACCAGATCGAGGACGCCAAGGCCCAGGTCCTGAAGGCCAACGGCCTGACCGACGCCTATGTCCGCGCGATCGCGTGGCGCGGCGCCGGCCCCGACATGGGCGTCGCCAGCGCCCGCAACCCCGTCCGGATGGCCGTCGCGGCGTGGGAATGGGGCGCCTATTACGGTGACGCCAAGACCAAGGGCGCCAAGCTCGACCTGTCGAAATGGAAGCGCCCCTCGCCCGAGACGATCCCCAGCGAGGCCAAGGCCGCAGGGCTCTACATGATCTGCACCATGTCCAAGCACGCCGCCGAGGCGAAGGGCTGCTCGGACGCGATGATGCTGGATTATCGCGGCTACGTGGCCGAGGCGACGGGGGCCAACATCTTCTTCGTCAAGGACGGCGAGGTGCACACGCCCAAGCCCGATTGCTTCCTCAACGGCATCACCCGCCAGACCGTCCTGCAGCTGCTGCGCGAAAAGGACATCCCTGTCCACGAGCGCCACATCATGCCCGAAGAGCTGGAAGGCTTCCAGCAATGCTGGCTGACCGGCACCGCGGCCGAGGTCACGCCCGTCGGACAGATCGGCGACTTCACCTTCGAGGTCGGCGCGATGGCCCTCGACATAGCCGAAAGCTACGAGACGCTGGTGCGCAGTTGATTGGGGCGGGCCACGGCGCCCGCACTAATACATCCCCTTGGCGCGGAGCTTGCGGCGCGCGGTGGCGTCGCGGGCCAGCTTGCGCTCGCGCCAGACGATCAGGATGCCGGACGCGATGATCAGGGCCGCACCGGCGAAGGTCGCGGCGCGGGGCACTTCGCCGAACCAGACGAAGCCGATGACGACGGCCCACAGCATCGACACGTAGGAAAACGGCGCGAGGGCCGATGCGTCGGCGTATTTGTAGCTCGCCGTCAGCAGCATCTGCCCGATCGCGCCGAGCACGCCGCAGCCTGCCAACAGCATCATCTCGTAGGGCGTCGGCCAGACCCAGCCGAAGGGCAGCGTCATGAGCGAGCAGGTCGCTGCGGTGGCAAGGAAGTAGAACGCGATCGCTTCGCTGCGTTCGGTCCCCGACATCGCCTTGATGAGCGTCTGCGCCAGCGCGGCCAAGGCAGCCGAGGCCAGCGCCATTCCCGCCCCGATCAGCGCGGTGCTGCCAAGGCTCGCCGTATCGAACTCGGGCGCCACGATGATGACGACGCCGATCATGCCGACGACGACCGCCGCAAGGCGGACGAGGCGGAAGACCTCGCCCAGGAAGACGGCCGCGAAGACCACCAGGAACATCGGCGTCGCGAAGCGGATCGCCTGCACCTCGGCCAGCGGCAGAAGCGAGATCGAGGCAAAGCCGAGGCCCATCGACACCGTGCCGACGAGACCGCGCAGGGCGTGGCTTTTCCAGTTCGCGACGTAGAGGCCGTTCTGCAGGTCGCCGCGGCTCCAGAGCCAGAGCGAGATGATCGGCAGCGACAGGAACGCGCGGAAAAAGACGACCTGGCCCGTCGGCACGGTCTCGCCCGCCGCCTTCACGAAGGCGGACATGATGGTCAGGACCGAAAAGGCGATGCAGATGAGGACGATGCCGCGGAGAGGAGCCATGCCGGCCGACATATCACGCCCGCCGGCGGGGGGAAGAGGCCGAGCCCACGCTGGGCTCGGCCTGCCGGAATCAGATGCGGAAACGCAGCGGCCGGACCGCGTTGAACACACCGGTCGAAGTCAGCGTGCCCACCACGTCGGGCGAGACGGCTTCGTCGACATAGAGGAGCGCGATCGCGTCCTTGCCCTTTTCGGCCCGGCCGAGGGTGAAGTTGGCGATGTTCACGCCGTTCTCGCCCAGCACCCGGCCCAGCGTGCCGATGATGCCCGCGCGGTCCTCGTTGGTGGAATAGAGCATGTGCTCGCCCACCTCGGCGTCGATGTTGATCCCCTTGATCTGGATGAAGCGCGGCTTGCCGTCCGAGAACACGGTGCCCGCGACCGAGCGCTGCCGCTCGGCCGTCTTCATCGTGACCTTGATGTAGGCCTCGAACACGCCGGTCTGTTCCTGCGTGGTGCGGCTGATCTCGATCCCGCGCTCTTTCGCGACGATCGGGGCGGAAACCATGTTCAGGTCGGGGTTCGCCGCCTGCATCATGCCCGCCACGACCGCACCGTTCAGCGCGTTGAGGTTCATCTCGGCCACGGCGCCGTCATACAGGATGTTGATCGCCTCGATCGGCTCGTCGGTCATCTGGCCGATGAAGCTGCCCAGATGCTCGGCCAGCTTCAGCCACGGGCCCATGACCTTGGCTTCCTCGGCCGTGACCGACGGCGTGTTGAGCGCGTTCGACACGGCGCCCGTCAGCAGGTAGTCGGCCATCTGCTCGGCCACCTGAAGGGCCACGTTCTCCTGCGCTTCGGTCGTCGCGGCGCCGAGGTGGGGCGTGACGACGACGTTCGGCAGGTTGAACAGCGGGTTCTCGGTCGCGGGCTCTTCGGCGAAGACGTCGAAGGCGGCACCGGCGACGCGGCCCTCCTTCAGCGCCTCGGCCAGCGCTTCCTCGTCCACCAGACCGCCACGGGCGCAGTTGATGACGCGCACGCCGGGCTTGAGCTTGGCGATCGCCTCGCGTGACATGATGTTGCGCGTCTTGTCCGTCAGGGGCACGTGGAAGGTGATGAAGTCGGCCTGGGCATAAAGCTCGTCCAGCTCGACCTTGCGGCAGCCCAACTCGTCGGCGCGTTCCTCGGACAGGAACGGATCGTAGGCGATGACCTTCATCCGCAGGCCCAGCGCGCGGGCGATCACGATCGAGCCGATGTTGCCCGCGCCGATCACGCCGAGGGTCTTGCCGGTCAGCTCGACGCCCATGAACTTGGACTTCTCCCACTTGCCAGCGTGGGTGGACGCGCTGGCTTCGGGGATCTGGCGGGCGACGGCGAACATCATCGCGATGGCATGCTCGGCCGTGGTGATCGAGTTGCCGAAGGGCGTGTTCATCACGATGACGCCCTTCGAGGACGCATCGTTGATGTCCACATTATCCACGCCGATGCCGGCGCGGCCGATGACCTTCAGGTTGTCGGCCTTCTCCAGCAGCTTGGCCGTCACCTTGGTGGCCGAGCGAATGGCGAGGCCGTCATACTTGCCGATCACCTCGGCCAGCTTGTCCTTGTCCTTGCCGAGGGAGGGTTCGAAATCGACCTCGATCCCGCGGTCGCGGAAGATCTGGACGGCGGTTTCCGACAGCTTGTCGGACACGAGTACCTTGGGCGCCATGTCGGGGCTCCTTTGAGCGAAAAGTTCTGCGAAGGGAAAGCGCCGGAGTCCCGCAGGACTCCGGAAGGAGGTCAGGCGGCCTCACGCTCGGCCAGCACGGCGTGGTAGGCCCAGTCGATCCAGGGCATCAGCGCCTGAACGTCCGACGTCTCGACCGTCGAGCCGCACCAGATCCGCAGGCCGGCCGGCGCGTCGCGGTAGCTGCCCACGTCATAGGCCACGCCCTCGGCCTCCAGCTTCTTGCCGACCGCCTTGGCGAAGTCCGCATCGCCGGCCGCGGCCGGGTCGATGAACTTCAGGCAGACCGAGGTGTTCGAGCGGGTCGCCGGATCGGTGGCGAGGTTCTCGATCCAGTCGTTCGCGGCGACGAAATCCCAGACCACCTGCGCGTTGCGGTTCGCACGGTCCTGAAGGCCCTTCAGCCCCCCGACCGAGCGGCCCCAGGCCAGCGCCTGCAGCCAATCCTCGACACACAGCATCGACGGCGTGTTGATCGTCTCGCCCTTGAAGATGCCGTCGATCAGCTTGCCGCCCTTGGTCAGGCGGAAGATCTTGGGCAGCGGCCATGCGGGGGTGTAGCTTTCCAGCCGCTCGACCGCGCGGGGCGACAGGATGATCATGCCATGCGCGGCCTCGCCGCCCATCACCTTCTGCCAAGAGAAGGTCGTCACGTCGAGCTTGTCCCACGGCAGGTCCTGCGCGAACGCGGCCGAGGTCGCGTCGCACAGGGTCAGCCCATCGCGGTCCGCGGGGATCGCGTCGCCGTTCGGGACGCGTACGCCCGAGGTCGTGCCGTTCCAGGTGAAGCAGACGTCCTTGTTCCAGTCGACGGCGGCCAGATCGACGATGTCGCCGTAGTCGGCCTCGCGCTCGGTGTTGTCGGCGAGCTTCAGCTGCTTGACCGCGTCCGTCACCCAGCCCTTGCCGAAGCTTTCCCAGGCCAGAGTCTCGGACGGGCGGGCGCCCAGCAGCGACCACATCGCCATCTCGAACGCGCCGGTGTCGGAACCGGGGACGATACCGATGCGGTAGTCGTCGGGGACCTGCAGAATGTCGCGGGTATCTTCGATGGCCTGCTGCAGCTTCGACTTGCCCACGGCAGCGCGGTGCGAGCGGCCCAGGGGCGCATCGGACAGGGCATCCAGCGAGAATACGGGGGGCTTGGCACAGGGGCCGGACGAAAAGCGCGGATTGGCCGGCCGCGCGGCCGGGGTCTGAACGTCGGTCATGGTATCCTTACAGATAATCGCCCCTCGTTGGGGAGGGGTGTCCCGCCGCTGCACATAGAAGGCGCCCCCGAGTCTGGCAAGCGGGATATTTCGGCCAATGCGCATCATTGTGTCGGCGCGCATCAGCCTTTCGTTCATCATCCTGCGTCAGAAGCATCCTTGACCGGGATCGCGTCGTTGACCACGCGCACCTCGCGCTGGGGGAACGGGATCGAGATGTCGTTCGCCTGAAACGCATCCCACAGCGCCAGGTAGACGTTGCCGCGGATATTGGTCAGGCCGCCGGTCGGGTCGGTGATCCAGAAGCGCAGGATGTAATCGACCGACGAATCTCCGAATCCGGTGATGTGGCAGACCGGCGCACGGGTGCTCAGCACGCGCGACACGCTCGCGGCGGCCTCGACCGCGATCCTTCGGACCTTGTGCGGGTCGTCGCCGTAGGCGGTGCCGAAGAACACGTCGAGGCGGACGAATTCGTTGGAATGGGACCAGTTCACCACCTGCCCGGTGATGAGATCCTCGTTCGGGATCAGGTACTCCTTTCCGTCCCGCGTCGTGACGCTGGCATAGCGCGCGCCGAGGGCCGAGACCCAGCCGAAGGTCTCGCCCAGAGAGATCACGTCGCCGGGCTTGATCGACTTGTCGAGCAGGATGATGACCCCCGAGACGAGGTTCGACACCACCTTCTGCAAGCCGAAGCCAAGGCCCACCCCGATGGCACCCGACAGCACGGCAAGGCCCGTCAGGTCCACCCCCACGGCGCGCAGCCCGGCGAACAGCGCCACGCCGTAGAGGATGGCCTGCATGGCGTTCGACAACAGCACCTTCAGCGAAGGTGAGATATCCTCGGAGCGCCGTATCCGGTCGCCCCCCGTGGCCGCGACGAACCGCGCGATGACGAAGAACACCGTGACGAGGACCACGCCCTTCAGCAACGTCAACAGGCTGAGCCGGGTGTCGCCGATGCTCATCGCGACTTCGTCCAGGGCCGCGGCGAACTCGTCCGTCAGGCCAAGCACCCAGAGGGTCACGTAGACCCACAGCATCCACCGCACGAGACTGCGCAGCGCGGGGTTGCGCACCAGCCGCGTGCTCAACGTCACAACGAGCCAGGCCGTCGCGAGCGAAGCGACGAGCTCCAGGATGAACGAGCGAGACGGAAACGGCGTCATGCTCTGCACGGTCCAGGTGGACAGCCACATCAACCCGACGAAGAAGATCAACTTCAGCCGCTTGTGCACCACCAGAAGCGCGCGCAACCGCCACATCGGCCAGTCGCGGCGCTTGATCCACTCGCGCAGGCGCGGCTGCGCCCAACGCGCGAGGCCCAGGGTCACCACGATGACGACCGCGATGTTGGCAAGCTGCCACAGCCGCGACGGCAGCAGCAGATTCTGCAACTGCAGCCGGACGACATCCCAGATGTCCATCAGCGCGGCCATGAGGGTGTTCAGCTCGGCATCCATGCCTGACAGCTTATTGCGCCGCATTGCATGCACAAGGGCGATTAGAACGCTTCAAATCCGCGCGCACATGGGTTATGTCACCGGATCATGGATAACGTGTTCGACATGGGCGACCACCAGCGCCTGAATGAGCGCTTCGAAGGCGTCAGCCGCTCGGTACTCGCGCGACTTTGAGGTCGCGCGCCGCTTCGTCCATCTCCGACACATTTCACTCCGCGACAGGAGGCCAAGGCCAATGGCTGGCAAGACACTCTACGACAAGATCTGGGACGCACACCTGGTTGACGAGTCCGAGGACGGCAGTTCGCTGCTGTATATCGACCGGCACCTCGTCCACGAGGTGACCTCGCCGCAAGCCTTCGAAGGGCTGCGGATGGCGGGCCGAACCGTGCGCGCGCCGGGGCAGACCATCGCCGTGCCCGATCACAACGTCCCCACCTGGGAAGACCGCGCGAAGGGCATCGAGAACGAGGAAAGCCGCATCCAGGTCGAGGCGCTCGACACCAACGCCAAGGAGTTCGGCATCCACTACTACCCCGTCAGCGACGTGCGGCAGGGGATCGTCCACATCATCGGCCCCGAACAGGGCTGGACCCTGCCCGGCATGACCGTGGTGTGCGGCGACAGCCACACCGCCACCCACGGCGCGTTCGGCGCGCTCGCCCACGGCATCGGCACCTCCGAGGTCGAGCATGTGCTGGCGACCCAGACGCTGATCCAGCAGAAGTCGAAGAACATGAAGGTCGAGATCACGGGCCAGTTGCTGCCCGGCGTCACGGCCAAGGACATCGTCCTGTCGATCATCGCCAGGACCGGCACGGCGGGCGGCACCGGCTACGTCATCGAGTATTGCGGCGAAGCCATCCGCGCGCTGTCGATGGAAGGCCGGATGACGATCTGCAACATGGCGATCGAAGGCGGCGCGCGGGCCGGCCTGATCGCCCCCGACGAGACCACCTATGAATACGTGAAAGGCCGCCCCCACGCGCCGAAGGCCGCGCAGTGGGAGGCCGCGATGTCGTGGTGGAAGACGCTGTTCTCGGACGACGATGCGCAGTGGGACAAGGTCGTGACGCTGAAGGGCGAAGAGATCGCGCCGACCGTCACCTGGGGCACCTCGCCCGAGGATGCGCTGCCGATCACCGCGACAGTGCCCTCGCCCGACGACTTCACCGGCGGCAAGGTCGCGGCCGTGAAGCGCGCGCTCGACTACATGGGCCTGACCGCCGGCACGCCGCTGAATGAGATCGAGATCGACACCGTCTTCATCGGCTCGTGCACCAACGGCCGGATCGAAGATCTGCGTGCCGCGGCCGCGATCCTCAAGGGCAAGAAGATAGCCGTGAAGCGCGCGATGGTCGTGCCGGGCTCGGGCCTTGTCCGGGCGCAGGCCGAGGAAGAGGGGCTGGCCGACATCTTCAAGGAGGCCGGATTCGAATGGCGCATGGCCGGTTGCTCGATGTGCCTCGCGATGAACCCCGACCAGCTTGCGCCGGGCGAGCGCTGTGCGGCGACCTCGAACCGCAACTTCGAGGGGCGGCAGGGCCGGGGCGGCCGGACGCACCTGATGTCGCCCGCGATGGCGGCGGCGGCGGCGATCAGCGGCCGTCTCACGGACGTGCGCGAGATCACCGCGCCCGAGCTGGTCTGACCCTTTTTGAGCGAAAGAGCCTGAAACATGGATAAATTCACCACCCTGCACGGCGTCGCGGCCCCGCTGCCGCTGATCAATGTCGACACGGACATGATCATCCCCAAGCAGTTCCTGAAGACGATCAAGCGCGAGGGGTTGGGCGTGAACCTCTTCGACGAGATGCGCTATGACGACGACGGCAAGGAAATTCCGACCTTCGTGCTGAACCAGCCGGCCTATCGCGACGCCGAGATCCTGGTCGCGGGCGACAATTTCGGCTGCGGCTCGTCGCGGGAACACGCGCCCTGGGCGATCAAGGATTTCGGCATCCGTTGCGTGATCGCGACGTCCTTTGCCGACATCTTCTTCAACAACTGCTTCAAGAACGGCATCCTGCCCATCGCCCTGCCGCAAGAGCAGGTGGACCTTCTGATGAAGGATGCCGAGAAAGGATCGAACGCCCGCATGACGGTCGATCTGGAAAACCAGCAGATCACGACATCGGACGGCGAGACGATCGCGTTCGAGGTCGACAGCTTCCGCAAGCACTGCCTGATCGAAGGTCTCGACGATATCGGCCTGACCCTGGCGAAAGCCCCGGCCATCGAGGCGTTCGAGCAGCAAATCGCACAGGCGCGCCCTTGGGTGTGACTCGCGCCAGGGTTGTGTCCTAGGCACTGCATTACACCACATCTTGGGTCGCCCACCGGGCGGCCTTTTTTACGTTCCACCATTGATGCAATGTCGCACCACTCTGACCACGAAAATGCCTTACCCGTGACGGTAACCTTAAGGCGGCCTTGAACAACCGGCCACGAAAGGGGCAGGAATTGGGCAGGAATGAGGCAAACCGCGCCAAAGACGCGGGTCGAAATTGGGAAACGGGGCCGGCGATGCATCGACCCTGCCCGGATCGAGGACTCGACGCAGTGATCGCTCGACTGACCGGAGCCGCTTCGCGCGGACTGCTTGTGGCGTTTCTGGTGGCCGCCCCTTCGCTGATCCTGCCGACCGTCCCGACAGAGACGGCGCAGGTCGTGGCCTTCGTCGCGATCGCCTGCATGATCCTGACGACGATCGAGTACGGCTCGTCGAGCCCCTGCCTGTTCGAGTTCCGCGACGCAGGTCCCTTCAACCGCATCCGCTATGGCGCTGGCTTGCTGACCGTAGTGCTCGTCTCGCTCGTCGCGCGGCATGACATCGCGCCGACCGGGCTGACCGCTTTCATCACCTCGATCGGGCACGTCGCGGGCGGGCTCCTGGACTTTCCCTACTCGCCCCTGCGCATCGCCCTGCCCGCGGTCGAGCGACCCGAAACCTTCCACGCCGCCCGCTCCTCCCTGGGCGTGGCCATCCTGGTCTTCGGCGGGTTCTTCGCCGTGTTCGCGGCCGAGCTGCATCGGGGCCGCTGGCCCAGCTCGGGGATGTTCAACGTGTGGGTGAACCTTCCCACCTTCGACCCGACGCGGGGCGGCGACGTCGTCGCGAGGCTGGACAGGGACGGGAAGTTCAACGTCGTCCTGGGATGCATCCTGCCGCTCCTGTTCCCGCTGATCCTTGGAACCGAAGGCGGGGCGCTTGGCGCACAGCCGCAAGCGATGGTCTGGACTGTTGCGTTCTGGATCGGTTTGCCATTCAGCCTGTTCATGCGGGGCTTGGCCATGCAGAAAATCGCGTCGATGATCGAGATCCGCCGTAGCGATAGCACCGCTCCACGCGCGGGGCTGGTGGCGCTGTGATCCGGGCAGCTGCCCTTGTTCTACTGCTGGCCGCCCCCGCCGCGGCCGAGACGCTCCGAGTCGCCACTTTCAACACCGGCCTCTCGGCGCGCGGTCCCGGTCTGCTGCTGGGGCGGCTGATCAAGGGTGACGACCCCGAGATCGACGCGGCTGTCGCGATGATCGAGGCGACCTCTCCCGACATCCTGATCCTGCAGGACATCGACTTCGACGCCGGCGGCGCGGCGCTTTCGGCGCTGGCCGAGCGGATCGAGCCGCCCTACCCCCACCGCTTCGCCCTTCTGCCGAACACCGGCATGGCCACGGGGCTGGACATGGACGAGGACGGGCGGCTGGGCGGCCCGCGCGACGCGCAGGGCTTCGGTTATTTCGCGGGCGATGGCGGCATGGCGATCCTGTCGCGTTTTCCCATCGCCGAGGACGAGGTCCGGGACCTATCGGACCTGCTGTGGCGCGACCTGCCCGGCGCAATTCCCCCGCCGCTGCCCGAGGACGTGGCCGAGGCGCAGCGGCTGTCGTCCGTCGGCCATTGGATCGTGCCGGTCGATACGGACCAAGGCCGTCTGACCCTCATGACCTGGAGCGCCACGCCCCCGGTCTTCGACGGCCCCGAAGATCGCAACGGTCGCCGCAACCGGGACGAGACGGCGCTGTGGCTGCGCCTGCTGGACGGCGAACTGGCCGTGCCCCCGCCCGAGCCGCCCTTCATCATCGCCGGGCTTGGCAACGTGGATCCCGACTCGGGCGAAGGCCGTCCCGACGCGATCAGCAGCCTTCTCGGCGACCCGCGACTGCGCGATCCCGCGCCCACCAGCCCCGGCGCCGGGCGCGCAGGCAAGCCGACCGACACCGTCCTGTTCAACCCGCCTACCGGGCCGCTACGGGTGTCCTTCGTGCTTCCCTCGGCCGATCTGACAGTACTGCGCTCGGGCGTCCTCTGGCCGATCGAGGACAGCCCCGAGGCTGACGCGCTTGGCCCGCTCGAACATTGGCCGCGACACCGGCTGGTCTGGGTCGACATCGCCCTGCCCTGACCGCCTCGCTTGACCGGCCAGACCCTACGGGCTACGCGCTTTGCGTCCGCGGAACCCAAGGAGCGCCACGATGCCCAACCCTTCCCTGTTGATCCTGCCCGGCGACGGCATCGGCCCCGAGGTCATGGCCGAGGTCCGCAAGGTCATCGACTGGTTCGGCACCCACAAGGACGTCAGCTTCGACGTGACCGAAGACCTTGTGGGCGGTGCGGCCTATGACGCGCATGGCGTGCCGCTTCACGACGACACGATGGCCATGGCCCAAAAGGTCGACGCGGTGCTGCTGGGTGCTGTGGGCGGGCCGAAATACGACGAGCTCGACTTCTCGGTGAAGCCCGAGCGTGGCCTGCTGCGCCTGCGGAAAGAGATGGACCTGTTCGCCAACCTGCGCCCCGCGCAGTGCTTCGACGCGCTGGCCGACTTCTCGTCCTTGAAGACCGAGATCGTCTCGGGCCTCGACATCATGATCGTGCGCGAGCTGACGAGCGGAATCTATTTCGGCGAGCCGCGCGGCATCATGGACGACAACGAGGGCGGCCGCGTCGGCATCAACACCCAGCGCTACACCACCAGCGAAATCCGCCGCGTCGCGCGTTCGGCGTTCGAACTGGCGAAGAAGCGGAACAACCGCGTCTGCTCGATGGAGAAGGCGAACGTCATGGAATCGGGCATCCTCTGGCGCGAAGAGGTGCAGTGGGTCCACGACAACGAGTACCCCGAGGTCGAGCTGAGCCACATGTACGCCGACGCCGGCGCGATGCAGCTTGTCCGCAAGCCCAAGCAGTTCGACGTGATCGTCACCGACAACCTGTTTGGCGACCTGCTGTCCGATGCGGCGGCGATGCTGACCGGCTCGCTCGGGATGCTGCCGTCGGCCTCGCTCGGCGCGCCGATGGCAAATGGCCGACCCAAGGCGATGTACGAGCCCGTCCACGGTTCGGCCCCCGACATCGCGGGCGAGGGCAAGGCCAACCCGATCGCCTGCATCCTCAGCTTCGCGATGGCGCTGCGTTATTCGTTCGACATGCCCCAGCACGCCGACATCGTCGAAGGCGCGGTCGAGGCAGTCTTGGCGCAGGGCATCCGCACGGCCGACTTGCTGGGCGAGGAAGGCAAGTCGCCGGTCACGACCTCCGAAATGGGCGACGCGATCATCGCCGCCCTCGGGACGTCCTGATCTCCTGCCCGCAGCATGCGCGGCGGCGGCGCTATCATCCTCTTGCCAAGCCGCGAAAACCCATGTAGGCGGCGCGTCACGGTCGGAGTGTAGCTCAGCTTGGTAGAGCACTGCCTTCGGGAGGCAGGGGTCGGAGGTTCGAATCCTCTCACTCCGACCAATGAAACAAGGGCCCTGCGGGGCCCTTTGCTATTTCGACGGCTCGTTTGGGCAGCACCGGTGCGGCACACGCCTGCCTCCACACGGTGGCGTGTCCCTGCGCCCGAGAACTAGTTGGGGCCGTCTCGCCACATGGGGTGCTGCAGGCACGCCAGACCGTCGAGAGCCTGTCCTGCCAAATTGATCAGTAAGATCAGTATCTGGGACGCCGTTTTTGCGCTGCTGGGAGCGGGGCCGCCGCCACGGGACGTCCGCGTGGCGGCCGGGGAGGGGGTATAGCACGGAACCCGTGAACCGCGAAGGATGCTGATCGAATATCGAATTCCTCCGCTTGACTGCGCGGTCTGACTGACGCCGGCGCGGGATTTTCTGTCGTTCATGAACCCTTTAGCACAGCCTCTGCTAGAAAGACTCATTTTGGAGGGGGGGCTGCGTTGGACATGCAGGCATTTGCATTCCTAGTCCATTGGCGAAATTCGGAGGTCTCATACTTTCAGTCGTTCTCTCACTTTCCCTCTCGATCTTTGCAGCGCTGCATGCGCCGACACGCCGCCCTCGCAAAAGCGCGCCAACCCGCTGACCACCGAATGGGACTGGAAGGGGGGGCTACAGGTCCGCTGAGCCAATGTTCAACATGACGCAGGCCTGCAACAGCTTCTCAGCAACAGCTATTGGGTGTACCAGAGCTCAACTGATAGGTCCGGCATCTCTGTGGTCTTTCATGCGCCGGATGGCACCGCCTATACGTGCCTCATAGATGGTGGGCGTCGGGCGCTTGATGAGCGCAAATGGCTCGCGCACCAGTCAGCTCTGGGCTTCAGCGGCGTCCTATTGCTCAAGCCGGGTCTGCGCCCGGAATGGGGGTGGCCAGTGACTTACGATCCGTCCGCAGGTCATCTCGTGAACTATGTTCCGCAGGCCAAGCGCAGCGGAACGCCCCAGATCGCCTTCCCCGGCCACGTTCAGGACGCCTATGCTCCTGTCGTCGCCGATATTTGCCCCAACATCCCGGCGAAGAGCGATGTGAACCAGGCTCAGATGTCCAGCAAGCTCCGCAGGCGCCGATCCGCGGCGCGAACGGCGGGGTCTTTCAGACGGATTGCCGGAACTCGCTGACAGCGGAAATGTACTATGCGCGCTACCCGCCGGGATGATATGCGGAACGTGCCGGATCGGTTCGATCCTAATACCCCGTTCCGCGCTGCACGTGAATTCTTCGCGTCTCGGGAATCAACGCAGATCAGGGAGAGGCAGTAATGTTGATGAGTTCCGGTGCGGGCACGCGTTCCGCCGATCCCCTGTTAGGCCGCTGAAATCGTGCGGCGCCTGTGCTGCAACCAGCAGGGCCGAGCGCTGTGTGAAGATAGGGAACTGCACTTCCTTGTTCCAATTTCTGTAGTGGAGAACGAGAGTCGGCTCATCATCACTCTACTCTCGGCATCCAATCCACAGGCACTACAGCGCCAGCCACAACGCCGCTGCCCCGGAAATGCAAAGGGTAACGATCAACCACCGAAACCCACGTCGCCGCCTCTCGCTTCTGCCGATTTCCGCAACAATGCGGTGAGCCTCATCTTCTGTTAATTGGCGGACGCTCAATCCCTGCGCCCCTGTCGCAGGTGTGTCGATGAAATCCCGCAATCTGTCTACCAAGGCCGTGTGTTGCGGGCTCATCTCGCCTGCCGGTGGCGGGCTCGACAGAGTTTGCTGCGTCAGAATGTCTGCAAGATGGGTTTCTGACCACGCCACGTAAATGCCCGGAAGATTCTCGACCTGGTGGGCAGTTGCAATCTGGTGGTCGTTTCGGTGCTCGCCCAGTGCGTGACGGCGGGGCAGGATCACAAGTGGCTTGCCCCACTGGCGCGCGGACAGGATCGTGCCGATTCCAGCGTGCGCCACGATCACTCGGGCCGCCTTGAAGTGCTTCTCGAACTCGGCCGGCGTCAGGGTCTCGTGAAGCTGCAGGCCGGGAGCTTGCAAGGATGTGTCCGGGCCCCTGCCCGCCTGAACCGCAATGTCTTCGTCCAAGCTTCCGGCAAGGTCTGCGAGAGACGCGGTCAGCCGGGGGAAGGGCAGTTGAGTACCCACCGTTGCGAAGATCATAGCACCGCTCCCGCATACTCTGCCCCGGAAGCCTTGGCGACGTGCTCCCATTGGCTCAGCCAAAGGTGAGCGAAGCGTCGCGCTAGCCTTCCCGAGGATGACATTTCCTCGGCATTGGCAACGCTATCCACCCAGATTGTCCGAGCACCCAGCACCCGGCCGATCGCCAGCGCTATCACCCCTGGAAGCGCACCGGTCGAAATCACGACATCGGGCCGCAGTTTGATCATTGAGGAAAGCAGGATCCATGCGCAGCGAAGGGCTGCCCCTTTCTCATCCCGGTTGCAGTCGGGGACGATCATGAATGGATGTGCGTCGAACTGCTCAGGCAGGCCCGGCAGCGTCGTGGCGAATGTCACTTGGTGCCCCTCGAAGGCAGCACGCTGTAGCATCATCTGCTGCCAATGGCCCCCGCCAGAATAGTCATTGGCATAAAAAAGTCCCGTTAATCCAAGGCAATGTTGTTGACGAAATCGTTACTTGCCTACAACTGAGGGCACTTTCGGGCAACATTGACGCGAGGGCAGGGGACGGCCGGCGCCGGATATACATTCACCGCCCGGTGGCCGAGTTGCTTCGCCGCGGCGTTGATTGTGTCGGCCCCGATGAAGCCTAGCGCCGTGTTTGGATGGGCGGGGTCGTCGTTGATGCAATAGGCGAAGCGCATGGCTCGTGATTATGCTGCTTGGGTTGCCAAATAGTGAACGTCGCCACAAATCCCGCACATGCCCCGCTGGACGTAAGCGCCCGATCTGCTTGCGCATCTCAAGGGCGCCCGGACACCTACGTGCTTCTTCAGCGTGTTCGACGACGGGCGCTGCGCGGCGCCCGATCGCGCAAGCGCAGGGCCCGTCGCCGGCCGACCTGGCAACGGAGAATGCCCGGCTGAAGCGGGAGCAGCAAAAGGCTCAGACGGAGCGCGACATCTTAGAAAACCGGCGCTCATCTTCGGAGCGGCCACCCGATGAGCTTCGGGTTCGTAGATAAGCATCGCCACCTCTGGCCCGTGCGCACCATCTGCGCGGTGCTCGGGCTCTCGGCCAGTGGATACTATGCTTGGCGGGGTCGGCCAGAGAGCAAGCGCAATGCCGAGAACCGGGCCCTGCTGAACGAGATCCGCCGGACCCATACCGAAAGTGGTGGATGCTACGGTGCCACACGCGTCCATGCTGCGCTTAGGGCTGCCGGGCGGCGGATTGGAGGTCACCGTGTCGCCCGGCTGATGCGGCTTGCAGGCCTGCGTGGGCTGGCCGCGATCCAGAGACGGGTGCGCACGACCCACAGCCGCACGACTATCCGATTGCACCGAACAGGCTGCGAAGGAACTTCAGGGCAACCGCGCCGAACCAGATATGGCTCGCCGACCTGACCTACATCCGGACTGGCGAAGGCTGGTTGTTTCTTGCAGCGCTGATCGACATGCACACCCGCAAAGTCCTGGGCTGGAGCATGCGCGACACCCTCCATGCATCGATCGCCCTCGAAGCATTCGACATGCCCATCAGACGCCAGCGCCCGGCGCCGGGGCTGATCCAGCATTCGGATCGAGGTATCCAATACGCAGCTGAAGAATATCGCCAAGCCCTTGCCGCCGCGAAGATAACGCCCTCGATGAGTCGGAAGGGAAGCTGCCTCGACAACGCACCAATGGAAAGCTTCTTCCACACGCTCAAGGTCGAGCGGGTCCATCAACGCGTCTACGCCACGCGGGACGAAGCGCGCCGGGATCTCTTTGCCTGCATCGAGGGCTTCTACAATTCACGCCGCCTGCATTCCGGGATAGGCTACCGATCACCGGTCGACATGGAGCGCATTGCGGCCTGACCCCGTCCACTTTTTCGGGGCAAGATCACGGAAGCGCATACTGAGGGGGAGACGCTATGGATACCGTGACCATCGACCGGGTCGAATACGAGGCCCTTCTGGCTGCCCGTGAGGACCTTGAGGACCTTCGTGCCTTCGATCGAGCCGTGCAGAATGACGAAGAGAGCCTTCCGGCCGCACTCGCAAAGCGGGCGCTGGAAGGGGAGAACCTCGTTCGACTCTGCCGCGAGCACCGGGACATGTCGATCGGCAAACTGGCCGAGAGAGCTGGCGTTCATGGGACAGCCTTGAGCCGGATTGAGAATGGTAGCCGTGGCGCTCGCCCCGACACCATCAAGGCGCTTGCCAACGCCCTCGGCGTGACCGTGGATGATCTGATCTGATCCTCCCTCGCCGTGGCCGCGATAGGGCATGGATCCGCCGCGAGATCTAGCTGCGCGGTTAGGCCTTGATCCAGTCACAGGCAGGTCGCGCACCGACATTGCAGCCTTGCCGCCGAAGGCGATCATCGTGGCTTGCGGCACAGGAGAATAGGTCGGCGAGCTTGCCGCGCCTCAGACCGGTTTCAATCCGGCTGACAGCCATCTTGCAAACTCTGCCTTGTCAACTCTTCCTGATGCCAAGTCCTCCATCATCCTGACACCGTCGACCGTGTCGGGGCGAAAGGAGCAGCCATTCAGCCGCAGGAACGTGGCGGCCGTCACGAAGGCTGTGCGCTTGTTGCCATCCACAAAAGCGTGGGCTGCAAAGATACTGAAAGCATAGACCGCCGCGATCTCGACTATCCCCGCGTCCCTGTAGGCGGTAAGGTTCCGAGAACGGGCGCAGCCCATCTCCAGCAGAGCCATGTCGCGCATTCCGGGCGCGCCACCATGCCGGGCAATCTGCCGGTCATGAATGACGACGACAGCGGCAAGCGGCACCCAGACAGGTGCCTTCAAGCCAATGCCTGAAGCAGATCGCGGTTTTCATCCATCACGACCTCGGCAGCCGCCAAGGCATCGGCCACAGAAGGATCATGCGCCATGATCCGGAGAGTTCCGTCATCGCCACGCACCACGAAAAGGGTGTCGCCCTCTTTTACATCGAGGATGGCCAGCATCTCCGTGGTCAAAGTCATGACCGCAGAGTTTCCGACTTTCCTGATCTTGGTTTCGATCATGGCGCAACTCCGGTATACATAAGCGTATATACGCAGTCCCTTGATAGGACGGCGAGGCCCCGTCCTAGATCGCGCGCAACGAGGGCAACTTGGTCCTCAGGGTCCCTCAGGATAAAAGCCGAGGTGCCAGCCTTTAGGAGTTAGACTTTGCCGCAGTACCTCGAGGTCGCTGTTCGCCATCCTCAAGCGGGTCGGTGACCGGCTCCAAAAGCATAGGGACAACCTATGGAAGCCCTATTCTCTCGAGTTGAGCTGCGAGTTGCTACAAGTGCAACACCAGTTGCCGGTGGCGGCCCGCCGGCGCAGGGTCTGCGGCGCCGGACAACATGGCTCAGCCCGCGAATGAGTCCTCGAGTGGCAAGCTGGTTGAGTCGAAGTCGCTCCCACTACCAGTCACCACGGACCAACCGCGCGCCAGAGCCTGCGCGGCCATCATCAGATACACCCGTCAAGCCCCAGATCCCCAGACAATCGTCCCCAGAGCGTCGCATCCGCTGCTGTCACAGGCACGATACGGTCAGCAAACAACATGTTCGTGCGTGCCAGCTATGCGTCTAGGTCGGCGGCGAAGATGAGTTCCTGCCCGAGCAATCTCACCCAAGGTAACAGCGCTCACGAACAACGAGTCCTCGGGCCGGCCTGCCAGCCACGCAGCCACCCGCGGCGCGCTCGGGCCGGCGCACCGCCGAGATCACGTTCGTATCGACGAGATACATTCAGAAGCTAACATCACGGAGATGAAGCGGCTTCACATCCTGCCGAAGGCCGATTGCCCCTTGCCGCGCCACCTTGTATCGACTCACTAAACTGAGCGCGCGGGGACAGATGTCAGATTTTGCGGAGAGAGTACGGGACGGCTCGGCCGTGGTTGGGATCATCGGCCTCGGCTACGTAGGAATTCCGCTTGCGCTCCGAGTAAAGGAAGTTGGCTTACCGGTTCTGGGTTTTGACATCGACGCTGACCGAGTTGCCGCTCTGAACATCGGCCAAAGTCCCATCCGGCATATCAGCGACGATCGCATCGCAAGCATGCGGGCGAACGGGTTCGAGGCTACCGATGATTTCGTGCGCGTGGCAGAATGCGATGCCCTGCTAATTTGTGTGCCTACGCCTCTCGACAAGACCCGAGAGCCGGACCTGTCCTTCGTGACAGCCACGATGGAAGCGATTGCGCCGCATCTGCGCGACGGACAGATGATTTCGTTGGAAAGCACCACCTGGCCCGGCACCACGCGCGAGATCCTTCTGCCCTATCTGGAGCGTGCAGGTCACGTTGCGGGTGAGACCGCCTACTTGGTCTATTCACCTGAGCGCGAAGACCCGGGCAATCGCGCGTTCAACACGCAGACCATCCCGAAGATCGTCGGCGGCTACACGCCCGCCTGCCTTAAGGCGGGCTTGGCGCTCTATGGGGCATTCATCGACAAGGTGGTTCCGGTCTCCTCGACCGACGCGGCCGAGATGGTAAAGCTGCTCGAGAACATTCATCGCTCGATCAATATCGGGATGGTGAACGAGATGAAGGTGCTGACCGATCGAATGGGGCTCGACTTGTTCGAGATCGTGGATGCCGCTGCCACCAAGCCCTTCGGCTTCACCCCCTATTATCCTGGTCCAGGAATCGGCGGCCACTGTATCCCTATCGACCCCTTCTACCTCACTTGGAAGGCCCGCGAATACGGCCTGCACACCCGCTTCATAGAGCTTGCGGGTGAAATCAATGCAGGCATGCCAAGATATGTCGTGGATAAGGTTGTCCGCGCATTAAATGGGGCCGGAAAAAGCCTGAAGGGCGCAAAGATCCTAGCTTTGGGAATCGCCTATAAGCGCGACGTGGACGACATGCGCGAAAGCCCCTCGGTCTTTGTGATGGAACATCTGCGCGACTGGGGGGCAGCGCTTTCCTATTCCGATCCCAACGTGCCGGTCTTCCCGACCATGCGCGAACACCAGTTTGATCTCGCTTCAATCGACCTGACGCCGGAAACGCTGGCCGGCTTTGACGCAGTGATCCTGCTGACCGATCACACCGATTTCGACTACGACATGATCCGCCAGCACGCTCCCCTCATCATCGACACCCGAGGCAAGTTCCGCGAGGGTAGCGACAAGATCGTTCGGGCCTGAGAGGACAAAGATGACACGTTACGCATTGATCGGTGCAGCTGGATACATCGCGCCCCGCCACCTGAAGGCCATCAGGGAGACCGGCGGCACGCTCGACGTTGCCTATGACATCAACGACAGCGTCGGGATCATGGACAGCCATTTCCCCGATGCTGCCTTCTTCACCGAGTTCGAGCGGTTCGAGACCGACGTCCACGCCCGCCGCCGCCGCGAGGGGATTGACTATGTGGCGATCTGCTCGCCGAACTACCTGCACAAGTCGCACATGGCCTTTGCGCTCCGGGCCGGGGCGCATGCGATCTGCGAAAAGCCGCTGGTGCTTGACGTCTCGGATCTCGACGATCTTGCCGAGACGGAGGCCGAGACCGGCAAGCGCATCAACTCGATCCTGCAGCTTCGCCTGCACCCCGCGATCCTTGCCCTGAAGGAGAAGGTCGCCGCTGCGCCCGCCGACAAGACTTGGGAGGTGGATCTAGGATACTTCACCTCACGCGGGGCCTGGTACCATGCCTCTTGGAAAGGATTTGAGCACAAGTCCGGCGGGATCGCGACCAATATCGGCGTGCATTTCTACGATATGCTGTCCTTCATCTTCGGGCCGAATCGCGAAAATGTGGTCCATCATCGGGCCCCCGACGCCGCTGCCGGGTATCTCGAGTTCGGAAATGCCCGCGTCCGCTGGGTGCTGTCGATCAACCGCGACCACCTGCCCGCTCACACACCCGAGGGACAGACGACCCACCGGTCCATCACCGTGGACGGCGAAGAGATCGAGTTCTCGGGCGGCTTCACCGACCTGCACACCGCGTCGTACCACGGAATCCTGAAGGGCGACGGCTACGGGCTGGACGCAGTGCGCCCTTCGATCGAGCTGGTCAGCCATATCCGCAATGCGCCGATAGAGCCTCACAAAGGCGAGCGACATCCGGACATTGCGAAGGTGATCGGCGCATGATCTCGCCCGGTGCAACGATCCACGAGAGCGCCTATGTGGACGAGCCCTGCGAGGTGGGTGAGGGAAGCCGCATCTGGCACTTTGTCCATGTGCTGCCGCACACGACCATCGGCAGGAACTGCGTACTGGGCCAGAACGTGATGGCCGGTCCGAGCGTGACCATCGGCGACGGCTGCAAGATCCAGAACAACGTGGCACTCTACAAGGGCGTACGGCTGGAGGCGGACGTGTTCTGCGGACCCTCCTGCGTGTTTACCAACGTGCTAACTCCTCGCGCCCATATCGAGCGCAAGGACGAGTTCTTCGAAACCCACGTGGGCCGCGGGGCGACCATCGGCGCGAACGCGACCATCGTCTGCGGCAACCGCCTTGGTGCCTACTGCATGGTGGCCGCGGGTGCGGTCGTCACCCATGACGTGCCTGACTTTGCGTTGGTTGCCGGTGTGCCTGCACGCCGGATCGGCTGGGTAAGCCGGGCGGGCGATCGCCTCGGCGATGACCTGACCTGCCCCCGTACAGGCGAGGTTTACGAAGAAGCGGACGGCGCGCTGCGCCTGGTGGAGACCTCCTGATGCAGTTCATCGACCTTGCCGCCCAGCAGGCGCGTCTTCGCAGCCGGATCGACGAGAGGATCGCAAGGGTTCTCGATCACGGAATTTACATCATGGGCCCCGAAGTCGGCGAGCTTGAGGAAAGACTCGCCACATTCTGCGGCGCATCCCACTGTATCAGCTGCGCCAACGGCACCGATGCGCTCCAGTTAGCGCTTATGGCGCTTGGGACCGGGCCCGGCGACGCGGTGTTCGTTCCCTCTTTCACCTTCGCAGCAACGGCAGAAGTCGTGCCTTTTGTAGGCGCGACGCCTGTCTTCACAGACATCGATCTTGAAAGCTATACGATGTCGCCAGACAGCCTTGAGCGTGCGGTTCGTCATGCACGGCGCGAAGGACTACGCCCGGCAGCTGTGATGCCGGTCGATCTGTTTGGACGGCCGGCAGATTACGACGCTCTGTCGGCCGTCGCAGCGCGCGAAGGTATGAAGGTCGTGGCTGACAGCGCGCAGGGCTGGGGCGCAACTTATAGGGGCCGCATGACCGGAACCTTGGGGACTATCACAACCACTTCCTTCTTCCCAGCGAAGCCGCTCGGCTGCTATGGCGACGGCGGAGCAATGTTCACCGAGGACGCAGATCTCGCCGCCGCACTCGACAGCTTCCGGATCCACGGCAAGGGTAGAGAAAAGTACGACAATGTCCGCATCGGAATGAACTCGCGGCTGGACACGATTCAGGCGGCAATCCTACTTGAGAAGCTTCAGATTTATGCCGAAGAAAGTGAAGCGCGTCAGGCAGTGGCTGCGCGCTATACCGCAGCACTGTCGGAAAACTTCGTCGCGCCTAAGATGCCCCGAGATATTTTGTCAATTTGGGCGCAGTACACTCTTCTTGCACGGGACGCCGAGCGGCGGAATTCGGTTTTGGCCGCCCTTCGGTCGGCCGACATTCCAGCGGTCATCTATTATCCCCGGCCACTCCACCGACTGCCAGCATATGAGGATTTTCCGCGAGATCCACATGGGCTTGCTGCGAGCGAGTTGGCTGCATCATGTGTATTCAGCGTCCCCATGAGTCCGTATCTACAGAGTGACGATCAAGATCGTATCATTTCTGTACTTCAAGCAGTATAGCTCAGGCACACGAAGAGGATGCAGGCATGGTGAGCGACGAACCGGGCACTATAATCAGCCTGACCTATCACGAGATTACCGCTGACCCTCGCGTGCTAAAGGAGGCGCGCGCGCTCCGCGCCTTTGGGTACGACGTGAAGATTTGTTGTGACTGGCCTGAGGGCTTTCCAAAACACGACGAAATCGATGGGGTCCGTATCACACGCTTTCCCTGTTATGGCGTCGAGGGTACGACGGTGGCTGCGTTCGATGCTATGGATTTTTTGACCACTTCTCGCGCCTCGATGGCCGTCCGTTACAAGCCTTACGCTTCTGCGTGCGAAGTACTGACCGCGGTCAAGCCATACCTGGAGGCCCACTTCGGCCCGGATGCTTTCGATCGGCTGAAATCCTCGTACTTCCGTAGACACCGCGGCTTTGAGAGGGTTCGGCGGCTCATGTCCTACCTCGCATTCCACTTGAAGGTCAGGAGGTTCAGTCGGAAGACTTATATGAGGTATAGCAGCCAAAGAATTGGGGCGGCGCTGGCCGACTTCAAACGGCATCGGAGGCAACAGTTTCAAGCACAGTCTGTGGCTTTCTGGTCGAACCTGTCTCGAGAGGAATTTTCGGGGCGTTATGCGGCCGTCCACGCGCACGACATCTACTGCCTACCCGCCGGCGTCATGCTCGCTCGACAACTTGGCGTTCCGCTTGTTTACGACGCCCACGAGTACGAGCCTGCACGAGCCACGAAGATTGCCGTGGACGGGCCGGAACTGCCGGAACTGATCGAGAATGACTGCTTCCCTTCAATCGACAGGATGATCACGGTGTCGGATGGCATCGCTGAACTCTATTCCAAGCGGTACCGCGGGCCCACTCCGACCATTGTCATGAATGCGCCGGAGGTCGACATTGACAGGACCGCCCCGACGCATAGCGGGCTTTCGCATGTTCAGACTGTCCGAGACCAAGTCGGTGTACCTGACGACGTGCCGCTCGCGGTATTTACGGGTGGCATCCAGCGGGAAAAACGGGGAATGGACAAAGTGCTAGAGGCTCTGGTTCATCTGCCGGGCGTCCAGTTGGCGAGCGTCGGACCGCGCCAGGCTTCGAACGATAGCTGGTTTCTGGATCATGCAAAGAGGCTTGGCGTGGAGGCCCGTGTGACACTGCTGCCCCCCGTTGACGCGAGGGATGTACCGACCGTCATTAGCACGGCCAATGTCGCAATTTGCCCTTTACAGGACGTTTCCCTTAATCACCGCCTCGCCATGCCGAACAAGTTGTTTGAGGCGGCCTTCGCGCGCGTTCCGATCTGCGTCTCCAACCTCCCCGAGATGCGGCGTTTCGTTGAAACTCTCGGCATCGGCCGCACGATGGACCAGACGAGCCCCGAGAGCATCGCCGAAGCTCTGCGTGATGTGATCGATCATCCCGATAAATTCGCCCACAGCCCGGAGACCGAAAGGAAGCTCGCAGAAATCTACAGTTGGCCACGCCAGGCGGAGAAGCTCATTGCTCTCTACCAGGAATTGGTCGGCCCGCCTCAGGCGGAGAATTTGGAAACTAGCTCCTCCGCGATGCGATAGGATGCGCGGCCGTCTCCGTAGAGAACGACATCCTCCCCTTGTGTTCCGATCGCTCCGAACACGGCTTGGGCGATTGCTTCGCCCGTCATTGGCGGGCAAATCCGGTTCCAGCCGGTTTCAACAAGTTCCGTCCACTCTGTCTCGTTGCGAAGCGTGACGCAAGGCACGCGCTGAAAGTAGGCCTCCTTCTGCATACCACCGGAGTCTGTTACGATCGCGGCCGCCTGCCGCTCTAGGGCGAGCATGTCGAGGTAGCCGAGCGGGTCGGTCGTCATGATGCCGGAACCGAGACTCACTCCTTGCCCCTCGAGCCGAGACCGCGTTCTGGGATGCAGGGGTAGAAAGACAGGCATCTGCCTCCCAACGATGCTGAGACCATCAAAGATAGCCTGCAATCGGTTCGGATCGTCGGTGTTATCCTGTCTGTGGATAGTGGCTAATACATATTCGCCAGAAGAGAGACCCTGCTCCGCCAGAATGTTAGCGTGCCTTTCCCCGGCATCACCGAAGAAGATCGTAGCGTCCAGCATCACGTCGCCGACTTGCAGGACCTTCTCCGAGTCGATGCCTTCGTTCGCTAGATTGCGGCTTGCCGCATCCGTCGGCGTAAAAAGATAGTCCGAGCAGTGGTCGGTCAGGATCCTATTAATTTCCTCCGGCATCCTCCGATTGAAAGATCGAAGCCCGGCTTCGACGTGAGCTACCCGGATGTGCAGCTTCGCCGCTGCAAGCGCCGCAGCGATCGTGGAGTTAGTGTCGCCATAGACGAGTACACAGTCCGGTCTCTCATCCCGGATCGTTGTCTCGAGCGCCTCCAGCATACGCCCGGTCATAGCCCCGTGCGACAGACTGTCGATTCCGAGATTATAAGACGGACTGGGTATTTTAAGCTCCTCGAAGAAGATGTCGGACATGTTGGTATCGAAGTGCTGACCAGTATGGATCATCACTTCATTGATCGCACCAATCTGCTGCAAGGCACGCGAGACCGGCGCGCTCTTCACGAACTGGGGTCGGGCTCCGACTATTGTGCAAATCTTCATTTCAGCATTCTCAAAGATTCCTGTTCGGCTGCGTTCTGCCGTCAGGCAGCTTCGGGGTCAAGATTGTGTGCCGATTGACACCGCGTTGGCGGCGATCCCTCGCTCGATGAGCGAAGGATGGCCAGGTGCTGAAGCCACAGCGATTCGCGGAGAGGCGGGTTATCCACATGGCTTCGCCCCAGAAAACACCGGGACCTGCAGAGTGGCGAAGCTGTCCATAAGACCCGCCAGCGTCTGAGGTCTCTGCCGGATTAGCACCGCGACCGAGATCGTCAGAGGTGCAATCATGTTGCGCCTCTCCATCATTCGGCCGCGGCGTTACGGAGCCCCTCGAACTGCTGTTCATAGAGCGTCCGGAACGGACCCTGGTGGCCCAGAAGCTCGTGCACCGGGCCGCTTTCGATCACCTTGCCGTCCTCGATCACATGGATCTGGTCGGCCTCGAGGATGGTCG
>NZ_FWFV01000003.1 GCF_900172315.1 Palleronia marisminoris
GATTTCGTGGTAGACCAGGTGAAAGCCGGAGCCTCCATCATCGGCCTCTACCCGGCCACGGACGAAAGCAACCTCCAGCGCTTCGCAGAGTGGCGACAAGCCAAAGGGCGCTGACAAGGGGCGCGGCGATCGATCGGTCGCCGCGTCAGCCATTCAAACACCGATTGCCTCTGTGACCGGGTCCAACGCTTCGGTGAATTGGCTGCGGCCCCGGTGTCCCAGCCTCTAATGGCAGCGTGGGCTCAACGCTGCCTTGCCGCGCCGCAGTTTTCCCGATGCGGCCGTGCGCCCCCGACCAGATGGTCACATCCTGTCCGACCGTCAGCTGAAGTCGTCAATCACGCGCCATGTGTCCTGCGGGGCCTGCGGCCGGTGTTCGAGATCATCGCTTCCTGACCGCCCGGTAAGCTCCAACCGAAACTGCGGCAGGCACTTTGCCGACAATCTGTTGACACGCCGATTTCATGCGACCCACCATCATTCATCCGTCGCGCCTGAGCAGGCGCGCGCGGTCGGCAAAAGAAAACGTCGCAACGACGACAGAAACGACAGGGAAGCTCATGACCGGAATCACGACCACCAGGCTGTTCACCGCACTTCTCGCAACTGCGGCCGCGCCCGCCGCGGCCGAAACCTGGGACATGCCGACGCCCTATGGCGACAGCGTCTTCCACACCCAGAACATCACCCAATTCGCCGAGGACGTGGCTGAGGCGACGGATGGAGAGTTAGAGATCACCGTCCACTCCGCCGGCTCGCTCTTCGGGCATCCCGAGATCAAGGACGCGGTGCGCCGGGGACTCGCCCCGATCGGCGAGACGCTGATGTCGCGGCTCGAGAACGAGGACCCGCTCTTCGGCATCGACTCCGTTCCCTTCCTCGCGGCGAGCTACGAAGAGGCCCAGGCCCTGTGGGACGCATCGCGCCCCGCCATCGAAGAGCGCCTGGCCGAACAGGGGCTGACGCTTCTCTATGCCGTGCCGTGGCCGGGGCAGAGCCTTTACACGCAAGAGCCGGTCGAAAGTGTCTCGGATCTCGAAGGGACGGCCTTCCGCGCCTACAATGCCGCGACCGAGCGGCTCGCCACGCTGATGGGGGCGGTGCCGACCCAGATCGAGACCGGAGACATCGCCACGGCGTTCGCGACCGGCCGGGCCGACGCGATGATCACCTCGCCCTCCACCGGCGTCTCGTCGCAGGCTTGGGATTTCGTCTCGACCTACACCGAACTCGAGGCCTGGCTGCCCAAGAACATGGTGATCGTAAACACCTCTGCGTTCGACGCCCTACCCGAAGAGGTGCAGACCGCGGTGATGGAGGCCGCCGAAGCCGCCGAAACGCGTGGTTGGGAGATGTCCGAGGCGGAAACCGCGGCGCAGGTCGCAGCGCTCGAAGAGAACGGGATGCAGGTGGTGCAACCGTCGGAAACCCTTGCGGCGGAACTGGCCGAGATCGGCGATACGATGACCGCCGAGTGGACCGAGCAGGCCGGTGAGGACGGACAGGCGGTGATCGAGGCCTACCGGTCGGAATGATCGTCAACCGGGGCCGCGCTTTCCGGCGGTCCCGGCATCCGCTTTGCCCCCCCCCTCGCCCGGAGCGCCTGATGCGACTGTTCCTCGACCGGCTCTATGCCGGCGCCCTCCTTCTGTCCGCGGCAGGGTTCGCTGCCATCGCCGCGCTCGTCCTGTTCCAGGTCGTCGGCCGCCTGATCGACCGCGTCGCGCGCCTGATGGGCGTCGCACCGCCCGGGCTGACCGTTCCCTCGCTCGCCGAGCTTGGGGGGTTCCTGTTCGTGGCCGCCGTGGCACTGGGTCTTGCCGGAACCTTCGTCAGGGGGGGCCATGTCCGCGTCTCGTTGCTGACGCGCGCGCTGCCGTCTCGGGTCAGCCGGGCGCTTTCGGCGGCGGTGGCGGCCGTGGCTGCGGGCCTGTCGCTGTTCGCCACCTGGTCAAGCTGGCTTCAGGCCGTCGATAGCTGGACCTTCGACAGCGTCAGCTTCGGGATGCTGCGCATTCCGCTCTGGCTGCCCCAGGGGGCGATGACGCTGGGGCTCGCGCTGCTGACGGTGGCTCTGGTCGACGCGTTGGTCGTGCTGCTGCGCGGCGGAGCGCCCTCCTACGAGGTCGCCGAGGCCGAATTCGGGGAAGACGCCTGATGGAGATCGCGACGCTCGCGCCGATCCTGGTCGTCCTGCTCTTCTGTGCCCTCGCCGCCGGCCTCTGGATCGGCTTCGCCCTCATCGTCGTCGGGCTGGTCGCGATGGCCGCGGCCTCGTCCGCCCCCGTGACGCTGGTCTTCGCCACCCGCGTCTGGGGTGGGCTGACCGTATGGGACCTGACCGCGCTGCCGATGTTCATCTGGATGGGCGAGATCCTGGTGCGCTCGCGCCTGTCGGCGGACATGTTCGCGGGCCTCGCGCCGTTCACCAGGTATCTTCCGGGGCGGCTGCTGCATGTCAACGTCATGGGCTGTGCGCTGTTCGCGGCCGTCTCGGGCTCGTCCGCGGCAACGACGGCAACGATCGGCCGGATGTCGGTGCCCGAGCTGACCGCCCGCGGCTACGACCCGCGCATCGCGATCGGCACGCTTGCCGGATCGGGCACGTTCGGCTTCCTGATCCCGCCCTCGATCATCCTGATCGTCTACGGTGCCGCGACCGAGCAGTCGATCGCCCGCCTGTTCCTTGCCGGCCTGATGCCGGGGCTGATGCTGGCCGTCCTGTTCTCGGGCTACATCATGCTTTGGGCGCTGACCCATGCCTCCGCCATGCCCGCCGACGAGCCTGCGGCTGCGGATGACAAGCGCGCCATCCTCCGCCTGCTTCCGGTCGTGGGGCTGATCGTCGCTGTCATCGGTTCGATCTACGCCGGCATCGCCTCGCCGACCGAAGCGGCGGTGATCGGTGTCGCGGGGGCGCTGATCCTGGCCTCGGCGACTGGCGCGCTGGACTGGCTCGGCGCGCGAGAGGCGCTGCTGGCCGCCACCCAGACGACCTGCATGATCGCCTTCATCCTGGCCGGCGCGGCGTTCCTCACCGTCGCCATGGGATATACCGGGATCCCGCGCGCGCTCGCCGCCTGGATCGCGGGGATGGGGCTTTCCGCCTACGCGCTTCTTGCGGCGCTGACGGTGTTCTTCGTCGTCATGGGAATGTTCCTGGACGGCATCTCGATCGTGGTGCTGACCGTGTCGATCATCATGCCGATGGTGCTCGCGGCGGGCATCGACCCGATCTGGTTCGGCGTCTTCCTTGTCCTTGTCGTCGAGATGAGCCAGATCACGCCGCCCGTGGGCTTCAACCTCTTCGTCCTCCAGAAGATCACGGGGCGCGACATCCTTACCCTTGCCGCCTACGCCGCCCCGTTTTTCGGCCTTCTGGTTCTGGCCGTCATTCTTCTGGCGGCCTTCCCCCAGATCGCCCTGTGGCTGCCCGGAACGATGCTGAACTGAGGATCTCCCCACGGACCATGCACCTGGCATGGTGCCGCCGAAACCCCGCCCGGCTCCTTCGCGCAATCTCCGGAACGTTTTGGAGATTGCGTCTTGTGGCTCCGCAACATGCTCCTGTCGCTGCCTCCTTAGCCGCCGTTCAGCTGAAAGCTGCGGCGAGCGCTCCGCTGCGCGAAGATCGGCTCAAGCCATTGTTGACAGACTCACGATTTGCGCCCTAGCCTATTCTTGCGGAATATATAACATTATAAGGGAGGTTCGCATGAACTGCTTCAGGAATACGCGCACGTGCCTGTCCGTCGCCGCGCTGGCTACGGTCGTCGGCGCCCCGCTTGCCGCGCAGACGACGGTCGATGTCGCGATCATCGGCGAGGCCGACACGTTCGACCCGATGGTTTCCACCAAGGACGTGGTGTCGATCGTCACCCAGCACTTCGTCGAGACCCTCTACACCTTCGACGACAGCTGGGCCGTCGTCCCGCTTCTTGCCGCCGACATGCCGCAGATCAGCGAGGACGGCCTGACCTACACGATCCCCCTGCGCGAAGGCGTGACCTTCCACGACGGATCCACCATGGACAGCGCCGATGTCGTCGGGTCGATCGAACGCTGGCTCGAGCTCGCGACGCGCGGCCGGTCGATCGCGGACAAGGTCGAAAGCGTCGAGGCGACGGGCGAGCACGAAGTCACGATCTCCCTTTCCGCACCCTACGCGCCGCTCTTGTCGCTTCTGGCGTTCTCGAACTCGGCCGCTGCGGTCTACCCCGAGGAGATCCTCGCCGAGACGATCGAAAACGTCGTCGGCACCGGCCCCTACAAGATCGCAGAGCACGCGCCCGACCAATATCTTCAGCTGACCCGCTTCGAGGACTACACCCAACCGACCGGCGCGGCCGAGCGTCAGCAGACCCCAGACGAAATCCGCTTCGTTCCGGTGCCCGACCCCAACACGCGGGTCGAAGGCCTTCTGTCGGGTCAGTTCGACTTCGCCGACAGCCTGCCGGCCGAAAGTTTCGCGCGCGTAGAATCCTCGGACGTGGCGGAGCCGCTGGTGCTGGAACCGTTCGGCTGGCCGCTCTTCGCGATCAACCACAAGCAGGGCCTGCTGACCGACAAGACGCTCCGGCAGGCGGTTCAAGCCGCCCTTCCCCATGACGACATGCTGTTCGCAGCCTTCGGCGACGACACCTTCTTTCAGGTGGACGGCGCGCAATATCCCGAAGGCTGGACGTGGCAGACCGACGCCGGCACCGACCTCTACAACCAGAACGACCTCGAGAAAGCCTCGGCGCTCCTCGAAGAGGCGGGCTACGATGGAACGCCGCTGCGCATCCTCACCTCGCGCCAGTACGAGTTCCACTACAAGATGGCCGAGGTTGCGCAGATGGCGCTCGAGGCGGCGGGGTTCGACGTCGACATGACTGTTGTGGACTGGGCGACGCTCAGCCAGCAGCGGGACGATCCGACCATGTGGGACATCTACATCACCCACTCGCCCTTCCTGCCCGAGCCGTCGCTGACCTCGACCTTCTTCTCGACCTCCCGCGAGGGGTGGGCGAACCCCGAGAAGGAAGAGCTGCTGACCGCCTTCACGACCGAGACCGATCCCGAGGCGCGGAAGGAGATCTTCGCGGACATCCAGCAGATCGTGCTGGACGATGTCGGCTTCATCAAGATCGGCAACTTCAACTCGCTGCAGGGCAAGTCGACGGCGCTGAGCGGCGTGGAAGCTGCCCCGTGGCCTCAGTTCTGGAACGCCTCGGTCGCGGAATGACCGAACAGGGGCGCGCGCGACCGGTGCGCGCCCACTCCCGCCGGAGCTGCCCATGACCCGTTATCTCATAAAGCGCCTCGTCGGCCTCGTCGTCGTCATCTTCCTGGTGCTGACGATCGCCTTCATCATTGTCCGCCTCGCGCCCGGGGACCCTGCGGCGCTGATGCTGGGGCCGGATGCCACGACCGAAGACGTGGCCGAACTGCGGACGCGGCTGGGGCTCGATCGGCCGATCTACGTGCAGTACCTGACATTCGTGGCCAATGCGGCGCAGGGCGATCTTGGCGACAGCCTGTTCTTCAACGCGCCGGTGCTCGAGGTGCTTGCCGCGCGGGCGGAACCGACGATCTTCCTGGCCCTCTTCTCGCTGATCTTCGCGCTCGTGATCGCGGCGCCGATCGGGATCTATGCCGCCTACCGGCACGGTTCGGCCACGGATCAGGGCGCAATCTCGACTGCCATGCTGGCCGCTTCGGTGCCCAGCTTTCTGACCGGCCTGATCTTCCAGCGCTACCTTGCCACCGAACTCGGCTGGTTCCCCGCGTCGGGCTACGGCGGCCCGGACGCGAGCTTCCTCGAGCGGATGGGCCACCTCATTCTGCCCTCCATCGTGCTGGGCATCACGAATTCCGCGTTGATCCTGCGGTTCACGCGCGCCTCGATGCTGGACATCCTGGGCGAGGACTATGTCCGTACTGCGCGAGCCAAGGGCATGACCGAGCGGCGCGTCGTCCTGCGTCACGCGCTGAAGAACGCCGGCATCCCGATCATCACCGTGGTCGGCCTGACCTTCGCGCTGCTGGTTTCGGGCGCGGTCGTGACCGAGCGCGTGTTCAACCTGCCCGGCCTCGGAAATCTCGTCGTCAACGCGGTGTTGCGGCGCGACTACCCGATCATCCAGGGGACGCTGATCGTGGTCGCCGCCCTCTACGTCCTGGTGAACCTGCTGACCGACCTGCTGTACCTCGTCGTCGACAAAAGGGTGAAGCTCTGATGGCCGCAACCCTTTCAGCCGAGCCGAACTTCTTCGGGGCCCTGATCTCACGCAAATCCGTGCTGGTCGCGCTGGTCATCTTCGTGGCAGTCGTCGGAATCAGCTTCCTGTCCCCGCTGATCTCGCCCACGAACCCGGACGCGATGTCGGTGCGCAGCCGCCTGTTGCCGCCCGGAAGCGAGGGCTACCTGCTGGGCGCCGATGCCTTCGGGCGGGACGTGCTGTCGCGGCTGCTCTTCGCCGGGCGGGTGTCCCTGACCATCGGCCTCGGCGTCGCGATCGTATCGTCGGTCATCGGCATCCTGATCGGCCTGCTGGCCGGCTTCTTCCAACGGCTCGACACGCCCCTGTCCCGGCTGATCGACGCGATGATGGCCTTTCCCGACATCCTTCTGGCGCTCAGCCTCGTGGCGATCTTCGGCGGGTCCATGACCAACGTGATCCTCGCGCTGTCCATCGTCTATGCGCCGCGCATCGCGCGCATCGTGCGAGCTTCGACGCTCGTGATCCGCGTCCTGCCGTATGTCGAGGCGGCGCGGGCGCTGGGGACGCGGACACATGTGATCATGTGGACGCATGTCCTGCGCAACACGATCTCGCCGATCCTCGTGCAGGCCACCTTCATCTTCGCCTACGCCATGTTGGCCGAGGCCGGCCTGTCGTTCCTGGGCGTCGGCGTCGATCCCGAAACGCCGACCTGGGGCACCATGGTCAACGAAGGCCGGCAGTATATCGACCAGGCGTTCTTCCTCGTTCTCATTCCGGGTCTCGCGATCTCGATCTCGGTGCTCTCGCTCCAGCTCGTGGGCGACGGGCTTCGCGATGCGCTCGACCCACGCCTTGCCAAGGAGACCTGAATGGCGCTCACCCTGAAGAACTTCCGAGCCGCGGGGCTCGGGGCGGACACGATCCACATCGGGGATGACGGTCGCATCGCCGAGGGCGCGGCCCCCGATGCCCGGCAGATCGATTGCGGCGGGGCCTTCCTGTCGATAGGCTGGTCCGACCTGCACGTCCATGTCTGGCACGGTGGCACCGACATCTCCGTCCGCGCCTCGCAGGCCGGGCGGCCCACCGGCGTCACCAGCATGGCCGACGCCGGGTCCGCCGGAGAGGCCACCTTCCACGGCCTGCGCGAATACGTGATCGAGCCGCAATCCGAGACGATCCGCGCGTTTCTCAACATCGGCTCGATCGGCCTCGTCGCCTGCAACCGCGTGCCCGAGCTGATCGACCTGCGCTCCATCGACGTGGACCGCACGCTGGAGGTGGTCGAGGCGAACCGCGACGTGATCTGCGGCATCAAGGTGCGCGCCAGCGGCGTGATCGTCGGCGCCTGGGGCATCACCCCCGCCAAGATCGCCAAGCGCGTGGCCGAGATCAGCGGGCTGCCCCTGATGGTCCATGTCGGCGAACCGCCCCCCCTGATCGACGAGGTCTTCGACATCCTGACCGAGGGCGACATCGTCACCCATTGCTTCAACGGCAAGCGCGCAGGCTCGATCTCCGACACCAGGGCGCTCTGGGCGCAGGCCAAGCGGCTGGCGGCCGAGGGCATCCGCATGGATGTGGGGCACGGTCAGGCGTCTTTCGACTTCGACGTGGCGCGCCGCGCCATCGCGGACGGGCTGACACCGTTCTCGGTCTCGACCGACCTGCACCTGAGGAACATCGACGGCCCGGTCCACGACATGGCGACCACGATGTCGAAGCTGCTGGCGGTGGGGCTGCCGTTCGACGACCTGATCGCCGCCGTGACCGAACGGCCCCGCTCGGTCCTCGGGCTCGAGGCGTGCCCGGCGGTCGGCGACCGCGCCGACTTCACCGTCTTCGACCTCGTGGAATCGGATGTCGTCACCCATGACAGCGGCGGCAAGACTCTCACGCTCGACAAGATGTTCGAGCCGCGGATGACGATTCTGGGCACCGACGTGCAGGACGCGTCACGGAGGGTGGGATGACCGAGACGATCCTCGACGTGCGCGACCTTCGGGTCGCGTTCGGTGCCCGACGCGGTGAAGTGACTGCTTTGCGCGACGTCAGCTTTACCCTTGGGCGGGGCCGGACGCTGGCCCTTGTGGGCGAAAGCGGGTCGGGGAAGTCGGTGACGTCGCTGTCCCTGATGGGACTTCTGCCGCCGAACGGCCGGATCTCGGGCGGGCAGTTGCTGTTCACCGATCGGAACGGCCGGACCCGCGACCTGTCGACGTTGAAACAGCGCGACTTCCGCGCCCTGCGCGGCCCTGAACTGTCGATGATCTTCCAGGAGCCGATGTCGTCGCTGAACCCCCTGTTCACCATCGGCGATCAGATCGGCGAGATGCTGTGGCTGCACGTCCCGATGAGCGATGCCGACCGGCGCAAGCGCGTGATCGAGATGCTGGAGCTGGTCGAGATTCCCGCCGCCGCCTCGCGGGTCGATCAGTACCCTCACGAGCTCTCCGGGGGGATGCGCCAGCGCGTGATGATCGCGATGGCGATCATCTGCGAGCCGCGCCTTCTGATCGCGGATGAACCGACCACGGCGCTCGACGTGACGATCCAGGCGCAGATCCTGGACCTCATGCGGCGCCTGCAGTCCGACCTTGGGATGTCGATCCTGTTCATCACCCACGACATGGGCGTCGTCGCGGAAATGGCCGATGACGTGGCGGTGATGTATGCGGGCGCGGTCGTCGAGGAAGCGCCGGTCGACCGGATTTTCGACCACACGCGGCATCCCTACACGCAGGGGCTTCTGGCCTCGATCCCCCGACCCGGACGCGCGCATGGCGAGCGGCTCGTCCCGATCCCGGGAACCGTTCCGCCGCTGACCGCCTTGCCGCCGGGCTGCGCCTTCGCGCCCCGCTGTCCCTTCTCGGAGCCGCGATGCGACAAGCCGGTGCAGTTGTCGCGAAAGGCTGCGGATCACCGGGCAGCCTGCATCCTCGACACCCTGCCTGCACGACCGGTGCCGGCATGACCGAGCCCCTTCTCCGGATCCGCAACCTTTCCAAGCATTTCCCCACGCCCCGCGGCACCGTGCGGGCGGTCGAGGATGTCAGCTTCGACATCCCCCGCGGCTCGATCACCGGGCTGGTCGGCGAGTCGGGCTCGGGGAAGACCACGCTGGGCCGCACGATCCTGCGGCTGACCGAGCCGACCTCCGGCCAGACCATCTTCGACGGGCAGGACCTCAACTCGCTGGAACCGGCCGCGATGCGGCTGATGCGCCGCCGGATGCAAATTATCTTTCAGGACCCGGTGAGTTCGCTGAACCCGCGCCTCAAGGTCGAACAGGTGATCGCCGAAGGACTCGCCGCCCACGGGATCGGCAAGCGGGCCGAGCGTCGCAAACGCGTCGCCGCACTGCTTGAAGAGGTCGGCCTTCAGGCGGACCACATGCGCCGCTATCCCCACGAGTTCTCGGGCGGGCAGCGCCAGCGCATCGGCATCGCCCGCGCCCTGGCTCTGGAGCCGGAGTTCATCGTCGCGGACGAAAGTGTCTCGGCGCTCGACGTGTCGATCCAGGCGCAGGTGCTGAACCTGCTTCTGGAGCTGCGCGAGCGTCGCAACCTGACCATGCTCTTCATCGCGCACGACCTGTCGGTCGTCGAATATCTCTGCGACCGGATTGCCGTGATGTACCTCGGCCGCGTGATGGAGTTCGGCCCCGGAGCGGCCGTCAGCACAAGGCCGATGCACCCCTACACGCAGGCGCTCAACTCGGCGATCCCGCGCCCCGATCCCCATGCCGTGCGTGACCGCGAGATCCTGACCGGCGACATCCCCTCGCCGCTCGATCCTCCGTCGGGTTGCGTGTTCCGCACCCGCTGCCCAATCGCGCGCGACATCTGCGGACAGTCGCGCCCCGACCCGCAGGAGGTCGGCGTCGAACATCACTCCTATTGCAAGAGAATCGAGGCCCTGAATGAACGACGTGCAAGTGAAGACGCCTGAAGACCGGTTGAAGGAGTTGGGCGTCCATTTGCCGGAAGGGCCGCCGGAACCGATCGGCGCCTTCACCAACGTGCGACGCGCCGGCGACCTTCTCTACGTCTCGGGCCAGGGACCCGTCGAGGCCGACGGAACCCTCCACGTGGGCAAGGTCGGCGACGATGTCACGGCAGAGGCGGCACAGGAACATGCGCAGCTCGTGGCGGTGAACATCCTCGCCGCGCTGAAGGCCCATTGCGGTGAGTTGTCCCGCGTGACCGGCGTGGTGAAGCTGCTCGGCCTCGTGAACGCCCACCCGGATTTCGAACGCCATCCTTTCGTGATCGACGGCGCGTCGAACCTGCTCGCCAAAGCGTTCGGGGAAGCCGGCGTCCATTCGCGCTCGGCCTTCGGGGTCTCGTCGCTTCCGCGGCGGATCACTGTCGAAATCGAGGCGATCTTCGAGATCGACAGCTGATGTCAGCCCGGACGATGCACCCCCATGGCGCGTTCGACATTCGCGGCGGCAGCGCGGACCTCGGTCTCGATCTCGCTGAGCCGGCGCTCGACGCGATGTTTCGGCATGACCACCGACAGCGTCAGGATGCAGGCCCCCGTTTCGTCACGCACCGGCGCGGCGATGCAGGCGACCTCGTTCTCGGAGGTGTTGATCTGCACCGACAGGCCCGCCTCGTAATCCGCGCGGCTTTCCCGGCCCAGCTTCGCGGGGTCCGTCTCGGCCAACCCAGTCTCGGAGGGCTGCGCGCAGGCCGCGAAGGCGGCGATCCGTTCGTCGTCGGGAAGATGGCCCAGCAGAAGCCGTCCCGAGGCCGTCCAGTTCAACGGCACCCGCGTGCCGACGTCGGAGGTGACGCGGAAGTGCCCCTCGCCCTCGGCCATTCCGATCACAGCCATGCTGCCCTCGTCGCGGGCGCAGATCTGGACCATCTCGCCGGTGCGGCGGCTGAGTTCATGCATCTCGCGCTCGGCCTCGGCATAGGCGTTCATGCGCGCCCGATATGCCAGCCCGTAGCGCATCACGCGCGGACCGAGCCAGATACGCCCCCCGTGCGCGCGCGTCAGCATCCCACGCTCGACCAGCTCGTCGATCAGCCGGTAGATCGTCGACGCCGGAGCACCCGCGGCCTTCGCCAGCTCATAGGCCGTCAAAGGCGCCATACGCTCGGACAGGATGTCCATTACCTGAAGCGATCGATCGATGCCGCTGGTGCGCTGGCGGGCGGGTTTCTGGCCGTCCAAGGGGAATCCTCCGGTTGTCCGGGTCGAGTTACGCAGTAATGGAACAACATTCAAGAAAGCAGGAGCCCGACATGGCCGCATCCCTCGACTGGACCTGGCACGACGCCAACGGCGTCTCGCGCGTGATCAACGTCTCGGGGACCATGACGTCGCTCGGCGGGTCGGTCACGGCCCCGAAGGTCGCCCAGGCGACTGCCGACGCGATGACGCGCTTCGTCCGCATCCACGAGATGCAGGCGCACGCTTCGCAGACCATCGCCGCCCTCACCGGGGCCGAGGCCGGGTTCCTGACGGCTTCGGCCAGCGCCGGGATCACCCTCGCCCTGGCCGGTACGATGACGGGCCTGTCGCCCGCCGCCGTCGAGGCCTTGCCGAAGTCGCCGGGCCCCAGAAATGCCGTCGCCATCCAACTGGGCCACATGTGCGAATACGGAGCACCCGTGACGACCGCGATAACGCTTGCCGGCGGCACCGTGCGTCCGGTCGGGCAATCCACCGTTGCCGCCGACTACCAGCTCGAGGCCGCCTGCGACGAGACCTGCACCGCCGCGCTCTATGTCGTGTCGCACCACGTCGTGCACTACGGCCAGATCCCGTTCGCTCGCTTCGCCGAGATTGCGCATGACAAGGGCGTGCCGGTGATCGTGGACGCGGCGTCGGAATACGATCTGCGCGGGTTCATCGAACAAGGTGCGGACATCGCGATCTATTCCGGCCACAAGTTTCTCGGCGGGCCGACCAGCGGCATCGTCGCGGGGCGAAAGGACCTGGTGCGAGCCGCCTACCTGCAGAACATCGGCGTCGGTCGCGGGATGAAGATCGGCAAGGAAAGCATCGCGGGCGCGATCGCCGCTATGAAGCTCTGGATGGAGCGTGACCACGAAGCCATCCGCGCCGACGAACGGGCGGCCCTCGAACTCTGGTCAGAGGCGTTGGCGCCGCTTTCCGGGATCACCCCCCGGATCGTCGCCGATCCGACCGGAAATCCGCTTGACCGGCTCCAGGTCGAGGTCGATGCCCAGACGGCAGGTGCCTCGGCAGCGACCTTCGCACGCGCCTTGGGAGAACGCGATCCGGCACTCATCGTGCGCGGGCACGAGGTCGAGCTGGGGTATTTCCAGCTCGATCCCTGCAATCTCCGTCCCGGCCAGGCGAAGGCGGTTGCCGATGCGCTGACGGAGACGCTGTCGAATGGACGTGCTTTGCAGGAACGACCCGAAGATCTGTCCGCCGCTCGCAACGGGGGAGTCGAAGGCTACTTGAACTGGCTTACCTAGGCGACGCTTTCTGGTGCCAGCACGCCCGTATCCGAGATCACCAGAAGCTCGAAGGTGACGCAGACGACGTTGTCGCGTGCGAGCGGGCCTTCCTCGAAGCCTCCGGAAAAGCCGATCGATGCTCCGGCCAGTTCGACCGCGTCACCTCGTATTCGGCATGTATCAAGCAACACCTCGGTCGCGTAGCTTTCGATCGTCCGACCGCCCTCGAACGATGTCCCGATCAAACTTCCGAGCCCCATCACGCGCCCGTCGACGATTCCGTTCAGGCGGGCGACCTCGCGAATACCGTCGTGGAGGGAGACGTTCGGCCGGATCGTCACGAGCATTGCATTGGGGTGCCCGACACGCTCCGTTTGCACGGGTCGGAATAGGGAAAACTCGGTCTCGGCATCGTCTGCGACTTCGAGCCGGGCACCCGAAAGTGCCCACATCTCAGCCTCCGCGCCGGTGTCGAGGAACGTCTCGTGAGACAGCAGGTGCCCCATGTGCAGGCCGCCAGCCTCGTCCTGCCAGATGCCGTGAACATGGGCGAAGGGCTGGCCGTTCTTCCGCCCCAGATGCGCACCGGCACGAACGATCCTCGCATTCTCCAGCGTCGCAGGGGCACTGTACCAGGCGGCGTGCCCGTCTCCGGGCGCCGGGGCGGGACGAACGAAGGAAAGCCGTCGCGCGGCAAGGTCCCTCAACACGAACCACCCCGCCCCGCCCTCTGCCGCCTCGTGGAGGGCGTCGAGAAGCGGTAGGTCGGATCGCAGGTGCACGTGCGTCCCGGTCGCCCGGCAAGGAACGGTCGAAATCCGCTCCGCGGCGACTTGCCCCGGGTGGTCGATACGGGGAAGGTCAGCCATCGCCGATCTCGCCCCGTGCGAGAAGTTCGGCGCGGATCATCTTCTTCGTGATCTTGCCGTAAGCCGATTTCGGCATCTCGTCCCAGAAAACGACCTTCTTCGGGATCTTGTACCGCGCCAGCCGCTCGCCCAGCCACTCGAGAAGCGCGGTCGCGTCAGGGGCCGTTCCGCGCGCCACGCAGACGGCGATTCCGACCTCGCCCCACTGTGGATCGGGCACGCCCAGAACGGCCGTCTCGCTGATGTCGGGGTGGAGCAGGATCTTCTCCTCGATCTCGCGCGGATAGATGTTCGAGCCGCCCGAGATGTACATGTCGGACGCGCGCCCCGTGAGGTAGAGGAACCCCTCGGCATCCATGTGGCCGAGATCGCCGGTCAGGAACCAGCCGTCGCGGAAGCTCTTGGCATTTGCCTCGGGATTGTCGTGGTAACCGGCGAAGACAGCCGGGCCGATCACCGCGACCTCGCCCGTCTGGCCGGGCGCGCATTCGCGGCCCTGGGCATCTTGCACCGCGACCTGCATCCCCGTGCGGGCAAAGCCGCAGGTGCCGATGCGCATCGCGGCGTCGTCCGCTGAATGGTGGGCAGGCGGAAGAACGGTGATGTTGCCGGTCACTTCGCCCAAGCCGAAATACTGTACGAGCACCGGGCCAAGAACCTCCAGCGCCCGTCGTTGGTCGGCGCGGTACATCGGGGCGCCGGCGTAGATCACGTAGCGCAGACTGCAATGATCGTGGGCGTGGACGGCCTCGTGCTCGACCAGCATCTTCACGATGGTCGGCACGGTAAACATGTTGGTGACGCGCCACTCCTCCACCAGCGCCCAGATTTCGGCCGGGTCGAATCGGGGCGCGGCCGGCAGGATCGTCTTCACCCCGTGCGCCACCTGCGCGAGTTGATGGACGCCCGCCCCGTGCGACAGTGGCGCCACCACGAGCGAGGCATCCTCGGGTCCGGTCCCGGGCATCAGGTCGCACAGGTGGTTCGTGACGACGAAGGCCATCTGGCCGTGGGTCAGGACCGCCGCCTTGGGCTTGCCGGTCGTGCCGGAGGTGAAGAAGAACCACGCCGGATCGTCGCGATCGACGGCGACCGCGGGAACATCGGCGTTCGCATGGGCGGCGAGCAGGGCCTCGTAGTCGTCGACTCCAATGCCGCCTATCGCCACCCTGAAGGTTATCGTTTCGGCGCAAGCCGCGACGTGATCGGGGAACTCGGCCCCCACGAGCAGACCTTTGGCCCCCGACGATGCCGCCAGCCACGCGACGTCTTCCGGCGTCTGCCGAAAGTTGGCGGGCACCCAGACGACGCCAAGCTTCCAGCAGGCGAAGGCGGCCTCGAACATCTGGTTGCAGTTCGCGGACTGGACGAGGATCCGGTCGCCCTTCCGCATCCCGTAGCGGTCGCGCAGAGCGGCGGCGAATGCCGTGGCGCGGGCCTCGATCTCGGCCCAGGACCAGCGCGACGCGCCCCACACGAGGCCGATCTCGTCCGGATGGCGCCGTGCCGTTTCCGTCAGGAAATGCGACAGGTTCATCACCCGGGTCGAGACGGGCTGCATCTCAGGAGACCCGCTCGAGGATCGAGGCGTAGTTCGCGACCGCGGCACCACCCATGTTGAAGACGCCGCCCAGGTGCGCGCCGGGGATCTGCATTCCCTCTGCCTCGTTCATCAGCTGCATCGCCGCCATGACGTGCATCGACACGCCCGTCGCGCCGATCGGGTGGCCCTTGGACTTCAGCCCGCCCGAGGGGTTCACCGGCAGGCGGCCGTCCTTCGCCGTCCACCCTTCGCGGATGGCGCGCGCGCCCTGCCCCGGCTCGGTCAGTCCCATCGCCTCGTATTCCAGCAACTCGGCCACGGTGAAGCAGTCGTGGGTCTCGACCAGCGACAGGTCCTCGAGAGTAACACCCGCCTGCGCGAAGGCAGCCTCCCACGCGCGGCGGGCCCCGTCGAAGCGGGTCACGTCGCGGCGCGACAGGGCGAGGGGCTCGTTCGTGTGGGTCCGGGCGCGGAAGGCGATGGCGCGCTCCAACCCCTCGGCAACCTCGGGCGCTGCCAGAACAAGCGCGGCCGCGCCGTCCGACACCAGCGAGCAATCCGTGCGCCGCAGCGGCCCCGCCACCGCCGGATTCCTGTCGGATACCGTGTTGCAGAAGGCCACGTCGAAGCTGCGCTGCATGTGGGCGAACGGGTTGGCCATGCCGTTGGCGTGGTTCTTCGCGGCGATCATGGCCAGCTCTTCCGACTTGTCGCCGTGTTTCTGGAAGTAGCTTGCCGCGATCTGCCCGAAGAGGCCCGCAAAGCCACCCGTCACGGCACTTTCTTCCTTGCGATACGAGGCGCCCAACAGGATGTCACCCACCTCGACGCCGGGCGTTGCCGTCATCTTCTCGGCCCCCACGACCAGTGCAACCTTGCCGCGGCCGCTGGCGATGAAGTCCATCGCCCCGTGAAGCGCCGCGGACCCGGTGGCGCAGGCGTTCTCGTAGCGGGTCGATGGCACGCGGGCGAGGCGCTCGTCGCCCATGCCGACAAGCGCGCCCTGGAAGTCCTGGTCCGAGAAGCCGTTGTTGAAGACGCCCACGAAGATGCCGTCGACATCCTCGGCCGGGATGCCGGCATGGGTGAGCGCGGGTCCGGTGACCTCGGCCATGAGCGCCTCGGTATCGGGGGCGCCGGACTTGCCGAAGGCGGTGTGGGCCCACCCGACGATATAGGGATCGGTCATTGTCTCATCTCCTCCTCAGGGTCTTTCGCGGCGCAGCCTGGTTTCGACCTCCGCCGCCTCGCGCGCCAGAAGGGCCGCGAGTTCGGCTTCGCGGGGCGGCTGCATCCGGCTTTCGACGGCGGCCAGCGACAGTGCTCCTGCGACCGTCCCGTCCCCTCGGCGAAGGGCGACGCCGATGCCCCAGCTTCCGGCGACGATCCGGCCGGGGTTGAGCGCATGGCCGCGGGCGCGGGTCCTCTCGATGTCTGCGCGCAAGATATGCGGCGCATAGTCCGGGTAGTCCGCGGGAAGATGCGGAGAGATGTCGGCGAGCACCGCCTCGACCTCGGCATCGGGAAGCGCTGCGAGCATGGCAAGCGACCCCGCTCCGACCCCCAAAGGATGCTGCGCTCCGGCGGTCAGGGCGTGGGTGCGGATCGGATAGCTGCCCTCCTGTCGGTGCAGGCAGATGGCGAAGGACCCCCGGCGCATGGTCACGAACGCGGTGTCGCCACTGTCCCGCGCGAGGCGGGCGACCGCGTCGGCAGCGATCTCGAGCAGGCCGTGGCGCGGCGAGGCCAGCGCGCCAAGGACGTAGCATTCCTCGCCCAGGTGGTAGTGCCGCGTGGCCGGGTCCTGCTCGATCAGCCTGCTGCGCATCAGGGCCATCAGAAGGCGCCGCACCGTCGGTTTTTCAAGCCCGGAGGCCGTCACCAGGTCGACCAGCGAAGCACCGTCCTCCCCGCGCGGCCCCACGAGGCGCAGCAGAAGAAGCGCCCGGTCGACGCTCTGCGCACCACTCGGCCCGGTCATCCGGTTCATATGGTGGACCTCAACTTCCTGCTTGCCGTCACCCGATCGGTACGACTTTCCCCCGAGCGTGGAGAGAGTTTCCGGAAATGCAAGTTTATCTTGCCCCGCGCCGCCGGGTCTGATCCACATTGTGAAAAGCTCTGGGAGGAGAACGCGATGAACAAGGCAATCGCGGCCGGTCTGGCCGGCATTCTAGCGACGACCATGCTGTCCCCGGTGTCAGCCGAGACGCTGCGCCTGTCCCATAACACGGGCGACACGACCACGTGGCACCAAGGGGCCGAGCGCTTCGGCGAGCTTCTGGCCGAGAAGACCGGCGGCGACTACGACGTGCGCGTGTTCCCCAACGCCCAGCTGTCCGGCGGCGACCAGATGCGCCAGGCCGAGATGGTGGGCCGCGGCGCGCTGGACCTCGTCGTGACCTCGGCGATCAACGTCACGCCGCTGGTGCCCGAGATGGCGGTCTTCTCGCTGCCTTATCTCTACGCCAACTACGACCAGGTGGACGCGACGACGCAGGGCGCACCTGCCGAGCTGCTCGAGGACATCCTCCGCGAAAAGGGCATCGAAGTTCTGGCGTGGGGCGAGAACGGCTTCCGCGAGGTCACGAACAACGTCCGCCCGATCAAGTCGCCCGATGACATGGCTGGCCTGAACATGCGCGTCGCGGGTCCGATGTATATCGACGTGATGAACGCGCTCGGCGCCAATCCCCAGCAGATGCAGTGGGGCGAGACGCTGACCGCGCTGCAACAGGGCGTGGTCGACGGGCAGGAGAACCCGATCGGCGCCGTCATCATCCCCCAGCAGGTCTACGAGATGCAGGATTACCTGACGACCTGGCACTATTCCTACGACCCGATCTTCCTCGGCGTCTCGAAGGAGCGGTGGGACGCGTTCGACGCCGAGACGCAGGAGGCCATGCGCGCCGCCGCCGAAGAGGCGATGACCTACCAGCGCGAGATCACCCGCGAAGGCACGGCCAAGGGCGTCGACTTCCTGCGCGAGCAGGGCATGGAGGTCTATGAGCCCACTGAGGAAGAGCTTCAGGCCTTCCGCGAGGCGACCCAGCCCGCCTTCGACGAATGGGCCGACCGCGTGGGCGAGGACATCGTCGGCGCGTTCCGGGATGCCATCGCCAAGGCCGGCGACGCCAGCTGACCTTGCGCGGCCCTGTGGGGCCGCGCTCCTCCCGAAAGGACGCCACTTGCGGTTCTTCCTGCGCGAGTTCGAGAAGATCGTCTGCGCCGCGCTCTTCCTGGGCATGACGGCGATCGGCTTCGTGAACGTGGTCATCCGCTACGGCACCAATTACTCGTTCGCCGCCACCGAAGAGCTTCTGACCAACGGCTTCCTCCTGCTCACCGTGTTCGGCGCGGCCATCGCCGCCCGCCGGGGTGAGCATCTGGCGGTGACCATCGTTCAGGACTCGCTGCCGAAACGGCTGGCGCAGGCGGTCTTCCTGATCTCGGTCCTCCTCAGCGTCGTTCTTCTGGCGGCCTCGGCATGGTTCTCGTGGCAGGTGCTGATCAACCTGTGGAACAACGGGATGCGCAGCTATGGGCTGGGCCTGCCCGCGTGGTGGTACCAGGCCGCCCTGCCCTTCGGCTTCGCTCTGGTGATCGTCCGCTATCTGCAGCACGCGGCCGAGACTGCCGGCGCGCCCCGCGCCGAGCCGCCGGCCACCCCCGATGTCTGAGATCCTCGGCCTCGGCGCCGGCACACAGATGATCGTCGTGTTCTTCGTGCTGATGGCGCTGCGGGTGCCGGTCGCCTTCGCGCTGGGCCTCTCCGCCATCTACGCGATGTGGCGGATCGGCTTCGGCCTCGACCTTGCCGGGGACCTGATCGCCACGGGGATCGCCAGATACGCGCTGCTCGCCATCCCCTTCTTCATCCTCGCCGGCGCTCTCATGGGCACGCTCGGGATCGCGGAGCGGATGATCCGCTTCTTCCGCGTGCTGATCGGCGGACTGCCCGGCGGCATGGGCGTCGTGGGCACGGTCGTGTGCCTGTTCTGGGGCGCTGTCTCCGGCTCGGGGCCGGCATCGGTCGCGGCGATCGGCCCGATGATCATCAAGGGCATGGAGGAGGACGGCTATCCCCGCGCGGTCGGTGCGGCGCTGGTCTGCACGGGTGCCGCGTTCTCCATCGTGATCCCGCCTTCCATCGGGCTCGTCATCTACGGCGTCATCGCCGAGACGTCGATCTCGGCACTGTTCATCGCGGCGATCCTGCCGGGGCTCTTCATGGGGCTCATCATGCTGGTCGTGCTGCCCTTCGTGAAGACGAAGGGGCGCGACACGCTCGACCGCCTTTCCCCTGCCCCCGAAAGCGAAGGCTACTGGCGCGACCTCGGCCGCACCTTCCGCGAGTCCTTCTGGGGGTTGATGACCCCCGTCGTGATCCTGGGCGGCATCTACTCCGGCGTCTTCACCCCGACCGAGGCCGCGCTGGTCGCCACGGTCTACGCGCTGGGCGTCGGGGCCTTCGCCTACGGGACGCTGACATGGCGCACGCTCTACGACGCGCTGACGGACGCGGCGTCCTCGTCGGCGGTAGTCATGCTGGTGGTCGCCTACGCGAGCCTGTTCGGCTGGGTCGTGACGGTCGAGGATCTGGTCGGCCAGTACTCGACGCAGCTTCTGGGCCTGTCCGAAAGTTCCGCGGTCATCCTGCTCGTCATCATGGTGATCCTGCTGGTCGCGGGGATGTTCATGGATCCGGTCACCGTGATGTTCATCTCGCTTCCGATCTTCATGCCGGTGGTGCGCGAGCTGGGCTGGGCCCCGGTCTGGTTCGGCGTCCTGGTGATGGTGAACCTCGCCATCGGCCTCATCACGCCGCCCGTCGGCATCAACCTCTACGTCGCCGCCAACGTGACCCGCCTGCCCATCGAGCGCATCGCACGCGCGGCCCTTCCATTCCTTCTCATCAGCCTCTTCGGGCTTGCGGTCATCGCCGCCTGGCCGGGGCTGTCGCTGTACCTCGTGGATGCGCTGAGGTGACGCGAGGGTCGGCGGGCACTATCCGCCGGCAATGCAGCCCGCGGTCATGGGATCGGAGACGCCCGTCGTCCCGGGGAACGTCGCCGGCAGATCGCGCAGTCGGCGCAAGGCGAGGAAGGCGAAACACTGTGCCTCGATTGCGTCGCCCTGCCAGCCCACGTCCTCTGCCTGGTCGACGCGAACCCCGGCGTAGTCTTCAAGCATGCGAAGGAGGGTCGGGTTATGCCGCCCTCCGCCACAGACGATCAGGCGCGTGGGCCGCTCGGGAAGCAGGTCCAGCCCGCGCCCCACGGCCGCGGCGGTGAACGCCGTCAATGTCGCGGCCCCATCCTCGGGAGAGAGGTCCAGCGCCCACTCGTAGCCGAAATCGAACCGGTCGAGCGACTTCGGATAGGGCCGGGCAAGGTAGGCGTGATCGAGCCGGGACCGCAGCCGCGCCTCGTCTACCTGCCCCGCGGCGGCAAGCTGCCCGCCGCGATCCATTTCCCCCAGTCCAAGATGCGCCACCAGGTCGTTGATCGGCGCGTTCGCAGGCCCCGTGTCAAAGGCGATCAGCGCGCCACTCGGGTCGCGCGCGGTCACGTTGGCCACTCCGCCCAGGTTCAGGACCGCCGTGCCGTCGCTGGCGCCCAGATCGTCCAGGAGCGCCCCATGAAAGACGGCCGACAGCGGCGCGCCCTGCCCGCCCGCCGCCATGTCCCCGCTGCGGAAATCGTAGACGACCGTGGTGCCGAGGATCCCTGCCATCAGCGCCCCGTCGCCGAGTTGGCGGGTTCGCCCAAGACGCCCGGGCTCCGGGGCGCGATGCAGGACCGTCTGGCCGTGGAAGCCCACGGCGGCGATGTCATCCATGCTCAACCCGGCCTCCGCGACCAAGGTGCGGACAGCCTCGGCCTGGGCGCGCGTGATGCGGTCTTCGGCCACGGCGAAAAGCTCCGGTTCGGGTCCGTCAAAGGCCCAGGCGCGGGCGGCGGAGAGGCACTCGGCCAGCAGATCGCGCGTCTCGCGGTCGTAGGGGGCAAGCGTGTAGCGCCCGAACTCGGTTACCCGCACGCCGTCGCTGCGCAGAAGCGCCACGTCGATATTCCCGTCGAGCACGGTTCCGGTCATCAAGCCGACGGTCCAGGCAGGTTCCATGACGTCAATCTCCGTTCAGGGCGTCGCCCACCTGCCGTCGCAGATCGACGATCCGGCTTTCGGCGTGACGAGTGGGGTGGACGCGGTTGGTCAGCAGGGTCCAGGCGCGGCCGGCCGCGAAGTCGAGCCAGAGGCCCGTGCCGGTAAAGCCGGTATGCCCGATAGTGCCGGCCGAACAGGCGTCGCCGCCGTTCCATCCGGGGTGGCGTCTCTCCCACCCTTGGGTGCGGGTCTCGGATAGCGGCTCACCGATCAGACCGGGGCCGCGCTCGAGCAGCCCCTGAGCGAAGTCGAGAACCGCCGCGCCGGTCCCGAAGAGACCCGCATGCCCGGACCCACGAAGGGCGTGGCAGTTCTCGTCATGCACCTCTCCACGGATCAGCCGGCCGCGCCACGAACAGAACTCGGTCGGCGCGCATTCCCCGGCGGCAGGCGAGAACGTGAAGCCGGGGCCGGGATCCATCTCATGGATGCCCTTCCCCTCGAGCCGTTCGAGCGCAATGCCCAGAAGGATGTAGTTGATGTCGGAATAGACCGGCGCGTCCAGCCTGCGCCATTCGCGCTGCAGAACGAACGCCCGCAGCGTGGCGGGGTCGCTGCCGTAGGTATAGATCGGTTCGACCGCGGGGAACGGCGTCTGGTGCCCGAGGCACTGGCGGAACGTCACCTGCCGCTCCCACGCCGTCATGTCGTATTGGCGCAGGTCGGGGATCACCGAGGTCAGCGGCGCATCGAGGTCGAGCCGACCCGCACGCGCGTGGTCCAGGATGCGCTCGGTCGTGAAGATCACCTTCGTCAGCGAGGCAAGGTCGAACACCGTGTCCTCGCGCATCGGCTCTTCGGATGGCACCAGCGCCGAGAGGCCCCGCGCCGCCAGACGCCGTTCGCCGCCCTCGATCACGCCGAGGACGGCGCCGGGGATGCGGCCTGCCGCGATGGCCGCGTCGATCAGGTCGAGGGCGCTGTCGAAGCTCATGACGTTTCCTCCGTCGCGATGTGGTGGTCGGGGCCGATCTGGCGCCAGGTCTGCGGGGGCGCGGTGAAGCCGACGGGGCGCAGCAGCGAAGCCACGTCCTCGGTGTCGATCGCATAGTCGATCCGGCGCCGGTCGATCGATGGAATGGCCGCGATCAGCTTCTGGGTATAGGGATGGCGCGGGTCGGACAGGACCTCCTGCGCCGCGCCCATCTCGACGATCCGCCCGGCATAGAGCACGGCGACGCGATGCGCGATCCGTTCGACCACCGCCATGTCGTGCGACACGAAAAGATAGGCGAGCCCGAACTCGCGCTGCAGATCGATCAACAGCTCCAGTACCCGGGCCTGAACCGACACGTCCAGCGCCGAGACCGCCTCGTCCAGTACCAGGACCCGCGGATTGAGCATCAGCGCCCGCGCAATGCACAGCCGCTGGCGCTGCCCGCCCGAGAACTCGTGCGGGAAGCGGTCCAGATCGGCGGGAAGCTCCACCCGCGCCAGAAGCGTGTGCATCCGGTCCAGCACCGTATCATCGACCCGCTGACCGGCAGCGATCACCGGCTCGGCCAGAAGCGCGCGGACGGTCATCCGGGGATTGAGCGAGGCGTTCGGGTTCTGGAACACCATCTGCACCGCCGACCGCCCCTCGGTGTCGATCTGCCCCGCAGATGGCCGCACGAGGTCGAGGATCGCGCGCGCCGTGGTCGATTTGCCCGAGCCGCTTTCGCCGACGATCCCCAGCGTCTCGCCCGGCACGAGGTCGAACGAGACGCCGTCCACCGCATGAACCACGCCGCGGGTCCGGCGCAGGAAGCCACCGCCGACCGGGAAGCGCACGCTCAGGTCGCGGACGCTCAGCGCAGAGGTCCGCCCGTCGCGCGTGCCGTCCCGGCGCACGGCCTGCCCAGCGCGGAAATGCGGCACCGCGTCCAGCAGATGGCGGGTGTAGTCGTGCGACGGGTGGTCGAGGACCCGGTCGATCGGACCGCTTTCCACCGCGCGCCCGCCCTGCATCACCAGCACCCGGTCCGCCAGCCCCGCGACGAGGCCGATGTCATGGGTGATGAAGATCAGCCCCGCGCCCGTCTCGCGCTGCAACTCCGCCAGTAGCGCCATGATCTGCGCCTGGATCGTGACGTCGAGCGCGGTCGTCGGCTCGTCCGCGATCAGCAGGCGCGGCTCGCCCGCCAGCGCCATCGCGATCATCACCCGCTGAAGCATACCGCCCGACATCTGGTGCGGAGCCTGGTCCAGCCGCCGCGCGGCATCGGGGATGCGCACCCGGTCGAGCGCCCGGATCGACGCCTGCCGCACGGCGCGGCCGCTCAGCCCGTGCTGCTTGCGGAAGATCTCGTCGATCTGCGCGCCGACCTTCAACACCGGGTTGAGCGAGGTCATCGGCTCCTGGAAGATCATCCCGATCTCGCGCCCGCGCAGGCGCTGCATCTCTGCCTCGGTCGCAGTGGCGACATCGATCCGTTCGTCGAAGACCGCCCGCCCGCCGAGGATCCGGCCACCGCCGAAATCCACCAGCCGGTTGACGGCCATCGCGGTGACGGACTTGCCGGACCCGCTTTCGCCGACGATGGCGAGTGTCTCGCCCGCTGCCACCTCGAAGCTGACGCCGTGGACCACTTCGGTCTCGTGGCCGGACTTGCCGAAGCCCACGCGCAGATCCTCGACCGACAGAAGCGTCATCCCAAGGCCCTCCGCGTGCGCGGGTCGAAGACGTCGCGCAGCGCGTCGCCCAGCAAGTTGAAGCCCAGCACCGCCAGCATGATGACCACCGCCGGGAAGATCAGCATCCACGGCGCCGTCTCCATCAGGTTGCGGCTGTCGGACAGCATCAGACCCAGCGACGGGCTGGGCGGCTGCGTCCCGAGGCCAAGGAAGCTCAGCGCCGCCTCGGTCAGAAGCGCCCAGGCCAGCGCCAGCGTGATCTGCACCGTCAGGGGGGCCACGAGGTTCGTCAGAAGGTGCCGTGTCAGGATGTAGCGCCGCGAACTGCCGAAGGTCCGCGCCGCATCCACGAAGCTGCGGGTCTTCAGGGACAGCGCGGGGCCGCGCACGACGCGGGTGAAGATCGGCGTGTAGACGATGGCGATGGCCACGATCGAGGTGTCGATCCCCGGCCCGTGGATCGCCACGATCAGCAGCGCCAGGAGGATCGCCGGGAAGGACAGCAGCACGTCCATCGCCCGCATCACCGCCCCATCCCAGAGCTTTTCGAACCATGCCGCCGTCAGCCCGAGCACGGTGCCGACCACGGTTGCCAGCCCGACCGACAGAAGCGCGACCGCGAAGGACTGGCCGATCCCGACCATCAGGCGGCTCAGGATGTCGCGGCCGAACAGGTCCGTCCCCATCCAGTAGGTCGCGCCCGGTGCCTGTAACCGCGCCAGCCGGTCCTGCGCCAGCGGGTCATGCGGCGTCAGCCCGGTCAACCCGAGGATCGCCGCGACAGCGAAGACCGCGATGACGCACGCGCCGATCCTGCCAGAGCCGTGGCGCAGAAGCGCGCCGAGAAACGACATCAGCTCTCTCCGTAGCGAATTCGGGGGTCGAGCGCGGCGTAGGCCAGGTCGACGATCAGGTTCACGACGAGGAAGTTGAAGGCGATGAACAGGACGACCCCCTGGACCAGCGCATAGTCGCGCTGCAGGATCGCATCCAGCACCACCCGCCCCAGCCCCGGCAGCGCGAAGATCTGCTCGACGATGACCGCTCCGCCCAGCAGGTAGCCGAACTCGACCCCGCTGAGGGTCACCACCGGGATCAGCGCGTTCGGCAGCGCGTGCCGCCAGATGACGTAAGATTGCGAGAACCCCTTGGACCGCGCCGTGCGGACGTAGTCCTCACCGAGGATATCGAGCATCGCGGCCCGCGAGATCCGCGTCACCGCAGCGGCGAAGGCGGTGCCGAGCGCCAGCGCGGGCAGGATCAACTGCGCCAGGTTGCCAAGCGGATCCTCGGTCAGGGGGACGAAGCGGCCCATTGTCGGCAAGGTGCCGAAACCCACCGACAGCACGTAGATCGCAAGTAGGGCCAGGACGAAGTTCGGGGTCGATTGGCCGATCATCGCGAAGATCCGGACGACCAGGTCCGATGGCCGCTCGACCCGCGTGGCGGCGAAGACGCCGGCGGGCAGGCCGATCAGAAGCGCGATCAGCATCGACAGCAGCGCCAGTTCCAGCGTCAGCGGAAAGCGTTCCATGATGATCTGCGACACCGGCTGACCATAGGTGACCGAAAGCCCCAGATCCCCCTGCAGCAGGCCGATCAACCAGCGCCCGTATTGGACCACCCAGTTCTGGTCGAGCCCGAAATAGGCCGCCAGCGACTCGCGCTGCGCCGGGGTCAGAAGGCCGGACTCGGTGCCCAGCATCGCCGTGATGGCGTCGCCGGGCACGAGCCGGATGGCCACGAAGACGAAGACCGAGACGCCCAGCATAACGAGCGGGAACATCAGCAACCGGCGCAGGACGTAGTTCATGCGGCCCCCTCGGGCGTCTCGGGGTCGATCACTCGGACAGGGTCACGTCGACCAACCCGAAGAGCGAGCCGGTCGGCGTCGCCTCGAAGCCCTCCACGCCATCACGCTGTGCCGTGTAGGTGTAGCCGGTATAGAGCCAGACCCACGGCGCCATCTCGGCGAGGTGGCGTTCGAACTCGGCGAAGATCTCCTTGCGGGCCGCTTCGTCCGTCTCGACCCGCCCCTCTTGCATCAGACTGTCGAGCGTGTCGTCGATGTAGTTGGCGACGTTCTGGAGGTTGCCGTCCTTGGTCCAGTAGCGGTTGTACATGGTGTAGGGATCGGCCCGCCCGCCGTTCAGTGCCACGGCCATGTCGAAATCGCCGGCCAGCCAGCTGTCGACGTAGACGTTCATCTCCTGCATCTCGATGGACAGGTCGATGCCGATCTCGGCCAGCTGCGACTGGATCAACTGCGCCTCGGCGGCGGCGGTCGGCGGCTCGCCGTTCGCGGCCATGATCGTGGCCGAAAAGCCGTCTGCATAGCCCGCCTCGGTCAGAAGCTGTCGGGCGCGGTCCTGGTCCTGCTCGTAGCAGAACAGGGTCGACGGATCGTTGCGATAGGCCGGCGACGTCAGCGGCCCCGTGACCTCTCCCTCGCCCAGCAGGGCGGCATCGAGGATATCCTGCCGGTCGAGCGCGCAGGAGATCGCCTGCCGCACCTTCAACTCGCCCATCGGCGCGCGCGAGGCGTTGAGCTGCAGCACGTGGTAGCTGAGCGTCGGCGCAGTGTTCAGCTCGAGCCCGTCCGCGCGCGGCACCAGCGTCGCCACCAGCGGGTCGTTCAGAAGCGCGAAATCCGCCTGCCCGGCACGAAGCGACGCCAGGATCGCCGTCTCGTCGGGCAGGATGCTGACCTCGATCCCGTCATAGGCGATGCCGCCGCCGTGCCAGTCCTCGTAGACCGAGAGGCTCGCATTGGCGTTCGGCGTGCGCTGCTCCAGCGTGAAGGGACCGGAGCCCATGATCTCGGTGCCGACGGTGCCCGCCTCGATCGCCGAAGCCGGGACGATGGCGGCGTTGATCGACCCCATGCCGTTCAGGATCGGCACGTTCGGCCCGTCGAGCTGGAAGACAACGGTGTGTTCATCGGGCGTTTCGATGCCGGTGATCGAGGTGTAGTTCGCCCGCGCCGAGGCACCCGTCGCCTCATCGAGGATCCTCTCGAACGAGGCCTTCACGTCCGCAGCGGTGACCGGGCTGCCATCGTGGAAAGTCGCTTCGGGGTCGAGCCGGAAGGTCAGCGTGGTGGCGTCGTCCGAGAACTCCCAGCTTTCGGCAATGGCGGGCTGGATCTCGAGGTTCGGACCCAGCCGCACCAGCGGTTCATACAGCAGTTCCAGCAGCCGGATCGACGCGAAGGCCGTCTGGGTGTGCGGGTCGAGGCCGGTCGCGTCCTGCGACCACGCCACGTTCAGCGTCTGCGCGCCAAGCGGTGCCGCGATCCCGGCAGCACCGATGGCGACGGCCGAAACGAGGGTCCTTGCGATGGTCATGTCATATCTCCCTGTGGATGGTGCAGTCAGGCGGGGTTGCTCCCCGCACGCTCGATGGCGCGACGCAGGACGCCGTCCTCGGTCTCGAGTACGGCGCGGGCCGCGCCGATGTCGAGGCTGCTCATCTGCATGAGGATGGCCAGCTTCACGTTGCCGCCGCTGGCGCCGAGCAGCGCGCGTGCCTCGTCCTCGGGACAGCCCGTGACCTCCATGACGATGTCGACGGCGCGTTCCGCCAACTTGCGGTTCGAGACCGAGAGGTCGACCATCAGGTTGCCGTAGGTCTTGCCGATGCGGATCATGCTGGCGGTGCTGAGCATGTTCAGCACCATCTTCTGCGCCGTGCCCGATTTCAGGCGGGTCGAGCCGGTCAGGACCTCGGCGCCGACTACGGGCGAGATGGCGATATCCGCCAGCTTGGCGATGATCGAGCCGGGGTTGCACGACAGCGCCACGGTGCCCGCCCCGATCCGGCGCGCGTGGTCCAGCGCGCCGATAACGTAGGGGGTCTTGCCGCTGACCGCGATGCCCACGATCACGTCCCTGTCGGTCGAATCGAGCGCCGCGAGGTCCTCCGCACCCTGCTCGGCGTCGTCCTCGGCGTCCTCGACAGAAAGGCGCAGCGCATGGTCGCCGCCGGCGATGAGCCCCACGACCATGCCGGGCGGGACCGAGAAGGTCGGCACGCATTCCGAGGCATCGAGCACCCCGAGACGTCCGCTCGTTCCGGCGCCGACATAGATCAGGCGCCCGCAGTTTTCGAAGGCCGCGACGATCCGATCCACGGCGCGGGCGATCGCGGGAAGCTCGGTTCGGACCGCTTCGGCCACGCGCGCGTCCTCGGAATTCATCAGGGCGACGATGTCCGCGGCCGGCAGGCGGTCGATCTCGGTGGTGCGGGGATTTCGACCCTCGGAGACCAGGTTGCGAAGGTCCTGCGACGCGGCGGACATGGCGGCTCTCCTTCAGTTCGTGGAAGCCTAGGTTCGTTCCGTTCCCACAGTCAAAGCGATTTGCGGGTTGCGGGGGCGCGCCCTGGCGAAGTTCTAGGCGATCAGGCCATGGCGTTCGCGATGCTCGAACGCCTGCCCTTCGCTGCCGAAGAGGTGCAGCGCGGCGGGGGGAAAGCGCAGGCCGACCGTCTCGCCCGGTTTCTGCGTCACGCCGCCATCGGCCTTGACCACCAGCGGCTCCGCGTCGCCCAGATCGACGTGGAGGAACGTCTCGCCGCCAAGACGCTCGGCCACCAGCACCTCGCCGGTCAGGGTGCCCTGCCCGGGTGCTGTCAGTTCGACATGCTCAGGGCGGATGCCCAGCGTCAGCGCGTCGCCGGTGGCGTCCCTGACCGGCACCTCGATCGGGGCGGAGTCGCGGACGGTCACCCTGCCCTGCCCGTCGGGTGTGGCGGTCAGGAAGTTCATCCTGGGCGAGCCGATGAAGCCCGCCACAAAACGGTTCTTCGGATGGTGATAGAGTTCGAGCGGCGTGCCGACCTGTTCGATCCGGCCGTCGCGCAGGACGACGATTCGGTCGGCCAGCGTCATCGCCTCGACCTGGTCGTGGGTCACGTAGACCATCGTGGTCTTAAGCCGCTGGTGCAGGCGCAGGATCTCGACCCGCATCTGCACGCGCAAGGCCGCGTCGAGGTTCGACAAAGGCTCATCGAACAGAAAGATCGCCGGGTCGCGCACGATGGCCCGCCCGATGGCGACGCGCTGGCGCTGGCCGCCTGACAGCTCCTTGGGGCGGCGCTTGAGCAGGGGTTCGAGGCCCAGGATGTCGGCGGCCTTGCGCACGCGTTCGTCGATCAGCGCCTTGTCCTCGCCCGCGTGGCGCAGGGCGAAGGCCATGTTTCCGTAGACGTCCTTGTGCGGGTAGAGCGCGTAGGACTGGAACACCATCGCGATGCCACGGTCCGAGGGCGTGATCTCGTTCATGCGCTCGCCGCCGATGACGACGTCGCCGCCGCTGACCTCTTCCAGCCCCGCGATCATGCGCAGAAGTGTTGATTTCCCGCAGCCCGAGGGGCCGACGAAGACGACGAACTCGCCGTCCTTTACTTCCAGATCGACGCCGTGGATCACCTCGGTCTTGCCGAAGCGCTTGCGGACGTCCTGCAGAACGAGATCAGCCATTGGTTTATCCTTTTACCGCGCCTGCCGTGATCCCCGAGATGAGCTGCCGCGAGAAGATCGCGTAGAGCACCAGAACCGGAAGGATCGCGATGGAGAGCGAGGCGAGGACCGCGCTCCAGTTGACGGTGTATTGTCCGATGAATTGCTGCACGCCCAGGGTCACGGTCTTGGTCGCATCCGACGAGGCGAGGATCAGCGGGAACCACAGGTCGTTCCAGATCGGGATCATCGAGAAGACGGCCACCGTCGCGAGGACGGGGCGGATCAGCGGCAGCACGACCTCGAAGAAGATGCGGTATTCCGACAGCCCGTCCACGCGGGCGCAGTCCTTGATGTCGCGCGAGAGGGTCCGCATGAACTCGGTCAGGATGAAGATCGCGACCGGCAGCCCTTGGGCGGTGTAGACGAGGATCAGCGAGACCAGCGTGTTCACCAGGCTCAGGTCCACCATCAGCTGAAGGATCGCGACGGTGCCCAGCCGGATCGGGACCATGATGCCGAGGATCAGGTAGACGCCGAGCAGCGTGTTCAGCTTGAAGCGGTATTCCGACAGCGCGTGCGCCGCCATCGCCCCGCAGAGCAGGATCAGGAACAGCGACACGATCGTCACGATCAGCGAGTTTCCGTAATAGAGCAGGAAGTTGCCCTGGTTCAGGACGGTCGCGTAGCCCTCGGTGCTGAAGGTCTCGGCGGTGGGAAGCGCCAGGGGTTCGGTGAAGATGCCGCGGCGGTTCTTGAACGAGTTCAGCACCACGATCACAACCGGGAAGATCGCGATGAGCGTGTAGGTCAGGAGGACGGCGTGGACCCCGGCCGCTGTGCCGATGCGCCCCATCCGGCCGCGCCGCGCGCGGGTGGTGTCGACGGTGTTCATGGGGCGCTCCTCACATCTCGTAGCGGGTCAGGCGGCGCTGCACGCCGACGAGGTAGAGGCCGACGCCGATCAGGATGATGAAGAACATCATGCAAGCCACGGTGGCGCCCATGTAGATGTCGCCGATCTGGGTCTGCTGCCCGAAGAAGGTGCGGAACATCAGCGTGCCCATGATGTCGGTGGAATAGTCCGGCGGCCCCAGCACCCCCTGGATCGAGTAGATCAGGTCGAAGGCGAGGGTGAAGTTGCCGATATAGGTCAGGATCGCCACGATCCCGAGTGTCGGCAGGATCAGCGGCAGCTTGACCTTCCAGAAGATCGCGGCGCCCGACAGCCCGTCCACCCGCGCGGCGTCCAGAAGCTCGTCCGGGATCGACAGGAGGGCCGCGTAGATCAGCATCATCGGGATGCCGACATACTGCCAGACCGAGATCATCGACACCGCCGTCAGCGCCGACCCTTCCAGCCCCAGCCACGGCGCATAGAGCCAGCCCAGCCCCACGGCGGCCATCATGCCCTCGGCCACGCCCCAGAGGGGGGACAGGATCAGCTCCCACACGAAGCCGACGATGACGACGGACAGAAGCGTCGGCACGAAGATCAGCGTGCGGTAGGCGCCTCCGAACCGGGGCGCCAGCGACAGGAGCGCGGCCAGCAGGAGGCCCAGCGGGTTCTGCACGACCATGTGGATGAAGAAGAGGATCAGGTTGTTCCAGAGCGCGTTCCAGAACCGAACGGCCCAGTTCGCGTCGAAGAGAAGCCGCGCGTAGTTCCCCAGGCCCGTCCAGACGGCGCTGCCATCGGGTTGGCCGGCGAAGAGGCTGAGGCGCAGGCTTTCGACCAGCGGATAGATCGAGAAGACCGTGTAGATCAACACGGCCGGCGCGAGGAAGACGACGATATGCGTGATCCCGCCGGTCTTGCGGCGACGGCGCGTCGTGGGCTTGCGGCCGGTCGCGTCCGAGACGATCTCGGTCATGGGCGGTCCTTCGAAAAGGGATGCGCCCGCCCCCTTTCGGGACGGGCGCGGTCCGGGATCAGTCCTGCTGCGGCTCGTACCAGGACTCGAGGCCCTGCTGCATCTCGGCCGCCGCTTCCTGAGGCGTCATCGTCTCGTTCAGGACGTTGGCCGACACCACCCACATCTCGTTCTCGAGGTTGGGCTCGCCGCGCGACAGGATCTGGGCGGCAACGCGAACGGTCGACTCGCAGTCCTGCCGGAAGGACAGGAACTCCTGCGCGAGGGGGTTCTCGACCGCGAACTCGGCGTTCGACAGCGAGAAGAAGCCGGGCAGCGCAAGGGTGTAAAGCTCGGCGAACTCGGCGCTGGCGGCCCAGTCGAGGAAGGTGCGCGCGGCCTCGGGGTGATCGGTCGAGGCGTTCATGCCGACGCCGATGTCGGTGTGGTCCGAGATGTAGCAGGTGTCGCCCTCGGCCGAGACGGGTGGCGGAAATGCTCCCATCTCGAAGAAGGCCTGGTCGGTGAAGCCGGTGATCTCCCACGAGCCGGCGGGATAGATCGCGGCACGGCCCAGCGTGAACAGGTTCTGGCTGTCCGAGTAGCCCTGCGCCTGGTACGCGTCACCCATGTAGTCGGACCAGCGCGCCATCTGCTCGTAGGGGGCGACGAATTCCTCGTCGGTGAACTCGGCGGTGCCGTCGATCAGGGCCTGCCGGCCTTCCTCGCCCTTCCAGTAGGTCGGGCCGATATTGGTATAGACGGTCTGCGCCGCTTCCCACTGGTCGGCGCTGCCCAGCGCGAGCGGGATGTAGGTGCCGTCTTCCTTGATCGCGTCGAGGACGGCGAAGAATTCCTCGACCGTTTTGGGCTCTTCGAGACCCAGTTCGGTGAAGGCGTCGGCGTTGTAGATGAAGCCGTGGATGACCGACGCCATGGGCACGCAGAAGACCTGTGCGCCGTCATCGGTGGACCAGGCGGCCTTGGCGAAATCGGGGAAGTTCGACAGCCCTTCGAGGTCCGTGATGTCTGCAAGCTGCCCGCGCTGGAACAGCGGCAGAGAGCCATCGAACGGCCGGCAGGTGATCAGGTCGCCGGCGGTGCCGCCTTCGAGCCGGGCGTTCAGCGCGGCGTTGTATTCGGTCGGCGCGGTCGGGGTGAACTCGAGGTTGATGTCGGGGTGCTGCTCCTCGAAGGCCGGGATCAGGACCTCGTCCCAGATCGCCTGGTCCTCGGCGCGCCAGCTTTCAATGGTCAGCGTGACCTCTTGCGCGATCGCGCCGCCGGCGGCGAGGCAGAGGGCGGCCGCGGCCGTCGTCTTCATCATGATGTGCTTCATCTCGCACTCCCTGTTCTGTTTTGGCCTGGTCTTCCCGCGCGGCCCCGCAGCAGGCGCGGAACCGGCGGCCGGCGCGCGCCAGGGACGCGCCGAAGCAGTGCGGCGACCCCTCCCGCGTCCGCCGCCTGTTCGGGAAAACCCGGCTTTGGCGGTCGAAGTCGGAGAATCGCTGACACGTTCGAGCATTGCCGATGGCCGGACCATTATCAAGACCAATGTCGCCATCCTCCAATACCAATCGCCGCCTTTGGTATTGCCGTCGGCGTAGCTGGACTGTAGGGTTCAGATGCGAGCGTAGGAGCGTGGACCAGTCATGCGCCAAATGATCGACGTGGTCGTCATCGACGGGGGCGGCACCGGAACGCGCCTCCGCGCCCTTGGCGCCGACGGCACCTCCGTGGCCGAGGCCACATCGGGTCCGTCGAGCCTGACGCTCGGCGTCGAGCAGGCCTGGCGCAACGTCGCCGCAGGCCTCGACGCGCTTGGCGACGGTTCGGACCTCACCGGAGCGCGCCTCGTCTGCGGGCTGGCGGGCGGGCGCTCTCGTGAACGGCAGGCGCAGTTCCGTGCTCTGGGCCGCGACGCCACCACCGACATCGTCATCGTGACCGACGGCTTCGCCTCTTTGCTGGGGGCGCATGGCGGCCAGCCCGGAGTGGTGCTCGCCGTGGGAACGGGCGTCGCCGCCTACGCTCTTGGCCGGGACGGCCGCGTGTCGAGCGCCAGCGCGTGGGGCTTCAGCATCGGCGACGAGGGCAGCGGCGCCTGGATCGGCCGGCGCGCCGTATCGCTCCTGTCCCGGCACATGGACGGTCGGCTCAGCGAGACCTCGGCGCTCTTCGACGCGCTCCGGTCGCGTGTCGGCGGCGATTTCGATGCGGTGCAGACTTGGCTCTCGAACGCCAACGCTACCAAGTTCGCCAGCCTCGCCCCCGTTGTGATCGACACCGCTGCCGCCGGGGATGACGTCGCCATGGGCATCATGCACGATGCCACTGCCGAGCTTGAGCTCGCAATTGCGGCCATCGACGATGGCGGGCCGATCTCGCTTCTCGGCGGGCTTGCACCGGTGTTCGCCACCCGTCTCTCGGACCGGCTGGCCGCGCGCCTGAGGCCACCGCAGGGCAACGCGCTCGACGGGCTCGCGCTGATGGCGCGGCGCGGCTGGCGGGACGAGGTCGTCCCGGGGGAGCAGCATCATGATGGGTGAGGCCCCCGACAGCCGCGTGCCCCGCTACCGCGAACTGTCGGATCAGATCGCCCGGCAGATCGAGGACGGAGACCTCGCCCCCGGCGCCGCACTGCCGCCCGAGCGCACGCTGGCCGAGCTTCATGGCGTCAGCCGCGTGACCGTGCGCAAGGCCATGGAGACGCTCAGCGGCCGCGGCCTGATCGAACAGCGCCGCGGCGCGGGCACCTTCGTCTCGAAACGGGTGTCGCAGCCGCTTTCGGTCCTGACCAGCTTTTCCGAGGACGTCGCCGCGCGCGGCATGGTTGCCAAGTCGCGCCTCGTCCATAGCGGCGTCGGCCGTGCCAGCCCCGAGGAAGTCATCGGCCTCGGTCTCGCACCGGGCCACCCGGTCACGCGCATCATCCGGTTGCGGTCGGCCGACGGCCAGCCCCTCGCGCTCGAGGCCGCGACCGTTCTGAACGTGGCGCTGCCCGATCCCTCGCTCGCGTCGGATTCGCTCTACGCCACGCTGGCGGAGCGGGGCATGCGCCCCGTCCGCGCCGTCCAGCGCCTGACCGCCATCGCCATCGACGCCTATGCGGCCGGCCTTCTTGAGGTCGAGCCCGGGGCGCCTGCCCTTCTCATCACCCGCATCGGCTATACGGCCGAGGATCGCGCGGTCGAGTTCACCCGCTCGACCTTCCGTGGCGATCGCTGGGATTTCGTAGCGGAGCTGTCATGACCAGCCATATCGACGGATCAATCCTCACCCCCGGCGGATGGGTCGCTGGCCGCCTGACCCACGACGCGCGGATCGACAGCGTCGAGGGCGACGGCATGGCTGCACCGAAGCCGCCCTACGTGCTGCCCGGCTTCGTGGACTGCCATGTCCACGGCGGCGGCGGCGCGGACATGATGGAAGGGGCCGAGGCCATTCGCACGGCCGCCCGGCTCCACGCGCAGCACGGCACGACTGCGTTCTGCCCCACCTCGGTGACCGCCCCGATCGAGGACCTGGATGCCTTCCTCGACGCCGTCGCAACCGTCATGGCCGACCCGCCGAAGGACGGTGCGTGGGTGCTCGGCGCGCATCTGGAAGGGCCGTTCCTCAACCCCGACAAGCTGGGTGCACAGCCCCCCTTCGCCCGCCCCGCCGACGCTGAACAGCTGAGGGCCTGGACCAAGCGCGCGACGATCCGCATCATGACCTTCGCCCCCGAGATGGACGAGGGCGACGCGCTGTTCGACGCGCTCACCGCGGCGGAGATCCGGGCGCAGCTGGGCCATTCGCTTTGCGACTACGCGCAGGGCAAGGCGGCGCTGGAGCGGGGCGCGGGCATCACCCACCTCTTCAACGCGATGAGCGGCATCGCCCATCGGGGCAACGGTCTCTGCGGTGCTGCCTTCGCCCATGGCGACTACGCCGAAATCATCCCCGACCTGATCCACCTCGAGGCCGGCGCGATCCTTGCGGGGCGGCGAGCGATCCCGAACCTCTACGGCGTGACCGACGCCACCGCGGGCGCGGGCATGCCGGACGGGGCCTACCGCCTAGGCTCCTACGACGTGCAGAAGGCCTACGGCGCGATGCGGCTGGCCGACGGCACGCTGGCGGGGTCGGCGCTGACCATGGATGTGGCGCTGCGCAACCTCGTGGGCATCGGCCTGCCGCTGGACGAGGCGGCGCGGCGGCTTTCGACCGTTCCCGCCGACTGGCTCGGCCTCAGCGATATCGGGCGGCTCGCCCCCGGCGCGCGGGCCGACATCCTCGTCCTGGACGAGACGCTCACCCTGACGCGCGTCATCTCGGGCGGCCACGACATCCTGACGCCGAGGTAATCCATGGAAGTGATCCCCTGCCCCGACCGGGATCGGGCCGTGGCCCTGACCGCCCGCATCATCGAAACCCGCCTGCGCGCCAAGCCCGACCTGGTCCTTGGCCTCGCCACCGGCCGCACGATGGAAGAGGTCTATGCCCGCCTCGTCGCCAGCGGCGTGTCCTTCGCACGGTGCACCACGTTCAACCTGGACGAATATGTCGGCCTGCCGCCCGACGACCCCAACTCCTACGCCAGCTACATGCGCCACCACCTGTTCGACCACGTGGATATCGACCCGGCACGCACCCATCTGCCAGACGGGATGGCGAGCGACCTGACCGCCGCCGCCGCCGATTACGAGGCGCGGATCACAGCGGCGGGCGGCATTGACCTGCAGCTTCTGGGCATTGGCGAAGCCGGCCATATCGGCTTCAACGAGCCCCTCTCGGCGCTCCGCTCCCGCACCCGCGACAAGATCCTGACGCCGACGACGCGCCGACAGAACGCCGGCATGTTCGGCGGCAACGAAGAGGCCGTCCCGAAACGCGCCCTGACCATGGGCGTCGGCACGATCCTCGACACCCGCGAGCTGGTGCTTCTGGCGTCGGGCGCCGCCAAGGCGGGCATCGTAGCCCGCGCGGTCGAGGGGCCGCTGACCGCGCGGGTCAGCGCCTCGGCGATCCAGCTTCACACCTCGTGCAAGGTCGTCCTCGACGCCGAGGCCGCCGCCGGGCTCGAGGATATCGACTATTACCGTTTCGTCTGCCGCAACGAGGAAAAGTGGGACAACTGCCGCGACCTTCTCTGATCCGGCCCCAGCGCGTGGCACCCGGTCGCGGCAGGCGGGAAGCTGCATGACGGTGTTGCGGGCCCGCATCGCGCGGACCCGCCTGATCGCGCTCGTTCAGATCGGATAGTGGAGCGGTCCGTCCTGCAGGGTGATCCACCGAAGGTCGGTGAATTCGGCGATCCCCCAGTTCCCGCCGAAGCGTCCGTAGCCCGAGGCCTTGACGCCGCCGAAGGGCATCTGCGCCTCGTCATGGACCGTCGGGCCGTTGACGTGGCAGATGCCGGCTTCGATCCGGCGCGCCACCGCGAGCGCCCGCATGGTGTCCCGCCCGAAGACCGCCGAGGACAGGCCCAGTTCGCTCTCGTTCGCAATCCGCACGGCCTCGTCCTCCGATCCGGCGCGGATGATCGCCGCCACGGGGCCGAAGCTTTCCTCGGTATAGAGGCGCATGTCGGGGGTGACGTGATCCAATGCGGCGGCGTTCAGGATCGGGCCCTCGCCGCCGCCGGCGATCAGGGTCGCGCCCTTCTGCTCGGCGTCGCGGATCAGGTCGCGCACGCGGTCGGCGGCGCCCTGGTCCACCAGCGCGCCCAACGGCGCGCTGCCGTCGCGCGGATCGCCGGCCGTCAGCTCGGCCACCTTCTTCGCGAAGGCCTCGACGAAGCGGTCGCCGATGTCACCGACGGTGATGATCCGCTCGGTCGACATGCAGATCTGGCCCTGGTTCATGTAGGCGCCGAAGGCCGCGGCCGCGACGGCCGCCTCGATATCGGCGTCGTCCAGCACGATCAGCGGCGCCTTGCCGCCCAATTCCAGCAGCGCGGGCTTGAGGTGGCGGGCCGACAGCTCGCCGATGATCCGGCCCACGCGGGTCGAGCCGGTGAAGTTCACCCGCCGCACCGCCGGGTTGGCGATCAGCGCCTCGACAATCTTGGGCGCGTCCTCGGGGTCGTTCGAGATCGCGTTGACCACGCCTTCCGGGAAGCCGGCCTCGGCGACGGCCTCGACGATCAGGGCGTGGACGCGGGGGCAGAGCTCCGACGACTTCATCACCACGGTGTTGCCGCAGGCCAAGGGCGTCGCGATGGCCCGCACGCCAAGGATCACCGGGGCGTTCCAGGGGGCCATGGCCAGCACGACGCCGGCCGGCTGGCGGATCGCCATGGCCGTCGTGCCGGGGCGGTTCGAGGGGATGACCTCGCCCTTGATCTGGGTGGTCAGGCTGGCTGCCTCGAGCAGCATGTCGGCGGCGAGCATGACGTTGAAGCGTGCCCAGCCCTCGGTCGCGCCGATCTCTTCCTTCATGGCGGCGACGATGTCGTCGGCGCGGGCCTTCAGGTTCTCGGACGCGGCGAGCAGCTTCTTGCGGCGTTCCGCCGGGGTGGTCTGGGACCAGGCGGGAAAGGCGCGGGCGGCGGCGTCCACGGCGCGCGTCGCATCCTCGATCGAGGCGGCGGCGGCCTTGGTCGCGTCCTCGCCCGTGATGGGGTTCTTGCGCGTGAAGCTGCGCCCGTCCGAGGCGGCGGTGTAGGTTCCACCGATATAGAGGTTCAGGGTGTCCATGTTCGGGCTCCTTTTCAGGTTTCGGAAGCCATGGCCCCGCCAAGGAAGGCGCGCACCACGGCGGGATCGGATCGCAGCTCGGCCGCGGGGCCCGAGCCGGTGACGCGCCCAGCTTCGACGAGATAGGCGAAATCGGCCAGCGCCAAGGTGGCGCGGGCGTTCTGCTCGACGACCAGCACCGTCAGGCCGGTGTCGCGGATGCGCTTGAGCGCGGCGAAGACCTCCTTCGCGACGATGGGCGCAAGGCCGAGCGACGGTTCGTCCAGCAGCAGAAGCTTGGGAGCGGACATGAGCGCCCGCCCGATGGCCACCATCTGCTGCTCGCCCCCCGACATGGTGCCGGCAATCTGCGCGCGGCGCTCGGCCAGACGGGGGAAAAGCTCGAACACGTCGGCCCGCATGCCGTCGGCCGAAGCGCGGGCGCGCTCGGGGATGGCGCCGAGGCTGAGGTTGTCGGCGACCGTCAGGGCCGGAAAGATGCCCCGCCCCTCGGGCACGATGGCGATGCCGCGCTCGACCAGCGCGTGGGTCGGCACGTCTGCCAGCGACTGCCCTTCAAAGGCGATGTCGCCGCCCTGTGTCGGAATCCGGCCGGCGATCGCGTTCAGAAGCGACGATTTTCCTGCCCCGTTCGCCCCCAGGATTGCCACCATCTGGCCGGCCCCGACCTTCAGCGACACGCCCTCGAGCGCGACGTGCTTGCCGTAGCGGACGCGCAGATCGCGAACCTCAAGCATCTTCGTCCTCCCCGAGATAGGCGGCGATCACGGCGGGATCGGACAGCGCCGCCCCCGTCGCCTCGTCGGCGATCAGGCGGCCCGAGTTCATCACCAGCACGCGCGGGCACAGCGCCCGGACCGCGTCCATGATGTGCTCGACCATCAGGATCGAGATGCCCGAGCGGGTCAGGCTGCGGATCAGCTCGATCCCTTCCTGCAACTCGGTCGGGTTCAGCCCGGCGAGCCATTCGTCCAGCAGCAGCACCTTGGGCTCGGCCGCGATGGCGCGGGCGAGTTCGAGTCGTTTCTGGTCGATATAGGTCAGGTCCGCCGCCGCCGCGTTGGCGCGATCGGCAAGGCCGACCGTCGCAAGCGCCTCTTCGGCGACCCGGCGCGCGGCCGAGCCCCAGTGCGACGAGGACCCGAAGACGGCTGTGATCATCACGTTCTCGATCAGCGTCAGCGACGGCAGCGTGCGCACCAGTTGGAACGTGCGGGCCACCCCGGCGCGGGCGATGAGGTCGGGCCGCCGCCCCGAAAGCTGCACCGATCCCAGCGCGATCCGGCCAGCACTCGGCGGCAACGCGCCCGAAATCAGGTTGATCAGCGTCGTCTTGCCCGAACCGTTCGGCCCCAGCAGCCCCGCAATCTCGCCCGATCCGAGGGTGAAGCTGACGTCGTTCACCGCCCTCAGGCCGCCGAAATCCTTGCGGGCGTTGTCCACGATCAGGTCGGTCATGCCGCGGCCCTCAGCTTTCTGGCGCGCAGTCGATCCACCCCGGCCAACACGCCTTCCGGCAGCGCGAAGACGACCCCGATGAACAGGAGACCCATGAAGATCGAGTAGGTGTCGGGGAAGTTGGCCGACAACCACTCGAAGGTCAGGAACAGCGGCACCGCACCCAGCGCCGGACCCACGAGCCGGTTCGCCCCGCCCAGCAGCGCCATGATCACGGTCAGGAAGCTGACGGTGGGATTGAAGACGATCGAGGGCTCGACATAGACCCACCGGGGCGAGACGATCGCACCTGCCAGGGTCAGGATCACGGATGACAGGACGAAGGCGATCAGCTTGGTCCGCGCAAGGTTGATGCCGGAATGGGCCGCGACCGTCTCGTCGTCGCCGACGACGCGCAGGGCCAGACCCAGCGGCCGGCGGTGGATCCAGGCCGTCAGCCCGATCGTCACCGCGGCCAGCGCCAGCATCTGCCAGTAGATGCCTCGCGCCGAGATATCGAGAAAGATGTAGCGCCCCAGCGTGCCGGTCACGTTGACCTCGTACCAGGTGATGAGCTGGCGGACGAGCTCCGAGAGGCCGAAGGTGAAGATCACGAAATAGACCCCGGCCAGCCGCAGCGTGGACAGCCCGACGACAAGCGCCATCGCCCCGCCGATCAGCGCCGCCACCAGCAGCACCAGCGGATAGGGCAGCACCTCGTTCAGGACGGCGACGACATAGGCGCCGGTGCCGTAGAACGCGACGGTCGCCAGCGAGATGTAGCGGGTGTAGCCCGAGAACAGCGCCCAGGCCGAGGCGAGCGTGACATAGGTCACCGCCCCGATCATCAGGCCAAGGCCGTATTCCGAGACGAAGCCCGGCAGCGCGGCAAGGACCACGAGCCCCGCGAGGGGAAGAAGCAAGCGTGTCATTTCAGCCCCTCCCGAACAGGCCCTGGGGCCGCCACAGCAGAACGATCAGGAAGATCAGGAAGGTTGCGGCCATCGTCAGGCCGGGGTCGATGGTGGTGGACACGAAGGTCTCGATCAGCCCCAGGGCGAGCCCGGCGATCAGCGCGCCCGCGACGTTGCCGACCCCGCCCATGATGACGATGACGAGGGCCTTCATGGTGAAGACCACGCCCCCGGTCGCCGAGAAGGTCTGGTACATCGCCACCGACACGCCCCCCGCGGCCGCCAGCGCGGTGCCGAGCGCAAAGCCCTGCCGCGCCACGCGGTTCACGTCGATCCCCACCAGCGGGGCAGATCCCGGCGTCAGAGCCACGGCACGCATCACGAGGCCCCACCGCGTGCGCGCCAGCGCCCAGATCAGCGCTCCGGCGGCCACCACGCAGATGCCGAAGGCGATCAGCCGGTTCAGCGCGACCGAAACGCCGAACACGTTCACGCCCCGGTCCAGATACGAGATCGAGGTGAAGTTCGCCCCGAAGGATACCAGCAGGACGCCCTGGATCAGGAACAGAAGCCCAAAGGTCGCGAGGATCGAGTCGATCTCCAGCCGTCCCCGGCTTTCGGAACGGGCGACCAGGGGGCGCATCATGACGGTGTAGAGTACCCACCCCAGCGCGTAGCCCGCGGGCACGACGGCGATCAGCGCGGCCAGCGGCGGGATGCCCGCCGCCTGGAACGCGGCGACGACGACGAAGGCCGCGATGAGGGTCAGCTCGCCATAGGCGAGGTTCATGATGCGGGCGATCCCGTATTGCAGGGTCAGGCCCAACGCGAGAAGCGCGTAGGTGCCGCCCAGCACGAGGCCGAGGATGAGCGTCGTCAGCATGTCGATCCGATGCAAAAGGGTGGGCGCGGGCCGGCCGATGCGGCCCGCGCGAAGGGCGATCTACCAGTCGGGCTTGGGTATGACCGGCGCGACCGCCCCATCCTTGTCGGCCGGGCCGACGGCGCGGAACGCCCCGTCCTGCCATTGGCCGACCCACCAGAGGTCACGCAGCTGGTTGTTCTCGAGCTGCACCTCGCCGATGATCGTGTCGAAGGTGCCCGATGCCAGCTCTTCGGACAGCGCCTCCTTGTCGAGGCCGACCCGCTCGATCGCCTGCTCGAGCATCTCGAGCGAGGCGTAGGTGATTGCCGAGGCCCAGCTGTCGGGCGGCTGACCCACGAACTCGGTATGGCGTTCGAAGTAGTCCTGGATCTCGGGCGAGTCGGCGTTCACGCCACCGACGGCCATGACCCCGTCGGGCTGGCCATTGGCGATGTCGGGATAGACCGGGAAGGCCCCGCCGACGCCGACATAGAAGACCGCCGGGTTGTAGCCCATGGATTGCGCGGTCTTGGTCATGCCGAAGCTGCCCGGCGGGTACGAGAACGCCACGAAGCTGTCGGCCCCCGAGGATTGCGCTTCGCTGAGGATGGCGGCGAAGTCCGAAGTGCCCAGCGGATAGGTCTCGTCATAGACCAGCTCGAACCCGGCCTCTTCGAAAGCCGGCCGTGCTGCTTTGATCAGGTCGATGCCGAAGCCGTCCGCGACCGAGACCACGGCGACCTGGTTGTTGATCGTGCCTGCATCAAGCGCCCCCTTCAGCACGTCGACCAGCCCGCTGGCGTAGTCGTGCCCGCCGCCCAGCATCCAGAAGCTGCGATCCCACCGATCGGCGAATTGCGGCGCCATGTCCGTCACCGAGGTCGCCGCGAGCTGCGGATAGCCGAAGCGCGCGAACAGGGGTGCAGCGGCGAGGTTCGAGCCGGTGCCCCATGGCGGCAGGATCAGGTCGACCTCGTCCTGCGAGGCCAGACGCTCGATCGCGCGGACGAGGTCCTCGTTGGACGAACGGTCGTCGTATTCGATTACCTCGATCATCCGCTGCGATCCGTCGGGCATGGTCAACCCGCCGGCCTCGTTCACGTCGCGGACCCACAGCTCGTAGTTGGGGATGGTGGTGATACCGGCCCCTGTCGCGTTCGCGCCGGTGCGGGCGACGGCGTAGCCGATGGTGACCGGGTCCTCCTGCGCCGTTGCCGTACCGGCGGCGAGGGCGAGGCCCGAGGAAGCGGTCAGCGCAAGGATGCGCAGCGCGCCACGGCGCGTCATTCTGGTCATAGCAATCCTCCCAAGTTGCTCCGTCAGGCGAAGCATATCTGCCGACCGATGGACGGACCGGCCAGCGTACCGGAGACGCTATCGCGAAGCCGGGGGGCAGGAAATGCACTCCTGTGGCGATGATTTGCATTTTTGCTGGCAGTCCGACGCGACTTGCGGCACGAATGCCGCCATGCCTCCGCCCCCCTTCCGCAATGCCCCGATCCGCGTGCAGCGTATCCGCAGCCCGCTGACCCGCGCGGCCTACGCGCTTCATTCCGGGACCGCGTATTTGCTGGTGCTCTCGGCCGGCACGGTTCGGCTCGGTGCTTGGAACGAGGCGGGGATCGAGGGACCTCGGCTCTGGTGGCGCGCAGAGGCCGCGCCCACCGAGCTGCTGGCCGAGGCAGGGACGCGGGCGACGCTCCTCTCGATCCCCGACCTCGTCCTTGCGCAATCCCTTCCCGCGGCGCAGATGGGGGAGACCGTGCGCCAGGCGCTGCGTCAGGATCTTTCGCTTCCGGGCGCCGACAACGACCGCATGCTGCCCCTCATCGACGGACTCGAGGCCGAGCTTTCCGCTGGCGAACCAGGGGCCGAGGTCGCCGCACGCTACTACCTCGCGCTGGTTCTCACCCATGTCTGGCGCCGCGCGCGGACGGAGCTTCTGACCCAGGGCACCACGGCCGAGGGGCTTGCCGAACGATTCGTGCTACTGGCCACGCAACACGCCCGCCAGCACTGGACGGTCGCAGACTACGCCCGCGCGATCGGCGTCAGCCGCGACCGGCTCGGATCGGCCGTGAAAGGGGCGACCGGATTTTCCCCGCAGGCTTATCTGCACCGCCACCTCATCCGCGAAGCGTCCGAACTGCTGGTCGGGACCGGCACGCCGATCGGCACCATCGCCTTCCGCCTCGGGTTCGCCGATCCGGCCTATTTCACTCGCTTTTTCTCGCGCGCCGTCGGCGTCAGCCCGTCCCGCTTCCGAGCCGCCGCAAAGCGCCCGCCGAACACCGAAAGCTCGTATGCGGCTTGGCCGTAGTCTTACGCGAGATGCCCGGGCAGCGCATCTCCTTCTGCGGCCGACGGCTGGGTTCCCAGCATGAGCATCGGCCGTGGCGTTCCGTTCGCATCACGCGGGGAGCCTCCGCGACGGGTCAGGTCGGCAGCGCATCCGTCGCATATCCGGCGGCATGCTCTCCGACAGGAGGAATGGGAGTGATGAGATCGATCAGCACCCCGTTCGGGTCGCGAAAGATGACGTGGCGCTGGCCGAACGGCTCGTCGCGCAGGCTCTTGGCCACTGGCACGCCCATCTCGCGCAGCCGGGCCTCCTCGGCATCGACGTTCTCGACCTCGAAGTTGAGGATCAGTCCGCGCGTTTCGCCGCGACCCTCGGGCGGAATCGTCTCATGGTCGTGGCGCAGGATCGCAAGGTTCACGGTCTCGTCGAAATCCTGCTGCAAGTGGACGTACCAATCGCTTTCGAAAAGCGCGCGGAACCCGAAGTGCTTGCGGTAGAACGCGCTGGTGCCTGCGACATCGGCAGTCTGGATCACGGGATGGTACTGGGTTGCGCGCATCGCGGCGCCTCCGGGTTGAATTTTCATACAATGTGCATGTATCATAGCGCCTACATAAAGACAAGGTGTATGCAAGTGACAGCGCGAGACGAGGACGCCCCCGAAAGCGCGTCGCGGCGAACCCAGGCCGAGCGGCGCAGCGCGACGCGGGCGCAGCTCATGGACGCGGCACGCGCGCTGTTCGTCGCCAAGGGATACGCCGACACCGGCACGCCGGAGATCGTCGCGGCGGCGGGGGTGACGCGCGGCGCGCTATACCACCACTTCGCCGACAAGGCGGACCTGTTCCGCGCGGTCTGCGCCCGAGAAGCAGAGGTTGTCGGCAAGGTGATCGATGACGCGACGCGCGACCTCGACGATCCCGCGCAAGCGATAAGGGTTGGGTCGGTGGCCTATTTCGATGCCATGAGCGTGCCCGGCCGGTCCCGTCTCCTGCTGCTCGATGTACCGGCGGTGCTCGGCCGTGACGAGGCGACAGGACTCACCCTGGGCGAGGGCCGCGCGCAGTTGCGCGAAGGCCTCGCGGATGCGCTACCGGACGCCGGGGGCGGCGAGCTCGAGGCAATGACCGACATCCTGTCCGCAGCCTTCGACCGGACCGCCCTCGCCATCGCCGAGGGAGCCGACAGGAGGACCTACATCGATGCGATGCTGGGGATCGTGGAACGAGCGACGGCGCGATGAGGCGGTTTTCCGGATCGATTTCAGTGGCCGCACGATCTTGAAACCAGATCGGGACGGAGCGCCCCACCGTTCCTTCCCGGCCGGTTCCACGGTCCGTCCGTCTGCAACTGCCGGCCTAACCGCGGCGGCATCGGCGTCGCCCCGCGCTCGATCAGCCCCCGCGGCGCGCGGCCTCGATCGCGGCGACGTCGATCTTCGTCATCTCCATCATCGCCTCGAAGGCCCGCTTGGCCTCGTCTCCACCTGCGGCGAGGGCGTCCGTCAAGACCCGCGGCGTAATCTGCCAGGAGATCCCCCACTTGTCCTTGCACCACCCGCAGACGCTTTCCTGGCCGCCATTTCCGACGATGGCTGTCCAGTAGCGGTCCGTCTCGGCCTGATCCTCGGTCGAGACCTGGAACGAGAATGCCTCGCTGTGCTTGAACGCCGAGCCGCCGTTCAGCCCGATGCACGGGATACCGAGGACCGTGAAGCCGACCGTCAGCACGTCGCCCGCCTTGCCGGATGGGAAGTCGGCGGGGGCGCGGTGGACGGCGCTCACGGTGCTGTCGGGGAAGGTCTCGGCATAGAAGCGGGCGGCCGCTTCGGCGTCGCCCTCATACCAGAGGCAGATCGTGTTCTTCGGGACGGCCATTCACGTGCCTTTCGCGGTGTCGAAAAGCGGCTCGAACCCCGCCCACATCATCCGCATGCCGTCGAAGGGCATGGATGACATGTCCATGTCGCCCATCTCGGCCTCCATCGCCCTGGCGGCGGCGTCGCAGGTGGCGCGGTCGGGCCAGGCCACCCAGCTGAACATGGGGACTTCACCATCCTCGGCCTTCACCGCGCGGTAGAGGTCGGTCTTCTTGCCGCGCGGGACGTCCTCGCCCCAGCCCTCGACCATGTTGGTGGCGCCGCCCTTCTGGAACATCTTCCAGCCCTCGTCGGCCATCTCGGCATAGGCGGCCTTGTTCCCTTCGGGTACCGCCAGCAGGAAGCCCTGGTAGTAGCCGGCGCCGTTGCGGCTGCCGCCCTCGTAGACCGGCGAGAACCCCCCGTAGATCATCCGGCTGCCGTCGAAGGGCATCTCCGGCACGTCCTTCATCGCCGGGTCGTCCTGCAACTTCTGGAACGCGGTGTCCGCGGTCGACTTCTCCGGCCATTCGATCCACGAGAACACGATGGCCTCGCCGTCCTTCGCATCCACGGCTCCGTAGAAATCGGTGACCTTTCCCTTGGGGACGTCCACCCCCCATGTCTCGACCATACGGGTGGCGCCATGGGATTTGAAAAGCGGCCAGACGGCCGTGACATGTTCGACGTATTCTTCCTTGTTTGCGGCCGGGACAGCGGCCACCGAGCCCGTGAAGTAGCTCATGGGGAACACCTTGTTTTGAGATCCAAGTGGCGAATCCCACTTGCAGCCGCATCGTGTTCCGGGCAGTAGCAAAAAACAACTGAAAGTTATGCAAGCTGACCGAGCAGGCAAAGAACCCCCGCATCCGCTATGACGAAGGATGCCTCGCGGCCCATGCCCTCAACCTCGTCGGAGACCGATGGGCGCTGCTGGTCGTGCGCGAATTGATGTTCGCGCCCAAGCGGTTCCAGATGATCCGTGCGGGACTGCCGGGCGTCACGGCCAGCGTGCTGACCGGCCGACTGGCGCAGCTGGCCCAGGCCGGCGTCGTGGATCACGACGAGCGGTCGAGCATCTACGCGCTGACGGATGCGGGCCGCGGTTTGCTTCCGGTTCTCGAGGCGCTCTGCCAGTGGGCATTGATGGTACCGGGGCATGATCCGGCCCGCTTCATCAGCCCGTCGGCGCTCATGATCTCGATGGGTGTGAACCTGGTTCCTGACCTGGCGGAGGGGCGCCGCGCGCGCGCAGGTTTCGATTTCGGCGGCGAGGCGTTCGAGATGCAACTGGATAAGGGGCGGCTCCGGACCAACCCTGTCAGCGAGCCCGATGCGCCCTTCCTTCTGAAGGGAAGTGGCAATACCATGGCGGTCGCCGTCTATGGCAGCACGCCCCTGCCGATGCTGGCCGCCAAGGGGGTGGTCGGTGTCGAGGGCGACGTCGCGGCGGCGGCGGAGTTCGTTTCCCTCTTCAGGCTCGACCGGGGCAAGTGATCCGCGCGGCGGTCGAGCGCCTGCGGCAGAAGGCCGGTCCGAGCCATACCGCGACGCTCTGGGAGTAGTGCACGAAAACGCAATCCGCCGTTTGCGAATTACACACCCCGACCGTCGAAGGGCGCGTCCAGCGCGAAGAAGACGCCCTAGCGTAGCTTGCCGACCCTCTCGGCCGGCAAGCTCTTGGTATTGCTCGGGCGCTGGAAGCGAGACGTCTCGTCCCCGCCCGATCACCCGATCAGTAGGGGCTGTCTTCGAAGTAGAAGCTTTCGGCGTTCTCCTGCGTGATCAGCTCGGACGCGATGATGAAGTCGCCCGAAACCGGCAGCCCTTCGTTCATCACCGCCAGCGCCGTCAGCTCGATCGCCGTCGAGATCATTGAGGGCGGATAGGTCACGTCGACGGGCACCATGGTGTCACCCTCGGACACGCGCTGGACCATCTCCTTCATGCCGGCGCCGCCGACGACCCACATCTCGTCGGTACGGTCGGCCTGTTCGATCGCGGCAATGGCACCCACCGCCATGTCGTCATCCGAGGCCCAGACGGCGTCGATCTCGGGGTAGCGGGACAGGTAGTCCTGCATCACCGTGAAGGCGTCGTCGCGGCTCCAGTTGCCGTGCTCCATGGCGAGGATCTCGATCCCCGACCCTTCGAGCGCGCCCTGGAACGCCTCGACCCGCTCGTTGTCGATGGTGGTCGGGATGCCGCGCAGGACGACGACCTTCGCACCCTCTTCAAGGTTCTCGACGAAGTATTCGCCGGCGATGCGGCCGAAGCTTTCGTTGTCACCAGCCACGTAGAGATCCTCGATCCCCTCCTGGCTGAGGCCGCGATCCACGACCGTCACCCAGGTGCCGCTCTCGGCGATGCGCTGGATCGGACCGGTCAACGGCTCGCTTTCGAAGGGCAGCACGACAAGCGCGTCGATGTTGCGCGTGGCGACCATGTCCTCGAGATCCGAGACCTGCGTGCCGGGATCGGGGGTGGTGGTTAGCACGAAGTCCAGATCCTCGTACTGCTCTTCCAGCCGCTCGACGGTCCGCTCGGCGTGGAAGTTCAGCGCGCCCGCCCAGCCATGGGTCGCGGCGGGGATCGAGACGCCGATGGTCTCGGCCGACAGCGGCATGGCGAGGCCGACGAGGGCCGTGGTCAGTGCAAGACGTTTCATGGTTAATCCTCCCAGATGTTTACGGGTTATTCCGCGCCGCCCTTGCGTTGCAGGACGACCGCGAGAATGATGATGATGCCTTGGATGGCACCGTTGAGATACGGGCTGACCATGTCGGTCAGGTTCAGGATGTTGCCGATCAGGCTGAGGATCAGGACGCCCACGACGGTGCCCCAGACCCGGCCGAAGCCGCCCTTCAGCATCGTGCCGCCGATGATGACCGCCGCGATCGCCTCGAGCTCCCACAACAGTCCGGTCGAGGCCGAGGCCGAGCCCAGGCGCGGGACGTACATCACCACCGCGACGCCGACGAGCAGGCCCAGAAGCACGTAGGTCATGGTCTTCACGCGCTTGACGGCGACGGTCGAGTAGCGCGCGACCGTCTCGTTCGAACCGATGGCGGCACAGTGGCGGCCGAAGGCGGTGTGGCGCATGACGATCTCGCCCAGGATCGCGACGATGGCGAAGACGATGATCGGCCAGCTGATCCCGAAGATGCCGCCGTAATAGACCGGGCGGTAGAGCTCGCGCATGGCGAAATCCAGGGACAGCGTGCCCCCGTCCGCAAGCCAGGTCACGAGGCTGCGATAGATGCCCATGGTGCCGAGCGTCACGATGAACGCCTCGATCCCTGCCTTCGTCACCAGCAAGCCGTTGACTGCCCCCGCGACGAGGCCCGCCGCGAGGGCCACCAGCACCCCCACCGCGATGACGCCGTAGCCGCCGCCCATCGACGGAAGGACCGTGTTCATCACCAGGATCGCCAGCCCTGCGATGAAGGCTGCCATCGAGCCGACCGACAGGTCGAGGCCCCCGGCCGTGATGACGAAGGTCATGCCGACCGCGATGATGCCGATGAAGGCCGAGCGGGCGAGGACGTTGGTGATGTTGCCGTAGCTGAGGAAGTTGGGGTTCAGCAGGATCCCGATCACGATCAGCGCGACCAGCGCCAGGATCGGCCCCAGCACGGTCAGGTCGATCTTCATGCCGCCTGTGCGGTTCGTGGTCGCGGTGCTCATGCCGCATCCTCCCTTGCGACCGACAGGCCCGTGGCCAGCCGGATGACGTTCTGTTCCGTGACCTCGTCGCCCTCGAGCTCGCCGGTGATCTTGCCGCCATGCATCACGTAGACGCGGTCGGCGAGGCCGATGAGTTCGGGCATCTCGGACGAGATGACGATGATCGAGAGGCCATCGCCGGCGAGGCGGTGGATCAGTTCGTAGATCTGCTGCTTGGTGCCGATGTCGATGCCGCGTGTCGGCTCGTCGATGACGACCACATCAGGATCGGCCAGCATCACCTTGGCCAGCAACAGTTTCTGCTGATTCCCGCCCGACAGGTTGCCGACCTTCATGTCCCGTTGCGGGGCGCGGATGTCGTAATCCTCGATGGCCTTGGTCAGGGCCGCGTCCTCGGCCTTGCGGTCGATCAGGGGCTTGGCGAAGCGGTGCAACACGCCCAGCGTCAGGTTCTCGCGCAGCGTCTTTTCCAGCAGCAGCCCGGCGCCCTTGCGATCCTCGGTCAGATAGACGAAGCCGCGCTTTCGTGCCTCGGCCACATCGCCCGCGGGCAGGGTCTCGCCCTTCAGCCGCACCTCGCCCGACCGGTTGCGCAGGCCCACCAGCGCCTCGACCAACTCGGTCCGACCTGCGCCGACAAGGCCGCCAATCCCGAGGATCTCGCCCTTGCGTAGGGTCACCGACGCACCCTCGACCGCGCGTCCGGAGGTGACGTTCGATGCTTCCAGCACCACCTCTCCGCCGCCCTTTCGCTTGGGCGGGAACAGATCGGACACCTCGCGGCCGACCATTGCGGCGGCCATCGAATCCTCGGTGAAGTCGGCCACCGGACCATGCGCGACCACCTCGCCGTCGCGCAAGACAGTCACGCGGTCGGCGATCTCCATGATCTCGTCAAGCTTGTGCGAGGTGAAGAGGATCGCTGCCCCCTCCTCGCGCAGGCGGCGGACCTGCTTGAACAGCACCTTCGCCTCGGAGCCGGTCAGCACCGCCGTCGGCTCGTCCATGATCAGGACGCGCAGGTTGCGCGACAGGGCCTTGGCGATCTCGACCATCTGCTTGTCAGGCACCGAGATCGACGAGACGCGCCGCGTCGGCGCCACGCGGCATTCCAGCGACTGCATCAGCTCGGCGGTCTTCGCCTGCATCTTCTTGTGGTCGAGGAAAAACCGCCCCGTCATCTCGCGCCCGAGGAAGATGTTTTCCTCGACGGTCAGGTGCTCGGCCAGGTTGAACTCTTGATGGATCATCACGATCCCCCGCGCCTCGGCGTCGTCCGAGGACGCGAAGCGCACGGGTTCGCCATCGACGCGCACGGCACCGTCCGTCGCCGACAGGTAGCCGGCGAGGATCTTCATCATCGTCGACTTGCCGGCGCCGTTCTCGCCGATCAGCGCGTGGACCTCGCCGGGGCGGAGGTCGAAATCCACCCCGTGCAAGACCTCGATCGGGCCGAAGCTCTTCGAGACGGAATCGAGCGCGAGCGCGGGAGTCAAATGTCCAGCTCCGTCCAGGCCGCGTCGTTTTCCGAGGATTGCACGCAGGCCGCGACGAAGGCCACGCCCTCGACCCCGTCCACCACGTCGGGCAGAAGCCCCCGGTCCCCGCCGCGGATCGCGCGGGCGGCGTCATTGTAAAGGGTCGCGAAGGCTTCGAGATACCCCTCGGGATGACCGGCGGGGATACGTGCGCCCGCGCCGCTCGTGCCCGGGCCACCGCGCGTCAGGCGGCGCGTCGGCTCGTTCAAGGGCGTGTAGTGCAGCGCGTTCGGGTCCTCCTGGAACCACTGAAGGCCGCCCTTCTCACCGAAGACCCGCAGGCGCAGTCCATTCTCGTGACCCGGCGCAACCTGGCTGCACCAGAGCATTCCCTTGGCCCCGCCCTCGAAGCGCAGCATCACGTGGGCGTTGTCGTCCAAGCGCCGTCCCGGCACGAATGCCGACAGATCGGCGGCCAACCGGTCGAGCTTCAGCCCCGTGACGAACCGCGCGAGGTGGAAGGCGTGGGTGCCGATATCGCCCGTCGCCCCCCCTGCCCCGGCGCGCTCGGGATCGGCGCGCCACTCGGCCTGCTTCACGCCCTGCTCTTCGACGGCCTCGGCCATCCAGTCCTGCGGATATTCGACCTGCACCACCCGGATCGCACCCAGATCGCCCCGCGCGACCATCTCGCGCGCCTCGCGGACCAGCGGATAGCCCGAGTAGTTATGTGTCAGGATGAACAGCGCGCCAGAACCTTGAGCGACCTCGCGCAGCGCCTTCGCCTCGTCCAGCGTTGCCGAAAGCGGCTTGTCGCAGATGACGTGGATGCCCAGTTCGAGGAACGCCTTGGCCACGGGGACGTGCAGGTGGTTCGGCGTGCAGATGGAGACCGCCTCGATCCCGTCGTCGCGGGCGGCCTCGGCGCGGGCCATCTCGGCCCAGTCGGAATAGGTCCGGTCGGGTGCGATGCCGACGGCGGCGGCGCTTTCCTCGGCCCGTTCGGGCGTCGAGGACAAGGCCCCGGCGACCAGCACGAACTGCCCGTCGATGCGCGACGCGATGCGGTGGACGTCGCCGATGAAGGCGCCGACGCCGCCGCCGACCTGGCCCAGGCGGATGGGAATGTGCCGTTCCATGCTCAGAGCCCCAGCAGCTTGCGGTTCGTTGCGTCGCCCGATCCGCCCCCGGCGAAATCGTCGAAGGCGCGGTCGGTCACGCGGATGATGTGGTCGCGGGTGAAGGCTGCCCCTTCACGGGCACCGTCCTCCGGATGTTTCAGCGCGCATTCCCACTCGACCACGGCCCAGCCGTCGAACCCGTGCGACGTCAGCTTCGAGAACACCGCGCCGAAATCGACCTGTCCGTCGCCGGGGCTGCGGAAGCGGCCCACGCGGTCCACCCAGCCCTGGTAGCCGCCATAGACGCCTTGCCGGCCATTGGGGCGGAACTCGGCATCCTTGACGTGGAACATCGAGATCCGCTCGGCATAGATGTCGATATGGTCGAGGTAATCGAGGCCCTGCAGCACGAAATGCGAGGGGTCATAGAGCAGCCGCGCCCGGGGATGCTGGTCCACCCGGTCGAGGAACATCTCGTAGCTGATCCCGTCATGGAGGTCTTCGCCCGGATGCAGCTCGAAGCAGACGTCGACGCCCTTCTCCTCGGCATGGTCGAAGATCGGGCGCCAGCGGCGGGCGAGTTCGTCGAAGGCGGTCTCGATCAGCCCGGCAGGGCGTTGCGGCCACGGATAGACGAAGGGCCAGGCCAGAGCGCCCGAGAAGGCGGCGATCTTGGTCAGGCCGAGGTTGGCCGAGGCGTCGATCGTCTTGCGCATCTGGTCCACGGCCCACTCGGTGCGGGCGTCGGGCTTGCCGCGGATCGCCTCGGGGACGAACCCGTCGAAGGCCGCGTCATAGGCCGGGTTCACCGCGACGAGCTGGCCCTGCATGTGGGCCGCCAGCTCGGTGATCTCGACGCCCGCCTCGCCGGCCTTGCCCTTCAGCTCGTCCGCATAGTCGCGCGAGGTCGCCGCGCGGTCGAGATCCATCAGCCGCGCCTCGATCGTGGGGACCTGAACGCCGGCATAGCCGCACTCGGCCGCCCATGCGGTCAGCCCCTCGAAACTGTTGAACGGTGCCGTGTCACCGACGAATTGCGCAAGAAAAAGGCCGGGGCCCTTGATGGTCTTCATGTATCCTCCCCTCGACCATGGCGCATGCTCCACCCGCGCCATGTAATCGGTTTCATACCAGTCTGCACAGGATGAAAACCTTTACAAGCCCCCCCGGCTCTGCTTTCCGGATCATGTCATCAGGGAGATCGGACCCAGTGAGACAAGAGCGCGCTGCGCGGATCAAGGACGTCGCCCGGATCGCGGGAGTCTCGACCGCGACGGTCAGCCGCACGCTGTCGAATCCCGATATCGTCTCCGAGGAAACCCGCCGCTCCGTTCTCGCCGCGGTCAAGGCGACGCGCTATTCCGCCAATGTCGCGGCGCGCAACCTGCGGCGCCAGCAGGCCGGTGGTGTGCTGGCGCTGGCCCCGAACCTGGCCAACCCGTTCTTTTCCGAGATCCTCGCCGGCATGTCCGAGGCGCTGGCCGAGCGAAGATTGAACCTGATCGTCGCCGACACCCAGTTCGGCGGCTCGTCGCAACTGGTCCAGTACGCCGACCGCTCGCGCGCGGATGGTCTGCTGATCCTCGACAGCCGGCTCGATCCTGCGCTGTTCGCCGGCGCCCAATGTCCACCCATCGTGCAGGTCTGCGAAGAGATCGAGGGACTGCAATCGCCCCGGGTCGTCGCCGACAACGCGGGCGGTGCCGCCGCCGCCGTCGCGCATCTGGTCGAGCTTGGGCATACCCGGATCGCCCGCCTTGCCGGTCCGCCCGACAACAGCCTGACCCGCTGGCGTGACGCCGGGTTTCGCCGTGGGATGGACGCAGCCGGCCTCTCCGGGCGCGGCGACTGGCACCTGACCGGCGATTTCTCGATGGAATCGGGCCGCACCGCCGCCGCCCGCCTGCTCGCCCTGCCCGACCGCCCCAGCGCCATCGTCTGCGACAATGACGAGATGGCCTGCGGCCTTATGAGCGCGCTGATCCGCAGCGGCATCGACATCCCCGGCGACATCGCGGTGGCGGGGTTCGACGATATCGAACTGTCCCGCCACCTCACGCCGACCCTCACGACCGTCCACCAGCCCCGCCGGCGGATCGGGCGCGAGGCGGTCCGTCAGCTTTTGCTGGCGATCGACGGCGCCGATGTCGCGGAACGCACCGTGATCCCCTGTACCCTCGTCCCCCGGCAAAGCACGCTGGGGCGGGAGGCTCTTTCCGATCAGGCTGCGTCGTAGCTGCTGAAGACCTCGGCGCTGCCGTCCTTCAGGACGAGGAACACGTCATAGGCCTCGCGCTCGTCCTCGGGGCCCATGCCGGGGCTGCCGTAGGGCATCCCGGGCACCGCAAGGCCCACGGCATCCGGACGCTCGGCGAGCAGGCGGCGGATGTCGGCGGGCGGCACATGGCCTTCGATCATGTAGCCCTCGATCTGCCCGGTATGGCACGAGTGCATGTCCTGCGGGATGCCGCTGTCCAGCTTGTGCTGGATCAGGGCAGTGCCGAAGCTGTTCTCGGTGGTCACCTCGAAGCCCTCGGCCTTCAGGATCTCGACCCAACCGGTGCAGCACCCGCAGTTCCGGTCCTTCAGCACGTGGATCCCGGGCGCGGTTGCGGCCGCGAGCGGCGTCGTCGCGGCGAGGGCGGCCGCACAGGCGAGCAGGTGGCGGCGGGTCATGTCGGTCATGGTGGACTCCTCGTGTCGATCTCGGACTTATGTAGCGGCTGCGGCCGTCTCAACGCGCCGGGGCATTTTGGCGCGGCCTTCCCGCCCCGGCCGGAAACCCAGCAGGCGCAGAGCGTTGAGCGTGACCAGCACCGTCGCGCCCGTGTCGGCGAGGATCGCGATCCACAACCCGGTGATCCCGAAGATGGTGGTCACGAGGAACACTCCCTTGAGGCCCAGCGCGATCGCGACGTTCTGCCGGATATTCGCCATCGTGGCCCGGGCAAGGCGGATCTTGCCCGGCACGTCACCCACGCGGTTCCGCAGGATCGCAGCATGAGCGGTCTCCAGCGCCACGTCGGTGCCCGATCCCATCGCCACGCCCACATCCGCCACGGCGAGCGCCGGCGCGTCGTTGATCCCGTCACCGACGACCATCACCTGTGCCCCGCGCCCAAGCTTCTGAACCTCGCTCACCTTGTCCGCCGGCAGCAGCCCCGCCCGATACTCGATGTCGAGGCCCCCGGCGATCGCCGCGGCCGCGCGCGCGTTGTCGCCGGTGAGCATGATCGGAGTGATGCCCATGCCGCGCAACTGTCGCACGGCGTCCGCCGCATCGGCCCGCGGCTCGTCCCGCAGGGCGATCAGGCCGAGCGGCGCGGCCTCGCGCCAGACGATCACGACCGTCTTGCCTTCCCTCTCGAGCGCCTCGACCTGCGCGCGGTCGCGGTCGCTGAGAACCCCGGCCTCTTCCGCAAGTCGAGGCGAGCCCACGGTGACGACGGCGCCATCTATCACCCCTTCGGCGCCCTTGCCCGGGATGGCGCGGGCCGAGGTCGCGGCCGGCACGGTCACGCCGTCTTCCTCGGCGCGTGCGAGGATGGCCTTGCCCAGCGGGTGGCTTGCCCCGGCCTCGACCCCCGCCGCCAGTGCCAGCACCTCGGCCCCGGCGGAGGGCACCACATCCGTCACGCGCGGGCGGCCGTGGGTCAGCGTTCCGGTCTTGTCGAAGGCGACATGCGTGATCCGGGCCGCCGCCTCGATCACCGCGCCGCCCTTCATCAGAAACCCGTTCCGCGCGCCCGCCGACAGCGCCGAGGCGATGGCGGCCGGTACCGAGATCACCAGCGCGCAGGGGCAACCGATGAGCAGCAGGGCGAGCGCGCGATAGGTCCACTCGCCCCAGGCCTGCCCGAAGCCGAGCGGTGGCACGATGGCGACCAGCAGCGCGGCCCCCACCACGGCCGGCATGTAGACCCGGCTGAACCGGTCGATGAACCGCTCGGTCGGCGCACGCGCAGTTTCGGCCTCTTCCACAAGGCGGACGATGCGCGCGATGGTGTTGTCCTCGGCCCGCTTCGTGACGCGCACGCGCAGTGCGGCCTCGGCGTTGATCGAGCCGGCGAAAACCTCCGCCCCCGGCTCTTTCAGGCTGGGAACGCTTTCGCCGGTCACGGGGCTTTCGTCGACGCCCGAGATTCCATCGATCACCTCTCCGTCGGCCGGAACGCGGTCGCCCGGGCGGACCAGCACGACCTGCCCGATCCGCAGGCTGTCGGCCGGAACTTCCCGCGTACGGCCGCCCGACTCGAGCAGCGCCGTCTTCGGCACCAGCCGGGCCAGCGCCCGGATGCCGTCGCGCGCCTTGCTGGACGCAAGTCCCTCGAGCATCTCGCCCACGGCAAAAAGGAAGACCACCAGCGCCGCCTCTTCCGCCGCGCCGATGAAAAGGGCCCCTCCGGCGGCGATGGTCATCAGCATCTCGATGGTGAAGGGCATCCCCGCGCGTGCCATTGCCAAGGCGCGCCGCGCGACGGGGAACAGGCCGATCAGCGTCGCCAAAATAAACGCCCATTGCGCGACCTGTTCCGAGAAGACCAGGTGCACCGCCCAGGCCGCCGCCAGCAATGCGCCGGTCCCGAGCAGAAGCCGCCCCTTCGACGTCGCGTGCCACGCAGGCGGCGTCACCTCTTCCGCGGGACGGGGCGCCGGTTCGGCCGGAAAGGCGCCGTCCGGCAGCACGAAGCCGCCCTTCGGCTTCTCGGGCGCGGCACCCTTGGCGGAGATGCCGAAGCCGATGGCCCGCACCGCGGTCTCGACCCGATCGGTCGAGGTGCGGCTTTCGTCGAGCGTCAGCCGCAGGCGCTCGGCCATGAGCGCCACCTCGACACCCTCGACCCCCGGCAACCGCTCGACCGCGCCGCGCACCTTGCCCGCGCAGGCCCCGCAATCCATGCCCGTCACGCGCCACTCGATCTGCCTTGATCCGCCGTCCGCCAAATTCGCTCTCCTGTCGACTCACCTGCGACTGTCGAGGGACAGAGATAGGACCTCTACCAGCTGTAGGTTCAAGCCCCTCGCGAGCCACCGGCTTCTTGTCGGGCGACGTTGCCTATCCTACAGTCACTGTAGACAAGGAGAGCCCCATGCTATCCATCGGCACGCTCGCGAAGCGGACCGGCACGAAGGTGCAGACGATCCGCTACTACGAACAGATCGGCCTCATGCCCGAGCCCGGGCGCACCGAGGGCGGCCAGCGCCGCTATGGCGAGGCCGGGTTGGACCGGCTGGCCTTCATCCGACACGCGCGGCAGCTCGGGTTTTCGCTGGAAGCGATCCGGGAACTGCTGGAGCTGTCCGACAGCCCCGAACGCTCCTGCGCCGAGGTGGACGCGGTGGCCCAGAGGCAGTTGCGCGAGGTCGAGGCGCGGATCACGCGGCTCGAGGCGCTGAGGGCCGAACTCCGCCGGATGGTCGCCGAGTGCGACCGCGACCGCGTGGCGGATTGCCGCGTCCTTGAAGTGCTGCGCGACCATGAGGAGTGCCTGACCGATCACGGCAAGGCCACGTCGTGATCCCGGCCGGCCTGCTCTACCCGCTCGCCGCGCTGGCCGAGATCGCCGGCTGCTTCGCCGTCTGGCGTGGTGGCGCGGTGCCTCGCTGTTCTGGCTGGTGCCGGGCACCTATAACTGCGTAGCGATCCCGCTGGCCGTGGCGGGCTTCGTGACGCCGCTAATGGCCGCGCTCGCGATGTCGGGCTCGTCGAACGTCGTCGTCACCAACTCGATCCGGCCCGCGCGCCGGGCTCGTCCCGCACCAGCAACGCAGGAGGGCTTCGCATGAGCGTCCTCGCCCTCTTGATTCCCACCAGCATCATCCCGGGGCTGATCGGCCTAAGCGCCTTCCTGTGGAGCATGCGCGACGGCCAGTATGAGGATCTCGACGGCTCGGCCGAGCGTGTCCTGCTGGACGAGGAGGACCGGCCCCTTCCCTCCCGTACCGACGAGTCGGACGAGCGCTAGTCGGGGCGGAAGAACACGCGCTCTCCGCGGCTGACGCGAATGGCGCGGTAGGCGTGCCAGGTGGCGTGGCCCAGCAAGGGGAAGATCACGATCAGCCCCAGCAGCCCCGTCAGAAGCGACACCGCGAACAGCGCGACGACGATGGCGCCCCACATGATCATGACGCCCAGATTGTTCCACACCAGCACAAGCCAGAAGGCTGCATACCACTCGGCCTCGGCGTATTCCTTCGACTGGTGTTGCCCATCAGGTAGCCGCTGACCGCGATCAGCACGGAGAGTTGGTAGCCCAGCAGCGCGAATTATGATCTGAACTGCCCCGCCAGCCGCGCCCGGCCGGTATGCTGCATGACGTGGAACGACGTGGCGATCAGGGCCGTGCCGCCGAAGCCGAAGATCACGCCGGGCGTGTGCGCGGGGCGCAAGCGCCCGAAACTCGCCCAGGGCGCGTCGAAGGTCGGGTCCGGCCAGGCCAGAGGGTAGGCCACCCAGAGGCCGAAGAGCATTCGGACGAGCGTCCAGACCATGGCAAGGATGATCCCGACCTTGATCGGGTCGTCGTAGTATTCGTCGTAGATATCCGGCGAGGGCTCGGGCTCGTCCAGCTTCGACAGCACCGGAAAGAACAGGAGCGCGCAGAATCCGAGGACGAGGAAGCCGTGCACTACGAATGCATCACCCGTCCCGGCCACGGCCTTCGCGAGCTCCACGAGCCGATGAACAGGACAACGAGGGCCGACTGACGCTCGCCCTGGGTTAGATTCGCGATCATTCTCAACTCCTGAACGTAGTCTCAGAGGAACGATTCCCGATCATCGCACGGCCGTGAACAGCGCAGCAGTCGACTTTCAGGCGACGAAGTCCGTGGTGTCCGAACCCTTCGCGGGGCGGCGAAACAGCCGGTATCGCGCATGTTTCAAAGCAGCCCCGGTTACCGATCTGTCACGAAATCGAAGCGGGCCCGTCACGGGCTGCGACTACGCGTCGCCGCGGGATAATTCGCTAGAGGGACAAGCGACATGATGAAGACCGCGACGACAACGATCGCATTCACCCTGACCGCAACGACGGTCATGGCGCAAACCGATATCAGCTGGTGGCACGGCATGGGCGGCCGCAACGGCGAGGTGATCAACGAGATCTCCCAGCAGTTCAACGACGCTCAGCAGGATTGCAAGCTGACGCCCGTCTCGCGCGGCACCTACGAAGAGGCCCTGTCCTCGGGCATCGCCGCCTTCCGTTCGGGCGAGCAGCCGAACATCCTGCAGGTGTTCGACGCCGGTGCCGCGACGATCATCGCCGCCGAGGGCGCGACGATCCCCGCCGAGGACCTGATCACCGGCGCGGGCGAAGAGTTCGACCGTGACGCCTTTATCGCCGGCGTGCGCAACTTCTACGCCGACAGCGACGGCAAGTTCATCGGCATGCCGTTCAATTCGTCGGCGCCGATCCTCTACTACAACGAGGCCGCGCTGGAAGAAGCCGGCGTCGAGCCGCCGAAGACCTGGGAAGAGTTCGAGGAAGCCGCCCCCGCCCTGAAAGAGGCCGGCTACCTGCCGATGACCGCCTCGCAGCTGACCTGGATGATGGTCGAGAACTTCAAGTCGCGGAACAACCAGCAATTCGCGACGAACAACAACGGCTACGACAGCGTCGAAGGCACCGAGATCATCGTCAACGACGAGAACCAGGTGATGATGTTCGAGAAGCTGAAAGCATGGGCTGATGACGGGCTCTATGGCTTCTACGGCGCCGGCTGGGCCGACAACCTCAAGCCTTTCGAGGAAGGCGAGGCCGCGATGTGGATCGGCTCGTCCGGGTCCTTCGGCGGGTTGCAGCAATCGGCCGATTTCGACTTCTCGGCCGTCCACATGCCCTACTGGGACGCAATCGAAGGCGCCGGCACCCAAAGCTTCATCGGCGGTGCGGCCCTGTTCGCGATGTCGGGCAAGTCGGACGAGGAAAACGCCTGCACGGCGCAGTTCTTCACCTTCCTGACCTCGCCGGAAACGCAGGTCTACTACCACAAGAACACCGGCTACGTGCCCGTCACCGAAGCCGCGTACGAGCTGGCCAAGAGCCAGGGCTACTATGACGAGCAGCCGGTCGCCGAAGTCGGCATCCAGCAGCTGATGCTGGACGGCGGCGAATGGTCCAAGGGCTACCGCATGGGCTTCTACCCCCAGATCCGCACCGTGATGGAGCGCGAGTTCAACCGCATCTTCTCGAACGAGGTCGAGGTGCAGGACGCCTTCGACACGATCCAGACCGAGGGCAACGCGCTTCTGGCGCGCTTCGCCAAGACCTCGAGCTGAGCGACACGCTCTGAACGACGGGCGGGTCCGGGCAACAGCCCGGGCCTGCCTTCTCCATTGGGGCCTTCCAAATGACCGACATGACCGTCCGCACTAGGTCCGCAGACCGCGCGCTTCTGCTGCGCCTGCGCGCCTGGTACTCCGCCGAGACGCCGAACCCCGCCAAGCGCGTGCAGTTCGACCGCCCGCTGACGCCGTGGCTTTTCCTGATGCCGCAACTCGCGGTGGTGGTGATCTTCTTCTACTGGCCCTCGGTCCAGGCCGTGACCTCGTCCTTCTACATCGAGGATCCGTTCGGCTTCGGCGCGACCTTCGTCGGGATGGAGAACTACACCGGCGCCGTTACCTCCAGCCAGTACGCCGGCACGGCCGCCTTCACCGCGTTCTTCTGCATCGTGGTGACGGCGCTGTCGCTGGGGCTGGGGCTGCTGCTGGCCGTGAAGGCCGACAAGGTGATCCGAGGCGCATCCAGCTACAAGACGGCGCTGATCTCGGTCTACGCGATCGCGCCGCCGGTGGCCGGGCTGATCGGCATGATGTTCTTCGACATGCACATGGGCCCGATCAAGGACCTGGCGGCGTTCTTCGGCCATGACCTGCGGGTCGGCATCGACTACTGGGACACCGCCGGCGCGCTGGTCACGATCTCGGTCTGGAAGCAGATCCCCTACAATTTCATCTTCTTCCTGTCGGGGCTGCAGGCCGTCCCGGTTTCGGTCCGCGAGGCCGCGCTGATCGACGCGCGCTCAGGGTGGAGGCGCTTTCGCGACGTAACCCTGCCGCTGCTTGCACCAACCGCGTTCTTCCTGCTGGTGATCAACATCACCTACGCGATGTTCGACACCTTCCCGATCTTCGACGTGGTGCTGAAGGACAAGCCCGCCAACAACCCGATGACGCTGGTCTACAAGGTCTATCTCGACGGGTTCAAAGGCAACGACATCGGAGGGTCCTCCGCGCAGTCGGTGATCCTGATGGTCGTCGTCGCGGCGCTGACCGTGATGCAGTTCCGGTTCCTCGAACGCCGCGTCCATTACGGGTGACATGATGCAGAAGGTAAAACCCCTCGACCACCTGATCCTGATCCTCGGCACACTGTTCCTGATGGCGCCGGTGGTGATGGCGCTGATGTCTTCGACCCACGACCCGGTCGATATCCATTCCAACGGGCTTTACTTCACGCCCGGCAGCAACGGGGCTGCGACTTACGGCAAGGTGCTGACACACAAGGGCGGCTTCACCGGCGACGTCACCGGCATGACCATGCTGATGAATTCCATGATCATGGGGATCGGTTTTGCGGTCGGAAAGGTCGTGCTGTCGATGATGGCAGCCTATGCGCTGGTCTATTTCCGCTTCCGGTTCGCCACGCTGCTTTTCTGGATGATCTTCACGACGCTGCTGCTGCCGCTGGAGGTGCGGATCATGCCGTCCTACCAGGTCATGTCGAAGCTGGGCCTCCTGAACAGCTATACCGGGCTGATCGTGCCCCTGCTGGCATCGGCCACGGGGACGTTCTTCTTCAGGCAGTTCTTCCGCTCGGTCCCCGACGAGATGCTGGAGGCCGCCCGGATCGACGGGGCGGGGCCGTTCAAGTTCTTCATCGACATCCTGGTGCCGCTGTCGCGGACGATGATGGCGGCGATCTTCATCATCATGTTCATCTACGGCTGGAACCAGTATCTCTGGCCGCTGCTTATGACGACGGACGAGAGCTTCTACACTCTCATGCGCGGCATCAAGTCGATCCTGCAGGTGTGGATCGGCAGCCAGATCCCCGATTACAACGAAGCCTTCGCCCTTGCCGTGCTGGCGATGATCCCGCCCGTCGCGGTGGTGGTGATCTTCCAGCGCATGTTCATCAAGGGCCTGACGGAAAGCGACAAGTAATGGCACATCTCTCCCTTAGAGGCGTCGGCAAGACCTATGCGGGCGGCACCTCCGCCGCCGTGTCGGGCATCGACATCGAGATCGCGGATGGCGAGTTCATCGTCCTCGTCGGACCATCGGGCTGCGGCAAGTCCACGCTTCTGCGCATGGTCGCGGGGCTGGAAACGATCAGCACCGGCGAGGTCCGCATCGGCGACCGGGTGGTCAACCAGCTCGACCCGGCCGAGCGCGACATCGCGATGGTGTTCCAGAACTACGCGCTCTACCCGCACATGAGCGTGCGGGACAACATGGCGTACGGGCTGAAGAACCGCGGACAGTCCAAGGCCGTCATCGCCGAGCGCGTGGCCGAGGCGGCGCGGATGCTGGAACTGGGGCCATATCTCGACCGCAAGCCGCGCGCCCTGTCCGGCGGCCAGCGCCAACGTGTGGCCATGGGCCGCGCCATCGTCCGCCAGCCCGCCGCGTTCCTGTTCGACGAGCCGCTGTCGAACCTCGACGCCAAGCTGCGCGTGTCGATGCGGATGGAGATCCGCAAGCTGCAGAAGCGCCTCGGGACAACGTCGCTTTACGTGACCCACGACCAGCTCGAGGCGATGACGCTGGCCGACCGGCTGGTGGTGCTGAACGGCGGCCGGGTCGAACAGATCGGCGCGCCGCTCGAGATCTACCGCAAACCCGCCTCGACCTTCGTCGCCTCGTTCATCGGCGCGCCGGCGATGAGCCTGCTCGACGCGCATGTCGAGGGTGGCGCGATTACGCTCGAAGATCACGCCCTCGCCCGGATCGGCAACCCGGCCGGCCCGGTCATCCTGGGCCTGCGCGCCGAGGACATCCGCATCGCCGATCACGGTATTCCCATGGCCGTCGAGCATGTCGAAGAGCTGGGCGCGCAGCGTATCGTCCATGGCACCATCGGCGGCCAACCCCTCGCGGTGATCGACACGGGCGAAGCCGCGGTGCAGGATGCGGTTCTCGTGTCCATCGACCCCGACCGGCTGCACCTCTTCGATACCGCGACCGGTCGGCGGATCGAGAAGCACCTGCATCCCACGCCGGAGCCTGCCCTGTGATCCGCGACACCACCCCTGCCCTGCCGATCCCCGGCCCCAAGGACCTCGCCCTGCACGACCTGCCGCGCGATATCGCCACCCATGACGCCCACATGGCGAGCGTTCCGGGGATGAACCTGATCGAGGTCGGCGGGCACGGCGCCACGCCGCTGCCCCTGCCGATCACGGTCGGCGCCTGGAACTTGGAGCGCTGCCTGTTCCCTGAAGCCTCGGCGCGTCAGATGGCTGACTGCGATGTCCTGTTGGTCTCCGAGATGGACTACGGCATGGCCCGGACCGGCCAGCGCAACACGACCCGCGACATGGCCGAGGCGCTCGGCACGGGCTACGCCTACGCGGCGGAGTTCCTGGAACTCGGCCTCGGCTCGCCGGTCGAGCGCGAGTTCTGCACCGACGAATTCAACGCCCGCGGCTACCACGGCAACGGGCTGATGGCGAAGACCGCGCTGCAGTCGCCCTTCGCCGTCAGGCTCTGGGGCAAGCGGCAGTGGTTTTCGGATGCCGAGCAGCCGCGACTGGGCGAGCGGATCGCCCTGGGCGCGACCATCCAGACCGAGGCGGGTCCGATCATGATGATCTCCACCCACCTCGAAAGCGCCTGCGGACCGGATCATCGCGAGGCGCAGGTTGCGGGCCTGCTGGAGGTGATCGACCGCGAGTTCCCCGGCCTGCCCTGCCTCATCGGCGGCGACCTCAACACCGGGAACCACAACGACGGCGATTGGCGGGCCGAGGGCCTGTTCGACGCGGCCCGCGCGGCGGACTTCACGGCCCATGGCGGACCCGAGGACCAGCCGACCACCCGCCCCAGCCTCATCACCCGCTGGCCCGAGCGCGCGATGAAGCTCGACTGGTTCCTGACCCGCGGCCTTCGGCTGGGCGAGACCGGGATCCGCCCGTCGCTGGACGAGACCGGCCGACCGCTTTCCGACCATGATGCCATCGTGACCACGGTTCTGGAGCTGCTGCCGGCCGCGCGCGGGGATTGAACGGGGCGGTCGGACCGACCACCTGTGACCTTCACCTCGCCCGGTAAAGGCATGACCGACATCTCTTTTCGCGAACAGATCGCCGGCCTCGGCGCCGTTGCACTCGCGCGCCGCCTGATCGGCGCGGCGCTTCTGGTCCGCGGCGCGGGCGGCATCGTCATCGAGACCGAGGCCTACGCGCAGGACGACCCCGCCTCCCACAGCTTTCGCGGCCCGACCAGGCGAAACGCCTCGATGTTCGGCCCGGCGGGGCACGCCTATGTCTACCGCTCCTACGGCATCCACCTCTGCCTCAACGTGGTCGCGCGACCGGGCGAGGCGGTGCTGATCCGTGCCATCGCGCCACAGACAGGCGTGGACCTCATGCGGGCTCGGCGCGGAAATGCTTTGCTCTGCAGCGGCCCCGGGCGATTGGCCCAAGCCCTGGATCTGCGCGCCGAAGACGACGGGGCGCCCTTCGACGGGACCGACTTCGCCCTCATCCTTCCGACCACGGCGCCCGAGCTTCTCGAGGGGCCTCGCATCGGCATCAGCAAGGCGCAGGACCTGCCCTGGCGCTTCGGCCTTGCCGGAGCGAGCGGCCTCAGCCGGCCGTTCCCGCGGATCCTGTCGTGAGGCCGACAGGAAAGTCTTGCGCCAACCCGATGCCGCGGCCATTCAGTCTGTCGTGAGCCATTCATCAGATCCGATACCAGCACCCTTGGCGACCCTCGGCTGGTCGCCGTTCTTCCGCGACCAGCTCGATCCCGAAGAGGCGTCCCTTGCGCCGATGCGCATCGCGACCGTGCACCGCACGCGGATGACGGCCGAGTCCACCTCTGGCCCCGTGCGGCTGAGCCTGCCCGCCCAGCTCACCACGACGGATTTCGCGGTCGGAGATTGGGTCCTGGTGGATTCTGCAACGCACATGCTCGAACGCCGGCTCGACCGGAAGTCCCTGCTTCAGCGACGGACCGAGCCCGGACGGCCCGCGCAACCGATCGCGGCGAACGTGGACACGCTGTTCATCGTCACCTCCTGCAATGACGACTTCAACCCGGCGCGGCTCGAGCGGTACCTGGCCCTCGCCAACGAGGCCGAGACGACCCCGGTGATCGTCCTGACCAAGGTCGATCAGACCGACGATGCCGAGCGTTACCGGTCGGAAGCGGCCGTCCTTCAACAGGATCTGGGCGTCGTCATGCTGAACGCGAAGGCCCCAGAGGCAGCGCGGATACTGGCGCCCTGGTGCGGCCCCGGGCAGACCGTCGCGCTTGTGGGCTCGTCCGGGGTGGGCAAGTCCACGCTGCTGAACACCCTGTCCGGCAAGTCATCCGAAGACGCCCAGGCGACCGGGCCCATCCGCGAAAGCGACGCCAAGGGTCGCCACACGACCACGTCCCGCTCGCTCCACGCGATCGAGGGGGGTGGGTGGGTCATCGACACGCCGGGGATGCGATCCCTGCATGTCAGCGACGTGGCGGAGGGTCTCGACATGCTGTTCGCCGAGATCGTCGAGTTGGCGCCCGAGTGCCGCTTCCGCGATTGCACCCACGCCCACGAGCCCGGCTGCGCGGTGCAGGCCGCGATCGCCGCCGGAACGCTCGACCCGGCTCGCCTGGATCGTTGGCGCAAGCTGTCGGACGAGAACCGCGCCAACACCCCCGTTCAGACCGGGTCCCGGAACAACAAGGTCACGAAGGGCCCCGGAAAGCGACGCTGAGGAAGGCGCGCACCAGCCCGTCAGGGTGGAGTCGAGGGTCTTCGATCTTGCGATCGAAGAAGGACAAGCAGAGGTCTCCCTGGCTTCGAGCCGCTGCAGGCTGGCCTGCTCTGCCCGCGACGATGTCCAACGCAACCGACCCGGTGCTTGCGCACCGGGCCGAGCATGCTCTCGTCCGAAAGAAGTCGTTCCGGTTCAGAGCGTTTGCGCCATGCGCTCCATCCACTCGCGGTGGCGCGTCTCGTCGGCGAAGGCTTTCTCGAAGAAGGCCTTGGATTTCGGGACCGCTCCCTCGTGGCGCGCGGCACGCTCGTAGGCCTGAACGGTATCGTCCTCGTTCGTCTTCATCGCCTTCAGGATCGCGGCGTCGCCCATCAGGTCGGCCATGGCGATCTTGCCGGTGGTCAGCATCTGCTTCATGTCGCCTTCGGCGGGCGCATCCGCACCGGCCTCGCGCGCCATCTCGTTCAGCACGTCGAGGTGCTGCAGGTGATCATCCCGAAATTCGGCGATCTGCTGGCTCAGCGCCTGGTCCGACAGCCGCTTGGCCGTCTCTTCGTAGGCGGCGATCGCGTCCCGCTCGAGATAGATGAGGTTGGTGACGAGGTCGTTGAAGTTGGATTCGTTTCCGACGGTGGTAGCCATGTTTCGCTCCCTTCATTGCTGGAGGATCACCGCGCGCAAGCACGGCGGCGATCCGATTCGCTTCTGGGAAACAGACGTTTGCCGATGGACGAGGTTCCGGAATTGCGTCGGGACTGCGCGGGAATCTGCGCTGCTGCGCCCCTTGAAGCCCCCGACCACTCAGGGCCGTTTGCCCAGCGTGTCCGCCATTTCGGCGTTGCGCTGTCCCATCGGCCTGACGCGTCCGCGCGTGGTGTCCCGCCGCGACTGGTGCTCCATCTCGGCGTTCAACAGGGCACCCAGCAGCACGACGAACGCCGTGAGCCAGATGTAGAGCAGCAGGATCACCATCCCGGCGATCGCCCCGTAGGTGGGTTGGAAGCTGCCGAAATTGCGCACGAAGAGCGAGAAGAGCACCGATCCCCCCAGCCACACCGTTGTCGCGACGACCGCGCCCGGCGTGACCCAGCTCCATCGCGGCGGCCTGCGCGCGGGGGCGTAGCGATAGAGCAGTCCCAGCACCACCATCGACAGAAGGGCAAGCACCGGCCACCGCCCGAGGGTCAGGATGGTGTCTGTCCAACCCGACAGCCCCAGCGCCTCCGCGATCGGCGGCACCACCCCGGCAAGCGCAAGGGAAACGAGAACCAGCGCCGTCATTGCCGCCGTGAGCCACAGCGACACGATGTTGCGGCGGATGATGTTGCGCGTCTCGGTCTCGGCATGCGCCATGTTGATGCCGCTCACGAGGTTGTCGATCCCGCGCGAGGCCCAGAACAGCGAGAAGGCGAGGCCGACGAGCGCCGTCATCGTGGCCTGGCCCGGTGCTTGACCGGAAAGCGCCACCGCCTGTTCGCGCACCACGTCGAGCGGCGCAGCGGGTGCGAGCCCGTCGAGCGCATCGAGCTGGCGGATGACGATGTCGGGATCGAGGAAAAGCCCCCCGAGCGAGGCGAGCGTCGCGATCGCCGGGAAGAGCGCGAGCATGCCGAAGAAGCCGACTCCCGCAGCAACCAGCGGCACGAGGTCCCGGCCTATCCGCCCCCCCGCGCGCAGGGCGATGTCGCGCCAGCCCGCGAGGTCGATCTGATGCGGGCGCCAGGCATCGCGGCCGTGGCCCTTGTCCTGCACGTCGTCCTCGGACGACGCCGGCGCTGCGGGATGCGATCCTTCGGGATGCGGCGCGGCCCCCTCGCCCGGCCCCGGTCCTTCGCCATGTCGGTCCTGCATGTTGTCAACTCCGTCTACAGCCGCCCGGGAAAGCGTCTATCGGACTGAACGCATCACGCCCCGACTCTGGTCCACCCAAGCAGCCGGGGGCCGGGTGTCACCCCTGCCCGACGGCGCGGCGCAAGGCGTCGAGCAGGCGGCGTTCGTTGATGGGCTTCCCGATATTCTCGGCATCGGCCACGGCTTCGCCGCCTTCGAAGTCGACGGTCCCGTAGGCCGACGCGAGGACGAAGGGGATGTTGAGGCTCCGCAGCCGCTCAGCCACCGGGAAGACAAGCTCGCCGCGCAGGTTCATGTCCAGGAGGGCAACGTCAGGGCGCGCCTCCTCGAGCAATCTGAGCGCGTTCTCTACCGAAGGGGCCGTGGCGATGACGGCATGGCCGTTCTGTTCGAGCATCATCTCGACATCCATCGCGATCAGGAATTCGTCCTCGACGACGAACACGGACAGGCTGCCGCCCGCACCCGGCTTGTTCGTCTCGTCGTGCATCCGACCTCCATGGAATGGCGCTACCGCGGAAAGCTCACGGTAGCTATCAAACCTTCGCGCCTGTAGCTCAGTTCCGCACGACCTCCGAGTTCGCGCTCGGCCGTGAACCGGATCAGCCGTGTGCCGAAGCCGGTCGCTTCGGGCGAGACGGTCTCGGGGCCGTCGGTTTCCACCCAATTCAGGTGGACCCAGCTGACGTCGTCCTCGTCCGTCGAGAGTTTCCAGTGGATCTTCACACGCCCCGCCGGCACCGAAAGCGCGCCGAATTTCGTGGCGTTCGTGGCCAGCTCGTGCAGGATCATGCCCAGCGGCGTCGCCTTGTTCGACGCCAGGTCGACCTTCGCTTCATCGGCCACCGAGATGTCGCGGTCACCTTCCATGTATGGCTCGACCACGGCCCGCGCCAGGGCCGGCAGCTCTGCCGTCCTGCCGTTGGCGGTCGCCTCCATCGACCGCCCCAGCGCCTCGAACCGCCCGAGGAAGGTGTCGCGATATTCGTCGGCACTGCGCCCGGCCACGTCGGTCTGGCGTGCCAGTGCATGCGTCACCGACAGCAGGTTCTTGATCCGGTGATCAAGCTCGCCGATGAGGATGTCCTTCTCGACCTCGACGCGCCGACGTTCCGTGGCGTCAGCGATCGTCACCAGCAGGACGCGTTGCCCGTTATCGGGATGCGCGAGGCGCTGTGCGCTGACCAGCATGGTGCGCAATCCGACATGGGGGAACTCGGCCGTGACCTCGTAGTCGAAGACCGACGCGCTGCGCGGGATCACCTGCTCGAGGAGAAGGCGCAACTCGTCGATGTTCCACTGCCCCTCGCCAAGCTTGTCGAAAGGCATGTCGATCGTGGCTTCCCGATCGGTCTTGAACGTCCTGTAGAAGGCAGGGTTGGCGCTGATGACGGTCAGGTCCGGCCCGAGCACCAGAAGAGGATCGCGGATCGTGTCGACGACCCCCTGCGCCCGCACATGAGAGCCACGCAGAAGGCGATACAATTCATCGAGATCCAAACTGCACTCCTGTCCCTGGCGCGTATCGCCGGACAATCGCACGGCGAAGACGGCAAGGGCAAGAATGCCCGCGCTCCCCCTACGGTCCGCGATCAGTCGGGCAGGCTACGCTCGAGCTCGTCCAGCCAGACCTGCGCCGTGGCGTCCGACGGCGCCCGCCAGTCGCCCCGGGGCGAAAGCGACCCGCCGGGCGAGACCTTGGGACCGTTCGGCATGGCCGAGCGCTTGAACTGGCTGAAGCCGAAGAACCGCTGGACGAAGACCCGAAGCCACTCGGCAATCTGGGGAAGATCGTATTCCTGCTTGGCGGCCTCGGGGAAGTCGATCGGCCAGCTTCCCGTTTCGGCATCCCGCCACGCATGCCAAGCAAGGAACGCCACCTTCGACGGGGGCAGGCCGTAGCGCATGGTGTGGAACAGGAAGAAGTCGTGCAGCTCGTAGGGGCCGATCCTGTCCTCGGTCGATTGCAGCTCTTCCTCTTCGCCCTGGGGGACCAGCTCGGGCGAGATCTTGGTCTGCAGGATCGCATCGAGCACGTCGTTCGTCTCGGGGTCGAACTGGTCGGTCTGGATCACCCAGCGCACGAGGTACTGGATCAGGGTCTTGGGCACGCCCGTGTTGACGGCATAGTGGCTCATCTGGTCGCCGACGCCGTAGGTGCACCAGCCCAGCGCCATCTCTGACAGGTCGCCGGTGCCGATGACGAAGCCGCTGTTCTGGTTGGCCAGCCGGAACAGGTAGTCGGTCCGCAGACCGGCCTGCACGTTCTCGAAGGTCACGTCGTAGACAGGCTCGCCCCCTGCGAAGGGGTGGTTCATGTCCGTCAGCATCTGTTGCGCGGCCGGCCGGATGTCGATCTCGGCCGCTTCGATGCCCAGCGCGCGCATCAGCTTCCAGGCGTTGCTTTTCGTCGTGTCGCCGGTGGCAAAGCCGGGCAGCGTGTAGCCGAGGATCGTCGAGCGCGGCAGGCCCAGCTGGTCGCACACCTTCGCGGCAACGATCAGGGCGTGGGTGGAATCGAGCCCGCCCGACACGCCGATCACCATGCGGCTGCCGCTGGTGGCCTCGAACCGGCGGCGCAGGCCCTCGACCTGGATGTTGAACGCCTCGTAGCAGTCCCGGTCCAGGTGGCTGCGGCGGTTCGGCACGTAGGGAAAGCGGCGGATCGGCCGGACCAGCCCCGCATCCTGCCAGTGCGGCCGGTGGTCGAAGGCCACGCGACGAAACTCGGTCCGGCGCATCTCGGACGCGTCGGCATAGGTGCCCGAGCGCATGCGCTCGTTCAGGATGCGCTGCGTGTCGATATCGGCCAGGCACAGCTGCGGGTCGAGAGAGAACCGCTCGGACTCCGCCAGGAGGTCGCCGAGTTCGTAGATCGCCCCCTGCCCGTCCCACGCAAGATCGGTGGTGCTTTCGCCAGGCCCGGCGGCGGAATAGGCATAGGCGGCCATCGCACGCGACGATTGCGAGCGGCAGAGCATGTGCCGCTCGTCCGATTTGCCGATGGTGATGTTCGAGGCCGACAGGTTCGTCAGGATCGCCGCACCGGCCAGCGCCGCGTCCGACGAGGGCGGGATCGCGGACCAGTAGTCCTCGCAGATCTCGACGTGGAAGATGAAGCCGGGAAGATCGGAGGCCTCGAAGATCAGGTCGCTGCCGAACGGCACCTCATGCCCGCCGAGTTTCATGGTGCGGCCCCGGACATTCCGGCCATGCGAGAACCAGCGCTTTTCGTAGTATTCGCGGTAGTTCGGCAGGTAGGATTTCGGCACCACGCCGAGGATCCGTCCGTGCGAGATCACGATGGCGCAGTTGTAGAGCTGGCCGTCCTGGCGCAGCGGGGCGCCCACCAGAAGTACCGGGGCCAGATCGGCGCTTTCCGCGGCGATAGCGGCCAACGCGTCCTCGACCGCATCCAGCAGGGCCGTCTGCATGTGCAGGTCGTCTATCGCGTAGGACGAGACGCAAAGCTCGGGATAGACCAGCAGATCGACCCGCGCCTCGTCCGCGCGGCGCGCCTCGTCGAGGATCGCGTCGCGGTTGAAGGCGACGTCGGCCGTCCGGACGCGCGGCGTGCTTGCGCCAACGCGGACGAAGCCGTGCCGGTGCAGCGAGTGGAAGTTCTCCGGCCTCGGGAAATCGGTCATTTCAGCGCCTCCTCGAACATTTCGACAGCGACCCGCATGCAGGCCAGCCGCACACCGCTGCGCCCGATCGGCCCGAAATGCTCCTCGCGGTGGACGGTTCCGCGGCCCCGTACGGAGCAGGCGAAATGCACGAGGCCTTCCTCGGCGTCTCCCGCAGGCCCGGCGAACCCCGTCACCGAGAAGACGGCATGCGCACTGGATGCGGCCAGTGCCCCCTCTGCCATGGCGAGCGCCACCGGGCGCGATACCGCGCCCTCCTGATCGAGCAGGTCGGACGGGACGCCCAGCATGTCGGTCTTGGCCTGATCCGTATAGACGACGTAGCCCCGTTCGAACGCGTGGGAACTGCCCTGGACATCGGTGAAGAGCGAGGCGACCAACCCGCCGGTGCAGCTTTCGGCCGTAGCCAGCGTCCGCTCCTGATCGCAGGCAAGGTTCAGCACCTTGCGGATGCGATCCTGCAGATCGTCAGGAATGTCGGTGACAAGCGTTTCGACCATGGCAGATCTCCGAGTGTTTACGCAGGCCAACTGCGTTCGCGCCCGACGGTTTCACCCGACTGCGTCCCGCTTCGCAAGCGGCGTGAAGGTCGGCCGGCTGGACCGCCTCGGAGAGACAGGCGTTGACGGACCGGGCAAGTCCGTAGGATGAACCGCTCGTCGGACGGTTCAAGGAATCCGGGCCGGAATATCCATCCGCTGCGCGTTCCGCCAGCCTGCTGCGCGTCGCGCCCGATAAGAACCAGGGACCCCATGACCGACTTCACAGCCCGTCCCGACGAACGCGGCCACTTCGGCGTCGTCACCCCGACCTGTTTTGGACCGGGTGTCGCCGGCCATTCCCGCGCATCACAACGAGGCAGCTGACGTGGAAGACCAACTCGAAGCGCTCGTCGCGACCATCGCCCTGCCCGCCATCGTGTCCGGCATCTTCGGCGGCATCCTTGCCGGGCTTCTGGGCGTCGGCGGCGGCATCGTCATCGTCCCCGCCCTCTATTTCGCGCTGTCGCTGACGGGCATGGATCCGGGCCAAGTCATGCAGGTGTCGGTGGGCACGTCACTGGCCACCATCATCTTCACATCGCTCAGCTCGTCCCTCGGGCATTACCGGCGCGGCGCGATCGACTTCGACCTCCTGAAGCTCTGGGGGCCGTCGATCCTGGTCGGTGTGGTGATCGGCGGCATCCTGGGAGGGATCGTCTCGGGCCTGACCCTCATCGCCGTCTTCGCCTCGGTGGCCCTTCTGGTCGCGCTCGACATGATCCTCCGGGGCGGCGGCGAGATCGACAGTCCGCGGAGCTTCTCCAAACCCGTCTGGGCGTTCTTCGGCATCATCGCGGGCGCGATCTCGGCCATGATGGGGATCGGCGGAGGCACCGTCTGCGTCCCCCTGCTGAACTTCCTCGGCTACGAGATCCGCAGGGCCGTGGGCACGTCGGCCGCGATCGGGTTCATCATTGGCTTGCCCGGCGCGATCACCTACGTCCTGACGGGCCTCGGGCAAGACGGTCTGCCCCCCCTCTCGCTCGGCTACGTGAACCTTGCCGCGGCGGCCATCATCATTCCCCTCACTGTCCTGTTCGCCCGCGTCGGTGTCGCGATCGCCCACAGGATTCCGCGCCGCGCCCTGCGCCTGACCTTCGGGTTGTTCCTGCTGATCACGTCGATGCGCATGTTCTTCGACCTCTACAACGCGATCTGACGCGGCCGACGGGGATCGTCGGTGCGCGCCGTCCGACTTTCCGAACACAGCACACAGGCGCTCATCCGACCGACGGTTGCGCTTTCGGGACCGAGCGGGTAACCGACAGCCAGATAATCTGGACCCGGGTGCGATCCCCGGGTGGCTCTCCTGGCCGCCGATCCGCCGGGGCAACCGCTAAATACCTGAAACGACCCCAGCGGCACCTCCGCGGGCCGGGCAGGAACGGAAATTTCAAACATGAACCTCAACGCCTACCGCCACCAGTGGCTCGGTAACGTGCGTGGCGATGTGCTGTCGGGCATCGTCGTCGCGCTTGCCCTCATTCCCGAGGCAATCGCCTTTTCGATCATCGCCGGCGTGGACCCGAAGATCGGGCTCTACGCGTCCTTCTCGATCGCCGTCGTCACCGCCATCGCCGGGGGACGGCCGGGCATGATCTCGGCCGCGACCGCTGCAACCGCCGTGCTGATGGTCACGCTCGTCGCCGATCACGGACTCGAATACCTGCTCGCGACCACGGTGCTTGCGGGGATGCTGCAGATCGCCGCCGGCTTCGCGCGCCTCGGAGACCTGATGCGCTTCGTCTCGCGCTCGGTGATGACCGGTTTCGTCAACGCCCTCGCGATCCTGATCTTCATGTCGCAGATCCCCGAACTGACGGGCGTGCCGTGGCTGACCTACCCGCTCGTCGCGGTGGGCCTCGCGATCATCTACCTGCTGCCCTACCTGACGACCGCCGTGCCGTCGCCGCTTGTCACGATCGTGGTGCTGACGGTGGCTGTCATGGCCATGGGCTGGGACGTGCGCACCGTGGGCGACATGGGCGAACTGCCCAACACGCTGCCGGTCTTCCTGATCCCCGATATCCCGCTGACATTCGAGACCCTGGCGATCATCTTCCCCTATGCGGCCGCCGTGGCCGTGGTCGGCCTTCTCGAAAGCCTGATGACGGCGAATATCGTCGACGACCTGACGGATACGGGGTCCGACCGGAACCAGGAATGTGTGGGCCAGGGCCTGGCCAACGCGGCGACCGGGTTCATCGGTGGCATGGCGGGCTGCGCGATGATCGGTCAGTCGATCATCAATATCAAGTCGGGCGGCCGCGGTCGGCTGTCCTGCTTCATCGCCGGCGTGTTCCTGTTGTTCCTGGTCGTGGTGCTGGGCGACCTTGTCGCGCAGATCCCCATGGCCGCACTGGTGGCGATCATGATCATGGTGTCGATCGGGACCTTCTCGTGGTCGTCGATCAAGCAGCTCCGCACGCATCCCCGCTCGTCCTCGGTCGTCATGCTCGCGACGGTCGCGGTGGTGGTCTACACCCACAACCTCGCCATCGGGGTGCTGGTCGGCGTCCTGCTGTCGGGGCTGTTCTTCGCGGGCAAGATCTCTCAGCTCTTCGGAGTCACGTCTTCGCTGTCCCAGGACGGCCGGGTGCGCACCTACCATGTCGAGGGGCAGCTGTTCTTCGCCTCGTCCGAAGAGTTCATGGCCGCCTTCGACTTCAAGGAGGCAGCCGACAAGGTCGTCATCGACGTCAGCCGCGCGCATATCTGGGACATCTCGTCCGTTGCCGCGCTGGACATGGCCGTGCTGAAGTTCCGCAGGGACGGGTCCGACGTCGAGATCGTCGGCATGAACGAAGCGTCCGAGACCATCGTCGACCAGCTTGCCGTTCACGACAAGCCCGGCGCGATGGACAAGTTGATGGCGCATTGAGGGAGGAGACGTAATGACCACGAAAATCATCGCCTTGGTGGACGGATCCACCTATTCCAGAAGCGTCTGCGACCATGCCGCGTGGATTGCCGGCCGCGCCACCTGGGAGGTCGAGCTGATGCATGTGCTGGGCCGCCGCGAGGGAGGCGGGACGGCGGACCTGTCCGGCGCGATCTCTCTCGGGGCGCGCAGCGCGCTTCTTCAGGAACTGTCCAGTCTCGACGAGAAGCGGTCCAAGCTCGCTGTGCAACGCGGGCGCGCGATCCTCGAGGATGCGAAGGCCATCTTCGAGGACGCCGGCGTGCATGCCACCGAGCATCTGCGCCATGGCGACCTCGTCGAGGCGATTTCGGATACATCGGGTAACGCCGAGATGATCCTGATCGGCAAGCGCGGCGAGGCGGTGGACTTCGCGAAGGGGCATCTGGGGTCGAACCTGGAGCGGGTGATGCGCTCGGTCGAGAAGCCCCTCTTCGTCGCATCGCGCGCCTTCCGTCCGATCGAGAGAGTGCTGATCGCCTATGACGGCAGCGCGAGTGCCCGGCGTGCGGTCGACTACGTTGCGCAAAGCCCGATCTATGCCGGTCTCGCGGTAAGCGTCGTCACCGTCGGCTCGGCGACCGATACCGCGCGGAAGGGCCTCGAGGAGGCCGAGGCGATGCTCGATGCGGCGGGCTTCGACGCCAGGATCGAGACCCGCGAGGGCCAGCCCGAGGACACCCTCAGCCGGATGATCGACGAGGTGGGCTTCGATCACCTCGTGATGGGCGCCTCGGGCCATTCCCGCCTGCGCGCGCTTTTCGTCGGGTCCACCAGCCTCGAGATGATCCGCACCTGCAAGGTGCCCGTCCTTCTGGTGCGATAAACCCTGAAGCCCGCAGAGGCATCTGCGGGCTCATCCGGGTTGCCCCTTGCAACCACAGTCACGAACATCCAGATACCATCCACACGGATGGAGAAATGCTTATGGGTGACGTGAGACAGCTTCGGGAAAGACAGCCCGAAAGCGAGAAGATCACCATCAATCTCGGCTTCGTCGACCTTGGCCGCATCGATTTGCTGGTGAAGGAAGGCTTCTACTCGAATCGCAGCGACTTCATTCGCACCGCGATCCGCAAGCAGATCGACACTCATGGCGAAGCCGTCGACAGATCGATCGAGCGCCACACGATGGAGCTCGGCCTGCGTGACTACGACCGGGCCGAGCTGGAACAGCTGCGCGAAGCCGGCGAAGTTCTGCATGTGAAAGTCGTGGGCCTCGCACGGATCAGCGCGAACGTCTCGCCGGACCTGGCCTTGGCTACGATCGGCTCGATCACCGTGCTCGGCGCGCTTCAGGCACCCGCAGACGTAAAGAAGGCCTTGGCCGATCGCATCACGTAGCGGCGCCTCCCCCCTCACAAGGACAGACACAATGATGGATTTCAAACCCGGCGCCTGGCGCTCGGCAAAGACCGGGGCGCGCATCGACTCGGCTACCGACCTCGTGAACCGCACCCTCGCCCGGCACGGATTGGCCTCTGGGTCCGTGCAGGGCGAAGGCCCCGCACAGCCCGCGGGGTTGTCAGACATGCTCGCCCGGTTCCGCCAGCCCGGCCAGTCGACGGCCGAACCCGTGCTTCCCGAGGGTGCGACCTTCGCTGAGGACAGCTTCACCTGCGCCGCCGGCACCCGCCGCTACCGCACCTATGTGCCCGCCTCGGCGCGGGACGGCGCCACGGGCCTCGTGGTCATGCTGCACGGCTGCACCCAGACGCCCGAGGATTTCGCCGTCGGCACCGGGATGAACGCCCTGGCCGAAGAGCATCGTTTCATCGTCGTCTACCCCCACCAGACCCGCGGCGACAACGCGCAATCCTGCTGGAACTGGTTCAGCCGCGGCGACCAGCGGCGCGACCGGGGCGAGCCGTCGATCATTGCCGGCCTGACCCGCGAGGTCATCGCGCGACACGGCGTCCCCGCCGACCGAACCTTCATCGCAGGCCTTTCGGCCGGGGCGGCGATGGCGGTCATCATGGGCGACGCCTATCCGGACCTCTTCGGCGGCGTCGGCGCGCATTCCGGCCTGCCGACCGGGGCGGCCAACGACGTTCCCTCGGCCTTCGCCGCAATGGGCGGACAGGGCGCTACGAGCGCCGGGACGGCCAAGGGGACCCCGGTCCGCACGATCGTGTTCCATGGAACCGCCGACGCGACCGTCCACCCGTCGAACGGCGAGCGCATCGCGCAAAGCGTGCTCGACCGAGGACCGCGGCAGAACCTTCAGACCGAGGACAAGGGCCAGGCCGGCGGCCGCGCCTTCCGCCGCTGCACCACCTACGACACCGACGGGACGGCGGCGGTCGAACACTGGGTCGTCGAGGGGATGGGGCACGCCTGGTCCGGCGGGAAGCCCGGCGGCAGCTACACCGACGCGCAGGGGCCGGACGCCAGCGCCGAGATGGTCCGGTTCTTCTTCACCCCCCGCACAAACGGGTAGACGGAACGAACAGGGCCGGCCGCGAGATGGCGGCCGGCCCCTTCTCCTACGGTTCGGGCAGCACCTGGGCGCTACCCGTTCGCCGGATCACTCAGCCGCTTTGGCACGCTGCGGGAAGCCAGCCATGACTTCCTCGGCGGTTGCCTGGTGGTTCTCGACCGAGCTCGTCCACTGGCCCCAGGGTTCGGCATCGACCGTATCGCCGTTGCTGCCGAGCGACTTCATCCGGCGCTGATCTTCCTCGGTCAGAACCTGCTTGGGCAGCGGGCCCAGATTGGCCACGTCAGCGGCGCTGATCCCGATCATCTCTCCGACGCGGTTGCCGAACTCGTCGTGGACCATCAGGAAGTGCCACACCATGCGCTCTTGCACGTCGCGTTCGCAGTCGGCGAGCATGGTGCCCATGTTGTTGACCAGGTCGTCACGCTCCCACTGCATCATGGTGCAGAAGCGGGCGCGCGGCTGGACGTAGTCGTTGCGGCGCTCGATCACGCTGCGGGTCAGCTGGCCGCGGACCTCGGGCGGGTTGTTGTTCTCTTCCCGCGGCGCCTCGGTGAGGCCGTCATGGATCGACGGCTCGTAGTTCACATGCGGGTTCTGCCCCGGCGCGGCGTCGCGGTAGTAGGACATCTGGCCGCCGGACTGGTTGGTCGCGACGCGGGCTTGCTTGGCCTGGTTGACCGGCAGTTGCAGGTAGTTCGGCCCCACGCGGTAACGCTGCGTGTCCGAGTACGAGAATGTCCGACCGATCAGCATCTTGTCGTCCGAGAAGTCGAGCCCGTCGACCAGCACGCCGGTGCCCATGGCGATCTGCTCGTTCTCGTTGAAGAAGTCCTCGACGTTGCGGTTCAGCGTCATGGTGCCGACGTGGAGAAGCGGGAAGTCCTTTTCAGGCCAGATCTTCGTGTCGTCGAGCGGATCCCAGTCGAGTTCCGGGTGCTCGTGGTCTTCCATGACCTGAACGTACATGTCCCACTGGGGATAGTTGCCCGTCTCGATCGCGGTGTAGAGGTCCTTCGAGGCCGATCCGAGGTCCTGCCCCTGCACCTTCGCCGCCTCGTCGGCGGTCAGGCTGGCGACGCCTTCGCGGGGGTGGAAGTGGTACTTCACCAGCACCGTGTTCCCCTCGGCATTCACCATCTTGTAGGTGTTGACGCCGAAGCCTTCCATGTGCCGGTAGTTTGCCGGGATGCCGCGCGGGCTGAACAGGTGCGTCAGCATGTGCATCGCTTCGGGCGTCTGGCTCATGAAGTCGAAGATTCGGTTCGGTTCCTGACGGAAGGTCACCGGATCGGGCTTGAGCGAGTGGATCACGTCGGGGAACTTGATCGCATCACGGATGAAGAACACGGCAAGGTTGTTGCCCACGAGGTCCCAGTTGCCGTCCTCGGTGTAGAACTTCACCGCGAAGCCACGCGGATCGCGCGCGGTTTCCGAGCTGTCGCGCCCGCCGATCACGGTTGAGAAGCGGATCGCCAGCGGGGTCTTCTTGCCCGCCTCCTGGAACAGCTTCGCGCGGGTGTATTTCGAGGCCGGCTCGTCGCCGATCTTGCCGGTCGCCTCGAAGTCGCCATAGGCGACGAAGCCGCGGGCGTGGACGACGCGCTCGGGGATGCGCTCGCGGTCGAAATGGCTGATCTTCTCGAGGAATTGGTAGTTCTCGAGGGTCGCCGGGCCGCGCGAGCCCACGGTGCGCTGGGACTGGTTGTTGACGACCGGATGGCCCTGGCGGTTCGTGAGAACGCGCTCGTCAGAGGTGGGGGCGCTGGATTTGGGGGATTTGTCGGCAGGTGACATGCGGTTTTCCATTGGCTCCGTTTCGGGATTCTCGTCCTACACACCAACGCACCGCCGCGCCTCGTCCGCCCGGAGTTTGTTAGTGGAATAATTCTAGTTTACGCATGACGCCCCCGGACCGCAATCCCGAGAGGATGCGTAGGCTATCGGACGCGACGCTCGTTGACGTCATGCGGAAACCGGGGCAACCGGGGCAATCCCTGCCCCGTCAGACGTTGTCGCGGGGGATCGTCTCGGTCCAGTTCAGGGACTTCACCCGGTCCTCGTTCTCGAATGCGTCGAGTTCGGCATAGAGGTAGAAGTTCTCCTTGTCGGCCGTCAGGCGCGTGCGCGTCCTGGTGCGGATCGACCAGCCGTCACGTTCCAGGCCGTAGTGCCATTCGGTCTCGCCACGGGACGAGGAATAGTCGCCGGGGGTGACGGAGTAGGTTTCGGTCGCGCGCGAGGTGACGGTCAGGCCGATATCGTCATGACGCAGGGCGCCGCGATCGTCGACGACCTCGAGAGCCGCCTCCTGCGCACCGAGGTCCTGCTTGACCATCCACCGATGCTCGGGCGCCTTCAGCGCCGTCAGCGGCGGGCTGGGCGCGCGCCGGGCGGGGGCGAAGCTGGGCGTGATGTCATCCGCCGAGACGGGCCGGTGCGGCACCGTCAGGCGGCTGACGCCGGTGCGAATGGTCAGCTTCACTTCCTCGGGCGGCGTCCAGGCCAGCGGCCAGTAGACGGTCGAGATCGACAGGCGCAGGCGGTGTCCCTTCGGCACGTTCTGGGCGATGTAGTTCATCGGCACGCGCACGGTGTAGTCCCGCCCCGGCTCCAGCGGCTCGGGATGGCGGCGGCTGTCGCGGTGGGTGAGGTTGAGAAGACCGTAGCTGAGCCGTGTTACCTGATGATCGGGCCGCATGTCCGACAGGCGTACGGCAACCATCGCGATCGGGCGGTCGGAGGAAAGGGTCAGCTCGACCTCCGGAGCGCCGAAGACCTCGATATCCTCGGCCAGCGGCTCTGTCTGGAACACGAGGCCCCCGCCGTCGTCGATGCGCTGATCCCCCGCAAGATCGGGCGCGTTGGCGTACGAACACCACTTGCCCGAGGCCAGGCCCGTCGTGGCCGGCGACTGAACGTCCAGCGGCTTCTCCGCGACATCCTCGTCCGCCTCTGCCAGGTGCCGGCCGGGGGCAAGACGCCACTCCTGCGCGCGCACCCCCGACGACGGCCACACGCTTTCCCCGATCCAACGGCCGGGGCGCTCGTCGTAATCGTGGTAGGGCGGCGCGCTGTCCTGCATCCAGGCGGTGATCATGGGGTCAGCCTCGACTCCCGTCTCCTTGCCCTTCAGCCAGCGATCCCACCAGCGCAGCATCTCGCCCAGGAAGTCGATCGCGGGACCGGGGCGGCCGAAATGGGGGTAGATGTGGCCCCACGGACCGACCAGGCCCTTTCGGGGTCCCTTCAGGTTCTCCATCAGCCGGAACACGCTGTTGGTGTAGCCATCGGTCCATCCGGAGACGGCGAAGACCGGAATTTTCACATCATCGTAGTTTTCGCAGATGGACCCGTGGCGCCAGTAGTCGTCGCGTCGCTGGTGGCGCAGCCATTGGGCAAGCCAGGGGCGGCAGTTGTCCAGCCGCTCCATCCACATGTCGCGCCAGCGGTCGCCTACCAGTTCGGGATCGGGCGGCAGCGAGTTGTAGGCGAACATCACGCCCGACCAGGACAGGTTGTCGCCCAGCAGCGTGCCGCCCATGTGGTGGATGTCGTCGGCATAACGGTCGTCGGTGGAGGCAACCGTGACGATCGCCTTAAGCGCCTCGGGCTGCATCGCCGCGATCTGGAGGCCGTTGAAGCCGCCCCACGAGATCCCCATCATCCCGACATTGCCGTCGCACCAGTCCTGCGCGGCAAGCCACTCGATCGCCGCGACCCCGTCGTCGAGCTCGGTCTGCAGGTATTCGTCCAGCAGCACGCCTTCGCTCTCGCCCGACCCGCGGATGTCGAGGCGCACGCAGGCATAGCCATGCGCGGCAAGGAACGGGTGCGTGTGGGTGTCGCGGACGCGGGTGCCGAAGCGCTTGCGGTAGGGGATGTACTCCAGAATCGCCGGCACCGGGCGGCCATCGGCAGGCCGCCAGATGCGCGCCGACAGGTGCAGCCCGTCGGTCACGGGTATGCGCACATGCTCTTCGACGATGATCTCTTCGGGCAGGTCCTCGACGACTTCCATCACAGGTTCTCCGGGATCGGCTTGATGAGAAATTCCAGCGAGTGGCGGCAGCGCAGGTAGGCGTCCTCGATCGCGCTCAGGTCTGCGCCCCCGATGAACAGGTCCGCGAGTTCATAGGTGTAGCTGTCCTGGTCCGGCAGGTCGCTGAGCCTCTGGCCAGGCTGGACGAGGATCTGCGCCGCGAGGTCGGGGAACAGGTCCTTCAGCTCTTCGAGCTGCTCGGGATCGGGCACGCCGCGGACGATGCCGTCTTCTTCGTTCGAGCGGATCATGAACTTCGCGGCAACGGGCGAATGGCCCCCGCGGGCGGGCATCTCGACCTCTTCCCCCAGGGCCAGAAGTATGGCCTGGCGATGGTGAGTGGCCCCATCCACGATGTGAAACAGCGGCGAATGCGACTTGGATAGCCTCGGATTGATCTCGAGCAACCGCAGCGCGCCCGTGTCGTCATCATAGAAGAATTCGACGTTGAAGGGGCCGTTGTCGAAGCCGAAATGATCCAGAAGCTTCGCGACGAACACCCTGCCCTTCTCGACGATCTCGTCGGGGATGTCGCTGGGATATTGATAGCGCGAAAAGCTGACCCCCGCGCCGCCGCCCTTGAGCGACTCGACCGCGCCGACCACCCGGGTCTCGCCATTCTCGACCAGCCCTTCGATGGTGAAGAGGCGGTTGGCCGAGACCAGCTCTTCGGCGACCGCGAAGTTGCCATTCACCCCCTCCGGGCAGCCGCTATCGGGTTCGAGCCGGGCGAGGAAGCGGTTGAACGGTTCGCCATGCTGGTGAATGAAGCGCCGGCATTCGTGCAGCGCGGAGTCGAGGTCGTCCGCATCCCGGACGAGGAATCCCAGCTTGGACGAGTGGCCCTTCACCGGCTTCAGCCAGAACGGATATTCGGGCACCGCCTCTTGTGCCTCGGCGGGCTTGAACGGATTGACCGCGGTGACAGCGGGTGTGTCGTCGGGGAAGACCTCGCGCTGCGCCTCGCGCATCCAGAACTTGTGCTCGCAGCGAGCGACAGCCTCGGGCGAGGCACCCTTCAGCCCGAAATCCCGATTCAGCAACGCGACGAGGGAGGTCACCGGGAAGTCGAGATGCCCGATGATCGCGTCGGGGGGCGAGTCCATGGCGGCAATCTGGGCGTGGGCGCGATCGTACAACGCGTCGAAGTCGATGCTTTCGTCCGCCGGCTGGACGTCGTCATGGTGCAGGACGGTGACGACATTCCACCCCTGGGCCTCCGGGATCCGCTTGATGTAATCGTCGTTGAACGGGTCGTTTCCGATGATGCAGATCGTCTTTTTCGCCGCTTCTGGCATTCTGCCCCCTTCGCTTCAGCGTCCTCTACGGAATTTCAATGCGGGGGTCGCCTCAGCCGTTCCGATGGAATCGGGGCACCAGCGGCTCGGTGCCAACGACGTAGCGTCATGGAAGGCTGAATTGGTTCCGGCCGCCGCGCGGCCGGACCTGCGTGGGACTAATCGAAGTCCCGGGTCGAGAGGGTCCGCATGATCTCGCGGCGCACCAGCTTCCTGACGTTCCGCGTGATCCGCTCGCCCAAGGCACCGGCAAGCTCTTCGCGAACGATCTCGGCCACGAGGTCGCGCAGCGCGTCCTCGTCCAGGAACTGTTCATCCTCGCCCGGCTCCAGCGGGTCGTCGCGCCCGGTAAAGACCGCGCGGTCGAACCCTTCGGACGGACCCGCATGGAAGAACTGCAACTCCGAGGGTTCGGACCGGGCCTCGGGATCATCGTACGGCCTGCCGCTGTCCTGATCCGCGTCGGCTGCGCCCGGCTCGTCGATCGGAGAGGGCGTCTGCTCGGCTTCATCCGCGAGGGGCCTCAGCACCATCGGCGCGCCCCGCCTCTCGGGTCGCACCGGCCGGACCTGCGAAACGCGCTCGGCCACGGGCCGGGCCGGTTCATCGCTGGCGTCCGGCTTTTCCTCGACCGGGCGTTCGGGGCCCCTGGTAGATTGCAGATCGGCGATCCGATCTTCCAGCGATCTCGGCGGAGCGTTGCGCTCCGACAGGGACCCGGACGGCTGCTGCTGATCGGCGGCCGGTGAGACCTCCGGCAAGTCGGTCGGGGCCGGCTCGTCGGGGGCAGGCTCGTCGGGGGCGGGTTCGTCCACGCGCAGGTCTGCGGTCAGTATCAGCCTGCCGGATCCGGATTGCGCGTCCTCTTCCACAGAGACAAGCTTGCGGATATTGGCGAGCACGCGATCGATATCGCTGGATGACATCGCGTCGGTCATCTGTCCCCTGCCCGTTTCAATGTTCCCGATCGACGATACGCCATGGCCGCCCCTCGCACAACGCCGCGGCCGAGGATCAGCGGCCGAGGCTCTGTATGATGCGATCCAACTTCTCGCCCTGCGGGCTGACCCTGCGGATCGGGGCGTCCTTGACGGCGTTGTAGTAGGCCGACGGATCGTAGGTCGTGATGCCCAGTCCCAGATGCTCGACCGTCAGAAGCCCCATCGTGTACAGCAACGTGTACGCCGCACGGAACTCGGCGATCTGGGCCGAGATCAGGGCAGCCCGCGCGTCCTGCAGGTCCTGCTCGGAGTCAAGCACGTCCAGCGTCGTCCGCGCGCCGAGGCTGACCTCTTCCTGGAGCCCCTCGAAGGCGACCTGCGCCGCGCGCACCTCGAGCTGACCGGCCTCGATGCTGGCGAGGGCGACCTGCTGGTTGGACCATGCCTGCGCCACTTCCTGAAGGATGGCGTCCACCGTGATGTGCAGGTCGGCCCGGGACTCGTCCCGCCGTGCCACCGCCTGGCGATAGGCAGCCGTCAGCGCGCCGCCTTGGTAGATCGGGCCGCTGAGCTGGAGGCCGAAGCTGCCCGTCTCGGTGAAGTCGTCATCCACCGACAGCGATGCCGTGCCCGAGATCGACGGCCGCATCTGCGCCTCGGCCCGCAGCACGTTCAGCTCGGCGATCGTGATCGCCCGCATGTCCTGCAGGATGTTCGGGTGGTTCTTGCGCGCGATGTTCTGCGCGGCCTCGAGGCTGCTGGCCGTCTGCGGGTAGTTTCCGATCGGCTGCAACGTGCCGGGCTCCTGCCCCACCACCTGGACGTATGTGGATATGGCGACCTGAAGATCACCACGGGCCGCGGCCAGCTGCGACTGCGCCGAGGCAAGCTGTGCCTCCGCAAGAGCCACATCCGTCCGCGTGACCTCGCCGACCTCGAATCGTTCGCGCCCGGCGCGAAGCTGCTCTTGCAGAAGCTCCACGTTCGACAGGCGCAGGTTGATGAATGCGGTCGCCTCGCGCACGGCCAGATAGGCGATCACCGCGTTGTAGAGGACCTGCTGCTCGACCTGGATCAGGCCTTGCCGCACCGCCAGCACCGTCTCTTTCGCGACGTCGATGCCAAGCCGCGTCGCTCCGCCGTCATAGAGCAGGAGGTTGGCCGAGATCCCCGCCGAGGCCGATGCGGAGGCGCCGAAATTGCCGCCACCGGCAGCGCCGAGATCGATCTGCCGTGCGCTGTTGCCCCCCGAGGGATTGGTGTAGCTCTGTTGCGCCTGCACCGTGTAGTTGAGGATCGGCCGGAGCTGCGCGATGGCCGTCGCGACGTCCTCGTCGGCGGCGCGAAGCACCGCGCGGTTCTTCTCCAGAAGTCCCGAGTGGCGGTAAGCCAGGATGAAGGTATCCGCCAGGGTCTCGGCCGAGGCGGATGCGGCACCGGCAAGCATGGCAATGGCCGCAACCCCGGCGCGGATGACGAAGCGCAGCCTCACAGCAAGAACTCCCTGTCGCGTTCAAAACCGGGAAGAACCGGGGCCGAAGCGTTGAAGCCGTATTTCCAGCTGACATGCCCGTCCGCCTTGATGCCGATGCGGCAGACCCCGAGCCTGTCCTCGCTGAAGAGGCAGGCGATCCGCCCTCCATCGGCCAGCTGCTCGGCAATCGCGTCGGGCAGATATTCGATCGCGCCCTGCAGGATGATCGCGTCATAGGGGCCGTGTTTCGGCGCCCCCTCGGTCAGGTTCCCGTGGATCACGGCTGCGTTGTCGATCCCGGTATCCGCGAGCGCCGCCTCGGCTTCCGAAACCAGCGGCTCTTCCGGCTCGACCGCGACCACGGCCTGGGCCAGATGTGCGAGCACGGCGGTCGAGTAGCCGAAGCCCGCCCCCAGATCGAGCACGACATCCTCGGGACCGATCTCGAGCGCGTTGATCATCTTCGCCAGCGTCCGGGGCTCGAGGATCGCCCGGCCCGGCCCGATGCCGAGGTTCTCTCCCAGATAGGCGGCCTCTCGCAGTCGGTTCGGCACGAAGCGCTCGCGCGGGATCGTCAGCATCGCTTCGATGACGGGGAACATTGTCACGTCAGAGGGGCGGATCTGGGTGTCCACCATCACGCGGCGGCGAGAAGCGTAATCGGTCATGAGCTCGGCCTCGGAAACAGGTTCGGCCCAGATGTGCCACATTGCAACCACGGCGGCAACGCGCAGACCGTGTTCAATGATAACCGTAGGGGGAATGGTGTCTCGGCTGCCCCCAAGCTCGCGAACAGGAGGAAGCGGTCTGTCGCGCCGCGAGAAGGCTTTCGTCCGATCATGGCAATGCGTGGTCTGTGCATCCAGTTCTGGCGGCTCGCCGACCTGTGGCCGGTGACCCTCACCCGCTCGGAGAAACCGGTCGCCAAGTGGGGAGGAGAGACAGGGCATCGCTCCGGGCCGAACGGTCGCTGATGTCGCACCTCGTCGGAACCGCGAGATTCACCGATCATTCCGCGCCACACTGGAATCGACCCCTCGCGAGGCGCGGTTCCTGATCGTGCTGCGGCCCGGTCAAGTCCGAAATACAAGTGTTTGCCAGCCTGTGTTCCGCGCCCTCTTGCACCCTTTGCACGACATGCGTAGAAGCCACGCACCGCAAGGCTTCTGGCGAGTTGGCGGAGTGGTTACGCAGCGGATTGCAAATCCGTGCACACCGGTTCGATTCCGGTACTCGCCTCCAAACAAAATCAATGACTTAGCCGGAAAAACCGCCACCGCAGGCCAGTCTGCACGGGGCTTCTGTAGCCGCATTGTAGCCACGCGGGTGCGGGTTCCTGAGGGTGGATTGGGTCCGATTAGTCACACGTCGAACAAACCTTGTCGGTGCGTACCCGCCTGCTAACGTCAGCGAACCGTGCCGTGTGACAGTTTGGGCCGTGCGACTGTCAGTGCCCGGCCCGCGCCATACATGTGACTCTCAACTGAGGCTGTGTGATCAACGTGCGAGTGAGGAATGACTAAGACATTTTCAGTCACGGTCTACCCAGAACCCCTGTCCGGGGAGTACCTCACGGTGTCCGACGCGCTCAACCAAGTCCTGGATATGATCGAGGCTTTGGAGCGTTCGGAGTCGATAGAAGGCTCGGACCGCAAGATCGTCTGGCGGCTCACTGAAGCGCACACAAACAGTCCACCGTTCACGCTTGTCGCAGAGCCATATCCAGTAAGGCCGGACATGTCGGTGGCTATGGAGGCGGGCCGTGTATCCGGCATTCTGTCAAAGGACGTGGGGAACCTCCTAAACGGTCAAGTTGGCGGTGTAGTCTTCGACGCGCTGCCAGCCCTCAAGAGAATTATCGGCAGGAATACCAAGCACATCGCTCGCACCGAAGTCCTGATTTCGGGCAAAGAAGCGTTCATTATCCGGCCACAGAACGCACGGATGGCGATGGCAGCTATTGAGAGAGCCGAAATCGCGGAAAGGGAAAGCGCACCGGACTGGACGAGAACAGAGTTCGGCACAGTTGAGGGCGAAATATCTGGATTGACGCGCTGGAACGGGAAACCAGCACTGGATATAATTGAAAGGCTTTCAGAAAAGAAATTCACTTGCGTCCTATCAGACGAACTGTCTGAAAAAGTCGGTCCCGAACACAAGTGGAACGAAGTTTGGGACGGGCGCAGAGTTCATATCACCGGAGCATTGTATTACAACGCGGATGGTGATTTGAAACGTGCCGATGCGAGCGAGTTTGAGGAAGTACCGTGGACAGATGTTTCCGTGAACGATCTAAAGTCTCTTGATGTTTTGGGCGAAAAGACAATGCAAGAGCACCTTGATGAAATAAGGGGTGAAGCATTTGGCTAAGCCGGAGAAATTCTATTGGGATACATGTGCGTTCATCGGCCTTCTAAACGGCGAGGAAAGCAAAAAGCGGGAACTTGAAATCGTCTATAGCTGGGCGCGAGACGGCAAGGCAGAAATCTGGACGTCCACGCTTTCGATGATCGAGTGCCGAAGGCTAAGCAGCGAAAAGCATGAGCCAAAGCCGCTCTCCGTGGCTGGCGGCAAAAAGATATCGGATATTTTTCGCCAACCATTCATCAAGCCGATACCGCTTGCCGTGGATATTGCGGACACCGCCAGGGAACTTTGGCGCAAAACGCCAAAGCTGACTAAGTATCCAGACGCGGTCCACCTTGCATCAGCATTACGATGGAGCGTAAGGATCATGCACACGTATGATCGAGACGATCTTTTGCACCTTTCTGAAAAGCTGGTTTGTCGGGACGGCTATCCATTGTTAATCTGCTACCCCGACCACTCGACCGATGGAGCGCTTTTCGAACATGCCAAGCAGAAACCTGCTAGTCGAAACTAGCGCATGAAGCTTGCCATCATTCTCGCGATCATCGGCGCTATCATCGGGATATTCTTTGGAGTCTCGATGGGCGTGACCACAGGCGGAAGCGGATACGGCGGCGAACTGTTCTTTGGCCCGATAGGCGCAGTGATCGGCTTCCTAGGTGGCTGGGCTATTCGTCGCTAAGCGCGACCCTTGACCTTCACACCCTCGCAGTGACGCAACAGACTGTTCCAGTAGTCGGCATGGCGCGTTCGTTCCCGCATAACGGAAAGTCGCTGGGACTGCCCCTTTGGAAGCTGATCCAGCGGTGTGTTGAGAAAGATATGGATTGCCACGTTTTCCCAGAAGGACTGAACGCTATTCAAGTCATTGCCTTCAAAGAACCGCGCAAGGTCATCCGTGCTGAATTCATTTCCGTTGGCTTTCCCATACCACACCAGAAGCTGCGTTACCGCGACAGAAGACAATTCAACACCTTCTTCGCTCAAACGTACATGAGGTTCACACTGCCCCATGTCGAATATGAATTTGTCGAACGTAGGTAGTTCCCTTTTATTCAGCGCATGCTTTCCGTGAACAGCGTCAAATTGCCTCCCCTCAACGAAGAACGCGATACCTCGTTCATCATAGACAATTGTGATAGTTGTGGGGTGCCGAACCACTGCGGCGCTCATCTTCATTAGTTCTTGGTCGCTGATCATTTTCTTCTTCCAATCAAGTTATTCCATGCTTCTTCGGGGTTGCCGTGGTGGCGGTGTAGAAAGTCGAGCGGCGTCCAATCCTGTTCCAGCGAGGCCGCATACATGGCGTCAGGCTCGTCACCCGCCGATTGCTTCAGGCGCACCAACCATCGGTCGTAAAAGACACGTTGGCCTGCGGTTAGGCTCGCCAGCAGGTCGGGCGGTGCGCTACGCTCTGCCGCTTCCAACATCCGCTTTGCCTTCAGCTTCAGACTAATAAGGCGCGACACTAGCTGCCGTCCCTTAGTAGGCGCTCGATCTGCCCCAACCGATCCTTGAGCGCTTCCATGTCCTGTAGTTCCTGAAGTTTCGCCAGGGATGCCGTGATGGCCTTAGCCTCGTCCGGCGTGATCATCCCCGACACCAGCGCGTCAGACACCGCACCTGTGGTCGCGCCCTCCAACTCAACAACCCTGCCAGCGGGCAAGACACGATCCAAGACGTATTGAATAGCGCGTTGATCGTTCGCGCGAACATTCTCTGCAAGGCCGCGAAACGCATCGTCCGTGAGGCTTCTAATTGTTGCGACCGCCGCAACGCTCACCTTATTCTTGGTCCCTCGGGGGCGACCTACGTTTCCGTTCGACGTGAACCGGCCAGAGTTATCACGTCCGGTTTCCTGATCGGTTTCTTTACGGAGATTATCGGTCGTCATGTTATATCCACCTCACCTTAACGCCCCGTCCCTGCAACCAATCACAAACCGCCGCAGTATCATAGTGCGCAGTCGAACTGCGTCCGTAGACCTGAGGAAACTCGCAGTCCTTGCGGAGATACAGCATAGATTGGCGACTTCTGCCGAGCGCAACATAGAGTTTTTCTGCGTTGATCGTTCGCCCGGCAGGTATGAAGACTTCAGCAGGTAACTTCATAATTTACACCGCTTCAATTACTTAATAGGTTGGGACGGCCCAGCGACGAGCCGTCCCAATTTTTCACTCATAGAGCGCGGCCCAAATCTCAAACGGCTGCTTGTCGGTAGTTGCAGCAACAACCGCGCAGTAGCGTTGAAGCATAGTCGAGATTTCAGAGACTCTTGCTTCGGTAGCTTCGAGAAGCGCCATTCTTGCTTCGACCCAGTTTGCAAGCTGACCTTTATCGACGCCCGATGCAGCCGGTTCTTCGAGTGAAGGCTTTTTCGCGAATTGAGTAGCGCCCAACGTTCGCTCGCCGTCAAAGTTGGCCGCGACCACGTATTTCATTTCGACGGATCGCCACATGTCATCGGGAAGCGCGATTAGGTTTCGCAAATTGAGTAGCGTTGCTAATTGGTCGGCAGACATGCTTGGAACGCGTGTCATAACTTGATTGGCGTCCATTGCTAGCAATGAATTGGCGATTGCTGCGGCGCGTGAAGCAATCACTGTATGGGCTTCAAACAACTTCCGTAAATCGTTCTGGGCAGTTTGCTTTTGGTTTATCAGCGCGCTCACGAGTTCCTTGAAAGGACGGCGCATGATTCGCACCGTGATCTCGAAGGCGGCTTCATACATTCTTGCGGGATGCCTGTCTTTTGCTGCGGCAGCAATATCGTTCGCGGCGATGGTTGTTGCGTTTCCGAAGAATTCCAGTGTCTTTTTAAGTTCCTCGGTATCGTTCGGGTGCGGCGCAAGAATGAACGCGTTCGTCCCTTGCGATGTGATAAGGGTTCCGCCGTCGATGTTCCGCACCTGCGGCACCGGATAGTCATTCAGGGGCGAATTGTCGAAAACCTGTGGGAACGCGGCGACGCGAGCCATTATGGTTGTGTGTCCGAACATCTCAATTTCCTTTTTTACGGTCGAGCAAGTACCGTCAAAGTGCGGGGTGACGGCGCGCGACGCCAGCCACACCCCACCGCAAAAAAGGGGTCAGATTGCCTGCCGTGGTTGCTATGCGGCTACAACGCGACCGACGCGCCACCCGCCAAGCATCTACGCAAGTTCTTCGCATTGATATCATGCAAGATTTTCCCGTCAGCGTCCGCATTGATCGTCGGACTAGGTATCCGCTGCTAGGCGGGCGACTTATGGCGCGGTGTGCGGCGGCGGTGCGATCCACTCGACCGTTGTTCGACCGGCACCCCGCCCGCCGTCCTACGGATGGCCACGCGTTCGGTGGCTGACGGTATGCCGTCCGGGAACGTCAGCCGCACGGGCGACCAGTAGCGCCAGCGCCCGCCCGCCCCTGGCCGGTAGCCAAGCGTCCGCAGCATGTCAGCAATGAACGGCAGCTTGTCGTCGGTCATGCCGTAGATGGACGCAAGCTCGTGCGGCGTGATCGTCCCATGCGCCTTCAGGATTTCGTTCAGTGTGATTGGTTGCCGATCCCTCATGTGATCCTCCAAATGATCGGTTGTTCGTCTTGGACGGGGGGCAGTGGCCTGGGCGGTCTCATAATTTCCATAATTTATGGGATATGAGAGGCCATAATTAGGTTCTGTCTTTCTGTCATTTTCTGTCGGCGCTAAGTGTCTGATATTTTTGGATAACGACAGAAAGACAGAAAGACAGGAATTGTAGAGCGCTATACAGGGGAGTTGTTATAACTGCCTACTGTGGGTAACCGGGAATTCTCGTCCGTTCTGTCGTTCTGTCTTTTCCGCCCAACTTCAACAGGTTAGCCCGACAGAAAATGGACAGAACGACAGAACCTCACTGATACCCCTGAGCGGCGGCATAATTTGAGCAGGTTTCCCGCCTATTAACGTGGAAAAGTTCAGGCCGCTCGTTGTCTTCCTGAAAATATGGCATCGTCGCCCGTCCTATTTTTGTGTAGCCAAGATTTTGCAGGCATTTTGTGATCGCCTGCGGACTATAATCGCGCTTGAAAAGCTTCTTTGCCATTGTCCGACTAACCCAACCACCACGGAAGCCGGGCCTCTCCTGCTCGACCGCTTCAAGGATTGCTTGTTCAATCGGCCCGCGCGAAACACGTATGGCTTCATCAGTGCTCGTTGTGTTTGGCGCGCGCATTGGGATTGCGCCGCGTTCAACGGGATAGTTCAAAAGGTAATATGCGATTGCTTTGAGGCCGGTTTCGTGGACTCGCCAGCCCAACCACCTATAGAACTCGTGAAAATAGGCGTCGTCCATGCCGCGTGACTTCAAGTCGTCATGCGACTGAATTGCACTGTAGAATATCGCATAACGCCGTCCATTTTTTTCAACTGGAACCGCGTCCTTGTGGTTCGTGAAGAACACCCAATTCGCGGGTGTGTCGGCTTCCCGCTGGTCTTGCCCCTTCGCTTGAACCTCGCCTTCAGCCTCAGATATCAGTGGTTTTAAGACTTCAACGAGTTCGCGCTTATCATCGACCTTGATTTCGTCAACGAGGATCAAAAGCTTATTTTGCAGCCACGCATTGAATTTCGCGCCGCTGCTGAGTAGGTCGCTTGCCTTGGGCGAGTAGAAGTAACGCCGTCCCATCGTGTATTGAAGAATGTGCTTGATTATGTTTTTTCCGACGCCTTCGGTAGACTGGATCACGGGTGCCCACGGTATCTTGTGCCCCGGATACTTCACGTTGTGGGCAATAAACTGAATGAGTAGCTGTCGGTCGTTTGGATCAGGCAATAGCTTTTCAAGAAAACTCAAGAGCCGCGTAACGTCGCCGGGTTCGCATTTGATGTTTGCTGGTCGATACACGTTGACGTACGTAAGCCCCATGTCGTCGGTTATGACTTCGCCATGAGCGCGGTCGGGTAGAAAGCGTGTGCCGAAAACCTTTGGTATTGTCCAAAGCGTCGAGTTTGTTGCAGCGGCCCACGCGTTTTGCGTTACGCTGGCCTGCTCGTCATAGATAAATTTCTTATTTCCGTAGACGGCGTTGAATGTTTTTTCATTCATCATTTCGCCGTGCGGCGTGTGAATTTTGCATTCACTAGTAACGAATGTGCAGCCCGCGAACCATTGGCGCTGCTCTATGTCGGTCAGCATTTCGCCGCTGCAATCCATACCGGGCGGTGCAGGCGGACTAGGGTGTGCGGTGCCGGGGTCGGCAGGTGCAGGCGCGCCCTGTGGCACTATGGCCTGTGGCGCAACCGTGCGCCCTGCGAGCAGGTATTGCCCGCCAACGGCAGGGATGCGCCGCAGGATGGAACCCCAACCAACTTGCGTCTCACGGATAGACTGCCACTGTTTGCGGTTCTCGGCGGGATCATCCGCCGCATACTGCGCGCACCATTCGGACCACATGCCGAAAAGCGTGGCTTCGTCCGCATGGTTCCAACCCGCTTGCTTGAACGCTGCCATGAAGCTGATCCAATCGCTGCGGACAAGCTTGTTCGGATCAATATGCGCGAGCGCGTACCGCAGCCAATCGAGCGACGGCGCGGCTTGATCGGGATCGCCCAGGTTATGACGATCACTGTAGCTTTCGACTACGTTGACCGTCGCAAGCGCGGCTTCCAACACCGTCACGTCATAACGTTGCCCGTAACCGGGCAACGGCGACCACGTTACCAGTTGCGGCTCGCCTTTTTGGTGGTAGGTGCCCGGCAGGCGCATGAGCCTTGTCGCGTCAACGATGGATTTATCACCATCGAAAAACTGCGCGAACTTGCGTTGATTGAGCGTGAACCGATCATTATTACAATACGGTTGAACCGGCCAATAAACATGCGCCTTACCTGCACTCGACTGCACCGCAAACGCGGGCGCAGGATACCACGACGCAGCACGTTGCAAGTTCTGCATTGCTGATACGTTGTCTAGGTCGACGAAATGTGCGCGCACTCGCGACACGTTCATAAGGTCGCGTCCCTGCCCGTCCAACTCGCTGATCACGACAAATATGCCGTACTGCTGATTGTTGTAGAAAATTATTGAGCGCCAACAATCCGCAAGCGTTCCTCGAAACGGGATTGCCGGAATGTCGCTTCTTACATCGCTGATCGCTCGGAAATCAAACACTTCATCATGCGAACCAATGGTTGAAACAAAGGCGTTTGCGAGCGTGAAGTTTTGAATAGGCGCGGGTTCAGCGGCGCTAGATTGCGCTGGCGTTGCGATGTTCATTGGGAAATAAGTCCTAGATCGGATTGGAATGAAAAATAGCTGTCAAGCTATTACGACTTCCGGTCATCCGACCGACGCGCCGGGGCTTCCTCCCGACGTTGACCATCCGGCCCCGCACAAGCGGTCTAAGCGTGGGGTGAGGGCGGGCAATGCTCAAACGGGCTAAGCAAAGTGACAGTCCCGCCCTCTATTCCAATCGCAAAGGACTTGCACCGCCGACGATAGTGAAATGCGCCGTCAGCGGTCAACAGGTATTTCCGCTGCTACAACGCTTTGCTCAACATAGGCGAGAAGATCAGAAGCCCGATAACGGACGTTCCGGCCCAGCTTCACATATGGAATTCGCCGTTCGCACCAGCGATCACGCTCAAGTTTCTTTTCCGAAACGCCAAGATACTCAGCCGCTTGCGCCTGCGTAACAATGGCGGGCAATGTGACGTTCTTTTCCATACCTGCAATCCCGCTGCATTGATCTATCATGCTGTCGGTGTATTGCGCGTTCGGGCTTGTTGGTAGGCGTTGTGGGCCGCAAAAAAGGGGTCAGGGTCGCCCACGCGGCTACGATGCGGCTACAGGACGGGCGTTTTGCCTCGCCCTAGCCGTTAATTGATTGAAAAATAAGAATGATGCGGTGGCCTGCGGCGGATATGCTGTCCGCTTCAGTCGTCTTCGTACAATGAGCGTATCGCGGCTTTCGTCGCGGCTTCGCGCTCCCTTGTAATCGCCTCATATTCTTCAACCGTCCGAACGCTGATCTTGAAATGACTGGCCGTGTCGGCAAGCGCGTTCTTGTGTAGCGAAGACTTTGCGATTTCGTTTTGTAGGTGGTTCATGACCGCAACCACATCGGGGTGCCCTGCCCCTTTGGGTGGCCGTCCCGCCAGTGCGTCATGCTCATTCGCTGGCTGCGGTGCAAACAGTTCGGCCAATAGTTCACGTTCGCCCGTCCCAAGCGGCGGTTGCCGTGATCGGAGCATGCCAGCCAGGATCGCGCCAGCCTCCGCAGGGCGGTCTTCCTTCCCGCTACGCCATGCGGCGCTTGCGCGGCGCACGGCATGGGCAAACATGGTCTCGCCCGCGCGCCCGCTACCCTTCCGCAGCTTGCCCGTGACGGCCTGCGCCAGCAGTTCCAGCCCGTGCTGATCGAGCGGCTGACCGGACCGCAGGACGGCTGCAAGGGCCTTCCCTTCGGCGGCTACATCCTCGCCAGCCTTCGGACGTAGACCGCCCATAGCCCGCCGTACTGCATGCGCAAAGCCAACGTCATACGGCGCGGTCATGGGCCGACTTCCCGCAACATGAAGTCTTCGATGCGCTGCATGGGATCGCGCAGATCGTCGGTGGTGATTTCGCCCACGTAACCTGCCGTCACGTCGCTGGTGTTCCCGCTGATATGGTTCAGCAGGCGTTTCAACTTGTATGCGGAAATATCGAGTGAGTTCGCAACGGCGGCAAAGGTTCTGCGAAGGTCATGTGCGGTTGCCCGCAACCCGGTGGCCTTGTGGATGCGTATGAAAGCGGTTCGCAGATCGTGCGACACTTCATCCTTTGAGTTTCCGAACACATACTTGCCGGACACTTCTTTTCGCGCCTTCAAGATTTCCGTCAGCTTTGCGCCAAGGGGCAACTGGTGATCGCTGCGATTCTTGGTGTCTCTAAACGTCACCGTCCGCTTTTCTATATCAACCTCCGTCCATGTGAGCGCGGGATAGCCATCTTGTTCATTGCCGAAAACTTCGGACAAGCGCGCGCCAGTCAGCAAGATGAACAGCAAAGCGTCGCGATGTTCGGCCCCGAACCTCAGCCCGGTTAGTTCCGTGCGAACGGCGCTTACCCAACGCGGAATGTCTTCACGCTCGACCCGTGTTTTCTTCGGTTCAGCCGCCGCCCATTGGTTTAGCCGCTTCAACCGATCAACGGGATTTGCAGCGATGAGCGGCGTGGCACTGTCGCTTTCGTCGTTCACGTGGTTCAGTGCCGCACGAAGGTAACGCATCGCAAGATTAGCTTGCGTAGGTGCCACTGAAGCGATTTCGGCATGACGCTTTCTGACCATTTCGCCCGTGATTTCTGTCACTGGCGTCGCCATCCAATCCCCGAAGTGTCGCTTCGTGATGGTGTTGATATCGCGGAGTGTCCTGGCCTTCTTCAGCTTGACGCCTGAACCGTATCCCCGCCCCTTCTTCTTGGGCGCAGAGACGTACCGCTTGACCGCATCTTCTAGCGTCAGGGACTGCGCCACCTTCAAGGCTTCAGCCTCTTTCTTGCCCGCCTTCTCGGCTACGGGATCAACGCCCCTGTTGAACGCATCCGCGTGGCGAGTTGCCTCCGCCCGTGCCCGCTTCAGGTCTGCGAACACGTCCACGCGCCCGATGGTGACGCGCCGCTTACGCCCGTTCACGCGCCCATCGAATATGAAGGATTTGGCCGTAGGCGTGACCCTCAGCCCAAACCCCCGTGGCGTGTCAAACCAGTAGAACTTCTGACCCGTATCGGGGTGAGGCACCGCATCAATCGTCTTCTTGGATAGGTCCACCCGGTCATCCCCCGTTGAATGTAGCCACTATGTAGCCACGCTGATTAGAAGTAGCCGGTGCCTACAACGGACTTGTTAGGGGTGTTTTCCCTGCATAACAACGGAATTTCGTGGCTACATGGTCAGGTTAGAAGTCCTGCGGGGCGTATCGCAGCGGATTGCAAATCCGTGCACACCGGTTCGATTCCGGTACTCGCCTCCATCCCCTGAACAAGCACCTGAAGACGGACGCGCCGAGCGGCGCGCCCACGTCATTTCTCGGGAATAAGGCCGCGGGGGCTGAACCGCAGGACCAGCAATAGCACGACGCCCATCGTCAGCAGCCGGATATGCGCGGCGGACGTCGCAAGATGTGCCTTCAGCGCCGAGCCCTCGGGCAAAGGCGATGCCAGCGCCGACATCACGAGCTGGCCGAGGGGCTCTACCTGGACCCAGAGGAACCAGATCAGGAACCCGCCCAGCACCGCGCCCAGGTTCGATCCCGATCCGCCCACGATCACCATCACCCAGACGAGGAACGTGAATCGCAGCGGCTGGTAGGAGGCCGGCGTCAATTGCCCGTCGAGGGTGGTCATCATCGCGCCGGCAAGGCCGCAGACCGCGCTGCCGATCACGAAGACCTGCAGGTGCCGGCGCGTGACGTCCTTGCCCATGGCGCGGGCGGCGGTCTCGTTGTCGCGGATGGCGCGCATCATCCGGCCCCAGGGCGAATGCAGCGCCAGTTGGGCCAGCACGAAGACGATCGCGAGAACGATGGCGAAGAGGATGCCGTAATTCGCCTTCACCCAGAGGCCGCTCGCCGTGACCGGGTCGAGGCCGAGCCCCCCGACGATATCACCGAACTCGCGCGAGCGCTGCAGGTCCACCTCGTAGGGAACGGGGCGCGGCAGGCCGATGACGTTCTTCACGCCCCGCGCGAGCCAGTCCTCGTTCTTGAGGACCGCGATGACGATCTCGGCGATCCCGAGCGTCGCGATGGCCAGGTAGTCCGACCGCAGCCCCAGCGCCGTCTTGCCGATGATCCAGGCCGCGCCCGCGGCGATCAGCCCGCCCACCGGCCAGGACAGGATCACCGGCAGGCCGAGCCCGCCCAGGTAGCCGGTCGAGGCGGCGTTCGTCCGCTCCACCGCCTCGACGCCCGGGTCGAGGACGCCGCGATAGACGAAGAAGCCTATGACGAGGATCGCCAGAACCACCAACACGCGCGCCCGCCCCGGCGCCATGCGACCGAAGGCCAGGATGGCCGCCGTGATCGTGGCAGCGCCGATCGCAAGGCCCGCCAGGATGCGGGTGCCCCCTGCGGCCCAGGCCTCTCCGACGGGCGGCATGGACACCAGCACGGTGGCCAGGCCGCCAAGGGCAACGAAACCCATGACGCCGACATTGAACAGACCCGCGAACCCCCATTGCAGGTTCACGCCCAGCGCCATCACCGCCGAGACGAGCCCCATGTTCAGGATGACGAGCGCCGAGTTCCAGCTCTGGAATACGCCTGTCAGGACGATCATCATCGCCACACCGGCGAAGAGAAGCGTGTTGCGGAGGGTCTCGTTCATACCGATTTCCCCTTGAAGAGGCCCGTGGGCCGGAACAGCAGAACGACCACGAGGATCATGAAGCTGACCGCGAACTTGTAGTCGGTGGACAGAAGCTGGACGAGGTTCGACGGCTCGAGGCTGTCCGGCATCGCGTAGGCCAGCACCCGCTTCCACGCGTAGGTGATCGTCACCTCGGAGAACGCGATGACGAAGCCACCCGCGATCGCCCCGACAGGCGAGCCGAGCCCGCCGACGATCGCCGCCGCGAAGATCGGCAACAGAAGCTGGAAATAGGTGAAGGGCTTGAAGCTCTTGTCGAGGCCGTAGAGCACGCCGGCCAGCGTCGCCAGCGCGGCGACGATCACCCAGGTGACCGCCACGACCCTCTCTGGATTGATGCCCGACAGCAGCGCCAGGTCCTCGTTGTCCGAGAACGCGCGCATGGATTTGCCGGTGCGCGTGCGGTTGAGGAACCAGAACAGCGCCGCCACCACGATCACCGCCGTGATCAGCGTGATCGCCTGGCTGGTGCGCAGGCCGAACCCCTCGTCGAGGCCCGTCCATGCCTGGAAGTCCCGGACGGTGAAGATGAACCGCGCGCCGTCATCGAAGAACTGGTCTCCCGGTCCCACGATCAGACGGACGACGCCGTTATAGATGAACATGACACCGATCGAGACGATCACGAGGATCACCGGGTTCGCCTTCTGCCGTCGATAGAAGCGATAAACGACCCGGTCCGTCCCCAGCAGGAACAGTGCCGTCACGATGATTCCGGCCGGCAGCGCCAGAAGCGCGGTCGGGATCGGCCCCAGCGAGATTCCAAGCGCCTGCAGCCCCCATGTGAACAGGATCGTCGCCATGGCCCCGAACGCCATCGAGTCGCCATGCGCGAAGTTCGAGAACCGAAGGATCCCGTAGACCAGCGTCACTCCCAGCGCGCCCAGCGCCAGCTGCGCCCCATAGGCCGTCGCCGGGATCACCACGAAATTCATCAGCGCCACGATCGCGTTGATCGGCTCCATCAGCCCGCCCCCTCATAGAACCCGGTGTGAATTGCTTGGCTCGCGCCCGGCCGTCCGGACGTCCGAATGTTTCTTCTCGAATTTTGCATCACTCAGCCGCCCAGGAACGACCGGCGGACTTCGGGATCGGCCAACAGTTCGCGCCCCGAGCCGGTATGGGCGTTCGCGCCCTGCACCAGCACGTAGGCGCGATCCGCGATCTCGAGCGCCTGGCGGGCGTTCTGTTCGACCATCAGGATCGGGATGCCGGTGCGGCTGACCTCGATGATCCGGTCGAAGAGCTCGTCCATGACGATGGGTGAGACCCCCGCGGTCGGCTCGTCCAGCATCAGCACCTTGGGCTTGGTCATCAGCGCGCGGCCCACGGCGACCTGCTGGCGCTGCCCGCCGGACAGTTCGCCCGCGTGCTGGTGGCGCTTCTCGCGCAGGATCGGGAACAGGTCGTAGACCTGCTCCATCGTCGGGCGGATGTCGTCCTGCCGGATGAAGGCGCCCATCTCGAGGTTTTCCTCGACGCTCATCGAGGCGAAGATGTTGTTCGTCTGGGGCACGAACCCCATTCCGGCCTTCACCCGGTCCTGCGGGGAAAGCGCCGTGATGTCCTGCCCGTCGAGCACGACAGACCCTTCGCGCAGCGGCAGCATCCCGAAGATCGCCTTCATCGCGGTGGACTTGCCGGCGCCGTTCGGCCCCACGATCACCGCGATCTGCCCCGGATTCACCGAGATCGTGCAGTCGTGCAGGATGTCCGGACCCTTGCCGTAGCCGCCGGTCATGCCCCGCCCCGCCAGGAACGGCGCGCCCTCGGCGGGCGTCGCATCGCCGCTGCGTTCGGGCGTGACCAGCTCGCCCCCTGCCCGCGGGTTCACGATCGAGGCGTCACGGACTCCGCGACCGCCATAGGGGCCGTCATTCGCGCCGCTCATGCCCGGGCCTCCAGCTTGTCCTTGTTTTTCAGGCCGGTGCCCAGATAGGCCTCGATCACCTCTTCATTGGCCTTGATCTCGGCCAGCGAGCCCTCGGCCAGCACCTTGCCTTCGGCCATGACGATGACCGGGTCGCAGAGCCGTTCGATGAAATCCATGTCGTGCTCGATGACGACGAAGGTATAGCCGCGCTCTTGGTTCAGGCGGCGGATGGCGTCGGCGATGGTGTTCAGAAGCGTGCGGTTCACGCCCGCGCCGACCTCGTCCAGAAAGACGATCTTGGCGTCGACCATCATCGTGCGGCCAAGCTCCAGGAGCTTCTTCTGCCCGCCAGAGACTTGCCCCGCCTTGTGATCCGCAAGATGCGAGATCGTCAGGAACTCGAGCACCTCGTCAGCGCGGGCGGCAAGGGCGCGTTCCTCGTCGGCGATGCGCTTGCGGCCGAACCAGGTGTTCCACAGCCCCTCGCCCGACTGGCCCGGCGGAACCATCATCAGGTTCTCGCGGCAGGTCATCGAGGAAAATTCATGGGCGATCTGGAACGTCCGCAGCAGGCCCTTGTGGAACAACTCGTGCGGCGGAAGGCCGGTGATGTCCGCACCTTCCATCGTCACGCGGCCGCTCGTCGGGGGCAGCACCCCCGCGATCACGTTGAACAGCGTGGTCTTGCCCGCGCCGTTGGGTCCGATCAGCCCGGTGATCGAGCCTGTCTCGATCCGCAGGCTGGCCCCGTCCACCGCGTGGAAGCCGCCGAAATGCTTGTGTAGGTCGTGGACTTCGATCATCCGCCGGTCCTCAAAAGAACAGCCCGGGGGTTTGCCCCCGGGCTGCGGGTTCGTCAAGTGGGTCGAGGATCAGCGGTAGCCGATCACTTCCAGCGCACCGTCCTGAACGCGGAACTCGGCGTAGCTGCCGGCCGCTTCGCCGGGCTCGACGAATTCGACGCCGGTGGCGCCTTCGTAGTCGACCTCGCCACCATCGGCGATGATCTGCAGCGCCTTCGCCAGCTCGCCGGGATAGATCTTCTCGCCCGGCTCGTTGGCGATACCCATGATCTCACCGGCATAGTCGCCGGCCGAGGCGGACTCGGCCTGCGCCATCGCGAGGACCAGCAGCGCCGCGGCGTCATAGCTTTCGCCCGCATAGACCGAGGTGCCGTCGATGCCGGCTTCGTCGGCCATGGTCTGAAACATGTCGGCGCCTTCGTTCTCGCCGCCCGGAGCCGTCCCGATCGAACCTTCGATGGACTGGCCGAAGCGCTCGGTCAGGCTGTCGCCGATCATCCCGTCGCCGAAGGCGAAGGTGTCGAACGCCCCGGTGTCGAGCGCCGACTGGATGATTCCGGCGCCGCCCTGGTCGACGTAGCCCAGCACCACCAGCGCATCGCCACCGGCCGAGGCCAGCGCGCCGACTTCGGCCGAATAGTCGCCCTTGCCGTCCTCGTGGCTGGCCGACAGCGTCACCGTGCCACCTTGATCCTCATAGGACGCGATGAAGGCGTCGGCGAAGCCGTTGCCGTAGTCGTTGTTGGTATAGGTGACGGCGACTTCCTCGATACCTTCCTCGATCAGGATGTTCGCCATGACCTCGCCCTGCCGCGCGTCGGAGGGCGCGGTGCGGAAGAACAGGCCGTTATCCTCGGCGCTCGACAGGGCCGGCGAGGTCGCGGCAGGAGAGATCATCGCCACGCCATTGGGCACGGCCACGTTCGACAGCACGGCGGTCGTCACGCCCGAGCAGTCGGCGCCCATGATCGCGGTCACGCCGTCCGAGGTGATCATCCGCTCGGCCGCGGCGGTGGCGGCGGCGGCGTCGACGCAGGTCGCGTCGGCACGGACCGGCTCGATCGAGGTGCCGCCCATGAAATTCTCGTTGCCCGACGCTTCCGAGATCGCCATCTCGGCGCCCGAGGCCATGGCCGGGCTCAGGCTTTCGATCGGGCCGGTGAAGCTGAGCAGCACGCCCATCTTGACGGGGTCGGTCCCGCTTTGGGCGAAGGCGGCGCCTGCGATGAGGGTCGCGGCGGCGGCGGTGGTAGCAAGAAGATGTTTCATGAGTCTCTCTCTGTCGTGTCGACCGTTTCGGCCGTTTGTTGCGCGAACGGTGCTTCGCCCGCGCTTTTGCTTAGGTATCGAGTCGTAATGGCATAATTCGCGGTCGTCGATGCGATTTTTCGGCTGTTCCGGCCGGTGTTCCGTAGGGTCAGTTCGCCTCGTCGTCCGGATGGCCGAGGTTGCAGAACCAGCCGCCGTAGTTTTGCACCGCCTTGTCGGCGGGGTTCGGTGTGTCGGTCCGGGCTTCGATTCCCTCGCGGAACGGCGCCGAGCTGTCCCCGGGCTGCCAGCCCAGATGCCCGGCGAGGCGGTTGTCGAACGCCTTCATCGGGTTGTCCGACGACCCGAACGCGATCGTGTGGCCCACATGCGGCGCCGTCAGCGCGGCGATCACGAGGGCCGTCATGTCGTCGAAGCTGAGCCACGACCACAGCATCCGCCGGTCACGCGGTTCGGGATAGCTCGAGAAGATCCGCAGCATGGCGCTCTCGATCCCGTACTTGTCCCAGTAGAGCCGCGAGAGGTCCTCGACGAAGCACTTGGACAGGCCATAGAGGCTGTCGGGCCGGTGCGGCGCTGTGGCGTCGATATGGCTCTCGATGGCGTGGAAGCCGATGGCGTGGACCGAGGACGCGTAGACGACCCGCTTCACCCCGTGCCGTCGCGCGCCCTCGTAGATGTGGTAGCTGCCCCGGATCGACGAGTTCAGCACCTCGTCCCACGGCTTCTCCAGCGGCGCGCCGCCGAAATGGACGATAGCGTCGACCCCCTCGCACATCGCCATCGCCGCCTTCTCGTCGGCGAGGTCGCAGATCGCCGCCTCTTCGCCATCCGTCAGGTCCGCGATCTCTTCCCGGTCGTTCAGGCGCAGCGTCCTCGTCAGGGGCGCCAGCGCGCGCCGCAGCTCGGTGCCGAGGGCGCCGGCCGCGCCGGTCAGAAGGAGGGTGTCGAATCTGGGCGTCGTCATCGGGCGGCTCCGGTCTGGGGACGTTCACCCCAGACAGAGCACCCTTCGCCGGCGGGGTCGAGAGGGTCGCTGTCACGGCCCGCCTGCCGCTGCGGGGCGGCTTGCGCAAAACCGGGCGGTCCATTGACGCCCGCGTGTCGATGGCGTTGGAAGGCTGCATGACCGACGACCCGACCCTGACGGGATGCTGCGCCGGCGCGCGTGGCGAGACCTCCCGCGATCCGCACGAGGATCGCGCTCTCTCCGTCTTCCGGGCGGACGGCGCCGAGCGCGGTTCCCTGCGCGCCCGCCTGACCGAGATCCCCGGCGGCATCTTCGAGATGGGCGCCCGCAAGTCGACGTATCCGGACGATCTCGACAGCCCTGTGCGGAAGGTGAAGCTCGACCCGTTCCTGATCTCGCCCACTTCGGTCACGAACGCCGAATACGCCCGCTTCGCCGAGGCCACCGGCTACCGCACCGTCGCCGAGGCCGAGGGGTGGAGCGTCGTCTTCCACCTCCTCCTCCCCGACCCGGCCCGGCATCCGCACCACCCGCCCGGCCTGCCGTGGTGGCGCCGCGTGGACGGCGCGCACTGGGCCGCGCCAGAGGGACCCGGATCGGACTGGCGCGACCGGGCCGACCATCCGGTCACCCATGTCGCCTGGTTCGATGCGTTGGCCTATTGCACCTGGGCCGGCCTGCGCCTGCCGACCGAGGCCGAATGGGAGCGTGCCGCGCGCGGCGGCTTGTCCCGCAAGAAGTTCCCCTGGGGCAACCGGCTCGAGCCTGACGGCCACGCCATGAACATCTGGCAAGGCGACTTTCCCCACGAGAACACGGCCGAGGACGGTTTCGTCGGCACCGCTCCCGTGGATGCCTACGAGCCCAACGGCTACGGCCTCTTCAACACGACCGGCAACGTGTGGGAGTGGGTCGCCGACCGCTACGGCCCCCGACCTGCGCCGGGACGCCTGCCCGAGCGGAACCCCACCGGCCCCTCGGACGGCTGGCAGCGCATCCAGCGCGGCGGATCGTTCCTGTGCCACGCGAGCTATTGCGACAGGTACCACGTCCATTCCCGCACTCGGAACGATCCCGACAGTTCGACATCGAACGCGGGGTTCCGGGTGGCGGCCCCCCTGTGAGACTGGCCCCGGCCAGAGATCCGCGCAGGAGGGCCTCGTGACCCGCGATCCGCCGACACGCCCACGGGGGCAGGAGTGACGTCGGGCGCGGCGCGACGCGACCGCATGGGCGGGATCGCCATGGCCGGCGCGCTGCTGGTCTCGATCCCCCACGAGTTCACCGCACTGCCCGCACTCTCGTGGATGGCAATCGGCTGCACCCTCGCCGGTCTCGCCTGTTTTGCGCCACAGGTGCCGCGCAAGGCCGCGATCTTCCTGGCGATCGGAGCGGCGCTTCTGGTCGCGGCGGTGGCGATCCTGCCCGAGTGGCCCGAGGCGTTGGCCGCCGCCTTCGTCCGCGGCGCCTTCATCGCGGCGTTCTTCACCGCGCTCACCGCGATCCGAAGTGCCGCGATCACCGATCCTGGCATCCTCGAGTGCGGGCGGTTCCTCGCGGGCCAGCCCCCTGGCCGGCGCTACGTGGCGCTGACACTGGGCGGGCAGGCGTTCGGTCTGGTGCTGATGTACGGGTCGATCTCGCTTCTGGGCGCGCTCGCCACCGAAAACGCCGAGACGACGGACGACCCCGAGGTCCAGCGCCACCGCACCCGGAGGATGCTGGTCGCGATCCAGCGCGGCTTCATCTCTACCCTGCCGTGGTCACCCCTCGCTTTCGCGTCGGCGATCTCGCTCAGCGTCGTGCCGGGGTCCGCATGGGCGGCGGCGGTGCCCTTCTGCCTTGTCAGCTCGGCGCTTCTGGCCGGGATCGGCTGGACGCTCGACACGGTGTTCAAGCCGCGCCTGTCCCACCCTGCGCCACAGCACGGCCCCGCCGAGGGGCAATGGCTGCGCCACCTTCGCCCGCTGCTGACGCTGCTCGCCGTGCTTCTGGGCTCGGCCGCCACCCTGCACTTGGTCACGGGCGTCCGCATCTTCGGCGCGGTCATGGCGATCGTGCCGATCCTGTCGCTGGCGTGGGTGGCGCTTCAACCCGGCACGCGGGGCGGCGCGCGCGGCACCGCGGCCCTGTCGCGCGCGGGGCAGTTCGCAACTGCGGACCTTCCGGCGTTGAAGACCGAGATCACGCTGCTGGTCATGGCGGGCGTCATCGGCTCACTGGGCTCGGCGCTCGCCGCGCCCTTGGCAGGGCACATTGGCTTCGACCTGACGGCACTTCCGGCATGGGTCGTGCTGCTTTCCGTCTTCTGGCTGATCCCGTTCACCGGGCAGATCGGCATGAACCCGATCCTTGCCGTGTCGCTGTTCGGGCCGCTTCTGCCCGCGCCCGAGGCGCTCGGGATTGCGCCCGCCGTCATGGTCTGCGCCATCACCAGCGGCTGGGCACTCAGCGGCGCGACCTCGCCTTTCACGGCCTCGGTCCTGCTGGTCGCCAATTTCGGCCGGGTCAGCGCGCTGCACGCCGGACTGCGCTGGAACGGTGTCTACGCGCTGACCTGCGGCGTCGTTCTGTCGGGCTGGATCCTGCTGCTGGCGCGCCTGCTCTAGCCGAGCATCTCGTCCATCGAGACCGCGCGCCCCTCGACCATGGACGCCTGCGCTGCGAGCCCTATCAACACGGCCCATTTGCCATCCGACAGCCCCACCTCGGGCACCGCGCGCACGCCCCGCACCATCTCGATGAAGCCGCGGTGCTGGAAATAGGTCGAGCCGTTGTGGTCGCCCGCCGCCAGCAGCGTCGGGTCCACCGGCACCTGCCGGGTCCGCGGTCCCATCGGCTCGCGCGGGGACACCACCAGCTCGGGCACCGGAGGCGCGCCGAGGCTGTCGGGCCAGAACCGGCCGGGGCCGGGCACGAAAGCCTCGATCTTGCCGCGGGGGCCGACGGCCATCAGCTCCTCCTGCCATTGCGAGCCTTCGGCGAACATGCACAGCTCGAGCATCGCGCGGGCGCCGTTGGCGAACTCGACCAGCACGTAGCCGTGGTCGAACACGTCGGGCGAGCCGTTGGCGTAGGTCTCGAACAGGTGGTTCGCCGCCTGCCCGCCCATGGCCATGACCCGCACCGGGTCGGCGCCCAGCACCAGCCGCATCAGGTCGAAGAAGTGGCAGCACTTTTCCACGAAGGTGCCGCCGGTGAAGCGGTTGAAGCGGTTCCAGTCGCCGACCTTGTTGAGGAACGGAAAGCGGTGCTCGCGGATCGACAGCATCGTGATCCCGCCCGTCACGTCCTGCGCTTCGGCAAGGAAGGCCGCGACGGGCGGCATGTAGCGATACTCCATCGCCACCCAGATCGCCGCCGGGTAGTCGCGCATCAGGTCATCGATGGCAGACGCCTGATCCATCCCGGTGAAGAGCGGCTTTTCGACCAGCACCGGCAGGGGCCGACGCGCGGCAATGGTGTGCAACTGCTCGACATGGCGGAAGTTCGGGCTGGCGATCAGCAGGCAGTCGAGCGGCTCGTGGGCGAGCAGCGCGTCGAGGTCCTCGACGAAGACCGCGTGCGGCGCCAGATCGCGGGCACGGGCGCGCATCTCGGCATCGGGTTCGAAGATCACGCCCACCTCCGCCCCGTCCAGCAGGGCGATGTTGCGCAGGTGCTCGCGGCCCATCATGCCGCAGCCGATGACCCCGTACGTGACGCGCTTGGCGGTGTTTCCGCTCATTTCGCCCCTCCCCGGCGACTGACCGAGCGCATAGACCCATCGCGACGGGCGGCGCGCAAGAGGATTCTCGGCGTTCGACATGCGCGCGCAACCTTGTTTGATGCATCCGCATGAGCAATGAAGGGCTCGGGACATTGCAGGGGAGAACAGGGGATGAGGGCACTGCTTTCGCTCGCGCGGGCGATCGACCGCGTCAACGGCTGGATCGGGAAGGTCGTGGCGTGGCTGATCCTGGCGGCGGTGCTCGTGTCTGCGGGCAACGCGATCATCCGCAAGAGCTTCAACATCTCGTCCAACGCCTGGCTCGAGCTTCAGTGGTACCTGTTCGGAGCGGTCTTCCTGCTCTGCGCCGCCTGGACCCTGCGCGAGAACGAGCATGTCCGCGTGGACGTGCTGTCGGCCACCCTGTCCGCACGCGGCCGGGCGATCATCGACCTCGCGCTGCACATCCTGTTCCTGCTGCCGTTCGTCGGGCTGATGGTCTGGCTGTCCTGGCCGTTCTTCATCTCGTCCTTCATGACGGGCGAGCAATCCTCGAATGCCGGCGGGTTGATCCGCTGGCCGGCCAAGTTGTTCGTGCTGCTGGGCTTCATCTCGTTCGCAGCACAGGGCGTGGCCGAGATCATCAAGCGGTCGGCACAGCTGTCGGGCGCGATGCCCTTCCCGAGCCATGAACCCGAGGACGAAATGCCCCCCGTGCAGGAGGCCCGCTCATGATCGAGCTTATCGCCCACAACCTCGCCCCGATCATGTTCATCAGCGTGATGGGCCTTCTGTTGCTGGGCTACCCGGTGGCGCTGACCCTTGCGGGCGGAGGTCTCGCCTTCTTCGCCATCGGCGTCGGACTTTCCGATTACTCCAACGACATCAACCTCTTCTGGCCTCTTCTTCGTGCAATGCCTGAACGTGTCTTCGGCATCATGTCGAACGATACGCTGCTGGCGATCCCGTTCTTCACCTTCATGGGCCTGATCCTCGAAAGATCGGGCATGGCCGAGGATCTGCTCGATACCGTTGGCCAGCTTTTCGGCCCCCTGCGCGGCGGCGTGGCCTTCGCCGTGATCCTCGTGGGGGCGCTGCTGGCGGCCACGACGGGCGTCGTCGCGGCGTCGGTGATCGCGATGGGGCTGATCTCGCTCCCCATCATGCAGCGCTACAAGTACGACCCCGCGGTCGCCACCGGCACCATTGCCGCGGCCGGGACGCTGGCGCAGATCGTGCCGCCGTCGCTGGTGCTGATCGTCATGGCCGACCAGCTGGGCGTGTCGGTCGGTGACATGTATTTGGGCGCGCTCTACCCCGCGCTGATCGTCATCGGGGCCTACTGCCTCTACATGCTGGGCCTGACCCTGCTGCGACCGAACGCCGTGCCCGCCCTGCCCCCGGAAGAGCGGCGCCTGGGCGGCGGCATCTGGTCGCTGGTCGCCATGGCTGTGCTGGCGGTGGTGCTTTACCTCGCCTCGTCGCGGCTGCTCTTCTCGAGCTACATCCCGGCCACGCGCGTCGTCTTCGCCTCGGCGTTCACGGTGCTCGTGTGCCTCGGCATCGCGCTGGCCAACCGCCACCTCAAGCTTGGCCTCCTGTCGCGCCTTGCCGAAGAGGTGGTGATCGTCCTGATCCCGCCGCTCGCGCTGATCTTCCTCGTTCTCGGCACCATCTTCCTTGGCATCGCGACGCCGACCGAGGGCGGCGCCATGGGCGCGGTGGGGGCGCTGATCCTCGCGTTTGCGAAGCGGCGGCTGGATAAGCAGACCCTGAGATCGGCGGTCGAGGCGACGGCCAAGCTGTCGGCTTTCGTCCTCTTCATCCTGATCGGCGCGCGGGTCTTCGGCTTGACCTTCTACGGCGTCAACGGGCAGGTCTGGCTCGAGGAACTGCTGCTGGCGCTTCCGGGCGGACAGTTCGGGTTCCTCATCGTCGTCACGATCGTGATCTTCATCCTTGGCTGCTTCCTCGACTTCTTCGAGATCGCCTTCATCCTCGTGCCCCTGCTGGCGCCGGTGGCGGACACCCTCGGGATCGACCTGATCTGGTTCGGCGTGATCCTGTCGCTGAACCTGCAAACGTCGTTCCTGACGCCACCCTTCGGCTTCGCGCTGTTCTACCTCAGATCCGTCGCGCCGACCACGGACAGGGAGGATCGCCAGACCGGCGAACGCCTGCCTGGCGTCCAGACGCGGGAGATCTATCGCGGCGTGCTGCCCTATATCGGCATCCAGTTCGTGCTGATCCTGCTGGTCATCCTGGTGCCCGGCCTCGTCACCCACTACGACGACGCGCGGCAGGCCCGGCAGAATGCTCCGGCCACCGAAACCGCGCCGGCCCCCGGCAGCTTCAACTTCGGCGGCGGAGAGGCGGAGACCGACACGGCGCCGAGCGAGGGGTTCAACTTCGGTGGTGGCGCCGAACAGGCCGAGCCCGAAGCGCCCCCCAACACGGGACCGGACAGCCTGAACTTCGGCGGATCGGATCCGGCCCCCGAACCCCAGTCCGAAGGCTTCAACTTCGGCGGCGACGCGGAACCGGAGCCCGAGCCCGAGCCTGAACCAGAACCAGAACCAGAACCGTCGACAGGCGGCTTCAACTTCAACTGACCCAACAAAAAAGGCGCCGGGGATCACCCGGGGCCTTTCGACTTCTCGAGGTATCGCGGTCAGTTGGCGGAACCGCCGCCGACCGAACCGGCACCCGAAATCTGCGCCGGAAGCAGGCCGTTCGCCTGCTTCTGCTGCATGAAGCGCGCGAAGTTCTGCTCCGCGACCTGCTGCCACAGGAAGTGCTCGGCCTGGAAGGCCATCATGCTGTCGTAGATGTCCGACCACCCGTCCGCGCTGCCGCGCAGATCGGAATAGAGCGCCAGCGCGGCGTCATAGGTCGCGTTCAGCACGTCGTCCGGAAACGCGCGCAGCTGCGCGCCCTGCTGGACGAGCGACCGCAGCGCCGTCGGGTTCTTGTAGTCGTATTCCGCCATCATCTCGGTATTGGCGGCGCGGCAGGCGGTCTGCAGCAGGCTCTTGTACGTGTCGGGCAGCCCGTTCCACGCGTCGTTACCGACGAAGACGTTGAGGGTCAGGTTCCCCTCCCACCAGCCGGGATAGTAGTAGTAGGGCGCGACCTGATAGAAGCCGAGCTTCTCGTCGTCATAGGGGCCGATCCACTCGGCCGCGTCGATCGTGCCGCGTTCCAGCGCCGGGTAGATGTCGCCGCCCGCGATCTGCTGGGGCACGACGCCGATCTGCTCCATGATCTGGCCGGCAAGGCCGGCGATCCGCATCTGCAGGCCGTCCATGTCCGAAAGCCCGCCGATCTCTTCCCGGAACCAGCCGCCCATCTGCGTGCCGGTGTTGCCCGCGGGCAGGTAGTGCAGCCCCTGGCTGTTGTAGAACCCGTTGAGCAGGTCGAGGCCCCCACCGTAGTAGAGCCAGGCGTTCATGCCCCGGTTGTTCAGGCCGTAGGGAACCACGGCTCCCAGCGCCCAGGTGGGCGACTTGCCGACATAGTAATAGGCGGCCGTGTGGCACATCTCGACCGTGCCGTTCTGGACGGCGTCGGCGGCCTGCAGGCCGGGAACGATCTCGCCGCCCGCGAAGACCTGGATGTCGAAGGCACCGTCGGTCGCCTCGCGCACGTAGTCGGCCACATCGGTGGCGCCGCCATAGATCGTGTCCAGCGCCTGCGGGAAGGACGAGGTGCAGCGCCACTGAACCTGCGGCGAGGATTGCGCGATGGCCGGTGCAGCGAGCGCTCCGGCCCCTGCGCCGCCGATGGCGGCCGTCGTCAGAAACTTCCTGCGATGCATGGTGATCCTCCCTGGTGCATTCAATCCGGCGGCCACTTTGGCAGAAAACCGGGGCGATGCAACGGCGTGGCGGGTCATTCAGGCGGCGAAGGGGATGCGGCGGCCGTCGATCTCGGCCACCTGCATCGGGGTGTCGTAGAGATTGCTCAGCCAGTCGGCGGTCATCAGGTCGTTGGTCGCGCCTGCGCCGTAGAGCCTCCCGTCCTTCAGCGCCACGATGCGGTCCGCGAAGCGGGCGGTGATGCCAAGGTCGTGGACGACGATCAGGATGCCGCGCGCCTCGGGCCCCGGTCGCGAAAGGCCGTGCAGGCGGTGCATGATGTCGTGCGCATAGCGCGGGTCGAGTGCCGAGAGCGGCTCGTCCAGCAGGATCCACGGCGTCGTCTGGGCGTAGGCCATCGCGACGAAGGCCCGCTGCCGCTGGCCGCCGGACAGGGTATCGAGGCTGCGGTCGCGGAACGGCGCGAGACCGAAGGCTGCGATCGCGTCCTCGACGGCCTCGTGGTCGGCCGGGCCGGGCCTGCCGCGGTGGTGGGGCCAGCGCCCGAAGGCGATCAGGTCGCCGACGCAGAGGCGCGCGGTGACGCTCTGCTCCTGGGTCAGCAGCGCCAGCGCCTTGGCACGCTCGGCCGGGGCCATCGCGGCCAGGTCCTGCCCCGACAGGCAAACCTGCCCCCCCTGCGGACGCAGAAGCCCGGCCATCGCGTGCAGCAGGGTCGATTTCCCCGCCCCGTTCGGCCCGATGATCGCCGTGATGCCTTCGGGCGGCAGCGACAGGTCGACCGCGCTCAGCACTTCGGTGCCGTCCCGCGCGATGCTCAGGTCCCGCGTCTCGATCATCGCCGCTCCTTCCTCAGCACGAGCACCAGGAACAGCAGCCCGCCCGCGAACTCGACCACCACCGACATGGCCGACTGGTAGCCCAGGGCCCGTTCGAACACGAACTGCCCGGCGACGAGGATCGTCGCGCCGATCAGCGCGGCGGCGGGCACCAGCACCGCATGGCGATGCGTGCCCGTGGCGCGATAGGCAAGGCTGGCCGACAGAAGCCCCAGGAACGTGACCGGCCCCACCAGCGCCGTCGACACCGCCACCATCACCGACACGAGCGTCAGCGCGAGGACGATCGTGCGGTCATAGGCCAGCCCCAGCGTCAGCGCCTTGCTGCGCCCCAACGCGGCAACGTCGAGCTGCCCCGCCATGCGCCACGCAAGGGCAAGCGCGATCCCCAGCGCCAGTGCCGCGATCCACAGAAGCTGCCCGTCCACCGATCCGAACGAGGCGATGGTGGCCTGTTGCACCACCGCGAATTCCGACGGCTCGAGGATGCGCTGCGCAAAGTTCGCCAGCCCGCGCAGCAGGAAGCCGAGGATCACGCCTGTCAGGATGGTGCGCAGGATGTCGTCCGCCCCGCGACGAAGCAGCGTCGCGAAGAGCGCGGTGGCGGCGAGCGACAGACAGAGCGTCTCGATCAGGAATTTCGGCAGCACCGGGATCTGCGAGAAGCCGGCGCCGCCCAGGGTCAGCACGAGGCTTGTCTGCAGGAACACGAAGAGCGCGTCGAACCCGACGATGCCGGGCGTGATCAAGCGGTTGCCCGCGGCGGTCTGGAACAGCACCGTGGCCGCGCCGACCGCGGCGCCCACGAGGATCAGCGCCGCCAGCTTCTCGAATCGCAGCGACAGGATCAGCCCGACCGGTGCGCGCAGGTGCCACGCCAGGAACAGCGCCGTGGCCAGCGCAAGCGCGGCCGAAAGCCCGATGAGCCGCCGCTCAGCCACGTCGCGCCGCCAGCGGAGCATGCAGAAGCCACAGGAACACGGCGGCCCCGAAGACGGAGAAGACGGTGGCGGCAGGGATCTCGTAAGGGAAGCGCAAGACCCGGCCGATGACGTCCGCCGCCAGCACCATGAACCCGCCCAAAGCGGCCACGGCGGGCAGGTTGGACCGCAGGTTGTCGCCCCAGAGGCGCGAGACCACGTTGGGCACCACGAGGCCCACGAACGGCAGCGCGCCCACCGTCACCACCACCGCCGCGACCGCGACCGCGACGATGGCAAGGCCGATCGCCAGCGTCTGCCGGTAGTCGAGGCCGAGGCTCCGCGCCCGGTCCTCGCCAAGGCTCAGCAGGGTGATGCGGTCGGCGACGATCCACATCGCGCCGGCGATGGCGGCGATCAGCCACAAGAGCTCGTAGCGGCCGCGCAGCACGCCCGAGAACTCGCCCGAAGCCCAGGCGCCGACATATTGCAGAAGGTCGGTCACCCAACCCAGCCACAGCACCGCCGCGCCGAGGATCCCGCCATAGATGAGGCCGACCAGCGGCAACAGGATCGGGTCGCGCCTGGGCACATGGGCGGCCAGCGCGAAGAACCCCGCCGTGCCGGCCAGCGCCGCCACCGCCGCCACGCTCATCTTGACCATCAGCGCCGCACCCGGCGCCACGATGGTGACGCCCAGCAGGCCCAGCATCGCGGCCTCTGGCGTGCCGGTCAGGCCGGGTTCGACAAGCCGGTTCTGCAGGGCAAGCTGCGTGACCACACCGGCCAGCGCCAGCCCCGCCCCGGCCAGCAACGCGGCCAGCGTTCGTGGCAAGCGGCTGACAGCAACCACGAGGCCGGCGTCGAGTTCGCCGGCCCACAGGTCGGCCGCGCCGATCGACAGGCTCGCCCCCACCAGCAGGACTGCGCCCGTTATGGCGAGGGCGCGCAGCACTCAGCCGTCCGAGTCGCCGAAGACCTGAGTGAGTTCGTCGAGCGTGCCGCGCATGGACTGGATGCCCCCGCCGGCCAGGTAGATGCGCGCGGAATCAAGGTAGACGATCTGCCCCGCCTGCCCGGCCTTGGTGCCCTGCACCAGCGGGTTGTCAAGCGTGGCTTGCGCGGCCTCGCCCTCTTGCCCGATGGCGGCGCCACGGTCGATGACGAGGATCCAGTCGGGATCGGTCTCGGCGACGAACTCGAAGGACACGGCCTCGCCGTGGGTTTCCGTGTCGAGTCCCTCGCGGGCCTCGGGAAGGTCGAGCGCGCCGTGGATCCAGCCGAAGCGCGAGCTGCTGCCATAGGCCGAGATCTTGCCGCCATTGGCCAGCAGGATCAGCGCGTCGCCCTTGCCCTCGACGGCCTCGGCCGCCTCGGCGATATCCGCCTCGAGCGCCGCAATCGCCTCGTCCGCGGCGTCGGTGCGGTCGAAGATCGCACCGTAGGCCTCGGCGCGCGCCTTGGCCTGGGCCACGATGTCGCCGTCCTCGATGGTCATGTCGAGCGTCGGAGCAAGCTCGGACAAAGCGTCGACTTGCGCCTGCGACCGGCCGCCGGCGACGATCAGGTCGGGCTGCATGACGGCCAGTTCTTCGAAGTCGGGCTCGAACAGGGTGCCCACGATCTGCGCCTCGGCGAAGGCGTCCTCCATGTAGGACGGGGGCGCGATGTCCGGGACGCCGTCGATCTCGATGCCCAGGGCCGACATCGTGTCGATCGCGGCAAGGTCCAGCACCACGACGGTCTCGGGGTTGGCGGGCACGGTGACCTCGTCTTGCGCGTCCTCGACGGTGACGGTCTGTGCGAATGCGGCAACGGGAAGCGCCGCGACAAGGGCGGCTGCAGCGATGGACTTCATGCGAGGGCTCCTCGGCTCTGGACAAGGCCGACCCTGTGGGCCAGACATAATGTATATCCGACCTTTGAACTCAGGAAACGGGCACATGCAAGACCCTATCCACGACGCCGGCACCTTCGAGTCGGCCAACGCCCGGCAATACATGAAGCAGCTGTGCAAGCACTTCGCCCACAAGGTCGAGACGCGTTTGACGGATGACACCGGCGAGATCGACTTCCCCTTCGGCAAGGCGCATCTCGAGGCGACGGATGCGCGGCTCGACGTGCGGCTCGCCGCGCCCGACGAGGACGGCCTTCTGAAGGCCCGGCAGGTGATCGACAACCACCTTTGTCGGTTCGCCTTCCGCGAAGAGGTCAAGACCGTCACCTGGCAAAGCGCCGCCTGATCCCCGGTCGATGATCCCGCCGCTGCGATGCCAGCGGCCTGCGGAGAGGCACTGGACGATGCGCCGGGCCTTCTGGTGCTGAACAACGATGTCGGACGGTCGTCGCTGTTTTCACGTGGGTACGAGTTCGACTACCTCTATTTCGACGGCCTGCCCGCCCCGGTCAGCTCGATCTACGGCACGCAGCCCGACGTCGCCATTGTCGATCATGTCGAGATCCTGAAGGGTCCCTCGGGCCTGTTCATCGGCACGGGCGAGCCTGCCGGCTCGATCAACATGCGCCTCAAGCAGGCCCGGCCCGAGTTCGGCGGCGCGTTCACCTCGCAGCTGGACAGCAACGGCCACGCCCGCGTAGAGGCCGACGTCACTAGCGCCCTGAACGAAAGCGGCACGCTCCGCGGACGGGCAGTCGTGGCCTATGGCGACGGCGACGGTTTCGTGGACAAGCAGTAGAACGGCGTGGCCGTGGCCTACGGCACGCTGGCCCGGGACGTCACGCCCGACACCACGTTGACCTTCTCGGCCAGCCATCTCGAGCGCGACATCGCCCCCTTCAACGGCCTGCCGACGGATGCCGACGGTGACCTGCTATATCTCGACGCCGACACCACGACTGCGGCGGACTGGAACGCGTTCGACAACCGGGTCGATGACCTGACCTTCGCGGCCGAGCACCAGCTGGGCAATGGCGGGAGGCTGAAATTCTCGGTCCGCCAGTCGCGCCAGGAAGCCGATTTCCTGTACGCCTATGCCGGAAGTTCGGCGGACGCGGAAAACGTGGTCTCGTCGCTTGCCTATCTGGGCCGGCAGTTCGAGCAGGACTCGACCGCGCTCGACGCCCATGCAGAGCTGCCCTTCATGCTTGGCGGCGTCACCGGCACCGCGCTGATCGGGATCGACCACCAGCGGGTCGATTCGACCACCGCGACTGCGCGCGGAAGGATTCCGGGGTCCTTCGACCTCGACGATTGGGATGTCGGCGACGTGGACCGCCCCGACGCGGTCTATTCCACCCTGCAGGACAGCGAATACACCGCGACGGGCCTCTACTCGCAGCTTCGGGTCAACCCGATCGAGCCGCTGACCCTGATCGGCGGGACGCGCCTGACCTGGTACGACAGCACCACCGTCGTGGACGATGGCATCCCCGACGAAACCGAGGAAGACGCCCACCTGACGCCCTTCGCCGGCCTGACCTACGACATCAGCCCCGTGGCCACGGTCTACGCCAGCTATTCCGAGATCTTCCAGCCTCAGATCGCGGTGGACGCGGATGGCGAGACGCTCGACCCCACCGAGGGCCAGCAATACGAGATCGGCGTGAAGGCCGAGCTCGGCTTCGGGCTCAACGCCTCTGCCGCGCTGTTCCGCCTCGACCAGGTGAACCGGCCCGTCGCAGTGGTCGGCGAGAACTACTTCGCAGCGGACGAAGAGATGCGCGCCCAGGGCCTCGAGTTGGCAGTGGCGGGCGAGATCGTACCGAACCTGCACCTCTCGGCGGGCTACACCCATACCGATACGGAAATCACGGAAGGCCCGAGTGCCGGCCTCGTCTTCTCGGAGGTCACGCCGAGAACATCTACAAGCTCTCGGGCGTCTACGACGTCGAAGGCGGTGCGCTGGACGGGTGGAGCTTTGGCGGTCGCATCCGGGGCGTCAGCGATTTCTCGTCGCGGCGCGTCGAAGCGCCGGGCTATGCGGTCGTCGATCTGAGCGTGGCGAAGGATATCGGGTCGGAACTACGGGTCGGCGTCGAGAACATGCTCGACAAGGAATACTACACCCGCGTCGGCTCGCCCACGGTCTTCAACTTCCGTGGCGAGCCCCGCACCCTCACCGCGTCCCTGACCACGCGCTTCTGACGCGCTTGGTTTGACAGGGGGCCCGGCCGGAGCTTATCCCGTCCGGCCGGGTCCTTCCTTGCGCGCGAACCTCAGCCGACCGCCAGACGCGGCCCGCAGGTCGCCACAGCGGCCGCCGCTCGGGGGAGCCTGACGATGATCATCGCGCAGCCGCTCATCCCCTGTTCCGCGATCGTCGCCGCCAGGTCCGCCACCGAGGTGCGGACCGTCGCCTCGGCCGGTTTCGTCGCCGACGCGACCACCGTGACCTCGGCCGTTCCCGCCACGCCCGCTTGCATCATCCGCTCCGCGATCCGGCCGGCCTCGGCCGTGGCCATGTAGAAGGCGAGCGTCGTGCCGGGCCGGAGATGGGGGGCGAAGTCGGGCATTTCGCCCTCGTCGCGCAGCCGTCCCGTGGTGAGGACGAGCGTATCCGTCTCGCCCCTCGCGGTCAGCGGCATCCCGGCCGAGGCGGCGGCGGCGCAGGCGGCGGTGACGCCGGGGACAATCTCGCAGGTGACGCCTGCCGCGCGGGCGGCGTCCAGTTCCTCGGTCAGGCGGCCGAAGATGCCCGGATCGCCCGATTTCAGGCGCACGACGCGGCGGCCCTTCTGCGCCTCGGCAACGATGGCCGCACTGATCCGGTCCTGCGGCCAGGCATGGGCGCCGACGACCTTGCCGACATAGACCCGCTCGGCATCGCGGCGGGCCAGTTCCAGCACGTCTTCCTCGACCAGCCGGTCGTAGAAGATCACGTCCGCCTCCTGCAGGCGCTGAACGGCGCGCAGGGTCAGCAGGTCGCGCGCGCCCGGCCCCGCGCCAACCAGCGCGATCGAGCCGCCGCCGCGTTCGCCGGGCGCGGCACCCTCCGCGATCGCCTCCTTGATCCGCTGCGCCCCCTCGCGCTCGGCCCCGCGGGTCCAGAGCGTCCGCGGGGCATCGGCGAAGACCCAGCGCCAGAAGGCGCGCCGCCCCTCGCGCGGGACGCGCTGCGCGACGCTGTCCCGCATCCGTCCGGCGAAGGCCGCAAGCCCGCCGAGGTTCGGGGGCAGCATCTCTTCGACCTGGGTCTTGATCTGGCGGGCGAGGACCGGGGCCGTTCCTTCCGTCCCGATGGCCACGACGACGGGGTCGCGATCCACCAGCGACGGCGTGGTCAGGTCGCACAGCGCCGGCTGGTCGACGACGTTCACCGCGCAATCCGCCACCTTCACCAATGCGTGCAGGCTGGCGTCCAGCCCCGGGCAGCCGGTCGCGACGAAGGCCATGGCCGCGCCGCGGAACAGCTCGGGCGTGATCGCGCCGGTATGGTGGGTCGCTCGCCCGGAAGCGACCAGCGCCGAAAGCTCGGGGTCGAGCTCGGGCGCGGCGAGGATCAGCTGCGCGTCCGTCTTGAGCATCAGACGCGCCTTCTGCGCTGCCTGCTCTCCCCCGCCGGCGATGACGACCCGGCGGCCGGTGGTACGGATGAACATGGGAAAGCTGTGCATGGCAGGCTCCTGCAGGCGGGGGTCAGGCGGCGAGGTCGCGGGCGCGGGCGTCCCACAGGTTGCGGGCGGTGGCCTCGGGTTCGGCGATTCCGGCGGTGTCGAGCGCCAGTGCGGCGGTCGAAAGCACGATCGCCTCGGCGAAGTCGTCCTGCCGCTCGCCGGTCCAGATCGCCGTCAGCGCCCCGGGGTCCGAGGGTGCATCCGCCAGCCGGCGATGCGCGTCGAGGGGCTGGCCGGTCAGCCCGGTCCAGGGCTGGCCGTCGCGCAGGCCGAAGATGGCGATGTCCTTGGCCGGGTGATGCTCGAACTCGCCCCCGCCGCCTTTCAGGACGGTCAGCCGGTCGAGGGCGAGCAGGCGCGCCGCATCGGCCTGAAGCTCGCGGTAGGAGGGGTGGAAGACGCCTTGCACGGCGGCGGGCGCCGCGGCGGGGTTCAGCATCCGGCACACGGTGTTCACGCAGGAGCGCAGGCCCAGCACGTCGCGCAACCGCAAGAGCGACATCAGACCGGGGCTGAAAGTCTCGAGCGGGAGGTAGGCGAGCCCCTTGCGCCCCAACGCATCCGCCGCCGCTTCGGTGCTGCCCGGCTGCGGGATGCCCAGGGGTCCGAGTGCATCGCGAACCGAGGCGCCCTTTGACTGGTGGCTGTTCCAGCCATGCAGCAGCACCGGCACGCCGGCCGACGCCACCAGCCGCGCCGACAGCAGGAACCACGGCAGACCCCGCGACCGCCCCGCGGCGTAGGTCGGCCAGTCGAGCGCCGGGGCCTCTCCCGGCCACGGCCCCAGATCGGTGCGGGCGGCGGCGGCGAACCCCGCGATCTCTTCCGCCGTCTCGCCCTTCATGCGCATCAGCATGAGGATCGCGCCAACGGCCTCGCGGTCGGCCTCGGGCGAGAGGATCAGGCGCATGGCCTCGAAGGCTTCGTCCATCGTGAAGGACCGGGCGCGGCCCTGCCCCCGGGCGAGGATGCGAACGTATGGTGCCAGGCTCATTCGACGGCCTCCGTGGTGGTGGCTGCGGTGATCGGCGCCGCAATCTCGGGGCGGCACGATCCACAATTCGTTCCCGCGGACAAGGCCCGTCCGACCGCACCGACCGTCAGGGCCGCCACGCAAGGCGTCGGATCGTCGAGGCCCCGGTAGCTGCGGGCCGAGGGCAGGTCGGTGCGCCCGAAGGGGGATCACTCGGCGGGCGTGACGCGCATGTTCGCGGTCTCGGCGACAGAGGTGGTCACGTCGGACTTGTAGTGGGTGGCGTAGATCATCGCGCCCACGAAGGTCAGGCCGCCGACGAGGTTGCCCAGAACCGTGGGGATCTCGTTGAAGAACAGGTAGTCGCTCCAGGTGAAGCTGGCGCCCAGGATCAGGCCGATGGGGAAGAGGAACATGTTGACGATGGAGTGCTCGAATCCGAGGTAGAAGAAGATCAGGATCGGCATCCACATCGCCAGGACCTTGCCCGAGACGCTGGTGGACATCATCGCCGCGACCACGCCGGTCGAGACCATCCAGTTGCACATCACGGCCCGGATGAAGAGCGTCAGCATGCCGCCCGCACCAGCCTCGGCATAGCCCACGGTGCGTGCGTGGCCGATATCCATCAGCTTTTGCCCCACCGCATCGGGCGCGACCGTGAAGCCCATCGTCATGATGATCGCCATGAAGATTGCCGTCGTCATCGCACCGGCGAAGTTGCCCGCGAAGACGAGGCCCCAGTTGCGCCACAGCGCCTTCATGTCGACGCCGGGCCGGCGGTCGAACACCGCCAGCGGAACGAGCGTGAACACTCCCGTCAGAAGGTCGAAGCCCAAGAGGTACAGAATGCAGAAGCCCACCGGGAACAGCAGCGCACCGACCAGCGGATTGCCGGTATTGACCGTGATCGTGACCGCGAAAGCGGCGGCCAGCGCAAGGATCGCGCCGGCCATGTAGGCTCGGATCAGCGTATCGGTGGTGGACATCTTGGCCTTGGCCTCTCCGGCGTCGACCATCTTCGTGGCGAACTCGGCTGGTGTGACGTAGGACATGGGAAGCTCCTTTCGTGGAGGGGGTGGTCAGGCCGCGCTGGCGCGGGCGAGCGCCGTGCCGTCGAGAAGGACGCGCCCGTTCTCGACCCGCACGGCGTAGGTGGCGATGGCGCCCTCGTCGGCACCCTGGGCTTCGCCGGTTTCCAGCGAGAACACCCAGTTGTGCAGCGGACAGGTGATCTTGCGGCCGTGGACGATCCCCTCGTCGAGGGGGCCGTTCCGGTGCGGACAGCTGGCCGAGGTCGCGAAGACCTCGTCCTCGGCGGTGCGGAACACGGCGACGCAGCCTTGGGTCGTCTTGACCCGCCGCGCGCCGCGCAGGGGGATGTCGTCGAGGGCTCCGATGTCGATCCAGTTCATTCCGCAGCCTCCAGGGTAAGATCGGCAAGCGGCGCGTATTGGCGCGCCGTGGCCGGGGTGGCCCGCTCGGCCCAGGGGTCGTGCTGGTAGACCGATTGCGAGATGTCGAAGCGCTCGACCAGCGCTTCGCGGGTGGCGGGGTCCGAGAGCGTCTCCTTCACCCAGTCGAGGCCCACCTTGGCGAGCCACTTGTAGGCTCGGTCGAGATACTTGGCGTGCTCGCGGTAAAGCTGGACGAAGGCGACGACCCACTCGATCGTCTCAGCCTCGGTGCGGGCGTCGTGCAGGCGCACGACCTCTTTCACGTCCATGCCAGCCGCGCCGCCGACGCCGATCTGGTAGCCCGAGTCGACGCAGACGATGCCGATATCCTTGCAGGTCGCCTCGGCGCAGTTGCGGGGGCAGCCGGAGACGCCAAGTTTGACCTTGTGCGGTGTCCACGACCCCCACAGCCGCTTTTCCAGCGTGATCCCGAGGCCGGTCGAGTCCTGCGTTCCGAAGCGGCACCAGTCCTTGCCGACGCATGTCTTCACCGTGCGCAGGCCCTTGGTATAGGCGTGCCCCGAGACCATGCCGGCCGCGTTGATGTCGGCCCAGATCGCGGGCAGATCCTCCTTGTGGATGCCCAGAAGGTCGATCCGCTGGCCGCCCGTCACCTTCACCGTGGCGCCGTACTTGTCGGCGGCCTCGGCAATCGCGCGCAGTTCGTCCGCGGTGGTCATGCCGCCCCACATGCGGGGCATCACGGAATAGGTGCCGTCCTTCTGGATGTTGGCGTGGTTGCGCTCGTTCACGAAGCGGCTTTGCGGGTCGTCCACGTAGTCGAGCGGCCAGTCCGCCAGCAGGTAGAAGTTCACCGCCGGGCGGCAGACATGGCAGCCGTTCGGGGTCTTCCAGCCCAGTTCCTGCCAGACGGCCGGCTGGGACTTCAGCTCCTGCGCCTTGATGAGGCGGCGCACGTCCTCGTGGCTGAGGTCGGTGCAGCCGCAGACGGTGGCCGCGGCGGGCAGGACGAAGTCGTCGCCCAGCGTCGAGGCCAGCACTTGCTCGACCAGCCCCGTGCAGGTCCCGCACGAGGCGCTGGCTTTTGTCTTGGCCTTGATCGCGGCAAGGTCGGTCGCGCCGCCCTCGATCGCGCCTACGATCTGCCCCTTGCACACGCCGTTGCAGCCGCAGATCTCGGCGTCAGCCGGCAAGGCTGCAACGGCGGCCAAAGGGTCCGCGGCGGCACCCCCCTGATAGGCCGGGCCGAAGATCAGCGTGTCGCGCATCTCGCTGATTTCGGTGCCGTCCTTGATGAGGCCGAAGAACCAGTTGCCGTCGGCGGTGTCGCCATACATGACGGCTCCGATCAGGCGGTCGCCCTCGATCACCAGCCGCTTGTAGATGCCGCGCGCGGGGTCGCGGAACACGATATCCTCGCGCCCTTCCCCGTCGGCGAAGTCGCCCGCGCTGAACAGATCGCAGCCCGTGACCTTCAGCTTGGTCGACAACTGCTTCTGGCGGAACGCCGCCTCCTGCCCCGCCAGCGTCGCCGCCAGCACCTTCGCCTGGTCGTAGAGGGGTGCCACAAGGCCGAACAGCGCGCCCTCATGCTCGACACATTCGCCAAGCGCGTGGATATGCGGATCGGAGGTGCCGAGCCGGTCGTCCACGTGGATACCCTTTCCGACCGCCAGCCCAGCCGCCTGCGCCAGCGCCACGTTGGGCCGGATGCCGACGGCCATCACCAGAAGGTCGCAGGGCAGCTCCTCGCCCGTGTCGAGCTTCAGCGCCGCAACCTTGCCATCCTTGCCGACGATCTCCTTCGAGTTGGTCGAGCAGCGTACGTCGATGCCGCGATCCGTCAGTTCCTTGCGCAGCAGGTAGCCCGCCGCCTCGTCCAGCTGACGCTCCATCAGGTGGCCCATCAGGTGCACCACCGTCGTCTCGACGCCCCGCGCGTGAAGCCCGGCGGCCGCCTCGAGGCCCAGCAGGCCGCCGCCGATGACGACGGCACGCGTGCCCTGCCCCAGCGACATCATGCGCTGCGTGTCCTCGAGGTCGCGATAGGCGATCACCCCGTCCAGATCGTGGCCCGGCAGCGGGATGATGAAGGGCTGCGAGCCTGTGGCGATGACCAGATCGTCATAGGCCAGGATCTCGCCGTTTTCGGCGGTGACCGTCTGCGCGGCGCGGTCGATCTGCGCGACCTTCTCGCCGAAGCGGCAGGTCACGCCGCGCTCCTCGTACCAGGCGGCGTTATGGGTGACGATCTCGTCGTAGGTCTTCTCGCCCGACAGGACGGGAGACAGCATGATGCGGTTGTAGCAGCCGCGCGGCTCGGCGTTGAACAGGGTCACGTCCCAGTCGCCGCCCGCCTCGAACAGATGTTCCAGCAAGCGGCCCGAGGCCATGCCGGCGCCGATGATCACGAGTTTCTGGGTCATGTTGTCACTCCGCTCGGATGGCGGTGGGCATGGACTGGTCGGAGGCCGCCTGCGATTGGCCGGTCGTCATCACCGCCCGCCCTGCCAGCATGAAGCGATCTGGTGCGGTAGAGGCCAAGAGGCCGGGGAGGATACGTCTCATGCGTCGTTCCTGTCTTCGGGCCGGAGGGGACCGGCCAAACAAAAAAAGCCGTCGACACACCGCCTTCGCGTGGGAAGGCAGAGGGTCGAGCGGCTTTGCTCAGCGTCCCGGTCATTCGGGGAGTCATGTCGCGGCGGGCGTCGTTGCCTGCCGACAGCTTCACCTTGAGGTCGGGCGTTTTACCGTGTGAAGGGGTTTCGGCGCATTCCCCGCCCTGCCCCGCCGCGATGCAGCACAAAGTGGCGGGGCTGCACGATTCATGGGCGGTTCAGAAACGCCGGGTCGAACGCTGCGCCGTCGAAGAAGGCGTCCCGACAGAGCGTCAGGCTGCCCGACATGGCCGGAACCGCCTGATCCGCGGCCAGCGCGCCCTCGATTCGCGCCGAGGCGGCGGGCAGGATCGCGCCGGTCGTGGACAGGGCCTCGCGGAACAGGTCGCTGCGGAAGGTTCCGGCCGCCGCCGCCATGGCGCGCGCCTGGTCGAGCCCCATGCGCCCCGCGATCCGCGCGCCGATCCAGGCGGCCTGGCTGCGCCACGGGAACGCCGCGGCACCTTCGTGGAAGACCACGAAACGGGGGGTGGCGCGGGTCTCGCCCCGCGGGGACACGACGATGCGGCCAGACAGCGCGCGTTCGATCAGGTCGGGCGCGAGGTTCAGGTAGTGCGGCCGCGACATCAGATCGGCCGCGAGGGACCGGTTGGCGGCGCCCGCATCCAGCCACCGTCCCGCGCGCCAGACCGACCGGACCAGCCGCGCCGACAGGTCGGGCGCCTCGTCGGCCCAGTCGGCCCGCGCGGCCAGGATCTTTTCGGGCGCGAAGGCCCAGATGGCGTTGCCGGGCAGCAGAAGCTCGCCCACCCCGCCCTCGACTGCGGCGGTGCCCCAGGGCTCGCCCACGCAGAAGGCGTCGATCTCGTGCGCGCGGATCGCCTCGGCCATGAGCGGCGGCGGCACGGTGCGGACGATCAGGCTTTGCGGGCTGGGCAGACCGAGCGCCGAGAGCCAGTGGTAGATCAGCTCGGCATGCATCGAGAACGGGAAGGGCACGCCGATGCGCAGGGGCATCTCGGCCGCCGCGATCAGCGCCTGCCCCGCCGCGGCGGCGTCGTCGAAGCCGAACCTGTGTCCCGCCTCGCGCATCCGTTCGGCCAGCGCGGCGCTGACCCCCACGACATTGCCGTTGACCGACAGCACCGACAGCGCGGCCAGCGGCGTGTTGCCCCCGCCGACCCCGAGCGCCGAGGCGATCGGCACCGGCGCCAGCATGTGGGCGGCGCGGACCTGCCCGTGCACCAGCGCATCGCGCAGCGAGGCCCATGAGGGCGCGCGCAGGAAGTCGAGGGCGAGGCCTTCCTCGGCGGCGAAGCCCATTTCCTCGGCGACGATCAGGGGGGCGGCGTCGACCAGCGGCAGGAAGCCCACGGGGAGGGCCGTCGCCCTCATCCCAGAAGCCCGGCGGCCGTCACCAGCGCCTCGGCCACGTCGGCCACGCGGCGGCCCTGGTCCATCGCGGTCTTGCGCAGAAGCGCGTAGGCCTCTTCCTCGGGGATGTTGCGGGCGCGCATGAGCATCCCCTTGGCGCGGTCGATCACCTTCCGGTCCTCAAGCGCGCGCTTGGTCTCGGCCAGTTCGGTCCGCATCCGCTGCATCATGCGGAACCGCGCGATGGCCGCGTCGAGCACCGGCTTGACCCTGGCGGGCGTGAGGCCGTCCACGACATAGGCCGACAGTCCCGCCTCGATCGCGGCGGCCGAGAGGCCGGCGTCGCTGCGATCCACGAAAAGTGCCACGGGTCGGTCGAGGGGGCCGGTCGCGAGGGTCAGCTCTTCGATCGTGTCGCGCGATGGGTCGGCGACATCGACCAGCACGAGATCGGGCTGACGCTGCGCGATCTGGCGCGCCAGCCCCGAGCGTTCGGCGATGACGCGGATGTCGAAATCGCCCGCATCACGCAATGCGTCCACGATCAACCGCGCTCTTTCAGGCTCGGGCTCGACGATCACGATGGAGAGTTTGGGCGCCATTTCCGGGAGCGAACGCTACGGCGCGCAGAGTTCAACGCCAAACCATCCGGCGGGCGGCCTGCCCTCGGGGATGCCGGTCGCTGCGCCCGAATTCCGTGCGGTCCGCCGCAAATTTGAGCGCTTCCGCAGCGGGGGCCGGCGCTTCCGTCGGGACCAGCTTACATCAGGGCGGTCGCGACGCCATATGATGGGGGCGGCGGTATCCTCCGCCATAGAAAGGCGTCACTTGATGACCATGTTTTCCATGAAGCCGAAATTCGATCTTGCAGAATTCCTTGCCGTGCCCGCCCCCAAGGGAGCAGCCCGGACCGGTGGCGCACGACGTCGCGGGACGCAGTTCCAGCCAAGTGCGGCATCGAAGGCGGCGTCCAAGCCCGCGGGTGCTGCGGTAGTCAGCCCCTCGGACAAGGCCTGACTACCCGGCGCCTGGGCAGTCATGGGTGCCTCGGGGTCAGGGCACACGGCTTCTGACCCCATACCTGCCGGCGCGACACCATCACCTTCACCACGCATGCCGCCACGGCCTTTCGGCACGGTGTCGCCGCAGATGAAGTGCCCCGCGATCCTCTTCCTTCTTCCGCGGAAGAACCGGTGAAGGGTTGCCTCTGCCGCTCGATCGCGCTTTTCCTGTGTCTTTCGGCGGTGCATCTGCATCCTGAAACGAAGAGGAGCCCGATTGCGTGAAGGCCAAGGTCACAACGCTGCTTTCGCGCCTGGTGTGGGCTCTCGCACTGGGGGCTCTTGGGTTCGGGATCGCGACCGGGGACCGGCTTCTGGTCCTGGGGGCCGGCGGCGCTGTCGCGATGGCGCTGCTGCCGGTGGTCTACACCTGGCTTTCCGGCATCCTGGTACCGGCGGGGTTGCGGGACGGCATCCTGGTCTTCTGCCTTGCCGCCTTCGTCGGGGGCGAATGGGGCGGCCTGTATCAGGATGACCTGGTTTGGGACACGTCGCTTCACATCCTGGCCGCGGCGGTTCTGGCGCTGACCGGCTACGCGCTCGCGCTTCTACCTACTGCCGGGGCGCCGCCGCGGACCAGCCTCTGGGTGCTGTCGGTTCTTGCCGTCGGGTTGGCCTCGACCGTCGGCGCGGCATGGGAGCTGTTCGAGGCCACCGTCGACGCCCTCTTCGGCACCAACGCGCAGCGATCCGGCCTGCCCGACACGATGGGCGACATGGCCGCCAATCTCGCCGGGGCTATCTATGGCGCGATGGTCGGCCAGCTGGCGCTGCGGGGGCGCTGGCGGCTGCCCTTGTCCGGCCTTCTGCTGACGGCCCTGAGGCAGAACCCCGTCGTCTTCGGTGCCTATCCGGGCACCCCCTTCCCCCGACACACGGCACGGCCGAAACCGGCCGGATGGACAGGAGGCCGCACGTCTTGACCGATCTCATCCCCGCCTGGATCGATGGAGAGCTTGTGCCCGTCGAAAAGCTGCGCGTTCACCGCGAGGGGCTTCGGCACAAGGCCGTCTCGGTCTTCGTCAACGCGGGCGGCGAGACGCTGATCCAGAAGCGCGCCGCCGCGAAATACCACACACCCGGCCTCTGGGCGAACGCCTGCTGCACCCATCCCCACTGGAGGGAGACACCCGACGCCTGCGCGCGCAGGCGTCTGCGCGAAGAGCTTGGCCTCTCGACCGATGCGCCCTTCGTGCATCGCGGACAGGTGACCTACCGGGCGGATGTGGGACAGGGTCTGACCGAACACGAAAGCGTCGAGATCTACACCGTCGACCTGCCCCGGAAGGTGACGCCTCACCCCGATCCGGCCGAGGTCGGCGACACGCGGTGGATGGGGTGGGATGCGCTCGAGCGTGAGATCGCCGCCCGACCCGATGCGTTCACCCCGTGGCTGCGCATCTACCTGGCCGACCATCGCGCGTTGGTCACTTGAACGACGCGCTGGAAGCCGCGGCCCACGCGCTGCGCGTCGAGCCGGGGGTGCCGGACGTGGCGGCCCGGCGCGTGCATCTCGATGCGCTGGCCGATGCCGTGCGGGATGGTGCCGAGGCGCTCGTGGAGGCCATCGACGCCGATTTCGGGCACCGCCCCCGGCAGGAGACCTTGCTGACCGAAATCGCCATGGTGCTCGAGGCAGTCCGCTACAGTCGCAAACACCTGAAGGGCTGGTGCCGGCCAAGGCGCGTGATCCTGCCGCCGCACTTGTGGCCAGCACTGGGGAGGATCCGGCGCGAGCCGCTGGGCCTCGTGGGAATCCTGGCGCCGTGGAACTATCCGGTGCAGCTTGCACTCGTGCCGCTGGTCGCGGCGCTGGCCGGGGGCAACCGCGTGCTTCTGCACCCCTCCGAGCATACCCCCCGCACGTCCGAGGCGCTGAAGCGACTGGTCGAGGCGGCGGTGCCGGGTCGCGTCCGCGTCGTGACAGGCGGAACCGAAATCGCGCAGGCGATGTGTGCCATGCCGCTCGACGGGCTGTTCTTCACCGGCTCGACCGAGACGGGGCGGCGAGTCATGGAAAGTGCCGCGCGCAATCTCGTGCCGGTCACGCTCGAACTGGGGGGGAAGTCACCCGCCATCGTTCGGGCCGATGCCGATCTGGCCGAAGCGGCCGAGTCCATCGTCGCCGGCAAGCTTCTGAACGCCGGTCAGACCTGTATCGCGCCGGACTATGCACTGGTCCCGCGCGCGCTGATGACCCCGTTCGAGGACGCGCTGCGCCACGCGGCCGACAAGCTCTACCCCGATCCAGAGGGCGCCGATTATGCCACCATCGCCCGCGAGACCGATCTGGCGCGTCTCGGCGGGCTGCTCGAGGGGGTCGAGGCGCGGCCGCTGATGACGCGGATGCCCGCGCCGCCGCGGATGGGGCTGTGGTCGGTGATCGATCCGCCCCCCGATCACCCGGTCATGGAGCAGGAGATTTTCGGCCCCGTCCTGCCCCTCGTGCCCTATGACGGCGAGGACGCGGCGCGTGCCTACGTGGCCGCGCGGCCGGTGCCGCTGGCCCTCTACGTCTATGGTCGGGACACTGGGGCGGCCTTGCGCGACGTGGATGCGCTGCGATCCGGCGGGGCGATGGTCAACGAGGCGGTCCAGCATGTGGGGGTGCAATCCCTGCCCTTCGGCGGCGCCGGCGCGTCGGGGATGGGCGCCTATCACGGCGACGAGGGGTTCCGCAGCTTCACCCGCCCCCGCAGCGTGATCGTCGCGCGCCGGTCCCTCGCCCGCATGGTGCGCCCGCCCTACGGCAGGAACATCGACCGCATCCTGCGTCACCTGTTGCGCTAGCCCAGGTCGTATCGCCTGCCCCGCCAGTTCGCCTGCCCCCCTCGCCGCGCCCGCAAAAGCGCCGTCCACTGGATCGCCAACAGAACCAGCACGCCCACCGGATGCAGCAGCACCGAGAGCCAGGACTGGTCGAGCCTCCGCGCCATGGCGATGCGTGCCGCGTAGACCAGAAGCACCGCGAGCGCCGACAGGCCTGCAGCGGCGACGGCCCCGGCGGCGAACGCGACGCCAAGCATCAGGAACGGCAGGATGTGTCCTCCGAAGAGAAGCACCGTCCAGATCGGCAGGGCGCGCGGGGTGGCCATGCCTTCGGTGGCGTTCTTCACGAACCCTTCCCAGATTGCGGCGGGCGTGTCGTACATGCGGCAGGCAGCGATGTGGGTAGCGTCGGTCAGATCGGTGCGCCTCCCCGCCGCGCGGACGTTGCGAGGCAGGTTCAGCCCGTCATGCATCCGCGCGGCGAAAGCCGCATGCCCTCCTGCCGCGTCGTAAGCCGCGCGCCTGACCGCCAGAAGCTGGCCGCATCCGGCGGCAAGTGACGGATCGGGGCGGGTGCGGGACAGGGGAATCGGCAGATATCCCAGCAGCGTCGTGAAGATCTGCGGGATCGCCACCTGCTCGGCCGGCGTGAGGGTGATCTGCCGCGGGAAGCCCGAGAGAAGGTCGAGGCCCTCGCGCTCCATCTCGGCAACCAGCCGAGCGGCGGCGTCGGGGGCGAGCCGGACGTCGGCATCCACGAAGAACAGCACCGGATGCGCCGCCGCACGACCCAACTGCATGCAGGCGTGGGTCTTGCCGATCCAGCCTTTGGGCAGCGGCGCGCCCTCGATCAGGCGCAGGCGCGGGTCGGTTGCGGCGCGCGCGGCGACGATCGCCCCCGTGCCGTCCGTCGAGCCGTCGTCGAGGACCACGACCTCGATCGTCACACCCGTCTGGGCCAGCGCCCCATCGAGGGCGGCACCGATGCCGCCGGCTTCGTCGCGCGCGGGGATCAGGATCGATACGGCAGGAAGCGGCCCCTGCCCCGCTGGCGAAGGCGGGCGCAACGCCATCAGGTTCGCAGCGACCATCCCGGTAAAGAGCATAGCCAGCGTCAGTCCCAGGATCGAGAGCGCCAGGATCATCGGCGGGGCTCGTGGTCGGACACATGCTCGCGCCCCGCCATCCGGTCGCGCAGGCGTTGCCACTGGCCGTAGACGCCGCCCGTGCCGCGGCGTCCGTCGATCAGACTCTCGAAGGCGGCCGGGTCGCGGGCGATGGCGCGGGTGGCGAGCGTGTCGGCGGTGTCGGTCAGCGCAGCCTCCAACCGCGCCGCGATTGCGTCCGGCCCGTCGGAGGGCGAAACCTCGACGGGGGTGCCGAAGGCGAGAAGCGCCTCGGGGCGACGCTCGGACCAGAACGGGTATTCGACGGCCATCGGCACGGCCTGCACCTGCGGGCACCTTGCCAGAAGGTGCGCAGCGCCGGGGCGGAGGCCGAGGGGACGCTCGCGCATATCGGCGAAACGGCCTTGGGCGGTGATCCACATCACGCGGTCGGGCTCGTCCAGGATCCGGCGCCCGGTGCGCAGGAACTGCGCCGCGCCGCGCGCGCCGTCCTGCGGGACTCCGAAGACGCCGATCCGCGCCATGAAGCGGTAGCGCTCGAGCATCTCGGCATCGATCGGGCCGAACCCCGCGCGCCCGGGGAACAGCACCCCGTGGACGGCCATGAACACCGCCGGGTCCCACCACGAGGGGTGATTGGTGAACACCATCACCGGGCGGTCCGGGACCAGCTCCGGCAGGCCCGGCTTGGCCACGCGGAGGGCGCGGAAGTTGCGGGCGATCTGCCCGCGCATCACCCTTTCGAAGAAGGCGACCATCCGCGGCGAGCGGAGGGCGGCGGGATCACTCGGCGGCGACACCGGACCGCTCCGCGCCTGCATCCTCGTCGGCGGCGTCGGCGGCGATCCAGCCCGACATCAGCGCCATCGGCATCCCCGGCCCCGGGTGGGCCGACCCGCCAGCTAGATACAACCCTTCGACCTGGCGCGAGCGGTTGCCGGGCTTGAACGCGCCCAGCACGCGGCCATGGCTCGCCAGCCCGTAGATCGCGCCCTGAAGCACGTTGTAGCGGTCGTGGATGTCCTGCGGGGTCAACGTGCGTTCGACCGCGATGCGGTCCTCTAGGTCCGGCATCCCGGCGGTGCGCTTCAACTTGTCGAGGATCACGCGGCGATATTCGGGCAGCATCCGCGACCAGTCGTGGTGGTCGCGCAGGTAGGGGGTGTGCACGAGGACATAGAGCGCCTCGCCTCCTTCCGGTGCGACGCCGGGCTCGGTCCGGGCGGGGGCGGCGAGGTAGGCGGTGGGGTCCTGCGCCGGTTCGCCCCGGTCGTAGATCGCACCGAATTCCTCCTCGGGATCGCGCGAGAAGACGAAGTTGTGGTGCGCAAGGTGGTCGTAGCCTTCGCGCAGGCCCAGATAGAGCACGACGCCCGAGCAGGCAGGCTCGCGATTGCGGGACTTGCGAAAGGATTCCCACGCGTCGCCACCGATCAGTTCGCGGTAGGTGCGGACGCTGTCCATGTTCGACACGACCCGGTCCACGGCGATGCGCTCGCCCCCGTCGGTGACGACGGCGCGGGCGCGGCCGCTCTCGGTCTCGACATGGGCGACGCCGGTGCCGGTGCGGATCTCGACCCCAAGCTCGCGCGCCAGCTTTTCGAGCGCTGCGGGCACGGCGCGCGTGCCGCCCATCGGATACCAGACCCCCTCGCCCTGCTGCATCTGGGCAATGCCGCAGAGGACGGCCGGAGAAGACAGGGGCGACGAGCCGACATACTGGATGAAGTGCTCCAGCATCTGCGCGACGCGCTTGTCCTTCACGTTCTTCTTGATCTGGCCGGCGACGGTGCGGTGCATCCGCAGCGCCATCACGTCGGACAGGGTCGAGAGGTTCATGTTCGCCTTGAGGTTCATCGTGTCGCGCAGATCCTCGACCGTGCGCCAGAAGAAGAACCGGTCCGATACGTCGGCGAGCCGCTTGGCGACATGCATGAAATCCTTGAACCCCGCGCGATCCTGCGGCGACAGGCGCGCGATCTCTTCGGCCGCGAGGGCCGGGTCGTCGCGCAGGTCCAAGACAGCGCCATCCTCGTAGAAGCACCGCCATTGCGGGTCGAGCCGGCGCAGGTCGAGCTCGGCGTGAAGGTCCTTCCCCGCCTCGGCGAAGATGCGTTCGAGCACGCGGGGCATGGTCAGGATCGTCGGCCCCATGTCGAAGCGGTAGCCGCCTTCTTCCAGCACCGCCGCCTTGCCGCCGAGCCAGTCGTTGCGCTCCAGCAGCGTGACCTTGTGGCCACGCGCCGCCAGCGTGCAGGCCGCCGCGAGTCCGCCGAGGCCCCCTCCGATGATCGCGGTCGTGCTCATATGGTGGCCTCCTTGGGTAGAGCGGTGGTCAGGTCGCTGGCCCCCGGAAGGTCGAGGTCGGTCGCGCAAAGGCGGCTGGCGATGCGCGCGCTTTCGAAGATCGTCGGCAGGCCCGAGCCGGGATGCGTGCCGCCACCCGTCAAGTAGACGCCGTCGATATCCTCGAAGCGATTGCGCGGCCGCAGGTGCAACATCTGCCCCAGATTATGCGCCAGGTTGAACGTCGCCCCCTCGTAGACCGCCATCTGGCTCTGCCAGTCGGCGGGGGTGTACATGAGTTCGCTGCGGATCATCGGGCGGATGTCGCGCCCGGCGAGCTTCGACAGCCGGTCGAGGATCTTCTCGCGGTAGGACGGCGCCAGCGTCGCCCAGTCCACACCGCCGGTCAGGTTGCCCACCGGAGCCAGGACGTAGAGTGTCGAATGGCCTTCAGGCGCCAGCGTGGGATCGGTGACCGACGCGTTCTGCACGTAGATCGTGGGGTCCCGCGGTGCCTGCCCTGCGTCGATCTCGGCCACGTTGCGCTCGTAATCGCCCGAGAAGGCGACGGTGTGATGGCTGAGCGGCAGCTGCCCCTCGAGCCCGAGATAGAGCATGAAGGTCGAGCAGGAGAACGTCTTGGACGCGATCTTCCGGTCGGTCCAGCGGCGCCGCGCGGCATCCGGCACCAGTTTCGTCATGGCGGTCGCGAAATCGGCGTTCATCACCACCGCGTCGGCCTCGTAGCTGCCCTTGTCCGTCACCGCGCCGGTCGCCCGTCGGCCCTTCAACGTCAGCTGACGCACGGGCTCGGACAGGCGCAGATCGACGCCCATCTCGCGGGCAATCCGGGCCATGGCGGCGGTGATCGCGTTGCAGCCCCCCCGCGGATGGAACACGCCGAAGCCGTATTCGACATGGGCGATGATCGTGAAGAGCGACGGGCACTTGAAGGGCGACATCCCGAGGTACTTGGACTGGAACGAGAAGGCGACGCGCACGTCGGGGTTCTTGAACCAGCGGCGCAGTTCCCCGTCGACCGTCGACCAGGGGCGGAAGTTCGGCAACGCCCGGGTCATGTCGCCGCGCATCAGGTCGCGCGGCCCGAGGAAGGGGCGCTGCAGGATCGTGCGGAAGCTGTCGAACTTGGCGCGGTTCGCCTCGAGATAGGGGCCGACCTGGGCGGCATCCCTCTCGTCGATCGCGGCGACCTGCCGGGTCAGCTCTTCGAGGTCGTGGGTCGCGTCGATGGCACGGCCGTCGTCGAACTGCAGCCGGTACATCGGGTCGAGGCGGATGAGGTCCACCTCTTCCCGCAGATCACGACCGCAGGCCGAGAAGATCTCGGCCAGGATCTCGGGGTAAAGGAAAAATGTCGGCCCGATGTCGAAGGTGTAGCCGTCACGTTGGATCGCGCCGGTCCGGCCTCCGGGTTGGTCCTCCTTTTCCAGAAGCGTCACCTCGGCGCCCGCGGCGCGCAGGAGCATGGCCGAAGCCAGGCCTCCGGGCCCCGCGCCGATCACCAGGACGCGCCGTCCTGCAACGCCGGCACGTATGCCTTCGGCCAAGTCTATCGCGGTATTGTCGTTTGCCATCGGCCTCTGAATCCCTACCATCTGCAATCGCTTGAGGCGCGGGCATGAAATGTCATAGCTCGTCCCAGCCAAGCGCATAGATAAGTCTCGGATGAGTAACGGCATGCAAAAATTCGAGACGCGACAAGGCGACGCATGGTCAACAGGCACCGGAAAGGCGCTGTCCGCCGCCCGGAAAAGCGAGAATTTCCCCGTCGCATCGGTCCTTTTGCCCCGTGATCTGCGGCCATCGGTCCTGGCGTTCTACGACGTGGTGCGGTCCGCCGACGACGTCGCCGACGATCCCGCCCTGTCGCGGGAAACGAAGCTCGCACGCCTCGACCTGATCGATCGCGCCCTGGCCGGCACCGCAACGTGGCAACCGGCCGGGGCCCTGCAACTTGCGCTCGCGCAGGCGGGGCGTCCCGGCGCCATCCGTCACGCCACGAAGATGCTCGTGGCTTTCCGTGCCGATGCCGAGGGGAATATCTGCCGCGACTGGGAAGACCTGCGCGCCTATTGCGAGCATTCCGCCGTGCCGGTGGGCCGGTTTCTGCTGGAGCTGCATGGCGAAGGCGACGCGCCTTGCGCGGCATCCGACGGCTTGTGCGTGGCGCTGCAGGTGCTCAACCACCTGCAGGATCTCGGGTCCGACTGGTGCAAGCTGAGGCGCCTCTACCTGCCCCTCGACTGGATCGAGGCGGAAGGCGCGTCACCGGATGATCTGCGGGACGCGCAGCTTACCCCGGCGCTGCGGCGGGTGCTCGACCGGACGCTCGATGCAACCGACGCGGAACTGGCGCGCGCCGCCGCCCTGCCCCGGCTGATCCGTTCGCGCCGTCTCGCGGCCGAGACGCGGGTGATCCTGTCCCTCGCGCGGCACCTGTCCGCACGGCTGAGACGCGAGGATCCGCTGGCATCCCGCGTCGCCGTCACTCGCGCCGCGGCCCTTCGCGCCGGCACGGCGGGCCTGACCCGGCTGGTGCGCGCGTGAACATCTCGAACGACAGGTCGATGACGGATCCGGCCATGCGGCTGATGCCCGAGGAGATCGTCCTGGGCTCGGGAAGCTCGTTCCGGTTCGGAATGCGCCTGCTGCCGGCCGGGCGGCGGCAGGCGATCATCGCCATCTATGCCTTTTGCCGCGCCGTGGACGATATCGTCGACGGCCCCCTGCCCCATGCCAGCAAGATCGCCGGGGTGGATGCCTGGCAGCGCGAGCTGGAGCTTGCCGCCCGCGGCGCGGCGAGGACGCCGGTGGGGCAAGACCTGACCCGCGCCATCGTCCGGTTCGACCTGCCGCTCGAGGAATTCGCGCTCGTCATCGATGGGATGCGCATGGATCTGTCCGGCATGGTCGCGCCCGATCGCGCGACCTTCGACGCCTATATCCGCCGGGTCGCCGGTGCCGTGGGCATCCTGTCGATGCACGTGTTCGGCGCCTGGCGGGGCGAGACCTCGCGCCGTTTCGCCCTGTCGCTGGCCCGCGCGCTGCAGATGACGAACATCCTGCGCGACGTGGAAGAGGACGCAGCCTTGGGGCGGCTCTATCTACCCGCCGATCTGCTGGACGATACGGGCGTGCCGCACGATCCCGTCCGCGTTCCCGGCGCGCCCGGCCTTCCCGAGGTTCGTGCACGGCTCGCGACCGAGGCCCGCGCCGCCTTCACCGAAGCCCGGCGCGAGATCCCGAACCATTCCCGGCTGCGCCTGTCGCCTGCGCTTCTGATGATGGGGCCCTATGACAGGCTGCTCAGGCGCATCGAGGCCGACCCCTCGCGCGCGCCGGCCCACCGTGGCGGCATCGGCAAGGCCTGTGACGGGATCCGTTGCATGGTCCGGCCGGGCCGCGCGTAGGTCATGCGACGTGTCCATGTGATCGGCGCCGGTCTGGCGGGACTTTCTGCGGCGCTGCGGCTCACCTCGGCGGATGTCGAGGTCGTGCTGTGGGAGGCGACCGGCCGCGCCGGCGGGCGATGCTGGAGCTTCCATGACAGCCAGCTGGATCGGCTCATCGACAACGGCAATCACCTCGTATTGTCCGGCAACACCGCGGTTCTGGATTATTGCCGGCGGATCGGCAGCTTCGACCGGCTACGGATCGCCCCGGAGGCCGCCCTTCCCTTCGTCGACCTTGCGGACGGCGCGCGCTGGACCGTCAGGGTGCCCGACGGTTCGCGCGACCTGCTGCAAGGGGGCCTTAGCCTGCCGCCCGGGGTTGGGGCCGGGGCGCTTCTCGATACCGCGCGCCTGCTGAGCGCCGGGGCGACCCGCACGGTCGCGGACGTGATCCGGCCCGGTGGTCCTGCCCGAACGCGGCTGTGGGATCCCCTGTCGCTCGCCATCCTGAACGCCTCGCCCGAGGACGGTGCGGCGCACCCCCTCGCCGCCGTTCTGCGCCGGACGGTTCTGCGGGGGGCGGCGGCGTGCCGGCCGGTCACGATGCCGGACGGGCTGGGCCCGACGCTGGTAGAGCCGGCGCTCGCCACGCTTGCCGCGTCCGGATGCGTCCCGCGCTTCCGCAACCCCTTGCGCGGCTTGAAGAAGCAGGACGGGCGGATCAGCGCCCTTGTCTTCGACGCCTCCGAGGTTGCGCTTGGCCATGACGAGCGGGTCATCCTCGCGGTGCCGGCCCCGGCGGCGGGGCGGCTGCTCGAACTGCCCGCACCGGCGGCGGGACAATCGATCCTGAACGCGCATTTCCGAATTTCGCCGGAACCGCCCGTCGAGACGTTTCCCCTGCTTGGGGTGCTGTCGGGGCTGGCCCAGTGGATCTTCGTGCGCGGCGACGTGGTCTCGGTCACCGTCTCGGCGGCCGACGGGGTAGAGATGCACGACTCCGACGCCACACTCGACCGGCTCTGGACCGAAACGGCGGCCGCCCTGGCGATCCAGGGACGGCCGGTGGCACGGCGGCTTCTGCGCGAGAAAGCCGCGACGTTCTCGCCCGCTCCCGCGGAGCTGGCACGGCGTCTGAAGTCCGGCACGCCGTGGGAAAACCTGCACCTCGCCGGAGACCATGTCGCGTCGCCCCTCCCTTCGACCATCGAGGGAGCCATCGCCTCGGGCGACGCGGCAGCGCAGAGCGCCGTCGCGTGAAGCCCGCCTTGGCCAGCATACTGGAACCTTTGCTGCCGTGGCGCGGTTGTTTTTTTCAAGGCGCCGCACCGTGTCGGGCCGCACATATACGCGCCTATCGACTTGCATAGAGCGGCCTTCGCCGGGACAGTGGCCTCGATTGCCCACGACACCTAGGGCGGCCGTACGCGGCTTGCGTCGCATCAACGGGGAGCAGATCCGATGGACGGGATTTACTGCGGGCCTCCACCGCTGCCGGCCCAACTCTGGACGAGTTGGAACTTCGACCCGCCGCTCATCGCGGCGCTTCTGGTGCTGGCCGTGGCGGTGCGCCACGAGCGCGCCGGGCTGCTGGCGCTCGGCGCGCTCGTGCTCGCCTTCGTCTCGCCGCTGTGCGCACTGTCTTCGGCGCTGTTCTCGGCGCGGGTCGTGCACCACGTCCTTCTGGTCGCGATCGCGGCGCCGCTGCTTGCATCCGCGTGGCCGGGCCGGCGCCCGGGAAGTCCCGCCCTGCCCTTCGCGGTCTCGGCCGTGACCCTGTGGGCTTGGCACATCCCGGCCGCCTATGACCTCGCCCTTGCGAATGTCGCCGTCTATTGGGTGATGCAGATCACGCTTCTGGCCAGCGCCGTGTGGTTCTGGCGCGCCGTGCTGGCCGACATCGGGTCGCCCGTCGACCGGCTGTTCTTCATCGTCGCCGGCTTCGCGCAGATGGGGATGCTGGGCGCGATCCTTACCTTCGCGCCGGGCGCGCTCTATGCCGCCCATGCCGTCGCGCCGTTCTCGTGGGGGCTGACCCCGCTTCAGGATCAGCAGCTCGGCGGGCTGCTCATGTGGGTTCCGGCCGGCATTCCCTACGCGGTGGCGGCGATCCTGGTGGCGCGGCGCAGCTGGTCGCGCCTTGCGGGTGCCGCAACATGATCGAATGGATCCTGGCAACGGTGCCCATCCTCAAGGGGGTGCATATCGCGGGCCTGACGATCTGGTGTGGCGGGCTTCTGGCGCTGCCACTGATGCTCGGGCGCCATCACCCCGGAATGGAGGCCGAGGATTACGACCTCATCCGGCGTGCGGTCCACACGACCTACACGATGTGCGTGACGCCAGCGGCGGTGATCGCGGTCATCGCCGGGACGTGGCTGATCTTCACGCGCGAAGCCTTCGTGCCGTGGCTTTACGCCAAGCTTGCCTTCGTCGCCCTGCTGGTGCTCGTGCACGCCTGGTTCGGCCATCTGATCGTTCAGGCTGCCGAGGAGCCTCAGGAGCATACGCCCCCCAAGGCGTACCTCCTGATCTCGGCGGCGCTCGTTCCCGTCATCGCCATCCTGTTCCTGGTGCTCGCGAAGCCCGCGCTCGGCTGGATCAGCTTCCCGGACCTGCTGCTCGAGCCGCGGAACAATCAGCTGCTCTTCGACGTGCCAAGACGATAGTCAAAGACGAGCTTGCCCCCATGCCAACCCGTGAATGCCACCATGCCCGCGCAGAGTGCCGACAGGAGGATGCCGTAAGGCAGCACCGCCTCTTCGAAGCCGTAGAGCCGATGGCCCCAGTTCGCGCCGAGCAGGGCAAGAAGCGTCACCGCGATGATGAAATGCGTCCAGGCCGCCGCGCGCACCCGGATGCCGGGAACCAGCAGAAGTTCGGCCGTGCCCGAGAAACCGGCCAGCATGCCGAAGAGGAAGCCCGTCCCGGCCGCCCACATGCCCGCGCGCGCCCAGAACACGTCGCCGGACCACCAATAAAGCAGGTCCGCCCCGAAGACGCAGAAGGCAAGCGCCACGGGGAACGCCACGCTCATCGCATGGATCGGGTGGCCGTGCAGCGAGATCCGCGACTCCGTTTGCTGAAAGCCCGCCATCTCGCCGATAGGGTCGACCAGCTCTTCTTCCCCTTTGCCTTCGTTCTGGGTGTTCTCGGTCGCCATGTCGCCTCGCTTTCTCGTCCATTTCTCGCGTGCCTAACGCTCGGGCTTCTGGCCGGTTGCGAGGGGGCCTTGTCGACCGTCGATCCGGCGGGACCCGCGGCACGCACAATTGCAACCCTCTGGTGGGTCATGCTCGTCGGCGCGAGCGTCATCTTCGGGTTCGTCATGGTGCTTCTTGTCCTGGCATTCCGCAAGCACGACGACGCCCCGCGCGAGAGGCTCTGGATCGTGAAGCTCGGACTCGTCTTTCCGATAGCCGTGCTCCTGGCGCTTCTGGCCTACGGTCTTTTCGTCGGAGAACGCCTGCTGCCGCGGCAGGGGGCGGATGTGGTGAGCGTCAAGGCCGAGGGCAGGATGTGGGCGTGGCGGTTCTCTTACGCCGACGTGGAAGGGCGCACGACCCAAGGCGTCCTGCACATCCCCGCCGGGGTGCCCGTCGATGTCGCGGTCACCAGCGTGGACGTCGTCCACAGCTTCTGGGTGCCGCGGCTCGCCGGCAAGCTTGACGCCATACCGGGGCATGTCAACGTGCTCCGGATCGAGGCGGACGAACCGGGCACCTACCACGGGCGCAGCGCCGAGTTCAGTGGCGAAGGCTACGACCAGTTCGCCTTCACCGTGGTCGCTCACGATGACGCCGAATGGCGCTCCTTTCTGGCAGGCGAGATCGAATGAAAGCACTCGAACGGCACCGCAGGATGACCGAGACCTGGGCCTCTGACCCGGGGTTCAAGGGATGGTTCTCGACCGTGAGCCATACCGATCTCGGTCGGATGTTCCTCGTCACCGCGTTCTTCTTCTTCCTCGTCGGCGGCATCCTGGCGATGCTGATCCGGGCGCAGCTTGCCACGCCCCATTCCGCCTTCGCCGGGCCCGAGATCTACAACCAGCTCTTCACGATGCACGGGACCATCATGATGTTCCTGTTCGCGATCCCCACCTTCGAGGGGCTCGCGGTGTATCTTCTGCCCAAGATGCTGGGCACCCGCGACCTCGCCTTCCCGCGGCTGACCGCCTACGGCTACTGGTGCTACGTCTTCGGCGGGTCGATGCTTCTGTTCTCGATGCTGTTCGGCATCGCGCCGGACGGGGGCTGGTTCATGTATCCGCCGCTGACGGGGCCGCTCTATTCGCCGGGCATCAACACCGATTTCTGGCTGATCGGCATCACCTTCGTCGAGATCTCGGCGATCGCGGCGGCGGCCGAAATCACCGTGTCGATCCTGAAATACCGCGCGCCGGGCATGTCGCTCGACAAGATGCCGATCTTCGCCTGGTACGCGCTCGTCACAGCGCTGATGATCCTGACGGGCTTCCCGCCGCTGATCCTCGGGTCGGTGCTGCTCGAGGTCGAGCGCGCCTTCGGCCTGCCCTTCTTCCAGGCCGAGCTGGGCGGAGACAGCCTGCTGTGGCAGCACCTGTTCTGGCTGTTCGGCCACCCGGAGGTCTACATCATCTTCCTGCCGGCCGCCGGCGTCATTTCGACCGTGCTTCCGGTGATGTGCCGCACCACGCTGCTGGGTTATGGCTGGATCGTCGCGGCGGCGGTGGCGCTGGCCTTCCTGTCGTTCGGCCTGTGGGTGCACCACATGTTCACGACGGGCATCCCGCATATGGGACTTGCCTTCTTCTCGGCCGCATCGACGCTGGTGGCGGTGCCGACAGGGGTGCAGATCTTCGCATGGATCGGCACGATGTGGAAAGGGCGGCCGGATCTGCGGCTGCCGATGCTCCACATCCTGGGCTTCTTCATCACCTTCGTGATCGGCGGCCTGACCGGCGTGATGGTCGCGGTGGTGCCGTTCGACTGGCAGGCGCATGACACCGCCTTCGTGACGGCGCACCTGCACTACGTCCTTTTCGGCGGCTTCGTCTTCCCGATCCTCGCCGGGCTCTATTACTGGCTGCCGCATTTCACCGGCAGGCTGCGGTTCTTCCGCCTGGGCGAGCTTGCCTTCGTGCTGATCTTCGTCGGCTTCCACGTGACCTTCCTGGCGATGCACTGGGTCGGCCTTCTGGGCCAGCGGCGGCGCATCTCGACCTACCAGCCCGAGGACGGGTGGACAGTGATCAACCTCATCTCGTCCATCGGCGGGTTCGTCGTCGCCCTCGGCATCGGGATCGTCATCATCGAGGTGATCCTGCACGCGGTGGCCGCCCGGCGCAGCGCCCGCAACCCGTGGGGCGCCGGATCGCTCGAATGGGCGATGCTCACGCCGGCGCCGGCCTACAATTTCGCAAGCCTGCCCCACGTGACAAGCCGCAATCCCCTTGCCGACAACCCGGACCTGGCGGTCGAGCTTGCGCAGGGAAAAGGCTATCTTGCCGCCCCCAGCCGCTGGCGCGAGACGCTGACGGTCGAGGTGGCGAGCGGGAAGCCGGACTACCACGTCATCTATCCCGGCAACACGCGGCTGCCGATCGTGATGTCCGCGGTGACGGGCATCTTCTTCCTCTCGCTCCTCGTTAAGTTCTACTGGACCGTGCCAGTCGCCGTGATCGGGGTCGCCGTTCTTGCGTGGCGCTGGGTCTGGGAGCTGGGGCGCAAGGACGACCTGCCGGCGCAGTCCATCGGGCACGACGTGGAGTTGCCGAACACGGTCGCGGTGGATCACGCGCCAGGCTGGTGGGGTTCGCTGTTCCTTCTGACGGCGAACGCGACCTTCTTCGGCTCGCTCATCTTCGGCTTCGCGTTCCTGTGGACGGTTGCCCCCGGCTGGCCGCCCCCGGTCTGGTTCGAGCCCTCGGCGATCGAATTGGGCCTGGGGATACTCGGCGGACTTGTCGCCGTGGTTGCCATGCGCCTTGCGCTGCGCGCGAATGACCGCGCACGGTCGCCGCTGCCGATGCTCGGCGTTGCATTTGCCGGGACGCTCGCCGTCGCGGCTGCGTGCGGTCTGCTGATGCTGCGCACACCGGCTCCGGCCGAGCATGCCTACGGTGCGACCCTCCTCGTGATGGGGGGCTACGGCCTCTTTCACGCGGCGCTCGTTTCGCTGATGGTCGTCTTCCTCATCGCGCGCGTCAGCCGCGGTTTCACCTCGCCCGTGCGACGCGCCGAGTTCCCCATCGTCGTCCTCTGGACCGACTACCTGGCGCTTGTCGGGGCGTTCACCCTTCTGGCCGCACATCTGACGGGATATCTCGCGTGACCGATATTCTGCGCATCCTGATCTCTCCGCTCGTTTGGCTTGCCTCGTTCAGCGCGGTCTATGGCCTGCACGGGCTGATCTGCGGTCACGGGATCGAGGGCGATGTCCTCGGCTTCCCCCTGCAACGCGTGTTGATGGTGGCGGCCTACGCCGCAGCGATCCTGTTGCAGGTGATGCTGGTCGCCGGGCTTTCCGCGCAGCGGTTCTCGTCGCCCTCCGCCTTCGTGCGGTTCGTCAGCCGGGTGACCGCCTGGGTCGGTCTCGTAGCGACGGTCTGGTCGCTGCTGCCAGTGGTCACCACCACGTACTGCCTCTGACCTGGACGGAGACGCCGCTCCCTTCGCCGGGCCAATCCTGACTCGCCGGTTCCTGCGGCAACGCTTCGGGGCCTGACCCAGCCTCAGCCTCGGCGCACACCAGATAGCCCGGAATAGCATCTTCGATCTGGCTCCGTCGTGGCGTAATGGTCTGCACATCCGCGACTCGCCGCGAGGCGGTTCCGGCGTCGCACGATCCGGACGTGACGCCCGGACTCCCACGGCACACGCAGACCTTCCACGTCGAAAAAGACGATCGCTTCGAAGGACACGACATGCAGACCGAGGCCCTTCTCGTCGAAGACCTGGCCGAAGAGACCGCTTCGGACGACTCCGCGCGGGACCGGCTCGTCATCAGCCTGCTGCTGGTTTCGGCCTTCACGGTCATCCTGAACGAGACGATCATGAGCGTCGCGCTGCCGCGCCTGATGGTCGCCCTGGATGTCACCGCGAACGCGGCACAGTGGCTGACCACGGCGTTCCTGCTGACCATGGCGGTCGTCATCCCTGTCACCGGGTTCCTGCTGCAGAGGTTCCACACGCGCACTGTATTCCTGGCGGCCATGACGTTCTTCAGCCTCGGCACGTTCATCTGCGCCACCGCCCCGGGCCTCGGTCTTCTGATCTTCGGACGCGTGGTGCAGGCGGTCGGCACGGCCATCATGATGCCGCTTCTCATGACGACGGTGATGACGCTGGTCCCGCCGGAGAGTCGCGGAAAGACGATGGGCAACATTTCGATCGTGATCTCGGTGGCGCCCGCCATCGGGCCGACGATATCGGGCATCATCCTCAGCATGCTCGACTGGCGCTGGATGTTCTGGCTCGTCCTTCCGATCGGACTTGGGGCGCTGGCGCTTGGCTATGCCCGGCTGGTGAACGTGACGACACCGAGGAAGGTGCCGCTGGACATCCTGTCTGTGGTGATGTCCGCCATCGGCTTCGGCGGCGTGGTCTACGGGCTGTCGAGCATGGGCGAAGGCCATGGCGAGGGCGGCCCCGTCCCAACCTGGGCGCCGCTCGCCATCGGGGGCGTCGTGTTGGCGCTGTTCATCTTGCGGCAGCTGAAGCTCGGGCCGCGCGACCGCGCGCTGCTCGATCTGCGGACATTCCGCGTGCAGGTTTTCACCGTGGCCGTCACGACCATGGGCCTTGCGATGATGTCGCTGTTCGGGATGATCATCCTGCTGCCGATCTACATGCAGAACGTGCTGGGGATGACCGCGCTGGAGGCGGGACTTCTGCTTCTGCCGGGCGGGCTGACGATGGGGCTGCTCGCCCCGCTCGTCGGTCGCCTTTTCGATCGGTTCGGCGCGCGCCGGCTGGTGATCCCCGGCGCCGTTGCCGTCAGCGCCGCCCTCTGGCTTATGGCCTCGCTGGGACCGGAAAGCCACGTCGCGACGGTCCTGTTCAGCCACGTCGTCCTGAGCGTGGGCCTCGCGCTCCTGTTCACGCCGCTCTTCGCGTCGAGCCTCGGGTCGCTGCCCAAGACGCTCTACTCGCATGGCAGCGCGGTCCTCGGCACGATCCAGCAGGTAGCCGGGGCCGCCGGCATCGCGCTGTTCGTTTCGATCATGTCGCTCCGGATCGGGGCGAAGCTGGCCGAGGGTGCGGACATGGTGGCCGCGACCGCCGCGGGCCTGCGGGCCGGATTCATGTGCGGCGCGACGATCTCACTCCTGATGATCGTCGCGGCGTTCTTCGTGCGACGCCCGCCGGCCCAGCCACCGACCGAGGTTTGAGAGGGGCAGCACCGGACCGCCCCTTCCCGCTTACAGCGGCCGCTTCAGCCACCGCGCCAGGACGCCGACGATGCCTTCGCGGAACAGCAGCACGCCGAGGACGAAGATCACGCCCTGGATGATCGTCACCCAGGCACCCAGCGTCGCAAGATAGTTCTGCATCGTCACAATCACTGCGGCGCCGACGAGCGGCCCGAAGATCGTGCCCATCCCGCCCAGAAGCGTCATCAGAACCACCTCGCCGGACATCGACCAATGAACGTCCGTCAGCGAGGCAAGCTGGAACACCTGGCTTTTCGTGGCACCGGCCAGACCCGCGAAGGTCGCCGAGAGGACAAAGACCAGCAGCTTGTAGCGATTGACCTGGTAGCCCAGCGAAACCGCCCTTGGCTCGTTCTCGCGGATCGCCTTCAGCACCTGCCCGAAGGGCGAGTGTACGATGCGGTAGAGGAAGAGGATTCCGCCGAAGGTCACCGCGAGCACGAAGAAGTAGAGCGCGATGTTGTCCTGCAGCGAGATCAGACCGAACAGGTCGCCCCGCGGCACCGACTGGATCCCGTCCTCGCCGCCGGTGAACTCGGCCTGGAGGGCGAAGAAATACACCATCTGCGCGAAAGCCAGCGTCACCATGGCGAAGTAGATGCCCTGCCGCCGGATCGCGAGGGCACCGATCAGCAGCCCCAGCACGGCCGCCGCGGCCGTGCCAGTGAGAACGGCAAGCTCGGGCGTGAACCCCCAGACCTTCGCGGCATGGGCGGCGACATAGCTGGCCCCGCCGAAATAGGCGGCATGCCCGAAGGACAGCAGCCCGCCGAAGCCAAGCAACAGGTTGAAGGCGGCGGCGAAGAGCGCAAAGCACATCACCTTCATCGCGAAGACCGGGTAGACCAGGAACGGCAACACGGTCAGCACTGCCAGAAGTGCGACGAAGATGACCTTGTGCAGCATCGGCATGCCGACGCTCTGCGAGATCGGCGCAAGATCCGAGGTATTGTCCGCCATGGCCATCAGGCACCCCTCCCGAACAGGCCTTCGGGCTTGATCATCAAGACGATCGCCATGATCACGAAAATCACCACCGCCGAGCCTTCAGGGTAGAAGACGCGGGTCAGCCCTTCGATGACGCCAAGGCCGTAGCCGGTCAGGATCGCCCCCATGATCGAGCCCATCCCCCCGATGACGACGACCGCAAACACCACGATGATGAGGTCCGCGCCCATGTTCGGGTTCACGGAATAGATCGGCGCGGCAAGCACGCCGGCGAACCCGGCCAGCCCGACGCCGAAGGCGTAGGTCAGCATGATCATCCGCGGGACGTTTATCCCGAAGGCGCCGACAAGGACCGGGTTCTCGGTCGCGGCGCGAAGATAGGCGCCGAGGCGGGTCTTTTCGATCATGAACCATGTGCCGAAGCACACGATGACCGACGCGACCACGACCCAGGCGCGGTAATTGGGAAGGAACATGAAGCCCAGGTTCTGGCCGCCTGACAGGATCTCGGGGATCTGGTAGGGCTGGCCGGAAATGCCGTAGTAGTTCCGGAACAGCCCCTGGATGATCAGCGCCACCCCGAAGGTCAGCAGAAGCCCGTAGAGGTGGTCCAGGTGATAGAGCTTCGACAGGGCCAGGCGCTCGAGCACGAGGCCCGTCGCCCCGACGACCAACGGTGCCAGGATCAGCGCCCACCAGTAGCCGATGCCGAAATAGGTCAGCAGCATCCAGGCGACGAAGCCGCCCAGCATGTACTGGGCGCCGTGGCTGAAATTGATGATGTTGAGCAGGCCGAAGATCACGGCCAGGCCCAGCGACAGCACGGCGTAGAACGACCCGTTGATGAGGCCAAGCAGCAGCTGCCCCATCAGGACCTGCGGCGGTATTCCCAGAAGCTCGAACATGTTCCTGCCCAGTTATTTTTGCGGCGGTTGCGGTGCGCCGGGTATCCGGCGCACCGCCGAGGCATCAGCCCTCGCTCGAGAAGTCGCACTCGTCGATCATCGGCAGGAACGCCTCTTCGCCGGCGATCACGGCCTTCTGCTCGTAAAGATCCCACTCGCCCTCGGAGTCGGCGGGCGCCTTCACCTCGAACAGGTACATGTCGTGGATGACCCGCCCGTCGGCGCGCACGTAGCCCTCACCGAAAAGCGGATCGTCGAACGAGTTCGCCTTCATATGCGCCACGACTTCCTCGTTGTTGGTCGAGCCCACGGCCTCGACCGCGCGCAGATAGTGCATCGCGGCCGAGTAGACGCCGGCATGGACCATGGTCGGCTTGGCGTTGTGACGCTCCTCGAAGCGGCTGGACCATTCGCGGGTCTCGTCGTTCTGGTCCCAGTAGAAGGCCTCGGTCAGCTGCAGGCCCTGCGCCGTTTCCGGGCTCAGCGCATGCACATCCGATATGAACATCAAGAGCGCCGCCAGCGACTGGCCGCTCTGGGTGATGCCGAACTCGGATGCCTGCTTGATCGCGTTGACCGTGTCGCCGCCGGCATTCGCAAGGCCGATCACGTCGGCGCCGCTGGCCTGCGCCTGGAGCAGGAAGGACGAGAAATCCGTCGCCGGGAACGGGTGCCGGACCGAGCCCACGACTTCTCCGCCGGCCTCTTCGACCACGTTCATCGTGTTCTCTTCGAGCGAGTGGCCGAACGCGTAGTCCGCGGTCAGGAAGTACCACTTGTCGGCGCCGGCCTCGGTGATGGCCTGGCCCGTGCCCTTGGCAAGCGCTGCGGTATCGTAGGTCCAGTGGATCGTCGTCGGGGCGCACTGGCCCTGGGTCAGCTCGGTCGACCCGGCACCGGAATTGAGCAACACGCCGCCCATCTGGTTGCTGATGTCGGCCACGGCGAGCGCAACCGAAGAGGTCGGCACGTCGAGGATCGCGTCGACGCCTTCCTGCTCGTACCATTGCCGGGCGATGTTGGACCCGACGTCGGGCTTGTTCTGGTGATCCGCCGAAAGGATCTCGACGTTCAGGCCCTTCTCTTCGGCGTTGAAATCCTCGACGGCCATGCGCGCGGCGATGACCGAGCCTTCGCCCGAAAGGTCGGCATAAGTGCCCGAACGGTCGTTCAGCACGCCGAGCGTGACGTCGATCGTCTCTTGCGCATAGGCCGTTCCGGTCAGCGCGGCGACGGCCGCGGTGCCGAGTGCGATGCTTCTCATCATGGTTTCTCTCTCCCTGGTTTCGGCGCCGAGGCGCCCTTTTGTTGTTCAGACGCCCAGATAGGCGTGCAGCTTGTCGATATTGGCCTCCAGATCCTCCCCCGGGATCATGTCGACCACGCGCCCCTGATCGACGACGTGGTGCCGGTCGGCGACGGAGGCCGCGAAGCGGAAGTTTTGCTCGACCAGCACGATGGTGAACCCTTCGGCCTTCAGCGCCTTGATCGTGTGGCCGATCTGCTGGACGATGACCGGGGCGAGCCCCTCGGTCGGCTCGTCCAGAAGCAGAAGCCGCGCGCCGGTGCGCAGGATGCGGGCGATGGCGAGCATCTGCTGCTCGCCGCCCGACAGCTTGGTGCCCTGGCTGCGGCGACGCTCCTTCAGGTTCGGGAACAGGTCGTAGATCCGCTCGACCGACAGTCCGCCCTCCTGGATGCGGGGCGGCAGCATCAGGTTCTCTTCGACATTGAGCGAGGCGAAGATCCCCCGCTCTTCCGGGCACAGCGCGATGCCGAGCCGTGCGATGTGACGCGGCTGCATGCCGATCGTCTCGGTCCCGCCATACAGGACCGTGCCCTTGCGCTTTTCCAGGATCCCCATGATCGCCAGCAGCGTCGAGGTCTTGCCCGCCCCGTTTCGCCCGAGAAGCGTGACGACCTCGCCTTCGCGGACGTCGAAATCGATCCCATGCAGGACGTGGCTTTCGCCGTACCACCCCTCGAGTCCCCGAACCTCGAGCAGGGGCGCGCCGGCGGTGGCGTCCTTGCGGCTGTGGGTTGCGGTGTCACTCATGGCCGGCTCCGATATAGGCGTCGATCACTTCGGGGTTCTTGGAGATCTCGGCGTAGTTGCCCTCGGCCAGGATCTCGCCACGGGCCAGCACGGTGATCCGGTCGGACAGGTCCGCGACCACCGACAGGTTGTGCTCGACCATCAGGATCGTGCGCGTCTCGCCGATCCGACGGATCAGGGTCGAGATGCGTTCGACATCCTCCTGCGCCATACCGGCCATGGGTTCGTCCAGCAGCAGCATCTTTGGGTCCAGAGCCAGGGTCGTCGCGATCTCGAGCGCGCGCTTGCGGCCGTATGACAGTTCGGCCGCGCGGTGGTTCAGGAACTCCGACAGGCCGACCTCGGCCACGTAGGACCGCGCCTCGTCGTCGAAGCGTGTCAGGTTCTTTTCCGAGCGCCAGAAGTCGTAACTCTCGCCGCGGGTGCGCTGCAGCGCGATACGGACGTTCTGCAACACGGTCAGATCGGCGAACACGGCCGAGATCTGGAAGGACCGTACCATCCCCAGCCGCGCGATCTCGGCCGGCGCCAAGCGGGTGATGTCGCGGCCGGCATAGGTGATCTTGCCCCGGGTCGGCTGAAGGAACTTGGTCAGAAGATTGAAGCAGGTCGTCTTGCCAGCACCGTTCGGACCGATGAGCGCGTGGATCGTCCCCTTCTCGACCTTCAGCGAGACGTTGTTGACCGCAACGAACCCCTTGAACTCCTTCGTGAGACCGACTGCCTCGAGCGCCACGCCCGCACTACCCGTACCCCGTTCCTCCGTCGTCAAGCCGAGGCTCCCCGCGTCGTTGATATCTCTTCCCGACTTGGATGATGGAGCGGCTTAGGCCGAAAGATCAATCATTTATTGCGGGTTCTTACCCTGCGGAAGCCTCGGGTCACCGCTCCCCTTCCCCCGAACGGGCGCGAGTTCTCCGCAGGGTTGTCACGCGCTCCGAAACTCCCGGGACGGCGGTATCGGTGGGGCGACCTGAGCGTAACTTCGCCGGCGAGGCTGCCGGACATGCGCACCCGGAGATTTGCCTGTTGCGATGATCGGGACGGCGGCAAGCAAGAAACCGCTCGGGAACATCCTCCGGAAGTGCCGTCCGGCACGAATGTCCGCCGGTGCAGACCCAAACCGGCCGAGTCAACGGTTTCACACCCCGGAACTTAAATGGAGACGCGTGATTGTGATGGTAACATCTGGAGGATTGAAAAATGCACAGGAACATAACCGCCATCTATCGCACCCACGCCGTTGCCGATCTCGTGCGACGCGAATTGAGCGAACTGGGCATCTCGTCGAGCGATATCCGGGTCGTTCCGGACCGCGACGAGCCGGTCGACGCCGACGGCCATCGAACCGACAACAAGTATTCGGATCAGCTGCACGATCTGCACCTGCCGGATGAGGACCTGCGGACCTACCAGCAGAGCGTGCGTCGCGGCGACTACGTGGTGTCGGCGGAAGTGGACGAGAACCAGGTCGGTCGCGCGAAGGAGATCATGCGCCGTCCCGAGGGCGAGACGCACAATCTCGACCAGCGCTCCGGCGAGTTCGAGGGCGAAACGGTCGATCCCTACAGTGATCCTGACAATCGCCGCACGAATGCCGACTGGGCAGCCGAGCGCGATCACGATCATTCGGATCCCTACACGCGCTCGTACAAGCGGAACACGCGGCTTAACGAGAACAACTGAAGAATTTCTTCGACCCCGAGAATATTGAAAGGGAAATGACATGTCCGACTATCGAGACCCCAAAGTCACCAAGACCGGCGAGAAGAAAGACAGCGGGATGGGCAAGTGGATCGGCATTGCCGTCGCCGCGCTTCTTGCCCTGTTGCTGCTAGGCTGGCTGCTCGGCTGGTTCGGTGAAGAAGAGACCGTGGTCGATACCGTCGATCCTGCAGTCACCGAAGAGGTCGATCCTGCAGTGACCGAGGATCCGGCCGCCGAGGTCGAGCCCGAAGTCGTCGAGTAACATACTCCCGAACGATCTCTGTCCCCCGCGGTGGAACTGCGGGGGACAGGTCCGTGGCGTGGCATGAAGCCAATCCCGAACTGGCACGCCGAGCGAGCGCTACCGATCGCGGAGAGGGCTCACTGCCGCGCCAGGGCAATGGCTTGCCTGATCACCTCGATGTCGCCCACGTGGTTGAACAGAGTGAGGATCAATCTCGCGTTGAGCGCATCGCTCTCTTCCTTCGTCAAGCCGTCATGGGCCGACAGCAGAAGATCATAGACATCATCGGGACGAGCGATGTTCCCGGACGTGACGAGCGCGGTCATGCCACCTTCCTTCCCCTGGCGCGATGCAGGGCAGCTTCGATCTGGGCCGGCGTGGCCGTCGCCCATCGGGCCGCAACGTGCTGATCGGGCCGGATCAGGTAGAGCGCTCTTTCGACGGCCCCCAGGTACCGGTTTAGGACCTCGGGGATGGACGTGCCGATCGACAGGCTTCCGACGCCCCGGATCTTTGGTGCCTCCTGCCCGATCGCCAGGAGCACGAATCCCTCCCCGAGACGGTCGAGCAGGAAACCGTCCCCCAGCGGCGCGTCGGGACAGGGGGCGCCCGGTCGCGCGCCGGCGGGGCCTTCGGGCAAGCCGTCGGCGGTGTTCAGCGGCGAGCCGTCGTAGATGCTGGGCGTGGAGAGACGCCCGGAATTCACGAAGGGACGAGCGAAATCGTTGTTTCGCGACAGGTGCAGGACTGCGTCGCGAAAGATCCGGCTCATTTCGGATTTCGGCGTGATGAAATCGGTGGAGCGGGTCGAATTGCGGATGTTCTCGTCGGTCGCAGGGCACCGTTCGGAATCGTAGCTGTCGATCAGCGCCTCGGGTGCCTCGCCCTTCATCACCATCGCAAGCTTCCACCCGAGATTGTCGGCATCCTGCACCCCGCCATTCGCGCCCCTTGCGCCGAAGGGCGAAACCTGGTGCGCGCTGTCGCCGACGAAGAGCACGCGCCCGTGGCGAAACGACCTCATGCGGCGGCACTGGAAGGTATAGATCGATGTCCAAACGATCTCGTATTCCGCTTTCGGCAGCATCTGGTCGATGCGCGCGCGGATGCGGTCTTCCTTCATCTCTGCGTCACGGTCCACGTCCCAGCCGATCTGGAAGTCGATCCGCCAGATGTCGTCGGGCTGCTTGTGCAGAAGCGCTGAATCCCCCGCGTCGCGGAAGGGTGGCTCGAACCAGAAGCGGCGCTCGACGGGCAAGTCTGCCTTCATCCGCACATCGGCGATCAGGAAGCTGTCCCTGAAGACCTTGCCCTCGAACCCGAGGCCCAATGCCTTGCGCGTCGGTGAGCCCGCCCCGTCGCAGGCCAGCACCCAGTCGGCCGTGATCGTGTATGGGCCGTCCGGCGTCACCACCTCGATCCGGGCGCCGTCGTCCGCCACGTCGAGCGTTTCGACCCGGTTCTTGCCGCGGATCTCGATCGGTGCACCCTCGGCCTGCACCTGCCGGATCCGTTCGACCAGGAATTTCTCGAAGTAGGGCTGCTGGAGGTTGATGAAGGCCGGTCGGCGATGGCCGCCCTCGGGCAGGAGGTTGAACTCGAAGACCATGTCCTCGCCGTGGAACACCTTGCCGAGGTTCCAGACGACCCCCTTGTCCACCATCGCAGCGCCACACCCCAGCCGGTCGCAGATTTCCAGGGTGCGCTTGGCGAAGCAGATCGCGCGCGAGCCCTCTCCCACCCCCTCGTGATCGTCCAGAACCAGCGTGCGGATACCTTTCAGCGCGAGATCCAGTGCGACGGTCATCCCGATCGGACCGCCTCCGATCACCACGGCCGGATGATGCGCCGCGACATCCGCGTCCTGATCGGAGGAGCGTGCGTATGGGTAAAGCCGGTGCGCCAGCGAATAGCGGTCGTCCAACATGACCTCTCCTCCCAAAGTGGCCGGGGCGGTGGATCAACCCTGAAGGGCCGCCCACATCTCCTTGTCGCGCTCGGCGGTCCAGATCCGGGGCGTGTCGATGCCGCGCGCCTCGTCGTAGGCGCGGGCGACGTTGAACGGCAGGCAGTGCTCGTAGATGGCGTAGTCGCCGAACTTGGGGTCGCAGACGGCGCGCACGTTCGCCATGGCCTCCTGCAACGAGCCGCCCTTGACCGCCACGCGCTTCACCGCGTCATAGGTCGAGGCGACGAAATCTGCGGTGTTGTCTAGCGCCGCGTTCACCTTGTCGCGGCCGACCAGCGCATCGCCCCGCCCCGGCGCGATCGCGTCGAGATCGTAGGCGCGGATATTCTCGAGCGTCTGCGGCCAGTCCGTATAATGGCCGTCGCCGCAATAGCAGGCCGAGTGATATTCGACGATGTCGCCGGTGAACATGACGTTCTGGTCGGGCACGTGGATGACGATGTCGCCGGCCGTATGCGCCCGGCCGACCTTCATCAGATCGACGCGCCGGTTGCCCAGGTAGACCGACATCCGGTCGCTGAAGGTCGTGGTCGGCCAGGTCAGGCCGGGTATGCTCTCGTGTCCCTGGAAGAGCCGCGGGAAGCGGTCGAACTCGCTGTCCCAATCTTCCTGGCCGCGCTCGGCGACCATGGATTGCGCAGTATCCGACATGATGATCTCGCGCGCGTCATAGGCCGAGGCCCCTAAGACGCGGACCGCGTGGTAGTGGGTCAGCGCCAGGTGGGTGATGGGCTTGTCGGTGACCTCGCGCACCTTCTCGATCACGAGGTTGGCGAGGCGCGGTGTCGCCTGTGCCTCGACGATCATCACGCTGTCGTCGCCGATGATGACGCCCGAATTGGGGTCGCCCTCGGCGGTGAAGGCCCAGAGACCCTCTCCGACTTCGGTGAAGCTGATCTTCTTGTCCGCCATGTCGCCAGCGGATGCGAATGCCTTGGCCATGTGGTGGCTCCTTGTTCAGGGATAATCCGGGGCGGGAAGGATCGTGCCGGTGCAGGCGCCGAAGCCCACACGATAGCCGTCCCCCTGTGCATGCCCCCTTAGAGTCAGCGTGTCACCGTCTTCGATGAACGTGCGTGTCTCGCCGCCCAGATCGAGCGGGGTTTCCCCGCCCCACGTCATCTCGAGCAGCGACCCGTAGTTCGACGGGCCCGGCCCCGAGATCGTGCCGGAACCCAGCAGATCGCCCGTCCGCATGGAGCATCCCGACGACGCATGATGCGTCAGCTGCTGCGCCGCGGAATAGTAGAGTTCGCGCATGTTGGTGGTGCTGATGCGGTGGCCGTTCATCTCGATCGACAGGTTTACGTCATAGTTTCCGGGAAAGTCCCCCTTGAGGTAGGGCAGCAGCTCCTTCTCGGGGCTTGGCGTGACGACGGCGAAGGGGGCGAGCGCCTCGCGGGTGACGATCCAGGAGCTGATGGTCGTGGCGAAGGCCTTCGCCTGGAACGGCCCCAGCGGCTGATATTCCCAGGCCTGCAGGTCGCGTGCGGACCAGTCGTTCAGCAGGACATAGCCGAAGATCATCTGTTGCGCACGGTCGGTTGTGATCGGCTCGCCCATCTGCGACGGGGTTCCGACGATGGCACCGATCTCGAGCTCGATGTCCAGCCGCTTGCTTGGCCCGAACGAGGGCATCTCGGCGTCCTTGGCCTTCGTCTGCCCCAACGGCCGGCGGATGCCGGTGCCCGAGACCACGACGGTCGAGGCTCGCCCGTTATAGCCGATGGGGATGTGCAGCCAGTTCGGCGGCAGTGCGTTCTCGGGGCCTCGGAACATGGTGCCCACGTTCTGCGCGTGCTGCTTGCCTGCATAGAAATCGGTGTACTCGGCGACCTCGAGCGGCATGTGCATCGTCGCGTCCGCCATCGGGACCAGAAGCGGCTCGACCGCCGCGCGATCCGGGGCGCCTTCGGCGAGAAGGTCGGTCAGCCGCTTGCGAAGCGACGACCATACCGCCGGCCCTTCGGCCATCAGCGGATTCCATTTGGCGGATTGCAGCAGGCGCTGGGTGCCGGTCAGCCCGGCCTCTTCCGCGCGCGCGGCGTCGAGGATCATGTCCCCGATCGCCACCCCGCAGCGTGGCGGAAGACCACGGGTCGAGAAGACCCCACAGGGCAGGTTGTTGAGGGGAAACTCCCCCTCGGCATCATTCGCGCTGTCGATCCAGCTTCGCTTGAGCAAGCCGGCCCTCCCTTGCTTCCCGTCCGAGATCACTTTCGGCCGGGCGTCCCGTCGAAGTGCTTCTCCAGTCCGTCCCAGCAATCGACGTAATCGTCCTGCAGCGGCGCCTCCTTTGCGGCGAATTCGGTGAGGTGCTGGGGGAAGCGGGTCTCGAACATGAACGACATGGTGTTGTCGAGCTTGTCCGGGCCGAGTTCCGCGTTCGACGCCTTCTCGAACGCCTCGCGGTCGGGTCCGTGGGGCAGCATGCAGTTGTGCAGGCTCATCCCGCCCGGAACGAAGCCCTGCGGCTTGGCGTCGTACTGGCCGTAGATGTTGCCCATCATCTCGGACATGACGTTCTTGTGGTACCAGGGGGGGCGGAACGTGTCCTCCATCACCATCCAGCGCTCGCGGAACAGGACGAAGTCGATATTCGCGGTGCCCTCGACCCCGGAGGGGGCGGTCAGCACGGTGAAGATGGACGGATCGGGGTGGTCGAACAGGATCGCACCGACCGGGCAATAGGTCTTCAGGTCGTACTTGCAGGGCGCGTAATTGCCGTGCCACGCCACCACGTCGAGCGGCGAGTGCGGGATGTCCGAGCGGTGGAACTGGCCGCACCACTTGATCGTCATGGTCGACGGCGTCTCGCGATCCTCGAAGGCGGCGACCGGCGTCTTGAAATCGCGCCGGTTCGCCATGCAATTCGCGCCGATGGGACCCCTGCCCGGCAGCTCGAACTTCTGGCCGTAATTCTCGCAGACGAAGCCGCGTGCGGGACCTTCGAGCACCTCGACCCGATAGACGAGGCCACGCGGGATGATGGCGATCTCCTGCGGTTCGACGTCGATGATCCCGAGCTCGGTCGCGAAGCGCAGCTTGCCCTCTTGCGGCACGACCAGCAGCTCGCCATCGGCCGAGTAGAAGTAGGCGTCCTTCATCGATTCGGTGACGAGGTAGATATGCGCCGCCATCCCCGTGGCGGTATTCACGTCGCCCGCGGTGGTCATAGTGCGCATTCCCGTGATCCAGGTCAGACGCTCGTCGCTGTGGGGCACGGCGTTCCAGCGGTATTGCCCCAGAGAGGTCACGTTTTCAGGCACATGCGGCGCGGTCTTCCAGTAGGGCAGGTCGATGCGCTCGTACCGGCCCTGGTGCTTGACCGAGGGGCGGATGCGGTAGCACCAGGTCCGCTCGTTCTGGTGGCTGGGGGCGGTGAAGGCGGTGCCCGACAGCTGCTCTCCGTAGAGGCCGTAATTCACCTTCTGCGGCGAGTTCATGCCTTGCGGAAGCGCGCCCGGCAGGGCCTCCGTCTCGAAATCGTTCCCGAACCCGGGCATGTAGCCGTCGGTGGTGCCTTGTGGAATGGCTGCCTGGATGAGACCCGAGATCCGCGTCTGGTCGTTCATGATCGCTTCTCCAAACCGTTGACAAACTTGGTAGTAGTTACTTTTGTAACCAACAAGGCCCGTAGAGGGAAAATGCGATGCGCGATTTCGACCTGAGAAACTTCCTTCCCTACCTGCTCAACCAGGCCGCCGAAGAGACGAGCATCGGGTTCTCGCAAATCTACAAGGACCGCTACGGGATGCTTCGCACCGAATGGCGCGTGCTGTTCCATCTGGGCCGCTACGGCGACATGACCGCGAGCGAGATCGGGCGGCTTTCGAAGATGCACAAGACCAAGATCAGTCGTTCGGTCAGGGCCTTGGAAGACAAGCGCTTCGTCGCTGGACGCGAGAGCACGGACGATCGCCGCCGCGAGATCCTGACCCTTCTTCCGCAGGGCCGGCGAGCATTCGATGATCTGGTGGTCGTGGCCGAGAAGCACAACGCCGACCTGATGGCGAGCTTCTCGACCGGCGAACGCGCTGTCCTGATCGACTGCCTCCAGCGTCTCGCGGCGTTCGAGGGGCTGCCAGACTGACGGCAATTGATGGTTACAAACACAACATTTAGCTAGGACGGAACAAGATCATCGCTTTGGGAGGAGCATATGAAAAAACTGTATGGATTCGGTTTTATCTCTGTCGGGTTTCTGTCGGTCACGGGCACCGCGATCGCGCAGGACATCGAGCTTGTCATGTCCAGCTGGCTGCCCCCGCGGCACCCCATCGTGGTCAACGCGATGAAGCCTTGGGCCGAGGAGGTCGAAGAAGTGACCGAGGGCCGCGTCAGCGTCCGGGTTCTGGCCTCGCCCCTCGGCGCGCCGCCCGCGCATTTCGACATGGCGCGCGACGGGGTGGCCGACATCACCTACGGGTTGCACTCTTTCAGCCAGGACGATCGCTTCGACGCGAGCCAGGTCGGGCAGTTCTCGTTCCTGGGCGACGACGCGGTCGATGTCTCGAAGGCGTTCTACACGGTCTACACCGAGGACTTGGGCGCGGCCGAGGATCACGAGGGCACGCACATCCTGGGCCTGTTCACCCACGGCCCCGGCGTCTTCCACAATGCTGAACGCCCGATCGAGGCGCCCGGCGACTTCAGCGGCCTGAAGATCCGCGTGCCCGGAGGTTATACCGCGACGCTGATGGAAGACCTTGGCGCCACGCCCGTCTTCACCTCGTCCACCGAGGTCTACGAGCAGCTCTCGCGCGGGGTGATCGACGGCGCGACCTTCACGAAGGAGGCGCTGACGGCCTTCAACCTGACCGACGACATCGCCTACTCGCTGACCGTTCCGGGCGGGATCTACAACACGACCTGGTTCCTCGTGATGGACGAGGACAAGTGGCAGGAGATCAGCCCCGAGGACCAGCAGGCGATCAGCGAGATCTCGGGCCTCGCCTTCGCAGAGCGGGTGGGTCAGGCGTGGAACGACGCCGATGCCGCCGCCGAGGCCGAGATCGCCGATGCCGGGATCGAGACCGGCGCCGCGAACGACGAGGTCGTCGCCGTGATCCGCGACGTCGCCGAACAGGCCGAGCAGGACTGGGCCGAGGCTCTGGGCGATGGACGCGACGGCGCCGCTGCGCTTGAACGGATGCGGTCCATGACCGGCGCCGACGCACCGACGAACTGATGATCCGCATCATCACCGGCGGGCTCGAGATCTTCTCGGGCCTGCTTCTCGTCGCGCTGATGCTGGTTACCGGGATCGACGTGGTCGGGCGCTACCTGTTCGACACGCCGCTTCCGGGCGCCTTCGAGACGACCGAACTGATGTTGGGCGCGCTGGTCTTCGCCGCCCTGCCGCTGGTCAGTCGCGCGGGCAGCCACGTGGAGGTCGACATCCTCGCCACGCTCCTGCCCGAACGGATTGGAACGCGCCTCCTGTGGCTGGCGTCGGTCATCGCGGCGGGGGTTCTGCTGGTCTTTGCGTTGCGACTTCTGGCGCTGGGTCTGCAACAGGCCGAGGACGGGACGCGGTCGATCTCGCTTGGCATTCCCTTCGCGCCGATCGCGATCTTCGGGGCGCTCAGCTGCCTCGTCGCCGCAATCTTCGGCTTCCTGCGGGTCGCCGGTCGATGACCGAGTCCCTCATCGGGATCACCATCCTGCTGGTGCTGGTCTTCCTGCGCGTGCCCATCGGCTTCGCCATGGCGCTGGTTGGCGGCGTTGGTTTCGCGCTGATGCGCAGCGTGGACGCGGCGGGCGCGATGATCGGCAGCACGGTCTTCGACACGGGGTTGAGCTATACGCTGTCGGTCGTGCCCCTGTTCATCTTCATGGGCAACGTGCTGGCGCAATCGGGGATCGCCCACGGCTTGTTCGCCGGGGCCGACCGCTTGTTCGGGCGGATGCGCGGCGGGCTGGCGCTGGCCACGGTGCTGAGCTGCGGCGGCTTCTCGGCCGTCTCGGGCTCGTCCCTGGCGACCGCCGCCACGATGAGCCGCGTGGCCCTGCCCCCGATGCGCAAGTTCGGCTATGACGACCGGCTTGCGGCGGGGGCGATCGCGGCGGGGGGAACGCTGGGCATCCTGATCCCGCCCTCGGTGATCCTGATCATCTACGGGCTGCTGACCGAGACCGACATCGGCGATCTGTTCATTGCGGGGCTGCTGCCCGGCGCGCTCGGCATCTTACTGTACCTTCTGGCGGTGATCGTGACGGTCCGGTTGGACCCGTCGAAGGCGCCTGAAGTGGGCGAGGCCGTACCTATGACCCGGCGCGACACGATCGGCGTTCTAGGGACTCTGGCGCTGTTCGTTTTCATCATGGGCGGCATCTATGGCGGCGTCTTCACCCCGATCGAGGCCGGCGGCATGGGCGCCCTGTTCGCGCTAGTTCTGGCGCTGGCGATCCGAGGGCTCGACTGGGCCGGGTTCCGTTCGGCGGTGCGCGAGACGGTGCTGGCGACCGCGATGATCTTCGCTATCATCATCGGCGCTGAGATCTTCTCGACCTTCATCAACTTCGCCGGGCTGCCGGCCGAGATGGTGGACCTGATCTACGAGATGGACCTGTCGCCCTGGCTGGTCATCGGGGTCATGGTGCTGATCTACCTGGTGATGGGCTGCGTGTTCGAAAGCCTGTCGATGATCCTGCTGACGGTGCCGGTCTTCTACCCGGTGGTGCAGCAACTGGATTTCGGCGGCGGAATGCTGAGCAATCCTGACGACGTGCTGATTTGGTTTGCCATCGTGGTGGTGGTCGTGACCGAAATAAGCCTGATAACGCCCCCGGTGGGGATGAACGTGTTCGTTATGCGCTCGGTCATCCCCGATATCGAGCTGATGACCGTCTTTCGCGGGGTGTTCCCGTTCTGGATCGCGGACCTTGTGCGGCTGGCGCTCCTGATTGCGGTGCCGTGGTTCTCGCTCGCCTTGTTGTAGCGTTCGCGAACCATGTCGGTGCGGAGATCCTTGGCATCATTGGCGGGCGTGTCGCCGCGGGATTGACACGAGGCTCTGCGGGATAGATATGACCCTCAAGACGCCGTGTCCCTGCCGCGTGAGCAGACGGACCACAGGATGGCCCCCTCGGACCGGCGCAGCGTTTCCCAGATCACGCGGGGAGGCAGACGTCACGTCGGCCACGGGGCAATCCGGCCCCTCGGTCAGCCCGTGGCGTGTCCTCGAACGCAAGCGGGCCTTCGGCGCGGTTCTACGGACTCCGACGTTGTCGCCTACCGGGCTCTAACCGGCCTCTTACACCTGTAATACACGGATTTCCCATGGATTTCGACATGCTGGGCCTCGCGCCCTCCCTTCTGGAACGTCTGGCCGAGGCCGGACTTGACGAACCGACCCCGATCCAGGCCAAGGCCATCCCCCACGCGATGGAGGGCCGCGACGTCATGGGCCTTGCCCAGACCGGCACCGGCAAGACCATCGCCTTCGGCCTGCCGCTTCTTGACGCGCTGATCAATACCGGTGGCAAGCCCGCGCCGAAAACCGTGCGCTCGCTGATCCTCGCGCCCACGCGCGAGCTGGTGAACCAGATCGCCGACAGCCTGCGCCCGCTGGCCGGCGGGGCCAAGATCGGCATCGCGACGGTCGTCGGCGGCATGTCCATCAATCGCCAGATCGGCCGGCTGGAGCGTGGTGCGGACATCCTCGTCGCCACCCCGGGCCGTCTGCTGGACCTTCTGAACCAGAAGGCGCTGACCCTGTCCGAGGCGAAGTTCCTCGTCCTCGACGAAGCGGACCAGATGCTCGACATGGGGTTCATCCACGACCTGCGGAAGATCGCCAACCACATCCCGAAAGAGCGTCAGACGCTGCTGTTCTCGGCCACGATGTCCAAGCAGATGAACGAGATCGCGCAGACCTTCCTGCAGAACCCCGTCCGGGTGGAGGTCGCCCCTCCGGGCAAGCCCGCCGACAAGGTCGACCAGGAGGTCCGCTTCGTTCCGAAAGAGGGCAAGACCGAGCATCTGGCCGAGCTTCTGGCCGCCCACCCGGACGCCCAGGCGCTGATATTCTCGCGCACCAAGCACGGCGCGGACCGGCTGATGCGCCAGCTTGAAAAGGCAGGCTTCCCGGGTGCGGCGTTGCACGGAAACCGCTCGCAGGGGCAGCGGGACCGGGCGCTGAAATCCTTCCGCGACGGCCAGATCCGGGTGCTGATCGCGACCGACGTGGCCGCGCGCGGCATCGACATTCCCGAGGTCGAGTTCGTCTACAACTACGAGCTGCCCAACATCTCCGAGACCTATATCCACCGCATCGGCCGCACCGGCCGTGCCGGACGCTCGGGCAAGGCGGTCAGCTTCTGTGCCCCGGACGAGCTGGCCTACCTGCGCGACATCGAGAAGCTGCTGGGCAAGACGATCCCGGTCGCGCTCGAGGCGTCATGGTCGAACGCCGCCCCGGTTGCCGCACCCAAGCCCTCGCAGAACCGTCGGCGGGGTCCGAAGCCAGGGTCGAAGCCGCAGGGCCAATCGCAAGGAAAGCCGCGCAATCGCGGCCCGCGCCGGGCGAAAGCCGCGCGCGGCTGACACTCTGCCGGATGCCGAAGCGTCGGCATCCGGCCCGTCGCGGGCCTTGTGAGGGTGCCGCGATCCGATATACCCCGGACCCGCGCCGACCCTTCGGCCCGCATCTTGGGGAGAGTTCCGATGACCCGTATCGTCTGCATCGGCGAGTGCATGGTCGAACTGGCGCAGGCCGGTCCCGGCACCTACCGCCGCGGTTTCGCCGGCGATACGTTCAACACCGCCTGGTATGCCCGCCGCCTGCTGCCCCTTGATGCCAGCGTCGGTTACGTCTCGTGCATCGGCGACGACGCGATGTCCGACCAGATGGCGGACTTCATGCAAGAGTCCGGGATCGAGACTGACCACCTGCACCGCATCCCGGGGCGCAGCGTCGGGCTCTACATGATCTCGACGCGGGACGGCGAGCGCAGCTTCTCCTACTGGCGCGACACTTCGGCCGCGCGCAGCCTCGCCGACGATCCGGCGCGGCTGGACCGCGCGCTGGAGGGCGCCGACATGGCGCATGTCTCGGGGATCACGCTCGCCATCCTGACACCTGAGTCCCGGACGCGCCTGTGCGCCGCGCTCGACCGGGCGCGGGCGGCGGGCACCACGGTCAGCTTCGACACCAACCTGCGCCCCCGCCTGTGGGAGGACGAGGCCACCATGCGCGACGGCCTGACCCGCGGCGCGGCGGCGGCCGACATCGTCCTTCCGAGCTTCGAAGAAGAACAGGGCCTGTTTGGCGACGCCACGCCCGAGGACACGATCGCGCGCTACCGCGAGGGCGGCGCCGGCACGGTGGTCGTCAAGAACGGCGCGGCCGAAGTCACCTTCTGGAGCGACGCGACCGGCACCGAACGCCTGCAACCCGCGCCGGTCGAACACGTGATCGACACCACGGCCGCGGGTGACAGTTTCGCCGGCGCCCTGCTGGCTGGCCTTGCCGGGGGCACCGACCTCCGCGACGCGGTTCGTGCGGCTATCGACTTGTCCGGCCGTGTCATCCAGGCGCCCGGCGCGCTCGTCGAGGACGCCATCACTCCCGAAGCCTGAGGCACTTCAAGCAGAAAGGGCCCTGCCCCACTGCCCGGTCGCGGCAACACCGGTCATTTCGCACGGCCAGTCTCTGCGCGGCTCAGTTCACCCGGGTGAGCAGCGTGTCTCCCTTAAGGAAGGCCTCGATGTTCGCGCGCTGCAAACAACCCATGGCAGCGCGTGTCGTATGCGTCGCGGACCCCTGGTGCGGCTGCAGGACGACCTCTTCGAGCGCGGCGAAACGCGGGTCGATCTTCGGCTCGTTCTCGAACACGTCCAGCGCCGCCCCTGCCAGCCGCCCGCCCTCGAGCGCATCCAGAAGCGCGGCTTCGTCCACCGTCGATCCGCGCGAGATGTTCACCAGCACCCCGTCCGCGCCGAGCGCATCCAGAACCTCCTTCGAGACGATATTCTCCGTCTCGGGCCCGCCCACGACGGCAACCACGAGCAGATCGACCGCCTCCGCGAGGGCCGAGGGGCTGTCGTGCCACGTCCAGGCCGGTGTCTCTTTCGAAGACCGGGACCAGTAGTGCACGTCCATCTTGAAGGCCGCGAGGCGGTTCGCGATCTCGAACCCGATCCGGCCGAGCCCGAGGATACCTACGCGAGCGCCGCTCATCTTGCGGTTCAGAGGGAAAGGCTGCCCTTCGGCCCACATGCCCGAGCGGACATGCGCATCCGCCTGGCGCATGCGGCGCATCTGCATCAGCAGCATCCCCACGGCAAGGTCCGCCACATCGTCGTTCAGCACATCCGGCGTGTTCGTCACCGCCACGTCGCGAGCCGTCGCTGCGGCGACATCGATGGCATCGTATCCGACGCCGAAATTGGACAGGAGGCCGAGTGCCGGAAACGCATCCAGCACCTCGCCGTCGATGGAGGCCCCGCTCTTGTACGCGATCGCTTTCACCGTTGCGCGCTCGGCCTCCGGCAGGGCGAGCGCGTCGGCCAGGGACGGTACGCGGACCGCCCCGATTTCATCCAGCGCATCGGCGTCGTTGTCGTTGTAGCTGCCGATTGCGATGATCCCGGTGTCGGCCATGGCCATTCCTTTGCTGCGACCTCGTCATACCCCGCAATCGTAGGCTGCGGGGTCGGGATGAACAGCCCGCGTCAGGCGATCGGCAATTCACGCGCGGTGATCGTGTAGCTGAAGCTGGCGGGATCCAGAGGATCCAGCCGGCGTCCGCCGACCTCCCCTTCGGGATACATGAGGAACGGCACCGCGCCATTGGTGGCACCGGGCAGAACGACGTCGTGGGCGAAGTTGTAGCCGATCCAGTTGCCTTCCCACCCCCCGAAGAGTGCGTCGCGGGCGGCAGTGACTTTCGGGTGGTCCAGCGGCAGATCCTTCGGCGGCTCTTCGAGCATCACCTTGCGCACATCGGCCGGATCGACGGCAACCCAGCCGAAATCCTCGAGCCACACCTCGGCACGGCAATGCTGAGCCTTCGTGACGTCGTTCGACCCTGCCCCGAGGCTCTTGTAGCCGAAGGCCGAGGGCGCGACCCGCAGTCCGTAGACATCCCGCGCCGGGAGCCCGGCCGCGCGCGCGAGCCCGACATAGAGCGCGTTCAGATCAGCGCATTTCCCGGTCAGGTCGCCCATGGCCAGCATCGAGGCGACGTCTCCCAGCCCGCAACCACGGGTTTCGGGATTGCGCGCGGTGTTCTCGACGATCCAGTCATAGATCCGCTGCGCCTTGGCCAGGTCGCTGCGAGCCCAGCCGACGATGCCGTCCGCCGTATCCTTCACGATACCATCTGTGGGAATCAGGTCGGTCGACGCCGTATAAAGCCGCCGTTCGGCCGCGGGTAGCAATGGCACCGCACCAGGCGCATCCGAAAGATCGGCGTTGCGGTCGCGCGCCATGGCGATCGAGGTGACGGTCAATGTGCGCACGCCAGCCTCTGCGCTCCATTTCGCGTGGACGAACGATGCGGTTCCTTCGGGATCGGAGGCACGTTCGGCCGAGGTCGCATTGCCCCTCCACGTGCTGTCGCCAGCCTTCATCCAACCGGGCTCGGAGACGGCCGGAACCGGGACCCAGACCTGCGCAGGTTCGGCCGACGGCGGCAGATCGATCCGGGTGACAAGCTCGAACCGTCGCCACGCATCGGGCTGCGGCGCGAAAGCGGCTTGCCCCGGTCCGGGAACGACCGAAGCGGTCAAACCGGCCGCACCGATCACGATGAAATGTCGCCTGTCCATCTGGTCCTCACGCTTCGGAGTTGCGGTGTGGGTAGGCCCATCGGTATTGGCGCGCAAGGCTGAAGGACACCGTCCTTGAGACGTGTCAGGCGACACGGAGTTATTCTTCTGAAGCTCCGACACGGTACGCCGGTGCTCCAAGCAGAGCCTCTTCATTGAAAGTCGCTTCGAATTGGTAGGGAACTCCCATTGTCCCTCTGTGCTTGAGACTGTCGTGGCCAAGCGCGCCGTCGTAGCGCGCATGCCCTTTCATCGGACCCTGCCCCGAGATCATACCGGCGCCGAGCAGCAGGCGATTTTCGTCGATCTCACCAGTCTCGGCGATCAGAGCACCGCCGACCCCGACATCATTGATGCTGCTCGCGGGGCGACCGGCGTTCATTTCGAGCCCGGTCGAAGAGGACCATTGCCATCTAACGGAATGGCCATGGGTGAAGGGGACGAGGACGGGACGCCGCGCTACGTCACTGCCGTTTCACGCTCGGACACGATCGACGGCTGGCCCGACCGGCGGGCAAGCGGCGGTGTGGTTGTCGACGTGGCCACCGGCGCTTCGTTCGGCCGCATACTCACGGCTCGGAATGTCGCTCTTGCCGAGGCGGTTTCTGCCTTCGCCCTCCTGGTCGGCTTTCAGTTCGTGGTTGCCACTCTCAGGTATCGGTCGCGAAGGATCGAGCATCTCGTCACGGCGTCACCGGATGCGGGGAGCCTGCTCGCGAAGCGTTCCTGAGGACGCGACGCCCGGAGGGCAGGATGATCCTGACGGCCGTCACAACTGATCGAAACTCAACGAGTCTACCGCGCTGACCGACAGCCCCCGGTATTCACCCGGACGGCCTACCCCGCTAAGTGAGGCCATGGACATCGTCGTCATCACCGCCGTCATCGCCTCGCTGTTCCTGGTCATCGGCCTCGCGGAGCCTTTGGCGGCGCGCCTTCGTCTGCCCTACAGCGTCATCCTCGCCGCGATCGGCATCCTGATCGCTTCGGGGGCGGTCTACTTCCTTCAAACGGAACTGACCGACACGCTGAATCCGATCGCGATCGCGATCCTGAACTTCCCGATCCGGTCGAACGTCTTTCTCTACGTGTTCCTGCCGACCTTGCTGTTCCAGGCGACGCTCGGCATGAACCTGCGGCGGATGCTCGACGATGCCGTGCCGATCTTCGTCCTCGCGATCGTCGCCGTCGTGGTTGCGACCTTCACCGTCGGATACGCGCTGTTCTGGGCCAGCTCGTTGCCTCTGGTCGCCTGCCTTCTGCTGGGATCCATCATCTCCACCACCGACCCGTCCGCGGTCGTCGGCATCTTCCGCAACCTGTCGGCACCGCGGCGCCTCAGCCGGATCATCGAGGGCGAGAGCCTGCTGAACGATGCGGCGGCGATCGCGCTGTTCGGCCAGTTCCTCGCCTTCGTGCGGTTCGGCGAGGCTGACCCGTCGCTGGGGGATGCCTTCAGCCAGTTTCCGGTCCTCCTGTTCGGAGGGGCGCTCGTCGGCTGGATCATGGCACGGCTGGCGGTCTGGGTGATGAGCTGGTTCTCGCAGCATGAGCTGGCACAGATCTCGATCTCGGTCGCCCTGCCATACCTGGGGTTCATTGCGGCGGAGCAACTCGTCGGCGCCTCTGGCGTGATCGCCGTGGTCACCGCCGGTCTGACGCTCAACCTCACCGGCCCCGGGCGGTTGCCGCCGCAGACATGGACCAACCTTCGCGAGGTCTGGAACCTCCTGGCGCACTGGTCCGGCGCCCTCATCTTCGTCCTCGCCGCGCTGCTGATCCCGCGGCTGCTCGAAGATGCCCGCCCCAGCGACGTGCTTTTGCTGCTCACCGTGATCGGCGCCGCGGTCTTCGCCCGTGCGGTCGTCGTCGGCGGCTTCATGCCCCTCCTGTCGCTGATGCGCCTGTCGCCGCATATCGCGCGGCCCTACCGGATCGCGATCCTCTGGGGCGGGTTGCGCGGGGCCGTGACGCTGGCGCTCGCGCTGGCAGTGACCGAAAGCGCTCAGGTGGTTCCGGAGGTGAAGCGCCTCGTCGGCATCCTCGCGACCGGGTTCGTCCTCTTCACGTTGATCGTACAGGGCACGACGCTGCGGTGGGTCATCGGCCGTCTGGGCCTCGACCGCCTCGGCCCGATCGACACGGCGCTCTCCAACCAGGTCATCGCGGTCGCCCTGCAGAGGGTTCGGGAAGACGTCGCGGCCACGACCGAAAACTACGGCCTGTCCCGCGACATCGTACGGGGCGAGGCCAAGACTTTCGCCGTCCGCCTGGACGACGCGATGACGGCAGCGGAAGACGGCGCGGCCATTCTCGATCGGGACAGGATCACGCTTGGCCTTGTTGCGCTGGCCGGCGCCGAGCGCGACATGATCCTCGAACGGTTCCGCGAGAGGGCCATTTCGAACCGGCTCGCCGAGCAAGCGCTTGCGAACGCGGACCGGCTTATCGAAACGACGCGCACCGGTGGGCGGATCGGCTACCGGAGCGCCGCGCGCCGAAGCCTTGAGTTCGGCCCCCGCTTCAGGCTCGCCATCTGGCTCCACAACCGTCTTCGTCTCTCGGGGCTGCTTGCGCAACTGACGGCGGACCGGTTCGAGCTTCTGCTTGGCCAACGCCTGATCCTGCGGGATCTGCACAGGTTCATCGACACGCGCATCCGCCGCATTCACGGGCGCCGGGTCGCCGAACTGCTTCACGAGTTGCTGGAACGGCGCGCCGAGCAGGTCGAGCAGGAGCTGGACGGATTGCGCCTGCAGTATCCGGGCTACTCGGAAGAGCTGGAGCGCCGGCTCATTCGCCGGACCGCCCTTCGGGTCGAAGAGCGGGAATACGATGCGCTGCACGATGACGGGTTGATCGGACAAGAGTTGCACAACGCGCTGTTGCAGGAGATCCAGTCGATGCGCAGCGCGGTCGAGGTGCGCCCGGCTCTCGACCTTGCGGTTCAGAAAGCCGATCTGGTGCTGCAGTTTCCCCTGTTCGCAGAGCTGGACGACGCCGCCCGCCGCCAACTGAGCAAGGCCCTTCTGACCCGCTACGTGACCGCCGGAGAGGTCGTCCTTCGCAAGGACGAAGCCTCCGACCGGGTCTTCTTCATCGCCTCGGGCGCGGTCGAAACCGAGACCGCCGGCCAGAAGCATCGGCTTGGACGGGGCGAGATGTTCGGTCAGCTTTCCATGCTGAGCAAGCGTCCGCGGCGGACGCAGGTCCGCGCCATCAGCCCCGGCGTGGTTCTGATACTGGACGAAAGACGGTTCATGAAGCTGCTCGGCAGAAGCTCCGCTTTGCAGCACGCGGTCCGGGAAAGCGCGATCAAGCGAGGGATCGAACCCGAGGTGCTGGGGTCAGGACCCAATGATTTCGCGAATACAGCATGATTTAACGTTGGAAGCCGCTCTCCACGCTTTGCATCGGCTTGGGACAAGGCTCTTGCAGCGGTGTGAGGCCTCGCGAAACGGCCTAGATGCGGATCTTCTCCGCGGTGGCCCGTAACTTCGGCAAGGCGCGCTCGACCATCTGGTCGTCGAACCGGCTCAACATGCCGAAGGTGCTGAGCGTCAGGACGATCTCGCCCCTTCCGTTCAGGACCGGCACGGACAAGGCCCCGATGTCCGGCTCGTTCTCGCCGCGATTCCGCGCATATCCCGCAGCACGGACCTGGTCGAGCGCGTCACTCCGCGGCCGGCCCTCCAGCCATTGCTCCCGTTCCGCAGGCTCCATGAACGCCAGCCAGAGCTTGCCCTGAGCCGTGTTCGTCATCGGCAGGACCGTCCCCACGCTGACATTGACCGAGATCGGGCGGTTCGACGCGGCGACGGCAATGCAGGTCGGCCCCTTCCGGCCCATGCGGCAGACCATCACGGACTCGTTCAGCTCGAGCGCAAGCTCGGCGATGACGGGGCGGATGCGAGCGACCATCAGGTTCGACGCCTCGGCCACGGCACCAAGCTCCTGCATCACCGACCCGAGCGAGAAGTAGCCCCGCCGGTAGGACACGACCGCGCCCGCCTCTTCCAGCGTCAGAAGCAGCCTGTGCGCCGTCGCGTGAGTCATCCCGAGCTCGGTCGAGACCGTCACCGCAGAAATCTCCGGCCGCTCGTGGCTGAACAGCCGCAGGATCGAAAAGGCTTTCAGGACCGAGCCGTTCAACGGTGTGCTCATGCGTCTTCCTCATCCCCGATGCCGATCCCCCGCGCCGCTTATGCAAGATGCTTGACAAGGGCGCCATCGTTGTTCAGCTTTGAGATTAGCATCTTAATATGTAAGTTATCAAGGAGAGCACGTGGACGCAAACACCGTATCGGTATGGCCCGGATGGCGGCCGCTGAGTGGATACGGATGGCTGCGAACCCGCTCTGAAGGCGAATGGCGAAAGACCACGACATGGAATCGGTGACGGCTGGCGGAGCGATCTTCACCAAGCTCAAGGCGCTTGGCGTCGACTATGTCTTCGCCAATTCGGGCACCGATTTTCCTCCGGTCATCGAGGGCCTCATCGAAGCCACGCATCGCGGGATGGATCTGCCGACGGCCGTGACCGTCCCGCACGAGATGGCCGCGGTCAGCATGGCGCACGGTCACTACCAGATCTCGGGCCGCATCCAGTCGGTCATGCTGCACACGAATGTCGGCCTGTCGAACGGGGCCACCGGCGCGATCAACGCGTGGTGCGACCAGATCCCGATGATGCTCATGTCGGGGCGCACCCCGGTGACGGAGAGGGACCGCTTCGGCGCCCGGACCGTCCCGATCGGCTGGGGGCAGGAGATGTTCGACCAGACGGCGCTGGTGCGCGAAACGACCAAGTGGGACTACGAACTGCGCTTCCCCGAGCAGATCTCGGAGCTGTTCGACCGCGGGTGGGCGATCGCCAATTCGACGCCGAAGGGCCCGATCTACCTGAGCCTGCCGCGCGAGGTCCTTTGCGAGCAGACGCCCTCGGCCCGCCTGAACGCGCCATCCTGCATGGCACCCGTCGTCGCCGCGCCCGATCCGGCCTCGCTGGAGCGCGCCGCGGCACTTCTGGCAGGTGCGAAGAGCCCGTTGATCATCAGCCAGCGCGGTGCCGGCAGCGCGGAGGCGTTCCGGGTCCTGGCCAACCTGGTGCAGGATTGGGGCCTGCCGCTGTCCCACTACTGGGCCAACCAGATCTCCATACCGCTCTCGCACCCCATGCAGATCGGCGCCGCGCCCGAGGCGCTTCTGGCCGAGGCCGACGTCGTGCTGGTGATCAACAGCCTGGCGCCGTGGTGGCCCGACAAGGTGACGCTGCGCGAGGACGTCACGGTCATCCAGATGGGGCCGGATCCGCTTTTCGCGCGGACGCCGGTGCGCAACTTCCGAGCCGATGTGACTCTGGTGGGCGAGACAGGACCGAGCATCCTTGCCCTCGCCCGCGCCATGGCGGACCAGCGCCGCGATGAAAGCACGATCGCAGCCCGGCGCGAGCGGATCTCGGCGCTCGCGGCACGGAACCGCGAGGGTGTCATTGAGGCGGCCGAGAGCGGCAATCGCGGCCCGATGACGAAGGACTGGGTCAGCTTGTGCCTCGGCCGAGCCATCAAGGGGCGCAAAGCCAGCGTCTTCCACGAACTGGGCTGTCCGCTGATGCCGCTCGATCTGGATCAGCATCTCGGCTACTTTCAGGAGCCGCACTCGGGCGGCCTCGGCTGGGCCTTCCCGGCCGCTCTCGGGGCGCAGCTGGCCGACCGCGAGCGCCTGGTCTTCGCCACCATGGGCGACGGCAGCTACATGTTCGCCAACCCGACCGTGTGCCACCAGGTGGCAGAGGCGATGGAGCTGCCGGTGATCGTGCTGGTCCTCAACAACGAGGAATGGGGCGCCGTTCGCCATTCCGTCGAAGGCCTCTATTCCGAGGGCTACGCGGCCAAGTCGAACGAGGTCCCGATGACCTCGCTCAAGCCCAGCCCCGACTTCGCACGCACCGCCGAGGCCAGCCGCGCCTATACCGAAACCGTGGTGCAGGGATCCGACCTGCCCGCCGCCCTCGAGCGCGCGATCCGCGTGGCGACCGAGGAGAGACGCCAGGTCCTGCTGAACATCGCGATCGAGCCGGCCGGGGCGCTGTGAGTCCGTGGGCGAACGACCCATAGCCGTCTGGCAATAGCTGGACGACCGGTTTGAAGCGGCGCGGGTGCAGGGCTCTCGCTAGAAGCACGCGGCACCGCTTGCACAAGGGAGGACGTATTCGATGACAAGCCGGCTGACCGCCATGTCCCGCGCGACCGAACGGGCCACGCTGGCCCTCAGCGTCCTGGGGGGTGTGTGCCTGATCGGCGTCGTCGCGGTCGTGACGGCCGGTGTCGTCATGCGCTATGCCTTCGACGCCCCGATGCTCGGCGTGAACGAGATCGTCGAGTTGAGCGCGGTGGCCCTCGTCATGTCCGCCCTGCCCTACTGCACACAGCGCAACGGCCATGTGGCGGTCGACGTGTTCGACACCATGCTCGGCCGTTACGGACGGTTCATCGGAGACCTGCTGTCGCGCGGCATTGCCATCGCGATCCTGACGATCCTGTGCCGCCGCGCCATCCTCAAGGCGCTCGACGCGGCCGAGTGGGGCGACGCCACCAACATGCTGCAATGGCCGCTTTGGCCCTATTACGCCGTTCTCGCGGCGGGCGTGGCGCTGACCGCCGTGGTCTTCGCCGTGCAGGTGGTGCTTCTTGTCGCGCGGGGGCCGCGCTGATGACGCCCGTGGTGATCGGCCTGATCGGCATCGGCTGCCTGTTCGTCCTTCTGATCCTGCGCACGCCCGTCGCCTTCGCCATGCTGGCCGTCGGTTTCTTCGGGTACTGGGGGATCGAGGGGTGGCGCAGCGCCGGCGGCGTCCTGCTGACCGAGACTTACTCGGCCGTCGGGAACTACAACCTCATCATCGTTCCGATGTTCGTCCTTCTGGGCAACATCGCCGGGGTCGCGGGCTTCTCGCGCGGGCTTTATGACGCCGCCTTCGCTTGGGTCGGGCGGCTGAAAGGCGGGCTCGCATCAGCCTCGGTGATCGGGTGCGCGATCTTCGCCGCCGTTTCGGGCTCGTCCGTGGCCACCGCGGTCACGCTCGGCCGTGTCGCCCTGCCCGAGATGAAGCGCCTGGGCTATGCCCAGAGCCTCTCCACCGGGTCGATCGCAGCGGGGGGCACGCTCGGCTTCCTGATCCCGCCGTCGACCGGCTTCGTCCTCTACGCGATCCTGACCGAGGAATCGATCGGCCGGCTCTTCATGGCAGGCATCCTGCCGGGGATCCTGATGACCCTTCTGTTCATGGGCGCCATCTGGATCTTCTGCACGCTCAACCCCGAGGCCGGTCCTCCGGGCGAAAAGCTGCCCCGGTCCGAGCGCAAGCGCATCTATGGCGATGCCTTCCCCCTGATCGCGATCATCGTGATCTCGATCGGCGGCATCTACACGGGCATCTTCACGCCGGTCGAGGCGTCGGGCATCGGTGCGGCGCTGGTCATCCTCGTGGCGATCGCCCGCCGCCGCCTCAGTTTCGCCGACTTCCGCGAAGCGGTCCTCGAGACGCTGTCCACCTCGGCGATGCTCTACACCATCGTGATCGGCGCCAACGTCCTGAACCCGTTCTTCGCGGTGACGCGGATCCCCGCGGCGCTCGGCGAGGGGCTGGGCGCGCTGGGGTTCGGCGCCTACGGCACGCTGCTCGTGATCATCCTGGCCTATATCGTGCTGGGCATGTTCATGGACGGGCTGTCGATGCTCGTGATCACCATTCCCATCGTCTACCCGGTGATCCTGTCGCTCGGCTTCGACCCGATCTGGTTCGGCGTCGTCGCGGTGATCGTCATCGAAATGGGGATGATCACGCCGCCCGTGGGGCTGAACGTCTTCGTGGTCCGAGGGGTCGCCGGCGACGACGTGCCCCTGACCACCGTGTTCCGCGGCGTGTTCCCCTTCCTGCTTGCGATGATCCTGGGGCTTCTCCTGATCATCGTATTCCCCGGGATCGCTACCTTCCTGCCGAACACCATGTTCGGCTGAGCGGTCCTTCCACATCCACCAATCGGAGGAGATTTCGGATGTTCACGACCACACTCAAAGGCGCTGCCGCCCTGGCGGTTCTCGCAACGCCGGCCCTTGCGCAGGAGCTCAAGCTCGCCGAGTTCCACCCGCCCACCCACTTCGTCGTGGAAGAGGTCTACGACCCCATGGACGCGGCGCTGGCCGAGGCCACGAACAACGAGCTGGGCCTCCAGCTCTACATGGGCGGCGAGCTGGGCGCCGGACCGGCCGAGCAGTACAACCGCGTCGTCGAGGGCGTGGCCGACATCAGCTTCGGCCTGCCGGGCTATACCGCGTCGAACTTCCCCAAGACCCTGCTGACCGAGCTGCCCGGCGTCATCGACCCCGATACCGGGACCGAGGCGATCATCGAGAATATCGACATGCTCTCGGACGAGTATCGCCGCGTGCAGCTTCTGTCGCTGTGGAACAACGAGCCAGCCTACCTCCTGACCGCCGACACGCCGATCCGCTCGCTCGAGGACATGAGCGGCCTGTCGATCCGCGTGCCCTCGCGCAACGCCGGGCTGGTGATCGAGGCATGGGGCGCGACCCCTGTGTCGATGCCCGCGCCCGAGATCTACAACGCCATGCAGACCGGCGTGATCGACGGCGCGATGATCGACCCCTCTGCGCTGGACGGGTTCAAGCTGAACGAGGTGACGAACTGCATCACCCGCGGCATGGACACGACGATCTCGTCGTTCTTCCTCATCATGAACCGCGACAGCTTCGACAACCTGTCCGACGAGAAGCAGCAGGCGCTGCTCGAGGCAGGCGAGCAGGCCGCCCGCGACGGCCGCGAGGCCTGGGCCGCAGCCGGTGACACCGCGATGGAGACCTTTCGGAGCACCGAGGGCAAAGAGATCATCGAGCTGTCGGACGAAGCCGCGCAGGCTTTCGACGACGCGTCGGCCACGGTGGTCGATCAGGTCATCTCGGAAGCCGAAGCGCAGGGCCTGAACGCCGCCGAGTTCGTCGACGCGCTCGAGAGCTCCACCAACGGCTCCTGATCAACCCGCAGGCCGCACCCTTCCGTCTCGGACCATGCGTTCGCAGAGGTGGCGGGTGCGGTCGGCACGTTCTGCCGGGACGGCCCGCACTCTGCCTCCCGAAGACTGGCCCGTTTCCAGCTACGGGGCGTCTGCCGCCGCAACCGATCCGGGGCACGCCTTGATCCTCTATGCGTGACTTGCTTCCCGGAACTGCCCTCAAGATCAGGAAGTTGCTTCGTTCAGGGCTGACCCGTACCGATGGCGGGAGCCGGCTCGCCTCGATTGTTTCCAGAAGACCCACGCTAACCACCCATTTGAACAACATTCCGCATTTGGGCAATTGCGCGGCACGGCGCTCTCGATAGACGGTTTCATGCATCGTCAACGAGATTTCGGGCCGCAATGACGAACGGAGCATACCAGTCACCAAGGGTCACAGGCCGCTTCCTGCGCTTCCTCGGGGTGGGCGTGGCGAATACCTGCTTCGGCTATACCGTCTTCTGCGCTGGCCTTCTGTCCGGATTACCGCCGAGCTACGCGCTCGCGCTGCAATTCGGCGTGGGCATTCCGTTCAACTACCTGCTCCATGGACGCTACGTTTTCGGCGTGGGAGGCATCTCACGCCTGCCGCTTTACGCATTTGCCTATCTCGCGCTCTATTCGGTCAACCTGGTTGTTCTTGAAAGGCTGGACGACCTGTTATCCCCCGCCGTCGCCCAGGCGATCCTGATCCTGCCCATGGCGGGCCTGTCCTTCGTCGTCCTGTCCCGTCTCTTGCGTTAGGAAGCCCCGATGGCCGCTACCGATGCCGCCCCCTCCCAAAGCCGCGGAAGTATCGCCACTCTTCCGTGGGACGCTGCCTTGCTCGTCCTTTTGTTCGCGGGATTGGCCGCCCGCGTCCTGAGTTATGAGCTGAGGCTGGACGAACAGCTCTACATCCCGCCAGCGGCGCTTCTCGCCGAACAGGCGCTCTACGCGGATTTCTTCTACAATCACCCGCCACTCTCGGCCATTTACTTCAGGTTGATCCACCTGCTGACCGGAGCCGAGGATCTCGTTCGGTCCGCGCGGTTCGGCGTCGTCCTGGCGTGGGCCGCAACGCTGGCCCTTGTATGGGGCGCGAGCTTTTCCCTGTCGCGCTCGCGGCTCGTCGCGCTGTTTTGCGTGCTTGCGCTCGAGGTCAACGTCTATTTGCTGACCGTGGTCGGCATGACGGCCACGAACAATTTCCTGCAGATCGGCCCGATCTATGCCGGGCTCGCGCTCTTCGCCCACGGAGCCATGTCACCGTCGAGAAGAGCGCTCTGGACATTCCTCTCCGGCGTCTCGCTGTCCCTGGCGATCGGCGTGAAGCTGAGTGCCGTCTACTATGTGCCCCCATTGGCCATGGCGACGCTGTTCGTTCCGTGGGATCTTCCGTTCCGCCAGAGACTGCTGTCCATGACGCTGCCCATGGCACTTGGCGGATTGGTCGGGGCCGTGCCGCTCGCTGCGTTCCTCGTGGCAGACCCGGACCGCTTTCTCGGCCATATCGTCGGATATCACCTCGGCCCGCACGTGGCCTATTGGGACGTGACCCGCCACGCCCAGGATGTCGTCGCCTTCGGCTTAGGGGAGAAGCTGCGCCTTGCCTTCGATGTCTGGTTTCAGGGCACGAACCTCTTGATTCTCGCTGCGGTTTTCGCCTTCCTTGGACTGGGGATGGCCGCGGACCGTCGCGTACCGTGGGACCTGTGGTCTGCGTTGGGGCTCGCCATTCTCTTCGCAGCGGGGCTCAGCTTCCTGCCGACCCCGTCCTTTCCGCAGTATTTCGTTCCCCCGCTCGCCGGGTTGGTCTTGATGCCCGCGCTTCTGTGGAGAGCAGTCGACGACGCCCGCCGGGTGGCCGCCATACCCATCCTGATCGCACTGGCAGGGCTGATGGTCGTCGTGGGATCACCCAGGCTCCTGGAATCGAGCGCAACACTCGCCCTCGGAGGCCCCACGACAGCCGACCGCGTCGAAGCGGCCGCGGATCAGCTTCGGGCCGCGCTGCCGGGCGAGCCATCCGGACCGGTCGCGACGCTTGCGCCGGTCTACGTGCTCGAAGCGGAACTGCCGGTCTATCCCGAATTCGCGACAGGCCAGTTCGCCTACCGGGTAGCACCCATGGCCCCGCCCGAGACGATGTCGCACTACGTCACGACCGGCCCAGGGCAGGTCGGACAACTCTTCGACGCGAACCCGCCCGCGGCACTGCTGACGGGCTTCTCCGACGCGCTCGAAGCGCCGATGATCGCATGGGCGCGGGCCAACGGCTATGCCCCGGTTCCGGCCGTCTCGTTCCAGGACCGATACGGCACTGCCGTCCTTTGGCTGCCAGAACCGCAGTAGAACCAGTTCGGGCGATCTCTCATTGCGAACGGGCAAGACCCTGCGGCGGACCGTTTCCGCCGCGGGGCTTTTTCACTTGCGGCAATTCGTATCTCAATCGGAACCAGCCCCTCGACTTTTGCTCTTGGCTACATCTTTTGGCGGACCGAAAGCCCCGCAAGAACAATTCCCACGTCTCTATCCAGCCGCCAAGGTGCCATCACGGACGCGCAGTTCTCGCGCCGTGGCCGGATAAACCGGGGAGGCCCGACATGAAGATCATTCTGCTCGCCGGCGGTCTTGGATCGCGACTGGCTGAAGAAACGACACGCATTCCAAAGCCAATGGTCGAGGTCGGCGGAAAACCGATCATCGTCCACGTTATGGATATCTACAATCAATTCGGATATTCCGATTTCATCGTCGCAGCCGGATACAAGTCGATCCTGCTCAAGCAGTATTTCAGCAATTTCCATCTGGTCATCAACGACATCACCGTTTCGCCGGCGCTGGGAAGCTGTGCATTGACGCCGCTGATGACGCGGGACTGGCGCATATCGGTGGTGGATACCGGGGCCAAGACCATGACCGGCGGCCGGCTGAAGCGCCTGCGCGACTGGATCGGCGACGAGACCTTCATGGTCACCTACTCGGACGGTGTCGGCAATATCGACATCGACGCCCTGCTGGCCTTCCACCGCAGCCACGGCAAGCTGGCGACCGTGACCGCGGTCCAACCCCCTGCCCGCTTCGGCAACCTGGAGCTTGCCGAGGACGGCGCGCGCGTCAGCGAGTTCACCGAGAAGGTGCAGAAGCACGAAACCTGGATCAATGGCGGCTTCTTCGTCTTCGAACCCGGCGTGCTCGACTACATCCCCGGCGACGAGGAGCCGCTGGAGCAGGCGCCGCTGACGGATATCGCCCGCGATGGCGAGTTGATGGCGTTCAAGCATTACGGCTTCTGGCACCCGATGGATACGATCCGCGACCGCCAGTACCTCGACGGATTGTGCGAGGACGGAATCCCGCCGTGGACCGCCGTAGCCAGACCGCGCTCCGAAGCGCTCGAGCCGGCGGAGTAGGCGATGGACCTCTCACGGCTCGACGGCTGCCGCGTGCTTCTCACCGGGCACACGGGTTTCAAGGGTGGCTGGATGGCGCATTGGCTGACACGGCTTGGCGCGTCGGTCACTGGCCTTGCCCTTCCGGCGGAGGATCCGCGGGGCGTCTGGCATGCAGCCCGCCTGTCCGAACTGGTCGACAACCGCGTGGCCGACATCCGCGATGCCGGCGCGGTCGCAACGGCCCTGGACGGAATCGATGCGGACCTCGTCATCCACATGGCAGCACAGTCGCTCGTCCGCCCCTCTTACGAGGAACCGGTCGAGACCTTCGCGACCAACGTGATGGGCACCGCACATGTTCTGGAGGCGGCGCGCCGAATGTCATCGCTTCGCGCCGTGATCGTGGTGACGTCGGACAAGTGCTACGACAACCGCGAATGGCTCTGGGGCTACCGCGAGAACGACCCAATGGGGGGCAAAGACCCCTACAGTGCCTCGAAGGGCTGCACCGAGCTTCTGGCCGCATCGTGGAGGCACTCGTTCTTCTCCGACCCCGCGGGTCCGCAGTTGGCCACGGTGCGGGCGGGAAACGTCGTCGGCGGCGGCGACTGGTCGCGCGACCGGCTGGTCCCCGATTTCGTCCGCGCCACGCTCGCGGCCGAGCCGATCCGCATCCGCAGTCCGCAGAGCGTCCGCCCCTGGCAGCACGTGCTGGAACCGCTGGCAGGATACCTGGCGCTCGCCCACCGGATGCTCGGCCCCGAGGCGGCCCTGCTGGCCGAAGGATGGAATTTCGGCCCCGACCCGCGCGGCGTGGCGGATGTCGAAACGGTCTGCACCCGGCTTGCCGCGTGCTGGCCCGGCGACGCCGCCCGTGTCGTGAATGAACGTCGGAACGACGACCCGCCAGAGGCGAACCTGCTGAGGCTCGACAGCACGAAGGCCGAAACGCGGCTCGGGTGGCGTCCGCGACTGACGCTGGATGCGACCCTCTCGATGACTGCCGATTGGTACATTGCGCAGTCCAGCGGCGCCGACATGCGAACGATCGGCGAAGAACAAATACAGTTTTACAGGGGAATGGCGGCATGAATGCGCAGGAAATCGACACGCTGGCGCCGGAGGCGCAAGTGAATATCCGGGTCAACTACGGCCAGACCGTGCATGGACAGGAGGAGATCGACGCGGTCTGCCACGTCCTGAGAACCTCGACCCAGATGGGTCCCCACGTCGCCGAGATGCAGCAGAAGGTGGCCGCGCTCTTCGACAAGTCTCGCGGCATCATGGTCAATTCCGGCTCGTCCGCGAACTACCTGGCTGTCGAGATCCTGGGGCTGCAGCAGGGTGACGAGGTCATCACCCCCGCGCTCACCTTCGCGACCACGGTCGCACCGATCGTGCGCCAGAAACTGGTCCCCGTGTTCGTGGATGCGGCCCCCGGCACATACAACATCGACGCCGACAAGGTCGAAGAGATGATCGGACCGCGCACCTGCGCGATGATGATCCCGTCGCTGATCGGCAACCTGCCCGACTGGCGGCGGCTGCGCAGCATCGCCGACAAGCACGGCCTTCTCGTCATCGAGGACAGCGCCGACACGTTGGGCGCCACGATCGGTGGCCGTTCGACCGGGATTTACTCGGACATCTCGACGACCAGCTTCTACGGCAGCCACGTCATCAACTGCGCCGGCAATGGCGGGATGCTCTGCGTGAATGACGAGGCGCTGGCGCGCAAGGCGATGCTGCTGCGGTCCTGGGGGCGCACGTCGTCGCTGTTCACCGACAGCGAGGCGCTGGAAAACCGCTTCGGGATCCAGCTCGACGGGATCGACTACGACGCGAAGTTCCTCTTCGAGGAGCTGGGCTACAACCTCGAACCCTCCGAGGTGGGCGCCGCCTTCGGCCTCGTCCAGCTGGGACGGCTCCAGCAGAACATCGCGGAGCGCGAACGAAATTTCCAGGCGCAGTACGACTTCTTCTCGAACTACCAGGACTGGTTCGAGCTTCCGCGCCAGCTTCCCAACTCGCGCACCGGTTGGCTCGCCTTCCCGCTGACGATCCGCGAGGGCGCGCCCTTCACCCGCAAGGACATGCAGATCGCGCTGGAGACCGCCAACATCCAGACCCGGCCCGTCTTCACCGGCAACATCCTGCGCCAGCCCGCGATGAAGCGCGTGTCGTACCGGGTCCACGGCTCGGGTTACCCGGTCTCGGACGACGTGATGCGCGGAGGGATCCTGCTTGCCTGCCACCACGGGCTGAACGCGGCGCACCTGACGCACATGCACGCCACCTTCGCCGAGTTCGCCAGCCGATACTGAACCGTTGGAAAGAGGATCTCCGACAATGCAAGCCCTGCACCAGCCACTCGCCACCCCGTCGCCCGAGCTTCTGACCCAGTGTCGGTGCTGCCTGTCGGAGGACCTCTACTGCTTCCTTCCGCTCGGCCTTCATTCGCCGGCGAACATGTTCATCCGGCCCGATCAGGCGGATCAGCCGCAGCCCACCTTCCCGCTCGACGCACAGGTTTGCCTCGGATGCGGGCTGGTGCAGGTCGCCGATCAGATTCCCGCGGGGTTCTTCGAGCACTATCTCTACGTGCCCTCGGGCGCAGAGACGATGCACACCCACTTTGCCGGCCTCGCCGCAGCGCTCGAGAAACGCGCGCAGGGCGGCCTGATCGTCGATGTCGGGTGCAACGACGGGCTGATGCTGGCGGCAGCGAAGGCGCAAGGGTCCCGCACGTTGGGGATCGACCCGGCCGAGAACATTGCCGCCATGGCGCGCGACCGCGGGATCGAGGTGTTCAACGACTACTTCACCCCCGCCACGGCCCGTTTCGTCGCGATGCGATACGGACGCGCCGAGGTGATCTCGACCACGAATACCTTCAACCACATCGGCGACCTTCATGCCTTCATGGAGGCCGTGGCCACCTTGCTCACCGAGCAAGGGACCTTCGTGATCGAGGTTCCCTGGGGGCTGAAGATCCTCGAGGGCAACCAGTTCGACAACATCTACCACGAGCACGTCTCGGAGCTGAGCCTGCTGTCGATCCGGAAGCTCGTGGAGCATTTCGACATGGACGTCGTGGATGTCGAACGTCTGCCCGTCCATGGCGGCTCGATGCGGGTCTACATCCGCCGCGTGGCCTGCGGCGAACGCCCAAGCGCCGAAGTCGGCGCCATGCTGGCCGAGGAGGAGGCGGCGGGCATGACCGCGCGCCAGACCTGGCAGGCTTTCGCGGAACGTGTCGCCGAGATCCGCACCACGCTCTTGAAGATGATCGATGACGCACGCTCCGAAGGGCTGACCGTCGCGGGCTACGGCGCACCGGCCAAGGGCAACACGCTTCTGACCTATTTCGGGATCGGGCCGGACCGGGTCTCGTTCCTCGTGGATCGCAACCCGCTGAAGCAGAACATGCTGGCGCCGGGATCAGGCATCCCGGTGAAGTCGCCCGATGCGATCCAGACCGAACGCCCCGACATCCTGCTGGTGCTGGCCTGGAACTTCCTGGACGAGATCCTGGAACAGCAACGGGATTTCGCAGCGCGCGGCGGAAAGTTCATCGTTCCCCTGCCCCAGCCGCGCCTGATCTGACCCATGGCGCGTGCGATCGTCATCGGGGGCGAGGGGTTCATCGGTCGACACCTCGTGGCCGCCCTCGTCGCCCGCGGCGACGAGGTGATCGTGGCGGGCCGCCCGAACCGAGCCGGCCGCTTGCCCCTGCCCGGGGCCACGACGCTGCGCCTCGACCTTGCGGACCGCGCGGGGCTGCACGCGCTCTTTGCGCGCCATCCCTCGGCCACGGTGTTCCACTTGGCTGCGCAAACGCGCCGGAGGGCCTGCGACGACCTCTCCGACGCGGCCGACAGCGTAGCGAGCGACCTCGATCCGCTTCTGCACGTGGTGGCGGCGGCGGCGGCGGCGGCCTCGCCACCCGTGGCCTTCCTGCGCGCCGGGTCCATCGCGGAATACGGCTTTTCCGACGCGTTGAGCCGCGAAGACGGGGCCGCTCGTCCCTTCACGACCTACGGTGCGGCCCTTCTGGCGGGAACGGCATATCTCGGCGCGCTTGCCCCGCGGCTACCCTTCCCGACCGTGACGGCGCGACTGGCACTGGCCTACGGGCCGGGCCAATCGCCCGATTTCCTCGCCGCACGGCTGATGCACGACCTGCCCCGCCGCCGGCCGGTGACCGTCGCCCGCCCCGAGGACCGGCGGGCGCTGATCCATGTCGAGGACGCCGTCCGTGGCCTGATCGCCGCGGCCGAGCGCCCCGTTCCGATCGTCAACATCTCGACCGAAGGCGCGCCCACGATGCGGCAGCTCGCCCAGACCGTCCTCGTTCTTGCCGGTGCCAATCCCGGCCTGGTGCGCTTCGGCAGGCAGGATGACGTACCGCACGTGCTGGCCTGCGATACCGCCCTGGCGCGCGAGGCTCTCGGCTTCGAGGCTCGCATCGACCTGCGCACGGGCATTGCCATGACGCTCCGCACCGAAACACCGACCCTGCTACCGAGTTGAAGGAAACCGCCATGCTCACAGACCCGTCACGCCGACCCGTCAAGGTCTCTGTGCTCGTCCCCGTCTTCAACGAGGAAGACAACGTGATGCGGACCTATGGCCGCATCATCAAGGTGTTCGACGACCTTCCGGGTCACGAGCTCGAGCTGATCTTCGCCGACAACCACTCCAGCGACGACACGTTTCCGATCCTCTCGGCGCTGGTCAAGAAGGATCACCGCGTGCGCCTGCTGCGCTGGTCGCGCAACGTCGGATACCAGCGCTCGCTGCTGATGGCCTACCAGGCCGCGAGCGGCGACTGCGCCGTGCAGATCGACGCCGATCTCCAGGATCCGCCCGAGATGATCCCCCGGATGCTCGATGCCTGGCGCAGCGGTCACAAGGTGGTCTACGGCATCCGGAAGTCGCTGCCGGACGGACTTGTCGTCGCCGCCCTGCGCCGCATGTTCTACGCGACCATCGACAGCCTCAGCGACGACGGCCTGCCCCGCAACGTGGGCGAGTTCCGCCTCGTCGACGCCCGAATCCTGACCGAGCTGCGACAGGTCGAGGACAGCACCCCCTATCTGCGCGGCCTCATCAGCACGATGGGATTCTCGCAGATCGGCATCGACTACGACCGCGACGCCCGCACCGCCGGGTCCAGCAAGTTCCCCCTGAAGGCCATGGTGACGCTGGCTGTGGACGGGATCGTGAACCACTCGCTCGTGCCTTTGCGGATCGCGTCGATCACGTCGCTCTGCGTGGGAATGGCGACGTTCCTGCTGGCGATCTTCTTCCTGATCGGAAAGCTCGTCCTCGGGCAGGATTGGCCCGCGGGTTTCGCCACCACGACGATGCTGCTCTTGCTGTCGATCACCCTGAACGCGATGTTCCTGGGGATCGTCGGCGAATATATCGGCCGCATCTTTCAGCAGACCAAGCGCATGAACCGCCCCATCGTCGAGGCCGACCTCACCGGCACCCGCCCCGAAACCCCCGCTGGAAGCCTGAGCGCCGTCCCCGCCGAGTGACCCTCAGCCCGGGGTCGGCCGCGGTTCGGCCGGCCCGAGAGATCCTGGCACGCCCAGGATCACCCGCTCCCACGCCGAAAGGATCCGCTCTTCCGCGAACGCGGTCGCCCGCAGGCGCGCCGCGCGGCCGAGCCGCTCCCGCAGGTCGGCATCGTCGTGCAGGCGGATCAGCGCGTCCGCCAGGGCGTCGATGTCACCCACGGGGATCAGGACCCCCTCGCGCCCGTGCCTCAGGATCTCTCGCGGGCCCCAGTCGCAATCCGTGGCGATGACGGCGAAGCCGGCCGCCATGGCCTCGACCAGCACATTCGGAAACCCCTCGAAACGCGAGGACAGCACGAAGATCCCGGGGGCGCGGGTCCAGGCGTGGGGTGTCGGAGACGGCCCGGCAAGATCGATCAGCCGCGCGACGCCCAGCCTTTCGGACAGGGCGAAAAGCGCCTCCCGGTCTTCGCCCGCGCCGTATATCGTGACATGCATGTCGGAGCCGCGCTTCGCGGCCTCGGAGACGGCACCGATCAGCGTGTCGAACCCTTTCTGCTCGGCCAGGCGACCGACTGCGACGATCGCGGGCCCCGGCAGGTCCGGCTGCCTTTCGGGTACTTCCACCGCATTGGGGATCACGACGGCGCGGCCGCGTGCGAAGGCTGGCAGGGCCGCCCGCGCCGCCTCTGTCTGCATGACCGCCCGGTCGGCGGTGGCGAGGGCCATCGGCATCGCGTAGCGCCAGATCGGGTTCATGCGCTGGACGAGGAAGTTGTTCCGCTCGGACGCGATACGCCGGAGCCCCAGCCCGGCCGTCGCGAGGGCGACCTGGACGTTGATCTTGGTCAGGCAGGACAGCACCACCTCTTGCCCGCGCAACGCCGCCCGCAGCCAGCGGATGCGCGCGAAGGTCCGCAAGGCGGCGCGCGCTCCCTTCTCGGCCACCATGGTGCGGATTTCGACGCTCTCGGGCACCGGGTAATAGGCGGCGTCGGGCATTCCCCAAATGGCCAGTATCGTCACGCGATAGCCCTGCCCGTCGAGGTGGCGGGCCAGGCGTGCGAGCACCTTCTCGGTTCCGCCAGCCCCCAGGCCTGCCTGGACCAGCGCGATGCGGGCGCCTTCATGAACCCGCGTCATGCTGGTTCGGGGGTCGCAGCCCGCGCGGGTACGGGATCGCGCGGTGGAATATGGCCGAGCCCCAGCTTCCCCAGCAGGATGCGGTTCACCTTGTTCACGTCGAACGTCTCTTCGGCGTGGCGCCGTGCGGCAGCGCCCATCGACGCGGCAAGCGCCGGGTCCTCGGCAAATTTCGCCATGGCATCGGCAAGGGCCTCGGCATTTCCCACGGGAACGACGAAACCCGTCTTCCCCTCGAGGATCGGTTCGGCACACCCGATCCCGTCGGTGGTGACGATCGCGCGCCCCGTCGACATCGCCTCGAGGACCGACCGCGAGATGCCCTCGCAATGGGACGGCAGCACGAAGACCGATGCCCGCGCGAGGTAGGGACGGATGTCGCGGGTGGTCCCCAGATACTCGATGCAGCCCTCCGCGACGTAACGCTCAAGCTCCTCCGGGTGGATGGAGGTCGGGTTGTCGTCGAACGGCCCGACAAGCTGACAGCGCGCATCGGGGAAGCGGCGCTTGATGGCCCGGGCGGCAGCCACGTATTCGGGCACCCCCTTCATGCGAAGAAGTCGCGCCACCATCAGGAAGACCGGCGGCCCCTCCGGCACGGGGACCTGCGGAAAGCACTCGAGGTTGATGCCCGAACCCGGAACCCGGCTGAGCGGAATGGTCACCGGCATCAGCCTGTGACGCAGGAAGGTCCGCCTGTCGCCCTCGTTGTAGATCAGCATCTCCTGCACCCCCGGCAGGGCCACACGGTAGAGCATGGTGCTGATCCACCGCAGGACTCGCAGCCGCAGTCCCGGCTCGGGATCGACATAGACGTAGCCCAGCGCGGTACACATCGGCACACGCCGCGGCACGCCCGTGACGCGGGCCGCAAGGCAGCCATAGATGATCGGCTTCATCGTGTAGGGGAAGATCACGTCCGGGCGGAAGGACCGGCAGATCCGCACCAGCGCGGCCAGAGTTCGCAGATCCGCGAGCGGGCTCGCGCCCACGCGGTCCATCGGGATGCGCTGGAAGCCGACGCCGATGCCGCGCAGGATCTCGACCGTTTCGGGATCGTCGTCCGGCGCACAGGCAAGGACCTCTGCCCGTCGCGCGATCTCCCGCAGGATGTCGTAGCGAAAATTCACCAGGGACGACGTCAGGCAGGCGACGACCAGGACCCGTTCCCTCCCCGAGGCGCGCGGACGGTCCGCCCTGTCGAGCGGCGGGAATTCGGCGGCGATGTCGGTCATGGAAGCTCCTTCCGACGAACACGTGTCAGCAGCATTGGCGGATCGCGACGAAGCCCTCGGCGGCCCGCCGGTGGATCGTCGCACCGCGCAGGGTCGCAAGCGCGCGAAGCGCCTCGATCGAACGTTCGTGCGGGCTGGGGCGCACCTGGCTTTCGAACAGCGCGAAGGCCTCGAGCTTGGTCTCGAGTGTCTCCGAGATGTCGACGAAGACGTTCGGAACGAAGGGCGGCGTCAGGTAAGGCGCGTTCCAGTTCGTCTCCGAGAGGGTCTCGTAGGCGAAGATGTTCGCCGGGTAGACGTCCCGGGTCGGCCGCGCCGCCACCAGCGCCGAGAGGAAGACGAGCTGATGATCGCGGTGGATGTCGCCCAGATGCGGAACCAGAAGCGTCTGCGGCGCCAGGTCCGAGAGCAGTGCCCCAAGAGAGGCGTTCAGCGCCCCGTGGGGCTCGGTGTCGAGCTCGGCCGCCGGATGGTCGAGCCAGTGGGTCCGCGCGACTCCGAGCCGTCGATGCGCGGCCTCGGCCTCGGTGCTGACGGTGGCGACCTGATCGGGGCCGAAACGGTCGGTTCGGCCGCGGGTCGCGATGCAGACATGCACCTCGCGACCGGCCGCAGCGAGGCGTGCGATGGTGCCGCCGGCCCCGAGGACCTCGTCGTCGGGATGCGGCGCGATGACCAGCACGACGCCTGCTTCAGAGACGGAAAGGATCATGGCCGTCCCCCGGCGGCGCGGGGTCGTGCCTCGAGCCAGCGGGATGCCGCGGCGATGGTCGGTTCGGACCGCCTCTCGCCGCGGATCAGGGTGACCGCGGTCAGCCAGAGGATGCGCAGATCCAGCGCGGTGCCGCGATGCGCCACGTACCACAGATCGAGCGAGAGCTTCTCGGCCTCGCCCAGCGCGGTGTTGCCGTTGACCTGCGCCCATCCGGTCAGCCCCGGCCGCACGCAGCCCCGGATGACCCCAGCCTCGCCGAATCCCGCAAGCGTCTCGGGCAGAAGCGGCCGTGGTCCGACGAGGGCAATCTCGCCTCGCAGGATCGCCAGAAGCTGCGGAAGCTCGTCGACCCGGTAGCGGCGCAGGATCACGCCCGTTCGGCTTGTCCGGCGCGCGTCGGGCAGCAGATGGCCGTCGGCATCGCGGGCATCGCTCATCGTGCGGTACTTGGACAGGCGGACGACTTGCCCGCCCCCCCCGGCGCGAAGCTGATGGAACAGGATCGGCCGTCCCAGATCGCACGCCACCAGGGCAGCGACCACCGGCGCAAGGGGCGCCGCCAGAAGGCAGAGGAACAAGGTCAACAATAGTTCCATCGGCCTGGGCATGGGCGCAACCGCTCCGTCGTTCGCGATCACGCTACAGGTGCCGGACCGTCAGGCAATTCGCCCGGGCGGTCGGTTTCCCACCCTATTGGAGGGGCGCAGTGCTCGTTCGGGCGATTTGCCCGCCGGGTCGGTGCCGCTCTACTGGTTCCACACCCACGGAGACGCGACATGAAGATCCTCCACGTCATCACCAGCACCGGGATCGGCGGGGCGCAGGTGATGCTGCGCCGCTACCTCGCCGATCCAACGGCGTGGCATCTCCGGCACGAGGTCGTCTCGGTCCTGCCGGGAGGCCGCGTCGGCGATGAGCTTGCTGAAATGGGTGTGCCACTCGTCGATCTGGGTCTGACCTCGGCTGCTCAGGCGCCGTCCGCCTTGGGCCGGCTGCGCCGCATCGTGGCCGAGCGGTCACCGGACGTGGTCCACGGGTGGATGTATCACGGCTCGCTTGCGGCAGCCCTGGCGGCGCCGGCCACCATCCCGCGGATCCTGGGCATGCATCACTCGCTTGCCGACCGCCGCACCGAAAGCCTGTCGACCCGGCTGATCCTGCGCGGCCTGGCCCGTCTGAGCGCACGCAGCGCCGCGGTCACCTATTGCGGCCACGCGATCGCCGAACAGCACGAGGCGATCGGGTTCGCTGGATCGAGGCGCGCGGTCATCCCAAATGGCACCGACCACACCACGTTCCGCCCCCGCCCCGAAGCCCGTGCGCGCCTCGGGCTGGAGCTGGGCCTGCCGGAAACGCGCATCGTGATCGGCAACGTCACCAGAAATCACCCGATGAAGGACGTGGGTATGCTGGTGCGCACGGCGAAGCGTCTGCTGGACGACGGGCTCGACGTGCAGGCCGTGGTCATGGGCGAGGGCCACGAGGACGGCCCGGTGCGGAAAGAGGCGCAGCGCCTCGGGATCGAGGATCGGGTGACGCTCTTGCCCGCACGGCCCGACGTGGCGCCGATCGTGGCCGGGTTCGACATCTTCGTGCTGTGCTCGGCCTGGGGCGAAGCGTTCTCGCTCGCCCTTAGCGAAGCCATGGCCGCAGGTGTGCCCGGCGTCGCCACGGATGTCGGCGACTCGGCCTGGCTCATCGGCGACAGGGCGCGGATCGTGCCCCCGCGCGACGATGCCGCCCTGGCCCGCGTTCTCGCAGAACTGTCACGCGCCACGCCCGACCGCCGCCGCGCCCTCGGGGCCAGGGATCGGGCGCGGATCATCGAGAACTTCTCGATGACCGGCTATGTCGAGGCCCATGCCGCCCTCTACGAGATGGCGATGACCGGCGAGGCCCGGTTGATCGCGGCGCAATAGCCGCCTTCAGCCGGCGACCGAACTGCGGCGCTTTTCGCTCCGAAGCGCCGCGGCGAAGGCGACGCTGCAGCCGAAGAACACGATGGCGCTGGCCAGGAGGTACAGGAAGCTCGCTCCCATCACCCCGTGCTGCGGGACGAGAAGCGGAAGCGGCGCGTAGAAGGCGACAGCTGCCACGACAGAGACGGTCAGAAGTTGCCCCTCGCGCCGGACGGCCTGCAGCGCCGCGTTCAGGATCGTCGCAAGCAAGAGCAGGCACGCTCCGGCAAGCTGAACCAGGATGATCGGCGTCGCTGCGGCGAAATCCGCGCCGAACACCCGGCTCACGAAATCCGCGCCGGCAAGGTGGAACGCGAGCAGCCCGAGCGCCGACAATCCTGCGAAACATGCCACCAGCGTCGCGACGAAGCGGACCATCTCGGACAGTTTTCGGCCGGCAGCGAACTGGCACATCCGTGGGTAGACGACAAGCTGCAGCGGACTGCCCAGCCGGATCAGCAGCATCGCGAAGCGCTTGCCCAGGACGTAGAGGCCGATCTCGGCCGGTCCGACGAAACCGCTGAGCGCGACGACGTCGAAATGCCGGATCGAGCTTCGGGCCAGAACGTTCAGGTTTGCCGCCCATACCGATCTCCACAGCCCCTCGTTCTCGGCTTGAAGGCCAGCCATGCCGGTCCGACCGATCCCGTGCCCGCACCGCCGCAGCAGCAGCGGCAAGCAGATCAGTGTTGGCAGCACTCGTTCGAAGATCGACACGGCGCACAGAAGCAGCACGAAATGAACCAGATCTCCGCCGATCGTCCAAAGCCCTGCCGTTCCAGCAAGGCGCAACACGGCGGTAGCGACGTGGATCCGGGCGATGAGGCCGAACCTGTCGAAGAGCCGCAGCATGGCCTGAGAGGTCATCGGCGCCGGCACCAGCAGTGTCAGGCAAAACAGGACGACCAGAAGGGTCGTGTCGGGGGTGAACCCGAACCAGTCGACAAGAAGCGGCAGCGAACAGATCGCCACCGCCCCCGCAAGGATGGACCCGCCGATATCCAGCATGAAGCCGAACTTCACGAGGCGGCGGAACGGCCTGTCATCCGGGTGGTGGCCATGCAGCGTGCCCTGCCGGATCAGCGCCTGGCTCGGCTCGAGCCGCAGGACCTGATCGAAGATCCGGCCGTAAGCCTCGATCATGACGAGCATTCCGAGCCCGGCCGGCGAAAGCGAGCGCGACGTGAGCACCAGCGTCGCGAAGGTCAGTCCCGAGACCACGACGTTCGAGGACAGGACGATCCCCAAACTGCCCCAGAGTCCGTCGAAAGTCTGCAGGAAGCCTCGATAGGGTCTTCCCTTCCCCAAGTGGATCATTCGCAACCACTCCCCGACGGCGCATTATCGCGACGAGCCTACGCCGAGTCCGCGCCGCCATGCCCCATCTCAAAAGGCCAGATCAGGGCCAGAAAGTATGAACCTCGCACGTATCGTGACTGTGGACCGCCGCGCGCTCACATCCGCCCGATGAAGGGCGCTGCAAGTTGCCGGGAATGAGCATGAAACTTACCGAAATCGACTTCCTCGTCGTCGGCGCCGCCAAATCGGCGACGACGTGGTTGCGCCACCAACTCCAGGCGGACCCGCAAATCTACATGCCGGACCCGGAGTCGCACTACTTTTCGCGGGAATACCACCGCGGGACAGGCTGGTACCTCAGCCAATTCGCGCCTCATGCGGGCGCTACACTGATCGGAGAGAAATCGAATTCCTACATGGACACGCCCGTCGCCGCCCCACGGATGCACGACGCGCTTCCCCATGTGCGGCTGATCGCCATCCTGCGTGATCCTGTCGAGCGGGCCTATTCCGATTACTGCATGTTCTACCGCCGCGGCGCCGTTTCGGCGGATATCGAAGCCTATCTCGATCCGCGCCGGGCGGCTGGAGACCGGTTCCTGCAAATCTCGCGCTACGACCTTCATCTCGCGCGACTGCTGGACCACTTCCCGGCCGACGCGCTTCATGTCGCACGATACGAGGACGTGGAGCATGATCCCGGCCGCGTCCTGAACGAGGTGCGCGCCCATCTCGGCCTTGCGCCTGCTCCCCTCGCTCCAACGGCCGAGAGACGCATCAACGACTCCGGCTCGCGGCTTCTTCCGCTTGGGGTTCGCCGCGCCCTAGCGCCGCTGAAGCCGATCGCAGCGCCACTTCGCGGGACCCGCAGTTTCGAGACCGTTCGCGGGCTGATGGCCAAAGAGGTGGCGTACCCCATCCTGACTGCGGAGCTGCGGACCCGCATGGAGGAATACTTCCAACCGATGGAGAAAAACATCGACGAATTGGCCCCCGGCATAATCCGATCGCGATTCTCGCCTCCTCCGAAAGACATGGCGACCGGCGAGGGATGACTTGCCGGATTCTACTTATACGTGTGATCGTCAACCAAAAGATTATGCAGCAAACGAAATGCCTTAATCCTTGGAATGGCTCCTTCATATCATAAAATACAAATCCGGGCGGTATTGGCGGATTGGATCGCACGGTTTATCTTGCGGCTCAAATCATAATGCCAAAGACCGAAGGGGTTAATTAGATGCACAAAGTAGGTATATGCAGCACGAGCGGACTACTGAGATCCGCAATAAAGACAATTCTCAGAGATCAGGAGATCGCGGAATTCGAAACGATCGCAGAAGCCCGCAAATCGGCGTTCATCTATCGCACACTCGTTTTGATAGCGCACGAGAACGATCTTCTTGACGACAAGGTGAAGGACGTAAAATTCGAGGATGACCGCCTTCGCGTCATCGCAATCGCACCACGGTTCAACCACTCGAACCTGGTCTCCCTCATCAACAGGGGCGTCCGAGGCTATCAAGAGGAGACTGTGTCCTCATCCGTCCTGCGCACTGCGATCCAGACGGTTGCGCTGGGCGAAATCGCGCTTCCGTCCGTTCTGGCACGACATCTGGCTGGAATGCCGAAGGACATGGACCTCGTGCCGCTCTCCGCGAAGGAGATGGTGGTGATTCGCTGCCTCGCGAACGGCTACGGAAACAAGGAGATCTCTCGCTCGGTCGGTATCGCCGAAGCGACCACCAAGGTTCATGTCAAGGCGATCATGCGCAAGCTTGGCGTCGCGAACCGTACCCAAGCCGCCGTGTGGGCCGTGCGAAACGGGTTCGATCAGCCCAAACTACTCAACTGAGGCACGCGGCCATTTTCGGTCGGAAAAGCCGCGGCTCTATCCGCGGCTTTTCCGTTTCGGGATGAAATATCCATTTGAGCCGAGCCGATCCTCTTTCGGGTAGATTCTGATCCTTCGCCCCGCATCTGCGCCATTCTCTGCCCCGGTCGATCTATTCAGTGCCAATAATGCCAGTCCGCTCGAACCACGTGCGTGCCCTACGGTCCCGGAGTAGATCCGAACAATCCGGAGGGACCTCACAATGATCGGCTCGCAGGTATCGAAGTGGATCGGTGCAGAAGAAAGCGGGGTTTCGCTACCCCGGCTCCGGGCGCTTCCCAGGCGGCCCGCTCTTTACTTGTACGACACGCTGGCTTTTGCGGTTGCGGTGCTTGCCGGCACCGCGCTCACGTCGGGACATCTCGTTCCTGCGCCCGAGTCTTGGAACGCTGCTCTGATGGCGTCCGGGTTTGCTGCGATCACTCTTCCAGGTTGGTCGACATATCGGGCCAATCCGCGCTTCACGTCGGTCAGCGACCTGATGCGCCTGGTCTCTGCCGCGACCGTCGTGATCGTCGCGGTGGCGCTTGGCGGCCTCGTCTTGCCCCAGTTATCAGGCGAGTTCGCGGCCCACTTCGTCGCCCTTCTTGTCCTCATGCCGATGCTGGTCGCGCCGCGCCTGTTCTATCGGCGTCACGACCTCGCCATCGGTCGGGCGCGGGGCGGACGCCAGGCGCCGCCACATGCAGAACTGGTGCTGCTGGTCGGGCGCGGGACCGCGTGTGAGCTGTTCCTCCGCTCCCTCCGGAACGACCCCGAGTCGCCCTACTGGCCGGTCGGCATCCTCGACGATACCCCCGGCACGCGCGGCTCGTGCATCCACGACATCCCCATCCTCGGCGGCTACCAGGACAGCGACGCGGTCCGGAAGGAACTGGCCGCACGTGGCACCACGCTTGGGCGCATCATTCTGACCGAGCCCCTGACCCATAGCGCAACCGAAGAGCTGTCGCCGCTGCTGGGGTGGGCGCGGATGACGGGACTGGCGGTGTCGCAACTGCCGCCGCTTTCTGCTTTGCGCCCCGTCGGCGGCGACCACGGCCTGACCGACCTCAACGTGACCGAGCTTCTGGAACGGCAGGAGGCGCAGGTCGATTACGACGCGATCCGCCGCCTGGTCGAGGGGCATCGCATCCTCATCACGGGCGCTGGCGGTTCCATTGGTTCCGAGCTGACCCGTCAGATTGCCTCCCTCCGTCCGGCCGAACTGGTCCTCGTCGAGAATTGCGAGCTGAACAGCTACCAGATCGAGATGGACCTGGAGCGGCATTACCCGCAGGTGCCCCGGCGCAGCTATATCTGCTGCATCCGCGACGACGACCGCCTGCGGGAGATCTTCTATCGTCACCGCCCCGAGCTGGTCTTCAATGCAGCGGCCCTGAAACACGTCCCGATCGTCGAGCAGAACCCTTGCGAAGGCGTGCTGACCAACGTGATCGGCGCGCGCAACGTGGCTGACATCGCGCTCGAGACAGGGGCGCTGGCGATGATCCAGATCTCGACCGACAAGGCGGTGAATGCCTACAACGTGATGGGCGCGACCAAGCGCGTGGCCGAGTTCTACTGCCAGGCGCTGGACCGGCGCGGCGGCACCCGCTTCATGACGGTACGCTTCGGCAACGTGCTGGGCTCGTCCGGCTCGCTGATCCCCCTGTTCAAGCGCCAGATCGACGAGGGCGGGCCGCTGACCGTCACCGACCCGCGCATGACGCGGTTCTTCATGACGATCCGCGAGGCGGTCGAGCTGACGCTGCTTGCCTCGGCCAGCGGCCTCGAGAAGGCCGTGGCGCAAGGCCAGATCATGGTCCTCGACATGGGCAAGCCGATCCCGATCGTCGACATCGCCCAGCGGATGATCCGCCTGGCCGGCCTGACGCCCGGCGTCGACATCAAGATCAAGACCATCGGCATCCGCCCCGGCGAGAAGCTGTTCGAGGAGCTGTTCGACAAGGCCGAAGCCCGTGCGCCAAGCGTGATCCAGGGCGTGCATGTGGCCACCCCCGACGGACGCCCCCTTCCCTTTCTGCGCGACGGCATCGCCGCGCTGGAACGCGCCGCGCGGCGAGGTCAGAGCCACCTCGTCGTCGCGACACTGGCCGAGATCGTCCCCGGCTACGCTCCGGTCGGACTCCACCTCGCGACCGCCCCGAGCCCTGACGAGCCGAAGCGCCCCGACCCACTCCTGACCGCCGCGAAACTGGAGACCGCTTGATGCAACCCGACTCTGCCGCTGCGACGACACTTGCCGAACTTCTTGTTCCGACTCCGGCACCCACGGCGCCAGCTGCCTACCCCGCTCCGATCTGGCCTTTCTACGACGAAGATCAGATTGCGGCCGTGGCCGAGGTGCTGCGAAGCGGGTGCGTCAATGCCTGGACGGGACCGGACGTCGGCCGGTTCGAGACCACCTTCGCCGACTATGTCGGGTCCCCCCACGCCATCGCTCTGGCCAATGGCAGTGTCAGCCTCACGGTGGCGCTCGATGCGCTCGAACTCGAACCGGGCGACGAGGTCATCGTCACCCCGCGCAGCTTCGTCATCTCGGCCAGCGCGGTAATCCTGGCGGGGGGGCGCCCCGTCTTCGCCGATGTGGACCCCGACACGCAGAACATCACGCCCGCGACGATCGCCCCGCTGATCACCGAGCGCACGGTGGGGATCATCCCCGTCCACCTGGCCGGCTGGCCCTGCGACATGGCGGGGATCATGGCGCTCGCGCGGCGTCACAAGCTGTGGGTGGTCGAGGATTGCGCCCAGGCCCACGGCGCCCGGATCGGCGGGCGTCACGTCGGCACGTTCGGGCATTTCGGCTCGTTCTCCTTCTGCCAGGACAAGATCATGACGACCGGCGGCGAAGGGGGAATGCTCGTCACGAACGATGCGGCGCTCTGGCGCCGGGCATGGTCGCGGAAGGATCATGGCAAGGACTACGACCTCGTCCATGCGAAAGACCACCCGCCCGGCTTCCGGTGGCTTCACGCGCACCCCGGCAGCAACCTGCGGATGTCCGGTCCCGCGGCGGCTCTTGGCACGATTCAGGTGAGCCGCATGGCCGATTGGCACAGTCGCCGCGCCCGCAGCGCCGCGATCCTGGCTCGGGCCTTTCTCGACTGTCCGGCCCTGCGGGTGCCGATGCCCAGACGCGACGAAACCCACGCGTGGTATCGGTTCTATGCCTTCGTCCGGCCCGACCGCCTGAGGCCCGGCTGGTCGCGCGACAGGATCCTGTCCGAGATCGCGCGCCGGGGCGAAACAGCCTTCTCGGGCAGCTGCCCCGAGATCTACAACGAGCAGGTCTTCCGGCAGCGCGGCTTCGCCCCCGGGCGTCCCTTGCCCACTGCGGCAGAGTTGGGCCGCACGAGCCTTGCCTTCCGCGTGGACCCCACCCTCGACGATGCCGCCATGGAGCGCACCGCCAAGGTCGTATGCGAAGTCATGGCCTCCGCCACGGCCTGACCTTCCGCGATCCCGGTCCGACAACCCGGCGATCAGTTATTGGGGATCGGCTGCTGGCTCGGGGTGAAGAAGTCCATAAATTCAGCACGTCACGAACCAATTCCCGGCTGAACGGCGGACGAAATTATCAGGTCGGAGAGCCACGCCCTCCGAAAGGCGTAACGCGGTCCGGATGGGAAATTGCGGCGCGGCGCCGGGGCGCACAGGCTGGGCGCAACGAACGAGGTATCTTCGGAGCATCAATCTCATGCGGACTGTTTTCGTCGGCGCCGTCGAAGGCTCCCTTCGGGCGCTCGAAGCGCTCATCGCATCGGACCTGACGCCGGGCCTGGTCGTGACGATTCCGCCCGGGAAGGCGGCGCGTCATTCGGATTTCTGCGATATCGCGGGTCCTGCCGCAGCGGCGGGAAGCAACGTGATGCTGACCGACAACATCAATTCCCAAGATACGTTGCGCGAGATCGAGGCGTTCGCACCCGACCTCTCGCTGGTGATCGGCTGGTCGCAAATCTGTCAGGCCCGTTTCCGCGCGATCCCATCGATCGGGACGATCGGCTTCCATCCCGCACCGCTTCCCGCTTTTCGCGGACGCGCCGCCATTCCCTGGACGATCCTCGCCGACCTGCCCGAGACGGCCGCGACGCTGTTCTGGATCGATGCCGGTTGCGACACGGGCGACATCGCGGCGCAGATCCGCATTCCGCTGACCCCGGACGAGACGGCGCGTTCGCTTTACGACAAGCAGGTCTCCATGCTCGCCCGGATGCTGCCGGAAACGGTCACGCAGATCGCGGCGGGAAACATAACGAGGGTTCCGCAGGACCACTCAAAGGCCAGCTATTGCGCCCGCCGCCGCCCCGAGGACGGGCGCATCGACTGGAGCGAGCCGGCCCCCCAGATCGCGCGACTGATCCGCGCTGTCGGCGACCCCTATCCCGGCGCCTGGTCCGAGATCGACGGCAACCGGATCACGATCCGGACCGCCCGGGTCCACGAGGGTGCGCCCAAGTATATCGGCCTGCCCGGACAGATCCAGGAGATCGACGACCGCACCATCCGGATCAGTTGCGGCGGGTTCACTTGCCTCGAGGTGACGGCGTACCAAGGCGACGGGGGTCGCCCGCCGGCCCGGCACGCGATCCTCGGCCAGCGCCAGCCGGAGGCGGCACGATGATCCGCCGGGCCGATATCCTCGTCACGTCGGCCGGGCGGCGGGTTGGGCTGCTCCAGGCGTTCCGCCGTGCGGGCCATGAACTCGGCGCGCATACCACCGTCCACGCCTGCGACATGGACCCGGCCCTCAGCGCCGGATGCTCGGCCGCGGACTACGCCTTCGCCGTTCCGCGCTGCGACCATCCCGACTATATCGACGCGCTGCTCGACTACTGCCGCGCGAAGGGGATCTCCCTCCTGGTCCCCACCATCGACACCGAGCTTGCCCCCCTCGCCAGGTCGGTGGACCGCTTCGCGGCGATCGGCTGCCGGGTCCATGTCGGCCCGCCCGAGTTGATCGACATCGTCCGGGACAAGGGCCGGACCTGCGCGCTCCTGGCCGAGCACGGGGTTCCGGTTCCGCGCACCTACACGCCCGAAGAGGCGCGCCGCCTGTCGGACCCGGCGCACTGGCCGCTGTTCAGCAAGCCGTCGGCCGGCAGCGCCAGCCGTGGCCTCTGCCGCGTCGACCGCCCCGAAGATATCCCCGCCACGTATGACGAGCCCACGATCCTGCAGGAATACCTGCAGGGGCCGGAGTTCACGGTGAACGTCTTTGTCGACCGGACAGGTGATCTGCGCTGCGCCATTCCGCACCTGCGCATCCAGACCCGCGCCGGAGAGGTCGAAAAAGGCCGGACCGTGCGCGACCCACGCTTCACCCGGATCGCCCGGGATCTCGTCGCCGCGCTGCCCGGCCCGCGTGGCGTCATGTGCTTCCAACTGATCGACGACGAGAGGCGCGGGCTGAGGGTCTTCGAGATCAACGCCCGGTTCGGCGGCGGCTTCCCCCTTGCCGACCACGCAGGGGCCACCTTCGCGCGCTGGCTGGTGGCCGAGGTGCTCGACATGGATAGCCGCGCCTCGGACAATTGGCGCGACGGCATCGAGATGATCCGCTACGACGCCGCCTTCTTCCGATCCTCCGGCGCCGTCGCAGAATGACCTTCGTCGTCTTCGATCTGGACGACACGCTGTATCTCGAGCGCGACTTCGCCTTCTCGGGCTACGCTGCCGTGGAGGCCGAGTTCGATATCCCGGGGTTCGAACAAGCGTGCCTCGACGCGTTCGCCCGCGGCCAGCGGAGCCGGGTCTTCGACACTGCCCTCGCCGCCCTCGGCCATGCGCCCGATCCGGCCGTGGTCGCCCGGATGATCGCCGTCTATCGGGGACACGACCCTCGGATCCGCCTCGCGGCGGATGCGCGGCGCGCGGTGGCGCGGTGGTCCGGCCGTGCCGGGCTGATCACGGACGGACCGGCCGAGATGCAGCGCAACAAGGTGCGCGCTCTGGGCCTCGCCGAGCGCCTCGACCCGATCATCCTGACCGGAGCGCTAGGGCCGGATGCCGGAAAGCCATCTCCCCTTGCCTTCGAGATGATCGAGCGCGCGACCGGCTTGCCGGGGCAGTCGCTCGTCTATGTCGCGGACAATCAGTTGAAGGACTTCATCACACCCCGGCGCCGCGGCTGGCAGACGATCATGATCGCGCGCCCGGACCGCATCCACACCGCACCGGCCCCCACCCCGGACCATCTGCCGGCATTCTCGATCGAGAGCCTGGATCAACTGGAGATCTGCCTGGGCAGCGAAACCGCCACACCCCGATGGGCGGTCCGCACCACCTGCGCCTCATTCAGCGGCGAGTCGTGAGGCAAATCCCGGATCAGCATCCCGAGCCCCTGGCATCGCTGGGGAAAGGCCGATCCTGACCATCAGCGAAGGGACGCGGTCAGCCAGGTGCGGCACCTGCGACGCAAGCGGCAGAACCGCCACGACCGCCATCGCCACGGTCGTCACAAGGATCACGGGCCTCACCGCCCCGATCGCCGTGGGTCGGACCGATGGCCACCAGGACGCCGCCGCGACCGCAAGCGCGACGAACGCTGCGGTGGCAAGCTCGGGCAAGGCACCCGACGTCGCGACGAACCCGGCGGCGGACACGGTCGCACAGGCGAGCACGATCGGCACCCCGTCCGAGGGCAGCATCGGCACGCGAGGCCGACGGGTAAGCCCCAGCGCTACGACCACGATCGCCAGCAGCAGCGCCGGAAGCCAGCTGGCCAGGTCCACCTCGTGAAGGACCACCCCGAAGGGATGCTCCAGCTGTGCAAGCACCGGATTCAGCAGGCTGGCCTCAACCGCGATCGGATCCGCAGCCCAGTAGATCGTCAGGGGCAACGTTCCGACCGCCATGCCGATTGCGGACGGCACCGCTATGCGCGTCAGGCGCACCACCGGATCCTCGTTTCTGGGGGAGATCAGCGACCCCAAAAGAAGCGCGGAATAGACAATGGCAAGCGACGGCGCGACGGCGATGGCCAGCCCGAAGGCGAAGCCCGAGGCGAAAGCCGACCTGATGCGACCCGGCCCGGCCACGGCCGCCTGGTGGAACGCGTATGCCGCCGCGAGCGGGGCAACGCAGAGGCTGGCTGCCAGAAGGGCGGACCCCCTGCCCTCGAGCAGATAGCCGTTCGCCATCACCGCGGCGAGGCATAAGAAGGCCATCATCGGCGACTCCGACACCCTGAGGGCGACCTTCCACATGACTATTGCGGAGACCGCCCAGGCCACGATGACCCCGGCGCGGATCGCCAGGACAGGGTCACTTCCACCTGCCAGGGCATGGACGGCCTGCAGGTAGAGGGCGACGAGTGGGCCGCGCGAGAACTCGATCTGGTCGTAAAGCCGCATCTGCCCCAGCTGCGAGGCGAGCGTGGCGAGGGCGTTCTCGTCCGCCGTGACTTCACCCGTCGCGATGCGGATCGCGATGGCAAGGAACAAGCAAACCGCCGCGAGCGCCCATGCGCCACGGGCGAGACGGCTCGGCTCGGCTCGGTGGCCGATATGGGAGACCGCGCTCATCGCGAAGCGCTCGATGCGGGGGAGCGCACGGGGCGGCCGCGCAGAGGGCGGGCGCTCATCTCGGCGTAGATCTGCTGAATGGCCAAAGTGCTCCGTTCGGGCGAAAATCGTTCGTGAACGGCTGTGCGCGCGGCCTCGGTAAGGGTGCGGCGCAGCGTCGGGTCGCGGTCGAGGCGCGCGATCCGGTCGACATACTCGGCCGGGTCGTCGGGCGGCACGAGGAAGCCCGTCAGACCGTCCTCGATCGCTTCGATGTTTCCGCCGTGGCGGCTGGCCACAACCGGCACGCCCAGATGCATCGCTTCGATCAGGGTTCGGCCGAACGGTTCGGACAACGCAGGCACGACGAGCGCATCCATCGCCGACATCGGGCCGGTAATCGGCGTCCGGTGCCCCATCAGGTGGATGCGTCCCGCGATCCTGAACGTATGGGCCGCTGCCCTCACCTCGGCTTCGACGGGGCTGTCCTTACGTTCCGGGGCACCGAACAGCAGCCCCCGGACATCGCGGTCGGGCATGGCGTCCGCGGCCGCACGCACCACGCGGACGAAGAAGTCCGGCCGCTTCCGCGGGATCAGGCCGCCCACGAAGCCCAGAAGCAACGCCCCCTCGTCGGCCCCGATCTCGGCGCAGAGCGCGCGGCGCGCGGCGTCACGGTCCGGCGGCTCCGTCGTGAAATCGAAGGGGCTGCGTACGATGGCGGCCCGCCGGCTCGACGCCCGCGCGGCGCGCGGCGGCATGGCGAAGCGCGAAACGCTGACCATCCGGTCGGCAAGCAGAGGCGCGATCAGGTTCGCGCCGCGCGACGTCGGATCCTCGCGGTGGTGCCACAGGTGCCGCGCCCCGGCGAGCCGCGCGGCGAGAGACCAGTTCGCGTGCATCCGCCCGTCATTGGTATGGACGATGTCGATCCGTCGGTCCCGCAGGACGCGCGCCATCCGCCAGACGCAAAGCGCCAGGTATCGCCCGATACCGACATCGCCCGGCATCCGGCTGTAGGCAGGCGCCATGATCGGCAGGTCCTGCGCCACCTCGTAACCCAGCCCGAGGCTTTCGACGTACCGCCCCAACGCTCCGGCCTCGCGGTGGAGGAGGATCATGGGGGCGAAGCGCGCGGGATCGAGCCGCGCCGCCAGGGTCAGCGACGAGATATGGCTGCCGCCCACGACGTCGCCCCCGACATAGGGGAAGAGGATCCTGATCGTCACGGGGCGCGCTCCTCGATCCGGTTGCGTGTCCTCGGCACGGTCGGGCACCGGGTATATCCGCGCAACCACCTACAATCGTCTCTTGCTACCTCCTCCGGGGTATTCTTGGCCGCGCACCTGATCTTCTAGACTGCCTCCTGTCAGACAGTTCGAAGGGATACGGCCATGACCGCGCTGCCGAACGCCGCAACGGGGCGGCTGTCCCACGACCGGGCCTCGGGGGTCGACATGTGGCTGATCACCGCGCTGGTCTTCCTTTCGCCATTCAACGTCCTGCGTTTGCCGGGGGTGTTCTTCACCGCCGCCGACATCCTGACGGTGGCGGTGTTCCTCTACCTCCTGCTGTCGCTGCGCCTGTCCTTCACCCCGTTCGGACGGTTCACCCCGATCTGGTACGCGGGCACCGCGATGCTTCTGGGCGGGTTGCTGATCGGCTCGATCGCGCATTACCGGCTCGTGACCGGGGGCGAGGTGATCGCGCAGTACTTCTTCGCTCTCGTGATCCTGCCGATCGCGATCGCCCGACGGTCGCGGGAGGAGGCGCGCTGGCTCCTCCTCGTCTTCGCCGTGTCGATCACGCTCGTGATGCTCCACGGCGTCTACCTGATGAACTTCGCCACGAACCCGCCGCCGAACTTCGTCTCGGGGTCCGGCAGGTTGCGCAGCGTGCTCGAACGCTCGAACGAGACGGCGGCGATCGGGGCAACGGCGCTGCTGGTGGTCCTGTATCTCGGCGCGGTCAGGATCCTGCCCGGCGTCGTCGCCGTCCTGTTTTCCTGCGTGCTGCTCTATGGAGTGACGATGACTGCCTCGAACACGGGGGTCATGGCCGCGGCGGCGGGTACAGCAGCGTTCACCTTGCTGCAGGCGTCGCGGCGACACCTGGTCAATCTCTGCCTGCTGGTGGCGATCGCGTGCGGCGCCTTCGCGATCAAGGGCGACAGCTTCCTGTCCGACCGCTTCGTGGAACGCGTGGGCGGCGCCCTGACCAGCGTGGACATCGAACGGGCCGGCACCTTCAACGACAGGGTGGACCTGACCCGCCAGGGATGGAGGGAGACCGGCAACCACCTGGTGATCGGACTCGGCGCGGAGGGGTTTCGCACGATCTCGTCCCATCGGCAGCCGGTTCACAACACGTTCGTCCTGCTGCTGGTCGAAGGCGGCCTTCTGTCGTTCGGTGGCCTGGTGACCTTGATCGGCGGCACCTTCGCCCTCGGGATCTCGCTGTCGGTCGACCGCCGGTTTCGCACCATCGGGGCGCTGGTTGTCGCCGTCTCGCTGGTCTTCGCGTTCTTCATGAATGCCTTCGCGCATGTCTTCGCGCGGTTCTGGATCGTGCCGCTCGTCCTGGTGCTCGCCCTCGCCGTATCGGAGATCGACTACCGCGAGCGGGGCGTCGCCCTCCCCCGAAAGGGCCATGGCCGATCGAAAGGGCAAATGAACCCGCCGCGAATCTGACGAGGATGGAGAGACGCAGCGACTCCCGCTTGCGGCTAGCTTCAAGAGGGGAATCGACGATGATCTACGAGAACCACACCAGAGCCGGCCCCGACATGTCCTCGGCATACCGTTCGACTTCGGGCGATGCGTCGGCCGGCCTCTCCGCGCTCGGCGGGTTCGACCTCGTCCAGATCGCGCGCCGGAATTTCGCACTGATCTTCGTGTTGACGGCCGTGGGGCTTGCCCTCACCGCCTTCTGGCTCAATCGCCAGCCGCTGTCCTACGCATCCACTGCGGCGATCATGCTCAGGGCCAGCGAGACTCCGAGCGACACGACTGCGGACCGCACGATATCCGCCCCGGTCAACGCCAATCAGGTCTTCACCGAGGCCGAGGTTCTGTCTTCACGCGATTTCATCACCCGGCTGGCCGAGCAACTGAACCTGATCGCCGATCCCCGCTACAACCCGGCGCTTGGCGAGCCGAAACCCGATAGCGTGCTGCGTCGTGCTCTCGGCAACCTGGGCCTCATCGACACGCAGGATCCGCGGATGTTGAGCGAGCTCAGCCAGATCGACGCGGTCGTCGACAAGCTGTCTTCGCAATACAGCGTGACGGCGAGCGAAAAGCACAACGTCATCCAGCTTTCCGCGCGCAGCCCGGACCCAACCCTGTCGGCCGAGATCGCGAACGCCGCCGCGACCCAATACATCGAGATGCTGTCCGCCGAGCAGACGGCAAATCTCGACCATCTGGCGCGGTTCCTCTCGCAGCGCAGCGAGGTCATCGCCTCGAACATTGCACGCCTGCAGACCGAGGTGGCGACCCTGATCCAGGAGAACGAACTCCGCGATCAGGCGACGACCAGCGAACTCCTGGCCGAGAAGGCGTCGCTACGCGCCCGGCTCGATGCGGCCTCGTCTGATTTTTCGAGGCGCTCGCTGCTCGAAAATCGGCTGGACGACATCACCCGCGCTCTGGAAAGTCGCGTGGCGGCAGAGATCCAGCTGGCGGAACGCGAACTCATCCTGAGTACCGAAACCGACCGCTTCGACGCCGTTCGCCAGCGCCTCGGGGAACTGGAAGCGCAGCGCGAGGCGCAAAGCCCGGATGCCGCGCAGATCTCGCGGGCCGAACGCCCGCGCGCACCCGAAGGACCCCTGTTCGCCTCGACGCTTGCGGTGGCGCTTGTCGCCTTCTTCCTCCTCGGGGTTCTGGGCGCCGTGCTGCGCGAACACATGAACCGGCTCGTCCTCAGCCCCGCCGACGCGGAATCGGCGACGGGGATGGAGGTCATCACCTCCCTGCCCCGCCTCCTGGACAATACGCTGAAGCGCCACGGGGGTCCTCATGGGGTCATGGCGCACGACGCGAACGGCGCCTACTCCAATGCCGTCCGCGCCCTCGTCACGTCGGTGGTCGACGAAGCCGCCGCCGGGCGCGCGCCGGTGGCGATGATCGCGTCGGCCGTTTCGGGCGAAGGGAAATCCTCCATCGCCTCGTCCATGGCCGTGTCGGCATCGTTGGACGGGCTGAAGGTCTTGCTGATCGACCTGGACGTCTACCGCCAAGGCTCTTCGACCAGCCTGCAGGCGGAGGCCAACCCGCATACGCTCGCCGATCTTTTTTCCGAGGTCGTGCCGCTGACGTCCTACATCTCTGCCTCGCCTCACGAGCGGCTCGACGTGATGACCTTCAAGCCGAACTCGCGGCTGCCACTTCGCGTCTTCGATACCAGGGCAGCGCAAAGGATCTTCAAGACGATCCGCAGGGATTACGACCTGATCATCGTGGACACGCCCCCGTTTCTCGCGTCCGAAGAAGCCGCGAGGTTGGCCGCGGTGGTGGACAAGGCGATCCTCGTCACCCGCTGGCGCATGTGCCGTCGCGAATTGTTGGCCACGACCGCGCGCCGGATGACCCGGTCGGGGTTCGACGTGGTCGGCATCGCGATCAACGGTGTCAGCCCCCGTTCTGCCCAAGCCTACGGCTATTATTCCTACACCTCGGATTATTACACAAATGGATACGCGTGAACGAACGAACCGCGTCTTGTCGCTGCTCGCCGCGCTTGTGCTGAGCGCCACGCCGGCCGTCCTTTGGGCAGAAGCCTTTCCCGGGGCGGTCGGCTATGGACGCGGCGCAACCGGATGGCAGGGCGGAGCGATCATTCCGGTCACCACGCTCGCCAATGCCGGGCGGGGTTCGTTCAGGGCCTGCGCCGAGAGGGACATCCCCCGGATCTGCCTGATCCACGTTTCGGGAACCGTGATCCTCAGCGGCCCCGTGATGGTCCGGTCGAACGGCTACATTGCCGGTCAGACCGCCCCGGGGGACGGCCTTCAGCTTCGGCTGAACGGTTATGGCGCGACGCCGCTGGTGATCAAGAACGCCCACGATGTCCTGGTCCGGTTCCTCAAGATACGTCCCGGTCCCACGATCAGGCCCAACCCCGCCGTGGACGCCGTGACCATCGAGAACGCGCAACGCGTCTACCTGGATCATCTTTCCCTGTCCTTCGCCACGGACGAGACCTTCAACGTCCATGCAAGCCGGGGAGAGACGGCCGATATCACGCTCGCGCGCAGCCTGTTGAGCTTCTCGCTCGACCGGTCCAGCCATCCCAAGGGCCGTCACTCCAAGGGTGCCCTGCTGTGTTCGTACGACGCCACGGCCACCGGGTGTGGACGCATCACGCTATGGCAGAACGTCTTTGCCCATCACCGGGACCGCAACCCGGACGTGAAGGCGTCGTCCACAGGGCCGGTCGAAGTCGTGAACAACGTCTTCTTCAACCCGATCAGCCAGTTCGGCGAATACTACAACCTGGTCGGGCCAACCCACATCATCCATGTCGGGAACGTCACGATCCCCGGTCCCAGCACGAACTCGGACAGACCACCGGCGGTGGAGATTTTCCCGCTTGGCGGGGCGATCCCGATCTCGATCCTCCCGGGTGACAACATTGCCTACCGTGGCCCGTGCATGACCAATTCCGGAGCAGCGGTTCTTGGTCCCGTCGCGCAGAGCAAGGTCGTGGCCGCGCCCGGCCTGATCCCGGCGACCCCTGCCGAACCGGCGAAAGGCCTGGTCGACCGGCTGCTGCCCATCGTCGGTGACAGCCTTCACCCCGATGCGCTCGACAAGCGCGCCGTCGCCGACATCGTGGAATGTCGCGGACGCGTGATCAACGCTCCGTCGCAGGTCGGCGGTTGGCCCGACCTCAGGCCCCGCGCCGCAGCCAGAGACCGCGACGGCGACAAATTTCCCGACAACTGGGAGGCCGGACAAGCATCTCTGTCGGTCGACCGGCCCGACGACCCATGGTCGCCCCACCCGTCGACCGGGATGCCCCAGATCACGACCTGGTTGTCATGGCTTGCCGGGGACATATCCGATCCGCGCTGAGTCCCCGAGCCCCCGCAGGCGAACAGGCTCGCCGGAGCCCGACCCCACTGTCTGCAGAAACAGGTGGGCGGCTTCGGTCCTGTTCTGGACATTCATCTTTCGTATCACGTGATGCATGTGCAGCTTCACGGTGTGCTCGGAGATCCCGAGCCGTTCCGCGATCACCTTGTTCTGCGCGCCCCGCGCCGCGAGAGCCAGGATCTCGATCTCCCTCTGAGTCAGCCTCCCGACGATCTTGGCAGCCACCTTCAACTGCTCTTCCTTGGCCGCATCTTCGGACGCCACCATCAATTCCCGGGAGAGATACGTCTGACCCAGGAGGAACAAGCGAATGAACAGCAGCCAGACGTCCAGCCGCACATTCATCGGAATGAGGCTGATCCCCTCGCGCAGGATCGTGTCGCCATGAGCCGCGAAGAAAGATCGTGCGACAACTTCGTTGTCGTAGATGAAAGCGACATGCGCCTTCGGGCAACGCATGGCAGTATCGTCCAGGAAAGCAGCCAGATCGGTGACGGAATCGAGCGACGCGAGCACGACTTTCGTGCCGGCTCCGCTCCCGTCGTCGAGGTCATCCGAACGATATATATAGCAGTCTGAAAGCTCTTTTGCGACGGCTGCGAGCAACGCGTCGCTGAAATACATTCCCGGCCCATTGAAAGATATGCCGGGTCTCCCCGATTCGAATCCCATACTCCCTCCAAAAGATCTCTCGCCAGCCCACGGGAAACACTGTAAATTCAGCTCCCCCACATGGCGGCATTCCACCAGCACGCACCGCGAGGCCTATGGCTCGTGCATTAGGCGCTCTGGCAGGCTTGAATACAACGTAAAATCTGAGTTCTATATAGGCCGGACGGTGCGGGCATACAGCGTTCGGTTGGGGGCATGCCCACGAATTGCATACGCAGGCGGTAGCGGCGCGTGCCATGCTATAGTCGGTTCGGATGGGAAAGGTACTGTTGCCAAGGGACTGCACGGCAAGGCTCCCACTTGGCCAGCGGAACACAGGGCGGCCCTTCTCGGTGACCGGGTCCATCCGGGTGCGTGATGGGCCCGGTGCGACCGGAAAGGTAGCCGGCGAAGCGAGTCCAGCGAGCGTAGCCCGCCACTGCCGATCTCCATCCGCGGTGAACTCGCCGGTGTGATGTCGGAGCCCATCCGCCGCGGCGCGACGGGTCACGCCGCACCGCCGACACACTGAACGTTCTGCGAGGAGATCTCAGCGGCTGTTCCGGCGGCCTTCGATGCCTATGAGTCGCGTGGCGACCTGGTCGTGCTTGGAATGCGAAAAGCAACAGGCCGAGCACGTGCCCGCTTAAGACTTACGGCGTTTACGTTCTTTTCGTGCCGCGTAGCGCTCATCCCTGGCCATCTTCCGTTCGGCTTCGGTCGGCTCGGCCGCTTCCATTTCGGCGCGCTTCCTCTCGGCTTCGAGTGCCTTCGCGCGCTCTTGCTCCCTCGCTTCGGCAGCGGCTGCGCGCTTGCTCGCGGCCTTTGCATCACGTTCCGCCCGACGAGCAGCTCGCGCCGCCAATTCGGCCTCGGTAGGCTTCGGCGCCGCCTTCATCCGCTCAAGTGCCTTTTTCTTGGCACGATCGGATGCAGCCGCTCGCTCCTGGAACCCAGGCTCCTTGTATCCCTTCACGTTCTTCCCTTCTTGAGTACCGTGGTCGCAGACGCGACCCGACCATGCGATCTGCCGCTGATATAGTGTCCGCCCGTGCCCTTCAACAGACGTGTTGCTTTCCGACCTGGGGTCGTCCTTACGAACCCATTCGAAAAATTCCGATCCTTCTCTTCCTATCGCATTGCGCCGCACCACTTTACCCGTTCTGAGAATTCAAAACGTGAAACCCGGAAAGGCCAAGATGGACTACGATCTGAAAAACATGTCGCGCAATGAGCTGCAGAAGCTGAGCAAAGACGTCGAACGCGCATTGGCGACAGTCGACGAGCGCCGGCGCGCCGAGGCGCGGTCGGCGGCCGAAAAGGCAGCGCGCGAGCATGGATTCTCGCTCGACGACGTTCTCGAAGGGCAGAAGAAGAAAGGCGGACCTAAGACGAAGAACCCGCCGAAATATCGAAACCCCGAGAATCCGACCCAGACCTGGTCCGGCCGCGGCAGACAGCCGGGCTGGATCAAGGAAGCATTGGAGGACGGTAAATCGCTGGACGATTTCGCGATCTGACAGAATCTCCGCAGACTGAAAGCCGCGCCCGATTTCAGAATCGGAAGAAGCGCCCGCATTACGAGATGTCCTTGCAATTGGAGCTGGGCGGATTTTTGCGCAATCTCGCCCGCGCCCGGCTCAGGCCCCCGGGATCCGTCCTCTGGTTAGAGGCGGTTCCCAGTTGCCTGATCGAAGAACGAGGCTTTCCGGACATCCATGCTCACGGGGAAGGAATCTCCGACCGTGTAGTGGTCTTCCTGGCTCAGCCGATGCGACAGGCTGATGCCATCGAAATCCGACCAGCCGAGGATGTCGCTTCCCATGGGCTCGATCAGCGACAACTTTCCGGAATAGTGCTTCGACGAGCCGTTCGCGGGGTTTATGTGCTCGGGCCGGATCCCCAGGGTCGCCTTCTGTCCGCTCTCGACCCGTTGATCGAAGGGGTAATCGTCGACGTCCAGCGCAAACGCACCGGTGTCGAAGACGAGGCTTCCGTCGCGAGTCTCGAAGCCTCCGTCGACCTTGTTCATGGCGGGAGATCCCAGGAAGCCGCCGACGAACTCGTTGGCCGGCTTGTTGTAGACGTTCAGAGGCGTGTCGAGCTGCTGGATGACCCCTCCCTTCATCACGGCGATCCGGTCCGCGAGCGTCAGGGCTTCGATCTGGTCGTGGGTCACGTAGATCATGGTCGAGCCGATCGCGTTGTGCAGCTTCTTGATCTCGAGCCGCAGCTCAGCGCGCAGCTTGGCGTCCAGGTTGGACAGGGGCTCGTCGAACAGGAAGATGTCCGCATCGCGCACAAGCGCCCGGCCGATGGCCACGCGCTGGCGCTGACCACCCGAGAGAGCCGCGGGCTTGCGGTCGAGCAGATGCTCGATCTGCAAGATGTCGGCGGCCCACGCGACCTTCCTGTCGATCTCGGCCCGGTCGACGCCCGCGATCCGCAGGCCGAACGACATGTTCCGCCGCACGCTCATCGTCGGGTAGAGCGCGTAGGACTGGAACACCATGCCGATGCCGCGATCCTTCGGGTCGGCCCAGGTGACGTCCCTTCCGTCGAAGTGGATGCTGCCGCCGCTCGCGTCGGTAAGGCCCCCGATGGCATTCATCAGGGTCGACTTTCCGCAGCCCGAGGGCCCGAGAAGAACGAGGAACTCGCCGTCGCGGATGTCCAGGTTGAGTTTGTCCATGACCACGTGCTGGCCGTACCGGATCTCGAGATTGCGTATGGAAACAGAAGTCATGATTTATCCCTTCACGGCGCCGGACGCGATGCCGCGGACGAACCAGCGGCCGGAAGCCAGATAGACGGCCAGCGGGACCAGCGACGTCAGGATCGTGGCGGCCATGTTGACGTTGTAGGCGCGCTCGCCCGTGGTGGTGTTGACGATGTTGTTCAGCTGGACGGTCATCGGCAGGTTCTCCCGCCCGGCAAAGACCAGCCCCAGCAGGAAGTCGTTCCAGATCGCCGTCACCTGCATGATGACCGCGACGATGGTGATCGGCACGGACATGGGCAGGACGATGGAAATGAAGATCGCCCAGAAGCCTGCACCGTCGATGCGCGCCGCCTTGAACAGCTCGGACGGCAGAGCCGAATAGTAGTTCCGGAACAGCAGGGTCATCACCGGCATCCCGAAGATGACGTGGGTGAGGACGATGCCCGGCAACGATCCATAGATCCCGATCTGCGCGTAAAAGCGCACAAGCGGGTAGATGAACACCTGGTACGGCATGAACGCGCCCAGAAGCAGGCACGCGAAGAGCACGTTCGCGCCGCGGACCTTCCAGAACGACAGGGCGTAGCCGTTCAGCGCCCCCAGCAGGATCGACAGGACAACGCTGGGTACAAGGATCTCGACCGAGTTCCAGAACCCCACGCGAAGCCCCGTGCAGTCAAGGCCCGTGCAGGCGCTGGACCATGCCGTCACCCAGGGCTCGAACGTGATCTGCGCGGGCAGCGCGAAGATCTGGCCCAGCCGGATCTCGTCCATGGTCTTCAGCGACGTGACCAGCATGACGTAGAGCGGCAGCAGGAAGAACAGCGCCATCGCGAAGAGAAAGGCGTAGATGCCGACGCGGCCCCAGAGGTGCTGGGACGTCACGGGACGCCTTGCGGCAGGTGCGATCAGTTCGGCTGTGGTCATGCCGATGCCCCCTTCTTGCCGAAGTACTGGGAATAGAGGACCGGGGCGATGATGATCAGGACGGTGACCAGCATGACGGTCGAAGCGGCGGTCGCCAGGCCGATATTCGCCCGCTCGAACAGGTTGTCCATGATGAACTTCGCGGGAACTTCGCTCGCCGTTCCGGGGCCGCCGTTGGTCATGGCGACGACAAGGTCGTACATCTTGACGATGCTGATAGACAGCAGGACCAGCGACGTGATGATCATGGGTCGCAGCATCGGCAGGATGATGAAGCCGTAGACACGCCACGCGGGGATGCCGTCGATGCGCGTGGCCTTCCACAGGTCCATGTCGATGCCGCGCAGGCCGGCCAGGATCAAGGCCATCACCAGCCCTGCCCCGTGCCAGACCGTCGCCAGGACGATCGCGTAAAGGACGGTATCGCTATCGACCACCCAATCGAGGACGAAGCCCGAGAAGCCCAGGTCGCGCATCGTCTGCTGGAGTCCCAGGTCGGGGTTGAGGATCCACTGCCACATCAGGCCCGTCACCACGAAGGACATGGCGTAGGGGTAGAGAAAGGCCGTCCGAAACAGGCCCTCCGCGCGCACGTTCTGATCGATGAAGATCGCGAGCAGCATCCCCAGGACGAAGCAGATCGACAGGAAGAAGACGGCGATGAAGACGAAGTTCTCCAGCGACGTCAGCCAGCGCGACGTCTGGAACAGTTCGACATACTGGTCGAACCCGACGAAGTCGTCTTTCGGCAGCATACGCGAGCTCGAGAACGACAGACGGACCGACCATGCCATCGTGCCGAGATAGGCGAATATGACGATCGCGGCCATCGGCAGCAGGGCCATGTAGGCGACGCCGTTGCGCCGGACGTGCCGGACGTTTCGAGAAATCTGCATGTGGTCCTCCCTCCATCCTGGGGGGAAGGATGCCCCTCCCCCCGCAGCTTTCCTCCGGGGTCAGTTCCGCAGCGCGCTGTCGAACCGCTCGACGGCGTCGTCGACGCTCATGTCCGTGTTCCAAAGCTCGGTCACGACGTCCTGGACCGAGCCGTAGACATACTCGTCCATCATCTGCGCGGCGTCCGGCGCCTGGCGCGACGCGTCCGACATGATCTCCATGCCGAGGGCTGCGCATTCATCCAGACCGGCCACGTCGACGTCGGACCGGATCGGGATCGAGCCCTTGAGGTTGTTGAACGCCACCTGCACGTCGGGGGCGGTCATGGTCTCGACCAGCATGTTCTGCGCCTCGATCCGCGCGGGATCATCCGTCGCGGGGAACACGAACACGTCGCCGCCAAGGACATACGGTGCGTCCGGCCGCAGGCCCGCGAGGCAACCGTAGTCGACGCCCACCTCCTGCTCGGCCTGCTTGAACTCGCCCTTCGCCCAGTCGCCCATGATCTGGAAGCCGGCGGAGTCGTTGATCAGCATCGCCGTGGCGTCGTTCCAGTTGCGGCCGGGCGAGGCATCGTCGACGTAGGCCTTCAGCCTGATGAACGTCTCGATCACTTCGCGGAACTCGGGCGAGTTGATCGCCGCCTCGTCCTTTTCGCCATAAACGCTCGTCCAAAGGTCGCGTCCGCCGACATTGGTCATCACGGCCGAGAACAGCAGGTTCTCCTGCCACCGCTGACCGCCGAGCGCGAGCGGCGTGATGCCGGCCTCCTCCAGCGCATCGAGCGCGGTGAAGAACTCTTCCATCGTCGTGGGCGGCGTGTCGATGCCGGCCTGCTCCATCGCGTCCATGGAGTACCAGATCCACAGCGGCATGTGGATGTTGACCGGGGCGGCGTAGTACTTTCCGTCGACCTTGATAGCCTCGACGATGGGCGCCGGCAGCACGTTGTCCCAGTCGTTGCGCATGGCGACGTCGTTGATGTCGTTGAGCAGGCCCTCGCCGATGATCTCGTGGTATTGCTGCGACGTGTTGAACAGCGCGGCGGTCGACGGGTCGCCGCCGATGATGCGGTTGATGGCGGCGCTGCGCGCAGCAGATCCGCCGGCGACGGCGCTGTCGACCCATGTGCCGCCCCGCTCTTCGAAGGCGTCGGCGAGCACCGAGATCGCCGCCGATTCGCCGCCCGAGGTCCACCAATGGATGACCTCGGCCTCTTGGGCCTGAGCCATTCCTGCGCCGGCGGCCAAGACCGTCGCGGTCTGCGCCAATAGGTTTTTCTTGTAAAACATGTGTCCTCCCAGATGCATTGAATTCGAGCCTCACCGCCTGACGATGACCAGCGCCGCGACCTGCTCCACATCCTCATATGGAACCGGTTCCAAAACCAACCACGATGTCTTGCTTCTGTCAATCGTTCCTGCGACAACCGGTTCGAGCTCTTCGTTCCAGGCAACCGAACCTGGCTGATCTTGCACGATAACATGCAGTAATGGTGGATATTTTTCTCTGAGAGGCGGCATGGAAGAGCAAAAGACAGCGACATTGAAAGACGTGGCAAAGCTTGCTGGCGTCGGTTCCGGCACCGTATCCCGATACGTTTCTGGAAACGGTTCTGTTTCCGAAAGGACCGCTGAGAAGATCGCCCGCGCGATCAACCAGCTGAAATATCGGCCGAACAGCATCGCCCGCTCGCTGTCATCGCGTCGCTCTGAAATCATCGGCGTCTGGGTGCCGTCGCTCGAGGGGCCCTATTACCAGATGATGATCCGGGCCATCGAACTGGAGCTTCGGCAGCAGGGGAAACACATGATCCTCGCCAACGCCGAGGACGCGACGTCGGACGAGGATCGGCTCGGCCACATCGACTACCTGATCAACCGGGACTGCGACGGCATTCTCATGTCGTGCTCGCAGCTTGGCGACTTCAAGCTCGCCACCCTGACGGACAGGTACCCGAACCTCGTGTGCATCAACCGCGAGGTCGAGGCGCTGCCCGGTCGGGCCTTCTCCATCGATCACGACCTCGGAGGTCGGCTCGCCGCCCGCCACCTGCACGCCCTTGGCCATCGGAATGTCGCCGTCATCACGGGGCGGCTGTCGGCGCAGGACGCCAAGCAGCGGCACAAGGGATTCCTCGACGAGATGTCGCGACTGGGCAATCCGGTGGCCGCCGAACGCGTGATCGAGGGCGCGTTCAGCTATGCCGGCGGCGAGCAGGCCGCCGAAACTCTCATCGGGTCGGGCATCGAGTTCACTGCCGTCTTCTGCGGCAACGACAAGGTCGCGATGGTTGTTTCAGCCCGGCTTCAGGCTTCCGGCATCTCCGTTCCCGGCCAGGTCTCGGTGCTCGGCTATGACGATGTCGACTTTGCCGCCTACACGGCCCCGGCACTCAGCACGATCCACGCGCCCATCGTCGAGATGACGCAGTCGGCGTGCCGCCAGCTTCTCAACCTGACCTACGGCCTCGACATGCCCTTCCGCGAGCGGTTCGAGCCCACCCTTTGCGCCCGGAAATCCACCGCGCCGCCCGCTTCAGCCCTCTGATCCCGCAGTTTCGAAAGACGAACATGGCCGCATTCATCGAAAACGGAAATCGCTTCCGCCTGACCGACCCGACCCTGGCGCCGGCTGCAGCCGGCTATCTGTGGAACCGGCGGATGATGATCCAGATGACCTGCCGGGGCTACGCCGTCAGCCAGTACATGGACCCCGAGCCGCGGAAGTACGCGCACGCGCCGACCCTGGCTGCGCAGACCTTCATGCAGCCGGAGCACAGGTATTTCGCCCATCACCCGGGCCGCTTCTTCTATGTCCGCGACGATCGGACCGGCGCGCTGTTCTCGGCACCGCACGAGCCCGTGCGCGCCACGCCCGACAGCTACGCCTTCGAACCCGGCCTCTCCGACATCCGCTGGGTGATCGAGAAGAACGGGATCCGCGTCGAGCTCTGCCTGGAGCTGCCCGTGGATGACGCGGCCGAAATCTGGTCGGCGAAGGTGAGCAACATCGGCAAGACGGACCGCGACGTCGCGTTCGTTCCCTACTTCCCCGTCGGCTACATGTCCTGGATGAACATGGGCGGGCATTTCGATGCCGAACTGGGCGCCGTAGTCTGCACCAGCGTGACCCCGTACCAGGCCGTCGAAGATTACTTCAAGAACCGCCACCTCAAAGACATCACCTTCCTCGCCGCCGATCGCACGCCGGACTACTTCGAGGTCTCGCAGCAGGCCTTCGAGGACGAAGGCGGACTTGCCGACCCGTCGGCCTTGCAGGCGGGCGGCAACCTGGCCGGCGGCGACGCCGCCTACGAGATTCCGGCCGGGATCATGCAGTGGAACCTGACGCTTCCCGTGGACGGGAGCGAGGAGTTCCGGTTCGTCTTCGGCCCGGCCCACGACAAGGCCGAGATCGCCGCGCTAGCCGCGAAGTACCTGCGGGGCGACACCGAGGCGGTTCGCAGCGCCTCCCGCGCCTACGTGGACGAAGGGCTGGGCAGCTTCGAGATCGAGTCGCCCGATGCGGCCTTCGATGCCTTCGTGAACCGCTGGCTGCCGCGGCAGGTCTTCTATCACGGAGACACCAACCGCCTGACGACCGATCCTCAGACGCGCAACTATCTGCAGGACGCGCTTGGAATGGTGTTCATCCGGCCCGAAACCACCCGCGCGGTCATCCTGCGCGCCGCAAGCCAGCAATTCGCCTCGGGCAAGGTGCCGGACGGCATCCTGCTCAACTCCGGCGCGACGCTGAAATACATCAACCAGATCCCCCACACCGACCACGCGGTCTGGCTGGTGATCGCGACCTGTGCCTACCTGGACGAGACGAACGACCGCTCCATCCTCGACGAGCAGGTTGCCTGGATCGACAGCGAAGGAACCGACAGCCTCTACGACCATGTCACCCGCGCCCTGCGCTTCCTCGCGGGCGAGGTCGACGAGCGCGGCCTGCCTCTGATCGCGCAGGGCGATTGGTGCGATCCGATGAACATGGTGGGCTACAAGGGCAAGGGCGTCTCCGGATGGCTGGCCGAGGCCTCGAGCTATGCGATGTCCGTCTGGGCGGAGATATCCGAGTCCCGATCCGACAGCGACAACGCCAAGTGGCTGCGCCACGAGGCCAGCGCCATGGTGGACAGGATCAATGCGCATCTATGGGACGGTGACTGGTACGCGCGTGGCATCACTGATGACGGAGTGCCCTTCGGCGTGTCGGCCGACGAGGAGGGTCGCATCTATCTGAACGCCCAGAGCTGGGCGTTGCTCTGCGGTGCCGCGGACGACGACCAGAAGGCCCGGATGCTCAGCGCCATCGACGACCAGCTCGCGACGCCCTACGGCATCGCCATGTTCGCGCCCGCCTATACCAAAATGCGCGAGGATGTCGGCCGGCTGACCCAGAAATGGCCCGGTTCCGCCGAGAACGGCGCGGTCTACAACCACGCCGCCGCCTTCTACGCCGCGGCGCTCTACCATATCAGCGACGGCGACCGGGCTTACCGGGTGCTACGCGCGATGCTGACCGAGCCCGCCGCCGCCGACATCGCCGTGCGGGGTCAATTGCCACTCTACATTCCCAATTATTATCGCGGCGCCTACCACCAGTTCCCGCGAACGGCAGGCCGGTCCAGCAATCTCTTCAACACCGGCACGGCCTCGTGGTTCTACCGTCTGGTGATCGAGCAGATGTGCGGTCTACGGGGTGCAGGCGACGCCGTCGTGATCGCGCCCCAGATCCCGTCCGAGTGGGATCGCTGCCGCTTCCGCAGGACCCTTCGCGGCGCCACGTTCGACGTCAGCGTGGAACGCGTGCCGGGTCTGCCGGATCAAGTGGTCGAGGTCGACGGTCAGCGGCTAGATGGGACCATCCTGAGGCAGGTCGAGCACGGGCGAAGCTACGATGTGAAAGTGAAAATCCCGTCTCGCGTTCAGCAAGATTGATGTGCTTGTGGCCGAGGTTCAGACCCCCCGTGTCCCGGTTGGCCAACTAGAGGGTTCCCCATCCGCAGCAGCGCCATGGGTTGTCGGTCACGGTGTCGAGGCACCCTCTAAGTCTTGCGACCTTCCGCATATCGCGCGTTTTGCACGTGCTGATCCACATGGACTGTCACGTCACCCGAGGGACATGGGATCCCATCGCTGGCCTGCGCCTGACAGATGCACTTATCGCCCTCCGGACGATGGGCCGCCGCCAAGCCGAAGATCTGCTGCTCCGGGTTCACCAGTAAGCTGCATCGGGAAAGTCTGTCATTGAAGGACCGCCTGTCCTTCGTTTCACCCGGCGGGCACGTGTGCTTCAAGGACGACTTGCGCCATTTCGGGAAGGGATCGGGCAGCTTGGGCCAACGACGCGGGGAGAACTTCGTCTCGCTGCCCACCGAGGCCGCGTCCAGTGCGGCGGTGAACGCTGCCTTGTCCATCCGGAGCCGAGGAACACGAAGGCCGCGGCGAGCGACCTGCAGACCTGCAGACCTGCACACATCTTCACGGAGAGGCCTTATCCGTCTCGATCCTGCTGGCCGGCTGCGAGGACGGCAGCCCAGTGGTCACGTTCGACGGCAGCGAGGTCGCAACTGACCTTCTGCCCTACCCGAAGGATTTCCCGAAGCCAGCACCGGCACCTCGCTGGGCGGCTCGGCCGTGCAGATCTTCATCGGCGACCATGGCGACAACGACCTGGTGATCCATCGATCCCGAGACCGAGCCGGCGCCGCGCTGCCGCTTCACGCACACGACACCACACGAGCTACCTCTTCGCCTCACCAATTGCGGCGTCGACATCTCGTCTGACGCGGCCCTGAACAGCGCGTGGACCATCCACCAGTCCGCGAACGAGATCCTCTATTCGCTGCGCCTGGCACCGAATGCCGCGGGGGGCTGGCGCTGACAGGCGTCGTCCGGCGGGCGCTCCTTCGCAATCCGCTGGCCGATCGATACCTTGTGGGGCTGCCCGCGGGCGCGTCGACAAGGGTCGTGCTGGTGACGTTCGCGGGCCTCGGGGGCGGCGCGGTCTCGGTTTCACTGGGCGCGCTGACCGGCCGCTTCTTTCCATTGGATGCGGGGTCGCGCCGCGGCGGCGCGGGTGGAGGGAGCGGAACGCACGCCGCCGCAGCGATCATGCTCGTCGGGATCGTTGAGCCGCAGATGTTCAACGCGCGACCGCCCACACCATCGCCCGCTCGGCCAATACCGAACAGGTGCGTGGGATCATGTCCCGGCTGATGGGCAACCTCTTGGCATCCGCCGGCACGAAATCGCCTCCTGCACGCTCGGCTCTCTTGCCGGGGTCGGTCTCTGCTTCTGGTTTCGGCAGGGCCTCTACGCGTTCACCTTCGGCGCGGACAGTGCCGCAGCGCTCGGGATCAGACAGCACCGGAAGTGGGCGCTTCCGGGGTCGTATGTGGCGGAGGAACGATCAGAACCGCAATGGCTTCCGCTGCTGCCTGTCGTGGTCGAAGTTATCTGGTGACAGCCACTTCTCGTAAACGTGCTTCACCTGTTGCCAGTCCCGGTCCGTCATCGCGAACCAGGCGGTGTCGCGGTTGGCGCCCTTCACGACCATGTGCTGGCGGAACACCCCTTCGAAGCGAAAGCCGAAACGCTCGGCCGCGCGCTTCGACGGGACGTTCAGGTCGTTGCACTTCCATTCGAACCGGCGATACCCGAGGCCGAAGATCTGATCTGCGAACAGGAACAGAGCCTCGGTCGCCATCCGGGTGCGCTGCAGCGCCGCGCCCCACATGATATGGCCGATCTCGCACGTGCCATGGGCGGGCTCCATCCGCATCAAGGCTTGCCGGCCTTCAGCGCGGCCAGTCGCTTGATCCACCACCGCGAAAAACAGGGGATCGGGCGATGTCGACGCGCCTTCAAGCCACACATCGAACGCCGCACGGTCGGGTGGCGTCTCGGGGAGCCATCGGAACCTTTCTTCCGAGCCTTGCCCGGACGCTGCCAAGAAAAGCATGTCGGCATGGGCGGCCTCCAGAGGCTCCAGCCGCACATAACGCCCCTCCATCGACACGCGCGCGGGCTTCGGACGAGGAGTCCAGTCTGCGAGATCCATCCGTGTTCGGCTCCTTCTCGCGGGTTCCGAGTCGGATAGCAGCCTTTCGCTGAGGATGGCGCAAGGCACGAACATGCGGACTTGCCGAAAACGCAACTATGGTACATCTGGCGCTTCAAATCCGGTTGGTGCAGTTTCAGCGCATGACGCATCGCCCCATCGTCCTTGTCACGGGCGCCAGCAAAGGGATCGGCGCCGCAACCGCGCTGGCTTTTGCAGAGGCCGGCTACGACGTGTGCGTGAACTACCACCGCGATGCGGCCGGCGCGGCCGAGACCGCCGCACGGTGCGAAGCATCCGGGGCCAAGGTTCTCGTATCTTGCGCCAACGTCGCCGATCGTGCCGCGGTGTCGGACATGCTCGACGCCTGTGACGACGCGCTCGGACCGATCGCTTGCCTGGTGAACAACGCTGGCATCATCGGTGGCGCCGCCGCCGTCACTGATATCTCTGAGGAAGCCCTTCACGCCACTTTCGCCACCAACGTGTTCGGAGCGCTGTATTGCCTTCAGGAGGCAGCGCGCCGCATGCGCACCGACCGGGGAGGCGCCGGGGGCGCAATCGTCAACATGTCATCCGTCGCCGCTACGATGGGCTCACCCGGAGAATACGTTCACTACGCCTCCTCGAAGGGGGCGGTAGAGACGCTGACCATCGGCGCCGGAAAAGAGTTGGGTCCCTTCGGCATACGTGTCACGGCGATCCGGGTGGGAACGACGAACACCGGCCTGCACGCGCGAGAAGGAAACGCTGCGCGGCCGGCTTCGATCGCAGCCGCGACACCCTTGGGACGGATTGCCGAACCTGTCGATATCGCCGAGGCGGCCGTTTGGCTTGCGTCACCAAAGGCCAACTTCGTCTCGGGAACAGTATTGACCGTAGCGGGGGGGCTGTTGGCCTGAGGCGGAACTTGCCGTTTCCAACGTCGGGTCCGGAAGGCGCAGTTTCGTTCGCGAAGCCAGAGTGGCCTTGTCACGTGTATGTACCGCCGCTCGCGACACCGACGTCGAATTGCGTCGCCGAGTTGGCGACTGTTCGCATGCTACAAAAATCTCCCTTCTCGATCCGAGACGCGCAGCTGGATCGAGGTGCATCAGGTAGCCAGCTCGATCCTAGGCGCCGAGACCTCGAGCGAGCATGAGGGCGTTGCCGCACCTCAGAGCTCGTCGATGCTACTTGTAGAAGCCATCGCGCAGGTTGATGCCGTGCTCCAGCCACGCCTTCATGGCGCAGAGCATCCCGGTCCAGCCCTCACAGTTGCCGAAACTCGACTTCAGGCCATCCTCTGTTTCCGGCCAGCCATACTCACTGATGCGGACGAGGGTGCGCCCGTCCTCGAGTTCATGAAATGTCATGGTCACCGTGGTCCAGGTGCTCGGATCCTGAGTTGCCTCCCACTGGAGGACGATCTTTTCGTTCTGGACCACCTCCTGCACCAGAACAGGGAATGCTCCGGGAAAATCGTGGAAATCCCAAGTCACCTCTGCGCCGGGCGCCAGCCTTCCCTTGGCGCCGCCGGTGGTGAAGAAGCAGGACAAGCGATCGGGATCGGCGACTGCCTCGAACACCTCGTTGACGGACTTCGGCATCCGCCCGGCCACCGTGAACTTCAGCTCCATCTCGCGAATCCTCTTCACGTTTTCCCAATCATGTTATATATCTATAACATGTCAACTGAAGAAAATTTCGACCTCCTGTTCAAGGCGCTCAGCAATCGGTCCCGGCGGGAGCTGCTGGATCTGCTGACGGATGGCCCCAAGACCACAGGCGCCTTGTGCGAGGCATTTCCCAGAATCGATCGCTGCACGGTCATGCAGCATCTCGGAGTACTGCAGAAAGCTGGTCTGGTCGTCGCGGAACGGCGCGGTCGGGAGCGGTGGAACCACTTGAACGCCATGCCGATCCACGAGCTACAGAAGCGGTGGATCGGGCCCTACGCAGACCATGCCGTCACGATGCTCGACCAGTTGCAGGTTGCTGTTGAGGGACAAGAGCCACCGGCGGCGTCCGGACGGGCTGACTTGAAGAGCTGACAGAAACTTCATGCTCATCCGGGGAGGAAGAGGGTCGTCGGCCCTTCTTCCTGCACTCGGGTCAGACCTCAAGGGCCTCGTCAGGCAGGTTGTTGACCGCGCCTCACCTGACTCCTTGAGGAGCACAGGCATCTTCTTGTGGTGGTTCGGCTCCACCTCGCTGCTGGGCTCAGTCGCCAGGAAGCCGGACAGACCGTTCGGGCGAAGATTAGCCGGGGCTTCCCCAGTTGTCGCGGTCGAGGCCGGACATGTGGACGACGATGGGCCCGCAAAGATGTCGGCGACGCCAATGCCATTCTCAAGAGGGTGCTTCAGCAGACAGATCGCATCTATCGGGCAAAAGTCCCGGAGCTCCTGGCTCGGAGAATATCCAGCGCAATCAAGGGGTGGGACAGCTTGTTGGCGGAGGAGGTGGGATTCAGACTACCGTGTCACCCTTTCGCCACACTCCGATAGTACACCACTCATCCCAACTGTCTGATAAGGTTATATTCTATTTCCTTGCGCCGCGCATCACGCGCATTTAACGCTGCTGCTTGTGTCCAACAAGTTATCCAATAAGGACACCAACAAGGGGGCGGAGAATGACGTTTCGACCACGGCGCGGGAACTATGTCCGCGAGCACCGGGGACGGTATTATTACCGCCGCGCGATCCCTCAGAAGGTCCGCCATCTGTTCGCGGAAAAGACCGAATGGGTGATCCCGCTGGAAGGTCGCAGCGATACTGAGCGATCCACTGAGGCGCAGGCCATCGCGCACAGACATAATCGGCAGATCGAGTTCGCGGACGCGCCGATGTTGGAAGAGCTTCCCCGCACCGACGAAGCGGGAAGCTCGCCGTCAAATCCTGCAGAAGCCGTGATGTACGACCTTTACCCGCAAGGCCTTCCCCCCGGTGCCGCAACACCGACTCCCCTGTCAGTCTATCGGGATGGCCAGCGCCACGAGGTGTACAAAGTCGCCATCACCGAGTTGCCGCAAGTACGCCGCCGCCTCGAAGGCGAGGGTTACTTCGTCATGTCGATTGCGGAAATGGAAGAGCAAGCAGAGCTAGCGGCACTATGGAACGGCCTGCCAACTGCGAAGGACGAAACCGCGCGCGAACTGTCCGAATTGAAGATTGAGAAGCGTGAAACAGTAATCGATGCACTAGCCCACGTCAGTGGGCACACGGTTACGTCGATTCTTGACGATTGGCGGCGGCAGGAGAAGCAAGCACACACAACGTGGAAGAAGCATGTCCAGTACGTGAACGAGTTCGCCAAGTTGCACGGCGACTTGGCGCTACAGGACGTGACCAAGCGCCACGTGGTCGAGTACGTCGCGTATGCGCAAGGTTTGACCTACCAAGGCAAACCGCTGTCGCCCGCGTCAGTAAGAAAGCGGCTGGATAGCGTCCGGGCACTTCTGGGCTACGCCGTGTCGGCTGATATCATCGATGCCAACCCTGCCACCGGGGTGAGGCCGCCGAAAGACACACGCCCGAAAACGTCACGAAGCTACGCAAGCTTCGAACCGGCTGAAGTCCGTAAGCTGGTGGACGTCGCGTCAGAGCTATGGAGCAAGCGACGCGACAAGCGCCCCGGACGCGCCCGCGACCTGACCACGGCACTGCAGGTACTCGTTTGGAGTGGGGCGAGGCCAGAAGAAATCGCTCAGGCTCGCAGGAGTGACGTCGATCTAGCGCGGGGCGTCATTCGCATAACGAACGACGAGTCCGACGACGACGCCCGACCCCGGCTTACGAAGAACGAACACAGCATCCGTGAAGTGCCGATACATCCCCGGCTGACGCCGGTCCTGACCCAACACCTACGCTCGCACAATGGCCCCCTACTCTTCCCGTCGTTTGAGCCTGAGGCCACCCCTGCCGAACTGGAAGAGGCGGAGCGCACAGGGGTTCTAGAGGTGAAGGGACGCTATGCCCGCCCTATCAGCCGGGAGTGGACAGACAACTTGCGCGAGCGGATCACGGACGACCCCCGCAAGGTCCTGTACAGTCTGCGTCACTCGTGGAGTGCGGAGTCCCGCCGTACTGGCATGCCCGAACATGTTCGGAATGCCATCATGGGCCATGCAGACGACAACCCGCATGCGGGTCGATACGGCGGCGATGCGGATTGGACGGAAGAGAAGCGGAAGCACGTCGAGCGGATGAATTGCCTACACGATTGAGGCTCGCCGTTCCTGATCCGATGGAGGCCCGCGTTTAGCGGGCCTCTTCGTAGCGGTCGCCCCCCGTTAGGAGGCCTCTGCCTCAATCTCCACCCCGGGAAACAGGATCACGTTCCCTTGGTCTGCCGCGTCCAGCATCGCCGTTACGTGGTCCTGCAGGCGGGCGAGCGCGCCTAGCAATCCATGCAGATCGTCGCGGGATTCAGCGGCTTCTGCCTTCGCAAGGTAGTCATGCGAGTCGAGTATTAGCTTAATCATTCTGGGTGTCTCCATCATTGTCCCGAGAATCATCGATAGCGGTAAAATTCTGCCCTGTCGTCGTAAGAGTTCCTGACCTCCTGAAGGCAGAATGTCTGTCATCGGTACCCGGAAATGCGCGCCACGCTCAATAACCGGTTTCCCGCCGTGCATTCGGTGACCGTTATGAGCCACGACTTGACTTTAGACAATCAGTCAGGCACTATCCAGAAATAAGCCATTGATAAAGAACCCGGGGGGTTCCTGTCGATTGGCTATCATCCATACCGTCAAAGGAGATTAGCCAATGCTTTGGCTGTCCAAGAAAAACATCGTGGCCGTTACTGGTCGGTCAAAGTCCACGGTCGACAGCCGCTTGGCTGGGCTGAGCTTCCAGAAATACGGAAATAACCAGAATACCTATGAGCTTTCCCAGTGCTTGGCCCGACTTCGCCCCGACGAGGTAACGCCGGAACTCTACGCAGCCGCGCGAGACGATGGCGATGATCTACACGTAGGCGAGCGCCCCGTACGCACGGCGGCATTACTCGACCGTTGGTTTACTCGGGACATCGCGAGCCGTGCCCAGCGGATTCGTAATTGGTTCACTGCGCGGTGTTCGGGCGTCTCGGAAAGCAACGTCATTATCGAGCACTTGCCCCGGCTGCAGTACATCGCCCCGCTACACCCCACCGCCCTGCAGTGGGTCACCTGCGGCGACCACGAACACCTCCCGGATTTTGAATGGGTAGTCCCGTTCGCAATCGCCAACGTCAAGCATGACCCCGACTGGAATCGCCTCTTCGACCCTTCCGATATCAACCAAATGGAGAATGCATAATGTCTTACACCCTCACAGCCGTAGAGAGATCGCGTCTGGACGCCGCCGTAGATCGCGTCATGGCTCACTGCAGGGCGCAGAATTGGACCGTGGACCGCTCTGAGGTGGAGCAACTCCCCTCTGTCCGCATCTTTGCGCTTAGCCCCTCTGCAGGATTTACGGGCTGGGAATCGGAGGTTCGCGGGATCGGAACGGTAGCGGCGTCGATCCGCAATTCCGAGACGGTCGCGGCGATCCAGAGCGGCGAGAGCGAAGGGCGGGACGTCCTCGCCGGAATGAACGCTGAGCAACGGATCAATTTTGCCCGCGCCAATTCCCTCGACGGCACCCGCAAGGAAAGCAAGCCGAAGCTATCGGCGGAAGAATCCAAGGCGGCGCTTCAGCAGATTTGGCGCATGCCGAATGGCGCTGAAAGGCTGAACATGGCCAGAAAGATGGGCGTCGCCTAAAACAAGAGAGGAAAGGAAAACCAATGTCCTATCGATCAGTAGCAGAATCGGCGTTGCGCATGGCGGAGGGCCAAGGCCATTCGCTGGCCGCCGAGCTTGATTTTTGTGATTACTCCCGGGCAGTCCGCCGCGAGGTAGAGCGCGAGGTTGAAAACATCTTGTCGGAACGCCGAGCTGAAGAGAAAGCCGCCGAGAAGAAAAAGAAAGAGAAGGAAGGCCCGGGAGTCCTGCACTTTCCAGCGCCCCCGACCGTCCGCATGTCGCCGGAAAAGGCCCGCGCAATGCGCGCCGCCGATGACAGACTCCGTAGGGCTGGCGAATGAGCAGGGGCGAGACGTTCCGGGAACATGATCGCCGGGTGCGCCGGAAGGTTGAGAAGGACCGCCGATGGAGGAAGGCTCTAAAAATCCGACAAGGATGGGACGAGTCCCGCTTCGCTGAGGAAGAGCGCCAGATACAGGAGCAAATCAAACAAATGCTAGAGAGAAAGAACAAGGAAAATGACTACAAGCACGCCGCGTGAAGACGCGATTGAACTGACCTCCCGACTACTGGGAACCTTGGCTAAAGCCATGCGGAGCCGGGGAATCTCATTCGACCATATCGCAGGGCTAATGGGATCGGATAAGATGGCGCGCGAGGCCCTCGTCAGAGGGCAGTGGTTCCCGTCTCCCGACGTGCCCGGCACCTACTTGGCGCGGAAGGGGTCGGGCAAGCTGGCCGAGCTGGTGCCGGTGGAGACGCTCGCCGTCATCGGGGACATCGTACAAGACTGTATGCCTGCGTAAGGGCGAACATGAGCAGAAATAATAATCTACATTAGTACTTTTCATGATTCCGCTAACGGTTCAACATGATGTGCCGAAGGCAGTACGCCGACACCACATAACGACGCGATGCAAGTAAGCAATGTGCGCCATGCGCATTTCTACCATATTATCGCTTGACTGTTCGTGATCGTTGTGAATGGCGCGCTGGACACAGCGGCCCTGAGTCGCCTATGGCATACCCACGAACGAACAGAGGCCCCCGCGTTGGCACCGCGACGGCCTCTTTGATCGAGCAACACAGCCTTACGGCTGATGCTCACTAACTAGCACAGGATGCGCGTGAGCGCAAGGAATCGAGCAACAATGACTAACGCTGAACACGTAACCGCTCCCGAGGCGGAGCATGAAATTGATCCGAACTGCCCTTTCATCAGGGCCAGCGGTGGACTGCATGAGGACGACGATCCCGACGATACCGGCGACCGTGAGCGGAATGGGTCCGGCAGCATGCTTTGGCTATACGACCGCTCGGAGTCTGACAACGTCATCAAGTTGAGCCGCCCCACGATCTCGAACATCGGCAGCGCCACCGTGGTCGGCGATCTTGACGCGCCTAACGCTTCTACGCTCCTGAGTACCACGGCATGTGTTTCCACGGCGGTGAACGCACCTCGCGTGTCCGGCGACCGCTGGGGCGCGAAGGAAGGCTTGTGGGGCGACTTGCTCCACAAGTTCCTGATCGACCACCCTGAGCAGCCGGACAAGGGCGGCAACGCGATCTGCTTCTCTGAGGGGCAGCTTGCGCGGACGATCAACCGCGAGAGGCAGCTCTTCAAGGTCGAGAAGAAGATGATCCGCATCCTTGCGCTGACGGCGGATATCGACGGCGGGTGTCGGGCCGAAGAGGTGATCCAGACCATTCGGGCGCGTGGTATCTTCGCCGTCGTTTACACGACCCATTCGCACACCGTGAAGGGCGGGCCGGGCAGCGACCGGTTCCGGATTATCATGCCGCTCGCCGAGCCTTTCGAGCTGGGCAAGCGCGAAGACGATCCGAAGGCGTGGGATTACCGGCTTGCCCAGTGGAAGGCGCACTATTTCGGCTTCCTCGAAACGATCATCCCCGAGGGCGGAGAGATCGACTCACGCGGCGCGATGCCGTCCCAGATGATGTACGCCCCGGCGCGTCCGAGCGGAGCGGCCTACAAGCACTACATCCTTGCGGGGCGCGGTTTGTCGATTGATGACATGCCCGAGGGAGACCCGGCGAAGTACCGGAAGGCTGGGCCGTCCGGTGGTCCCCGTCAGGGAGCGGCGTCGAAAGTCACGAAGTCGCCGTTCCTGTCGGACGGGTTCAACCTTCTGGCGTGGCACAGTGACTACGGCGACGTGTTCGACCTGCGCATGTTCCTCGAAATGGTCGGATGGGACGTGCGCAACGGTGCAGGCGATTGGTACACGATTCAGTGCCCGAACGCAGCCGCCCACACCACCGAGTCCGATGAAGCTTATGCCCTTGACGGCCCGGACGCTGAGAATGGCGCAGTGATCCATTGCTTCCATGACAACTGCAACGGCGTCAGAACGTGCGACTTCCTCAGGATGCTGGAAGCGGATGCTTGCCTGCCCGACGGATACGACGCCCTGTCTCACCTCTTGTGCGACGAGATGTTCTACCCGGATGATATGGCGCCCGCCGTTTATGATCACGGCGTCATGCGCCCGGTGGTGAAGCTGCGCACGGCGAAGGACGTAGAGCGGGCGTTCGAGCTTGTCGGTGAACTGGACGATGATGCCATTGCGTCGCTGTATGCAGGCGTGATCTGGGCCAAGAACAAGGAAAGCGCGAAGCAGAAGCTAGACGAGCTTGTCGGCGGCACCAAGAAGGACCGGGATAGCTACCGCAAGGCGGGGGAGAGCTACCTTTCGGACTGGCAGGCGAAGGAAGAGATAACGCAGGGGACGGAAGCCGCAGCGGACTTTGTGCTTTCTCTTGATCCGTCTGATCCCCTCGGAGGAACGCCGGAGCAGAAGCTTGAAACGCTCAGCGCACGCTTTTCGATCTCCAACTACAAGGGGAAGGTTCTGGTATTCCGAAACGTGGGCCGGATCGCCTTGGAAGCAGGTGACGACTTGCTTGAGTTCTGGACGAAGGACGCGCTGAAGCAGTTCTACGCTCACGAAAGCTGGCCCGAGGGGGAGGGTCGTGACTTTAAGTGGGTGAATCCGGTGGACCGCTGGTGGGGGGAGGCGAAGCGGCATACCCGGGTCGTCTTCGATCCATCCGAGCCTGAGCACACGAACGATATTAACCTTTTTGACTCGAGTCGTTTTAGTCTGGAACCAGCGGAAGGGGATACTTCGCCGATCACGTGGTTTATCAAGAACATCATCTGCGATGGAAACGAGGAAGCTTATAAGTGGCTGATCCTTTACCTTGCCCACATGGTTCAGCGTCCTTGGGAGCGACCCGGAACCGCAATTGTGCTGTATGGCGACGGGCGTAGCGGCAAGGGAACTTTTGGCGAAATTGTCCGCCGCCTCACCTATCCCTACAATACTACGCTGATCGACCCGAACCACGTGGTCGGCACGTTTGCTGGCCCCGCTTTGGCAACCTCTTTGGCAGTGATTTCCGAAGAGGCGGTGTTTGGGAAGAGCGCGGAAGTCGCTGATCGTCTTAAGGGAATGATCACCCTTGAAAAGCAGCGGGTCGAAGCGAAGGGCGTGCAGTCTATCGTGGTTGCCGTCTACTACCGGATGTTCTTCGACAGCAACCATGATGTGCCTGTCCGGATCGAGGGCAATAATAGCGAAATGCGCTTCGAGGTCCTCAAGGTATCGAGTGCCAAGATGGGTGACAAAGAGTACTTCAAGGAACTGTATGGCCATATCAATGGCCTCGCTATGCAAGCGTTTCTGAAGGAGCTAGAAGAATATGATCCGGCTGTAGACAACCTCGAATGGGATGACGTTCGGCTCGCCCCTGAGACTGTGCACCGCAAGCGGATGTGGGCCGAGGGGCTTAACGCCTCCGATAAGGCGTTCATGGACATGCTGGAAGACGGAGAGTTCCTTTGGAAGGACGGAAGCGATAATTTCCGGGTAGTGCTGTCGGAGGACGGGGAGAACCGCCTTCCAGCGCGCCCGCTGGACGACTTCGTAAGAAGCTTCGCCAGTCGCTACGAAAGCGATTCCCGCCCCGCCATCGCTGTCTGGAAGCGGCTTTTCCGGGAAGATCTGGCTAAGCCCAAGACGGCACGTTTGACCGTTGAAAGGCGAGTCATCAATGAAGGCTCCCAGCACGTGGGAACGGGTGAAACCGCGCAACTCGATTGGCAGCCCGTTGGCTTGAATACGTCGATGTACCACTTTCAGGGACTGAGCACGATCCGCGCTGCCCTTCGCGATAGGACCGGTCAGGAACTGGATGGGCTAGCAGAGCAGGCGACGGACGAGGCGGCTTAGGTCGCTGGCGTGAGAACGATCAAGAGGGGCCGCGTTAGCGGCCCTTTCTGTTGTGGCTGTTGCAGCGTCACTTTTTCTAAGATGTTGTTTTCTCTTCTTTGTTGTAGATGTTGTTGTGTTGCGGCCCGGAGCGTGGTCGGGAGCATTCCAGCGCGCGCACACTCCGGAGGAGGGATGCGCGCAAATGGCTTTGGTCTTGGTTCTATTCTTTTCAACAACAACAACATTTACAACAAAAGCAATCTGAAGCAGCACACCGCCGCAGGACCGGTCTTGCTATGTGGCACACTGCCGACCCATCACCGCACTGCGCGCCCCCGTCAGGGGGCTGCGAGCGCCTTCACCGGCGTCCAGTCAAACCGGCTGCGCCTCTTGCCATGCACTTTCGTAGATGCCAATCTTTGTCGGCGCGATGCCCGGCTGAAGCGGCACTAGGTAAGTAGGCTTTTTGCCAGCGTCCTTTATTGAGCCGCCAACAATCCAACAATCAGCGCCGTCCACGATCACGAGCCTATCATGTAAATCACGGCTCTTCCGCAGCTCAGGCTTCACCCCGTATTGAGATTCAAATGTTCGAGCGTGACCGGCAAGGTCCATGGAGTACTTACTGCAAAGAACCCTTATAGAACAGTTGCCGCCGAGCGGTCCGAGGTAAGTATCGAAGGAAACGCCGTCGAAATACGGATCAACGACGAACACTTCGCTCTGCGCGCCTAAGATGATCTCTTTCAGGTCCCGGAGGAAATCGTATTGCTGCTGGGCCTGATAGACTTGGCCAATCTCTTCGTGCCCATCAAGCTCTAGCTCAAGCCTGATTTCCTCTGCTGCGGCCAAGAGCTTCTGACGAAAGGACTCTCGTGAAGCTCTCCAAAACTGGACGGACGTCCCCCGGCTGCTCTTGAATGCTATTTCATGCTCTAGTCCCGTCCTTGCGAGAAGCGCACCGATCCGCGCAATCCACCGTTGCTGCGGAGAGCTAGCATCTGCAACATATCTGTCGCCGAAGGATGGTGCTGTTTCGAATTCGTGCAATAGCTTCATCAACAGGATTTGGCGCTCTGCGGAACCATCTCCCATTAGCCTTTTCTGCAAGCGATTTAATTGATTATCCATGGCCTTACTCAACTAAAGTTGCTGCTGGGGGTTCGTCAGCCTCTGTAGGGACCGGCACCTCCCGCTGGCTCGTCACTTCCTGCGTGAGCGCCTCGATACTTTCGCGCAGGGCTTCAGCTTCACGGTCAGGGGTCATCAGCGGGACCAGTATGGTCGCGATAAGCGTCAGTAAAGAAATGATGACCGCAGCGCCCGCCATCCAGATACCTCTCTTCGAGGTAACATCATTCGACGCAGCAGCAGCTTGAAAATCCCTGAGAAACCTCCCCGCGAGTTCCTGTAGCGTAAGCTGCGTGGTCACATTCTCACGCAAAACGCCCTCAATCTGTTCCAGACGCTGGTTCGTCTCCTCGAAAGGAGGCGTGAAGTTCGCGTGAAGGTCCGGAAAATCGATCTGCGGGGGGTCGGGTGGTCGGGGATATAGGCGCGCTTTCTGTCCAGACAGGTCACCCAACACATTGTCAACGTCTGCCGAGAAGTCAGGTGCCCAGTTCGCTTTCGCCAGCGCGTCCTGAAGCGCCTCTCTAGCGGCTCTAGACGTGATGTCCTCTTCAGCCAAGCTGTTGCGCTCACGTTCCCACGATAGCCCCTCAGCCATCGCCCTTGCTACATCCGGATCGTCCCAGCCCATTACCCCAGAAACCTGCGCGCGGTTCTCGTCTATTGCTTCCTGCATGGCGTCAATCTCTGCCGCCAAATCTTCAGGCATCGGATCCGCCGCCGACCTCGCATAGGCGGGTTGCTCGTCGTCGGCGTCGTCGCCCTTGCCTCTGTTAGTATCGTCCATCAACGCCCCTCTATCTGTTGCCGTAGGAGTATCCGTTAGAGGACGGGGCACCACAACCGAGGCGGTGCAAGATCGGCACCACAGCGGCCACCGACGAGGCGCTATGTAACTAAACCGATTGGTTCACTTTTGTTGCCTATATGTAAACGAAGTTGATTTAGCTATCCCGTGGGCGAAATCCGGCGAAAGGGTCGGCTTCGGCATCCCACCCTAGTCTGATATCCACGAACCCCTTCGCGCCGCAGACACGGCACCGCATCCGGTGCAGATCAGCACGACCCGGCAAGTCGGGTATGTCACCACGTCTCTCGCCCACGTGGCCACAGGGACAGTAGATGTAGAGCACGTTCACCATGCGTTCTTTTCGCGCCACAAGACCGGCGCGGCAAGGCATTTCGAACCTGTCCGGATTGAGTAAACTCGCGCCAGACACCGAAAAAGCGCCTAAATGTGTACGATTAGAGTTGCGAATCATGGTTATCGTACGGTACCAATTTATCAGACACCTTATCTGACATATGGAGGCAACATGGCCCACATCGGGTACGCGAGAGTCTCAAGCCGGACTCAGGACCTCACTATTCAGACCACCGCCCTGACGGGCGCGGGTTGTGAGAAGATATTCGCGGAAAAGATCAGCGGCACCCGCACCGATGGGCGGAAGGAACTAAGCCGCATGCTCGACTACGTCCGCGAAGGTGACGTGCTCGTCTGTACCAAGCTCGACCGCCTCGCGAGGTCGCTTCCTGACCTGCTCAAGATCACTGAAACCCTTGAACAGAAGGGCGTGCAGCTCCGCTGTCTGGATCAGGCGATAGACACGACCACCCCCGAGGGGCGTATGACGTATCAGATTCTTGGAGCTGTTGCCGAGTTTGAAACGTCCATCCGGAAGGCTCGCCAGCGTGAAGGTATCGACGCCGCGCTGGCCAAGGGCGACGACTCGCCATTCAAGGGACGTCCGCCTAGCATCAAGCCGGAAGAGGTCGCCGCAGCGGTCGAGAAGCACGGCAACAAGGCCGCAGCAGCCCGGGCGCTGGGTATCAGTAGGGATAGCGTGTACCGCATCCTACGGGAGGCACAGACGACCCCCTAACGGGGGCACCACCCCGACCCGGGAACGCCACCACCACACCAGCTCGCCCTGACACCGACACAGGACCGTACAGGACCGCTGAAGGCCTGCGTCAGCAGGCCCACCATTGCCGACACGGACTTGCCCGTCTCTGCCCCGCTCTGAGCCTGTACGGCATTAACTGGATTCTGTTAATTTACCGCCGAAATCCACTGCAAGCCGGGATTCCATCTACATCGGCGGAGACAGGGACTCGGGAGAGTCAGTCGATGCGCGCGTTAGCGGTCGATGGTATCATCATTGTAGGCGGAAACCAAGAAAACCCCTATAAATCCATGGGCTGGGACCCAGACCAGAGTACCCGGGTGGGGCCGGGATTCGGCCCAGTGGCCTCAAGCATAGACGGGAGCAACTCGCAAAAAATAGTTGCACTGACGCATTCCCGAAAGTTGCAATCAGGTTGCAATCCCAAAGGAAAACCATGTTTCCGACAGAAAGGGGGTATCCCCTTCTCGATTCTCAAGTCGCCGCACAAAAAATTCAAAATTTGGCAGAATTTCCTACCGGAGAATCGGCTAGATAGCGGGTATCTGTAGGCGAGTCTCATTGGATTCCTGCCAATTATCAATAGCGGATACCATCTGTGACCCGTTTAGGGCAGAATTATTGACACAAGTTCTTGATTGTGAGACTATATCGTAGGGAGCTGGTCACTCCCTCAGTCCTCGTCGCGCCTCTTGTTATCCTTTCCGGGGAGGCGCGGGTAGTGCGAACCGGGTGTGTTGCCATTCTCGGAACCGCATTTGTGGGGGCGGCGTGCTTTCCTAGCGGCGCCCCCATTCATCTGACCGCCCTCATTAAGAAACCGGGCAGAGTAGATGATAGCCGTCGCACATTTCCTACGCGTCGAAATCGATGCAGCAGCCGCGAAGCATGGCGCCATTGCCTTTGCGGGCGTCGTGACGTCGCGAACGACTGCGGCCAAAGTCCTAGAACGCGATATGGATGCACTCTCGAGCAATTCTTCGGCTTGTAAACCACCTGCACGAAGGAGACGACCATCACTACCGCCAGCATCACCGCGACCAGCTCGGCGTCTCGTCGCACGAAACCTTAGGTGAAAACCCTTATCCGGGGGAAAAATTTATCCGATGACGCTGATGAAGTCGCAAAGCCACGACAGAGATTGGAGCGAGACCCCGCAGCCCAAGGGCAGTAGATACGACCTGCGCTGCGCGCAAGATAAACGAGAAAATCGACCGCAGTACTTGCTCAAGCTTAGGCCCAAGTTAGCTCCTACACCCTCGCGGACGTTGATTCACGCCCACTAAGAAAATCATCTAAATCTACTGCTCCGGATTGCGCGCTGCGCACTTTGCGGAGGCACCCTACCACCCAGTGAAGCTCATACGCTTCGAAAACTGATTAGTTTTTAATCCGCCAAAACTTGGATGTACCCTCGGACATAGCCACAAGAGCATGGCGCTCTTCCGGAGCCAGATTCCGTTTCAATATCGAGTAGATGTCAGTGAGCACCACACGGCTACTTGATAAGTATCCATGTGCGAACCCCCCTAGCTCTAGATCGTTTACTAGAACGGTATCCATCCCCTTCAGTACGAAAGTGGGAGGCGTGATCCCAACTCTGGGGTAGCCGTGAAGCCATCCAGAGGCTTTCAAAGCGTCGTCCATGTCAGAAACATACGATGTGACTCGCTTGCAGTGCTTGACTGCGTATTTTCCTTGATGCGGCATTATGGCAGTATCAACGTCGGCTGCGGCCATGACGACCTGATTTATCTTTTTCAAAGTCGAGGTTTTCCCGTTCGCCAAAACTTCAAGAGCACCGATTAGACACCTACATCCCATACTGTGAGCTATTACGTTCAGTCGGCCGGTGGCAGACTGTTCCGCAGCCTCGCCGATGAACTCCGCCAGATGATATTTGCTGGCTTCAGCAGAGGCTTCGTCCACGGTATACTTGAAAGGACTTCCCTTAGAAGGCCAGCTAAACAGTCCCATCCCCTGCCCGAGCCCCAGATCATATCCAATTTGAGCTGATCGCAGGACAGCTTCTTCAAAGTCGGTGTTGAACCCATGAATGAAAATCGTGAGGTGTGTGCGATCTTTCATGGATCTTGCAGTATCTCGGACGTAACGCCAGAAGAGATCGGCATCGAGGGAAATCAGGTGATCAAGGCGCAATCGGTCATCCTGCCTATTGATCAGCCTTTTCCACAAGGGTGAGCCCAGCGAGCCGATCCTATGCCCCTCTGGAACGATAACCTCGCAAACCCCATGAGAAATCTCCTTCGCAAGCTCACCCCCAAATCCAGTCAACTCACCTCTATTATAGAGTGGCCCTCTGTTCGTCGCGAAAAAAACGTCGTATCGATTCTTTCTGGTTTTCTTTACCGTGGATCCTTGCGGTTTCATCTCCCTAAACGTGCTAGTATCCCGGTCTCGGCCACTAATCACCTCTCGCGACAGGTAGTCGCTCCGGCTCGCGAATACATCTGCTCGCTGCGCCCGCAAACCTTGGATCTCACTCTCCGAAGCTTGAATCGAAATTATGATCGCGCCCCCAACATCGGCACCGTCTAGCCGCAACCCAATCATGACTGTGTTCTCGAACAAACTATTTCGGAAGAACGAATTTTCGGCGTTCGCCCCGCGAAGGTTAGCGTCTTTGAAATCGGCCTCGGAAAAATTCGAAAGAGATAAATTAGATTCGGCCATATCGGCGCCACCAAACTTGGCCTTGTAAAAATTCAGGCCAGAAAGGTTCGCCCTCGAAAGGTTTGCCCCGGAGAGGTCAATCCCCTCGAAGTATCTAGACGTTTTTGGGGAGTCCCTAAAGTCGGGGGGGAGGTAGGCGAAAAAATTTAGCCCCGATAGGTCCGGTGAAAATTCAATCTTCTTCCTCCTGTAGTTCCACTTTTTCACTCCTTCCCTCAGCCACATTGCGTGGTCGTCGTTGGCCATTGATAGTTCCCACTTATGGTACGCCAGAACACCCTTCTCTTCATTGAAAGCTAAGCACAAGCCCCGCATCATTGTCGATAATTTTGTTCATGTTTGGTAGGATGTAATCTACGACCTACAGCCAGCTGCTAGTCCGGGTATGATTAGCTCGGCCATGGCGCTCGGTCGGCGCCACAGAAGCTACTGCCGCCCGGGTAGGGCAACTGCCCAGCAACAAGGACTACGGAAGCATCGCCGTTTGGCGCGAATAGCAAGCCAGCAGCAGTCGTACCGAAATCCACCGTCGCCTACAGTACGGCTCCGAACGGGGCCGCGATGTCTGGCTAAGTGAGATGCGCCTTGTTATCCACAATCTCGCCGCCTCGGCGTAAGTCTTCGACAGCTTGTCAACTTCCCATCAATCATCCTGCCTTGGGAGTAGACTCTTTGTTGTGAAGCCAATCCAATTACATGAAGTATCAAACTGGTTATACCCATTTGCGCCTGACTTCGCGAAGAACGCGACCCACCGCCCATTCGGGTTAAACATGTTAAAGTTATCACCCGCCGGCACACAGAATCCTACGAAGTTCGCGTCAGGGTCAAATTGCAATGAGACCTTTTCCCCCGCGCGCACAAAAAATCCTTCGGGACGTGCATCCAAGTTATATAAGAACGCGCCATTCCACGCACTGTTTCTCGCCGGATTGATCAGAGAATTTTTATTTGGGTCCAGCATGCTATTGCGGAGCGGATCGATCATCATGTTCCGATTAGGATCAATCATCATGTTGCGGCGCGGATCAATCATCGTATTTCTGCGCGGGTCGATTATCATATTCCGGTTTGGATCGATCATCATGTTCCGCTTCGGATCAATTATCGAGTTTTGTCGCGGATTGATCATCCTATTTTTCCGGGGATCAAGATTAGGGGACACTGCGCGGAATCCGGCCGCTGAGTGACCTGTTCGACTATTCTGGCGAACCGCTAGGTCTACTAAGAGCGCATATTCACCATCTTTGTTGCTCCCGAAAGAGAGAAAGACCCTTAGATCGCCCTGTTTGATCACGTGTAAGTTCCCCTCCAAACCGGAGAGTGAAGTCAGTTCTTTCTCCAGCGCAGAGCGAGATCCGTCTTTCAGTCTTTCAAGCACTGAAGCGAGAGATTGAAGCTCTTCGGAATCTAGAGTCGAAACCTTTTCGCTGAATTCAGGAGTAGCCACATATCTCATTTTAGGGCGTCCTTGATCTTCTGCATTGCGGCATCAAATTGCTCATAGTTCCCGTTGTCAATCTCCCTCTTGCTGGCTTCGATTTGCGCCGGAATCAGTTCACTGCGTGCGTATGCCATACAGTACTCGGCGTCTTGGAAGGCGCTGACGCTCGTTTCGTAGGAGTGCATATAACGGTGAAAAAGGAAGGTGAGGACGAGCACGCCCAGCAGGAGCCAAAACGAAACGGTGGAAGGGATCTCAAGCCACGCCATCCCCTCCGGTTTAGAAATCTCCGTGGCAAGCGTGCTCGTAAAAAACCCACCACAGATAGACAGTCCGAGTGAGATAAGGGTTTTCATGCTCGGGGACCGATAGATCCGCTTCCTTACCGATGAAAAGCTTGGCATCTACTCGGCTCTTGCTGCTTACGATCTTTGGTGGTCTGATCTGGCACTGGATCTAGCGGCCTCCGGCTCTTCGCTCGAATATTCTGAAGAGGGTGGGAGGCCCAAACGACCACGGGACGGCGGATCAATCAACCCACTCACACGTGGCAAGCCCACAAGCTAGAGCGCTACCTGCAGCCTGACCCGGTACGCACTTCCCGACCATGTTTCTGACCTCGCCCGGCTGCCTTGCCGGATTCGCTGGCGGGTGCCCTGCCTCTTCCCCGTCATGGTGACGGCCCGCGTAGCGGGTGACCAGCAGGAAAGAGATTCTGTCCAGCAGCGACTCCAATAACGTGTCCAATAAGCCGCCGCGCCTGAATGATTCTCACTGTAAAATCAATCACTTATGCGCTGGCGGAGGAGGTGGGATTCGAACCCACGGGACGCTCTCACGCCCAACGGTTTTCAAGACCGCCGCAATCGACCACTCTGCCACTCCTCCGGCGAATCCGGCTTACAGCCCTCGGGCGGCGGTGAAAAGAGCTTGGGGAACCGGGCGCAAGGCGGGAAGCGGCGCTTTTCAGGAGCAGGTGCCTTCTATATGTTCCCGGCAAGATGTTCCGGGCAAGACCGAACCGGCGCGCGCCGGTGGGCAGGACGAGGCAGGTAGATGACACATCCCGGACGAGCGACGCACCTTGCCGCACGCGTACTCCTCCTGTGCCTGGGCGTGCTCGCAGCAGGCTGCATTCGGGGCGGGGATGACGCGGCAGACTCGGGCCCCATTGCGACGCAACGCCTGGTCGAACGCGACGTGGAGGCTCCCGAGATCTTCCAGACCACCGAGCGCGGGCTGTGGGACGGCAGGCCCTCGCTGGGGGGCGTCTGGGTGGCGCACCCCGACACGCAGGATCCCGAACGCGTGGTGATCCGCAACGAGGACACCGGCAGGTTCGTCATCGGCGCATTGTTCCGGAGGGACCGAGATGCCGCCGGCCCGGCCCTGCAGGTCAGCTCGGACGCAGCCGAGGCGCTCGGGATGCGGGCGGGTGAGCCGGCGACGCTGAACGTGACTGCCTTGCGCCGCGAGGATCCCGCCGTGGAGACGCCTCGCCCAGCAACCGAAGACACGCCCGCGGCGATCGTCGAGCCCGCCCCCGTCGCACCACCTCCACAGCCATCGACGCTGGACAGACCGTTCATCCAGATCGGCATCTTCAGTCAGGAGTCGAATGCCAACGACACCGCCGAGGCGTTTCGCGATATCGGCGTCGCGCCGTCCGTCGAGAGGCAGACCAGTTCGGGCAACACGTTCTACCGAGTGATCGTGGGACCGGCCGCGAACGAGACGGAACGCGACGCCCTTCTCGCGAAAGTGAAGGAAATGGGCTTCTCTGATGCGTATTTCATCGGCCAGTGATAGACCCGACCAAATTCCTGCCGGAGACCCTTCGATGCTGATTATCCGCTGCCTCTACGCCTGCCTCGCCCTGCTTGTCGCGATGCCTGCAGCCGCGTTCGAGACTCAGGCCACCGCAGCCTATGTCTACGACCTGACCACCGACACCGTCCTGCTTGGAAAGAACCAGGACGAACCCTTGCCGCCCGCGTCCATGTCCAAGCTGATGACGCTCAACATGCTGTTCGAGGCGCTCGAGGATGGCCGTGTCGACATGGACACGCGGTTCGGCGTGTCGACCCGTGCCAAGAGCATGGGCGGCTCGACCATGTTCCTGAACGAGCGCGACCGGCCGACGGTCGAAGAACTGATCCAGGGTATCGTCGTGATGTCGGGCAACGATGCCTGCGTGGTCGTGGCCGAAGGGCTCGCCGGGTCCGAAGAGGCGTTCGCGCAGCAGATGACCGACCGTGCGCGCGATCTCGGCATGATGAACTCGACCTTCGCCAACTCGTCGGGCTGGCCGGATCCGAACCATCGGATGTCCGTGCACGATCTTGGCATCCTCGCGGAGCGGCTGATCGAGCACTTCCCCGAATATTACGGCTACTTCGCACAGAAGGAGTTCGCCTTCGACAACCGCGCCCCTTCGAACCGCTTCAACCGCAACCCGTTGCTCGACCTCGGGATCGGAGCTGACGGACTGAAGACCGGCCACACGTCCGAGGCTGGCTATGGCCTTGTCGGGTCGGCCGCCCAGGGCGACCGCCGCATCGTGTTCGTCATCACCGGGCTCGGCAGCACCGAGGCGCGGGCCGACGAGGCCGAGCGCATCGTCAACTGGGCCTTCCGCCAGTTCGTGCAGAAGACCATCGTGGAAGAGGGTGAAACGGTCGCCACCGCCGATGTCTGGATGGGCGAGGCCAAGAGCGTGAACCTCGTGACCGCCAGCGGGCAGTCGATGCTGGTCCCCGCGCTCGAGCAGGACCAGATCGAGGCCATCGCGACCTTCGTCGAGCCGTTGGTCGCCCCTGTCTCTAAGGGGGACGAGGTCGGCAGCCTGACCATCCAGATCGAAGGTCTGCCCAATCAGCAAGTGCCGCTGCTTGCCGCCTCGGACGTGGCCGAGGGTGGCTTCGGCCCGCGCCTCCAGGTTGCAGCGTCGGTTCTGTTCGCCCGGGCGATGGATCGGGCCACCGGCGACGGTTCGACCACCGAGGAACCGATCGCCGAGACGCAGGCCGAGTGACGGGACTCTTCCTCAGTTTCGAGGGGATCGACGGGTCCGGCAAATCGACCCAGGCCCGGCGCCTGGCCAGCCACCTCGAGGATCTGGGCCGCGACGTTGTGCTCACGCGCGAGCCCGGCGGCTCGCCCGGCGCCGAAGAGATCCGGCGCCTCGTCCTTGAAGGCAACCCCGACCGCTGGTCGGCCGAGACCGAGCTTCTGCTCTTCACCGCCGCACGCCGCGACCATCTCGAGCGGTTGATCCGCCCGGCGGTCGCGCGGGGGGCGGTGGTGATCTCGGACCGGTTCGCCGACAGCACCCGTGTCTATCAGGGGGTGACGCGGGGCGATCTGCGCGGAACCGTGGATGCGCTGCACGACGCGATCATCGGGGTCGAGCCCGACCGGACCTTCCTGATCGACATCGACCCCGAGGTGGGACTGCACCGCGCGCTCGCCCGGCGCGGACAAGAAGAGCGGTTCGAGAGCTTCGGCGTCGAAATGCAGCAGCAGATGCGGTCCGCGTTCCTCGACCTTGCCGAACAGTCTCCGGAGCGCTTCGTCGTTATCGACGGCAACCGCGACGCCGACAGCATCGCCCGCGACGTGATCGCCGCCCTGCCATGAGCGACCCGGACCCCTACGAGCCCGACCGTGTCGAGGGCGTTCCCCACCCGCGCCACACGCACCGCCTATACGGGCAGGAGGCCGCAGAGCGCGCCCTGCTCGATGCTTACGCGTCGGAAAAGATGCACCACGCCTGGCTTCTGACCGGGCCGCGGGGTGTGGGCAAGGCGACGCTGGCCTGGCGCATCGCCCGGTTCCTGATCGCCGACCCCGCGGCCGGTGGCATGTTCGGCGGGCCGGAAACCCTCGACCTCCCGCCCGATCACCCGGTTGCCGCGCGCGTGGCGGCCTTGTCCGAGCCGCAGCTGTTCCTCATGCGCCCAACCCGCTCGGACACGGGGACCGAGCGGCGCGACATCACCGTCGACGTGGCGCGGGGGCTGCGGGATTTCCTGCACCTGTCCTCGACCGACGGCGGGCGGCGCGTGGTGATCGTGGACGCCGCTGACCAGCTGAACACTCAGGCCGCCAACGCGATCCTCAAGCAGGTCGAGGAACCGCCCGCCCGCACGACCTTCCTGCTGGTCTGCCACGCCCCTGCCCGACTTCTGCCCACAATCCGCTCGCGCTGCCGCACCCTCGCTTGCCATCCCCTTGGCGGCGCCGACCTGGCCGAGGCGATCGCCGCCGCCGGGCTGGACCCGCAGATCGAACCGCCGGCGCTGCAACAACTCGCCTCGGGCTCGGTCGGCGAGGCTGCGCGCCTTCTGCAAGAGGATGGGCCGGCGATCTATGCCGACCTCGTGGCGCTGGCCAGGACGCTGCCGGACATGGACCGCGGACGACTTCTGAAGCTGGCGAACGGGCTGGCGGGCGCGGCCGGTCGGAACCGGATGGACACGCTCGTCCGGCTGATCGAGCTGCTGCTGGCTCGACTTGCCCGCGCCGGTGCCGGCCTTTCCCCCGAGGCAGAGGCGACGAAGGGCGAGGCCGAGATGTTGGCCCGCCTCGCGCCGCACCCCGCCGCGGGACGGGCATGGGCGCATCTCAGCCAGGAGGTCTCGGCCCGGTTGGGCCACGGGCGGGCAGTCAACCTTGACCCCTCTGCGCTGGTTCTAGATACCGGCCTCAAGATCAACGAGACGGGCCGCCAGATCCTGCGCGGCTAGGATATGCCCCAGATCACCGACAGCCACTGCCACCTGGATTTCCCGGATTTCGCCGACGAGCGCGCAGATGTCGTCGCCCGCGCCCGCGAGGCCGGCGTCCACCGCATGGTGACGATCTGCACCAGGTTGAAGAACGCCCCCTCCGTCCGCGCCATAGCCGAAGAGCACCTTGGCGTGTTCTGGGCCGCCGGCACGCACCCGATGAGCGTCGCTGACGAACCGATGGCGACGGTGGACGAGCTTGTCGCGCTTTCCGAGCATCCCAAGATGGTCGGGATCGGCGAGACGGGCCTCGACTACCACTACACCGCGGAAAGCGCCGATCTGCAGCAGCAAAGCCTGCGCCTGCATATCGAGGCTGCGCGGCGGACCAACCTGCCCCTCATCATCCATTCGCGCGACGCGGACGAGGACATGGCCCGCATCCTTTCGGAAGAGTACGCGAACGGCCCCTACCCTTGCGTGATGCACTGCTTCTCGTCCTCGGCCGAGCTGGCGCGCGTGGCGCTCGACCTCGGGTTCTACCTGTCGATGTCGGGGATCACCGCCTTCAAGAAGTCGCAAGACCTGCGCGACATCTTCCGCGAGGCGCCGCTCGACCGGATCCTGGTCGAGACGGACAGCCCCTACCTCGCGCCGCCGCCCTATCGCGGCAAGCGCAACGAGCCCGCCTATACCGCCCATACGGCGCGGGCCGCGGCCGAGACCTTCGGCCTCGACTTCGAGACCTTCGCCGCCCGCACCGAAGAGAATTTCGAGCGCCTTTTCTGGAAGGCCGCATGAGCCTGCGCTTCACGATCCTCGGCTGCGGATCGTCCGGCGGCGTACCGCGCCTCGGCGGGCATTGGGGCAATTGCGACCCCGGCAACCCGAAGAACACCCGCCGCCGATGCTCGATGCTGGTCGAACGGACCAGCGGGACCGGCACCACCCGCGTCCTGATCGACTGCTCGCCCGACATGCGGGCGCAGCTTCTCGACGCCGGCGTGGGCAGCCTCGACGCCGTCGTGATGACGCACGAGCACGCGGACCACTGCCACGGCATGGATGATCTGCGGATGGTGGTGATGAACAAGGGTCACCGGATCGACGTCTGGATGACCGACAGTGCCGCGCACGACATCCGCACCCGCTTTGCCTATGCGTTCGAGAGACCTGCGGGATCGGACTACCCCCCGATCCTCGAACATCGCCGCATCGAGGGCACGATCGAGATCGACGGCGCCGGAGGTCCCCTGACCCTGCACCCGTTCGAGGTCGAGCACGGCAGGATCACCTCGCTCGGCTTCCGCGTCGGCGGACTCGCCTACCTGCCCGACGTCAGCGACATCCCCGCGGCCGCCTGGCCCCGGCTCGAAGGCCTCGACATCTGGGTGGTGGACGCGCTGCGCCGCCAGCCGCACCCGAGCCATTCGCACCTGGCCCAGACCCTCGGCTGGATCGATCGGGCGCGGCCGAAACGGGCGGTGCTGACCAACCTGCATACCGACCTGGATTACGAGACGCTGCGGGTCGAAACCCCGGACCATGTCGAACCTGCACATGACATGATGGTGCTCGAACTGGACGACGCATGAGCGCCATGCTCGAGGTCCTGCTGCCGGTCTTTCTGCTGATCGGGGTGGGCTACGTCGCGGTCTGGCGGGGGCTTTTCGCGGATACGGGTGTCGAGGGCCTGATGTCCTACACGCAGGGCTTCGCGATCCCCTGCCTGCTGTTCCGCGGCATCGTCGAGATCGACCTCGGCGACGAGTTCACATGGCCGCTGCTGCTCTCCTTCTACGCCGGCGCGATCACCGGATTCGCCGCGGGCCTGCTGGGCGCCCGCCTCTTCGGTCGGAGCTGGGAGGACGCCATCGCGATCGGGTTCTGCGGGCTCTTCTCGAACTCGGTCCTGTTGGGCCTGCCGATTGCCGAACGAGCCTTCGGGACCGAAAATCTTCGCTTCAACTACGCGATCATCGCGATCCACGCGCCTTTCTGCTACCTCGTCGGCGTCACCGCGATGGAGTTCGTCCGCGCCCGGGGCGAGCCGTTGTCGGGGTTGCCGCGCAAGGTCATGCGCGCGATGTTCCACAACTCGCTGGTCATCGGCATCGCCCTTGGCTTCATCGTGAACCTCACCGGCATCACCCTGCCCGAGGTCGCCAACGACGCGCTGGACCTGATCATCCGCTCGGCCCTGCCCGCAGCGCTGTTCGGGCTGGGTGGCATCCTTTTCCGCTACAAGATCGAGGGCGACGTCAGGATCATCGCGCTGATCTGCACGGCGTCGCTGATCCTTCATCCGGGCGTCGCATGGGTCATCGGCGAGCTTCTGGACCTGTCCGTCGACCAGTTGCGCGCAGCGGTGCTGACCGCGGCGATGGCGCCCGGCGTCAACACCTACATCTTCGCGAACATCTATGGGAGGGCGCAGCGATCGGCGGCTTCCGGGGTGCTGATGGGAACCGCGTTCTCGATCCTCAGCGTCTGGGTCTGGCTGCTGATACTGCCCTGACCCCCGGAATGAAGACGAGGAGGGCCTGCGCCCTCCCCGTCCGGGTTCGCAATGCCGTGCCGGATCAGCCCGGCGACATGCCCCGCATCTTTTCCGAGCGGCGGCGGAGCAGCTCGACCCCGGTCAGCAGCAGGATCGAGATCGTCACGAGGATCGTCGCGACGGCCAGGATCGTGGGCGAGATCTGTTCGCGCAGGCCGATGAACATCTGCCACGGCAGCGTCTTCTGCCCCGCCGAGCCGACGAACAGCACCACCACGACCTCGTCGAAGGACGTGATGAAGGCGAACAGGCCGCCCGAGATCACGCCCGGCAGGATCAACGGCATCTGCACCTTGAAGAACGTGCGCACCGGCCCCGCGCCGAGGTTGGCCGAGGCGCGCGTCAGCGACCGGTCGAAGCCCACCAGCGTCGCCGTCACAGTGATGATGACGAAGGGAATGCCGAGGGCGGCGTGCGCCAGGACGACGCCCCAATAGGTGCCTTGCATCCCGAGGCGCGAATAGAAGAAGTACATCCCCGCCGCCGAGATGATGAGCGGCACGATCATCGGCGAGATCAGGATCGCCATGATCGCCCGCCGGAACGGGACGTGGGACTGCGACAGCCCCACCGCCGCCAGCGTGCCCAACCCGACCGAGATCAGCGTCGCCACCGGCGCGATCTTGATCGAGTTCCACATCGCGTCCTGCCACTGCGAGTTCGTGAAGAAGTCCCTGTAGTGCTTCAGCGAATAAGCGTCGGGATCGAGCGCCAGCATCCCGGGCGTGAAGGTGAAGAAGTTCTCGGCGTTGAACGACAGCGGGATGATCGTGAGGATCGGCGCGATCAGGAAGAAGAAGATCAGACCGCAGAGCACCAGATAGGTGTAGTGCCAGATCTTTTCGCCCAGCGAGGCATAGGGGGGGAGTTCCATGATTCCGATCTCCTTTAGCCGAGGCTCACGTTGTCGATGCCCACGATGCGGTCGTAGAGGTAGTAGAGCACCAGAACGAGCGCGAGCAGGATCGAGCCCAGGGCCGCGGCAAGACCCCAGTTGAGCGAGGACGAGATGTGATAGGCGATCCGGTTCGAGATGAACGTGCCGGTGGTGCCGCCGACGATCTCGGGGGTGATGTAGTAGCCGATCGACAGGATGAACACGAGGATGCTGCCCGCGCCGATGCCCGGCACCGATTGCGGGAAGTAGACCCGCCAGAAAGCCGTCCACGGCGTCGCGCCAAGGGATTTGGCAGCGCGGACGTAGTGGGGCGGGATCGTCTTCATCACCGAATAGAGCGGCAGGATCATGAACGGCAGGAGGATATGCGTCATCGCGATGATCGTGCCGGTCTGGTTGTTGATGAGCTGCAATCGACTGCCATCCCCGATCAGCCCGATCCAGACGAGGATGTCGTTGATGACCCCCTCCTGTTGAAGCAGCACCTTCCACGCCGAGGTGCGGACCAGAAGCGAGGTCCAGAAGGGCAGCAGGACGAGGATCAGCAATAGGTTCGACGTGCGCAGGGGCAGGTTCGACAGCAGGAACGCGATCGGATAGCCCAGCAGGATGCACGAGAACATGATCGTCAGCGACATGAACATGGTGCGCTGGAACAGCAGCATGTAGATCTGCTGGTCCTCGGGCTGGGACTCGATCCCCTGCGGGGTCAGTTGCATGTCGACCGACGACAGGAAGTAACCGGCCGTGTAGGGCGACGAGAACGCCTTGATCGTACCCCAGACCTCGGGGTCGGCCCAATCGTCGTCGACCTCCTCGAGGAAGAAGTCGCGCACGGACATCTGCTCGAACCCGCCGACCGCGCTGGCGGCATTGTCGAGAAGCTGGGCCAGTTCGCCCGAATAGATGCCGGTGACGTAGCCCTGCGACAGGTCCTCGTAGAGGGCCTGGTAGACGATGTTCCAGGGCTCTTCCTCGGTCGGCGAGTCCTCGTCTTCGGACTGGATGATCTGCGCGAACTGGGCGTAGCTGCGCGCAGTGCGGGGCAGCGCCTCCTGGGCCTGCTCCGACAGCGCGAATGCGGGCTCGGGGCCGATCGGGTCTTCCTGGGCGGCCCATTCAGACTGCTCCGCGACCCAATCGGGATCAGCCATGAGGGCGACCCACGTGGCCGGCTCTTCCCAGGCCTCGCTCAGGACGATGAACTGGTCGGCATAGACCTCGCCGATATCGTCCACATCGCGCCCCGACTGCCGGAACAGCGACGACATCCCCACCGTTTCGTAGTTCAGCCGCGAGCCGAGGCGGGTGTGGTTCTTTAGCTCGGCTGCGACGACGAGGTCGGCGCCGAGGGCACGAAAGGTCTCTTCGTCGGGGGCGCCTTCGCCGTTCCAGTCTTCGAGGGCGACGACGGTGCGGGGCAGCGTCTGGCTGACGATGTCGTTCTCGACCGAGCGGAACAGCATGTCCGCGATCGGCGCGATGAAGGTGATGATGATGAAAAGCAGAAGCGGCGCGATCAGGCCGAGCGCACGCAGCTTCTGGGCCCGTAGCGCCCGGTTCAACGACCGCTTCAGCGGCGTGCCGTCGGCTGCCAACATGGGTCCGGCTGCGCGGTCGGCGTCGCGAAGGGCGTTGTCCGGGGTCGCGCCTGTGAAGGCGTCGGGATCGGTCGCTGAGCTCATCGTGTGGCCTCGTCTGCGCGGGCGGCGGCCGTGCGATACGTGCCGCGATTCCAGTGGCTTGCGGGGCGGTGCGAAAGTGCGCCGGATCTCATTCCGCGCCCTCCACGAGGATGATCGTGGACTCGGCGCAGGCGCGCCGGATATCCGCAACCGCTTGGTATTCGGGGTCGAAATAGGCCTCGCGGGCCTTCTCGTAGCTGTCGAACTCGATCACGACGTGGCGGCCCATCTCTTCCCCTTCCGGCGTCTCCGAGCGGCCACCGCGGACGATGAAGCGGGCGCCGTGTGCCTCGAGGATGGGCGTGTCCTTCTGGACGTATTCGGGATAGCCTTCGGGATCCGTGACCCGGATATGGCCGATGATGTAGCCTTTCGGCATGGTCTGACTCCCGTGAGAGTTCGGTACAACTTCCATCGGTCTCTGAACGCGGCGCCAAGGCCGCGACCGATCCCCTGCCCCGCGCCACGAAAGGCCGGGACAGGGGGCGGGACCGTCAGGAACGGTCCCGCAAGACGATCGAGGATCGCAGGTCTTACTGCGCGAGCCACGCCTGGAAGCGCGAGTCCAGGTCGTCGCGGTAGTCGGCCCACCACTCGTAGTTCTGGACGAACGCGTTCGAGGCGTTGTCCGGGTTGGTCGGCATGTGCGGCGCCATGTCGACGCCGAGCTCGGCATGCTCGCCTACCATCGGGGCCGAGCTGGCACGGGCCGGGCCGTACGAGATGTACTTGGCCTGATCGGCCAGGCGCTGGGTGTCCGTGGCGAACCACAGGAAGTCACGCACGCGGTTCTCTTCTTCGTCGGACAGGCCCTCGGGGATGATCCAGCCGTCGAGGTCATAGGACTGCGCGTCCCACATCATCGACACCGGCTGGTCCTGTTCGACGATCAGCGAGAAGAGACGGCCGTTGTAGGACGACCCCATCACGATCTCGCCGTCGGCCAGAAGCTGCGGCGTATCGGCGCCCGAGGTCCACCAGACCGTCTGGTCTTTGATCTCGTCGAGCTTGGCAAGCGCGCGATCGACGCCCTCGTCGGTTTCGAGCGTCTCGTAGATCTCGTCCTGCGGGACGCCATCGCACATCAGGGCCCATTCGAGGTTGTTGTGCGGACGCTTTTCGAGGCTGCGCTGACCCGGGAACGTCTCGGTGTCGAAGATGTCGCAGATTTCGGTGGGCGTTTCGCCGTCCCATTCCGCGACGTCGTTGCGATAGCCGAAGGTGTAGGAATAGGCGATCTGCGGGATGAAGCAGTCCGAGACCAGCATCTCATCGCCGAAATCCTCGGAGGCCGGGGTGCCGTCAGGCGCCGGGGCCGCAAGGTCGTCGATGTCGACTTCCATCGCGAGGCCTTCGTCGCACAGGCGCATCGCGTCGGCGGCGGTGACGTCGACGAGGTCCCACGTCATGTTGTTGGCTTCGCTCATGGCGCGCAGCTGGGCCACGGCCTCGGCCGAGGATTCATCCCACGTCACGCTGACGTCGGGATTCATCTCGAGATAGGGCTCGACATAGGCCTTGAGCTGGCTGTCCTGATAGGCGCCGCCCCAGGAGACGATGGTCATCTCGTCGGCCATCGGCTCGCCGGCAACGGGGCTTTCGGACGCCTGCTCTTGAGCCACAGCGCCAGTCGCGACGCAGAGCGCGGCGCTGGCCAGAAGGGTTGTCTTGAGTTTCACGTAATCTCTCCTTGTTGGATCGCCCGTTTGAAAATCGCGCCGCGCCTTCGGGCCCGAGGGGCGCGGCTTGGCCACGGCTCAGGTGTCGAGCGCGCGGCAATCCTGCGGCAGCCAGCCGATCTTGATCCTGTCGCCGGGCGACAGGCGCTTCTGATCGGCGCGGTTGCGTGTCTTGACGATGAAGTCGTCCCGTCCGGCGACCCTGAGGCGGGTGCGGAAGACGTCTCCCATGTAGATGAATTCGAGGACCTCGGCGTCGAGCGTATGGGCGTCGGGACCAAGCTGGGGGTCGAACTCCACCCGCTCGGGGCGGATCGACACGAGGGTGCGGTCGCCCTCTTTCTTCACGTTGACCGGCAGCGCGTCGATATGCTCGCCCGTCTGGTCCAGCTTCACGATGCAGCGGTCGCCGGAGAGCTTGGTGACGGTGCCTTCGAGCGTGTTGTTCTCGCCGATGAACTGGGCGACGAAGCTGTTTTCCGGGCGCTCGTACAGTTCGTCCGGCGCGGCGAGCTGCTGAATGCGGCCATCGTCGAAGACCGCGACCCGGTCCGACATGGTCAGCGCCTCGGTCTGGTCGTGGGTCACGTAGACCACGGTGATGCCGAGGTCGTGGGCCAGGCGCGTGATCTCGAACTGGAGCGTCTCGCGCAGCTGCTTGTCGAGCGCGCCCAAGGGTTCGTCCATCAGCACCAGCTCAGGCTCGAAGACCAGCGCGCGGGCCAGGGCGATCCGCTGCTGCTGGCCGCCCGAAAGCTGGGCGGGACGGCGTCCGCCGAAATCGCCCATCTGCACCATGTCGAGCGCGCGCTTGATCTTGGTTTCGCGCTCGGACTTGCCGATGTTGCGCACTTCTAGCGGGAAGGCGAGGTTCTCGGCCACCGTCATGTGCGGAAACAGGGCGTAGTTCTGAAAGACCATCCCGATCCCGCGCTTGTGCGGCGGGATGTTGTTGATCTCTTTGCCGTCGAGCCTGATCTCGCCGTGGGTGGCGGTCTCGAACCCCGCGAGCATCATCAGGCAGGTGGTCTTGCCCGAACCCGACGGCCCGAGCATGGTCAGGAACTCGCCCTTCCCGATGGCCAGGTTGAGGTCCTTCACGACGAGCGTTTCGCCGTCATAGCTCTTTTGCACGCGATCGAATTCGACGAACGCTTGTTCGCTTCGGGTGTCCAGCACCAGCATCTCCCCTGTTCCCGCATTGTCGTCCGCGGTTCGTTTGGCCGAAGCAAAGCAAACGGTCACCGGTAATGCAAGCAAGTGTCCGCCGATTTGCCGAAACGCCTGTATATGTGGGCCGTCCGGGATGCGACGCAGCTTTGCCGGGCGCCTTGCACGCGCCTTTGGCAGTTCGACGATGTCTGAATGACCCGGCCGGGGAGTGGTGCGGTCGAGAGGACTTGAACCTCCACGGGTGTTACCCCACAGCGACCTCAACGCTGCGCGTCTACCATTCCGCCACGACCGCAAGTGCTCCCGCGACCGGGTGGCGGGGGTTTAGCCGACACGTTCGCGGTTGAAAAGCGGTTTTTTTCGCGAAATTTACGAGCAGCGACTCGCAAGGAGAAAACGATGGTCGAATGGCGCGTGAGCGAGGCCCCGGTGGCCTACGAGGCCGCCGTGGCCGAGATGGAAGCCCGCGCCGCCGCGATCCGCGAGGGTGAGGCTGACGAGCTGATCTGGCTGCTGGAGCATCCGCCGCTTTATACCGCCGGAACCTCGGCGAGGGCGGAAGATCTGGTCGATCCGGACCGCTTCCCGGTGTTCGAGACGCGGCGGGGCGGGCAATACACCTATCACGGGCCGGGGCAGCGGGTCGTCTATGTCATGCTCGACGTGGCCGCGCGGGGGCGTGACGTGCGCCGCTTCGTCGCACAGATGGAGGCGTGGGTGATCGCCACGCTCGACCGGTTCAACGTGAGCGGAGAGATTCGGGAAGGCCGCGTGGGGGTTTGGGTGGTGCGCCCCGAGAAGGCGCCGGGGCCGGACGGTGCCCCTCGCGAGGACAAGGTCGCGGCGATCGGCGTGCGCCTGAAGAAGTGGGTGTCGATGCACGGGCTGGCGATCAACGTGGAGCCCGACCTGTCGCATTTCGGCGGCATCGTGCCCTGCGGGATCCGCGAGCACGGCGTGACGAGCCTGGTCGATCTGGGCCTGCCGGTCACGCTGGGCGATGTGGATGTCGCGCTGCGGCAGACCTTCGAAGAGGTGTTCGGGGGTCAGGACCCTGCCCCGCACCCCGAGATCCTTTCGGCAGGATAAAAGGCGGTGCGCTCAGGAGGGCTGGTTCTGCCCTTCGAGCGCGTCGAGGCGGGCCTTCAGCGCCTCGTTCTCTTCGCGGGCCTTCTGCGCCATGGCGCGCACCGCGTCGAATTCCTCGCGGGTGACGAAGTCGCGGTCAGCAAGCCAGCGATCGATCATGCCCTTCATGGCGGTCTCGGCCTCGGACCGCGCACCTTGCGCGACGCCCATGGCGTTGGTCATCAACTGGCTCAGGTCATCGAACATCTTGTTGCGCGTCTGCATCGTGGCCCCCTTGGTGTGCTTACCACAGATATGAGTGCCGCAACCGCGAATCTCAAGGTTGACTTCCGCCGCACCCGACCGCTTTCTCCGCCGCATGCTGCTGGCCATCCCCTTCCCCGACATCACCCCCGAGATCTTCTCGATCAATCTGGGCGGCTTCACGCTAGCCCTGCGCTGGTATGCGCTGGCCTATATCGTGGGCATCCTGCTGGGCTGGCGCCTCGCCACGATGGCCGTGCGGCGCCCGGCGCTGTGGCCCGGCGACCTGTCGCCCTTCACGGCGAAGGATGTCGAGGACCTGATGACCGCGGTGATCCTCGGCATCCTGATCGGCGGGCGGCTGGGATTCGTGCTGTTCTACCAGCCCGCCTATTACTTCGAGAACCCGTTGCAAATCCCCGCGATCTGGCAGGGTGGCATGGCGTTCCATGGCGGAATGATCGGCGTCGCAGCCGCGGGTCTGTGGTTCGCCCGGACGCGCGGGATCCGGGTTCTGTCGATGCTGGACCTCATGGCGCTGGCGACGCCGCCGGGGCTGCTGCTGGGGCGGATCGCGAATTTCATCAACGCTGAGCTCTGGGGGCGACCGACGGACGCGCCGTGGGGCGTGATCTTTCCCGGGCCCGCAGCGCAGCATTGCCCGGGGATCGAGGGGCTGTGCGCCCGCCACCCCTCGCAGCTTTACGAGGCCGCGCTTGAAGGGCTGGTGCTGGGCGCGCTGCTGATCGTGCTGGCGTTCCGACGGGGCTGGTTCAAACGTCCCGGCGCGCTGACCGGCGTGTTCCTGATGGGCTACGCCGTGTCGCGGATGCTGGTCGAGCTGGTGCGCCAGGCCGATCCGCAGTTCATCACCGACAGCAACCCGATGGGCTACGTCGTGCAGATCGGCGGGGCCGGGCTGTCGATGGGGCAGCTTCTGTCGCTGCCGATGCTGGCGATCGGGGCGGCCCTTGTCCTCAACGCACGCCGGCGGCGATGACGCCGCTGGCCGAGATCCTCGCCCGGCAGATCGCGGCGACGGGGCCGATGACAGTGGCCGAATACATGGCCGCCTGCCTGATGCACCCGCGCCACGGCTACTATACCACCCGCGATCCCTTGGGCGCAGCGGGGGATTTCATCACCGCCCCCGAGATCAGCCAGATGTTCGGCGAGCTGATCGGGCTGGCGCTCGCGCAGTCCTGGATCGAACGCGATAGGCCCGATCCCTTCGCGCTGGCCGAGCTTGGCTCCGGGCGCGGGACGTTGATGGCCGACGCTCTGCGCGCGACGCGGGCGGTACCCGGGTTCCATGGCGCGATGCGGCTGGCGCTGGTCGAGGTATCTCCGCCCCTGCGCGTGGCGCAGGCCAGGGCGCTGGCGGGATACGCTCCGACCTTCTGCGACACGGTCGAGGCTCTGCCCGACGCGGGGCCGCTGTTCCTGATCGCCAACGAGTTCTTCGACGCGCTGCCTGTCCGCCAGTTCCTGCGCGACGGTGAGGGTTGGCGCGAGCGGATGGTCGGCCTGCAGGACGGCGCCCTGGGTTTCGCGCTGGCCGAGGTCACCCGCTACGCCGAGCTCGAGCCGCGCCTTGCCGACACCGGGCCGGGCCATATGATCGAGACGAGCGGCGCGGCGCGTGCCGTTGCCGCGACGATCGGCGATCGGATCGCCAGCCGGGGCGGCGTGGCGCTGATGTTCGATTATGGGCAGGACGGCCTGCTGGGGGACACGTTTCAGGCGGTTCGAGGTCACGAGAAGGAAAACCCCCTCGCCCGACCCGGTCAGGCTGACTTGACCGCGCATGTTGATTTCGGCGCTCTGGCCGAGGCCGCCCCCTGTGCCGCGAGCACCGTCACCCCGCAGGGCGTGTGGCTGGAACGGCTGGGCATCACCGACCGCGCCCGGACGCTGGCGCGGGGGCTGACCGGAACCGAACTCGAAACCCATGTGGCCGCGCATCGGCGATTGACGCACCCCGAGGAAATGGGACATCTTTTCAAGGTGATGTCTTTCCACGATGAAATCGGCCCTCCGCCGGGATTGGAGGCAAGGTGAGCCTCGCCTTTCTGACTTCGGACCTGCTGTCGCCCATCCGACACGGATTCTTCACGCGCCGCGGCGGCGCCTCGTCCGGCGTTTTCGCCGGGCTGAACTGCGGGCTCAGTTCGAGCGATCAGGCCCACGTGGTGCGCATCAATCGCGCCCGCGTGGCTGACGAGATGGGAGTGCCGCGCGAGGCGCTGGCGACCGTGCCGCAGATCCACTCCGCCGACGTGTCGGTGATCGAACACGGCGGGGCCGGCGAGCGTCCGGCCGACGCGATGGTCACGCGTGTGCCCGGCGTCGCGCTGGGGATCCTGACCGCCGATTGCATGCCGATCCTTCTGGCCGATGCCGAGGCGGGCGTCGTCGGCGCCGCGCATGCGGGCTGGAAGGGAGCGCTCGGCGGGGTCATCGAGAACACGGTCGAGGCGATGGTGGACCTCGGGGCCGGACGGTCGCGGATCCGCGCGGCGATTGGGCCGTCGATCAGCCAGGCGGCCTACGAGGTCGGGCCGGAGATGCTCGACGACTTCATCGTCGAGAACCCCGAGGCCTCGCGACACTTCGCGCAGGGCAAGGGCGACCGGCTGATGTTCGACCTGCCGGGCTTTGGCTTGAGCCGCCTGCGCGCCGCCGGAGTCGAGGCCGAGTGGATCGGCCGCTGCACCTATCGCGAGCCCGAGGCGTTCTTCTCCTATCGCCGCGCGACGCACCGGCTCGAGAGTGACTACGGGCGGCTGATCTCGGTCATCCGGCTGGACTGAGCGAACTCGCTAGAGGCGCCGCCGAAACTCCTGCCCCACGCCACCGAAGCGCCCCATTCGAAGCCGAGCCTGCGACATGTAGCGCATCCGAAGGAACGTGAGGATGACCCATCGCCGCTGGCTCGCCGCCGCCATTGCCCAATCCGTCAAACCCGTGCCGGCGCTGCCCTTCCAACGCGACCGCAAAGGCTGAGCCCGCCCCGCGCATGACGGAGCAACCCTGCGGCGGCGCCGCCAGCCTCGTGCCCTTGGGCGGTCTGCAGCCCTGCACCGGGAAACGATACGCGCACGTCCCAAAGCTTCGCTTTTAATGATCTGGACAGCGCGATCGGCGAGCGCATTCGCATGTGCCCGAGCCTCGCGATCTGCACCGCCTTGTGCCGCAGCACGCTGGTGCAGACGCCGGACGTCGAGTTGGGCAGCGTGCATCCGGGCGCACTGGCGCCCTAGGAGGCGGCGCTCGACCTGCCGATGTTCCCCCATCTCCGGCGGATAAAGGAGTTCGGCGACCTGGTCCTGCCGCGGCTGGAGGGAGAGACGCCCGACCGCGCGACGGCCGCCTGACGGCTCAGGGAGTCGAGGTCACGCGCGCTTCGAGCACGTCGAACGGCACGCCCGGCGCCTCCTTGGCTGCGCGGATCACCAGCGACGTCTTGACGCTGCCGACATTCGGGGCGGTCAGAAGCTCGGACGTGAGGAAGGTCTGGAAGCTGGACAGGTCGGGGGCCACGCATTTCAGGATGAAATCGACCTCGCCGTTCAGCATGTGGCACTCGCGGACGAGGGGCCAGTCGCGGCAGCGCGCCTCGAAGGTCGAAAGATCGGCTTCGGCCTGGCTCTGCAAGCCGACCATGGCGAAGACCTGCACCTCGAATCCCAGCTGACGCGGTTCGACGCGGGCGTGGTAGCCGCGGATGAAGCCCTGCTCTTCCAGCGTGCGGACGCGGCGCAGGCAGGGCGGCGCCGATATGCCGACGCGCTTCGCCAGGTCGACGTTGGTCATGCGCCCGTTCCGCTGCAGTTCGGCGAGTATCTTGCGGTCGATGGCGTCGAGTTTCTGTCCGGGCATGTCATCCTCGGGATGTGGTGCGCGATACCTATGCGCGAACGGAAACAGCCGCAATAATGTTTCGCATCTGCGCAATTTTGTTACGGGGTTTCGGCCCGCGCCCGCACGGCTTATATGCGGCCCGAAATCGCAGGAGGTCATCATGGCAGACGCCCGTCACGTCAAGCTTCTCATCATCGGCTCGGGGCCTGCGGGGTACACGGCCGCCGTCTATGCCGCCCGGGCCATGCTCGAGCCCGTGCTGATCCAGGGCATCCAGCCCGGCGGACAGCTGACCATCACCACGGATGTCGAGAACTGGCCCGGCGAGACGTCGATCATGGGCCCGGACCTGATGGTCCGGATGGAGGCCCACGCCCGCGAGATGGGGGCCGAGATCGTGTCGGACCACGTCTCCGCGCTGGACCTGTCCAAGCGCCCCTTCACGGCGACAGCCGACAGCGGCACGACCTACACGGCCGACGCGGTGATCCTGGCGACGGGCGCGCAGGCGAAATGGATGGGCCTTCCCTCCGAAGAGGCGTTCAAGGGCTTCGGCGTCTCGGCCTGCGCGACCTGCGACGGGTTCTTCTATCGCGGGCAGGAAATCGCCGTGGTCGGCGGTGGCAACACGGCGGTCGAAGAAGCGCTGTTCCTGACGAACTTCGCGTCGAAGGTCACGCTGATCCATCGCCGCGACGAGCTGCGGGCCGAGAAGATCCTGCAAAAGCGCCTGTTCGAGCACCCGAAGATCGAGGTTCTTTGGAACCACGCGATCGAGAACATCTACGGCAGCGACAATCCCAAGGGTGTCGAGGGCCTGCGCGCCCGCCATGTCGATACGGGCGAGATCACGGACCTGCCCGTAACCGGCGTGTTCATCGCGATCGGCCATGCGCCGGCCTCGGACCTGGTGAAGGACCAGCTGGAGACCGAACTCGGCGGCTATGTGGTGACCAAGCCGGGCACGACCGAGACGAGCGTTCCCGGTGTCTTCGCAGCGGGCGATCTGACTGACCACGTCTACCGGCAGGCCGTCACCAGCGCCGGAATGGGCTGCATGGCCGCGCTCGAAGCCGAGCGCTGGCTGGCCGAGCAGGGCCAGGACGAGGGCCGCGACGAGCGCGAGCCGCTGGGCTATGGCGCCCCGGTCGAGGCAGCGCAGTAGCTACTACGAATAACCTCCCGATCCGGCTGGATCGGGAGGTTTCGAATCCCGGCCGGTCAAGCCGCGCCATCGAGCCCCCTGCCCTTCAGAAGCGCCTCGGGCCCCGGCATCCGGCCGCGGAAGGCGATGTAGGCATCCGCCGCCTCCTGGCTGCCGCCGGCGCTGAGGATGTGGCGTTCCAGCTTTTCGGCCATCTCGGGATCGAAGGGGCCGCCGGCCTCCTGGAAGGCGGCGAAGGCGTCGGCGTCCATCACCTCGGACCACATGTAGCTGTAGTAGCCACTGGAGTAACCGTCGCCCGAGAAGATGTGGGCGAAATGCGGCGTGGCGTGGCGCATGCCGACCGCCTTGGGCATCTCGATCCCGTCGAGGATCTCCTGCTGGCGGGCGATGGGATCTTCGGGGGCCTCGCCCGTATGGAACTCGAGGTCGACGATAGCGCTGCCCAGGTATTCAACCGTCTGGAAGCCCATGTCGTAGGTCGAGGCGGCAAGCAGGCGGTCGCGCATCTCGTCCGGCATGGGTGCGCCGGTTTCGGCGTGGGTGGCGTATTTGGTCAGCACTTCGGGCACTTCGAGCCAATGTTCGAAAAGCTGCGAGGGCAGCTCCACGAAGTCGCGGGCGACGCTGGTTCCCGAAATCGACTCGTAGGTCACGTTCGAAAGCATCTGGTGCAGCGCGTGGCCGAACTCGTGAAACAGCGTGCGCGCGTCGTCATAGGACAGGAGCGCCGGCTTGCCCTTCGAGGGTTTCGCGAAGTTGCAGACGTTGACCGCGACAGGCCGCACGCCGTCCTTCTGCGAACGGATGGTCGAGCACCACGCACCCGACCGCTTGGCGCCGCGGGCGAAGTAGTCGCCGAGGAAGACGGCGAGATGTTCGCCGTTGCGGGTGACCTCCCACGCGCGCACGTCCGGGTGGTAGAGCGGCACGTCCACGGGCTTGAACTCCAGCCCGAAGAGGCGGTTGGCGCAGTCGAAGGCGGCCTCGATCATGCGGTCGAGCTGGAGGTATGGCTTGATCTCGGACTCGTTCAGGTCGTGCTCGGCCATGCGGCGCTTTTCGGAGTAGTAGCGCCAGTCCCAGGGTTCGAGGTCGCCGTTGACGCCGTCATTGTGCATCATGGCAGACAGGCGCAGGCCGTCCTCGATGGCGCGGTCGCGGGCGGGCTCCCACACCTTCATCAGAAGCTCGCGCACGGCCTCGGGGGTCTTGGCCATCTCGGTTTCGAGCTTGAACTCGGCGAAGTCGTCATAGCCCAGAAGCCCGGCGCGTTCCTCGCGCAGTTCCAGGATCTCGGCGGCGATGGCGCGGTTGTCGGTCTCGCCCCCGTTGGCGCCGCGAGCGGTCCAGGCGGCATGGGCACGCTCGCGCAGGTCGCGGCGCGGGCTGAACTGCAGGAACGGCACGATGATCGAGCGGGACAGCGTGATGACGGGGCCTTTCACGCCACGCTCGGCCCCGGCGGCGCGGGCGGCGTCGATGACGAAATCGGGCAGGCCCTCAAGCTCGTCCTCGGTCAGCTCCATCATCCAGTCGCGCTCGTCGGCGAGCAGGTTCTGGGTGAAATCGACGCCGAGCGACGACAGCCGTTCGGTCACGCTGCGCAGGCGGTCCTTGGCAATCCCTTCCAGCTCGGCCCCGGCACGAACGAAACGGCGGCGGGTGAGGTACAGCAGGCGCTGCTGCTCGTCAGTAAGGTCGAGCGTGTCGCGCGACTGCCAGAGCGCCTCGATCCGGGCGAAGAGCTCGGCGTTCATCGCGACATCCGAGGAATAGGCGGACAGCATCGGCGAGAAGTCGCGGCTGAGCGCCTGGCGTTCGTCGTTCGTATCGGCGCCTGCGACGTTGTAGAAGACGCCCAGCACCCGGCCCAGCGTTTCATCCGCGGTTTCCAGCGCCTCGATCGTGTTCGTGAAGGTCGGCGTGTCGGGATTGTCGGCGATGGCCGCGACCGCCTCGCGCGCCTGGACCAGCGCCGTCTCGACCGCCTTCATGAAATGTCCGTCCTCGATGCGGTCGAAGGGCGGCATGTCGAACGGGGTATCCCAGGGCTCGAGCAGCGGGTTGGTCACGGTGGTCTCCTGTTTTGGCCCCTGTTACCCTAGCCCCCTTCTCGCCCGAGGCGAACCCCACGCGTCACGCGCCGCCGCAGACGGGGCAGTCGGGGCGCCGGGCCAGGGTGATCGTGCGGTTCTCGCCCCAGAGCGCATCGTGGATCGCCATACGTCCGCGATGCCCCTGCCCCGCGCCGGTCAGCTCCTTCACCGCCTCGGCCGCCATCATGGTGCCGAGGATGCCGGGGAGCGGGCCCAGAACGCCGGCCTCGGCGCAGGTCGACGCGAGGCCCGGGGCGGGCTTTTCGGGAAAGATGCAGGCGTAGCAGGGCGTTCCCGCCCAAGGCGCGTAGGTGGTCAACTGCCCCTCCCACTGGCTGAGCGCGCCCGAGACCAGCGGAACCTGCGCCTTTGTGCAAGCCGCGTTCAGCACGTAGCGGGTGTCCAGGTCGTCGCAGCCGTCGAGGACGAGGTCGTATTCGGCGACCAGCTCGCCCGCGATCTCGGCGGTGAGGCGGCGGTGATAGGGTCGGACGTTGACGAAGGGGTTGAGGGCCTTCATCGCAGCCTCGGCGGAAAAGACCTTTGCCATCCCGATGCGGGCATCCGAGTGGATGACCTGACGCTGAAGATTCGTCGCCTCGACGGTGTCGTCGTCGATCACGCCGATGGTGCCGACCCCGGCGGCGGCGAGATACAGCATCGCGGGCGAGCCGAGCCCCCCTGCCCCGACCACCAGAACGCGGGCGGTCTTCAGACGCTTCTGCCCCGGCCCGCCAAGCTCGCGCAGGACGATGTGGCGGGCGTAGCGCTCGACCTCGCCGGGGGCGAAGGTGTCGGCGCGCGGCTCGGGCGGGCGGTTCTCGGGGCGCACGCGACGGCGCAGCAGCTTCAGCCCCTCGGCATAGGCCCAGACCAGCACGCCGAGGCCGCCGAGGACCAGCCATTCGCCCACGTCCCCCCCGAGGGGCGAACCGGCCGGCAGCAGGATCGAGAGCGCGAGCACGACCACGTAGAAAAGCCCCAGCGCCAGCACACGCGCCTGGCGCGGCCAACCGATCCGCCCGCCGATGATCCAGATCGCAACCGCCAGTGCGAGAGCCCAAATCATGCGCGATCTCCCTGAAAGGTTGCGTCCTTGGCCTTGCTTAGAGGCAACGCCTGCCGAGCGGAAGGCACGCGGTCGCCACGGCGATGCCGCAAACGAATGTCGGGAAGCGGGGCGAGTTGTCGCGCAGGGCAATTTGCGGAGTATACAGCACCCCCCGAACACGGTATGGGCGACCCTTCTCAACTACCCCACCGACCGACCGCGCGCGCGGCGTCGCATGCTATCCGCAGATCGGCCCCCCTTGATGATCCAGACCCTCCTCGATGCGCTCACCGAGCGCGGCTACGATACTCTGACCCCCGTGCAGGAGGCGGTCACCGATCCTGCGCTCGACGAGGCGGACCTTCTCGTTTCGGCCCAGACCGGATCCGGCAAGACCGTCGGCTTCGGCCTTGCGATCGGTCCGACCCTGCTGGACGAGAACGGCATGTTCGAACGGGCCGCCGCGCCGCTGGCGCTGATCGTGGCACCGACGCGCGAACTGGCGTTCCAGGTGACGCGCGAGCTGGACTGGCTTTACGCCAAGGCCGGAGCGCGGGTCGTATCTTGCGTCGGCGGGATGGACATGCGCGACGAGCGCCGGGCGCTGGATCGCGGCGCGCATATCGTCGTCGGCACGCCAGGGCGGCTGAAGGACCACATCCAGCGCAATTCGCTCGAGATGGGCAGCCTCCGCGCCGTGGTTCTGGACGAAGCGGACGAGATGCTCGATCTCGGCTTTCGCGAAGATCTGGAGTTCATGTTGGGCGAGGCACCGGCCTCGCGCCGCACGCTGATGTTCTCGGCCACCGTGCCGAAGGCGATCGCGACGCTGGCGCAACGATACCAGCGTGACGCCGTGCGCGTCACGACCGTGTCCGAGCGGTCCCAGCACGCCGACATCACCTATCAGGCGCTGCGCGTCGCGCAGCAGGATGCGGAAAACGCCATCATCAACGTGCTGCGCTTCCACGACGCGCAGAACGCCATCGTCTTCGCCAATACCCGTGCCACGGTCAGCCGGCTGACCGCCCGCTTCGCCAATCGCGGCTTCGCGGTCGTCTCCCTGTCCGGCGAGCTGAGCCAGACCGAGCGGAGCCACGCCCTTCAGGCCATGCGCGACGGCCGGGCGCGGGTCTGCGTGGCCACCGATGTCGCCGCGCGCGGGATCGACCTGCCGAACCTGGAGCTGGTGATCCATGCCGAGCTGCCCTCGAACGCCGAGGGGCTGCTGCACCGATCCGGGCGGACCGGGCGAGCGGGACGCAAGGGGACGTCGGCGCTGGTCGTGCCGCCAAAGGCGATCAAGCGCGCCGAGCGCCTGTTGCAAAGCGCCCGCATCACCGCCGAATGGACCACCGCGCCCGGCGCCGAGGAAATCCTGCGTCGCGACGAGGACCGGCTTCTGAACGCGCCCTCGTGGTCCGAAGCGATCACGGAGAACGAGGCGGATTTCGCCGAGCGCCTGCTGGCGATGCACGATCCGCGCAAGGTCGCGGCGGCCTACCTGCGGCTTTACCGCACGCAACATTCCGCGCCCGAGGATCTGAGCGAGCCGGACGCGCGTTCGGCCCCGAAAGAGCGCGTGCCGTTCGGCGACAGCGCGTGGATCGCCCTTTCGGTAGGTCGCGACGACCGGGCCGAGGCGCGCTGGATCCTGCCGCTGCTGTGCCGCTCGGGGAACCTCGACAAGGACGCGATCGGCGCGATCCGGGTGCAACAGACCGAGACCTTCGTGGAACTGTCCGCCCCCCTGATCGACAGCTTCATGGCTGCATTGGGACCGGATGCCACGTTGGAGAAAGGCGTGGCCGTCCGGCGGATCGACGGCCCGCAGGAGTCGGCCCCGGCCCCGCGGCCTGCGCCGAGAGCGGCGCCCGCCCCGAAGCCTGCCGAACGGCCTGCGCCGAAGCCCCCCGCCAAGTCTGCACCGGCCGCACCCGCACCCCAAGCGAAACCGCGTGAAGCCTCGTACGCCAAGAAGGCCGACCGGGCACCCGCTGCCAAGCCCGCGCCGTCGAAGCCTTCCGCCGGGCGTGCCAAGCCGGCGTGGAAGAAGGACGACAAGCCGACCGGACCGGCCAAGCGGTGGGAGAAGCCGGGCGACGGCCCCAGGAAGGGCGCCGGGGGCAAGCACAAGACCGGCCCCGGCTCGACCAGCCGGCCGGCGGCTTCGGCCTCGGACACATCGAAGCGGTTTACGCCGCCGGGCGGTGCGAAGCGTGCGAAACCGGCCGGCGGCTCGGGTTCCAAACCGGGCGGTGCACCGAAGCGACGCAAGGACTGACGCCCGCCGGCGGCCCGTCAAGGCGGGCCGCCGCACCGCCCCTGCGAATGCTCAGAGAAGCAGGGGAAGGTACGCTACTGCGATGAGGACGCCGATCAGGACCGCGAGGTAGGGCAGGACCGCCGCAGCGATCCGCTCGAGGCTGATGCCGGTCACCGAGGCCGCGACATAGAGGTTGATCGCCACGGGCGGCGTGATCATCCCGATCGACAGCCCGACCACCATGATGATCCCGAAATGCACCGTGTCGATGCCGAGTTGGCTGACCAGCGGCAACAGGATCGGTGTGAGGATGATGAGCGCCGAGGCCGTCTCGATGAAGATGCCGGTCACGAGGACCACGACCAGGATCATCGCGATCACCACCATCGGCTCTTGCGACAGCGACAAAACGGCCGAGGCGATGGCGGACGGCACCTGCCAGTTCGATAGCGCCCAGCTGAGCGCGGCCGACGCCGCGATCACGAACATCACGACCGCCGTGGTGACGCCCGAGCGGACGACGATGCGGTAGATGTCGCGCAAGGTCAGGTCGCGATAGATGAAGAGCGAGACGAAGATCGCGTAGTCGACCGCGACCACGGCGGCCTCGCTGGGCGTGAAGATGCCCGAGAAGATGCCGCCGAGGATGATGACCGGGGTCATCAGCCCCCAGAAGGCCGACAGGAAGCTGCGTCCGATCGTGCGCAGCGACAGGGCGCTGCCGCGCGGATAGGCCCGGCGATAGCCTTGCAGCAGCGCGATCCCCATGAGCCCGAGACCCATGGCGACGCCCGGCAGGAAGCCGTTCAGGAACAGCTTGGCCACGGATTCCTGCGCGATAACCGCGTAGAGGATCATCGGCACCGAGGGCGGGATCACCACTCCGATGGTTCCGCCCGCCGCAATCAGGGCAGCGGCCGAGGCGGGATCATAGCCCTTCGCCTTCAGCTCGGGGACCAGCGTCGCGCTGACCGCGGCCGTCGTGGCCGCACCCGAACCCGAGATGGCGGCGAAGAACATCGCGGCGAGGATCGACACGATGGACAGCCCGCCCTTCACGAACCCGATCAGCGCGTCGGCGAGCTGGACCAGCCTTGTGCTGATCTTGCCGGCAGCCATGATGTCCCCCGCCAGGATGAACATCGGCACCGCCACCAGCGCGAAACTGTTCACGCCCGAGAACATCTGCTGCGGCACGACGAGGACCGGCACGCCGCTGGCCCAGACTGCAACCAATGTGCCCGCGCCGATGGCGATGGCCACCGGAACGCCGATCACCATCAGGCCGGCGAATATTCCGAAGAGAAGAAGGCTCATGGCTCGGCCCGGCTGCTACGCCCCGCGACGGTCGCCGCGAGGTCCGCAAGGCACAGCACGGACATCAGCGCGCCGCTGACGGGGATGACCGCATAGACATACATCATCGGCATCTGCAGCGAGGCGGACCGCTGAAAGCTCTGCATCGACATGTAGCTCCAACCGATCCAGGTCAGGGCGATCAGGAAGGCGGTCATGGTGACGAGCCCGGCGATCGCCGCTGCCCGGCCCAGCGCGGGGGGCATTCGGTCGGTCAGAAGCGTCACGGCGATATGGCGCTTCTCGGCCAGCGCGAGTGTCGCGCCCAGGAAGGTCAGCCAGACGAGGAGGAAGCGCGCCATTTCCTCCGTCCAGCTGACCGCGGTGAAGAGCACCCGCGAGACGATCTGAAGCGTGATGACCACGGCGAGCGCGGCCATGCCGGCAAAGACGACCGGTCGCAGCACCGCCGCGAGCGCACGCTCCAGATTGTTCGCGAGGCGTATCACTCAGTTCGTCTGCGCCTGGATCCGCTCGAGCAGGTCGCCGAACTGGTCGCCGTATTGCTCGTAGACCGGGGCGATCTGCTCCTTGAACGAGGTCAGGTCGGGATCGGTGTCGATCTCCATCCCGCGCTCACGCAGTTCGTCGAGCAGCTGGGTCTCCATGTCGGCGTTGAACTGACGCTCGTAGGCGGCGGCGTCCTGCGCGGACTGGATCAGCACGTCCTGCGCCTCTTCGGGCACCTTGTTCCAGGCGGCCATGCCCATCACGAAGATTGCGGGAGCATAGCTGTGCCGCGTCATGGTCATGTAGTCCTGCGTCTCGTCCAGCTTGAAGCTGTGGACGACGCCGACCGGGTTTTCCTGCCCGTCGATCGTGTCCTGCTGCATGGCCGTCAGGGCCTCGGTCCATGCCATCGGGATGGCGTTGGCACCAAGCTCGCGGAACGTGTCGATATAGACCGGGTTCTCCATCACGCGGATGCGCAGGCCGTCCATGTCGGCGGGGCTGGCAACGGGACGGACCGAGTTGGTCAGATTGCGGAAGCCGCGCTCGGCATAGGCGAGACCCTTGAGGTTCACGTTCTCGAGCCGGTCCAGCAGCTCTTGCCCGACCTCGCCGTCAAGGACTTCGTAGGCCACCTCGTTCGAGGGAAAGAGGAAGGGCAGTTCGAACACCGCCATCTCGGGCAGGAAGTTCGAGACGGGGCCGTTGGTGATCACGCCCATGTCGATGCTGCCGATCTGCATCCCTTCGAGCAGCGTGCGCTCGTCGCCGAGCGTGGCATTCGGGAAGATCTCGACGGTGACCTTGCCGCCGGTGCGTTCGGCCACGAGGTCGCGGAACTGCTCGGCGGCGACGTGGAAGCCGTCCTGCTCGTTGACCACGTGAGCCAGGCGCAGGGTGACGGGATCCATGTCGGCGAAATCCTCGGGCGCGGCGCCGACGGCCGTGGCGAAGGTGGCCGCCGCGGCGGTCGCGAAGAATGAGCGTCTCAGCATCGGATTATCTCCTCCCGGTTTTGCCAGCGGAGCAATGTCCATTCTGCAAGGGTCCGTCAAGCACGGGCGGCGACTCCCCGGCTTCCGCGGCGCGATGCGCGACATAGGTGCGAAGGAGCTGGGTCCGGCGCGGGCGGAAGCTGGTGCCCGCCAGGCGCAGGTCCTCGATCCGCGCGACGTGGAACAGGCGGTAGTCCTGCCGGACCTGGCAGAACGCCAGCAGCATCAGCGCCTCGGGACTGTACGAAAGGCCCAGCGGCCAGACTTCGCGCTCGGTCCGCCTGTCCTTCAGGTCGCGGTAGCGGATCCACACGCTGGTTTCCTCCCAGCAGGCCTGCCGCAGCAGGTCCATGTCGACGGCCACCTCGGGGCGGGTGTCGGTCGGCCGCCAGGTGCGCAGGACCGTGTGCATCGCCTGACGCGCCTGGCGGTCCGGCAGCGTGGCGATGATCCGCGCCACCGCGTCGCGCCCCGCCCGCGACAGCGTGGGGTCGTCCAGATGGTCGAGGCTGCCGATCCCCAGCATCAGCGCCTCGATCTCGATCCGGGAAAAGCTCTGCGGCGGCAGCACGGGATCCTCGGTCAGCGCATAGCCGACCCCGGCCGCTCCGTCGATCAGCGCGCCCCCGGCGCGGAGCGTGGCGATATCGCGGTAGAGCTGGCGCAGCGAGATCTCGGTCTCGGCTGCTAGCCGCGCGGCCGTCACCGGCGCCGGCAGCCGCCTCAGAGCATCCATCAGACGCATCAACCGGTCCTGCCGCGCCATTCTCTGCTGCCCCGAACTGTCAGTAAGGCCAGTCTACTGCTGGATCATCAGAACCGAAAGGAGGCCGTCATGCCCGTTCTCTACCACTCCCCCCAATCCCGCTCCGACACCATCGCGGTGCTGGTCCGCATGCTGAACGCGGATGTCGAGATCCGCGAGGTCACGATCCCCCGGGAGGACGGCTCTGGCGGGCCGGACCCCGAGAACCCGCACCCCGAGAAGAAGGTGCCGTACCTCGTCGATGGCGACGAGGCGGTGCGCGAACGCGGCGCCATCATCGTCTATCTTACCGACGCCTATCCGCAGGCAAAGCTCGGCCCCCTGCCCGGCGAGCCGGGTCGCGGTGCCTACCTGTCGTGGCTGTTCTACTACCAGGGCATCATGGAGCCGCTGATCATCCTGCACTGGACCGGGCTGAACCACCCTGCCCTGACCGCCTCGCTGCGCGACTTCGACACCATGGTCGACCGACTGGCCGAGGCGCTGGAGGCGGGCCCCTACCTTCTGGGCGACCGGTTCAGCGCCGCCGACATGTTGTGCAGTTCACCGTTCCACTGGTTCCCGGACCTGACACCGGACGTTCCCGCCATTCGCGACTGGGTCACGCGCTGCGCCGAGCGGATGGCAGCGTCATCGTCATCAGCCGCCAAAGCTGCGGCTGCCGAAGCCCCCGCCGGTGCGCGAAGCGCCGAAGCCGCCGCGGCTGTTGACGGTTGACCGCGTGAGCGGCGCGGCGGTCCGGGTGCTGGGGCTGGCCGCGAAGGAGGCGGGACGCACCTGCGTCGTGCCCCGCAGGCCCGAGACCGAGGTCCCTCCGCTCGGCGTGGCATAGCGGCCGCCGCCCGTGCGGTAGAGCGGTTGGGCGGCCATTCCCCGGCCGCCCAGCATGTTGCCGATCATGTAGCCCGCCAGCAGCGGCAGGAAGATCGAGCCTCCGCCCGCGCTCTGTTCGGCCACGCACTCGCCGCCATGCTGTTCCTCGCAAAGCGCCTGGTCCTCGTAGCGGGGGGCGCTTTCGGCGTGGATGGCCTGCGCCTCGTCGAAGCCTTGCGCGCACTCTTCCGCGGTGAAGTCGTTCTCGGGCAGGTCGGCAAGCGCCCGGCATTCCTCGACCGAGGGGAAGACGGTCGCTTCGACCTGCTCTTCCTGGCAGGCGGCAAGCCCGAAGGCGGCCGAGCCAAGAAGGACGAGGCGGGTGGCGCGGGCGCGTTTGCGGGGGCGAATCTGGGTCATGTCACGGCTCTATATAGTGCGGACGAAAGCGGGATGTATCCTGCGTGATGCGCGACACATCTTCGCGCAGGCCAAGACCGTGTGCCTCGGCACCGATCATCCAGATGCCGCACATGACGTAGTCGTCGCCGAAGCGGGGCAGGGGCGCGTAGCTCTGCAGGATGCGGGGATGCGCGTCGTAGGCGGTGTCCGAGGACGCCTCGCTGTCGGCGCCGGCGCGGATGCGGACGCCGGCACCTTCGCGCGAGAAGATGGGCTTCTCGACCACATCGGGGCCGACCGTCTCGGCATCCTCGTCCGCGAAGACGGCCGGCAGAAGGTTCGGGTGGCCAGGGAACATGCGCCACAGGACCGGCAGGATGCCCTTGTTCGACAGGATCGCCTTCCACGCGGGTTCGATGATGCGGACATTCGCGCCGGCAATCGCATCGGCGAAATCGTCGCGCAGCATGTCCTCCCACGGGTAGAGCTTGAAGAGCGTGCCGATCGCCTGATCCTCGGCATCGGCGAACTGGCCCGTGTCGGTCACGCCGATCTTGCGGATGTCGGTGAAATGCGCGCCCATCCCGGCCTCGCGCGCGGCCCAGGCGATCGCCTCGACCGTGGCGTAATCCTCGACCGCGTCGGCGAAGGCGGCGAAGTGGATCTCGGTGTTCGGGTCGCAGATCTCGGCGAAGCGGGCGACGAGCGCCTCGTGGATGCCGTTGAACTGGTCGGCGCCCTCGGGCAGGCGCCCGGCGGCGATCATGTCCTCGAGCCAGTGCCACTGGAAGCCCGAGGTCTCGTACAGCGTCGTCGGCGTGTCGGCGTTGTATTCCAGCAGCTTCGCCGGCCCCTCGCCGCCCCACGAGAAATCCATCCGCCCGTAGAGCTCGGGCTCGCCCGCGCGCCAGCTGTCCGCCACCAGGTCGCGATGCGCCTCGGGGATCTGCAGGCGCTCCAACAGTTCTTCCGAGTCGACGACCTCGGCCACCGCGTCGCGGCACATCTGGTGGAGCTCTTCGGCGGGACGCTCCAGCCCCTCCTCGATCTCTTCGAGCGTGAAGGCGTAGGCCTTTGCCTCGTCCCAGTAGAGCGCGCCGTCCACGAAGGTGTAGCCGAAGCCGGCCTCGTCGGCCTTCTCTTTCCAGTCGGGCCGCGCGCCCAGATCGTCGCGTCGCATGGGTCGCCTCCTGCGGTCGTCCGCCCGCCTTATGCGCCGGATCGCCGGCGATATCGAGCGTCGAGGCGCGCGGGAGTGAATTCTTTCGGGCCGAAGCGTATACGGCCCGGGTCACCGGACAACCGAGGCAGCCGGACCGCCGCCTAGCGCGACAGGAACGACAGGACGGCCCGCTCGCCGATGCGCAATCCCCTGCATTCCGGGGCCTTCTCGGCGATGCGCTTGCGGTCGGGCAAGGGCGTGTCGACCAGGTCGATCACGTCGGGGTGGATGTAGCTGTTGCGCGCGATGGTGGGCGTGTTCCCGAGCGTTTCGGCGGCGGCCTCGGCCATGGCCTTGATGGTCAGGCTCTCTTCCCGCAACGCCGTTTCCATCGCCGAGACGGTGCCGTTCCAGGTGCGAAAGGTCTTGGCGGTGTAGCCATCCTCGCCCGTGATCTCGTGCAGCAGCTCGTTCACCTGGGTCGAGGTGACCTCGTGCATCTGCCCGCAGGCGTCGACCCACTTCACGAAGGTCGCGCCCGGCAGATCGTCGAGCCGGTGGAGCACCTGGGCCAGCCGTTTGTCCCGCAAGGTCCGCCTGATCCGCGTGCCGCCCTTGCCGTGAAAGTCGAGGCGCAGGCTGTCCTGCCGCAGTTCGACATGGCGTTGACGCAGGGTGGTGGCGCCGAAGGCCCCGTTCTCGGCGTATTCGGGGTGGCCCACGCGCAGCGACAGCCGGTCAATCATCGCCAGCACGGCGGCAATGGCGAAGGCGCGGTCTCCGGCGTCGTTGTGCAGGTCGCGGCGGATGCGGCGGCGGATCGCGGGAAGGTGGGTGCCGAACGAGGGCAGGTCCGCGTATTTGCGCTTGGCGCGGTAGGCTGTCCAGTTCTCGTGATAGCGGTACTGCTTGCGACCCTTCACGTCGCGCCCCGTGGCCTGAAGGTGGCCATCGGGCCGGGGACAGATCCATACGTCGGTGTAGGCGGGCGGGACCGCCAGCGAGTCGAGCCGCTTGCGCTCGACCGCGTCACCGATCCGCGTGCCGTCGGGCGAGGTATAGGACCAGCCCCGGCCGGCGCGCTTGCGCGAGATGCCGGGATAGCTGTCGGGGTAATAGACGAGGTCGCGGATGTGCTTCATGGCAAGCGTGCAACCGGCAGGCGCGGTGCGGGGTTCCGCGACAAGCCATTCAAGACTCTGGGAAGTCGGCGGCGATCCTGCGTCAGTCGTTGGGAACGATCCGCGGCGGAGGTGCGACCATCTCGCCCCGATCGCCACGGCGGCAGAGATAGACCTCGCGTTCCATCTGCTCCTCTATGGTGAAGCCCGAGGACCGCAGCATTGCCTCCATCCCCGGCTGGTTCGGGATGAACCAGTTGGTGGGGTCGGCCGAGAAGCGCTTTTCGATGAACCACAGCTGCGGCCAGTCTTCGCGGGTGAAGGGCTCGGGGTCGTTGAAGTCGTAATCGGGGGCGACGGGTGCGGCCTGCATCTCGGGGCCGCGCTGCATGCACTGGAACAGCATCATGTCGCCGACGACATGCTCCCACAGCAGGTCCAGCGCCAGCAGCGGGTGGCGCAGGTGGTAGAGCACGCCCATGAAGATCACGAGGTCGAACTTCTCGCCCAGCGCGCCGACGTCGTAGACATCCATCTGCCGCAGGTCGAGGTCGACCCCCTCGCGCTCGGCCGCGAATCGGGCCTGCGCGAGGTAATGCGGATCGCTGTCGATGCCGACGACGCGCCCGGCGCCGCGGCGCGCCATCTCGAGGCTGTAGAACCCCGCGTTGCAGCCGATGTCGAGCACGCTTGCGCCCTGCAGATCCTCGGGCAGCGCGTGGCGGAAGCCCTCGAACTTGAAGCGCGGGTAGTCGCCCAGGAAGTGGTCGGGCGCCGTCTCGATCCCGTCGATGGTCAGGTTGTGGAACCAGGGTCCCAGTTCGGCGATGCGGCGGGCGGTGGCGTCGCGGGAGTCCGCTGTCATCGCTGCGCCTCCACGACACGGTTCGAGGCCGGCTCGGTCCGGCCCAGCGCCTCGGCGAACCAGGGGACGGTCTTCTTCAGGCCCTCCTCCAGCGGCACCCGAGGCGCCCATCCCAGCAGCGCCTTGGCGCGGGTGATGTCGGGGCGCCGGCGCTTTGGGTCGTCCTTGGGCAAGGGGTGGAATTCGGGGCGCGCATCGGTGGGCGCCACCTTCCGGATCAACTCGGCCAGCTTCAGGATGGTGAATTCGCCGGGGTTGCCGATATTCACCGGCGCATCGGGCGTCTCGCCCAGTTCCATCAGCGCCATCAGGCCATCGACCATGTCGGTGACATAGCAGAAGGATCGCGTCTGCTCGCCGGTGCCGTAGATCGTCATCGGCTGGTCCGACAATGCCTGGCAGATGAAGTTCGAGACGATGCGCCCGTCGTCGCACTGCATGTGGGGGCCGTAGGTGTTGAAGATCCGCGCCACGCGCACATCGACGCGGTCGGCCCGCAGATAGTCGTAGCACAGCGCCTCGGCGGCGCGTTTGCCCTCGTCGTAGCACGCCCGCGGGCCGTTGCAGTTGACGTGGCCGGTATAGCCTTCGGGCTGGGGATGGACCTCGGGGTCGCCATAGACCTCGCTGGTCGAGGCCTGAAGCAGCCGCGCGCCCTTGGCTTCGGCCAGTGCCAGCAGGTTGTTGGTGCCGACCACGTTGGTCATCATCGTGCGCACGGGATCGGCCTGATAGGCAGGCGGGGACGCCGGTGAGGCGAGGTTGTAGACCCTGTCCAGCCGCTCGCGAACTTCTGGCAACTGCTCGACATCGGCCTCGATCAGCTGGAAATTCGGGTGCTCCGTCAAGGCGGCCACGTTCTCGTGCCGTCCGGTCTGGAAGCTGTCCAGGCAAATCACCTTGTGGCCCTGGGCCAGCAAGGCAGTGCAAAGATGGGATCCGATGAAGCCGGCTCCGCCGGCGACTAGGATCGTCCTCGACACGGGTCTCATGTCCATTCGGTCGTCTCCTCTCTCTCGCGTCGGCGCTCACGGCCGGGACATTCCTGCAGCATGTGCGCAAGTTCGGCGGCGCGGGCGCGACCGGTGTGGTCGGCCAGCACGATCTCGTGGGCGCGCGCCGCCAGTGCCTCGGGCCTGGTGCCGTCTTCTCCCGTCAACGCAGCAACAGCAGCATCGGTGCCATCGGCGATCACGATGGCCTCCCCCTCCGGCAGCAGTTCGCCCAGCCCCTCCCACCGATCCGAGAGGATCGGGGTGCCCACGGCGGCCGCTTCGAACAGCCGCACACTGGGCGACCAGCCTAGGCGGCGCATCGCCACGCGGGTGATGTTGAGGGTGAACCGCTGGGCGCTGTAGAAGGCCGCGTGCTCGCGCGGGGGCAGGTGCTCGATCCGCTCGACATTGTCGGGCCAGTCGATGCCGTCGGGATATTGCGCCCCCGCGACAACGAACTTCATGTGCGGCAGGCGGCGTGCGGGCTCCAGCATCAGCGCCTCCAGCCCCGGCTGGCGGTCATCGCTATAGGTGCCAAGGTAGCCCATGTCCCACCTCATGGGCACATCGGCACGGGTGTAGCGGCTTTCGTCGACCGAGCAGTACAGCGCCCTCGGCGCCCGCGCGCCGTAGACCTCGGACAGCCGGTCGAGCACCTTGCCGCCCGAGAAGCTGAAATAGAGGTCGAAGACCGGCACCTGCCGCCGCGCCAGATGCGCCTCTTCGCCCTTGTCGAGCAGATCCATCGTCACTGGCGTATCGATGTCGTAGAAGCAGAGGCGCTTGAGGTCCATCGCTGCCAGCCGGTCGATCAGCGCGGCCCCTTCGGGGACGTAGCTGCCGACGATCACCGCATCCGCCGTGCGCAGCCGGTCCCCGTGCCGCTCCTGAACCTCGTCGAGGGAGTGGTAGAAGACCAGTTCGCAGAAATCCGGGTCCGGCAGGTCGCGGTTCGACCCTGCGTACCACGGCACTTCGCGTTCGAGGAACAGCACCCGGTGGCCTTCGGCGGCGAGGCCCTTGATCAGCGCGCGGAAGGTCGTGGCGTGGCCGTTGCCCCAGGAGGAGGCGAGCGACAGGCCCAGGATGACAATATCCATCGGCCGGCTCATGCGGGCGCCTCCGCACCCCGAACCCTTTCGCCCAGCAGCGCGTCGAGCTGGCGGGCCCGGTGGGCATAGGTGTGCTCGGACAGGATGCGGGCGCGGGCGCGCTCGCCGATGGCCTCGTCCCGGCCGGGGGGCAGCGCGCGCAGGCAGTCGGTGACGTCCTGCCCGTCGCGGGCCACGAGCACCTCTTCGCCGGGCTTCAGGAACAGCTCGATCCCCTCCCAATAGTCGGTCATCAGGCAGGCGCCGGCGCCGGCGGCCTCGAAGACGCGGGTGGCGGGCGAGAACCCGATCGCGGCCATGGACTCGCGGGCGATGTTCAGCACGACCCGCGGCGTGACGTTGAAGGCGTTGTGGTCGGCGGTGCGGACATGGCCAAGGCAGCGCACGTTCTCGGGCACGGCCCCCGCATCCCAGCCCGAGCCGCCCAGCAGGAAGCTGAGCGACGGGAGCTCTCGCGCGGGCGCGAAGAAGAACTGGTCCACCCGCGCCTCGCGGTCGGGCAGGCGGTTGCCGAGGAACGCGAGGTCGCAGTCGAAGCGCGGATCTGGCGGCACCGGGTGGTGGGTCGAGGCATCCAGCGCATTGTAGATCGGCACACATTCCCGCGCGCCCAATCCGCGATAGGCGTCGATCACCGGGTCGCCGCCGCCATAGGTCAGCACCAGGTCGATCTGGTCCGGCAGCATCCGCCGCAGCACGTCGTCGGGGTTGGCCTGCATCGCCGCCAGCGTGGCCGGCGCATCGACATCCCAGAAGATCTTGAGCGCACCCGGCGCGGCATTCGCCATCACCTCGCGCAGCAGCACGTCGTCCTCGAAGCCGACTCCGCTGGCCTTGACCACCACGTCGGCCTTCGCCGCCTCGGCCGCGACGCGCTTCAGCGCCTCGGGGGTGCCCTCGTAGACCACGACGTCGCACCAGTCGGGCGGGTCGATGTCGCGGTTGGCCTGACGGTCGTATACGTCGGGCTCGTAGAAGGTGATGTGGTGCCCGTGCGCGGCGAGGGCCTGGATGATGCCCCGATAATAGGTCGCGGCCCCGTTCCAGTAGCTCGACAACAGGCTCGATCCGTAGAAGGCGATGCGGGTCATTGGCCGGGCTCCATCTCGTGTGTGGTCACGCCGAGGCGCGTCAGCACCTCGAGCAGTTCGTCGCCCCGGTGGCCGCAGGTGTGGCGGGCGTGAATCGTCTCGAGGCCCCGCTCGGCCTGTTCGCGTGCCGCGTCGGGGTCCGAGAGCAGCTCGCGCAGGTGGGCGGTCATCTCGTCGCCGTTGGCGGCGAAGCGGAAGTCGCCGGGGCGGAACAGTCCTTCGGCGTCGTTCCAGGGGGCGCTGACCAGCGGGATGCCGCAGGCGAGCGCCTCGAAGGGGCGGATGGTGGGGATGCCGGGCAGGCTTTCGACATAGGGCCGGCGGGGGACATGCACCGTCACCCGGTGCCGGGCGAAGGCCTTCGGCACATCGGCGTTGGCGATGCTGCCGCCATAGGTGATGCCCGCCTCGGACAGCCGCTTCAGCGCGTGATTCGGATAGCGAACGCCGTGGATCAGGGTCCTTAGGCCCAGCTTCTCGGCAGGGCCGACGAGGAACGTCTCGAGCTCTTCGCTGCGCTCGTCGTCGCCCCAGTTGCCGACCCAGATCAGGTCGCCCTCGGGCGCGGTCTCGGGGTGCGGGTGGAAGATGCTGGTATCGGCGGCCTCGTGCCAGGTGAAGACCTGCCGCCCCCAGCCCGCCGCGAGGTAGGTTTCGCGCAGCGTCTCGCCGAAGGCCAGCACGCCGTCATAGCCCGACAGGTCCATTCCGCCGATCTCGCCCTCGGCACTGACGGCGCGGTGGTGCGTGTCATGGAACAGCAGCGTGAAGCGCGCGCCTTGTGCCCGTGCTTGCCCCAGCCGCGCGACCAGCGCCGGGTCCGTCCATTCGTGCACGACCACCACGTCGGCAGTCGTAAGCGCCGCCTCGTGGTCGAAGCAGTCGGCGTAGATCTCGTAGCTCAGGTCGGGGAAGGCGCGCTCGAAATCGGCTATGGCGCCGGGGCCGCGATCGGCGATCAGGTTCTCGCGGCTCCACGAGCCCTCGGGTTCCATCGCGTGGGTCTGGTGGCCGCGCGCCTGCAGCGCGCGCATGACGCCGCGCAGGAAGTGGGCGTTCCCGTGGTTCCAGTCCGAAGCCAATGAGTGGGTGTAGAAAACGAACCTCATGCAGTTCCCTCTGTCGTCAAGTTCCGTGCGCGGACCCGGTCGTGGATCACCGCCATCGCCTGCGCCTGCGCTGCGGCGGAATATCGCCCTGCCCGCTCCTCTGCCGCCTGGCCGAGCGCATCGCGGCGAGCGTCGGCGGCGGCGAGATCGTTCAGCACGCCTGCCAGCGCATCGGCGTCGCGCGGGGGGAAGAAGACCGCGGCCCCGTCCCAAAGCTCGCGGAAGGTGGGGATGTCGGCCAGCACCAGCGGCACGCCGGCGCGCGCCGCCTCAAGCACCGCCAGTCCGAACGGTTCGTAGATCGAGGGCGAGACGAAGATGCCCGCCCCCGCGATGAGCTTCGCCGCCACGTCGTGGTCCAGTTGCCCGCGATGGTCGGCCGAACGGATGTCGATCTGCGCCCCGTTCGGCCCCCGATCCGCGCCCAGCATCAGCACCGGCCAGTCGCAATTCCGCGCCGCCTGGTCGAGCGTCGCGCCGCCCTTGCTCTCGTCCCACCAGCGCCCGGCGGCAACGATGGTGCGCGACCGTTCCACCCGTGTGACAGCGCCGCTGCTGGCGTTGTGCACGACGTCCACCTCCAGCCCGCCGTACAGCCGCTCTATCGCCGCCGCGTGGCTGGCCGAGGGCGCGGTCACCACGTCCGCCCGCGCCAGCCCGGCGGCGGTCAGGTCGTGGATCCAGCGCATGTCCTGCGGGACGGGCTCGCCTCGCACGGCCTCGAACCAGCTGGCGAGGCAGGAGTGCGAGACGGCCACCACCGGCACCCCCTCGGGGATCTCGGCGGCGAGGCTGGGCAGGTTGCACTGGATCACGCCAGCGCCGCGACGGGCGGCGACCTCTGCCAGCCAGCGCCCGGCGCCCGCAACCTCGTCCGGCCCCTGCGCCATCCAGTCGAGCGCCTGCGTGCCCCAGTCGAGAGGCCCGAGCGCCTCGGCCTCGACGCGCTGCGCCTCCGTGGGCTTGGGGCCGAAGCCGGCGAAGCAGACCGGGCGGCCGAGCTGCCTCAGGCCCGCCGCAAGGTCGATGGCATAACGCCAAACCCCACCCACCGCGTCCAGCGTGATGAGGACGGGTGCCGTCATGCCGGGATCCGCTGACGCTCGGGCAGGCGAGAGCTGTTCTGCGACAGCCAATCGGCGAGGTTGCGCAGCCCGTCGCGCCAGCCGACCTGCGCGTGCCACCCGCTCGCGGCCTCCAGCGCGCGGGTATCGGCGACGAACCACGGCTGGTCGCCCTGGCGCCAATCCTCGAAGGTGACGTCGATGCTGCGGCCGGTGATCGACTCGATCTCGCGTAGCACCTGGATCAGGCTGACCGTGTTGGACGGCCCGCCGCCCAGGTTGAAGGCCCGGCCCGACAGCACGTCGATCTTGCCGAGCACCTCGCGGTAGGCTCGCACCGCGTCCGACACGTCGAGCACGTCGCGCACCTGCCGCCCCGTCCCGAAGACCGTGATCGGCCGTCCGGCAAGCGCCTGGATCAGGAAATGCGCCACCCAGCCCTGATCCTCGGTGCCGAACTGGCGCGGACCGTAGATGCAGCTCATCCGCAGGACCGCGGCGGGCAGGCCGTAGCTTTTCGCGTAGTCGAGGACGTACTGGTCCGCGACCCCCTTTGAGCACCCGTAAGGCGTGCAGAAATCCAGCGGCCGCCCCTCGCCCACGCCATGCGCGCGCATCTCTTCATCCATGGGGGCGCAGGCGTCGTTGGTGTCGGCGACCTCCAGATCGGCCAGCGCGCCGTAGACCTTGTTGGTCGAGGCGAAGACCACCGGCACCTTGCGGCCCGTCGCGCGGATCGCCTCGAGCACGTTGAGCGTGCCGCGCGCGTTCACGTCGAAATCGGCCACGGGCGACACCAGCGAGGTCGTCACCGCCGTCTGCGCCGCCATGTGCAGCACCGCGTCGGCGTCGCGCACCGCCTCGCGCAGCGCCAGTTCGTCGCGCAGGTCGGCGGGGACGGCGTGAAGGCGCGGGCCGTGACGCTCGGCCAACCAGTGCAGGTTCCGTTCAACGCCCGGCCGGCTGAGGTTGTCGATGACCACGACGTCGCGCCCCTCGGCAAGGAAGCTCTCGGCCAGGTTACAGCCGATGAAGCCCGCACCGCCGGTGATGGCGATCGGACGGGCCTGCTTTGCCACCGCGGGCGCCGCCAGCCGCGCCACCTCGCGCACCTGGCCCGGGCCGCCGGCCTCGAGCAGCCGCGCCAGCAGCTTGGGCGTGCCGTCCGCCTCGACCGCGCCGAGGTGATAGTGGCGGGGGTCGAACCAATGCCCCTCCTGCACCGCGACCTCCTCGGGCAGGTCGCGCCAGGCGTACCAGTACAAACGGTCGGCACCTGCATCGAGTGCGCCGAGGAACCGCCGCGCCTGCTCCATGTCGTCGCGGCGCCAGGTGGAATAACCGGTCTCGGTGATCCAGATCTTGCAGTCCGGGTTCCAGCGGTCGAGGATCTCGCGCATCTCGGCCAGGTGCGTGTCCCAGCCGTTCCACGAGCCTTCCTCGCTGTCCCACGTGCCGGGAAAGCCGTGAATACCGGCGGCGTCGACCTCGTTCAACACGCCGCGCTCGCCCATCAGGTTCAGCCAATAGGCGTCGAACGGGGCCGGGCCGCCTAGAACCGGCTTCCAGCCGCGCTTCTTCACCCAGTGGGCCGCGTTCCCGACCATCTCGCAGAAGAGGTCGCATTCCGGGTCTTCGCGCCAGTCCCAGTCCAGGAGGTTGTTGGGCTCGTTCCACAGCTCGACATGTTCGAAATGCTCGCCATGCCGGGTCAGCACCATGTCGAGGAAATCCGCGAAGTCCTTCAGCACCTTCGGCGCCCCCGAGCTGCGCCCCGTGCGCGACAGCGAAGGCGGCGTGTAGTGCACGCAGGGCAGCAGCTCGATGTCGCGGGCCAGCCGCGGAAGCAGCCAGTCGTACCACTCCTGCCCACCGGGCGCGTGGTACTCGGCCCAACTCAGATGCGTGCGGAGGTAAGTCGCGCCCGAGGCCAGCAGCTTCGGCAGCACCTCTTCGACCCTGTCGTACTCGCCGGGGCGAAACCACTCGACGAAACCGAATTCATCGCTCACGACACCAGACCCCGCGCCTCGAGCTGGCGCCGCATCTCGTCACCGCGATCCTTCTTGCCGGTGTCGGGCGCGTTGCGCACCCACTCGACGAAGGGTCCCAGGCTGTCCTCGAGCCGCTGCTCGGGCGCAAAGCCCAGCAGGTCCTGCGCCTTGCTGATATCCGCGAAGCAGTTGCGGATGTCGCCCGAGCGGAACTTGCCCAGCACTTCCGGCCCAAGCTCGGGGCAGCCCATCGCCTCGGCCAGCAACTCGGCCACTTGGACGACGGTATAAGAGTTGCCCGAGCCGACATTGATGACGTGCCCCGCGGCTTCGTCATGCTCGAGCGCCAGCGCGAAGGCGCGGGCGACGTCGTTGACGTGCACGAAATCGCGCTTCTGCTGGCCGTCTTCGAAGATGGTGGGGCGCTGTCCGGCCGCGAGGCGCGAGGCGAAATTGGCCAGAACGCCCGTGTAGGGATTCGACAGCGCCTGCCCCGCACCGAACACGTTGAAGAGGCGCAGCGCCGTGGTCGGGACGTTGTAGGCCTCGCCGAAGATCAGGCAGGCCTGTTCCTGCTGGTACTTGGTCAGGGCGTAGATCGAGGCGAGATCGACCCGCTTGTCCTCGGTGGTCGGGCGCGGCGTCAGCGCGGCGCCATCGGGGCCCTGCGGCTCCCACTTCCCTTCCTTCAGGTCCGCGGTGCGTCGGCGCACCCTCTCGTGCAGCTGGCCGTCTGCATCGGCATAATAGCCCTCGCCGTAGACGCTCATCGACGAGGCGACGACGAGGCGGCGAACCGGATCGGCGGCGATCGCCTCGAGCAGGACGGCGGTTCCCAGGTCGTTGGCGCTGACGTAGCGGGCGATCTCGTACATCGACTGGCCGACGCCGACTTCGGCCGCGAGGTGCACGACCTCGTCCACGCCCTTCAGCGCGGCGCGCAGCGTGTCGATGTCGCGCATGTCACCCTTGACCACCTCCGCCTCGGCTGGCGGTTCGGCAGCGGCATCGCCGTGCACTTGTTCGATCATCGCATCGTACAGGATCACCTTGCGGCCACGCGAAAGCAGCTCGGCAGCGACCTGCCGCCCGATGAAACCGCACCCGCCCGTCACCAGCGTTTTGACCATGGTTCCCGTCCCTCGACTCTTATCCATCTTTCGAGCCAAAGTAGCCGGAATAAGCAAAGGTTCCCGATAATCCCTTGCATTTCAGTCTTCCCCGGGCGGCAGCAGCATCATCAGAGACATCCGCAGCTTCTTCCGGAACGGATCAAATGCTCGTGAGTTGGCCGTGTCCACCACGCGCGACGAGCGGTGACGGGCGCCCGCGCCCGCCGCCACCAAGGAGAAACGATGTCAGAAATCAGCAGTACCGCCACCGCCCTCCGGCCCGATCCCGCCGCCGCACCTGTCAAGGCGGCACAGGTGGTGGCGCCCGGGCAGATCGAGATGGTCGAGGCGACCCTCCCCCGCCCCGGCGCCGGCCAGATCCGCGTACGGATCGAGGGCTGCGGCGTCTGCGCCTCGAACCTCGAACCGTGGGCGGGCCCGGAGTGGCAGGAGTTTCCGATGGAGCCAGGCGTGATGGGCCACGAGGCCTGGGGCGTGGTCGAGGCGCTTGGGGACGGGGTCAGCGGTCTGCGTGAAGGCCAGCGGATCGCATGGTCCGGCAACCACGGATATGCCAGCCACGAGATCGTCGCCGCCGAAACCACGTTGCCCCTGCCCGACGCACTGGCGGGCCGGCCCGTGCCGGCCGAGCCCCTGGGCTGCGCGATGAACATCTTCCGCCGTGCACAGATCACCTCGGGCCAGACCGTCGCGATCATCGGCATCGGGTTCATCGGTGCCGCGCTGACCGCCCTTGCCGCGCAAGCCGGCGCGCGGGTCATCGCGATCTCGCGGCGGCAGGAGTCGCTGGATCTCGCCCGCCGGATGGGCGCCGCCGACACGATCCCGATGGAGGACCATTGGGAGATCATGCGCGAACTCGGACGGCTGACCGAGGACCGGCTGGCCGACGTGGTGATCGAGGCGGTCGGCCTGCAATGGCCGCTCGACCTGGCGGGGGAACTGGTGCGCGAGGGTGGCCGGCTGGTCATCGCCGGCTACCACCAGAACGGCCCGCGCCAGGTGAACATGCAGATGTGGAACTGGAAGGGCATCGACATCGTCAGCGCGCATGAGCGCAACCCCGAGGTGCAGCTGCGCGGCATGCGTGACGGAATCGCGGCGGCGGCCGACGGGCGGCTCGACCTCGATGCGCTGATCACCCATCGCTACCCGCTGTCGCAGCTGGACCAGGCGCTCGACGCCACCCGCGATAAGCCGGGGGGCTTCGTGAAGGCCTGGGTCGCGCCGGAGGACGCGGCATGAGCGACACCTTGACCCTGAACACCGCCACGACCCGCCGCCCCCGCCTCGCCTTCCTCGGCCTCGGCTGGATCGGCCGGAACCGAATGGAAGCCATCGCGGCCGAGGAAATCGCCGAGATCGTCGCCGTCTCGGACCCTTCGGCCGAGGCCATGAACGAGGCGGCGAGCGTCGCCTCCGACGCGGAACGCTGCGACGGGCTTGAGGAACTGCTGGCGACGAAGCCCGATGGGGTGGTGATCGCATCGCCCTCGGCCCTTCACGCCGAACAGACCATCGCCGCGCTGAACGCCGGCGCGGCCGTGTTCTGCCAGAAGCCGCTGGGCCGGACCGAGGCCGAGGCCCGCGCCTGTATCGACGCCGCCCGCGCCGCCGACCTGCTGCTGGCCGCCGATCTCAGCTACCGCCACGCCGCCGCCTTCCTCGCCCTGCGCGAGGCCGTCGAGGCAGGCGAGCTGGGGCCGGTCCACGCGCTCGACCTGACGTTCCACAACGCCTACGGCCCCGACAAACCGTGGTTCCGCGACCGGGCGCTGTCGGGCGGGGGCTGCCTGATCGACCTCGGCGCGCATCTTCTGGACATGGCGGCCTGGGCCCTGGGGTCGCACGATCTTCGCTGCACCTCGGCGCATCTCTATGCCGGCGGACAGCGCCTAACGGGTGATGCCGTCGCCGACGCGGTCGAGGACTATGCCGCCGCCACGCTGGAAACGCCCGAGGGTGGCGTGATCCGCATCGCCTGCTCGTGGAACCTGCCCGCCGGCCGCGACGCGGTGATCGGCGTCGATGCCTTCGGCACGCAAGGCGGCTTCTCTGTCCGTAACGAGAACGGCAGCTTCTACGACTTCTCGGCCCATCGGCACCACGGCACCCAAAGCGAGCAGCGCGTCGCCCCGCCCGACGCCTGGGGCGGCCGGGCCGCCGCGCACTGGGCGCGCCGGCTGGCCGAGGGCGAGCGCTTCGACCCGGATTGCGAAAGCCTTGCAGAGCTCGCCGCTGCCATCGACGCTGTCTACGCTCGGGCCGCCACCTGAAGGAGCAGGAGCATCGGTTGACCCTTCGGGCCTCGTTGCACACCTTGCGCGGCATCGAACAAGGGGGCTTGCGATGAACGAGCGAGAGATTCAGGTTCTGGGCATGTCCCGAAGCGGCAACCATGCCGTCTGCAACTGGATTTTCGCCCAGGCGGACGAGCCGAAGCTCCTGCTCAACTGCGCGGAGGGCAAGACCGACCCCTTCGCGACCTGTCGCCCGTTTTCGACCGGCGAGCCGGGCTGGCGCGGGGTGCCGGACCCCGGTACGGCCCCGGAACCGGGGGCACGCAGGGCGCTCGTGATGCACAGCTACGAAGACAGCTGGTTCGCGCACGCCTTCAGCCGCGAACTCGAGACGCACCACGACGCATGGCTGGGGGCGTCACGGCGCAGGGTGCGGCTTCTGATCCTGCGCGACCCTTACAACCTGTTCGCCAGCCGGCTGAAGATGGGCGCAGCACTGTCCACGCATGTCTCGCGGACGATGTGGAAGCAGCACGCACGCGAGGCCCTGGGCGACACGCGCAGGGTCGAGGACAAGGTCGTCGTCCTGTACAACCGCTGGGCCACTCAGAAGGACTACCGGCGCGACCTTGCTGCGCGGCTGGGCCTGACCTTCACGGACGCAGGCGCCAGCGATGTTCCGCAGACCATGGGCGGAAGCTCGTTCGATGGGACGGCCTTCGACGGTCGCGCGGCCGAGATGGCGACCCGGGATCGATGGAGGGCCTACGCCCATGACCCGATCTACCGGGCGATCTTCGACCCCGAGATGGTGTCTCTTGCGACGCGGCTCTTCGGGCCGCCACCGGCCGGCCTCGACTTGCCGCGCACGGACGTCGGGACGGAAGCCGTGGCAAGCGGTGCAGGCTGGTAGCACCACTCATCGGGATCAGCGGAACACCTGATGCACGGCCGGACGATCAGCCCAGCCAAAACATTCGGATCGGCATCCAGAGACCCATCGCGATCATCATCAGGTTCTCCGTCAAGGAAACGAAACCCAGGGGCACGTTGCTCGACCCGCCGACGCATGCGCATTTGAGCTCGCGCTTGTCGATGTAGACCGCCTTGAAGACCGACACCGCGCCGACCGTCCCGATGAAAAGCGCGACGGGGGCCGCGATCCAGATCAGGGCGCCCGCGATCATCAGGATGCCGGCAAAAGCCTCGCCGAACGGGTAGACGTAGCCGTAGCGCACCCAGCGGCGGGCCAGCAGGTCATAGTTCAGGAACATGGTCGAGAAGCTCTCGACGTCCTGCAGCTTCTGGATCGCGAGGATGCACATGCTGATCGCGATGAACCATTCGAAGGCACGGAGCGTGAACGGATTGCCGAAGACGTACCAGCTGACGGCCAGCGCCATGAGGAAGGCCACCGAGAAGATCGCGATGACGGGCTGATAGCTCGTCTCGTCCTCGGATTTGACCTCTTTTCCGAAATGCGCGCGCAGGTCGTCGTAGCCGCCGATCCGGTCGCCGTCGATGAAGGTCTGCGGGGTCGTGTCGACGCCGTGCTCGGTCTTGAAGGCGTCGGTCTCTTCGCGCGTGGTCAGGTGGTGATCGTCGACCCTGAATCCGTTGCGCTCGAGCAGATCCTTGGACTTGAGCCCGTAGGGACAAATGTGACTGGGCATCACCATCCGGTAGAGACTTGCAGTCTTTGCGTTCTGATCCAGGGCCATCTGTCCTCCTTTCGGAATCGCGTGATCCTCAGGCAGCCTCGCAGCCGTAGAAGCCGCGGTAGCCGACGGTCAGCCCTTGCTCGAGCTCGAAGATCAGCTCGGCTTCCTGCCGCCAGTCCTCCTCGTCTTCGCCAAGCGCATCGACGCGGATCGTGGTGCCGGGGGCCGTGAACCGAATGGCGCCGTCCTGTTCGCCAGCCGCCTCGAGGTCGACGAGCACTCCGTTCAGCTTCATCGCGGCCGCCTCGCCATCCTCTGCGATCCAGAGGATCGGGTCGTCCTCGGGGCTGCGGTTGAAGGCGCATCGCAGATTGTCCCCGAGCACCTGGTCGGCCTCGGATGCCGGCAGCGGCGCCAGGTCGAGTTCGCTGATGAGCGTGTTGGACAGCGCGTCCTCGATCGTCCCGGGCTCGGCGGGGGGATCCTGGTAGATGCTCTCGACGGTATCGCCGGCCGTGACCTCGGCGATCAGGTAGCGCATCTCGGCGATCTCGCGCCGTTGCGCCGCGATGATCTCGTGGGCGAGCTTCTCGACGCGGGGGTCGCGGATCTGCGCGCGCTCGGACGTCATGATGGCGATCGAGTGGTGGGGGATCATCGCCCGCATGTAGCTCGGCCCCGAGACGGTAGCCTGGCTGCGGACCAGCCAAAGGAAAAGGCCGAACACCACGACCGCCCCCGCGAAGATCGCGATGTTGAGGCCCTTGTTCGAGTACATGCCAAGCATGAAGGCCAGCATGATGACTGCCATCGTGGCCCCCATGACGATCGCCATGTAGGTGCGCGTCTCGGAATAGAAGACATGCTCCCACGCGTAGGTATTCAGATACATGAGAATGAACATCACCACCGTCGAGGTGAGGATCATGAGACCGAAGCGGATGTAGGACATGTTTCCTTCCTGCTGGTTCAGGCGCGCCGCGGGGTCGCTCCCCCGCCGTTACGTGTTTCCAACAGGATGCCGCTGTCGTTGTTCCGGGAAGAAATCTCAAACCCGCCGTTGCACCGGGCCGTCTCCCTTCCCGGATGACGGTTGCTTCAGTCGCCCCTCAGTCGGCTCCCCTCACGTCGAAAGTCATCGAGGGATCGGGCCGCAAGAACCGTTGGACGAGGTAGACGGCGGCCGCCAGCGCCACGCCGATGAGGTCGGTGGACCACCCGCCCTCGATCATGAAGAGCGCGGCGAGGATCAGCAGCACCCGGTTGAACCACACCGTGCGGCCCCCCAGAAACCAACCCTGCACGCCCGCGGACAGAAGGAACACGCCGATCGTTGCGGTGATGCCGGCGCGGATCACCTGTGCCCAGGTGCCGTCCATCAGAAGGGCGCCATTGTAGAAGAACATGAACGGCACGATGAAGGCGGCGATGCCGATCTTGAACGACGTGACCGACGTCGCCATCGGGTTGGCGCCCGAGATGCCCGCCGCGGCGTAGCTCGCCAGCGCCACGGGTGGCGTGATGGCCGAGAGAACCGCGAAGTAGAAGACGAAGAAGTGCGCGGTCAGCAGCGGAATCCCCAGCTGCACCAACCCCGGCGCCACGACCGAGGCCGCGACCGCGTAGGCGGCCGTCGTCGGCATCCCCATCCCCAGCAGGATCGCGATGCACATGGCGAAGAACAGCGCCAGAAGCTGCGACGTGTCGGCGATCCCCAGCAGCAGCGATGAAAACCGCGCGCCGACGCCGGTCAGGCTGATGACGCCCACGATGATGCCCGCGCAGGCACAGACCGCGATGATCTGGATCGACATGATGCCCGCGATCTCGAACGCCTGCCCCGTCTTGCGCAGACCCATGGGATAGGGCGTGACCCAGCTGACCACCGCCGCCGCGATCGTGGCAAGAGTGCCGGCGCGGATCACCGAATAGCCCATGAACAGCGCCACGATCAGCATGACGATTGGCAGGAACAGGTAGACCCGCTTGGCCATCTTCACGATGTTGGGGATCTCGTCCTTCGACATGCCGCGCATGCCGAGCTTTGCCGCCTCGAAATCCACCATGAAGTAGACCGAGACGAAGTAGAGCAGTGCCGGGATGACGGCGGCCAGGGCGATGTCGGTATAGGGGATGCCCGTGATCTCGGCCATGATGAAGGCGCCGGCGCCCATGATCGGCGGCATGATCTGCCCGCCGGTGGAGGCCGCGGCCTCGACCGCTCCGGCCGTCTGCTTCTTGTAGCCGACCTTCTTCATCAGCGGGATCGTCAGCGACCCGGTGGCGACGACGTTGCCGGCGGATGTCCCGTTGATCATCCCCATCAGGCCGGACGCGAAGATCGCGACCTTGGCGGGGCCCCCGCGCGAGCGGCCGGCGACGGCGAAGGCGAAGTTCACGAAGTAGTCGCCCACCTTCGAGGCCTGCAGGAACGCCGCGAAGATGATGAAGAGAATGATGTAGGTCGAGGACACGGCGGTGGTCGGGCCGAGGATGCCGGCATCCGTGTAGACCTGGCTGAAGAAGCGTTCCCACGTGACGGCCGGCGCGTTCAGGAAGCCCGGCAGGGTCGGGCCGATGAAGACGTAGGCAAGGAACACGACCGAGATGACGACGAGGGCCAGACCAGCCACCCGCCGCGTCATCTCCATGATCAGCACAGTACCGGCGACGGCGGCCATCGAGATGCCGATGGGCGCGAAGGGCGTCCCGGTCGAGTTGCGCATCAGCGTGCCGTAGATGGTGATGAGGTAGGCTGCGACGGTCACGGCGCAGACGGACAGCACGATGTCCGGCATCGCGAAGCCCGCGCGGTGGCGGCTGCTGAACCAGCCGACCACGATGCCCCCCACAGTGGCGAACCACAGTGGCGCGCCGAACAGCCAGATTTCGCGGAAGCGGATCGTCTCGTCGATGCCGTTCCACATCGTCCCGCCCGCGATCTGCATGGCGAACCAAATGGCGACGCCAAGAGAAAACAGCGCCGGGATCAGCAGGACCATCGCCACCCGTTCGAGCGCCGGCGTCTCGCGCCGCTCGCGCACGAAGCTCGAGGCCGCGAAAAGAAGGAAGCCGATGATCAGCGCGCCCGCGACGTGGACGATGCGGAAGTTCCACGTCTCCATCGGAAAGCTGGGCAGCAGCGGGAGTTCGATCCCGGTCCAGCGCTCGATCGACAGCCCGTTCAGGGCCGCCATGTGGAAGAAGGCGTAGAGGCCCGCGAAGACCGAGATCGTCGTCAGCCGCCAGCCTTCGAACAGCCGGCGATTGGCCTCGATCGGTTCCTCGTCGACGTCCTGGGCTACGACGACATCCTCGTCGGCCACTTGATCAGCGCGGTCACTCATTCCGGTTGCTCCACCCTCGGTCGCATGCGGTCAGGATGCCGGAGCCGCCCGAAAGCGGCCCCGGTCTATTGCTTCAGTTGCCGAAGACCATGTCTTCCGGGATGTCGGCGTCGGCGTTCTCGCGGAACCACTCGGCCGCGCCGGGATGCCACTTGAGGACCTTGTTCTTGTCCCAGTTCTCGGGCAGCGTTTCCTCGGCGGCCTGGTGGATGCCCACCATGCGCTCGTTGTCGGACATGACGATGTCGACCACCTCGTTCACGAAGCTGGCGGGCAAACCGCAATCGGCGATCGCGAAGTTCCACATCGCGACCGAGCGCGCGGGCTCTTCCAGCGTCTGGTAGGTGTCGGCCGGAATCTCGAAATCCGAAACCGGAAATTCTTCGGCGATCGTGGCCTGCTGCTCTTCGGTGAAGTCGATGATGTTGATGTCGGTCTGCACCTCGAGCTGGCTGACCGTCGGGATCGGCACGCCGGCGGCGAAGGCGATCACGTCGATCAGGCCGTCCTGAAGCTGACCGCCGAGGTCTTCCCAGCCGCCGTTGCGACGCTCGTAGTTCACCCCGAGCGTGTCCATCATCCGCGGGAAGTACGTGTCCGAGGTCGAACCTGCGGGCCCGAACCCGATGCGGCTGCCGTCGGGGATGTCCTCGATGCTCTCGATCCCGGACGAGGACAGCGTGGTGACGCTGAACGGCGTCTGGTACATCGGGAAGATGGCGCAGGCGTTGGTCATCTCGAGACCCGGCGCGATGGGGTTCTGGCCGGCGATGCTTTCGGCGGCCGGACCCATGGTCGTCAGGCCGAAGGCAGCGTCGCCGTTATGCACCAGCGCCATGTTCTGCATCGGCCCGCCGGTGACTTCGCCGCCGCCGGAAAGGCCAAGTTCCTCGCCCACGAGGTTCGCCCAGCCCGAGCCATAGGCGAAATAGGTGCCGCCCTGGCTGGCGGTGCCCACGGTGAAGCTGCTGGGCCAGTCCGAGCGGTCCGGTTCGTCCTGGGCCGAGGCCGGCAGGGCAAGGATCGCAAGCGCGGTGGCCCCGATGGTCGTGGCCGTGGCTACGCGGTTCTTCATGGATCTATCCTCCTCAATAAATCGGGTCGGCACGACGCGGGCATTTCGCCCGCGATCGGACCGATCCAGACACGAAGCACACACGACAGTCACGAGATATGCAACCGGCGCAAAGCGGACCTGCGCGTGGCGCCGGAAGAAAACGCGGCCGATGTCACCCGATCCTCCCCCGCGGGGCGGGACAGCGTGTGGATCTCCACCCACGTCGCCGCCCGGTCCCGATCAGCCGTCGGCCTCGAAATCCTCACGGTTGAGTCCGTGCTTCTGCATCTTCTCATAGAGTGTCTTTCGCCCCAGCCCGAGCGACTCGTAGGTCGCCTTCAGGCTTCCACCGTTGGCGGCAAGCGACGCGGCGATGGCCTCACGCTCGAATCTCTCGACCCGCTCGGCCAGTGTCAGGGGGGCGGCGTCGGGGGCCGGCGCGTCGTCGAGGCCCAGCAGGAACAGCTCGGCCGCGTTCCTGAGTTCGCGCATGTTGCCCGGCCAGTCCCGCGCGACGATCTGCATCAGCGTATCGGGATCTACGTCGGGGGCTTTGCGCTCGGACCGGCGCGCGGCCATGTCGAGAAAGGTCAGGAACAGGCGGGGCACATCCTCGGCCCGCTCGCGCAGCAGGGGCAAGCGCAACGTGACGGTGTTGATGCGATAGAGAAGATCGTCGCGAAAGCTTCCCTCGGCCACACGGTCCTCCAGGGGCACGCGGCTCGACGCAACGAAGCGCGCCTCGAGCGGGACGAGATCGCTCGCCCCGATCGGCTGGATCGCCCGATCCTCGATCACCCGCAGCAGCTTGGCCTGAACGGCCAGCGGCGCCGAGCTGATTTCATCGAGGAAGATCGTCCCGCCCCGCCCGTGCTCCAGCCGCCCGGTGCGCCCGCGCGGGGTGCCGGGAAGTGCGCCGGCGACATGGCCGAAGAGTTCCGCCTCGATCTGGTCGGGAGGCAGGGCGGCCAGGTTGATCGTCACGAAAGGCCGGTCGGCGCGGTCCGAGGTGAGGTGGATCGCGCGCGCGACGTGCTCCTTGCCGGTGCCGGTTTCGCCGACCACCAGCACGTCCAGGGCGCTCGCCGCGATGGTGCGAATTTTGCGCCGGATGTCGGTCATGGCGGCGCCCTGCCCCAGGATCAGCGCCTCGAGGGGATCGTCCGTCGCCTTCGTCTCGCGCAGGTCGCGCAACTCCAGGCACAACGCGCGCTTTTCCAGCGCACGCGCGATTGCGGAAGTCAGGCGTTCGGCGGCGAAGGGCTTCTCGATGAAGTCGTAGGCGCCCTTCCCCAGCGCCTCGACCGCAAGCGGCACGTCGCCGTGCCCGGTGATGAGGATCACCGGCAGGTCCGGGTCACGCGCCAGCGCCGCCTCGAGGAACGCTACCCCGTCCATGCGCGGCATCCGGATGTCGGACACGACGACGCCCCGGAACCCGGGCCCGATCCGTTCAAGCGCGCGGTCCGCCCGTGCCAGCGCCGTGACATCGAAGCCCTTCAGCTCCAGCGTCTGGGTCAGGGACTCGCGGATATCCTCGTCATCGTCGACGAGAAGGACCTCGCCGCTCATTCCGCCGCCACCGGCAGCCGTTCCGCGGCCTCGAGCGTGACGGTGAAGGCCGCCCCGCCTTCCGGGCGGTTGCGCGCCTCCATCGTGCCGCCAAAGTCCCGCACGATATTGTAGCAGATCGACAGGCCCAGCCCGAGGCCCTTCCCGACCTCCTTCGTCGTGAAGAATGGGTCGAAGATGTGCGGCAGGGCGTCTTCCGGAACGCCGGTGCCATTATCCGTCACCTCCATCGACACCTTTCCGCCTCGCGCGGCGATATGAATGGCGATGCGCGGCGGGCGACCCGGAGGCACCGCGTCGAGCGCGTTTCCGATCAGGTTCATCGCCACGTGCATGAGGCGCGTCGCGCCGCCCTGGACCAGAAGGCCCCTGTCGCCCGTGATCTCGATCCGCGCCTCGGACCGATCGACCCTCGCGGCGACGAGGGCGAGCGCCTCGGACAGCACCTGGTCCAGATCGACGGGGCCCACATCGTCCCCGGACCGACGCGCGAACCGGGTGAGTCGCTTGGACAGTTGCGCCATCTTCTCGGTCAGGCGCAGGACCCGACCGATATTCTCGGCCGCGCGGTCCCCCCGCCCGGCCTCGTAGAAGGCGGCGGCGTTCTCGGAATAGGTGCGGATCGCGGTCAGGGGCTGGTTGAACTCGTGGCTGAGCGCCGCCGACATCTGGCCGAGCGCGGCGAGTTTGCCTGCCTGGACCAGCTCGTTCTGGGTCTGGCGCAGCGTCTGTTCCGCCGCGCGCCGCTCGTCCACCTCGATCTCGAGCCGGGCGTTGGCTTCCGAAAGCGCGACCGTGCGCAGGGCCACGCGGCGTTCCAGCCGCAGCCGATCCCGCTCGCGATCGGCCAACCGCTGGATCAGCCGCTCGCGCCGCTGGAGCCCCAGCGCTGCAAGGGCCGCGATGGCGATCCCCGCCGCCACGATCGCGACGCCCATGGTCCAGAGCTGCTGGCGCACCGCTCCGACATCGTAAAGCAGGTGCAGGCGCCACGTCTCTCCGGTCAGGGCGCGGTCGGTTTGAAGGTAGGTACGCCGCGCCTCCGCCGGCCCTCGCACCGGCGCCGAGACCAGCGGCCAGTCGCCACCCGCGCCACGCATGTCCGATAGGGGCGCAGGGTCGAGCCGCGCCAGATCGTAGCGCCGGGTGCGGTCGATCAGGGCCTGGCGGTCCTCGGGGATCGGACGCAGGGTGGTCAGGCGGAACTCGGGCAGCGTCGAGAGGATGACCACCCCCGCATCGTCGCTGATGAAGATCGGGTGCGAGCTTTCGGCCAGAACACTCTCGAGCGCGGGGATCGACACCTTCACGACGATGACGCCGAGGATCGCCCCGTTCTGCCGGATCGGTGCCGAGAGGTAATAGCCCCGGAGGCCAGACGTGGTCCCGAGGCCGAAGAACCGGCCGTTTTCGCCCTGCATCGCGTCGCTGAAATAGGGGCGGAAGCCGAAATTCCGGCCGACGAAGCTGATGTCCGAGTCCCAGTTCGAAGCGGCCACCGTCGTTCCGTCCGCAGCCATCACGTAGGTGTCCGAGGTGCCGGCGATGCCATTCCACTCGGCCAGCTCGCGGCTCAGATCGTCCAGCGCGCCGGGGCGCGGATCGCCGGCCATGGCCGAGACGATGCGCGGGTCGCGGGCGTAAAGGCGCGGCAAGGCGCGGTAGCGGTCCAGCCAGTCGTCGATGGTCGCCTCGGCCTGGGACAGGAACGCCCCGGCATCCTCGCGGGCCTGGTCCACGACCAGGCCGGACAGGACGTGGAACGCCGCGCCCCCGGCAACGAGCAGCACCGCAAGCGCAAGCCCCATGGGCCGCGCCATCCCGCGCCGCCGACGCGTCAATGCTCCAGTGGCCACGGCAAGCCCTCCCCTCAGAAAATCATACCGCGCAAGCGGCGGCTCGGGAATGGCTTTCCCATCTGGCCGCGCAGCTTCCGCGCCGTCGTTCGCGCCTTGATCTGTCGGTGCCGAACGGGCACCACTCCCGGCACTGCCCGCACGCCGTCAACCGACACCAGAGGCCTGATCGATGGACCTGTTCATCCTGTTCACCATCCTCTCGGCCGCCGGCGCGGTCGCCGGCATCATCTCGGGCCTTCTGGGCGTCGGCGGCGGCATCATCCTGGTTCCGGCCTTCTACCACGTGTTCTCGGGCCTCGGCTACGAGCCCCCGCAGCTGATGCAGATCTGCGTGGCGACCTCGACCGGGACGATCATCGTCACGTCGCTGCGGTCCGTCACCAGTCACCACAAGCGCGGCGCGGTCAGCCTGGAGCTGATGCGCAAGTGGGGTCCCTTCATCGCCGTCGGTTCGGTCCTGGGCGTCCTTGCCGCGGCCAGCCTCAAGAGCCGCGAACTGCAGTTCATCTTCGGCGGCATCGGGGTCACGCTTGGTCTCTACATGCTGCTCGGCCGGCCGACCTGGCGGATCTCGGACACGCTGCCGGGGCGGCCGCTGGGGGCCGTCTATGGCGGCGGCATCGGGTTCTTCTCGGCGCTGATGGGGATCGGCGGCGGCAGCTTCACCGTGCCGCTTCTGACCGCCTACGGCGTGCCCTCGCACCGCGCGGTCGGCACCTCACCGGGCTTCGGCCTGTTCATCGCCGTGCCGGGGTTCCTGGCGTTCCTCGCCACGGGCTGGTCGGTCACCGGCAAGCCGCCCCTGACCGTCGGCTACGTCAACCTGCCGGCCGTGGCGCTGATCATGGTGACCTCTCTTCTGACAGTCCCGCTGGGCGTCGCGCTGGCCCACAGGCTGAGCGCGGCGCGCCTGCGGCTGGTCTTCGCGCTGACAGTCCTGCTTCTGGCGGGAAACATGCTGGTGAACGCCGTGGCGGGGTGAGCCACGAGGCGCTGGATCAGGCGACCGGTCGGACGTAGGATCCGCGAATGACAGCCACGCGCAACATGTAGTCGGACACCGTCTCGGAAGGATCGGACATGAGAAAGCTGATCGCCTGGAACGTCATGACGCTGGACGGCTATTTCGAAGGTTCCGCCCCTTGGCAGCTCGATATGCACGGAACGGTCTGGGGCGAGGAGCTGGAGGAGTTCTCTCTGGATCAGGGTCGAGAGATCGGCACGCTTCTGTTCGGGCGGCGCACCTATGAAGGCATGCGCGACTACTGGACGAAGGAAGAGGGTCCGATCGCCAGCATGATGAACGGCCTAGACAAGGCGGTCGCGTCCCGCTCGTCCATGACCGCCGACTGGGCGAACAGCCGCCTCCTGCAAGGCGAGGCCGCCGAAACGGCAAGGGCGCTCAAGCACGAGGACGGTCGGGACGTTTACGTGTTCGGCAGTGCCGATCTGCTGGCGACGCTGATGGCCGAGGATCTGGTGGACGAGTACCGTCTCTGCCTTGCGCCCGTAGTTTGGGGCGAAGGGACGCCGCTGTTCAAGCCCGCCGGCGGCCGCACCCATTTCACCCTGCGGGAGAGCCGCCCCCTCAGGACCGGCGGACTCATCCTGTTCTACGAGCGAAAGCGCCCATGACTCGGACCGAGGCAGGACAAGCCTGCCGCGGCTGAAGTCCGAGAGAGATATCGAGGGTCGCGCCTATCCCGTCTCGCCGATGGCCGCGCGAAGTTTCGCGGCGAAGTCGAGCCCCGCGATGTCGGTCTCCATCACCTCGAGGCGGATCGGTTCGGCGTGCTGCCCCCCCCGGATGCCGGCGCGGCTGTCGGCCATGACCAGAACCTCCACGCCCCCCTCGATGGGAAAGAAAGAGAGCTCCACGTCGTCGACCCCGAAATCGACCGCAGGAACGGGACGGAAGTCGAATTCCTGCACGACCGGATGCGACGGGTCGTCCGGGCGGTGCTCCACTTCCGTGTCGACCAGCAGGAAGCCGGCCTTCTTCATGCCCTGCAGGATCGCCGCGACGACCGGCGTCGGCAGGATCTTGACCTGGTCGGAATCCCGCGGGTCGATGCCGCCGAGAATTTCCAGGCGGGTGCGCAGCTCGGACTTCGTCGAGCCGTCGGTGACCGGGGCTCCGGCCGGCACATCTAGCCGGAGCGGGATCGTCCGTTCTTCGTTCGCACCGATCCGGCCGACCTCGATGCGGGAAGAGGCCACGACGACTTCGCCGCGCCGGCTTGCATTCTCGGTCATCTCGACCCGGCACTCCGTGACGAGCTCGAGAATGACGGCCTGGATGTCCTGCTCGGTATCGCCGCCACGGACCTGCAGCTCGGCATGAAGCGGCTGGCCCGCCACGACCTCCTGTTCGCCGATGACGGTATCGATGGTGGCGCAGCCGAAACCGAGACTGCTGAGGACCTTCTTGAACATGATGACTTCCTTGCCTGTACTTGTGCCTGGCGCGTGCGCTCGTTCGACCGCTACATAGGATGGCGCACGTTCAGGATCGACCCGGCTCCGCCGCCATCCGGCTCAGCCCTGCTCGGATGGCGGGACGGGTCCCGGCGCGGGAGGGTCGTCCTGCACGAGGATATAGCGGCGGCGCGGAAGGAAGGCGCCATCGTCGTGATCCTTCAGAAACGCCATGAGCTTCTCGCGGACGTCGTTGTGCAGGTACCACGAGGTGAAGGCAGTGGTGCCGGTGAGCCAGATCCATATGACCGCCGTTTCCGCGTTGACCTCGACCAGTTCCACGAGGGGGGCCTCGACAGAGCGCGGATCGCCCTCGACGATCTCCCGGACCTTCCGCCGGACGACGTCCACGTCGATGCGGAAATCGACCGGGATCTTCACGATCCGGCGCACCGCGTCGCCCTCTTTCGACCAGTTCTCGAAGGGGCGCGACAGGAAGTCCGCATGCGGCACGATCAGGCGCGTTTCGGTCCAGGTCCGAAGGACCGTATGGGCGAACGAGATATCCTCGACCGTTGCCCAATGCCCGTCATAGACCACCACATCCCCGATCCGGAGGGGATCGGTCAGCGCGATCTGCAAGCCGGCCACCATGTTGCCCAGCAAGGGCCGTGCCGCGATGGCGACGAGGACGCCCAGGGCACCCGCCGACGCCAGCACGGATACGCCGAAACTCTCGAAGAGCCCGACCCTCACGAGGATGTAGCCGACGCTCAGAAGGGCGGCGGCGACCAGCGCCATCCGCCTTGCCACGTAGACGGTCGTCTTGATCCGCCGGTTCTCGGGGTCGTCGGCGGCAAGCGGGACGACATACCGCTCGCTGAGGCTCAGCGTCCCGGCCGACACACCCTGGATCAGAAGCCACGCGCCCGCGGCGAGTGCGATCGCTTCCGAGCCCAGAACCATTTTCGATGCGATCGGCCCCGTGAGAAGGATCAGGCTGTTGATCCCGACGCGAAGCGCGAGGGCGGCCGTCAACGTGGCAAGCGGCAGGGACAGCTTCCGCGCGGCCCTCGCCCGGGTCGGGCGCAGATGCCGGGCCGCGACGCGGATCGCGTAATAGACCGCCAGCCAGACCAGGATCGTCGCGGCCAGCAGGATCGCGGCGGCAACCCATTCCGCCAATGACGGCTGCCCCAGCGTATCCAGCCGCTGTTGAAGGGGAACCCAGCGGCTGAGCAGGCCCGGCCGGGTCTCGGCGAAGATCTCGGTGACCCGCTCGACGGCATAGGGCGAGAACAGCCAGACCGCCTCGTCATCCTCGGTCCGGAAACGCTGGAGGCTGATCGGAACCGGTCGTCCGCCGACCTCGACCTCGCCCAGTTCCACCGACCGGCGGGTGTAGGGGGCGGTCGACTGCTGCAAACCGGGAAGCACGCGTGCGTCGGGCTGGTCCGGAATCTCGGACCAGTCGATCAGGTCGTATCGACGCAGCACGAAGGCCAGCATCAGGGCAAGCTCGGGCGCACGCTCCGCCTGCTGTTCTGCCGGGACGGCGCTCAGGTTGAGCGCATAGGCTGCACGTCCGAACTCGTCCTGGCGTATGGCATCGAGGAAGGATTCCAGCGCAGCCCGCGGTGTGTCGAGGCGAAGGGGCGCGTCGATCGGCGGCAGACCTTCGTTGATCTGTTCGACCTCGAAGGCGAAGGTTTCCGCGCCTTCCCCCTCGTCCTGCGCGTTCGCGCCCGACCACAGGACCGTCGCGCCAAGCGCGATGGCCAGGATGGATCGGGTCCGGCCGACGCCTGCGCGGACCTGCCACGAGCAGGTCGCGATACCGAACAGGATGGCGACGACCAGAAGGCTGCCACCAGCGAAGAACAACACGTCGATCATGCGTTCCGTGATCCCTCACGCCGTTCCAAACGTCCATCACCGATTGCAGCCGACCTTTGGCGAGATAGATGCAGGGCCATGGAAGACGCCCGCTTCGGCTTTGATGCCTATCACATCCTGCTCGTGGCCCTGGGCGGAAGCCTGCTCGTCTCGTATTGGCTGCCGCACCTCTTCTTCCGGCGGGCACCCGCGGCGACTGCTCTGCTCATGGTCTGCGGGATGACCGGCTCGCTGCTGTTCCCCGACGTCGTCGCCGGGATCGACCCGACCGAGCACCCGGAGATCTGGGAACTCGCCGCCGAGATCGTCGTGATCGTGGTGCTCTTCGCGACCGGCTTGCGGATCGACGACCTGGGCGGCTTGCGGCTCTGGCGGCCGACGGTCAGGCTGCTGGCCATCACCATGCCGCTGACCATCGCGGCCGTCGCGCTTCTGGGGTGGAGCGTCGCGGGAATGACGGTCGGTGGGGCGATCCTGCTGGGGGCGGTGCTTGCACCGACCGACCCGGTGCTTGCCGGGGACCTCCAGATCGGCCCGCCGCTCGAGGGCAAGGAGCATCCGGTGCGCTTCGCGCTGACGACCGAGGCCGGGTTGAACGACGGCCTGGCCTTCCCCTTCGTCTACCTGGCGCTCCATGTTGCCTCGGCGGGGACCGACCCCTCCGTGTGGCTGGTCGAGTGGATCACCTGGGACGTCCTCTACCGTATCACGGTCGGCACCGTGCTCGGCGCCGCGATCGGGTGGGTGCTGGGGCGCATCCTGATCGCGGTTCCCGCCTGGAACCAGGTCGCTGCCGCCGGGCCCGGGATCCTCGTCCTGGCGGGCGTGTTCCTCGCCTACGGGATTGTGGAGCTTGCAGAGGGCTATGGCTTCATCGCGGCCTTCGTCGCCGGTCTGGTATGCCGGCGGGCTGAGGCGAAACACAAGTTCCACCAGCGGCTCCACAGTTTCGCGAGCTCGGTCGAAAACGCCATCACAGCAATCCTGCTGGTGCTTCTCGGCAGCGTGATGCCCTCGCTCTGGACGCATCTCGACTGGGGCCACACGATCATCGGCTTCGGCCTCATCCTGGTGATCAGGCCACTGGCGGGGATGATCGGACTGGTCGGGACCGAACTCGGTCTGCGGGCGCGGTCCGTGGTCGCCTTGTACGGCGTGCGCGGCATCGGATCCCTCTACTACCTGGGCTACGCCTCTACCCATGTCGAGTTCATCGACGAGGGGCCGCTCTGGGCACTGGTCGCGTTCACCATCTTCGCGTCCACGGTCATACACGGCTTGACCGCGACCGCGACCGTCGAGGTCCTTGATCGTGAATATGCCGAGGCCGGCCCCACCGAAGGCGAAAGCCGATCCTGAGGCCCAGCGGCGACGGCGCCGTAGCATCAGGGCCGTCTGCCATGACGGCGGATGGAAAGCCGTTCGATCTGATGGCGGAAGCTCGCTCTCAGCACTTCCGGCCCGTTGCAGGCCACTCCTCACTCCTATCGTCGGCTGCACTTGCGAGGTCGGCAGCGCGGCCGGACCGCCCTTGATTTTCCTCTGAAACAATTTGATGCCAGGCAACACCCGAGGCTTCAATCGCCGAGTACACCGAGCGATCTCGATGCATCTCCGGGAAAGGTCCCTCTCTACATGTGGGCGAGACGGTCGACACCGGATTGCTGGGCGAACAGACGGTCGGGGTGGAACTGACAGCCGGGTCCACCCGGGCCTAATACATCCCCGGCTGCGCCCGGCTGACGGACGCGCTGCGGGGTCGGCTCGAGGGCGCGGCGGCGGTGTTCTTCGACGGCACGCTGTGGCGCGACGACGCGATGATCCGCGAAGGCCTCGGGCAGACGACCGGCGCGCGGATGGGGCATATGTCGATGTGCGGGCGAGAGGGGTCCATCGCCGCCCACCAGTTCGTCCTGGGACGCAAGGTCTACATCCACATGAACAACACCAACCCCGTCCTGCGCGGCTGTATGCCGGACCAGGTGGGCGCGTGGGTGATCAACCGGCACTACTACCAGCACTCGATCCCCATGACGGACGCCGCCTACATGTCTCGGGTCGGGGACCCGGCGCTTCGCCGCACGTGACGAAGCCGCATCGAGGACCACAACGTCACCGATATGAACGAGGGGAGCATCCGACACTGGCCGAGGCTGGCCGAGGCGGTGGGGCTCGATCCAGACTTCGTCGCCTCGACCCGAGGCGTGCTTTCCGCCAAACGCTTCACCGTCCACGCCAATGTGCGCTTCGTACGGCAAAAGACACTGCTCGAAGCCGTCGCGGCAAGTCTCACCGAGCTGTTCGCGCCGAAGATCCACGAGGAGCGGATCGCGGGATTTACGAAGAACTACCCATTCGCGGACGAGCTTCGCTGTCCTATTTCGTGAACCGGCTGAAGGAAGCCCCGAAGGACGCCGCCTTCGGCCTCGGCTGGGTTCTCGACCACGCCGACACGGTCGAGAAGCAGGATGCGCTGGTCTTCAAGACAGACGTGCTCTGGTCGCAACTCGGCGGGCTTCACGCAGCCCGGCCACATCCCCCCGGCGCCTGGCAGCCTGGCACCCGCCTCGCCGACGCGAAGGCCGCCTGATGGAGCGCGATGCCCTCCTCAACGTGCCCCCGGGCGTGCGCATCCACCGCGACGACGAGCGAGATCGAAGGGTGCTGCCGGCGCCCGAGCGTGCTGGGTGACCCTCGACCCGGTGGCCCACGCCGTCCTGTCCGCAATCGGCGACGACCGCAGGTTCGGACAGATCGTCGACGATCTTGCCGCGCGGCCTTCCGCCCCACTCCGAAGAGATCGCAGCAAATCGGGCGGGCTTCCTGAAGGCCCTGCAAGACCGGCGCTTCCTGGAGTTGGGATGATGACCCACGCCACCGACAAGGTGTCCCCGACGATCGCGATGCCCGCGAAGATGACCCACCGTTGCCCGCTGGCGTGTCCGTACTGCTCCACCCCGATCGACCTGGCACTTCAGGCGAGCGAGCTGCCCACGGACGAGTGGGAGAGGGTGTTCGCGCAGGCGGCGAAGCTGGGTGCCCTGCAACTGCACCATTCGGGCGGCGAGCCGGCCTTGCGCAGGGACCTTGTCCAGCTGACGGCCGCCGCGCGCGGAGGGGTCGAACTATCCCAAAGCGCTGCATGGGTGGCTGGGGCTCGACCGGCTGGTGATCGCCCCCGACGGACAAATCATGCCCTCCCACGCGGCCGCATCGCGCCCGGCTGACGGACGCGACCGACGCATTCGCGACGGCCGAGGCCTCGTTGATCCACCCGGGCGCGCCGGGCAAGCCGGTTCCGAAGAGGTGTGAGGATCCGAGCTTCGCGACACCGCCCTCCGACCGCATCCGCGTGAGGAAGCCACTCTGGGCTGTCCCCGACGGAGGGCGTCGAGATCATCACGGGCCGGGCTCGCACTAGCGAAGAACGTCTTTCAGCGGATGCGGCAATGGTTCGCGCACCACGTCGGGGGGTCAGGCATGGCTTCGTCGAGAGCGACTCGATCCTCGGCGCCGGGCGTCGACGGTGCCCGATCTCGACACCGCCGTCGCCATGCCCCGCTGGCCAGGCGCGTGGTTCGGGACCAAGCCAGGCTAGATTAGGCCCTTCTGCTTCGCCACATGCGTCGAAATCACGTCCATCAGCGCCGGCGAGAGCGCGTCGTATGGCGGCAGGCCGAGTTCGTCCAGCCTCGCGCGGATCGCCGGCATCTGGTCGGGCGGCGTGCCGGACTCGATGATCGATGACACGAACGCGGCGAATTCGGGGGGCGACCAGCCATCCTGATTGCTTAGCTCGGTATGGACGAAATCGAGACCGTGGAACGGATGGCCTTCGTTCTCGATGCGCCCGAACATATGCGTGCCGCAGGCCTTGCAGGCGTGGCGCTGGATCGTCGCGCTGGGATCGACGACCTCCAGCTTTTCGCCGTGCTCGACAATGGCGACATGGTCGCGCCCGACCACCGCGATCTGCGCAAAGACCGCACCCGCGGGTTTCCAGCACTTGGTGCAGCCGCAGACGTGATTGTGTGCCGTCTGCGCCGACACGCGTACCTTCACCGGGTCGGTCTTGCACTTGCAGGTCAGCGTGCCGCCGCTGAACCCTTTTTTGCCGCCAGGTACCCCGTCATCCACAGCCGGATGGATCTTTACGCCGGATGTCGGCGGGGTGCTGACGGTCTTGCCGCCGAAAAGTCCAGAAAGAATGCTCATGCCCGTCTCCTCCGCAGGGCCCACGTAAGCCGAGCATGCTGCCGAACCGCGCACAGCACAAGACATTCGTGCAGGAGCGAATCATCAACCAAGAGGGGCAGGAACGCGCCCCCGAAGTTGAGGCGCCATAAATGCAAAAGGAGTGCCCGGGACCCGGACACTCCTCCATCAAGGGCGGACGGTCCGCCGCGCGCCGATCATTCGACGGTCAAGCCCTCGTCGTCATACTGGGCCAGGTAGGCCAGAAGATCGACCACTTCTTCATCCTTGCGCAGGCCGGGGAACGCCATCTTCGTCCCGGGGACAACGTCGCGCGGCGCCTGCAGGTAGGCGTGAAGCGTCTCGGTGTCCCAGACGTTGGTCTCGCCGAATTCCTGCATCGCCGTCGAGTACGAGAAGCCCTCGACGGAGGCGGGCACGCGACCGAAAAGCTGGTTCAGCTCGGGTCCGACACGGCTTTGGGCATCCTCTCCGACGGCGTGACAGGCGGCGCAGCGGCGAAACACACGCTCGCCGGCCTCGGGGTCTCCGCCGGTGAAGTCCTGCGCCTGCGCGGAGAATGCCGTCACTGCTACTGCGAAAACGGGTAGTACTTTCATCATTGGTCTCTCTCCCTGGTATCCTCAGCCCGACCGTTCGTCATGCCACGCGACATGCTCGGCCATGCACGTCGAAACGAGATAGTACGAATGCTCGTGCCCGCTATGTCGCCTGAGCGTCAGTTCGGCGTCCGACTGGTGACCGCAGACCCGCCGGCCACCACGGGCCGCCCAACCCCGTACGACCCGCATCATTCCCCTCCCGAGGTTCCGGTCAGCCGCGCGCGATAGCTTTCGGCCACGCGCGGGTGCAGGGGCCAGTCGATGCAACCGCCGTCATAGGGCTCGACGACCTGAAGGAAGAACACCTTCGCCTCGCCGATCGCGACCGTGACCGTGTCGCCGATGTGATCTCCCGTGAACTCGCGCAGCGCCTCCTGCTGCGTGTCGCTGAAACAGAGCGTCAGGCCGCCTTCCTCGCCGGCTTCGAGCGACGTGAGCCCTGCCGGCGGGACCACGTGACGATCCTCGCCGGCCGAGAAGGAAAGCGATTGCGGGTCGGCGCTCGCCGCAGTCGCAACAGCTGTCGCAACCACCAACGACCATGATGCGACCCGCATCAGTAGAGGACCACCGAACGGATGCTCTCGCCCTTGTGCATCAGGTCGAAGCCCTTGTTGATGTCCTCGAGCGGCATGGTGTGCGTGATCAGGCTGTCGATGTCGATCTTGCCGTCCATGTACCAGTCGACGATCTTCGGCACGTCGGTACGGCCCCTGGCGCCACCGAAGGCGGTGCCCTTCCAGACCCGGCCGGTGACCAGCTGGAACGGGCGCGTCGCGATCTCGGCCCCCGCCGGCGCCACGCCGATGACGATGGACTGGCCCCAGCCGCGATGCGCGCATTCGAGCGCCTGGCGCATCACGGTGACGTTGCCGGTGCAATCGAACGTGTAGTCCGCCCCGCCGATCTGGTCGCCGCGCCGCTTCGTCAGGTTCACGAGGTAGGGCACGATGTCCTCGCCGATCTCCTTCGGGTTGACGAAATGGGTCATCCCGAACTGCTCGGCCATCGACTTCTTGCTGTCGTTGATGTCCACGCCGATGATCATGTCGGCGCCCACCATGCGCAGGCCCTGGATCACGTTCAGGCCGATCCCGCCGAGTCCGAAGACCACCGCGGTCGAGCCGGGCTCGACATTGGCGGTGTTGACCACGGCGCCGATGCCCGTCGTCACGCCGCAGCCGATGTAGCAGATCTTGTCGAAGGGCGCGTCCTCGCGCACCTTGGCGACCGCGATCTCGGGCAGGACGGTGAAGTTCGAAAACGTCGAGCAACCCATGTAGTGGTGGATCGGCTGACCATCGAGGCTGAAGCGCGAGGTGCCGTCGGGCATCAGGCCCTGTCCCTGGGTCGAGCGGATAGCAGTGCACAGGTTCGTCTTCTGCGACAGGCAGGACGGGCACTCGCGGCACTCGGGCGTGTAAAGCGGGATGACGTGGTCGCCCTTCTTCACGCTGGTGACGCCGGGGCCGATATCGACGACGACGCCCGCGCCCTCGTGGCCGAGGATGGCCGGGAAGATCCCCTCGGGGTCCTCGCCCGACCGGGTGAATTCGTCGGTGTGGCAGATGCCGGTCGCCTTGATCTCGACGAGGACCTCGCCCTCCCTCGGGCCCTCCAGGCTGACTGTGGCGATCTCCAACGGCTCTCCCGCCTTGAATGCGACCGCGGCGCGTGTATCCATCTTCGGGTCCTCCCCCCTGTGTGCCGCGAATCTTTACAAGCGGCGGGCGACGTTGCAAGCAGCAGGTTCAAGAGGACGTGGGAGGGTAGGATGAGACTGACGCTTCTGACGCTTCTTCTGGGCGCGAGTGCCACGGCCGGCGCCGCGCAGGTGCGCGACGGCACCGGCAACGTCTACCCCACCGTCGCGGTCGCGGACTACGTGCTCGGCTGCATGGCCGCGAACGGCAACACGCCCGAGGCGCTGCGGAACTGCTCGTGCTCGATCGACGTGATCTCGACGATCCTGCCCTACGAGGCCTACGAGGAGGCCGAAGCCTTCATGAGCCTCGGCCGGGTGACGGGCGAGCGCGGGGTCCTCTTCCGCGAGAGCGAGCAGTCGAAGGAGGCCACCGACGCCCTTCGCCGCGCCCAGATCGAAGCCGAGCTTCGCTGTTTCTGAGCCCTCAGGTGCCCGAGCGTCCGACCTCGATCGGCCAGTTCTCGCTGAAGACGTTGCCCTCGGTATCCTGCGCCTCGACCGCGATCGGCTCGCCGTTCGGCTCGAACTCGAACCGGACGCTCGGATCCTCGGATAGCGAGATGCCGCCCTCCATCTTCAGGATCGGCGCGTCGCCCTGGGCGATCGTCAGGCTGTGGATGAAGTGCGCCGGGATGTAGTGGCGGGTCAGCTGATCCATCTGCAGGCCCGAGTTGTTCGGGTGCCGGATCATCAACTGCGCCTCGGGATTTGCGCCGTCGAACTGCCGTAGCTTCATCAGGCCAAGATTCGCCATCGCCGCCTCGGGGTCCTTGCCCATCGGCGCCGAACAGCCGCCCGAAGCCTTGACGAAAGTCTCGGTCATGTGCAGCGAGCCATCCGACAGCTCGGCCACCAGGTGCACGTTCGTGTAGGACTGTACCCGCACCCGCGTGTCGATCCGCGAGACGCCGGCATCCGCGCCCAGTTCAAACACGGCGGCAATCGGCGCGGGGTTCTCGTCGATGACCAACGTCACGCGCTCGACCCGCAGGCCGGCGTCTTCGGGCGGCGCGAAGTGCATCGTCACCGGCACCGTCGCCGCATCCTCGGCCCGATACGGCGTCTCGAGCGTCACGATGTCGCTCTGCTGCATCGCGCGTCCGTCGAAGACATCGGCAACGATGTCCGACCACGCATCCGACTCTGCCTGCGCCAGCCCGGCCGTCGCAACGAGCAGACCGGCCGCTACGGCCATGTGCGTCCTCAGCATCGCTCAACCCCTCCCGATCTGCGCCTGCTGGATAGTATATAGCAGATCCGCGGCCTCATTCCCACTCCAACTCGGTGAAGGCGGCGGTCACGTTTCGCCGATGGAAGGTTTCGACGAGGGCCCAGTTCCCGGCGGGCGGGGGGACCGCCTCGACGGCCTCGGCGAGGCCCGCGCCCTTTGCGATCTGGGCCCGGACCGAGTCGGCCAGGCTGGCCAGATAGCCGAACTGGGCCGCGGCCGCCGCGGGCCAGTCGACGGTTGCCGGCCCGTGACCCGGCACCGCTCGGGCGGCTGGCAGGGATGTCAGCTCTGCCTCGAGCGCGAGCCAGCCCGTGATGCTGCCGTCGATGACCGGCAGATGCTCGGTGAACAGCAGGTCGCCTGCGAAGAGCGTTCCGGTCCGCTCGTCGAGCACGGTGAGGTCGTTGTCCGTGTGCGCCGTCGGCCATGCCCGAAGCGAAAGCGGCCGGTCCCCCAGGTCGAGCGTCGCGATGGCCGCGACCTCACGGTCCGGCAGGACCACCTCAAGCCCGTCCGTCGCCTCGTCGCCGAGCGCGTCCCGAGCGCCCGCCAGGTAGTGCTCGGCCCGGGCGGCGAGCGCGGAAGCGAGCTTGGCGTGGCCCACGACCTCTGCCCCCGAGGCGGCCACGACAGGTGCCGCGCCCAGCACGTGGTCCGGGTGCATATGCGTGTAGATGACATAACGGATCGGCTGGTCCGTGATGCTCCGGACCGCCTCGACCAGCGACGCGCCGACGGTTGCGCTGCCGCCGGGATCGATCGCGGCGACCGCCTTACGGCCGACGACGAAGCCTATGTTCGCGATCGCGCCCTCGTTTTCGGGTGACGCGAGGGCGACCGCGCCCGCGATCACGTAGACCCCCGGAGCGACCTCCTTTGGGTCCAACGCCGCAGCGGGCCAGGCGAACAGCCAGAACGCTGCCGCTGCTGCAAATGTGCGGTCCGTCGCGGGCATTTCGCTCCCCCTTCCCGAACGCTGTGGACCAACCGGCGAACACAAGAATCCAGAGCGCCACAGCCCGTCCGAAGTCGCGGACAGGCGGCCGTCGCCGGCACGAATATTTGCTGCTTGCCTCAACGTAAATCCTGTGCCTAGTCTGATTTATTCCACCGCGGCTGCCGTTAAAGCAACGCATTTGACTGCTCGGGGGGAGGCTATTTCGAGCACATCTGAACACCGCTTTTGCGGCGTTGGCGGGGAAGCGAGGTGCGACGCGGGATCCTTTCGATCCCGCGCGAGACGGCCGTGGAGGAGGAAATAGAATGAAAAGTGGATTGCTCGGCGCAGTGTCTATCGCTGCGGTGACTGCTGTCGCCTGGTCGGCGTCAGCCAATGAACAGCTTCAAACCATGGCTGAGGAACAGCCAGGCGAATGGGTCATGCCGACCGGCAACTATGCCAACTGGCGCTACTCGGAACTCGACCAGATCGACAAGGACAACGTCGACCAGCTCCAGGTTGCCTGGAGCATGTCGACCGGCGTCCTGCGGGGCCACGAGGGCAACCCCCTCGTGATCGGCGACACGATGTACTTCTCGACGCCGTTCCCGAACAACGTCTTTGCCGTCGACCTTGCGAATGACGGCATCATCAAGTGGAAATACGAGCCGCAGCAGGACCCGCAGGTCATCGGCGTGATGTGCTGCGACACGGTAAACCGGGGCGTGGCCTACGCGCCCGAAACGGATGCCTATCCGGCGACGATCATCCTGAACCAGGCCGACACGACGGTCGTCGCGTTGTCCGCCGACACCGGCCAGGTGCTGTGGGAAGTCCAGAACGGCGATCCCGGCAAGGGCGAGACGGCGACGATGGCGCCGCAGGTCGTGAAGGACAAGGTTCTCGTCGGCAACTCGGGCGGTGAATACGGCGTTCTGGGCCACATGACGGCCTATGACATCGCCACCGGCGAAGTCGCATGGCGGGCCTTCTCGGCCGGTCCGGACGACATGACGCTGCTCGACCCCGAGAACACCACCCATCTGGGCGAGCCTGTGGGCGTGGACTCGGGCACGGCGACCTGGGAAGGCGACCAGTGGCAGATCGGCGGCGGCACCACCTGGGGCTGGATCTCGTACGATCCCGAGCTGGATCTGGTCTATTACGGCACCGGCAACCCCTCGACCTGGAACCCTGCGCAGCGTCCGGGCGACAACCGCTGGTCGATGACCATCATGGCCCGCGACCCCGACGACGGGATGGCCAAGTGGCTCTACCAGATGACCCCGCATGACGAGTGGGACTACGACGGCGTGAACGAGATGATCCTCGCGGATCTCGACTTCGAGGGCGAGGAGCGGAAGGTGGTGGTTCACCCCGACCGGAACGGCTTCGCCTACACGCTCGACCGCGAAACGGGCGAGCTTCTGGTGGCCGAGAAGTACGACCCGTTCGTGAACTGGGCCACCCATGTCGAGATGGACCCCGAAAGCGACCAGTACGGGCGTCCGCAGGTCGTCGCCGAATACTCGACCGAGCAAGGCGGCGAAGACACCAACACGGCCGGCATCTGCCCGGCCGCGCTCGGCACCAAGGACCAGCAGCCTTCGGCCTACTCGCCCGAGACCAAGCTGTTCTACATCCCGACCAACCACGTCTGCATGGACTACGAGCCGTTCCGCGTGAGCTACACGGCCGGCCAACCCTATGTCGGCGCCACCCTGTCGATGTACCCGACGCCGGAAAGCCACGGCGGAATGGGCAACTTCATCGCGTGGGACGCCGTCAACGGCGAAATCGTCTGGTCGATCCCCGAGCAGTTCTCGGTCTGGTCGGGCGCGCTGGCGACAGCGGGCGACGTGGTGTTCTACGGCACGCTCGAAGGATACCTGAAGGCGGTCGACATGGAGACGGGCGAGGAGCTCTATCGCTTCAAGACCGGCTCGGGCGTGATCGGCAACGTCATGACCTACGAGCATGAGGGCGAGCAATATATCGCCGTGCTGTCGGGTGTCGGCGGATGGGCCGGCATCGGCCTTGCGGCCGGTCTGACCGACCCCGCTGCGGGCCTCGGCGCGGTCGGCGGCTACGCGTCCCTGTCCGACTACACCAACCTCGGCGGCCAGTTGACGGTCTTCAAGCTGCCCGAGGAAGTCGCCTCGTCGGAATAGAACGTGCACATGCCTCGGGAACGGGGCGGCGCGGAGGCAGCCTATGCCTCCGCGTTCATTTTCCCGGACCGCCCGGCACCGAGGAGACTCGGCGCCCGCGCGCGACCGGATTTACCAGTCTCTGCTGAATAGGAACATCCGATGATGCTGAAGCACGCAATCCGTGGTGTCGTCCTGGCGGCCTGCACCGCAGGCTTCGCCTCGGCCCAGGCCGCCGATCCAACCGCCGTCGAGAACGATGCCGGCAAGTACTTCGACGCCGAAGGCTATCCCACGTTCAACATCGCCGAGGACGGGACGGTCGATTTCCACACCTACTCGGGCTTTCGCCGCTTCAACTCGGAATGCCATGTCTGCCACGGACCGGACGGCGTCGGCTCCACATTCGCGCCGGCCCTCGTCGAGAGCGTGCAGGACATGAGCTACGAGGATTTCGTCGCCGTGGTCGCCGGCGGCCGCGAGAACGTCGGGTCAGGCAATCAGAACGTGATGCCCGCGTTCGGCACCAATCCCAACATCATGTGCTACCTGGATGACATATACATCTACCTGCGCGCACGTGGCGAGGGCGACCTGCCCCGTGGCCGTCCCGCCAAGAAGGAAGCGAAAAGCGATGTGTTTGCCGAGATGGAAGATTCCTGCATGGGTTGAGCAGGCGCGGCACGCCCTGCTGGCAATCGCCATCGCGGTCGCCGCACCTCACGCCGCCGTCGGTCAGGAGACCGGCGTCGGCGATGCATTCGAACTTGTCGACCCGGACACGCTGCGGGTCTGCGCCGACCCGCGCAACCTGCCCTTCTCGGACGAGGCCGGCGAGGGGTTCGAGAACGCGCTGGCCGAACTCGTGGCCGAAAAGCTCGGGCGGCCCAGCGTCGACTACACGTTCTTTCCCCAAGGCGTCGGCTTCGTTCGCAACACGCTGCAGGCCTTCCGGTGCGACATCATCATGGGCTACGCGCAGGGCGACGAACTGGTCCAGAACACCAACCCCTACTACCAGTCAGCCTATGCGCTGATCGTGCCGCCCGAGTCCGAGCTGGCCGACGTCACGCGGCTGGACGATCCACGGCTTCAGGGCAAGCGGATCGGGGTCGTCGCGGGAACTCCACCGGCTACCAGCCTCGCCAAGTACGGGCTGATGGGGACGGCGCGCCCGTACCACCTGATGGTCGACACGCGCGCCTCGTCCCCCGTGCACGACATGATCACCGATCTGGCCGCGGACGAGATCGACGCTGCCCTCGCATGGGGGCCCATGGCAGGCTACTACGCCCAGCAGCAGACGCCGCCGCTCAAGGTGATCCCCCTGACCTCCGAGGTGGACGGACCGCGGATGACATACCGGATCACGATGGGCGTCCGTCCGTCGGACCAGGAATGGAAGCGCGAGCTGAACGACCTGATCCGCGAGAACCAGGCGGAAATCGACGCGCTTCTTCTCGACTACGGCGTGCCGCTGCTTGACGAGCAGGGCCAGCCGATTACCCGATGATCCTGCGGCCGCTCGGTGCTGCCGCAGGCGTCGTCCTGCTGATCTGCGGAGGCGGGGCGGCGCAGACGGTGCCGGAGCCGCCCGACTTTCGCATGTCCGACTACCGCGCGGCGGTGCCCGAGACGCTGGCGGGCGCAACGGTGATCGACGCCGCGGAGGCCGAGCGGCTCTGGCGTGAGGGCGCGGCGGTCTTCGTCGACGTCCTCCCCCGCCCCGAGCGTCCGGCGGAGTTGCCGCCAGACACCTACTGGCGCGCAGCCGAACGGCTCGCCATTCCCGGCAGCACCTGGCTTCCGAATACCGGCTACGGAGTGCTTGCGCCCGAAGTGCAAGCCTATTTCGAGGCAGGCCTGGCATCCATCGGCGAGGCAACGACGCCCGCCGTGTTCTATTGCCTGAAGGATTGCTGGATGTCGTGGAACGCAGCAAAGCGCGCGATCGAGCTGGGGCTGGAGGACGTCCACTGGTTCCCCGACGGAACCAATGGCTGGGTCGAGCGGGACCTCCCGCTCGAACCGCTGAAGCCCTGGGTGCCCGAGACCAGCGACTAGGTCACTCTGACACCACGGTGCCGATCGCGCGCCCGAGGGCGAACAGCCGCTGCTCGACCAGCCGCGGCACCTCGCAGATATAGGGCAGCGACTGCCGCCGCTCCTCGAAGATGCGCAGGTTCCAGAAAAGCTGCTGTTCGGCCTCCGAGCCGGTGCCGACGGGGCTGACCTCGACCGTCTCCTTCTGCTCGCGGATCGTCTCGACCAGCGCCTTCTGATGCCTGGCGTAGCGCTCGATTCCCTCGATGATTTCGCTGCGTTCGGCGTTCATCGTGTCGAACAACCCGGCGAACAACAGGGTCAGCCGGGCAGAGCGTTCCTCGGCCGGCAGTCCTTCCGCGAAGCTTTCGATGGTGGCCTCGGCCTCGTCCTGCGGCACGCGGCGCTGGCTCAGGAGGTTGACGAGTTCGCGCACCTCTTCGTCGTCGCGCCAGTCGCCCGCCTCTTCTATCGCGGGGCCGGTCCAGATCGCCGCAGGCGTCAAGGTCGGCACCTTGCGCTGCACGCAGGGCCAGTCGGGGTCGAGGCGCGCGGCCTCCTGCGCCGCCGCGCCGCCCGCCGCGACGGCAAAAGCCGCCGCCAGAAGGAACCGCGCGGGCATCATCCGCTGACGTTGAAGACGGCGCGCTGCGTCTCGCCCGTCGTTCCGGGGATGCGCAGCTCGAACTGGCCGGGGCGGATCGGGATGAAGGTGATCTCGGCCCGACCCGCGGCATCGAACTCCAGCGAGTCGAGGCCGAGCGGACGCACCTCGATATCGTTGATGACCACCTCGTTGATCCACATGTTGCGGAAGAACGCCGCCCCGCCGATGGCGAGTTCGGCCGAGCCGTCCGCCTCGATCGCCAGCATGTAGTGCTTGCCGGCCTCGAGCTCGTACGGCGCTTCGGCCAGCGGCTGCCCCGAAGCCAGCGTGATCGGCTCGAGGTCGATCTCGCGCGTCAGCAGGCCAGATTGCGCGACGGCAGCCCCACCGAGTGACGCGGCAACGGCGGCTGCGGCGGTGATACGTATGATGCTCATGTGATCCTCCCTCGTATTTCTGATCAGTCCGGCGTCGTGACGACGCCCCACGGAAACTCGCCGACCTGGACGGACTTGGTGACCTCGCGATCCTCGACGTCGATCACCGAGATGTCATTCGAGACGCCGTTGGTCGAAAACAGCAGCGACTCGTCGGGCGAGAAGCCAAGCTGCCAGACCCGCTGTCCGACGAGCAGGTAGTCCAGCACCTCGTAGGTTTCCGGGTCGACCACGGCGACACGGTTCGCGGGCCCGAGTGCGACGAAGGCCGTCTCCATGTCTTCGGTGATGCGGACGCCGACCGGCTGGATCGCCTCGGGGCGCAGGCCGGGGATGTCGAACTCGATCTTGTGCTTGATCTCGTGCGTCGCGGGGTCGATCACGCTGACCGTCCCGCCGATCTCGGACGAGACCCAGACCTCGGAGCCGTCGGACTTGAACTCGGCGAAGCGCGGGCGCTGGTCGACCAGGACGTTGGCCACGATCTCGTGGCTTTCGGTGTCGATGAAATGCGCCATGTTCGTCGTCTCGGACGTGTTCACGATCACCGACCCGTCGGGCGAGACGCCCATCCCCTCCGGCTCCACGCCGACGGGGATCTCGGCAATCATCGAGCGGTTCTCGAGGTCGACGACGGTGACGAGGTTGTCGTCCTCGTTCGCGATATAAAGCGGGTTGCCCGAGGGGTGCAGGACGAACAGCTCGGGGTCGGGTCCGGACGGCAGCGTGTGGAGCCGCTCGTAGGTTTCGGTGTCGTAGACCTCGACCGTGTCGTCGTCGCCGACCGCCACCAGCAGGTGGTTGCCGTCGTTGGCAACCGTGATGCCGCGCGGGCGCTGGCCAACCTCGAACGTGTCGATCACTTCGAGCGTGTCGCCGTCGAGCACCGTCACGTCGTTGCTCTTCTCGTTCGACACGAAGATCTTGTAGGCGAAGGCCGGCTGGGCAGCGAAGCCAGCCAGAAACAGCACGGCGAAGCCGCGTGACGTCACTCCCATCGGTATCCTCCCTCGCGGCGCGTCGGCCGCTTCCTCCTCGTCAGGACGCTTCCACGTCCGCTACAACTCGCACTCGCTCTCGGCCCGGTCATAGCCGAGCGTATCGAGGAACGAGGTCGGGTGCAGGAACCCCTCCTGCGGCGACACCGAGACCACGGTCTTGTCGTCGGCCAGCAGGATGGGCTGGCGCAGCTGCAGGTCCCAGTCGCGCAGGCTCAGCGCCTCGCCCTTGAAGGCCGCCAGCGTGAAATCGGGGCCCAGAAGATAGGAACGGATCGCCTCGGGCTCCGCGCTGTTGGTGCGCGTCGCCGCCTCGCCGATCATCCGTACCGCCATCCAGGCCAGCATGTCTTCGGCCTGCATGCGGCGGCCGTAGCCGTCGACGAAGCGGTTCTGCACCTGGATGCCGGCCCACTGCTCGTGCGCCGGGCTCCAGACCGTGGGTTCGAGCCCCGCCGTGCCCATGACGGGCCGCGGGTCCCAGGTATGGTAGGGTACGTAGGTGCCGAAAACCTCGTTCTCGTCTGCGACGAGGACGACGTCGTGGTCGGGTGCGCCTTGCGTGAAGACCGGCATCCGCTGCTGGACCTGGATGTGGCCGCTGTCGGTCGTCCGGGCGCCGCCCGTATCCTCGTAGATCCGTTCCTCGACGATGCGGCCGCCGAAGCGGTCGGCCGCGCGCCCGAGCGCTTGGGCGAAGGCCTCGTCCTCGGGATGCGAGCCCTTCAGCAGGAACCAGCGCGGCCACTTCTTCCACGCGAGGTACTGTGCCAGCGCATCGGCCAGCATCGCCCGGCTCGGCGCCACGTGGATGACGTTGGCGCGGCACATCTCGCCGCGTAGGGCATCGTCGGGCGCGCCGGTGTTCAGGACCAGCATGTCGCGCGCCGCCGCGGCATCGGCGACGGCAAGCAGGGCCTCGGCCTCGAGGTCCGCGACGATCCAGCCCGCACCCGCATCGGCCACCTGCTGCACCGCGGCCTCGGCATCCGCCGCGCCCGATACCGGCGCCGTCTCGAGCGTGTAGACCTGCCCCGTGAACTGCCCCGTCGTGTTGTTGTCGTCGAGCCCGAGCCGCGCGCCCGAGATGCCCAGATCCTCGGTCGGGCGGTCGAGCAGCGACAGCGTCTGCAGGCGCTCAGCCGGATGAAGATAACCGATCGTGATGTTGTCGGCTTCCTGCGCAGACGCAGAAATGCTGGCGGCGAAGGTGGTGATCAAAACACTCAGAATTCGCTTCATGACTCATGCTAAGCAGAACCAGATGCGTCCGGCAAGCGTGCTGAATCGAAGCCGCTTGCGTGATCGCGCGACTGGCCTCTAGTGTCGGAGTCATGAAGAAGATCGCCGTCGTTCTGATCGCAGTCGCTTGCCTCGCTGCCCTGCCGGCCACGGCCCAGGACGGCGCGCCCGTCGATGTCGCCGTGTTCGACTTCGAGCTGATCGACAGCAGCCTCGAAGGCGAGATGATGGGTGAGAACCCCGACGAGACGCGGCGCACCGCCGCGCTTGGCGCGCAGCTGAGGCAGGCCTTCGATGAGGCGGACGGCTTCGAGGTGATCGACATCGCTCCGGTCGCTGACGAGGCATCGCGGCGGAGCCTCCAACGCTGCGGCGGGTGCGACGTGACGCTGGCCGGGCAGGTCGGCGCAGAGTTGGCGGTGACGGGGACCGTGCAGAAGGTCTCGAACCTGATCCTGAACATCAACATCTACATCCGCGACGTGGAGACCGGCGAGACGCTCCGGGCGATGAGTGCCGACATCCGCGGCAACACGGACGAGTCGTGGCAGCGCGGGATGGACTGGCTGATCCGCAACCGGCTGGACCTTGGCGCCTGACGCGCCCACTCGCCCGGTGCCCGACCGAGCTGCGACGCCGGCTCCCCCTGCCCTGTCCGTCCAGTCCGTCAGCCATGCCTACGGCAAGCGCCGCGCGCTCGACGACGTGTCGCTTTCGGTGGCCAAGGGCAGCTTCACCGCGCTGCTCGGTCCGAACGGGGCGGGCAAGACGACGCTCTTCGCCCTCGTCACCGGGCTGCTCGGGGTGCAGTCGGGGCGCATCGCCATCTGCGGCGCCGAACCTTCACGCGACGGGGCGGCAGCGCTGGAGCCGCTGGGCCTTGTCTTCCAGCAACCGACGCTGGACCTCGACCTGACCGTCTCGCAGAACCTCGCCTATTTCGCCGCGCTCCGGGGGCTGAGCCGCCGTGACGGGCGGCAGCGGGCCGAGGACGAGCTGGCCCGCCTCGACATGGCCGAGCGTGCGGGCGAGCGGGTGCGCGACCTGAATGGCGGGCACCGCCGCCGGGTCGAACTGGCGCGCGCGTTGCTGCACGAGCCGCGCCTCCTCCTGCTGGACGAGCCGACGGTTGGCTTGGACATCGAATCGCGCCATCGCATCGTCGCCTATGTCCACGACCTTGCGCGGGAACGGCGGGTGGCGGTACTATGGGCCACGCACCTGATCGACGAGGTGCGGGCCGACGACGATCTGGTGGTGCTTCACCAGGGTGGCATTGCCGCCGCAGGCCGGTCGGAAGAGGTCGTCGCGGCCGCAGGTGCCGACAACCTGTCTGACGCCTTCACCCGCCTTACCCGGCGGGCCCCCGCATGAGGCGCAAGCTGCGCGCCGCGCGCGGCGTGATCGCCCGCGAGATCCTGCGCTTCCTGCAGCAGCGCGGGCGGCTGCTGGCGGCGCTGGTTCGGCCGCTCGTCTGGCTGATCGTGTTCGCCGCCGGCTTCCGCTCGATCCTCGGCGTCGCGATCCAGCCGCCTTACGCGACCTACATCACCTACGACGTCTACATCGCGCCGGGGCTGATCGCGATGATCCAGCTGTTCAACGGGATGCAGTCGTCGCTTTCGATGGTCTACGACCGCGAGATGGGGTCGATGCGGGTCCTGCTGACCTCGCCCCAGCCGCGCTGGTTCCTTCTGTTCGCCAAGCTCGTCGCCGGCACCGTGGTCTCGATCCTGCAGGTGCTGGCCTTCCTCGCCATCGCGGCCGCGTTCGGGATCACCTTCCCGCTCGCCGGCTACCTCCTGGTTCTGCCGGTGCTGATGCTGACCGGATTGATGCTGGGGTCCGTCGGCATGTTCCTGTCCTCGGCGATCCGGCAGCTCGAGAACTTCGCGGGCGTGATGAACTTCGTGATCTTCCCGGCCTTCTTCCTGTCCTCGGCGCTCTACCCGCTCTGGCGGATGCGCGAGTCGAGCGAGATCCTCTGGCGCATCTCGGCAGCCAACCCGTTCACGCATGCGGTCGAGGCGATCCGCTTTGCGATCCACGGGCAGCTGAACCTGTTCGCCTGCGGCGTTGTCACGGCGGTCTTGATTCTGTTTCTTGTGCTCGCGCTTTGGGGTTACGATACGTCGCGCGGCCTGCGGGCACGAGCCGGTCCGGCGGGAGAATGAGATCCACGGGACGGCAGGTCAGGGGTCGCCGGGCACGCGGACGCGGATGCGCCGGCAAGGGAGGAGAACGTCATGATTGCGAGAGTTTTCGGAACGGCGGCCATCGTCGCCAGCCTCTTGGGCGCCGCCGCTGCGGTCGCGCAGGAGCAGGACCTGCCGATTGTCCGGCTGGGCCTGCTGCAATACGGCACGGTCAACTGGGAAGCGAAGACGATCGTCGACGAGGGGCTGGACGAGAAGTACGGCTTCGAGTTGGAGATCGTGCCCTTCGCTGGTGGTGACGCCACGAAGGTCGCGCTGATGGCGGGCAATGTCGACGTCACCACGGACGACTGGCTGATGGTCTCGCGCCAGCGCGCCATGGGCGATCCGCTGGTCTTCATCCCCTACTCCACGTCGATCGGCGCGGTCATGGCGCCCTGCGAGGGGGACATCCAGTCGCTCGAGGACCTCGAGGGCAAGACGATCGGCGTCGCCGGCGGACCGCTCGACAAGAGCTGGCTGATGCTGCGGGGGATGGCCAGCGAAAGCGGGATGGACCTGGCCGCCGCGACCACGCCCGTCTTCGGCGCGCCGCCGCTGCTGACCGAGAAACTGCGCCAGGGCGAACTCGACGCCGTGCTGAACTACTGGCACTACAACGCGCGGCTTGAAACCGAAGGGTATTGCGAGGTGATCTCGGCGCAGGAAGCGGCACGCAGCTTCGGCGCCGAAGGTGCCGTTTCGGCGGTGGGTTACGTCATGAACGAGGAATGGGCCGAGGAAAACCCCGATCTTGCCCGCGGTTTCGTCGACGCCAGCCGCGACGCCAAGGAGGTGCTGGCCGAAAGCGACGAGGCGTGGGAGCGGCTGCGCGAGATGACCGGCGCCGAGAACGAAGAGGTCTTCCAGATGCTCAAGCAGCGGTTCCGCGAGGGTATCCCGACCAGCACGCCCACGCAGGAGCGTGACGACACCGCGATCGTCTACAATGAACTCGCCAAGATCGGCGGCGAGCAATTGGTCGGCCCCGCAACCGAGATGGCGCCCGGCACCTTCTGGTCCGGCCTCGAGAGTGGCTCGTAAAAGCGCCGCGTCGGCCATGTCCCGGAGCCGAAGCGCGACCGCGGCGCGATTGCTGTCGGTCGCGCTCTTCTTCCTGCTGTGGCACGTCGTCTCGCTTTATGTCTCGCCCCGGCTCTTCCCGTCGCCGTGGCAGGTGGCGACCTTCGTCCTGCGCGAAACCGAGAGCGGCGTGCTGCCCTACCACCTGTCGATCACGCTGCTGCGGGTGCTCGCGGCCTTCGTGCTGGCGATGGCGGTGGGGTCGGCGCTGGGGTTCCTGATGGGCCGCTCGCGCGGGGCCGACGTGGTGCTTCAGCCGTGGCTGATCCTGACGCTGAACATCCCGGCGCTGGTGGTGATCATCCTGTCCTACATCTGGATCGGCATGACCGAGACGGCGGCGATCACCGCCGTCGCGCTCAACAAGATCCCGAACGTCGCCGTCACCATCCGCGAGGGCGCCCGGGCGATGGACCCCACTTACATGGAGATGGCGCGCGTCTATCGCTTCTCGCGCGTGAAGATTTACCGCGACGTGATCGCGCCGCAGCTTCAGCCCTATTTCGCTGCGGCTGCGCGGTCGGGTATCGCGCTGGTCTGGAAGATCGTGCTGGTGGTCGAGCTGCTGGGCCGGTCGAACGGCGTCGGTTTCCAGATCCACCTCTACTTCCAGCTCTTCGACGTGCGCGCGATCATGGGCTATACGCTGGCCTTCGTCGCGGTGATGCTGGCGGTCGAATTCCTGGCGCTGCAGCCGCTCGACAGGCGGGCGCAGCGCTGGCGCCCGAAGCAGGTCTGAGATGCGGATGGAGCGGTCCCTGCCCACGCGCGATCTGACAGCACGGATCGACCGGAAGGAGCATATCGGCGCCGACGGCGACCGCCTGGTCGTGCTCGACGGGCTGGAACTGCGCCTGGCGCCGGGAACCTTCACCTGCCTGATCGGGCCGTCCGGCTGCGGCAAGACCACGACGCTGCGGATCCTGATGGGCCTCGACGACGAGTTCGACGGCGAGCTCGACCCCGCCCTGCGGGAGGCTCGGATCGCGACCGTATTCCAGGAGCCGCGGCTGCTTCCCTGGCGGACCGTGGCGCAGAACGTCCTTCTCGCCCTGCCCCGGCCCGACCTGCCACGGGTCGAGGCGGCGCTCGCCTCCGTCGGGCTCGAGGGGATGGCCGACCGCTATCCGGCGCAGCTTTCGCTGGGACAGGCGCGGCGGGTGGCGCTGGCGCGGGCCTTCGCGACCGAACCCGAAGTGCTGTTCCTGGACGAACCCTTCGTCTCGCTGGACGAGGCCTCGGCCGGACGGTTGCGCGACCTGCTGATCGCGCTCTGGCAGCGCCGGCCGATGAAGGTCCTCATGGTGACGCACAACCTGCGCGAGGCGGTGCGCCTGGCCGACCGCATCGTGTTCCTGACCGAGCGCCCCGCCCGCGTCGCCGGCGTGGCCGAGGTCGAGCTGCCGCGCGACGGCCGCGATCCCGAGGCCGTGTCGCGCTTCGCCGCCGAACTGGCGCGGCGCTTCCCCGGACTGGCCGTCGCTTGACGGGGCGGCAAGATATTGCGTTCCGCCCGCGCGAGTGCCTAAGCTTCCATCGGCAGCGTGGGACGAAAGTTCGCTTGCTTGGGGAGGATGGCAGACCATGGCAGAGGCCGTAGCAAAGCGTCCGCGCGCGACGCCGAAGGGGCGTCAGACCGACCCCGAGGCGCTGCTCGAGGTTGAAGCGGTGCTGGGCCCGGAGGTCGCGTCGCGCGACCGCCTGATCGAGGAACTGCACCGCCTGCAGGAGCATTTCGGCCACCTCTCGGCGCGGCACCTGCGGGCTCTCGCCGAGCGTATGCGCCTCGCCCAGGCCGAGATCTTCGAGGTCGCCACGTTCTACCACCATTTCGACGTCGTGAAGGAGGGGGAACCCGCGCCGGCGCCGCTGACGCTCAGGGTCTGCGACTCGATCTCGTGCATGCTGGAAGGGGCCGAGGCGTTGCTGTCCGAGCTCGGGGCGCAGCTCGACCCGGCGGAGGTGCGGATCGTGCGCGCGCCCTGCATGGGCCGCTGCGACCAGGCGCCGGTGGCCCGCGTGGGTGACCGGGAAGTCGACAAGGCGACGCCCGACGGCATCGCCGATCTGATCGCGCGGCAAGACCTCGGCCCGCTCCAGCACGACTACATCGACCTGCGCGCCTACCGTGAGCGGGGCGGATACGCGCTGCTCGAACGGATGCGCACGGGCGAGCACGCCATCGACGACTTCCTCGACACGATGGAGGCCGCCGGGCTGCGCGGCCTTGGTGGCGCGGGCTTCCCGCTGGCGACAAAGTGGCGCGCCGTCCGGCAACAGCCCCACCCCCGCCTGATGACGGTCAACGCCGACGAGGGCGAGCCGGGCACCTTCAAGGACCGCCTGCTGCTCGAGACCGATCCGCACCGGATGCTGGAAGGCGCGCTGATCGCCGCCCACGCCGTCGAGGCCGAGCGGCTCTATATCTACATGCGCGACGAATACCCCGCCGCGCTGGGGATCCTGCGGACCGAGATCGCCGCGCTCGAGGCGTCGGGCATCGCGCCGCACGGCTTCGTCGAGCTCCGCCGCGGCGCCGGCGCCTATATCTGCGGCGAGGAATCGGCCATGGTCGAAAGCCTCGAAGGCAAGCGCGGCTATCCCCGCAACCGCCCGCCCTACATCGCGCAGAAGGGCCTCTTCGGGCGCCCGACGCTGAACCACAACGTGGAAACCCTGTGGTGGCTGCGCGATATCGCCGAGAACGGCGCCGAGTGGTTCGCGAAGCAGGGAAGACGCGGCGCGAAGGGCCTGCGCTCGTTCTCGGTCTCGGGCCGGGTGCGCAAGCCGGGCGTCCGCACCGCCCCCGCCGGCATCACCGTGCGCGAGTTGATCGACGAGTATTGCGGCGGCATGGCCGACGGCCACGAGTTCCGCGCCTACCTTCCCGGCGGTGCCTCGGGCGGCCTGCTGCCGGCGCGGCTGGGGGACGTCCCGCTCGACTTCGGCGGCGAACTGGCCGAGCAGGGCGCGTTCATCGGCAGCCATGCGGTCGTCATCTTCTCGGACAAGGACGACATGCGCGAGGTCGTGAAGAACCTGATGCGCTTCTTCCGCCACGAGAGCTGCGGCCAGTGCACGCCCTGTCGCGAGGGCACCGGCAAGATGCTGTCGCTGATCTCGGCGGACCGGATCGACCGCGAGGCGATCGCCGACCTCGAACAGGTGATGCGCGACGCCTCGATCTGCGGCCTCGGCCAGGCTGCACCCAACCCGGTCCGGCACCTGCTGGATCTCTTCCCGGAGGACACGCCATGAGTGGTCCCGTGACATTCACGCTCGACGGTCGCGAGGTCGAGGCGCAAGAGGGCGAGACGATCTGGACGGTCGCCAAGCGCACGGGCACGATGATCCCGCATCTGTGCCACCTCGACCAGCCCGGCTATCGCCCGGACGGCAACTGCCGCGCCTGCATGGTCGAGATCGAGGGCGAGCGGGTGCTGGCGGCCTCGTGCATCCGTCGCCCGACCGAAGGCATGGTCGTCGACACCGCCGGTGACCGGTCCCGCAAGGCCCGCGAGATGGTATTCGAGCTGCTGGCCGCCGACATGCCCGCTCGCGAGGCCTCGCCCGACGACAAGGCCCAGTTCTGGACCTGGATGGACCGGATGGGCGTCAAGCAGAACCGCCGCTACGCAGAGGGGCCGCACGAGCCCGCGCAGGATCAGGGCGACCAGCACGGGCACAGCCATGCTTCGCAGATTCCGCTGCGCGATGTCACCCACCCGGCAATGGCGGTGAACCTGGACGCCTGCATTCGCTGCGGTCTCTGCGTGCGCGCCTGCCGTGAGGTGCAGGTCAACGACGTCATCGGCATGGGCGAGCGCGGCGACCACGCCTTGCCGATCTTCGACTTCGCCGACCCGATGGGCGACTCGACCTGCGTGGCCTGCGGCGAATGCGTGCAGGCCTGCCCCACCGGCGCCCTCTTCGAGAAGTCGCTGATGGACGAGGACTGGCGCACGCGCGAGGTCGAGCCCGACCGCTACGTCGACAGCGTCTGCCCTTATTGCGGCGTCGGCTGCCAGACCCGCGTCGCGGTCAAGGACGACCGGATCGTGCAGGTCGACGGCCGCGACGGCCCCGCGAACGAGAACCGGCTGTGCGTCAAGGGCCGCTTCGGCTACGACTACGTCATGAGCCCCGAGCGGCTGACCAAGCCCCTCGTGCGGCGCGACGACGCGCCCAAGCGCGGCGACATCCGCGTCGACCCGCTGAACCCGTGGGACGTCTTCCGCGAGGCGACGTGGGAAGAGGCGATGGAGCGCGCGGCAGGCGGGCTCGGCTCGATCCGCGACACGCATGGCGGCGGCGCCCTTTCGGGCTTCGGTTCGGCCAAGGGATCGAACGAAGAGGCCTACCTGTTCCAGAAGCTCGTCCGCGCCGGCTTCGGCACCAACAACGTCGATCACTGCACGCGCCTCTGTCACGCCTCGTCCGTCGCGGCGCTGATGGAGGGTGTGGGCTCGGGCGCGGTCTCGGCCCCGTTCGGCGCGGTCGATGACGCGGATTGCGTGATCATCATCGGCGCGCGGCCGAACCAGAACCATCCCGTCGCGGCGACCTATTTCAAGCAGGCGGCCAAGCGCGGCACCAAGCTGATCGTCATCGACCCCCGCGGACAGGAAATGAACCGGTTTGCGGAATACGCGCTGCAATTCAAGCCGGGCACCGACGTCGCCCTGCTGAACGCGATGCTGAACGTCATCGTCGAGGAGAAGCTCTACGACCAGCAATACGTGCAGGCCCATGTCGACGGGTTCGAGGCGCTGGCCGCAAAGGTTCGCGACTTCCCCCCCGAGGCGATGGAAGCGGTCTGCGGCATCGACGCCCAGACGATCCGCGAGGTCGCGCGTCTATATGCGAAGTCCGAGCGCTCGATCATCTTCTGGGGCATGGGCATCAGCCAGCACGTCCACGGCACCGACAACTCGCGCTGCCTGATCGCGCTGGCGCTGATTACTGGCCACATTGGTCGTCCGGGCACCGGGCTGCACCCCTTGCGCGGGCAGAACAACGTGCAGGGCGCCTCGGATGCGGGCCTGATCCCGATGTACTTCGCCGACTACAAGTCGGTCGAGAACCCGGACGTGCGAGGCATGTACGAAGATGCCTGGGGTCGCCAGCTCGACCCGCAGCGCGGCCTGACCGTGGTCGAGATCATGGACGCGGTGATGGAGGGCGAGATCCGCGGCATGTACGTCATGGGCGAGAATCCGGCGATGTCGGACCCGGACCAGACGCATGCGCGCGAGGCACTGGCCAAGCTCGACTGCCTGGTGGTGCAGGACATCTTCCTGACCGAAACCGCGTGGCATGCCGACGTGGTGCTGCCGGCGTCGGCCCATGCCGAAAAGCTCGGCACCTATACCAACACCAATCGCGAGGTGCAGATCGGGCGGCCGGCAATCCCGCTGCCGGGCGAGGCGCGGCAGGATCTCGGGATCATCATCGACCTCGCCAACCGGCTGGGCCTCGACTGGCGTTACGACGGGCCGGCCGAGGTGTATGAAGAGATGCGCGCGCTGATGCCGTCGCTCGACAACATCTCCTGGAGCCGGGTCGAACGCGAAGGCGCCGTCACCTACCCGGCCAAGGCCGAGGACATGCCCGGCGAAGCGATCATCTTCACCGACGGCTTCCCCACGAAGGACGGGCGCGGCAAGCTGGTGCCCGCCGACCTCGTGCCGCCCGACGAGCTGCCGGATGCCGAGTACCCGTTCGTGCTGACGACGGGACGCCTGCTCGAGCACTGGCATACCGGCGCGATGACACGCCGGGCCAAGGCGCTCGACGCGATCGAGCCCGAGGCGCAGGCGATGCTGCATCCGCGCGACCTGACGCGTCTCGGGCTGGCTGCCGGCGACGCGGTCACGGTGATGACCCGCCGGGGCGAGATCTCGATGATCGCTCGCGCCGACCGGGACGTTCCCGAAGGCATGGTCTTCACCCCGTTCTGCTGGGTCGAAGCGCCCGCGAACGTGCTGACGAACCCGAAGCTCGACCCCTACGGCAAGATCCCCGAGTTCAAGGTCTGCGCCGCACGGGTCGAGCGGGCGGACGCCTGACCAGGTCCACGATGATCCGAGAGCCACGGCCAGCGTGAGGCGTGCCTCCTTGTCCCGCCGTCTCTCAGCTTCCCCACAGGCGCCGGCAGGCTGCGTCGACGGCGGCATGGAGGAGTAGCGTCAGGACGGCCAGGACGATCAGCGCCGCGAACATCAGGTCGATCTTCGCGCGGCCGTTCGCCAGCAGCATGAGGTAGCCCAGCCCCTTCGACGCCCCGACCCACTCGCCGATGATCGCGCCGATGGGCGCATAGACGGCGGCGAGGCGCAGGCCCGAGGCAAAGCCGGGCATCGCGGCGGGCACCCGGATGCGCCACAGGGTTCGGCCCGGCGTGGCCGTCATCACGCGGGCGAGGTCCAGCCAGCCGGGAGGGGTTCGCATCAACGCATCGAAGAAGGCCGAGGTGACCGGGAAGTAGATGATCAGCATCGCCATCGCGACCTTCGACCAGAGCCCGTAGCCGAGCCAGAGCGTCAGGATCGGCGCCAATGCAAAGACCGGCACCGCTTGGGTGAAGACGAACATCGGGCGCAGGAGCGAGCGCGCGAGCGGTGAGACGGCCAGCAGGATCGCAGAGGCGAAACCGAGGATCCCGCCAAGCCCGAGCCCGACGAGGACTTCGATGGCGGTTACCACCGCGTGCTCGGCGACAAGTGCCTTGCTGGTCCACAGCGTCCCGAAGACCAGTACCGGGCCGGGCAGGATGAAGCGGGGCAGTTCGGCGAGCGTGACGACCGCCTGCCAAGCCAGCAGACCAAGAATGGCGACGCCGGCGATACGAACCGCCCGTTTCATCGTGCTTCCATGAGCAGGCGCAGAAGGCGGCCCTGGAAGGCCAGGGTCTCGGGCGCGTCGTAGACGCGAGGGGTGGGACCGGCTGGCGGGGTCACGGAGGCGATCCCTTCACGCGTCATCAGCAGGACGTGGTGCCCCAACCGTGCCGCCTCGGCGGCATCATGGGTGACATGCAGGACGGTGCGCCCCGCCAGCAGCTCGGCCGCGAGATCCTGCATCAGGGCACGCGACCGCGCGTCGAGGGCCGAGAACGGCTCGTCCAGAAGCACGACCGGCCGATCCTCCATCAGGGTCCGGGCCAGCGCCGCGCGCTGCCGCTGTCCGCCCGACAGGGCATGCGGCCGTTTGGCGGAATGCGCGGCGAGGCCGACGCGCTCCAGCACGTCGCGCGCCCGGTCCCGCGGCGGCGCGTCGCCCCGCAGCCGCGCGCCCAGGGTGACGTTCGCGGTCACGTCCAGCCAGGGCATCAGCAGGTCGCTCTGCGCCATCAGCGCGACCCGGTTGTCCAGCGACGACCCGTCGCCCGCCGCCACCTCGCCCTCGAAGGCCAACTCGTCACCGACGCCGGCGAGCAGCCGCAGGACGGTCGACTTGCCCACGCCCGAAGGGCCGAGCAGGCACGTCCATTCGCCGGCAGGAGCCTCGACAGACACCGGGCCGAAGATCGGCATGCCGTCGATCGTCGCGCGCCCGGACAGATGCAGCGCGGGCGCGGCACTCATGCGGAAAGGCCCATGCTCCAGAAGTCGACCTCGAGCCGCGTCGCCATCTCGAACCGGGCGCATAGGCGGGGCCAGCGGGGGCTGTCTCCGGGCGTCGAGCCGAGGCGACGGGCGACTGCCGCATCGATCAGCCCTCCGACCTCGCGGCAGGTGTGCTGGTAGTCGGCCCCGGAATAGGTCGCGATCCAGTCGGCATAGGGCGTTTGCCCGGCATCGGCCGCCAGCCGCGTGCCGATCTCGCCGTAGCCCAGGACGCACGGTGCGAGCGCGGCCATCAGGTCGAGGAAGTCTCCGGAATGGCCTGCGTCGAGAACGTAGCGCGTATAGGCGATGTTCTGCGGCGCCTCGCGCGCGGCGAACAGGTCCGCCTCGGGGATTCCCTCGGCGGCGCAGGTCTCTATATGCAGGCGCATCTCGTGGTCGAGCAGCGCGTGGACGGTGGCGGCGCAGGCGCGCATCTCGTCCAGCGTCTCGGCCTTGGTCACGGCCAGCGCCCAGGCGCGGGAGAAGTGGACGAGGAACTGGTAGTCCTGCACGAGGTAGCGCAGGAACGCCTCGCGCGGCAGCGTGCCGTCCCGCAGCCCCTCGACGAAGGCATGCTGCGTGTAGGCCCGCCAGGTGTCGCCGGCGGCCGCGCGCCAGAGGGGGAAGGTCGCGCCGTAACTCATTGCGCGCCCAGATCGACCGCAAGGTCCGAGACGGTGCGCGTGCCCTCGACCAGCCCCGCCTCGTTCAGGAACGACTCGAACCGGGCGTAGCGGCCCTGGTCCAGCGCCTCGGGGCGCAGGGCGAAGCGCGGAATCGTGTCGGCCCAGGCCCGTTCGTTCAACTCGTCCTGCAACTCGGCCGAGGTGGAGGCGAAAACCTCCCAGCTCTCCCGCGGGTGGTTGACGATGAACTGCGTGGCTTTCTCCGTCGCGGCGAGGAAGCGGCGGATCAGGTCGGTGTCCATCGTCTCGGGGTTGGCGACGTAGATCAATTCGTCATAGGTCGGAACGCCTTCCTCTTCGGGATAGAAGCACCGGCCCGAGACGCCCTCGATCTCCATCTGGTTGAGCTCGAAGTTGCGGAAGGCGCCGATGACGGCGTCGACCTGCCCGGACATGAGTGCGGGCGAGAGCGACCAGTTGACGTTGACCAGCTCGATGTCCCCCGTGTCGAGGTCGGCCTGGCCCAGCATCGCCGACAGCAGCGCCTCTTCGACGCCGGCAACCGAAAAGCCGACCTTGCGTCCTTCGAGGTCCGCGATCTCGTCAATCGGCCCGTCCTTTAGCACCAGCAGGCAGTTGAGCGGCGTGGCCACCAGCGTGCCGACCCGGATCAGCGGCATCCCCTCGGCCACCTGAAGATGCAGCTGCGGCTGGTACGAGATCGCCAGGTCGGCGCGTCCGGCGGCGGCCATCTTGGGCGGATCGGCCGGGTCGGCGGGGGCGATCACCTCGACGTCCAGCCCGGCTTCGGCGAAGTAGCCCAGCTCCTCGGCGATGACGATGGGTCCGTGATCGGGGTTCACGAACCAGTCGAGCATGACAGTCATCTGGTCCTGCGCAATGGCAGGCGTAGCGACGAAAAGGGCAAGGGCGGTCAATCCGGCTTTCATGGTGTCTCTCCGATGGGGTCGCCGAGGGCGACGAGGCAGATGTCTCCGTCCCAGACGGCCGCAAGCCGCTCGGCGGCGGCCCAGGACCGCAGGCCGGACCGGCAGCAGAGTACGGCGCGCTGGCCGGGTGCGGGGGTAGGACCGGTTGGCCCGAAGGCCGAGACCGGCAGGCGGCGGGCATCGGGGCGCACCAGCGGCGCCTCGTCCTCGGCCCGCAGGTCCACGAGGAAGTCGGAGCCGACGATCTGGGATGCGGCGAGGAACCGCGGCTGATGTGCAGGCTCGGGCGCGCCGGTGAAGCGGAAGCCACCGAAGCGGAAGCTGCGCCCGTCGAAGGTGACGAGCTGGCCCAGTGGCGAGGGATCGATCCCCGCCAGCAGCGCGACGGCCATCTGCGCCTGAAGCGCGCCCACGACGCCCACGACTGGCCCCAGAACGCCGTCCTCGGCGCAGGAGCCCGCGCGCTGCGGCAAGTCGGGAAAGACCGCCCGCAGGCTGGCCGCGCCGCCGCAGAAGGCGCCGACGTATCCCTCGAGCCCGATCACCGAGGCGCTGACCAGCGGCAGTCGGGCGGCGCGGCAGGTATCGGACAGGATGTAGCTTGCCGCGAAGCTGTCGGCGCAGTCGAGCACCAGATCTACGCCCTCGCAGAGTGCTCCGGCATTGGACGGATCGAGAAACGTGACGACGGTTTCGACGCAGCAGTCGGCGTTGAGCGCCGCGACCGCGTCGGCCGCGGCTTCTGCCTTGGCCCGCCCGATATCGGCTTTGCGGAACAGCGTCTGGCGGTGAAGGTTCGTCACGTCCACCCGGTCGGGATCGACCAGCCGGATGCGCCCGACCCCCGCCCCACCCAGATATTGCAGCACCGGCGCCGCCAGCCCGCCCGCGCCCACCACCAGCACATGCGCCTCCTGCAGCCGAGCTTGTCCGCCTGCGCCGAATTCGGGAACAGCGATCTGACGGGCATAGAGGTTCACCGCGTCGTCTCCAGCCACGCGCGCACCCGCGCTTCGGGATCGTCGCGCAGGGTGATGTCTGTGACGGCGGCGACGATGTCGGCCCCGGCCTCGAAGGCACCCGCTGCCCGTTCGACGCTCATCCCGCCGATGGCGACGAGGGGGATGTCGCCGACCAACCGCTTCCATTCGGCAACCCGAGGAAGCCCCTGCCGATGCCACCGCATCTTCTTCAGGATCGTCGGATAGACCGGCCCGAGCGCCACGTAATCCGGCGCCAGCGACAGCGCCCGGTCAAGCTCGGCGTAGTCGTGGGTGCTGATCCCCAGCTTCAGGCCGGCCCGGCGGATCGCGGGCAGATCGGCAGTGTCGAGATCCTCCTGTCCCAGGTGAATCCAGTCACAGCCCGCATCGATCGCGATGCGCCAATGGTCGTTCACCACGAGCACCGCGTCGTGCGAGCAGCAGAGTGTCTGTGCCTGCTCCACCAGCGGCCGCAACTCTGCCTCGGGCATCTCCTTGATGCGCAGCTGAACCAGCTTCACCCCAAGCGGCAGGGTGCGGTGAAGCCAGTCGAGGCTGTCGAAGATGGGGTAGAAGCGGTCGAGGATCATGTCAGGAAGGCCTTGCCGATCACCGGGGTCGAGGGCGCGGCCATGTCGCGCGGCTCCATCGGGTCCGCCTCGTAGGCGAGCCGCCCGGCCTCGACCGCCCGCGCGAAGCCCTCGGCCATCGCCGCCGGATCGCCCGCCTTGGAGACGGCCGTGTTCAAGAGCACGGCATCGAAGCCCATCTCCATCGCCATCGCCGCCTGGCTGGGCAGGCCGAGGCCCGCATCGACGACCATCGGGACGTCCGGAAATTGCGCCCGGAGCGTGCGCAGTCCGTAGATGTTGGTCAGGCCCAGCCCGGTACCGATGGGTGCGCCCCATGGCATCAGCACCTCGCACCCGGCCGAGAGCAGGCGGTCGGCCAGCACCGCGTCTTCGGTCGTGTAGGGGAACACCTGGAAGCCGTCCTCGTCCAGGATGCGCGCGGCATCGACCAGTCCGAACGGGTCGGGCTGGAGCGTGTCGGCATGACCGATGACCTCGAGCTTGATCCAGGGCGTGTCGAAGAGCTCGCGCGCCATGTGGGCCGTGGTGACCGCTTCGCGGACGGAATGGCAGCCGGCGGTGTTGGGCAGCACCGTCACGCCGAGGTCGCGCACCAGGTCCCAAAAGGCGGCGCCGGCCCGCTCGCCGCCCGCTTCGCGACGGACCGAGACGGTGGCAATGCCGGCGCCGGAGCGGCGGAACGCCTCTGCCAGCACTGCGGGCGAAGGATACTGCGCCGTCCCGAGCATCAGGCGCGACCCGATCTCGGTTCCATAAAGCTGCATCTCAGCCTCCCTGCCGGGGGGCGACGATCTCGACACGGTCGCCGGGGGACAGCGCCGTCTGCCCGCGCGCCGATGCCGGGACGAAGTCCTCGTTGACGGCGGTGGCGACCTTGGCGTCGCCGTAGCCAAGCTCGTCCAGAACGGCGCCCAGCGTCTCGGCCTGCACCTCGGTTGCAGTGCCGTTAATCATGATCTTCATGGTAAAGCTCCGGTCTGGTGCCGTCGCAGGCCGCCTCTGCCGCCATCCGCGCGAGGGCGGGCGCGAGCAGGAATCCGTGGCGGAACAAGCCGTTGACGTGGATCGTCTCGCCCCGTCGCACGAGGCGGGGCAGGTTATCGGGGAAAGCGGGGCGGGCGTCGGCGCCGATCTCGACCAGCTCCGCCTCGCCGAATGCGGGGTGCAGCGCGTAGGCGGCGGACAGCAGTTCGAGGACCGAGCGTACGCTGCGCCGGCGGTCGTCGCTTTCGATCTGCGTCGCGCCGAGCATGAAAAGGCCCCCCGGCCGCGGCACGACGTAAAGCGGGAAGCGCGGGTGCAGCAGCCGGACCGGGCGCGTCAGGTGGATGTCCGCGCTGCGCAGCACCGCCATCTCACCCTTCACCCCGCGCAGGTCCCGCAGGGCATCCCGCGCCGCCAACCCGCGACAGTCGAAGGTCACGCCCGTCGTGGGACCGGGTTCGGCCACGAACGTGGCGCCCGAATGCTCGAGCCGGTCGCGCAGATGTTCCAGCGCGGCCCTGGGGTCCAGATACGCTTCGCCCGGAACGTGCAGGGCGCGATCGAAGCGGCCGCTCAGGTCCGGCTCGAGCGCGGCGAGGGCGGCCGCGTCGAGCCTCTCGTGCCCCTGGACGCGCCGCGCGAACCGGTCCAGCTCATTCCGGTCACGCCCGAGCGTCACCACGACGGTCCCGCGCCGTTCGACATTGACCCCTTGCCGTTCCCACCAGTCCGCCGCTTCCTGACCCAGCCGCACGACCGGCTCTTCTGCCGTTTCGCCCTCGCAGAAGGGGGCCAGCATCCCGCCGGCCCACCACGAGCAGCCGTGCGGTCCCGGGCGGGGCGAAGGATCGAAGACCGTCACCTCGCAGCCCCGCGCGACCAGTTCCGTCGCTACGCAAAGCCCGGCTACGCCGGCGCCAAGGACCGTCGCCCGCATCAGGTCCAGACCTCGTGGAAGTGGTGGACCGGGCCGTGGCCGCTGCCGATCCCCAGCCCGTCCGCCGCGCGGATCGCGCCGTGCAGCCAGGACTGTGCCTGCCGCACCGCCGCCTCCAGGGTGGCTCCCTTTGCCAGTGCGGCTGCGATGGCTGACGACAGACTGCATCCCGTACCGTGGGTATTGCGCGTGGCGAGCCGTGGTTGTTCCATCGCCAGGACGCCGGAGGCCGTCACGAGCCGGTCGATGCAGGTCGGCCCCGCCGCATGGCCGCCCTTCATCACGACCGCGCCAGCGCCGAGACCAAGCAGCGCCCTGCCCTGCGCCTCGGCCTCCTCTGGGGTCCGGGCCGGATCGCGGCCCAGCAGGCGCGCGGCTTCGGGAAGGTTCGGCGTCAGGACGTCCGCGCGGGGCAGCAGGCTTTCTATCAGCGCCGCCTCGGCCTCTTCCGCCAGCAGCGGGTCGCCCGACTTCGCCACCATCACCGGGTCGAGCACCACCGGGCCGCCGTAGCCCCGGAGCGCGGCGGCAACCGCGGCGATGATCTCGGCCGAAGCCAGCATCCCGATCTTGATCGCCTGCGGCGCGATGTCGTCGAGCACGGCGGCGATCTGGGCCGAGACCATGGCGGGCGACACCGCCTCGACCGCGAAGACGCCGCGCGTGTTTTGTGCGGTGATGGCTGTGATCGCGCTGGTGCCATAGACCCCGAGGGCCGAGAACGTCTTGAGGTCGGCCTGAACGCCCGCACCTCCGCCGCTGTCGGAGCCTGCAATGGTCAGTGCGGATACGTGCGGCGTCATTCGCTTTCTCCACCGACGCCGGGAGGAGAAAGAAAAGGCGGCAGCCATCGGCCGCGCCAGATCGTGCTCCGTTCCCTACGCCGGTATTGCCCGGATCAGGTTCGATGGGTTAGCTCGCGCCTCTCAGCCCCAGACGGGGCACCCCAACGGATTCTTCGGAAACACTAGCCGCGAGATCGCGGGCCGACAAGCCCTGCAGGGTCGGGTGATCTCGCTGCATGGCGGCGGTCTGTGGAACGTCAGCCCGACGAGCCGCCCGATCCGACGAGGGCCCATATCCCTCCGACGACCGCGATCGCGGCGCCGAAGAAGCCCAGCAGCATCAAAAGCCCGTCGCGGAACAGGAGGCCCAGTCCGAAGATCGCGATGACGATCATGGGTCCCGAACTCGCGAAGGGCACGAATTCGAGCGGCGGGACCGTGAGAAGCAGGCACAGGATCACGATGCAGGCCGCGCGCCGCCCCGCCGGTCCTGCGAAGCGCGACAGGCGCTTGTGGAGCTTCGCGTCGATCCGCAGCGACACGGGCTTCAGCCATTCCATCGACTTGATCACCCGCCCCGAGTCGAGCTTGCGCCGGCGCAGCCAGTCAGGGGCCCAGAGATGTTCATACCCCATGAGCAGGCGCACCGTCAGGATGGCGAGCAACACGGAGAGGAGCGTCGGAAACCCCGGAATGCCGCCGATGGGCGAGAGCTCGATCAGCGGCAGCACGGCGAGCGCGGGGCCATAGCCACGGTGATCGAGCGCGTCGATCAGGTGACCCACGCGAACATGGTCGCCACCCGCATCCTGAGCGCATTTCTCCAGTTCGTCGACGACGTCGGTGAGCGCGCCTTCTTCTTCCTTCATGCCGCTTCTCCTCGTAGAACAGGTACGCCGCTTGATCCGCGACGGTGTTTCAAAAACCGTCACATCCGACTGGTGGTTCCGGTCGAAAAGCCCGGGGAACACGGGCGCGCGGATGCCACGCCTGAAGCCTGTGGCGGCGACCTCGCATGCATGGGTTACCCGCGCTTGCTGTACGCGCACGTTCACCGCGCCGCATCCCCTGCCTTCATCAACGGCCGGAACGCACGGGCCATCTCGTCGTTCGTTCGACACGGGGGAAACCTTCGACGAACGCACGGCAAGCTGTCCCCCAGGCACCCAAGGGAGAGCGACATGGCCAAGACAACCGCCGACTTCATGCTGGAGCGCCTGACCGACTGGGGCGTTCGGAACATCTACGGCTTTCCGGGGGACGGCATCAGCTCGACCCTCGAGGCGCTGGAGAAGGCGATCGACCGCTTCACCTTCGTTCAGGCCCGCCACGAGGAAGAGGCGGCGTTCATGGCCTGCGCCCACGCCAAGTGGACGGGCGAGCCGGGCGTATGCCTCGCCACCTCGGGTCCCGGAGCAATCCACCTGCTGAACGGGCTCTACGATGCCAAGCTCGACCATCAGCCGGTGGTGGCCATCGTCGGCCAGCAGGACCGCGCGGCCCTGGGCGGGAGCTACCAGCAGGAGGTCGACCTGCTAACCCTCTTCAAGGACGTGGCGCACAACTACGTCCACTACTGCCAGTCGCCGGCGCAGATGCGCCACCTGATCGACCGCGCCTTCCGCATCGCTAAGGCCAAGCGCTGCGTGACCGCGATCATCCTGCCCGACGATGTCGGCGAGGAAGACGCCGTCGAGAGCCCCCCGCACGAGCATGGCACCGTCCATTCCGGCGTCGGCTACCCGGCCAAGCCCCGCAGCTTCCCGCCTGAGGAAGAGCTACGTCGCGCCGCTGCCATCCTGAACGACGCGAAGAGGCCGGCGATCATGATCGGCGCCGGCGCAATGGGCGCGGGCGAAGAGGTCAAGGCCGTGGCCGAGACGCTGGGGGCGGGCGTATGCAAGGCGCTGCTCGGCAAGGCCGCGCTGCCGGACGACCTGCCTTACGTCACGGGGCAGATGGGCCTTCTGGGCACGTCGCCCTCCTGGGACCTGATGATGGAGTGCGACGCCTTCCTGATGGTCGGCTCGGGCTTTCCCTATTCCGAGTTCCTGCCCGAAGAGGGCAAGGCGCGGGGCATCCAGATCGACATCGACCCCGGCATGCTGTCGATCCGCTACCCGATGGAGGTCAACCTCGTCGGCGACAGCCGCGACACGCTGGCCGCCCTGCTGCCCTACCTCGAGCACAAGTCCGACCGATCCTGGCGCGAGAAGATCGAGAAGAACGTCGCCAAGTGGTGGGAGGGCGTCGAGAAGCGGGCCATGCACGAGGGCAACCCGGTGAACCCGCAGCGCCTGTTCTGGGAATGCTCGCCGCGGTTGCCGGACGGCGCGATCATCTCGGCCGACAGTGGAACCTCGGCGAACTGGTACGCCCGCGCCATCAGGATTCGTGAAGGGATGAAGGCGTCGCTGTCGGGAACGCTGGCCACGATGTGCCCCGGCGTGCCCTACGCCACGGCGGCCAAGTTCACCCATCCCGACCGGGTCGCTGTCAGCTTCGTCGGCGACGGGGCGATGCAGATGCTCGGGAATGCGGCGCTCATCACCATCGCGAAATACTGGCGGGTCTGGGAGGATCCGCGCTGCGTGATCGCCGTCGTCAACAACGAGGACCTCAACCAGGTCACCTGGGAGATGCGCGCCATGGGCGGCTTCCCGCAGCTTGAGGAAACCCAGAAGGTGCCGCCCTTCGACTACGCCGCCTATGCCGCGTCACTGGGGCTTATCGGCCTTCGGGTCGAGCATCCCGACCAGGTCGGACCGGCGTGGGACCAGGCCTTCGCGGCAGACCGGCCGGTCGTGATCGACTGCGTCTGCGACGCGACGATTCCGACGCTTCCGCCGAAGATCACGTCCCAGCAGCGGAAGAATTACTTCAGCACGCTGATGAAAGGCGACCCCGACGAAGGCGCGATCATCAAGAACGCCTTCAAGCGCTACTTCACCTCGTGATGCCGCTTCAGGAGTCCCGGCCGCGCCCGCTCAGAAGATATGCCGCCAGTGCGACCCCGCCCAGCGCGGCTAGGCCCGCGACGAGCGGACCGGGCCGCTGCTTGGCCGCCGCGAGGGCCGGAGCGTGGTAGGTCGCCCTGTCGTCGAAGCGGCCATGCGCTGAATAATCGCCCTCGACAGGATCGAACAGGTTGTCGGGCCGCTCACTCGCACGCTCGTCCGTCTGCTGCCCGGAATAGGCGGCATCCGCAAGCTTTTCGTCAAGAAGCTCCGGCGCGAGCTTCTGGCCAAGGATCGTCATCACGGCCGACCGGCCGACCCACAGCTCGCGTTGCGGGTGGTGCGCGACGTGGTGGATGGCGTCTGCCGGAACCTCGGGCTGGTAGATCGGCGGCACGGGTTGCGGCCGGTTCGGCATCCGGTTGCGCATCCAGTCGAATTGCGGCGTGTTCACGGCCGGAAGGTGAACCGCCGAAATCTGCACCACCGAGCCGTCATGGATCAATTCGGACCGGATCGAATCGGTGAAGCCGACGATCGCGTGCTTCGCGCCGCAATAGGCGGACTGCAACGGGATCGAGCGGTAGGCGAGCGCAGAGCCCACCTGCACGATCACGCCCCGGTCATGCGGCCGCATCCGCCGCAGCGCCGCGAGTGTGCCGTGCACGTAACCAAGGTATGTGACCTCGGTGATACGTCGGAACTCTGCGGGTTCGATCTGCTCGAACGGCGCCAGCATGGTGACCATGGCGCAGTTGATCCAGACATCGATAGGTCCGAACTGATCTTCGAAACGGTTTGCGGCCGCGTCGACCGCCTCCCAGTCCGAGACGTCGCAGGGCAGCACGAGCGGCGTCCCACCGCGGGATCGGACATCCTCGGCCGCGCTGTCCAACCGCCCTCGCCCGCGGGCGATCAGGCCGATATTGGCACCGTCGCGTTCGGCGAAGCACCGTGCAGTTGCCCGACCGACGCCGGCGGACGCCCCGGTGATGACGACGTTCAGCGGACGCGGTTCCGTGGTTTCGATTGCGCTCATCCTGCTCTCCCATCCCGCGCGGCCATGCGCCTGTTTCCAACTGCCGAACGCGCCCGATGTTTCCGAAGACGCGCCTTGGAGATCTCCGCCCGGGCACTACGGTCTGAGCAGGCCAAACGCCGGGCATCCAGCGCGACCCGGCACGGAGAACGCACCAATGCTCGACCTGTGGTACAAGAACGCGATCATCTACTGCCTCGATGTCGAAACCTACGTGGACTCGAACGCCGACGGCATCGGCGACTTCCGCGGCCTGACCGACCGGCTGGACCACCTCGAGGCGCTCGGGGCGACAGCCGTGTGGCTCAACCCGTTCTACCCCTCGCCCAATCGCGACAACGGCTACGACATCACCGATTTCTACGGCGTGGATGCCGTCTTCGGCAGCCCCGGCGATTTCGTGGCCTTCTGCCGGGCGGCGCGGGACAAGGGGCTTCGGGTCATCCTCGACCTCGTCGTCAATCACACCTCAAAGGACCATCCCTGGTTCAAGTCCGCCAGTGCCTCGCGGGACTCGCCCTACCGGGACTGGTACGTCTGGAGCGACGAAAAACCCGAGGACATCACCGAGGGGATCATCTTCCCGGGCGTTCAGGATGCCGTGTGGACCTACTGCGAGGCGACGCAATCGTGGTACATGCACCGCTTCTACGCGCATCAGCCCGATCTCAACATCGCCAATCCCGAGGTCCGCGAAGAGATCCAGCGGATCATGGGCTTCTGGCTCGAGCTGGGCGTCTCGGGCTTCCGGATCGACGCCGTGCCGTTCCTGGTCGAGTACAAGGGCCTGAAGGAAGAGCCCGAGCGGGACCCGCTGCTCCTTCTCTCCGAGATGCGCGACTTCCTGTCCTGGCGGCGTGCCGAGGCGATCCTGCTGGCCGAGGCAAACGTGACGCGGGACCAGTCCAGCAGCTACTTCGGGGGCCAAACCTTCGGCTCGGACGAGCGGATGCACCTGATCTTCGACTTTCCGCTCAACCAGATGCTCTGGCTCGCCCTCGCGCGGCAGGATGCGCGTCCGATCGCGCAGGCCCTGAGCTCCCGCCCCGACAGACCGCCACAACAGGCGCAATGGGCGAACTTCCTGCGCAACCACGACGAGCTGAGCCTCGACAAGCTGAGCGAGGCGGAGCGGCAGGAGGTGTTCGATGCCTTCGCCCCCGAAGAGGACATGCGGATCTACGGCCGCGGCATCCGGCGCCGCCTCGCCCCGATGCTGGGTGGCGACGCGCGACGCGTGGCGCTGGCGCATTCGCTGCTCTTCGCGCTGCCGGGAACGCCGGTGATGTGGTATGGCGACGAGATCGGGATGGGCGAGGACCTGTCGCTGCCCGAGCGTCGTCCGGTGCGAACGCCGATGCAGTGGAACGACGAGGAACATGGGGGGTTCTCGCACACCGACGGCGCCACCGTCCGCCCGGTCGTCGCGGACGGCCCTCTGGGGTACTGCGAAACCAATGTCGAGCAGCAGAGCAGGCGTCCGAACTCGCTGCTGAAAGAGATCCAGGGCATGATCCGCACGCGCCGGGCCTGCCCCGGGATCGGATGGGGCAAGTGGCGACCTCTCGACGGGTTGCCCGAACCCGTTCTGGGGCTGATCTGCGAATGGCGCGGCGCCGCGGTCCTGACGCTGCACAATCTCGGAGACGAAGCGATCGAGGTCATGCCCGCGGACCTTGGTGAAGGTCACGCGATCACGCTGTTGTCGTCGGCAGAGGAAGAGGAACGGACGCACGGCACCCTGACGCTCGAAGGCAGTGGCTACCGCTGGTTCAGGCTCGGCCGCGAGCGGCGGTGACCCCCCGAACCTGCAACGACCGCTTCCGACCCGGCCGAAAGGGTCCCTCCGTGAAGGTGCCGAGATGAGCCAGTTCGTCCAGCCTCGCCTCGTCAATCCGCCCGATGGCGATCCCGGAATCTATCTCGACTTCCGCTTCGGCCGGCGCGCCATGCTGTTCGACCTCGGCGACCTCGGACCCCTATCGCCTCGGGAGCTTCTGCGCGTCAGCCACGTCTTCGTCTCCCACGCCCACATGGATCACGTCGCGGGCTTCGACCCGCTGCTGCGCCTGCGCCTCAACCGACCGCGCCCCCTCACCCTGATCGGGCCGGAGGGGTTCCTGCGCCAGACCGAGAGCCGGCTCGGCGGCTTCAGCTGGAACCTTCTGGATGAGACGTCGGTTGATTTCCGCCTCGCGGTCCACGAGTTCGACGGCCGGCGCATCGCGGCCGCCGCCGAGTTTCGCGCCCGCGAGGCGTTTCGCCGCCGCGACCTGTCACCCCCTGCCTTCGGCGATGGCGTCGCCCATGCCGAGGATGACCTGGCCGTCGAGGCGGTGGCGCTCGACCACGGCATCCCCTCGCTCGCCTTCGCCCTGCAGGAGAGCCTGCGCGTCAATGTGTGGCGCACGGGACTCGACGATCTGGGCCTGCCGGTGGGATCCTGGCTCGACGTCGCCAAAGCCGCCATCCGCGCGGGCGCGCCCGACGAACAGCGCGTCGCGATCCCCGGCCACGACGCGATGCACCTCGGCAAACTCCGCGAGCGCGTCTTCCAGGTCGGGCCGGGCCAGCGGGTCGCCTATGTCACCGACGCCGCAGACACCCCTGGCAACCGGGAAAGGATCGTGGACCTCGCGCGCGGCGCCGACCACCTGTTCATAGAAGCCGCCTTCGCCGAGGCCGACCGGGGCCGCGCCACGGCCACATCGCACCTGACGGCCCGCGCCGCCGGAGAGATCGCGCACGCCACAGGCGCCCGCCGCGTCACCGGCTTCCACCACTCGGCCCGCTATGGCGGCGCGCCGAGCGAGATTCCCGCCCAGCTCGCCGCCGCGCTGGACCCCGAGGCGCCCGGCGAGGAGATGGGTGCCCCCACGGACCCCGACGTCGAGCCGAACTGGGTGCGCCGGTGGCGTCGGAACGGTGCCTCGACCAAGGCCGCGCTCGCCCGCTTCGACGGGCTGCCAGTCGTCACGCCCGACGAGATGGCCGGCGCGTGGCGGGGTGACGGCATGCCGACAGGTCACCCGCTCGACGGCCTGCTCGAGCGCCTCGGCTGGCGGGGAAAGCGCTTCGACGGCGACGGGCGCGCCGATCCCCTGGTCTTCCACCCCGGTCTCGCGCTCGATCCCGCGCTCATGCCCCTGACGGTCGCCCTTCGCTGGCCCCGCCTTGCGCGAAGCGTTCCGGTGCGCGCCGGCTTCGGCCTCGTCCGCGGGGCCCTGCGTGCGCGTGGACCGGCGGCAAGTCTCGCGAGGGTCGAGTTCCGCGGCTGTCTCGGCACCGCGATGATCTATGACCGACAGCCGATCGTGGACCACTTCCGCCGCATCGACGAGACCCGCCTGCTGGGCCTGATGCAGACGCCCCTGGCACCCCCCTATTTCTTCGTGCTGACCGCCGAGCGGTGAGGGATCACGGGCGGAACAGCAGGCGCTCACGAAGGTTGACCCCACGTTACGCCGGGAAGCGATACGGTCTACCATCGACCCCCGCGACGCCATCCGGCCCGGCCCGACTATCCGAACGGCAGACACCATGACCGACAGAACGACGGACAGAGAAGCAATGGTCACGCGCCAGATCGAGCGCCGTGGCGTGCGGGATCGCCATGTGCTCGAGGCGATGCGCACGGTCCCGCGCGAGGTGTTCGTCGATCCGGGCATGGAGGAATTCGCCTACGAGGACAGACCCCTGCCGATCGGCGACGGGCAGACGATCTCGCAACCCTACATCGTCGGCTTGATGATCGAGGCGGCCGAACTGCGCCCGGGCGACCGGGTGCTCGAGATCGGCGCAGGCTCGGGCTACGCCGCGGCGGTGCTCAGCCGGATCGCGACCAGCGTGCATGCGATCGAACGGCACGAAGCTCTCACCCGGAAGGCCGAGGCACGCCTTGCCCGGCTTGGCTACGACAACGTGACGATCCGCACTGGCGACGGCACGCGCGGCTGGGCCGAGGCCGGCCCCTTCGACGCGATCCTCGTGGCCGCCGGCGCCCCCACCGCACCGGAGTCGCTCAAGCACCAGCTCGCCATCGGCGGGGCGCTGGTGATCCCCGTGCAGCATGGCGACCGGCACCAGACCCTGACGCGGATCCGCCGCACCGCAGACGATGCGTGGGACGAGGAAGAGCTGGGCGCGGTGAACTTCGTCCCGCTGATCGGCGCCGAAGGCTGGACTTAGAACGGCCGGTATGACGCCATCCGCCTGCCGACGATCCCACCGCCGGTCCCGTCGCGAACAAGCGTTGAGCAGGGCTTGCTTCGTCTCTACGCCCGGGCTCATCGACCCTTGTGACACTCGGACGCGGCTTGCTATCGTCTCGCGGATGACGATGCCTCTCCGCCTGACAAAGCTCCGACTGGACGTGTCACGATGAGCCGTCCGCGCATAGCCAACCCTGCGGCGAGGCGAATTTTCCTCGACCGTCACGCTTTGGGAGAACCCCCGGTCGGTGCCGCCCGGGGCGAGGAACTGCTGAACCTGATCCGTCGGCTCGGCTTCGTGCAGGTGGACAGCATCAACACGGTCGAGCGGGCGCACCACATGATCCTGTGGTCGCGTCGCCAGACCTACCGGCCGAAGGCGCTGGGGCTGCTGCACGCGCGGGACCGGGACGTCTTCGAGCACTGGACCCACGACGCCTCGATCATCCCGATGGAGTTCCTGCCATACTGGCACCTGCGCTTCGCCCGCGACGCCGAACGCCTTCGCGCCCGCTACCGCGGATGGCAGGGCCCGGAGTTCGAAGTGGTGCTGGAAGACGTGATCCGCCACATTGCCGAGCAGGGCCCGGTCGGCAGCGGCGAGATTGGCGAGCGGGACGAGCCGCGTCGCGCTGGCTGGTGGGACTGGCACCCATCGAAGACCGCGCTGGAATTCCTGTGGCGGTCCGGCCGCCTCGCGATCGCGCGGCGCGACGGGTTCGCCAAGATCTACGATCTCGCCGAGCGCGTTTATCCCGATGTGGAACCTCCGTCCGTGCAGGCGACGATCGCCTGGGCCTGCAACGCCGCGCTCGACCGCCTGGGCTTTGCCACATCGGGGGAGATCGCAGCATTCTGGGGCATGGTCCGTCCGGAGGAAGCCAAGGCCTGGGCCGCCACGGCTCTGAAGCGCGGAGAGGTCGAGCCGGTGGAGGTCGAGGGCGCGGACGGCACCCTCCGCCGCCATGTCGCCCGGCCCGGCCTCGCCGAGGCAGCTGCCGACATTTCCCCGCCGCCGAACCGGGTTCGCATCCTGTCGCCCTTCGATCCGATGCTACGCGACCGCGCGCGCGCGCAGCGGCTCTTCGGATTCCACTACCGCATCGAGGTCTTCGTGCCGGAACCGCGCCGCAGGTATGGATATTGCGTGTTTCCGGTTCTCGAGGGAGACCGGCTGATCGGGCGCCTCGATGCGCGCGCGCGGCGAGCAGAGGGCGCCCTGCATGTCACGGCCTTCTGGCCGGAACCCGGTGTGACGATGCCGAACCGGCGGCTCGGGCGTCTCGACGCCGAACTCCTGCGGCTGGCGCGATTGGCCCGCTGCGACCGGGTGGTCCACGCGCCGGGATGGTTGAGAGAGCCCAACCTCGCGCCTTGAGCCGGCGCCGGTGGTTCAGTCCCGCTTTGCCTCGAAGGCGGCCAGCGCGGTCACGTCGACGGCAAGCTCGGCCAGCGCCGCGGCGCGCGCGAGCGAGTCCTCGTTCGCGCGATCGTGGCGGGTGACACGGACGCCGATGCCCGATCGCCGCAGGTCGGCGACCGCGTCGGAGAACTCGTCCAGCATCTCGGCGGCGTCTGCGGCACCGAGCGTGTCGACGGTGATCGCCGCGATGCTGGTGGGCAGCGCGATGTCGATGTGATCCCCAGGCCTGACGTCACCGCGCAGCGCTGCAAGGGCCTCGACGCATACCGCCAACGTGCCGAACGCTCCGACCGGCTCGGGCAGGTGCGCCGCGAACTCCAGGTCGTATTCTGGCGCGATGTCGTCGTCGAACATCCCGTAGACGACGCACCCCACGCCTCCGCATTCGTCCGCTGCCGCGAAACGCGTCTCGATCGCGATTTCGAAGATGGTCATCGGTCGTTCCTTCATCGTCAGTTCCCACTTGCCGCTGGCCGGTAAGGGCGTCGGTGGTGTTGCAGAACTCTACATGGTAACCCAAAGCCCTTCGGAACAGAGGTCCGGGAAGGCCACGGATGGGCGAGCACTCCCACATCTTCGCGAGGCTGGCGACCTCGCGCTTTCGAGCCCGCTTCCGCCTCGGCGAGCGCGAGCGTGCCTACGCTGAAGCAAAGGGCCGTGGCACCATCGAAGAGCATGCCCGCGACTTCATCCGGCAAAGGCTGGCCCCCGCCTCGCCGCGCAACGACGGACGACAGACGCCGATGCGCGGGCACCCCGTCTTCGTGGCACAGCACGCCACCGCCACCTGCTGTCGTGGATGCCTGCAGAAGTGGCACGACATCGGACGCGGCCGCGAGTTGACGGAAACCGAAGAGGGGCAGGTCGTGGCGTTGCTCATGGCGTGGATCGACCGCGAGACGGGCGCTGCGACCCGGGACGGCTGAACAGAGAATGGCGCGTCGCAGAAAACTGCGCCTCGCGGGTCCATGCGAGGCCGTCCTGCGGCGAATACAGTCTCGCACATCGTCCGTGATGCCCGAGGCCTGCGGCGCGGCCTTCACCGGCTGCCCGGCGACACCGACGTCGCTTCAGCGCGTCGGGGATAGTGCCCGTCGGCGCGAAGCCAAGTCCGCCAACTCCAGCGTCACGTATCCCCGGTCACCCGCCAGATCACGTCGCCGACGTCATCCGCCATCAGAAGCGACTTCTTGTCCGGCCCGATCGTGACGCCGACCGGACGTCCGAAGCAGGTCTTTTCGTCTTCGGACAAGAAGCCCGACAGGATGTCCCGCGGCTGTCCCGCAGGGCGGCCGTTCTGGAATGGCACGAAGATCAGTTTATAGCCGCTCAGCGTCGAGCGGTTCCACGACCCGTGCTGGCCGATGACCATGCCGTCCGGGAAGCCGGGCAGCGTGCCCTCCGGCATCCAGCACAGCCCCAGCGAGGCCGTGTGACCGCCGAGCGCGAAGTCCGGTTTGATCGCGCGCGAGACCAGCGACGCATCCTGGTCGACGCGGTCGTCCACGATCTTGCCCCAGTAGCAATAGGGCCAGCCGTAGAAGCCGCCATCCTGAACCGAGGTGAGGTAGTCGGGCGGCGTCTCGTCCCCCAGGCCGTCGCGCTCGTTCACCACCGTCCAAAGGGCCTCGGTCGTCGGCTCCCACGCCAGGCCCACCGGGTTGCGCAGGCCGCTGGCGAAGATGCGGGATTTGCCCGAGGCGAGGTCGAGTTCCCAGATCGCCGCCCGCCCCTCTTCTGCCGCCATGCCGGCATCGCCGATGTTGCTGAGCGATCCGACGCCGGCGTAGATTTTCGTCCGGTCGGGCGAGACGATCAGGCTGCGCGTCCAGTGGCCGTGCGGCTTGAAGTCGACGAGCTTGCGGCCCGGCCCGTCGAGGCGGGTCGCACCGTCCTGATACGGGAAGGCAACGATCCCGTCCGTGTTGCCGACGTAGAAGGTGCCATCGACCAGCGCCATCCCGAACGGCTGGTTCTGCCCCTCGAGGAAGACCTCGCGACGCTCGGCCACGCCGTCGCCGTCCTCGTCACGCCAGAGGGAGATGCGGTTCGCGCTATCCCCGATCGCGCGGGCGCGCCGCATGGTCGCCTGTGCGGCGCGGTCGAACAGTGTCTTCGGGGGGCCCGGCTGCTCCTTCGACTCGGCCACGAGGACGTCGCCATTCGGCAGAACCTCGATCCAGCGCGGATGCTCGAGCTCGGACGCGAAGGCATTCACCTTCAGGCCCGGCGCCGCCTCGGGGACGTGTCCCGCTTCCCAGCCCCGCGCCGTCGGCATCTTCAGGGTCATGATCCCCTGCTTCTTGGCGTCGGGAATGGTAGGCGACGTGCCAACCGCCTGCGCTTTGGGTGCGCCGACGCGCCTGAGCGCGACCATCGTGCCGCCGACGAGGGACGTCGCTCGTGCCAAAAAGTCCATGAACTGCTCCGATACTTCCTTGGGCGAACTCGACCGCAGCGATGCAATTCATCGCACGAGAGGGGCGGCCCGCCTCGACCTCATGCCATCTTGGCGCCTGGTTCCTGCAGGGTAAAGGCGAAAGCCGCGCGCGAGGCGATAGCGCAAGGATGCTCCAGATCCGGCTCCCCATGCGCGTCGCTTCAGAAGATCAGGTTCGGAAGAAACAGGATCAGGCCCGGGACGAAAATCATCACGATCAGCGCCAGCGTGACGGCGATCAGCAAGGGGATCGAGGCGCGGGTATAAGCCCCGACGGGAACCTTCAGGATCGTGCAAACCGCGTACATCGCCGCGCCCACTGGCGGCGTGAAGTTCCCCAGCGTCGCGGCGACGATGAAGACGATCCCGAAATGCACCGGATCACCGCCCTGGGCGCGCACCAATGGCAGGACGATGGGGGTCAGCATGATGATCAGGACGGTCGCGTCGATGAAGAAGCCGGCAATCAGAACCAGCAACGCCACCATGACCATGATGAGCTGAAGGTTCTCGGTCACTCCGAGAACGGCATTCGCAACCGCTTCGGGCACGCGCTCCAGCACGATGCCGTAGCTCAGCGCCGCGCTCATCGCGATCAGAAGCATGACGGCGCCGATGTCACCCAACGAGATCGCCACGCTGTCGCCGAAGCCCCGCAGATCCAGTTCGCGGTAGATGACGAAACCCACGATCATGCCGTAGACCACGGCGAACGCGCCGATCTCGGACGGCGTGAACAAGCCGCTCCGAAGGCCGAAGAGAAGCACCACGGGGAACAGAAGCGCCCAGAAACCCGCGCCCAGTGCCCGAACGGTCTCCTTCGCCGTCGGTCGGACCTTGCGCTCGGGCTTCCAGTCGTTGCGGCGCGCGGTGATCGCCGTCGCCATCCCCAGTGCGATCCAGAGAAGCAGAGCGGGCACGAGGCCCGCGGCAAAAAGGCGCCCGATCGAAACCTGCCCGATCGTCCCGAACAGGATCATGCCGATGCCCGGCGGAATGATCGGGGTAAGGACCGCGCCGAAGGACAGGATGGCGGCGACGAAGCCACGGGGCATGCCGCGCGCGATCATCTCTCCCCCGATCATGCGCGACTGCATCGCCGCGTCGGCGATGGCCGATCCCGAGACCCCGCCGATCAGGGCCGACAGCGCGAGCGACGCTTGCGCGAGCCCGCCGCGCATGCGCCCAGTCAGGATTGTTGCAAGGTCCAGCAGGCGTTGGGTGATGCCCGACCGGTTCAGCAAGCTTCCCGCGAGGATGAAAAGCGGCACCGCGAGAAGGGTGAAGTTCTGGGTCTGGGAAATCGTCTGCTGCGCCGGCTGGGTGAACGGCAGCTCGGGGTGCTGCATGAAGAAGACCGCTCCGGCAGCGGCCATGGCGAATGCGACAGGCAGGCCGCAGATCAGCAGGATGACGAAAGCGATGGTGACCAGGATCACGGTCGCGCCCGCCAGTGGTCGCGGATCTTGGTCAGGGTGGTTCCGAACATCAGTGCGGAGCCGACCGGTAGCGATAGCGTCACCCACGAATAGGACACGTTCGGCATCCCCTGGAAGCTGCGCGCGCGGCTGACCCAGGCCAGCCAGCACCCCGCGTACATGCCGTAGGCCAGGATCGCGAGGACGATCCCGAAGTTCACCATGCCGAGCCAGAAGGCCGCCCGCGGCGGCAGGTTGTCGGGAAGCATCCGGATGGCGATCAGCCCGTCCCGCCGCCAGGCGATGTCGGCGGCGAGAAAGGTGGCCCAGGCGAAGAAGCAGGTGGCGAGGTCGATGGTCATGTTCAGCGGCATGCGCATCATCCGCGCGACGCCGCCGGTGAAGATCATCGCGACCATCAGAACCAGGAAGGTTCCGGCCACGGCGACCTCGATCCGTTCGAACCTTCGCACCACCACGTCCTCCACTACCCGTCTCGCGGGATCACTCGCCCATGGCGTCAAGTTCGCCGCGGACGGTCTCGTACGCATCCGTGAGCCCGAGCGCTTCGTAGGCGCCCATGCCGGCCTCGCGGAACGCGTCGATGTCGACGTCCTCGATCACGGTCATGCCTGCGTCCTGAAGTTGCGACTTCGCCTCTTCGACCGCCTGCGCGATAACCTCGGACGTTTCCTGCCCTGCGGTCCGGCACTCCTCGACCAGCGCGGTCTGCACGTCGTCCGGCAGGCCCTCGAACCACTCGGAACTGACGACCTGGAAGTTGGTCAGCAGGATGTGACCGGTCTCGATCGCGTAGTCGAGAACCTCGTTGAGGTTCGCCGCCGTGATGTTGGGATAGACGAGCTCGGCCCCGTCGACCGCGCGGCTCTGCAGGCCGGTATAGATGTCGCCGAAATTCATCGCCGTCGGTGCCGCTCCGAGAGCGCGGATCGATTCCTGCCAGATCGGCGCCGGGGGCGTCCGGATCCGCAACCCGCCGAGATCCTCGGGTGTGCGCACGTCGGTATTGGTGAAGAAGTGGCGGTTACCCTGGACCCAGTCGAAGCACACGACCTGGATGCCATGCTCGCTGGCAAGCTCATCCATCCAGCCTTGCATCGTTTCCGATTCCGACAGCTGGAAGGCCTGCTCCTTGTCCTCGAGGAAGTACGGCCCGTTCACGACGGCGATGCCGGGCACGTAGTTGCCGAGGCGCGCAGCGTCGGTGTTCTGCCCGACATTGGCGCCCTGGCGGATCTGCTCGATGATGTCCTCTTCCACGCCAAGCTGCGACGAGTGGAACACGTCGATCGTCAACTGGCCATCCGTGCGCTCCTCCACGCGCTCGGCCCAGTCCAGGAAGCCCTGGTGGAACGGCTCGTTCGGCCCGAGCACGTGGTTGAACCGCAGGTTGTAGCTTTCCTGCGCGTCGGCGGTCGTGGCCATCAGGCCCAGCGCGAGCGCCGCGGCACCTGTGTGAAGTACGAGTTCTCTGGTCTGCATGTCGGGTCTCCTCCCCCTTCATCGGCGCGGCTTTCCGCGCGGCTTCAGTCAAATGGCGGAACAATGCCCTCCTCTTCCGCAAGTCTGTCGAATTCGGCTGCGGTATCGGGATCGACCGGCACGCCCTCTCGGCGTCGCCGGGCGGCTTCGGCCCATTCGCGGTCGCCGGGTGCCATGACGGTGCAGCCGTCCCGCGCGGGGCTCGCGCGCAGGGCGGTCAGGTATCGTGTCATCCCGTCCCGGACAGCCTCGCCCCCCGCGAACGCGTTCGGATCGAGGGCCATCACGAACGCCCCCATCTCGCGCGGCGTCGAGAAGTCGGGACCCGGCATCGGGAGGATCTCGGCGCTGAGGCGCATCCCCGTCAGGACCGCCGAGAAGATCTCGACCATCCCGGCCAGCCCGGCGCCCTTGAAGCCGAATTCCCCGCCGAGCGGGGCGAGCATGTCGGCATCTTCGGGATCGCGGGTATCCCTACCCGAGGCATCCGACGCCGTATGGTCCGGCAGTTCGCGCCCGAGCGACTTGTAGAGCTGCACGCGATTGTAGGGCACCGCACTCGTCGCCATGTCGAGCAGCCAGGGATGTTCCTCGCCGGTCGGGACGGCCACCGCGATGGGGTTCGTCCCGTGGAACCGGGCCGCGCCATCATGCAGCCGCACGAAGCTGTCCGAGTTGCAGAACACGACGCCCATCATCCCGCGCTGCGTGATCGCGACGGCGTAAGCCCCCGCCGCCCCGAAATGAGAGCTGTTCCTGATGCCGACGGCCCCGATCCCCTGCTCGGCGGCAAGATCACAGACATGATCCACCGCGGCGTAGCCCGCGCGCGCACCATGCGCGTCGTCTGCGTTAAGAAGGCCCGCGGCCCCGCTCGTGCGCTGGAACGCCATGTTCGGCGCGCCGTTGACACGCCCGCCACGGATCACCCGGTCGTAGTGCGGCAGAAGCCGAACGCCGTGACTGTCCACGCCGTACAGGCTTGCGTGCAGCATCGCCCGCGCGGCCGCGTCGGCGCTTTGCGCATCCGCACCGGAAGCACGGAGGACGTCCTTGCAGAACCTTTCCAGCTTTGCGGGAGCTGAGCGGCGCGGCGTCACAGCGTTTGCCCTCCGTCGATGGTCACGATCTCGCCCGTCATGAACCCGGCCTCGTCCGATGCCATCCACAGGATCGCCGAGGCCATTTCCTCGACGGTGCCCAACCGGCCCATCGGCTGGCGGTCCGTGAACGAGCGCCGGGTCGCTTCGGGGTCCGGGGTCGCCGCGATGCGGTCGTCAAGCGAAGGGGTCGCGGTCGTCCCGGGACAGAGCACGTTGCAGCGGATCCCCTCGGATATGTGGTCCCGCGCCACCGATTTGGTCAGCCCGATGAGCGCGGCCTTGGTGGCCCCATAGGCCGCGCGGTTGTTGACGCCCGTGACGCTCGAGGCGACCGACGCGACGTTGACGATACTGCCCGCGCCGCGGCTCCGCATCGCGGGCAACGTCGCCCGGATCAGCCGCATCGGGCCCATCACGTTGACTTCCCAACTGCGCATCCAGTCGTCGTCGGAGGACTCGACGAGAGGCCCGTCAGCCACCCAGCCCGCGCAATTCACGAGGATATCGAGCGGCCCGACCGCTTCGGCGAGCCGGCTGATCGCATCGGCATCGGCAACGTCCAGGCCATGAACCTCAATCGCAGAGGACGCCTGGGGCAGATCCGCCATCTTCCCAGCGGTTCGGCTGGTGGCGATGACTTCCGCGCCCTCTTTGGCGAAGGCGAGCGCGGTTGCCCGCCCCATGCCCTGGCCCGCGCCGGTGATCAGTGCCCGCTTTCCTTCCAGCCTGCCGCCCATGGGGTCCTCCGGTAACGTCTAATGTATACGTTAGACACTTCTGGCCCGACCGATCAACCTCGGATTTTGCGTCGACGGCGCGGACGAGCTAGATTGCCGGAAATGGAAGATCGAATGCGCGACAGAACCGGCTCGTCCGAGCCCGCAGGTGCGGAACCGCCGCTCTATCATCGCATCGTGGGCGTGCTTTCGGCGGAGATCTCCGAAGGATCGCTGGAACGCGGAACGCGGTTGCTCGAAAGCCGCGTGGCGACGCGCTTCGGCGTCTCTCGCGCACCGGCCCGTCAGGCATTGGCTGAACTTGCCGCCGGGGGCTTCGTCGTTCAGGCCCGCGCTCCGTCACGCGGCTATGTCGTGGCCGCGCCTCCCGAACCGCGCGAGGACACGGGTGCCACCGCCCCGGCAGCACCTGTCAGCTTCGAGACGCGGCCGACATGGCAACGTATCTATTCCGAGGCAGAAGAGGCGATTACCAGCCGGATTGCGTTCGGCGACTGGCGGGTGATCGAGACGGCTCTGGGCTCGCATTTCGGCGTCAGCCGCACGGTGGCGCGGGAAGTGCTTGCCCGCCTGCAGAGCCGCGGCCTCGTCATGCACGAAGGCAAGCGCTGGATCGCGCCGCAGCTTTCGGACAGGCGGGTGCATGAACTCTACGAGCTGCGAGCAATCCTCGAGCCCGCGGCGTTGGAAAGCGCGGCCGCCGGAATCCCGCCTTCGGAACTCGACCGCATGATCGGCTCGTTGCGGGCCGCGATGAAGGATGCGCCCACCGCGGAAGGCCTCGACGGGCTCGAGCGGGAGCTGCACCTCGATCTCATAGGCCAGTGCACCAACGGGATGCTGCGCCAGACCATGCTGCAGACCCAGTCACTCCTTCTCGCGCACCGGTTTTTCTATCGGTTCACGGCGGACATGTACCCGATCGAGCCGTTTCTCGGCGAACATCTCGACGTGGTCGAACACCTTCGACAGGGACGGCTTTCCGAGTCACAGCACGCGCTTCGTGCGCACCTGACGGCCTCGAGCGAGCGCGCCGTCGAGAGGATCGCGAATGTCCGGGGCCTCGTCCGCCTCGATCCGATCAGCTTTCTCGAGCCCATTCCGGAGGGTAGCGGAGACTAGCGACGGCTCCTCCGGGGAACCCGACAGGCGCCAACCTCAGGTGCGGTCGAAGTGTAGGTGGACCTTGACCGAGCGGGTGCGGTCGGCAGCAGCAACGAAGGCGGCCTCGGCCTCTTCCACCGGCCAGGACCCGGTGATGGCGGGGCGCACGTCGATCCGCCGAGATCCGATGGCCTCGGCGGCTTCGGCAAATTCCCGATCGAAGCGGAACGAGCCCTGGAACGTGATCTCCTTCCCCACCAGCAGGTTCAGCGGAACCACCGTCGGTCCGGCCGATCCGACCTGGATCAGGTGCCCGCGCGGGCGCAGGCACTCGACCGCCTGCGCGATGGCGGGTGCGGCGGCGGAGCATTCGAAGACCAGGTCGAACTGCCCCTTCCCGTCCTTCCATGGGTCGAGCCCCGACGGATCCGCGGCCACGTTGACCGTGCGATGCGCGCCCATCCTCCGCGCGACCTCCAGCGGCAGGTCCTGCAGGTCGGTCGTCACGACCTCGGCCGCGCCCTGCGCCGCCGCGACCGCCGTGGCAAGCGCGCCGATCGGTCCGGCGCCGGTAACGAGGACCCGCTTTCCTGCGAGGTCACCGGCCATGCGGGCGGCGTGAAGGCAGACAGCCAGCGGCTCTGCGCAGGCGGCCTCTGCCACCGTGAGGTTCCCCGGCAGGCGGTGGCACTGGCCCGCGCCCACCGTGACACGCTCGCGAAAGAGGCCCTGCGCGTGTGGAAGATACATGGCCGAACCTAGGAACCTCATGTTGGCGCATTGGTTCGGCAGGCCCTGCCGGCAGAAATCGCACGAGCCGCAGGGGTGGCTGGGGTTCACCGCGACCAGATCGCCCATCGCCACGCCCGTGACCCCCTCGCCCAGCGCCACCACGTGACCGGCCGCTTCATGGCCCAGGATGATCGGCTCTTGCACGCGGATCGTACCGATGCCGCCATCCTGCCAGTAATGCAGATCCGAGCCGCAGATGCCCCCGGCGCCGATGGCGACGGCGACCTCTCCCGGTCCGGGGGCGGTCGCGGCTTGCGTCTCGATGCGCAGGTCGCCCTTGGCGTGAAGGCGGCAGATGCGGATGTCGTCGCTCATGGAAAGTCCAGTTCGGGATCAGTTGGCCACGAGGCGCGGCAGCCAGGTGGACAGGGCCGGGATGTAGCTGACGGCCAGCAGGACGAGGATGTTGGTCGCCAGGAAGGGCAGGATCGCGCGGACCACGGGCGCCAGCGGCAATTGCGCGATACCCGCGCAGACGAAGAGGCAAACGCCCACCGGCGGCGTCGTCAGGCCGATCATCAGGTTCAGCACCGCAAACGTGGCGAAGTGGATCGGGTCGATCCCCACCGCGAAAGCCAACTGCTGCAGCGGCACGAAGAGGATGATGAGCGCGGCGATCGTCTCCATGAACATGCCCACGAACAGCAGGAGCAGGTTGATGATCAGGATCACGAAGAACGGATTGTCCGAGATCGTAAGCACTCCGTCGGCGATGGTCTGCGGGATGCGCTCGGACACGAGGATCCAGCCGAACACGTTGGCAAAGCCCACCAGCGCGAGGATACCGGCCGACGAGATGGCGCTGTCGATCACGATACCGGGGACGGCGCGCCAGGGAAGCTCGCGGTAGATGATGCCGCCCACCAACAGGGCGTAGACGGAGGCGACGATGGCCGTCTCGGTCGGCGTCGCGAGGCCGGACAGGAGCCCGTAGATGATGAGGCCGGTCATCGCCAGCGCCCAGGAAGCCGACCCGAATGACCGCGCGACCTCTCCCCAGCCCTGCCATTCCTGGCGCGGGAAATTCTTGCGACGGGCGATGATGTAGGCGGTCACCATCATGGCAAGGCCCATCAGGATGCCCGGGATCGCGCCGGCCATGAACATCTGCCCGACCGAGATCCCGGCAAGCGAGCCCACGATGATCATCGGCACCGAGGGCGGAATGATCGGCCCCACGGTCGAGGAGGCAGCCGTCACGGCCGCCGAGAAATCCGCCGGATAGCCGGCCTTCTTCATGCCCGGGATCATCACGCTGCCGATCGAGGCGGCATCGGCCACGGCCGTTCCGGTGACGCCGCCGAACAGCATCGAGGCCGCGATATTCGTCAGGCCCAGCCCGCCCCGGACCCAGCCGACAAGCGCCGAGGCGAAGCGGATGATGCGCTGCGTGATCCCGCCGCGATTCATCAGGTTGCCCGCAAGGATGAAGCCCGGGATCGACAGGAGGACGAAGACGTCCATCCCTGCATACATCTTTTGGGGGATCGCGACCGGGTTCAGGCCGGTCACGAAGATATAGGCGAGCGAGGACAGGCCAAGCGTCACCGCAACCGGCACGCCGATGACAAGGCCGGCCACGAAGACCAGGAACAGGATGGTCACGTCCATCGCCTCAGTCCTCCTGCGGCAGGTTGAGGTTGTCGGGGCGGCCATTGGTGGTGCCCGCGATCATGCCGACGACGCGCAGGACCGCGAAGAAGGCCAGAAGCGCGAGCATCAGGAACATGGTGAAATGGACGTAGCTCATCTGAAGACCCAGCGCGGGCGAGGTCTGGAACGTCCCGATCTTCGTGTATTGCCACGCCATCGGCAGCAGGTAGAGCCCCAGGCCGGCGACCAGCGCCGCCGAGATCAGCCTCAGCCACCAGGCGATCCGAGGCGGCATCGACTCGCAGACCACGTCGACGTTCACCAGGTCGCCGGTGCGCAGGGACAGCCCCGCCCCGATCGCGGCCAGGTAGAGAAGGGCGAAGCGGGTCAGCTCTTCGGTCCAGACGGGTGAAGCGCCCGAAAGGCGGCCGGTGACCTGCACGAGGACCGCCACGATCAGCACCAGAAACGAGATGCCGACCAGGACGCGAAAGACCGCGATCACGACATCTTCCAGCAACTGCACGAACCGCATGATCTCTGGCTCCGGGTTTCAGGGGGAGTGAAGGCCGCCGACCCGCACTGCGGTCGGCGGCGCGCAGGCTTATTCCGCCTGCTGGGCGAAGAGCTCTTCCACCGTCGGGCGGATTTCTTCGCTGACGTTGGACAGGACGGCATCGCGGGCGGCTTCGGCGAAGGCGGCGTTGTCGACCTCGACGAAGGTCATGCCCTGCTCTTCCAGGTAGGCGCGGTCGGCCGCGAGGCTTTCCTCGAACAATCCGCGCTCGTATTCCTGCGCGATCTCGGCCGCTTCCTGGATGGCCTGCTGGTCCTCTTCCGAAAGCTGGTTCCAGGTCTGCTCGGCGATCGTGAGGTAGATCCAGGACCGGACGTGATCGGTCATGTTCACATGGCTCTGGACTTCCGAGAAGCTGGCCGACCGGATCAGCGCAAGGGGGTTTTCCTGCGCATCGATGGTCCCGTTCTGCAGCGAGGTGAACACCTCCGAGAACGCCATCGGCGTCGGCTGGGCGCCGAGCGCGGACCAGGTGTCGACGAAAAGCGGCACGTTCGGCACGCGCATCTTCAGCCCATCCAGGTCCTCGGGCGTCTCGATCGCGCGGTTCGCGGTCAGCTCGCGCGGGCCGCGGGCGAAATAGGTCAGCGGCCGGATCTGTGCGTTTTCGATGATCTGCTGCTCGATTTCGTCGCCGATCTCGCCGCTTGCGACCTCGTCCATCTGCTCGAGCGAGCTGTAGGCGTAGGGAACGGCCAGGAGCGCGGCCTTCGGCGCCCAGTTCTGCAGCGATTCACCGGTGATCGTCATGTCCACGGTGCCAAGCTGCATGCCGTTGATCAGGTCGATCTCCTTGCCGAGCGACTCGTTCGGGAAGACCTCGACGGCGATGCGACCCTCCGTCAGGCGCTCGACCTCTTCGGCAAAGCGGACGGAGGCCTGGTGCCACGAGTTTTCCTCGTTCGCGAGGTGGCCAAGCTGGAGCGTACGCTCCTGCGCGGAAAGCGGTCCTGCCAGGGTGGCAAGGGCCGCGACGGTGGCGAGCGTTCTGGTGATGGTCATTCGTGGTCTCCTCCATTCAGTCTTACGACCCGCTCCTCCGCACCGTCGGGGACGGCGTCGAAGAAGTCGGGATTCTCTTGCGCGATGAGCGGCAGGTCGCTCAGGACCTCCCGCAGGTGCAGGCGCAGCGCGGTTTCGGCCGAGGCGACGTCGCCCCTGGCGATGCCCTCGACGATGGCCGCGTGCTGGTCGATCAGCTTGCGCACGGGGAAATGGCCCAGCGACAGGAACCGCACGCGGTCCATCTGCGACTTGAGCCCCTGCACGCGCTGCCAGATCCCGTCCTTGGCGGCGGACCGGGCCAGAGCGCGGTGGAAGGCCTCGTCTGCCCTGATGAAGTCGAACGGATCGCCCTCGGCCATGCGGTGCTGCTGGTCGATGAGGTCACGCAGCTCCGCGACGGATGCCGAGTCCGGGCGCTCGGCCAGAAGCCGGACGATGTCGGCCTCGATCGCCTCGCGGATAAAGCGGGACTCGCGCACGGCCGTCAGCCCGATCCTGCGGATGCGCGTGCCGCGCTGGGGCAGGATGGCGATCAGCCCCTCGTCCGAGAGGCGGATGAAGGCCTCGCGCACCGGCTGCCGACTGACGCCGTACTGCGCCGCGATCTCGGATTCCGAGATCTTTCGTCCGGGCTGCAGGTCATTGCGGACGATGCGTTCGCGCAGGACGCGGCGAAGCTGCGGCGCGATGGGCCGCGTCTGGTCGATCTCCCAGATCCTGTCCGCCTGCTCGATCAGCATCGATTCGTCCTCCCTGACGGGTTGCTACCATACTGCCATACAAGTATGCAATATAGGTGAGATTTTAGGGAATCGGAGGACGGCATGCGCGAAACCTGGAGATGGTTCGGCCCCAAGGATCTGGTGAGCATCGACGACGTGCGCGAGGCCGGCGCGAAAGGCATCGTCACCGCCCTGCACCACGTCCCCACCGGCGACGTCTGGACACGCGAGGCGATCGCCACCCGCAAGGCCGAGGTCGCGCGGCGCCGCGATGGCCGTCCGTCGGGGCTGGAATGGGACGTGGTGGAAAGCCTTCCCGTCTCCGAAGAGATCAAGACCCGCTCGGGCGCGTGGCGGGCGCATGTGGACGCCTATATCGACAGTCTGCGCAACCTCTCGGCCGAGGGGATCGAGACGGTCTGCTACAACTTCATGCCGGTCCTCGACTGGACCCGCACCGACCTTGCCTACGAGGTCGAAACCGGCGCCACCTGCATGCGCTTCGACCTCGCCGATTTCGCCGCCTTCGACCTGTTCATCCTGGAGCGCGAGACAGCCGCCCGGGATTTCGACGCCGAGCTGACGGACGAGGCCCGTCGCCGGTTCGACGCAATGTCCCCTGAAGCTCGCGAGGCGATGGCCCGCAACGTGGTCTTCGGCCTGCCGGGTGCGGCCGAGTCGTTCACGCTCGAGGATGTCCGCGCGCTTCTGCGCGACTACGCCCAGATCGGGCCGGACACGCTGCGCGGCAACCTGGTCGACTTCCTGAACGAGGTTGCGCCCGTCGCCGAGGATCTGGGGATGCGCCTGTGCTGCCACCCCGACGACCCGCCCTTCCCGCTTCTCGGCCTGCCGCGCATCATGTCGACCGAGGCCGACTACGCCGCCCTGATGGAGGCGGTGCCGAGCGCCGCCTCGGGGATCACTTTCTGCACCGGATCGCTCGGCGCGCGGGGTGACAACGACTTGCCCGGCATGATCGACCGACTGGGCGACCGCATCCCTTTCCTCCACCTGCGCAACGTGAAACGCGAGGGCGCCGACATCCGCGGGTCATTCTACGAGGCCGAGCATCTGGGCGGCGATACCGACATGGTGGCCGTCATCGCCGCCGTCCTGCGCGAGGAACGCCGGCGGCGCGAGGCCGGACGCACCGACGCGTCGATCCCGTTCCGGCCGGATCACGGGCAGGACATCCTCGACGACAAGACCCGTAAGGCGCAGCCTGGCTATCCCGCGATCGGGCGGCTGAAGGGACTTGCCGAGCTGCGCGGCGTGATCGCCGCCCTCAGCCATGAAAGCGTGACCCCATGACCAGATTGTCGAGCCTTCAGGACGTTCCCGGCGGGGTCGCGACCCCGGCATATGATCGCGACGCGCATGGCACGGGGATCGTGCATCTGGGCCTCGGCGCGTTCCACAAGGCGCATCAGGCGGTCTACACCGACGACGCGCTGAAGGCCGAGGGCGGCGACTGGCGCATCGTCGCGGTCAGCCTGCGCTCGGCCGGGGCGGTGGAAGAGTTGCGCCCGCAGAACGGCATGTTCACCGTGATCTCCGCCGGAGCCGAGGGCACCTCCGCCCGCGTGATCGGCTCCATTGCGACGGCGCTGGCCCACGCCCATGGCGACGATGCGGCGGTGCGCGCTGCACTGGCCGACCCCGCCACGCGCATCGTGACGATCACGGTGACCGAGAAAGGCTATGGTATCGACCGCGCCACCGGCGGCGCCGACCCCTCGCATCCGGCCATCGCGCATGACCTCGACCACCCCGACGCGCCCACCGGCCTCGCAGGGCTTCTGGTCCAGGCGCTGGCCGCACGACGCGCGGCGGGCACCCCGCCCTTCACGGTGCTCAGCTGCGACAACCTGCCTGGCAACGGAGAGCTGACGCGCGGGCTGATCCTGGACTTCGCCAACCGAACCGACCCCGACCTGCGGGACTGGATCGCGAGCGAGGTCGCCTTCCCCTCGTCGATGGTGGACCGCATCACGCCAGCCCCCGGGGACGATCTATCCGGCAAGGTGCGCGAGATCCTCGGCTGCGAGGACTACGCCGCGATCGAAACCGAGACGTTCTCGCAGTGGGTGATCGAGGACCGCTTCCCCACCGGCCGCCCGGCTTGGGAAGCGGGCGGAGCGCTCTTCGTGGAGGATGTCGCGCCCTACGAGAAGATGAAGTTGCGGATGCTGAACGGCACCCATTCCATGCTGGCCTATGCCGGGTTCCTGTCGGGGAAGCGCCATGTGCGCGATGTCATGCAAGACCCCGCCCTCGCCGCGCTGGTGCGGCGGCATCTTCGCGCGGCGGCACGGACGCTCGATCCGCTCGAGGGGATCGACCTTGGCGCCTATGCCGAGGACCTCGCCCGCCGGTTCGAAAACCCGAACCTCGCGCACGAGACCTACCAGATCGCCATGGACGGTACCGAGAAACTGCCCCAGCGCATCTTCGCCCCGGCCGTGGACGCGCTCTCGGCAGGGCATGATATCCGCCCCTTCTCGTTCGCGACGGCAGCCTGGATGCGCTATTGCCTGGGCCACCGCGACGACGGGTCGACCCACACGCTCCGCGACCCCCGCGAAGACGAAATCGCGGCCCGGATCGCCGGCGCGAACGACGCCGACGCGATCGTGGTGGCCCTGTTCGGCCTGCCCAACCTCGTCCCCGACGCTTTGCGCCAGGAGGGCCCGCTCCGGAAAGAAGTGACGGAGGTCCTTCGAGAGATGCTCTCCACGTCCGTCGCCAAAGTTCTCGCCCAAGAGGGATGAAGAACGACAGACGGACCGCGGGCCAGGAACGACTGGTGCGCCTCTGCGAGACCAGGGGCCGCCGCCATCGGACACATGTCCGCGGTCGGGGAACCCGTACGAGGATGTGCCTCTTCAGCTAGAACGCCGGTGGATGAGACAGGGTGGTTCGAATGCGTTTGAGACGTGCGAGACGTAGTGGGAATGTCATAGATCGCCGCGGTCGTGGTGGCGGGAAGGCCGTGGTCGGCGGCATCGGCGGCCTGGGATTCGTCGCGATCGTCGTGGTCAGCTGGGCGCTTGGTGTCGATCCGAGGCCGCTTCTCGATATCGCCAACCAGTCGGGGAGCACGTCGCAACCGCGCGAGCTGACCCCGGCCGAACAGGACGCCGGCGATTTCGCGGCGCGGGTTCTGGCCACAACCGAAGACGTATGGTCCCGGGAGTTTCCCGAACAGATCGGAGAGCCCTACGAGGTGCCCGAGCTGGTCCTGTTCTCGGGCACCGTGCAGTCCCAATGCGGCGGCGCGTCGGCGGCGACGGGACCGTTCTACTGTCCGGCGGACCAGCGCGCCTATCTCGACACCGAATTCTTCGCGACCCTCGAGCAGAACCTGGGCGCCGAAGGCGATTTTGCCGCGGCATATGTCATCGCGCACGAGGTCGGTCATCACGTGCAGAACCAGCTCGGGATCCTCGGCGACGTCCATGCCCGCAAGCAAGGCGCAAGCCAATCCGACGCGAACGCGCTGCAGGTCAGGGTCGAGCTGATGGCCGACTGCTTTTCCGGCGTATGGGCGCGGGGCGTGGAAGGCCTGCTGGAGCCGGGCGACATCGAAGAAGCGATCAACGCCGCGCAGCGGATCGGCGACGACTACCTGCAAAAGCGCGCGGGTAAGGCAGTGACCCCCCACACGTTCACCCACGGCACGTCAGAGCAGCGCGCCCGCTGGTTCGAGAACGGCTACCGCACCGGAGACGTGGCCGACTGCGACACGTTCGCGGCAAGCACGCTCTGAGCACTTTCGCCAGTGCATGGCAGGGGCGCGTCATCTACATCCGACGTCCGCTGACCGGCTCATTCGGCGGCCTCGCTGGTGGTGGTTGCGACGATCAGGGCCGCGATCTCGGGACGGCACGATCCGCAATTCGTTCCGGCGGACAGGGCCCGGCCGATCGCCTCGACCGACAGAAGCCCCTCGCGCTCGATCGCGGTCAGGATCGTGTTCACTCCGACGCCGAAACACGCGCAGAGGGTCGGCCCTGGATCTGGCCGATCGGCAGAGGCGCGGCCGGTGATCGCGTCCTCGCCCGGCATGGTCACGAGGTAATCCCGCATGAGGCCGATGGGTTCAGGCGCGACGAAGAGCGCCGCCAGTAGCCGCCCGCCCTCGTGGAAGGCGATGCGCGCGACGCCGCGGGTGGGGTCGGCCATCACCTGCGCCTCGGCTTCGGGCAGACCGAAGAGGCCCCGCGCCTCGGCCTCCCAATCCTGCGGGGCTTGGCGGCCTGCCAGTTCCATCCGCCAGCCGGCCTCGCTGCGGGCGGTGGCCCAGTAGTCGGCGGTGGCGCGGATCGGGCTGCGCGAGACGGCGAAGCCGAACCAGTCGGCCTCGAAGGGGCGCGCGGCGCAGACGGCGGCCTTGCTTTCGGGCTGCCCGGAAACGGGATCGACGCAGGCGGCGACCAGGGCGTCGATCCGACCCGTGGGGGCGGTCTCGCCCGTCCAGTGGATCGGCGCGAACAGGGTGCCGGGCTGGACGCGCGCGGTCACCGTCGCGCGGAGAATGGCCGTGCCGGTCGGGCTGGTCAGTTCTACCAGGCGATCGGGCGCGATGCCAAGTCGGGTGGCATCGTCGGGATGGATCTCGACGAAGGGCTCGGCGAGGTGGCTCGACAGGCGGGGGGCGCGGCCGCTGCGCGTCATGGTGTGCCACTGGTCGCGGATGCGGCCGGTGTTCAGGCGGAACGGGAAGCGCGGCGCGCGGCGCGCCTCGGGGGCGCGCCATTCGACCGGGACCATGGCGACCCGGCCGCCGGGGCGGAAGGAGCGGCCGTCGGCAAAGAAGCGCCCGCCTTGCCGCGCGGCGACGGGCCAGCGCGTAGGCTCCATCGCCGCGTAGCCCTCGTCGTTCAGGTCGGCGAGGCCCGAGATGTCGAAATCCAGCCCGAAGCCGCCGGCGATCCCCGACAAGGCGGCGTGTTCGCGGAAGATCTCGGCCGGGGACTGGTAATCGAACGCGGCTCGCCAGCCCATGCGGCGGGCGACCTGCGTGATGTGCCACCAGTCGGGGCGCGCCTCGCCCGGCGGGGGCAGCGCGGCACGCTGACGCGAGATCGTCCGGTCGGAGTTGGTGACGGTCCCGTCCTTCTCGGCCCAGGCGGAGGCGGGCAGCAGGACGTCGGCCAGCCGCGCGGTGTCCGTCTCGGCCGTGATGTCCGAGACGATGGTGAAGTCGCAGGAAGCGATCGCGTCGCGCACGGCATCGGCTTCGGGCAGGGTCACGGCGGGGTTCGTGTGCATGATCCACAGCGCCTTGATCCGCCCGTCGGCCACGGCGCGGAACATCTCGACCGCCTTGAGGCCGGGCCGCTTGGCCAGCCGGGGGGCATCCCAGAAGGCGCCCACGGCAGCGCGGTGCGCCAGGTTGTCGAGGTCCATGTGCGCGGCCAGCATGTTCGCCAGCCCGCCGACCTCGCGCCCGCCCATGGCATTGGGCTGGCCCGTAACGCTGAACGGGCCCATGCCGGGCCGCCCGATCCGTCCCGTGGCGATGTGACAGTTGAGGATCGCGTTCACCTTGTCCGTTCCCGCGCTGGACTGGTTCACGCCCTGGCTGAAGACGGTCACGACCCTCTCGTGCCCGATCCAGAGGCGGCAGAACTGCTCGATGAGTTCCGCATCCAGTCCCGTCGGCTCAGCCGAGGCAGCGCGGGCGGCTGCGAGCGTGGCTTCCGCCCCTTCGACCTGGCGCAGGTATCCCGCGTCCAGCGCTCCGGCGTGGTCGATCTCGGCCAGCAGGCGGTTGAACAGCGCCACGTCCGATCCGATCCGCAGCGGCAGATGCAGATCGGCGCCGTCGCAGGTGGCGGTGACGCGCGGGTCCACGACGACGATCTTCGTCCCGCGCTTCGCCTTCGCATCGTGCACCCGGCGGTGCAGGATCGGGTGGCACCACGCGAGGTTCGAGCCGACGAGCACCACGAGGTCTGCCTCGTCCAGATCGTCGTACGTGCCGGGCACGGTGTCGGTGCCGAAGGCACGCTTGTGGCCCGCCACGGTCGAGGCCATGCAGAGCCGCGAGTTGGTGTCGATGTTGGCGGTGCCGAGGAAGCCCTTCATGAACTTGTTGGCGACGTAGTAATCCTCGGTCAGCATCTGGCCTGAAGCGTAGAAGGCGACGCTGTCGGGGCCGTGCCGCGCGATGGTGCGGGCAAAGCGGTCGGCCACATGATCGAGCGCCTCGTCCCATCCCGCCGCGCGGCCGCCGATCCGCGGGGCCAGGAGCCGCCCCTCCAGCCCCACCGTCTGCGCCAGCGCCGAGCCCTTGGAACAGAGCCGCCCGCGATTGGCCGGATGCTCCGGGTCGCCCTTGACGGTCAACCCCCCCTGCCCTTCCGAAGACAGCAGGACACCGCAGCCGACGCCGCAATAGGGACAGGTGGAACGGGTCTTGGTCATCGGGCGCCGCCTTTCCTGTCGGGCGTCATGCAAATGCCCGAAGATTTCGGCGGCGTCGGGCACGGTCGCCCCGTGCTGGCCGCGGGAACCGTCGATGACGAGGTTCGGGTCATTGGCTCACTCCGCTGCGATGGCGGTTGGTTTCGCTTTCGGCTTGGCTCCGTGTTCGTATTCCTCGAGGAAATCGAGCACCTCCTGCCGGTAGGCGTAGTAGTCGGGGTGTTCGAGAAGCGCCTTCCGGGTGCGCGGGCGCGGCAGGTTTACGTCGACGATCTTGCCGATGGTGGCCTGCGGGCCGTTGGTCATCATCACCACGCGGTCGGCGAGCAGGATCGCCTCGTCCACGTCATGGGTGACGCAGATCGCGGTGACGCGGGTCTGGGCCCAGACCTCCATCAGGACCTCCTGCAGCTCCCAGCGGGTCAGGCTGTCGAGCATCCCGAACGGCTCGTCGAGCAGCAGCAGCTTGGGGGAAAGGGCGAAGGCGCGGGCGATGCCGACGCGCTGCTTCATGCCGTTCGACAGGTCGGCGGCGGGCTTGTCCATCGCGTGGGCCAAGCCGACCTTTTCGAGGTAATACTCGACCACGTCCTGCCGCTCGGCCCGGCTGGCGCGGGGGTAGACGCGGTCGACGCCGACGCTGACGTTCTCCTTCGCCGTCAGCCACGGGAAGAGCGACGGCGACTGGAAGACGACGGCGCGTTCGGGGTCGGCGCCCATGACGTGGCGCCCGTCGAGCTTGATCGCGCCCTTGCTGATCTCGTTGAGGCCTGCGGCCATGGTCAGGACCGTGGACTTGCCGCAGCCAGAATGCCCGATGAGGCTGACAAACTCGCCGCGGTTCATCTTGAGGTCGAAATCCTCGACCACGGTCAGCGGCCCCTTGGGCGTGGGATAGACCTTGTGAAGCTGGCTGAAGTCGAGGAAGCGATCCTCGATCAGCCCCTCCTGAGCGTCCTTCTGCGCCTTGGGCAGGCCGTGGATCGGCGTGACGTTCGGCAGGGTGCGCGTGCCCTCGGCGCGGCCTTCGATGCCGATCTCCATCAGGTATTTCGTGACCTCGCCGCGCAGGCGCTTGAAGCCGTCGTGGTTGTTCATCTCGGTCCGGTCGCGGGGGCGCGGGATGTCGGTGCGGAACTCGCGGCCGAGCGTGCCGTCGGGGGTCAGCACGACGATCCGGTCGGCCAGCACGATGGCCTCGTCCACATCGTTGGTGATCAGGACGCAGGTCTGGCGTTCCTGCTGCCAGATCGCCTCGATCTCGTCGGCGAGGTTGGCGCGAGTCAGCGCGTCTAGGGCCGATAGCGGTTCGTCCAGCAGCAGAACTTCGGGGTTCATGGCCAGCGCGCGAGCGACGTTGACCCGCTGGCGCATGCCCCCCGACAGCTCGGCCGGGCGGCGGTGGGCAGCGTGGGACAGGCCGACCATCTGGACGTAATGGGCGACCTTCGCGTCCTTTTCCTTGGCAGGCATCTTCGGGAACACCGATTCCAGCGCCAGCCGCACGTTGCCCGTCACCGTCAGCCACGGCATCAGCGAGTAGTTCTGGAAGATCACGCCGCGCTCGGGACCGGGGCCGGTGATCGGCTCGCCCTTGAAGGCCACGCGGCCACTGGTGGGCTGCTCGAGCCCCGCCATCAGGTTGATCAGCGTCGTCTTGCCAGTGCCCGAGAAGCCCAGCAGGACGAGGAACTCCCCTTCCTGCACCTCGAGGTCGATGCCGTTCAGCACCGGGGCGTTGTCGCCGTAGCCCATGGAAACATTGTCGAATTTTAGGATGGACATGGCGCTCACCTCTGGTTCGTGAAGGTGAAGGCGGCCTGGATCGCGAACATCAGCCGGTCCAGAAGGAAGCCGATGATGCCGATGGTGAACACGGCCACCATGATCCGCGCGAGGCTCGAGGAGCTGCCGTTCTGGAACTCGTCCCAGACGAACTTGCCGAGGCCGGGGTTCTGCGCCAGCATCTCGGCCGCGATCAGGACCATCCAGCCGACGCCCAGCGACAGGCGCAGCCCGGTAAAGATCAGTGGCATGGCCGAGGGCAGTACCAGCTTGGTGATCTTGGTGCGGGTGGTCATCTTCAGCACGCGGGAGACGTTCACCAGATCCTTGTCGATCGAGGCCACGCCAAGGGACGTGTTGATGAGCGTTGGCCACAGCGAACAGAGCGTCACGGTGATCGCCGACACCAGGAACGACTTGGCAAAGAGCCCGTCATTGGTGGCGTAAACGGCCGAGACGATCATTGTGACGATGGGCAACCACGCCAGCGGGCTGACCGGCTTGAAGATCTGGATGATCGGGTTCAGCGCCGCGTTCGCCGTCTGACTGAGGCCGGCGAGGATGCCCAGCGGAACGGCGATGGCCGTGGCGATCAGGAAGCCGAAGAACACCGTGACGATCGAGGTGCGGATCTGCTGGTAGTAGGACGGCGCGCCGGTGAAGCCGACCGCCTGGACCTCGTCCGCGCGGCCGGCCTCAATCAGCTGTTGATTGCGTTGGTCGACCATCGTTTCGAACTGGGCGCGGCGTTCGCCGGTGCGCACGGCGTCCTCGTGCAGGCCGACCGCCTCGGACCAGACCTGCGCGGGGCCGGGAACGGCGCCGAGCGAGGTCTGCACCTGCGGCGCCAGCACCGCCCAAAGCGTCAGGAAGCCCGCCATCGCCAGAAGCGGGACGCCCAGAAGCTTCCAGATTTCAGAGGCTTGTGCGCGAGGGTTGTCACCGGCGGCAGCGCGCAGGACGGGCGTCAGCCACGCCAACCCCAGCACCCGGAGCCACGCGTCGGCCTTGTTGATGCGGGTGAACCACTGGGCACGGCGCGCTTCGCGGTGCTCGGCTTCGATCGCGTTTGGGTCGACTGCGGTCATGATGCGTTCCCGAAAAGTGCTGTAGGAGGTCCGTGAGAGCCCCGTAGGAGATCTGTAGGAGGTTCGTGGGAGGGGGCCGAAGCGGCCGGCCCCCGCAGGGTCAGCCCTGGACTTCGCTGCCGACGACCTTCTGGTCGCCCTTCAGACCGATCGGCAGGCTGTCGAGATAGGCGTTGGGATTGCGGCCGTCGTAGGGGATGCCGTCGATGATGTCGGCGGCGGGGGTCGGCGTCTTGTAGCCGTCGGTCTCCCACGGGAAGCCGTCCTCGGGGGCGAGGCCGTCCTCGACCAGCGAGCGCGCGGCGTCGAGGTAAATGTCCGGGCGATAGACCCTTTCGGCCACGTCGAAGAACCACTGGTCGTCCTTGGCCTCGGGGATCTGGCCCCAGCGGCGCATCTGGGTCAGGTACCAGACCGCGTCCGAGTAGTAGGGATAGGTCGCGTTGTAGCGGAAGAAGACGTTGAAGTCGGGGACCTCGCGGACATCGCCCTTCTCGTACTCGAAGGTGCCGGTCATCGAGTTGGCGATGACCTCTTCATCCGCACCGACATATTGCGAGCGCGAGAGGATCTCGACCGCCTCTTCGCGGTTGGCGTTGTCGTTCTCGTCCAGCCAGATCGCGGCGCGGATCAGGGCGCGTGTCAGCGCCTTGGTGGTGTTCGGGTTGTCCTCGATGAAGTCGGCGGTGAGGCCGAAGACCTTTTCGGGGTTGTTCTTCCAGATCTCGTAGTCGGTGACGACCGGCACGCCGATGCCCTTGAAGACCGCCTGCTGGTTCCAGGGCTCGCCCACCGAATAGCCGTGGATCGTCCCGGCTTCGAGCGTGGCGGGCATCTGCGGCGGGGGCGTGACCGACAGCAGCACGTCGGCGTCGATCTGGCCCGTCGCGTCGCCGTCGCCGTAGAATCCGGGGTTCAGGCCGCCTGCGGCGAGCCAGTAGCGCAGCTCGTAATTGTGGGTCGAGACGGGGAAGACCATGCCCATCTTGAAGGCCTCGCCGTTCGCGTTGAAATCGTCGACCACGGAGGCAAGGGCAGAGGCGCTGATCGGGTGCTGGGGCAGGCCGTCGGCGTTTTCGGGAATGTTCGGCTTCATCATCTCCCAGACCTCGTTCGAGACGGTGATGCCGTTGCCGTTGAGGTCCATGGAGAAGGGCGTGACGATATGCGCCTCGGTGCCGTAACCGATGGTGGCGGCCAGCGGCTGACCGGCCAGCATGTGCGCGCCGTCGAGCGTGCCGTCGATCACCCCGTCCAGCAGCACCTTCCAGTTGGCCTGCGCCTCGAGCGTGACGAAGAGGCCCTCGCCGAGGAAATAGCCCTGCTCGTAGGCGACCGCGAGGGGGGCCATGTCGGTCAGCTTGATGAAGCCGAAGGTGAGTTCGAACTTTTCGAGGTCGAGCATCTGGGCCAGCGCGGGGCTGGCGATGGTCGAGGCCGCGAGGCCGAGGAGGATGCGTTTCATGCGTCGGTCCTGTGTGCTGGCCGGGAAACCCCGGCCGAAGAACGAAAAAAAGCCGCCGACATGCACCGCCCGGGAGGAGGAGGAGGCATGTCGAGCGGCTTTGCTCATCGTCCCGATCGTTCGGGGTGATATGTCTTGGCGGGCGTCATTGCCTGCCGACCGGTTTACCTTGGGGCGGGTGGATTGCGCCTGTGAAGGGGTTTTGGTGCCTTTCGTCCCCTGCCCCGCTGCAATGCAGCACAAAGCGGCGGGCTTGCTGGTTTCCTGTGCGGTCCGCGAACGCCGGATTGCGGATTACGCCCCCGAAGCGTCCCGGCGAGCGCCCTGCCCGGCGCTTTCGCGGAGCTGCCGAATCCCGGCACAGGCGGTCCTGCGATGCTTGATCGGGTGGCGCGCCGTCGTCAGCCTTGCGGCTGGCGCGGCACCGGTGGGCGGAAGGTCCGGTCCGTGGCGATGGCGGGTGCCGCGAGGGGTCTCCGCCGGGAGCGTAAGACCCGGTTTCCGACCCAGAGCCCAAGCCCGGCGACTCCTGCCGCCAGGAGGATCGCGGCGAGGCCGGCTGCCTCCAGCTGATAGGGCTCAGCGGCGCGCTTGGCGGTGTGCTTGACGCGTTCCTTCGGGCGGATGCGGTTGCGGGGCCAATAGCGCGGATCGAAGATTCGGCTGTCCGCCAGCATCCGCTCCAGCGGATCGAGCGGTTGCGCCTCGATCGGGTGCAGGCTCCGGCCCTCGGACGTCCGCAGCGCCTCGATCGCCCGGGCGAGCGATCCATGCTCGTCCCATGCCGCCCGCACCGCGTCGGGATCGCTGCCCAGGTGCTCGGACAGCAACGACAGTGTGAAGTTGCGGATCAGGGTGCGTTCCGCATCGGAAGCGGCCTCGATGGCGACGTCGCATTCCGTGTCGAAGCCCATGGAGCGGTTGTCGATATTGCTCGACCCGATCTTGAGAAACCGATCGTCGACGACGAACACCTTGGCATGGACGTAGATCGGCGTGCCTTCCGCATTCACCGGATGAACGATCGAGAACCGCCCGCCGCCGCCACGCGCGTCCGCTTCGCGCAGGCGCTCGATCATGCGCGAGCGGACCGAGTGCATCGCCTCGTCCTCGAGGAAGCTCTGGGCCGACTGCGGATTGACGATCACGATCTCGGGGCCGTCCGGCTCGGCCAACCGCGCCTCCATCGCCTCGCAGAGCGAGCCGGCGGCCAGATACTGGCTTTCGACGTAGATCGTGCGACGGGCGGCACGAATGGCGGCGAGGTACAGTTCCTCGATCTCGTTCACCAGTTCCGTGCCGTGATAGCGCGGCTCGGTGCGCGAGATGCCGATCTCGACATTGCGGAAGTCCGGCTCCAGGTCATCCGGCCAGGACGGGGGGTTCCCGGCTTTCGGGACGGGCAACTCGTCGCCGGTGGCCGCGTACCAGCGCTTCCGCGCCAGATCGCCGAGCGCTCCGGCCACCGGCCCCTCCAGCGCGGTGGTGACGTCGTGCCAGGGCTGGTGCAGCGAACCGTCCGGGTCTGCCCGGCGCTCGTCCCCCGGAGCGTGGTCGCGCGTGTCCCACCGCCCGGTGGTCACGTCGATCCCGCCGCAGAAGGCAAGATAGTCGTCGATCACCACGATCTTCTGGTGATGGCAGGCACCCACCGGATGATGGCTGTCGAGGGCGAAGTGGATGCGCTCGGAGGCGAGCTTGAGGCTCAGCGTCTCCCAGGCCTGCGTGGCGATCTGGGCGAGCATTGCGGCGTCCCACTTGAGGATGTGCAGGCGCAACTCGGGGCGTCGGTCCACCAGCGCCTTGAGGAAGTCTCCGAGCCGGTTGGGCCAGCCATCGGGTGCATTGCCGTCCTCGTCGCTCTGGCCCGGCACCATATCGATGCGCAGGTCGAAGTCCCAGCCGATCAGGTAGGCGGTCCGCTCGGCGCGGGTCAGCGCGGTGCGCAGGTGCACGAAGTAGTCGGCCGCGTCGACGATCAGCGCGGCACGGTTGGCAGGCGCCACCCGCCAGCACGTCGCACCTGGTCGAAGCACGGCGTCGGTTTGAACGTCGGTCGTCGGCATGGCTGCCTCCGTTATCTCGTGAACCGGCGGCTCGTGCCGCCACTCACGGCAACAACGGCTGCGGCGCGGATCCGATCCGCGGCCGGATCAAACGGCGTCGGTGACCGAAGTTACCGGGAACGGCGTTCGGATGGAAGAACCGAGATCTCGGCCCGGCAGGGAATGTCTCCGACGGCTTCCAGCGAGCACCGGGCCCGATACAGCCTCGCGGACGGAGCACGACTTGAGATCGATGGCGAAGCGGATGACTTTCACCAGTTTCTCACGACCGGGGCTGTGGTTGAATTCAGGGTGACTTCGACGCGACCTGGAACCGGCTCCGTCGCATCGGGGTACCGGCCCTGACCGAGGTCCAGCAAGAGAACGGTGAGAAGTGGGTCCACTTCCGCCTTCCCGACCGGACGATCGCCGAACTCATCGGCGGTATGGGCGCCGCGAGCAGCTGACGCGGTCGAAGCGTCGACAACGAGCGACGACCGTGGAGGCCACCGACCTTTCCCGAAGCGTCGCGGTATTCTCGGCTGACCGCACCCGTCAGGAACGATCGAAGCTCGATCCGCCTCTGACGTCTCCGGCTGATGGCCGGCCAACGAACCTAGCAGCCCTGCATGCCGTGAGGGGACAGTCTCACGACGTAAAGCGCGCTCTTCCGCCTCGGAGATGGAGGCCAATCCGGCAGCCGAGCACCGCGACAAGCAAGAGAACAAGATGTTGGTTTCACTTTCCATGCGAGCCCCTGAGCTTCGCCTGCGCAGGATGAGCTGCTGCCGGTTGATGGACACCGAGCTGAGTTTGCATAGCTCGGACTTCGAACGCCACGGGGCTCAGGTGGCCCGGCTTCGAGTGGCGGCGCCCCCTGATTGCAGAAGCGCTCGATGTCGTCGAACACATCGGCTGGGGCTGCATCGCGGCTGCGGTCGTTTCCATCGCCGAGTTGTCCCGGACGTTGCCGGCCCGGCTCATCGGGCAGATGATACCGTGGGCGAGGAGC
>NZ_FWFV01000002.1 GCF_900172315.1 Palleronia marisminoris
ATCGATGACAGATCCGGGCTGGTGAAGCGGGGTGATCGTGATATCGTCTTCCAAGGCGTATCGCTCCTTCGGGAGGTTCTGGCAGGCTTTGACACCCGCCACGATACGCCGCCTTCTCAGGCCCCATCACCCAAAATCTCGCATAGCTCGGATCGCTCATCCTGCCTACCGACGTGGTCCACAAGAATTTTCAAGAAGGGCCGCGGCACCATCGCGGCCCTTCTTGTTGATCAACCAGTAGATCCAGGCCGCCGCTTGGCCAGCACCTCAGATGGACTTATGTGCCTATACTCGTGGCCGGAGTGCTGAAAACGCACCGATCCAGCGCACTCGCAGTTCAAGATCCTCGGAGGGGAAACTTTGGTTGTGAAAAGTGCGCGGAAACCTCGAAAATGTGCGAACTTCGCTTGGCGGCACACACTGACTTTCCTCCTCACGCCCTCAGCCGCATTTTGAGTAGCCGCAAGCGGCGCAGGTCATGCAGCTCTCGACCATGTGGAGATCGAACTGACCGCAACTGGGGCAAGCCTTGGCAGTCTGTCCGATAACGGCCGCGGGCTGGGCGATAGTGGGGCTGCCGGGGCTCATGAAGCCGGTGTCGATCAGGTGGCGTTCGATCACGCCGCCAATGGCCGCGAGGATGGAAGGGATATAGCGCCCCTCGACCCATGCGCCGCCGCGGGGGTCGAACACCGCCTTCAACTCTTCGACGACGAAGGACACGTCCCCGCCGCGGCGGAACACGGCCGAGATCATGCGGGTCAGCGCGACCGTCCAGGCGAAATGCTCCATGTTCTTCGAATTGACGAAGATCTCGAAGGGGCGGCGGTGTTCTCCCTGCAGCAGGTCGTTCACGGTGATGTACATCGCGTGTTCCGACCCCGGCCACCTCAGCTTGTAGGTCCGCCCCTCGAGGGTCTGCGGACGCTCCAGCGGCTCGGACAGGTAGACGACCTCGCCCTGGGACGGCCGGGCCGCTGGATCGACGCTGAGGACGCTGCCGGTCACCTCGTTCGGGCGGTAGGTGGTGCAGCCCTTGCAGCCCCCCTCGTAGGCTTGGAGGTAGACGTCCTTGAAGTCCTCGAACGAGATGTCCTCGGGGCAGTTGATCGTCTTCGAGATCGAGCTGTCCACCCAAATCTGCGCCGCTGCCTGCATCGCCACGTGCTCCGCCGGGGTCAGATCCTGCGCGGTCACGAAATGCTCCGGCAGCGGCGCGTCAGCGTGGCGGTCGCGCCAGAGCTGCACGGCGTAGTCCACCACCTCTTCCTCGCGCCGCGTACCGTCTTTCTGCAGGACCTTGCGGGTGTAGGCATGGGCGAAGACCGGCTCGATCCCCGACGAGACGTTCCCGGCGTAAAGGCTGATCGTCCCCGTCGGCGCAATCGAGGTCAGCAGCGCGTTGCGGATACCGTGCTCGGCCACGGCCGCGCGCACGTCCTCGTCCATGACGCGCATGGTCTCGCCCGCGAGGAAGGCGTCGCGATCGAACAAGGGGAAGGCCCCCTTCTCGGCCGCCAACTGCGCCGAGGTCAGATATGCGGCGCGGGCAAGCCGGTGCAGCCAGCGCTCGGTCTGGAGCGCCGCATCGTCCGAGCCATAGCGCAGCCCCACCATCGCCAGCGCGTCGGCCAGCCCTGTGAGGCCCAGCCCGATCCGACGCTTCGCCGCCGCCTCGCGCGCCTGCGCCTCGAGCGGGAAGCGCGAGACGTCGACCACGTTGTCCATCATCCTCACCGCCGTCGCCACCAGGTCGTCCAGCGCGTCCTCGTCCAGCACGGCGCCCTCTTCGAACGGGTCCTCCACCAGCCGCGCCAGGTTGATCGAGCCCAGAAGGCACGCGCCATAGGGCGGGAGGGGTTGCTCGCCGCAGGGGTTGGTGGCCGCAATTTCCTCGACATAATGCAGGTTGTTGGCGCGGTTGATCCGGTCGATGAAGATCACGCCCGGCTCTGCATAGTCGTAGGTCGCCCGCATGATGCGGTTCCACAGGTCGCGGGCGGGCAGCGAGCGGTAGATAGTCCCGCCAAAGCGCAGTTCCCACGGCGCGTCGGCCTTCACCGCCTCCATGAACGCGTCCGTCACAAGGACGCTGACGTTGAAGTTGCGCAGGCGGGCGGGGTCGGATTTGGCCTCGATGAAGTCCTCGATGTCCGGATGGTCGCAGCGCAGGCAGGCCATCATTGCGCCGCGCCGGGCGCCTGCCGACATGATCGTGCGGCACATCGCGTCCCAGACGTCCATGAAGCTGACCGGCCCCGAGGCATCCGCCGCCACCCCCGACACCCCTGCGCCCTTGGGCCGGATCGTCGAGAAATCATAGCCGATCCCCCCGCCCTGCTGCATGGTCAGCGCGGCTTCGCGCAGGTGCTCGAAGATGCCCGACAGCGAATCCGGCACCGTCCCCATGACGAAGCAGTTGAACAGCGTCACGCTCCGCTCGGTCCCCGCGCCGGCGGTCACGCGACCGGCAGGAAGGAAGCGGAAATCCTCGAGCGCATCGTAGAACCGGCCCTCCCACGTCGCGGGGTCGGCCTCGACCGAGGCGAGCGCGCGGGCGATGCGGCGCCATGTGTCCTCGACGGTGGTGTCCACGGGCGTCCCGTCCGCCTCTTTCAGGCGGTATTTCATGTCCCAGATCTGTTCGGCGATGGGGGCGGCGAAGCGGGTCATGGCCATCACTCCTGCGTCATGGGCTCGCAGGGTAGGTGCAGGGCTATGGCGGGTCAATCTCGGAGGCGCTAGATAGAGGGTGAAGGAAACGATTTTCCACACTCTGTGGATAAGTTCGGGGGACGCGGTGGCGAACGTGCATCTCATCAAACTCAGCGTCGGCACAGAGTCGGTCGACCAGATGCAGGCCTGGCAACAGCACCGCTCGCAGCAGCGGCGCGACGGGCTCTACTATCACCTGACGCGGATGTGGCCCAAGCGCGAAGCGGAACTGCTGGACGGCGGATCGATCTACTGGGTGATCCAGGGCGTGGTCCTCGCCCGCCAGAGGATCGCGCGGCTGGACGAGATGACGGGCACCGACGGCATCCGCCGCTGCGCCATCTTCCTCGACCCGAAGATCGTGCGGACCGAAGCGATGACCCGGCGCCCGTTCCAGGGCTGGCGCTACCTCAAGCCCGAGGATGCGCCCCGCGACCTTGCCCCGGGACGCGAACCCCGCGAGGCCCTCCCCCCCTCTCTCGAGGCCGCGCTGGCCGAAATCGGCGTCCGCTGAGACCGCAGAAGCTGCCGCGTTAAGAGGTTCGCAAGGGCCCGTGGCATATGCCCCTTGGCAGGACCTATGGCGAGCGAAGGGTAATCTCATGAAGGCATCTGCACTCTCCGGCGCGCTGGCCCTCTGCCTGCTTGCCGGTACGGCATCGGCGCAGGACTACCAGGCGATCGCGCAGGAGCTTTACGACCAGGGCTTCGAGAACCAGGCGACCATCCGCGTCCGCGACGACGGCCTTTACGTGGAAACCAGCGGCTCGGCCGGCACGACCGAACGCGTCTACAGCCTCGACGGCACGGTTCTGCGCGAGGAGGAGACCCGCACCTCCGACGGCCGCAAGATCGAAAGGGAGTTCGACGAGTCGGGGAGCCTCGTCGACGAAGAGATCAAGACGGCCGAAGATCGAAAGGGCGCCGTGGTCGAGCGGGTGTATTCCGAAACCGGGTCATTGTTGAGCGAGGAAATCTCCACCCCCGGCGGCACGCGGATCGAGCGCACCTACGACGCGGACGGCAATGTCGTCTCGAACAACGTGAGCCGCGACAGGGAAGCGCGCTCGCGCGGTCGCTCGGAAGAGCGCGCCGATCGTGGCAAGAGCGACCGGGGATCTGACAAGAGCAGCGGCCGGGGCAATAGCGAGCGCGGGTCCGAGAAGAGCAGCGATCGGGGCAACGACAATCGCGGTGACGGCGATCGCAAGGGCGGCGGCAACGGTCGCGGCCGGGGTTAATGGAATGGGTGTGTCCGCAAACCGTGTTGGTCCGCTTCGCCTAAACTCGGAAAGGCTTATATCTCTCCGCTTTCCCAGCGGAGGATTCCCTTGCTACACCACGATTTTCGCCGTTTCCTCAATGCTCTCGACACGCTGAACCCGGCCCAGATCGAGGACGCCCAGATGAAGATCCGAGATCTCCGGCGAAAGACGGAGGCGATCTCGGAGATCGAAGCACGGACAAACAGAGACCACAAGTGCCCATTCTGTGGCGACGACCGGCGGCAGAAGTGGGGGCGCACGCGGACCAAGGTCCAGCGCTATCGGTGCAGTGGCTGCCAGAAGACTTACTCAGGCCGGACCGGGTCCGCCATCGGCCGCATCCACCGTCCGGACCTGTTCATGGTCGCGCTGCGGGATATGCTGGGCACCTCCGCTCCAAAGTCAGTGAGAAAGCTCTCTCGTCAGCTCGGGCTCAACAAATACACGATCTGGCGCTGGCGAATGCTCGTATTCTCGATCATCGGGGACGGCGGGACGACGCGCTTTTCGGGGATCGTCGAGGCGGATGAGACCTACCAGCGGGAGTCGCGCAAGGGATCTCGAGAATGGGTCCGACACTTCGCCGATCCGAAGAAGGTCGCGCCACCGCCCCGCCCCAGGTGGGAGGACTACACGACGCAGGGACTGAAGATGATGCCGGGGCTCTCGAGGTGGCAGCTCCCCATTCTCACAGTCGCCGACCGTGGCGGCGCGCGCCTGTTCCAGCGTCTACCGAACCGCAAGAGCGCGACCCTGAAGCGCGCAATGAAGCCCTTGGTGCCGGGGGATGCCGTGCTCTGCTCGGACGGGGCCGATGGTTACAAGAAAGTTGCGGCGACGGGCGGCATCGAACACTTCGTGGTCGGTAGCAAGCCGGGCACGCGTGTGGCCGCGGGCTGCTACCACATCCAGAACGTGAACTCCCTCCACGCCCGCTACGGCGAGTTCATCAAGCCTTTCCGCGGGCCGGCCACGAAGAACCTGAACGGCTATATCAGGTGGCTGGAGGTGCGACTGGCAGGAGTGCGACCCGCGGATGTGATCAGAGCATCATAGGCACACTACGCGTCCACGAACGCGCTCCAAGATCTCGTTTCAATTTTTCCTCGTTCGATTTTGGAATCGCGTTCTTCGGTCATATCTAATATTCAGTAACTGCGGCGCTGGAGACAGACGACCGCCTCCCCGAAAGGGGAACTACCTGCGAAGGGGAGCCTCGTGCTCCCCTATCGCCCCTCCCACTAACTCGCGAGCGTCTGTAGCGGCCCTGAACCAACACGGTTTGCGGACACACCCAATGGAATTCTCGACGACTGATAGGGCACCCGGGCGGTCAGCGGCCCCTGGTCGCTCTACCCGCGCAGCGGGCCCTGCGTCAGTCAAGCCCCAGTCGCTGCAGCAGAACGGCCAGACGCTCCCGCGCGCCGCCCTCCCAGTCGGCGTTGCGGGCGCGGAACAGCGTCGCCTGGCTCGCGTGGACGGGGCCGTCCGACAGCATCTTGAGGTGGTTCGCCCGCAGCGTTTCACCGGTCGAGGTAATGTCGGCGATGGCTTCCGCCGTCTCATGCCGCACGGTGCCCTCGGTCGCGCCCTGGCTGTCCACCAGCTGGTAGTCGGCCACCCCGTTCCAGGTCAGGTAATCCCGCACGAGGCGGTGGTACTTCGTCGCGATCCGCAGCCGGAATCCGTGCCGCCGCCGGAATGCGGCCGCCGCGGCGTCAAGGTCGTCAAGCGTCTCGACATCGACCCAGAAGGACGGAACCGCGATCACCAGATCCGCATGGCCGAACCCCATGAGCGCCAACTCTTCAACCTGCTCATCCCAATGAGCCAGCTTCTCGCGCACCAGGTCCGAGCCCGTTACGCCCAGGTGAATTCGCCCCGCAGCCAGTTCGCGCGGGATTTCCCCCGCGCTGAGCAGGATCAGCTGCAGCCCGTCGAAACCGTCGACCACGCCGGAATACTCGCGCTCGGTCCCGCCCTTGCCCATCGTCAGGCCCCGCGCGCCGAACCAGTCGAACGTCTTGTCCATCAGCCGCCCCTTGGACGGCACCCCGAGTTTCAGCATCAGCGGGCCTCCAGCGTCAGGGCGGGGCGGATCACGCCGCCCACGGCGGGCGTCGCCCTCCCCTGCCCCAGCACGCGGGTCAGCGCGTCGTAGCGCCCCCCGGTGGACAGGGGCGGCAGGTCGGCCCGTCCGGCGGCCGAGAACGAGAACACGAAGCCGTCGTAATACTCCATGGTGGAGCGGCCGTGGCTGCCCTCGAACGGCAGGCTTTCGGGCGCGATCCCGCGCGCGTCCAGCGCCTCGAGCCGGCGCGCCAGCCCGTCCACCGCCGGCGCGATCGAGGGCATGTCCATCGCCACGTCCCGCAACGTCTGCAGCGCCGCGTCCGAGGGCGCGCGCAGGCGCAGGATGTCGTCGATCAGCTCGACCTCGCTCTTGGATATCGGCGGCTCGGCCGCGTCGGCCTTCAGCGCGGCGATCCGCGCCTCGACATCGGCGCGGTCGCGCAGGCCGATCTCGGGGCCGACATGAGCGAAGGGATCGGCGCGGGCGGTCACGTCACGACGGTGGGCGGGCGCCTCGGTCCGCCCGGCGTACCGGTCGATCAGGGTGCGGAACCGGCGGGGCCGCCAGATGTGACGCAGAAGCGCCGTCTTGCGCGCCTGAGACGTGGCCAGCCCGCTGACCGCAGCCAGCAGGATGCCGATATCGCCCGTGGTCACGCGCGTCGACAGGGGCGACAGCAGGCGGTGGAACAGGGCGAAGGTCTCGGCATCCGCCTCGGGCGCGTCGCCGCCGAACAGCTCGTAGCCGACCTGGAGGTACTCGGCCGGGCGGCCCGGATCGGCGGCCTGCCGACGGAAGACCTCGCCGACATAGGCATAGCGCGCCGGATCACCGCCTTCGGCCATGTGCATCTGCACTACCGGCACCGTGAAGTCCGGCCGCAGCATCGCCTCGCCGTCGGGGCCTTGGGTGGTGAAGGCGCGGGCGCGGATATCCTCGCCGTAGAGGTCCAGAAGCGTCCCCGCCGGCTGCAGGATGTCCGTCTCGACCGGCACTGCGCCCGCGTCGAGGAAGGCCTGCAGGAACCCCGCGGCCTCGGCGCGCTCCGCCGACTTGTCCCTCATGCGAGGCGCTTTCGGATCTCGTCCACCATGGCGCTGCGGGCGCATTCGAACTGCGCGGGCTGGTCGCGCCATTCCTCGTGGCTGAGCTCGGCGGCCAGTTTCGCGCCGAGCTTCAGGTCCTTGATCTGCACCACGTCGCGCGCGGCCTCGTCCTCGCCCTGGATCACGGCGATCGGGGCGGCGCGCTTGTCCGCGTATTTCAGCTGATTGCCGAAGTTCTTGGGGTTCCCGAGGTAGAGCTCGGCCCGGATGCCGGCGCTGCGTAGCTCGCCGACCATCGCCTGGTAGTCGGCCATGCGCGTGCGGTCCATCACGGTGACGACGACGGGGCCGTCCTCGAGGTTGTCGAACCGCCCCTTCGCGGTCAGAGCGGCCAGCAGCCGGTCGACACCGATCGAGACGCCGGTCGCAGGCACTTCCTGACCGGTGAACCGCTTGACGAGGTCGTCATAGCGCCCGCCCCCGGCCACGCTGCCGAATTGGCGCGGGCGGCCCTGCTCGTCGGCGATCTCGAAGGTCAGTTCAGCCTCGTAGACGGGACCCGTATAGTAGCCGAGGCCCCGAACCACCGACGGGTCGACGACGATGCGGTCGGGACCGTAGCCCTGCGCGTCGAGAAGCTTCGCGATCTGGGACAGCTCGTCCACACCCTCGCGGCCGGTCTCGCTTTCGCCTACCAGTTCGGACAAACGCGCGAGGGTGTCGGCCCCCGTCTCGCGCCGGGCGCTCACGAAGCCCAGCACCACGTCGGCCGCGGCGTCCGGCAGCCCGGCGCCCTTCGTGAAATCGCCGCTCTCGTCCTTGCGCCCCTCGCCCAGAAGCGCGCGGACGCCCGCCTCGCCCAGGCGGTCCATCTTGTCGATGGCGCGCAGGACGATGCCGCGTTCGGCCTCCTTGTCATCCGACCCTAGGCCGATCACCTCCATCACGCCGTTCAGGACCTTCCGGTTGTTCACCCGCACGATGTAGTCGCCGCGCGCGATCCCGACCGCCTCCAGCACATCGGCCAGCATCGCGCAAATCTCGGCGTCGGACGCCATCGAGGCCGAACCGACCGTGTCCGCGTCGCACTGGTAGAACTGGCGGAAACGGCCCGGCCCCGGCTTTTCGTTCCGCCAGACCGGACCCATCGTATAGCGCCGGTAAGGCGACGGCAGATCGTTGCGATACTGCGCGGCGACCCGGGCCAGGGGGGCCGTCATGTCATAGCGCAGGGCCAGCCAGTCGCCGTCCTCTTCCCAGGCAAAAACACCCTCGTTCGGGCGGTCCACGTCGGGAAGGAACTTGCCCAGGGCCTCGACCGTTTCGACAGCGCTCGTCTCGAGGGCGTCGAAGCCGTAGAGATGGTAGATCCGCGCGATCTCGGCCAGCATCTGCTGTCGGCGGGTCACTTCGGACCCGAAATAGTCGCGGAAGCCCTTCGGCGTGACGGCCTTCGGACGCGGCTGTTTCTTCTGCTTTGCCATGATGGCCCCCTTGGTGGCGCCGCTCGGTTACGTCAAAGGGGGGGTCGGCGCAAGATGGAGGCCGATATGGACAAGATCGAGGAACGACTGGCCCACCTCATCCGGGCCAATGACGAGCTTTCGGACGTGGTGACCGAACAATCCCGCACCATCGAACGGCTGGAGCGGCAGGTCCACTTCCTGCTGGAGCGCGCCCGCGCCGACAGCGATGGCGGCGTCTTCGTCGGCGACGAGCGGCCGCCGCACTGGTGAGGATCAGCTCGGGCAGAGGTAGTCGCCCCAGACGTAACCGCTCGGCATGTCCCTGAGGTAGACCTGCTGCGGCGTTTGCTGGACCACCACCGGCAGCCATTTCCCGTTGGTCGGGCTGCCGCGCTCCTCGACGAGCGTGCCGGGCGGAAGACGCATGATCATCGGGTTCCCCGACCCCGGACCGGTGCGCAGGGCAAGGAAGTTGTCGCCGTTCGGATCGAGTCGGCAGACGGTGAAGCCATAGCCCGAGAACGCGTGCGCCGACGCTCCCAGCCAGATCAGAAGCAACACGGTCGAGACGGTGCGGAACATGGCAGGTCCTCCGGGTGAGGCCTTCATGATACCCGCACCGAAGGCTGCGGGTATCGCCCATTCGGATGAGGCGCGGGGCCGCCCTAGCCCTTCGACGCCTCCGCCATCTCCTGGACGAAGCGCTTGCGCAGGTTCTTGCGGATCTCTGCGGCGCGGTGGCGGCGGGCTTCGTCCTCGTCCAGCACCTTCAAGTCGGGGACGGTCACGGGTTTGCCGCCTTCGTCCACCGCGACCATCGTGAAGTAGCACGAGTTGGTATGCCGGCGGCTCCCCGAGCGGATGTCCTCGGCCTCGACCCGGATGCCCACCTCCATCGAGGTGCGGCCGGCGTGGTTGATGGCGGCGCGAAAGGTCACCAGCTCGCCCACGTTGATCGGCTGCTTGAAGACCACCTGGTCGACCGACAGCGTCACGCAGTAGCTCTGGCTGAACCGCGATGCGCAGGAGAACGCCACCCGGTCGAGCAGGTTCAGCAGCGCACCCCCATGCACCTTGCCGCTGAAATTCGCCATCTCGGGCGTCATCAGCACCGTCATCTCGAGTTTGCGCGCGTCCATCTAAGCGAGATCCTCGACCGTGATGACTCCGCCCAGCGACTTGATCGCCCCCTTGATCTGCGGGGTCACGGGGAAATCGTCGCCAAGGCTGACCTCGACCTCGCCCGGCAGGTTCCGGTCCATCAGGCACAGGGTCACCGGGCCGCGGGCGCGGATCTTCTGGTCCTCGCGCGCGCGGTTCAGCACGCTCGCGACCATCCCCACCGCGTCGGGCGCGTCGAGGTAGATCATCAGCCCGCCGCCACCCGCGGCCACGGCGCTGTCGATGGGCGCGATGGACCGGCCCAGCAGCTTCAACTGCTCGGACTCGATCGTCGCCTCGACCTGCACGACGACATTGGTGCCCGGCTCCAGGTGGTCGCGCGAGGCTTCCAGCGTGTCCGAGAAGATCGTCACCTCGTAGAGGCCCGACGGGTCCGACAGCCCGATGAAGGCAAAGCGGTTGCCGCGCGCCGACTTGCGCTCCTGCCGCGACGCCACGACGCCCGCCATCTTGGCGACGTGAGGGCCGTTCAGCGCCTTGGCGTGGACCTCTTCCAGCGTCATCACGCCCTTGCGCTTCAAGGGGCCCATGTAGTCGTCCAAGGGATGTCCCGAGAGGTAGAAGCCTATGGCGGTATGCTCTTCGGCCAGCCGCTCGGAAGGGAGCCAGTCCTCGACCGGGCTGAGGCGCGGTTCCGGCAGATCGTCACCGGCATCGCCGAACAGCGACACCTGGTTCGACGCCTTCTGCTCGTGGATTGCCGCCGAATAGGCGACGAGCTGGTCGAGGCTGTTGAACACCCGCCGCCGGTTGCGGTCGAGCTCGTCGAACGCGCCGGCACGGGCCAGCATCTCGATCGCGCGCTTGCCGACGCGCTTCAGATCCACCCGCCGCGCCATGTCGTAGAGGTTGACGAAGGGCCGCTCGCCCCTGCCCTCGACGATCAGGCGCATCACGTCGAGCCCGACGCCCTTGAGCGCGCCCAGCGCATAGACGATCTGCCCGTCCTTCACGCTGAACGTCTCGACCCCGCGGTTCACGCAAGGCGGCACGATCCCGATGGAAAGGCCGCGGCGGGCCTCCTCGGTATAGATCGCCAGCTTGTCGGTCAGGTGGATATCGCAGTTCATCACGCCGGCCATGAACTCGACCGGGTGGTTCGCCTTCAGCCATGCCGTCTGGTAGCTGACGACCGCGTAAGCGGCGGCGTGGGACTTGTTGAAGCCGTAATTGGCGAATTTCTCCAGAAGGTCGAAGACCTCCTTGGCCTTCTCCTCGGGGACGCCGTTTTCCATGGCGCCCTTGGTGAACTTGGGCCGCTCGGCGTCCATCGCCTCCTTGATCTTCTTGCCCATGGCGCGGCGCAGCAGGTCGGCGCCGCCAAGCGAGTAGCCCGCCATCACCTGGGCGATCTGCATCACCTGCTCCTGATAGACGATGATGCCTTGGGTTTCCTCAAGGATGTAGTCGATCAGCGGGTGGACCGAGGCGATCTCGCGCTGGCCGTTCTTGACCTCGCAATAGACCGGGATGTTCTCCATCGGGCCGGGGCGGTAGAGCGCCACGAGCGCCACGATATCCTCGATGCAGGTCGGCTTCATGCGCCGCAGCGCATCCATCATGCCGGTGGATTCCACCTGAAACACCGCGACCGTCTTGGCGCGGGCGTAAAGCTCGTAGGACTTCGCATCGTCGAGCGGGATCAGGTTCATCTGGTTCTCGGCCCCCGTCGCGGGGGCGTAAAGCTCCTCTCCGTCCGGGCCGACATGGATGGGACGCGACTGGTTGATCAGGTCGACCGCGTTCTGGATCACCGTCAGCGTCTTCAGGCCAAGGAAGTCGAACTTCACCAGCCCCGCCTGCTCGACCCATTTCATGTTGAACTGGGTGGCGGGCATGTCGGATTTCGGATCGCGATAGAGCGGCACCAGAGCGTCCAGCGGCCGGTCGCCGATCACCACCCCCGCGGCGTGGGTCGAGGCGTTCCGCAGCAGCCCCTCGACCTGCTGGCCGTAGGTCAGAAGGCGGTCCACGACCTCTTCGTTGCGGGCCTCTTCACGCAGGCGCGGCTCGTCGCGCAGGGCCTGCTCGATGCTGACGGGCTTCACGCCCTCGACCGGGATCATCTTGGACAAGCGATCCACCTGACCATAGGGCATCTGCAACACCCGGCCCACGTCGCGCACTGCCGCCTTTGACAGCAGCGCGCCGAAGGTGATGATCTGCCCCACCTTGTCGCGGCCGTATTTCTCCTGGACGTAGCGGATGACTTCCTCGCGGCGGTCCATGCAGAAGTCGATGTCGAAGTCCGGCATCGACACCCGTTCGGGGTTGAGAAACCGCTCGAAGAGCAGGCTGTAACGCAGCGGGTCGAGGTCGGTGATCGTCAGCGCGTAGGCCACCAACGACCCCGCGCCCGAGCCACGCCCCGGCCCCACCGGGATATCGTGATCCTTGGCCCACTTGATGAAGTCGGCCACGATCAGGAAGTAGCCGGGGAAGCCCATCCCCTCGATGATCCCCAGCTCGAAATCCAGCCGCTCCTGGTAGTTCTCGACACTCGTGGCGTGGGGGATCACGGCAAGCCGCGCCTCCAGCCCCGCCTTCGCCTGGCGGCGCAACTCGTCCACCTCGTCATCGGCAAAGCGCGGCAGGATCGGGTCGCGGCGATAGGTGGCGAAGGCGCAGCGGCGGGCGATCTCGACGGTGTTCTCGGTCGCCTCGGGCAGGTCGGCAAACAGGGTGCACATCTCGGCCGGCGACTTCAGGTAGTGCTGCGGCGTGAGGCGCCGGCGCGGCTCGTTCTGGTCCACATAGGCGCCGTCCGCGATGCAGATCAGCGCGTCATGGGCCTCGTACATGTCGGGTTTGGGGAAATAGACGTCGTTCGTCGCGACCAGCGGCAGGTCCATGGCGTAGGCCATCTCGACATGGCCACTCTCGGTCAGGCGTTCGTTCTGGGGAAGCTGACCGCCCTCGCCCGGATGGCGCTGCAGCTCGACATAGAGGCGGTTCGGATAGATCGCCGCCAACCGCGTCATCAGCGCCTCGGCCTTGTCGCGCTGGCCGGCCTGCAGCAGCATCCCCACCGGCCCGTCCGGCCCGCCCGACAGGCAGATCAGCCCCTCGCCATGCGTCGCCAGATCGTCCAGCGACACCTGCGGCTCGGACCTGTCCCCTTCGAGATACAGAAGCGTGTTCAGCTTCATCAGGTTCTCGTATCCCGCCTCGCTTTGCGCCAGCAGGACCAGCGGCGCGGGCCGGGCGCGCTGGTTGCGCGGCGGCTCGGCCCCGAACCCGCCGACCGACACCTGGCACCCGACGATCGGCTGCACCCCGGCCCCCTCTGCGCCGACGGAGAACTCGAGCGCGCAGAACATGTTGTCGGTATCCGTGACGGCCACGGCAGGCATGCCCATCCCCGCGACGAGGCCGGGCAGCTTCTTCAGCCGCATCGCCCCTTCCAGCAGGGAGTATTCGGTATGAAGGCGGAGGTGGATGAATCGCGGATCTGACATCGCTCCACGCTATCTCGCACTGCCCGCGCCGGAAAGGCCGTATCCTGTGGAGAACCGCGCCGGTCGGAACGGCCTGCGCCCTGCGCCGTTCCCAGTCGGAACGAGTCACAACAGGAGGCACCCCCATGTCCATCAAGGAAATGATCGCCGAGCATCCCGACGTCGCCGGTCACGAGAATGACATCCTCGGCGATGCCGTACGCCACGCCATGTATTGCGCGGCGATCTGCAACTCCTGCGCCGATGCCTGCATGGCCGAGAAGGACGCGGCCGAACGCGCCCAATGCATCCGCCTGTGCAACGACTGTTCGGACATCTGCACGATGACCTACCGCGTCGCCTCGCGCCGCACCGGCTCGAACGAGGCGATCATCCGCTCGGCCCTGCAGCTCTGCGCCGAGGCCTGCGACGCCTGTGCCGAGATGTGCGAGATGCACGAAGACGCCCACTGCAAGCGCTGCGCGAAAATGTGCCGCGAATGCGCGCGGGATTGCCGCAAGGCCGCCGACAACCTCTGAGTCCATCGTCCCGCGACGCCGCCACGCTAGGTCGAGCGGCGTCGCCCTGAAGGAGAACGCAACATGTCCCGTATCATCGGTATAGTCATCATCGTCGTCGTCGCGATCGCCCTGCTTATCTGGTTCGGCTTCATGGACATAACCCCGGAAGGCGAACGCGTCATAGACGAGACTCAAGGGGGCGTCGGCGAGGTGATCGAAGACGCCGGCACCGCGATTCAGGACGCCGGCGACGACCCCGAAATCGTCGAATAGGCACCGGGCGGGGTCGCCGCCGAGCGCGAATCCCGAAACCTACCCTTGCATTGCGCGGCCCGTCCCGGTTTCATCGGCACGGGCCGCGCGCTCTACGCCGCATCGACCGCGCCGCCCCTGATGATTGCGAGTAACGCGGCGGATGTTCACATGAAGGTCAGGTTCCTCCTGAACGGAGACCCGGTCGAGGCCGACACGGCCCCCACGACGACCCTGCTCGACTGGCTGCGCGAAAGCCGCGGCCTCACCGGCACCAAGGAAGGCTGCAACGAGGGCGATTGCGGCGCCTGTTCCGTCATGCTGACCGACGAGGACGGCGCCCGCGCCCTGAACGCCTGCATCCTCTTCATGGGCCAGCTCGACGGGCACGCGGTCCGCACTGTCGAGGGGCTGGCCGCCCCCGACGGCACTCCGCATCCTGTCCAGCAGGCGATGGTCGACCACCATGGCAGCCAGTGCGGCTTTTGCACGCCCGGCTTCGTGGTGACGATGGCGACGGCGCACCTGAACGGCGCGACGGACCACGACGACCAGCTTGCCGGCAATCTCTGCCGCTGCACCGGCTACGCGCCCATCATCCGCGCCGCCAAGGCCGCCGAAAGCCTCCCCATCCCCGACCACATGCGCGACGCGCCCCTTCCGGCTTCATCCTGCGCGAAATACTCCGGGGGTCCGGGGGCAGAGCCCCCGGCGCCCTCCTATGCCGACACCCCCGCGGACTGGGGCGGCCGCGACCCTCTGGCGGGCACCGGCGCCGACGACCGCGGCGACGCCACCCGCACCCACGCCGCCTACCGCCCCGCCAGCACCGACGAGCTGGCCTCGCTCTACCTCGACCACCCCGACGCCACGCTCGTCGCCGGCGCGACCGATGTGGGCCTGTGGGTGACGAAAGGCCTGCGCGATCTGGGGACGGCGATCTTCCTCAACGGCGTCACCGACCTGCAGCGCATCGAAGAATCCGACGGCGCGCTGCGCATCGGCGCCGGCGTGACGCTGACGCGCCTGCGCGAGGTCATCGCCCCCCGCCACCCGAGCTTCGCCGAGATGCTCCGCCGCTTCGGCTCGACCCAGGTCAGGAACGCCGGGACCATCGGCGGCAACATCGCCAACGGCTCGCCCATCGGTGATGGCCCGCCCGCGCTGATCGCGCTCGGCGCGACGCTGCACCTGCGCCGCGGGAACGAGCGGCGCGAGATGCCCCTCGAGGACTTCTTCATCGACTACGGGAAGCAGGACCGCCAGCAAGGCGAGTTCGTCGAGGCGGTCTCGATCCCCGACCAGCCCGACCGCCTGTCCTGCCAGAAGCTGTCCAAGCGGTTCGACCAGGACATCTCGGCCGTCTGCGGCTGCTTCAACGTCACGACCGAGGGTGGCACGGTCACCGCCGCCCGCATCGCCTTCGGCGGCATGGCCGGCACCCCGAAACGCGCCCGCCAAACCGAGGCTGCGCTGATCGGCCAACCCCTGACCCCCGAAGGCGTCGCCGCGGCACAAGCCGCGCTGGAACAGGACTTCACGCCGCTGTCGGACATGCGCGCCTCGGCCCGCTACCGGCTCGAGGTGGCGAAGGGCATGCTCCTCCGCCTTGCCACCGCCGACGAGCCCTCGGTGCTGGAGGTCCGCGCATGAGCGTCCACAAACCCTCTCCGCATGACAGCGCACCGTTCCACGTCGCGGGCTCCGCGCGCTATGTGGATGACATCCCCCTGCCCGCGAACGCGCTGCACCTGGCCTTCGGCCTCTCGCCCATCGCGCGCGGCACTGTGCGCTTCGACCTGAGCCGCGTGCGCGAGACGCCCGGCGTGGTGCTGGCCCTCTCGGCGGCCGAGACCGGCCCGATCGACGTCGCCCCCGCCGCCCATGACGAGCCGCTGCTGGCCGAAACCACTGCGGATGGCGCGCGCGTCCACTACATGGGCCAGCCGCTGTTCGTGGTGGCCGCGACCAGCCACCTGGCGGCGCGCAAGGCGGCCCGGCAGGCCGAGATGGAGACCGCCCCGGACACCCCGATCCTGACGATCGACGAGGCGCTCGCCGCCGACAGCCGGTTCGAGGACGGCCCCGTCACCTGGACCAAGGGCGACGCCGACGCCGCCCTTTCGACAGCACCGCACCGCCTTCAGGGCAGCATCGAGATCGGCGGGCAGGAGCACTTCTACCTCGAAGGTCAGGCCGCCCTCGCCATCCCCGGCGAGGGGGGCGACATGGTCGTCCACTCGTCCTCGCAGCACCCGACCGAGATCCAGCACAAGGTGGCCGACGCGCTCGGCGTGCCGATGCACGCCGTCCGGGTCGAGGTGCGCCGCATGGGCGGTGGCTTCGGCGGCAAGGAAAGCCAGGGCAACGCGCTCGCCGTGGCCTGCGCGATGGTCGCGGCCCGCACCGGCCGGCCGGTAAAGATGCGCTACGACCGCGACGACGACATGACCATCACCGGCAAGCGCCACGACGTCCGCATCGGCTACGACGTGGGCTATGACGCCGAGGGCCGGCTGCACGGCATCGTCTTCGACCAGTTCGTCCGCTGCGGGTGGAGCCAGGACCTGTCGCTTGCCGTGGCCGACCGCGCGATGCTGCATGCCGACAACGCCTACCACCTGAAGGACGTGCGCATCGTCTCGCACCGGCTGAAGACGAACACCCAGTCCGCCACCGCCTTCCGCGGCTTCGGCGGCCCCCAGGGCGTGGTCGGGATCGAGCGGGTGATGGACGAGATCGCCCACCGCCTCGGCCGCGACCCGCTGGACGTGAGGCGCGTCAATTTCTACGCGGCCGGTCACGACGCGGACACAAGCGGCAAGATGCCCTCCCAAGCCTCGGGCAAAATCCATGTCGGCGCCGAGGACGTCACCCCCGGCACCGATGCCGACGTGACGAGCCGCGGCGCGCTGCGCGAGGTGGCAGAGCCTGCGGGGCCGGTTTCAACGCCGCCCGACGGGGTGCAGACGACGCCCTACCACATGCCGGTGCGCGACTTCATCCTGCACGAGATGGTCGAGGCGCTCGAGAAAACCTCCGACTACCGCGCCCGGCGCGCGGCGGTGGACGCGTGGAACGAAGCGCATCCCCACGTGAAGAAGGGCATAGCCCTGACGCCGGTGAAGTTCGGCATCTCGTTCACGCTGACCCACCTGAACCAGGCCGGCGCGCTGGTGCATGTCTACCAGGACGGCTCGGTCCACATGAACCATGGCGGGACCGAGATGGGTCAGGGCCTGCACCAGAAGGTCGCGGCCGTCGCGGCCGACCGGTTCGGGCTTCCTCTGTCCGCGATCCGCATCACGGCCACGGATACCGGCAAGGTGCCCAACACCTCGGCCACGGCGGCCTCGTCCGGGGCGGACCTGAACGGCATGGCGGTCAAGGCCGCCTGCGACGAGATCGCCGGCCGGATGGCGGCCTTCCTGGCCGAACAGCACCAGGCCGACCCCGCTTCGGTCCGGTTCGAGGAAGGCCGGGTGCATGTCGGCAGCGAAAGCTACGCCTTCACCGAGGCCGTGCAGCTCGCCTACCAGGGACGGGTCAGCCTGTCGGCCACCGGCTACTACCGCACGCCGGGGATCGAGTGGGACCGCCTGCGCGGCCGCGGCACACCGTTCTACTACTTCTCGCACGGCGCGGCGGTGACCGAGGTGGTGCTGGACAGCCGCACGGGCGAGAACCGCATCCTGCGGACCGACATCCTGCACGATTGCGGCAAGTCGCTGAATCCGGCCCTCGATATCGGCCAGATCGAGGGCGGCTACGTTCAGGGCGCCGGCTGGCTGACGACCGAGGAGCTGGTGTGGGACGACAAGGGGCGGCTGACGACCCACGCGCCCTCGACCTACAAGATCCCGGCCTGTTCGGACCGGCCCGAGGTGTTCAACGTGGCGCTCTGGGACGACGAGAATCGGGCCGACACGATCTATCGCTCGAAGGCGGTGGGAGAGCCGCCCTTGATGCTGGGGATCTCGGCCTTCCTCGCGCTCAGCCACGCGGCCAGCGCGTACGGCGCCAGCTACCCTGCGCTCGACGCTCCGGCCACGGCCGAACGGTTGTTCTTCGCGTGCCGGCACGCGACCGGCGCATGAGCTTCGATCCCCTGCGGCTCGAGGCGGCTCTGGCCGCCCATGACGACGTCTGGCGGGTGGTCGTGGCCGAGACGCGCGGCTCCGTCCCGCGCGGGCCCGGCACGTCGATGCTGGTCTGGGCGGACGGGCAGGACGGCACCATCGGCGGCGGCCGGCTGGAATGGGAGGCACTCGCCGCCGCCCGCGCCGGCCGACGTGGCGCGATCCGACATGCGCTCGGCCCGTCGCTGGGACAATGCTGCGGCGGGGCGGTGACGCTGCACATCTCGCACTGGACGCGCGATTTGCTGGACGAGGTGGATTTCAGCGGTGGTCTCGCCGCGATCGGCCACACGCAGCCCGGCCCCGAGGTCATGGAGGCCGCCGACCGTCTGCGCGACAACCCCGACGCGCCCTCCCCGCTGCTCGTCGGGGATTGGCTGGTCGAACGCATCGCCGCCCCCTCGCGCCGCGTGCACGTCTGGGGTGCGGGCCATGTGGGGCGGGCGCTGGTCTCGGTTCTGGCCCCCCTGCCCGACCTGTCCGTCTCGTGGATCGACGATGCCGCCGCCCGCTTTCCGGGCGACATCCCGGCCGGCATCGACCGGATCGTCGCGGTCGATATGCCGCGCCTTGCTGCCCGCAACGGGGCCGAGGGCGAGCACCTGCTCCTGACCTACAGCCACGATATCGACCTGGCGCTCTGCCACGCGCTTCTGACCGCCGGCGCACCGCGGATCGGGCTGATCGGCTCGGACACCAAGTGGGCCCGCTTCCGCAGCCGGCTGCGGCAGCTTGGCCATACCGACGCCGCAATCGCACGGATACGGTGTCCGATCGGCAACCCTGCCCTCGGCAAGCATCCCCAGGCCATTGCCGTGGGCGTCGCGGCAGAGATACTGGCCCCACAGGAACAGGACTTAGCATGACGCCGCTTCTCAAGATCGACGGATTGACCAAGACCTATCCCGGCGTCGTGGCCAATGACGATGTCTCGCTGTCGATCGCGCCCGGCGAGGTCCACGCGCTGCTGGGCGAGAACGGTGCCGGCAAGTCCACGCTGGTCAAGACGATCTTCGGCCTCAATCAGCCCGACAAGGGCCGGATGGAGATGGACGGCACCCCCTACGCCCCGTCCTCGCCCGAGGATGCGCGCGTGGCGGGGGTCGGCATGGTGTTCCAGCACTTCTCGCTGTTCGAGGCGCTCGACGTGGCCGAGAATGTCGCGCTCGGCATGTCCGACCCGCCGCCCATGCGCGACCTGTCGCAGCGCATCGAGACGGTCAGCCGCGACTACGGGCTGCCGCTCAAGCCCGGTCAGATCGTCGGAGATCTCTCCGCGGGCGAGCGGCAGAGGGTCGAGATCGTGCGTTGCCTGCTGGGCAACCCCCGGCTTCTCATCATGGACGAGCCGACCAGCGTGCTGACCCCGCAAGAGGTCGACCTGCTGTTCAAGACCCTCCGCCAGCTGCGGGACGAGGGGACGTCGATCCTTTATATCTCGCACAAGTTGGAGGAAATCCGGGCGCTGTGCGATACCGCGACGATCCTGCGCGGCGGGAAGGTGGTCGCCACCTGCACGCCGTCCGAAGAATCCGCGGGCCGCATGGCCGAGCTGATGGTGGGGCGGCGCCTCGACGTGCCCGCCCGCGCGGGCACGGTTCGGCCCGAGACGCTTCTGCAGATCGACCGCCTCTCCGTGCCTGCGGCGTCCGAGTTCGGAACCGCCCTGAAGGAGGTGTCGCTGACCCTGAAGGCCGGCGAGGTTCTGGGGATCGGCGGCGTCGCGGGCAACGGGCAGGACGAGCTGGTCGCCACGCTCGCCGGCGAAACGCGCTCCCCGGCCGACACGATCTTTCTCGAGCGGCGCGACATCTCGCGCCTCGGACCCGAACAGCGCCGGGTGCGCGGGCTTCTGACCGCGCCCGAAGAGCGGCTGGGCCATGCCGCCGCCCCCGATCTGAGCCTGACCGAGAACGGGCTGCTTTCGGCGGCGACGAGCCAGGGCCTCGCGCGGCGGGGCTTCGTCGACTGGCGCGCCGCGCGGCGCTTCGCCGAAAGCGTGATCGAGCGGTTCGACGTGCGCACCCCCGGCCCTGGCACGGTCGCGCGGGCCCTATCGGGGGGCAACCTGCAGAAATTCGTGATCGGCCGCGAGATCGCGCAGGACCCGCTGGTCCTCGTGGTCAACCAGCCGACCTGGGGCGTGGACGCCGCCGCTGCCGCGACCATCCGGCAGGCGCTGCTGGATCTTGCCGGCGAAGGCTCGGGCGTCATCGTCATCAGCCAGGACCTGGACGAGCTGATGCAGATCTCGGACCGCTTCGCCGCCCTGACCGAGGGGCGCCTGTCGCCGTTCCGCCCCGCCGCCGGCCTGACGGTCGAAGAGATCGGCCTGATGCTCGGCGGTGCCCATGACATGGAGCCGGCCCATGCCCACTGACCCCTCCCACGCCCCGAAGACAGGAGCGCGCCGGTGATCGACCTCGTCAAACGCCCCCAACCCTCGCGCGCCTGGGCCTGGGCGACGCCGCTTCTGGCCGTGTTGCTGACCCTCATCGCCGGGGGCGCGATGTTCGCGGCGCTCGGCACCGATCCGGTCGCGGCGATCCGCACGATCTTCTACGACCCTCTCTTCAACCCGCAATTCGCCAGCTATTCGCGCCCGCAGCTTCTGGTGAAGGCCGGGCCGCTCATCCTGATCGCCACCGGGCTTGCGCTGGGGTTCCGGGCCGGGGTGTGGAACATCGGCGCCGAGGGGCAGTACATCATCGGCGCCATCTGCGGAGCGGCGGCCGGGCTGGCGCTCTACCCGTCCGAGTCCCGGTTCCTGGTCTTTCCGCTGATGATCCTCGCCGGCCTCGCGGGGGGCATCCTCTGGGCCATGATCCCGGCGATCCTCAGGACCCGGTTCAACACCAACGAGATCCTCGTTTCGCTTCTGCTGGTCTATGTGGCCGAGAGCATCCTGGCCTCGATGGCCGTCGGGACGCTGCGCAACCCCGAGGGCGGCGGGTTCCCGGGTTCGCGCAATCTCGGGCAGTGGGGCGCGTCGCAGAACCTCGAGCTGCTTCCCGGTACCGGCCTGCATTGGGGCCTGGTCGCGGCGCTGATCGCGGTGATCATGGCCTACGTGATCCTGCATCGCCACATGACCGGCGTGCATATCCGGCTGGCCGGCCAGGCGCCCCGCGCGGCGCGCTTCGCGGGCGTCGATCCGAAGCGGCTGGTGCTGTTCTGCTTCGCCGTCTCGGGCGGGCTGGCGGGGCTCGCCGGCATCTTCGAGGTCGCGGGGCCGGCCGGGCAGATCTCGATCGACTTCAACGTGGGCTACGGGTTCACGGCGATCATCGTGGCGTTCCTCGGGCGGCTGCACCCGGTGGGCATCGTGCTGGCCGGCCTCCTGATGGCGCTGACCTATATCGGGGGCGAGCTTGCCTCGTTCATGCTGAACATCCCGATCGCCGCGATCCAGGCGTTCCAGGGGATGCTGCTGTTCTTCCTGCTCGCGGTGGACGTTCTGACGAATTACCGCATCCGCATCGGCCGCGAGGCCCGCGCATGACCCCCCACCGCACCGGAGCGCGCCCATGGATCTAGGTTCGATCTCTCCTGCCCTGCTGATCGCGTCGCTGATGGTGGCATCGACGCCGCTTCTACTGGCAGCCCTGGGAGAACTGGTGGTCGAGCGGGCGGGCGTCCTGAACCTCGGGGTCGAGGGGATGATGATCGTCGGCGCCATCTGCGGTTTCGCCACCGCCGTCGAGACCGGGTCGCCGCCCCTCGGCTTCCTTGCGGGGGCCGCAGGTGCCGCCCTGCTGTCGCTGGTCTTCGCGGTGCTGACCCAGGTGTTCCTGGCCAACCAGGTGGCGACGGGTCTGGCGCTGACCCTGTTCGGGCTGGGGCTCTCGTCGCTGATCGGGCAGGGCTATGTGGGGATCAAGCCGCCAGGCACCGGGCGGCTGGACCTTGGCCCGCTGGCCGACATTCCTTTCCTGGGGCGCGCGGTCTTCAGCCACGACTGGATGGTCTATCTGAGCCTCGCGCTGACCGTCGTCATCGCATGGACTCTTGCCCGGACCCGCGCCGGCCTCAAGCTGCGCGCCGTCGGCGAGAACCACGACGCGGCCCATGCGCTCGGCCTGCACGTGGTCCTGACCCGCTTCGCCGCCATCGCCTTCGGCGGCGCGATGGCGGGCCTGGGGGGTGCGTATCTGAGCCTCGTGCGCGTGCCGCAATGGACCGAGGGCATGACCGCCGGCGCCGGCTGGATCGCGCTGGCCATCGTCGTCTTCGCCTCGTGGCGGGCCGGGCGGGTGCTGCTGGGCGCCTACCTCTTCGGTGGCGTGACGGTGCTGCAGCTGAACCTGCAAGCCGTCGGCGTGGCGCTGCCGGTCGAGTACCTGTCGATGTCGCCCTACGTGGTCACCATCCTGGTCCTCGTCATCATGTCCGCCCGCCGCGCCCGCGGCACCGCCGCCCCGGCGAGCTTGGGCAAAGCGTTTCACGCGACGCACTGATCGAAGCGACCGCCGGCAAACAGCCCAAGATTCAGGCACCTGCTGCCATTCTCACCCTTACGACGCTTGCGCCCGCCGCGGGGGGCGCACACTATCCTCATACCAACAGGGAGATTCCATATGCTTCGCAGAACACTGCTCTGCACCGCCGCGGCGTTGCTGGCCGCCCCCGCCTTCGCACAGGACGCCGCCGATCCGGTCAAGGTCGGCTTCGTCTTCGTCGGGCCGATCGGTGACGGTGGCTGGACCTACGAACACAACGCCGCGCGCCTTGCCGTCGAAGAGCATTTCGGCGACCAGGTCGAGACTGTCTACCAGGAAAGCGTTCCCGAAGGCGCCGATTCCGAGCGGGTCATGACCCAGATGGCGCTGTCGGGCGCCGACCTGATCTTCACCACCTCGTTCGGCTACATGGACCCGACGATGAACGTCGCGGCGAAGTTTCCCGACGTGAAGTTCGAGCACGCGACCGGCTACAAGACGGCCGAGAACGTGGCGAACTACTCGGCCCGCTTCTACGAAGGCCGCGCCGTCCAGGGCCTGATCGCGGGCGAGATGACCGAGACGAACAAGATCGGCTATATCGGCTCGTTCCCGATCCCCGAGGTCATCCGCGGCATCAACGCCGCGTATCTCGCTGCCAAGAAGGTGAACCCGGATGTCGAATTCAACGTCATCTGGGCCTACACCTGGTTCGACCCCGCCAAAGAGGCCGATGCCGCCCGCGCCCTGATCGAGAACGGCGCCGACGTGATCCTGCAGCACACCGACTCCACCGCGCCTCAGGCCGCGGCGGCCGAGGCCGGCAACGTCATCACCTTCGGCCAGGCGTCGGACATGAGCGAATACGCCCCCATGCCGCGGGTCAGCTCGATCATCGACAACTGGGCGCCCTACTATATCGATCGCGTTCAGGCGGTGGTCGACGGCACCTGGGAAAGCCAGTCGGTCTGGCAGGGCATCGGCGACGGCATGGTCGAGATCGGCGAGATCTCGGACGCGGTGCCCGAGGACGTGAAGGCCGACGCGCTCGCGCTGAAAGAGCAGATCGCCAGCGGCGAAGTGCACCCCTTCACCGGCCCGATCAATCGTCAGGACGGCACGGAATGGCTGGCCGAAGGCGAGACGGCGGATGACGAGACCCTGCTCGGCATGGATTTCTACGTCGAGGGTCTGTCGGGCGATATCCCCGACTGACTGATCGCAGGAGGCGGTCCCGGATCGCCTCCTGCCACCTACCTGACGGGCCGGCGCAGCACGGGGCTGTCGCTGAACCGCGGCAAGTCAGCCGAAATCGACAGGGGCGGCTCGCTCTGCACGACGGGGCCGGAGGTATCCGAGGCCGGCGGCAGCGACGGTCCGGTCTCGTCGGGGCGCGGCAGCGGGGGAACCTCGTCGACCACCGGCCCCATCACCAGCGCGTCCGGCACCGGCCTGCGCAGCGGGCGCGGGCTGACGCTGATCTGGCAATAGGGCTGGGCGCGAAGCCATTCGCGCATCTCGGTCCGCTTGGCGGTGGATCGCATCGGCCCCCAATCGGCGGAGACGCCGCTCCAGCGCGGGGTTTCGGCGTGAATCACGCCGTCGCGGGGAACGGTGCGGGCCATGATCCGGATGGCGCAGGACAGGTTCGCCGACCCGTTCTTCAACTCGTCCCCGCTATCCGCCACGCACCCATACCCGCGGGCCGTCGCCGGCAGGATCTGCAACAGCCCGTACCAAAGCCCCCCGCCCCCGACTGCGCCGGGTCGCCAGCGGCTTTCATGCTTGGCGAGCGTCGACAGGAACCCGACCCAGAAGGCGCGCCGGTCAGCCTCCGAGGCGCGGGCGTAGCCGGGGCACCAGCGCTGGATGTCGCGGGGAGTGTGGTCGACCAGGCGCCTTCCGTGCTGCTTCAGCGCCGCCATCGCGGCAAGCGACCAGCGGTCGCTTTCGGGGCGGAAGTCCCACATCGTGACGGGCACCGTCTCGACATAGGGGCGCGGCTCGGGACGGGGAATGTCGGCCGCCCAGAGGGGCTGACCGAGGCAGGCGCAGAGGATCAGGGCCAGACGTCGCATCACGGAACCTAGCCCGACCGGGGCGGCCAAGGCAACGGCCGCTCAGGCCGTCGGCGCCTTGCAGTAGGGCTGCGCCCGGGTCCAGGCGGCCATCTCGGCGCGCTTCGAGGACGAGTGGAACGGGCCCCAGTCGCGCATGCCGGTATTGACCGAGCCGCGCTTGGTCACCTGCGCCGCCGCGATCCGCACGCCGCAGCTGAGGTTGGCGACCGGGTTCTTCAGCGCCGAGCCGGTCGTCGCGGCACATCCATAGGCGCGCGCGGTCGAGGGCGAGATCTGCACGAGGCCGAACCACGAGCCGCCGCCACCGACGGCTTCGGGGCGCCACGTGCTCTCGTGCTTGGCGAGCGCCGAGAAGAGGCCGGCCCAGAAGGCGGCGCGTTCTTCCTCGGTCTTGTTGGCGTAGTCGGGGCACCATTCGGCGATGTCGACCGGGATCATCGCGGGCAGCGCCGCCCCGTGGGACTCCAGCGCATTCAGGGTGCCTTCGGTCCAGGTGCCGGCGTCGGGGCGGAAGTCCCAGCGCATCGTCGGCACCGTGCCGGCGGTCGCATCGGCCTCGGGGGCGGTGGTGACGCAGGCCGACAGGCCGGCGCAGGCGAGAAGAACCGTGATGAAGCGCATGTGTCTGAAATCCAGGCACCGGCCCTCGAGGCGGCCGGCACCGGTTCCCTAGACCAATGGCCGCCCGCAAAGAAAGTCTGACGGTTGCAGGTCGGCAACGGATCGCTCAGTTGCGCTTGCGCTTCGGCAGATATACGACGCGGGCGGTACCAGACCGGAGGGATGCGCCATGCTCGACCTGACCTACGAAGCCCCGACCGCCAAGGTCATCCAGGGCGCCAAGGACGACTGGGAGCTTGTCATCGGCCTCGAAGTCCACGCGCAGGTGGCCAGCCAGGCCAAGCTGTTCTCGGGTGCCTCGACCCAGTTCGGCGCCGAGCCCAATTCCAACGTCGCCTTCGTCGATGCCGGAATGCCGGGGATGCTGCCGGTCATCAACAACGGCTGCGTCGCGCTGGCGGTCAAGACGGGCCTGGGCCTGAAGGCGGCGATCAACCTGCAATCCGCCTTCGACCGCAAGAACTACTTCTACCCCGACCTGCCGCAGGGCTACCAGATCAGCCAGCTCTACCACCCCATCGTGGGCGAGGGCGAAGTGCTGGTCGACATGGGCCCCGGCGTCGCGCGGCTGGTGCGGATCGAGCGCATCCACCTCGAACAGGATGCCGGCAAGTCGATCCACGACATGGACCCGAACAACTCGTTCGTGGACCTCAACCGCACGGGCGTCGCGCTGATGGAGATCGTCAGCCGCCCCGACATCCGCGGCCCCGAAGAGGCCGCCGCCTACATCCTCAAGCTGCGCCAGATCATGCGCTACCTCGGCACCTGCAACGGCGACATGCAGAACGGCAACCTGCGCGCGGACGTGAACGTGTCGGTCTGCCGCCCCGGCGACTACGAACGCTATCAGGAGACCGGCGATTTCGGCCATCTGGGCACGCGGTGCGAGATCAAGAACATGAACTCCACCCGCTTCATCCAGCAAGCCATCGAGGTCGAGGCCCGTCGCCAGATCGCCATCATCGAGGACGGCGGCAAGGTCGTGCAGGAAACCCGCCTCTTCGACGTCGAGAAGGGCGAGACGCGGTCCATGCGCTCGAAGGAAGAGGCGCATGACTACCGCTACTTCCCCGATCCGGACCTCCTGCCGCTCGAGATCGAGCAGGACTGGGTGGACGAGATCGCGGCCACCCTTCCCGAGCTGCCGGACGAGAAGAAGGCGCGCTTCGTCACCGAATACGGCATGACCGAATACGACGCGGGCGTCCTGACCGCCGAGGTCGAGAACGCCGCCTTCTTCGAAGAGGTCGCGAAGGCCTCGGGCGACGGCAAGGCCTCGGCGAACTGGGTCATCAACGAGCTGTTCGGGCGTCTCAAGAAGGACGATCGCGACATCGCCGACAGCCCGATGGGTGCACAGCAGCTCGGCACCATCGTGGCGCTGATCAAGCGGGGCGACATCTCGGGCAAGATCGCCAAGGACCTGTTCGAGATCGTCTATTCCGAGGGCGGCGACCCCGCCGCGATCGTCGAGGATCGTGGGATGAAGCAGGTCACCGACACCGGCGCGATCGAGACGTCGGTGGACGAGGTGATCGCCGCCAATCCCGACCAAGTCCAGAAGGCGCAGGCCAACCCCAAGCTCGCCGGTTGGTTCGTCGGCCAGGTGATGAAGGCCACCGGCGGCAAGGCCAACCCCAAGGCCGTGAACGAGATCGTGGCGCAGAAGCTGGGCCTCTGACACGACGAAGGCGCGGCCCCGACAGAGCCGCGCCTTCCGAAAATGGCAGTGCCGGACGCCCGATCCGGCAACTTGGCCTCAGTCGTCGATGGCGGTTTCGTTCTCGAAACCATCGGTCGGCTGGGCAATCTGCTGGCCGAGTGTCTCGTTGGTCGTGCCGTAGGTGGCGTCGGTCGTGCCGGCGGTGTTGCACGCGGCGAGAATGCCGAGGCTGGCGAGGACTGCGAAGAAGCGCATTGGGGATTCCTTTCCTTCGAATAGAGTTAGCACGGCAACGGCCTGTGTGATCATGGGTTCCACGGAAATGTCGGGGGGGCGGATTCCCCGCGGGAATCGTTTCGCGGCTGCCACCGGGCTTGCGCCTCCGGTTGACCTTGCCCTAGACCCCGTTCGGTAGCGAACCGAGGGTGCCATGTCCTATTTCGAATATCGCGTCGTGCCGGCGCCGAAATCCGTCCCCCGCGTCAAGGGCGTGAAATCGCCCGAGGGCAGGTTCGCCGTGTCGATGGCCGAGGCGTTGAACGCCGAGGGCCGCGACGGCTGGGAATTCCAGAGCAGCGAGACCATCGACACCGAGGTGAAGGGCGGCCTGTTCTCGAAGAAGAAGATCGAGCGGCTGAGCGTGCTGGTCTTCCGCCGCTGGGTCGAGACCGAAACCTACGAGGATCAGCCGCCCCGCGCAGCCGAACAGTACGCCCCCGATCCCGCTCCGCGCGAGGCCGAGGCTGCGCTGGACGACACCGGGCAGTTTCGCCCGACCCTGTCGGCCCGCCGCGACGACGCGCCACAAGGCAGCGCGCCGTCGCTGACCCCGCCGCGGCGGGACTGAGCGCCCTCAGCCGTCCGCGTCGATGGCCAGCGCGTGGATGCGCCCGACCAGCTCCGGCCCCAGCGCGGCATGGATCGCCCGGTGGCGCGCCACGCGGGACATGTCGGCCAGCTCGGCTGCGCGGATCCGCACCGCGAAGTGGCTCTCGCCGCCCGCGGGTGCGCCGGCGTGGCCGGCATGGAGCGCCGACTCGTCCTCGACCTCCAGGTCGCGTGGCGAAAACCGCTCTTCCAGCCGTGATTTGATCTCGTCGGCAACTGCCATTAGACAACCTTTCCTCTTCCCCTCTGGGGTCAGATCTCTAAACTCTCGTATCCGGACAGGACAAGGAGCCATCCATGTCGAAAAGCGATCCCTTCGGATTCGATATGCGCGTCTCGGCCGCAAAGAAGAAGGCTCCGCGCGGCAAGCGGGGCATGTCCGGCGCGTTCGAGACCTCGACCCGCGGGTGCGAGCACCCCGGCTGCGAGGAAAAGGGCGTGTATCGCGCGCCCCGCTCGCCCGACCATCTCGACGAGTACCTGTGGTTCTGCAAGGATCACGTGCGCGAATACAATCTGAAGTGGAACTTCTTCAACGGCACCACCGAAGAGGAATTTTCGGACCAGATCTCGCAGGACAAGGTCTGGGGCCGCGGCACGAAGCCCTGGCGCTCGGACGAGCACAAGGCCTGGGCGCGGCTTGGCGTGGACGACCCGCACCAGGTGCTGGGCAAGAACGCCACGCAGAACCCCGGCAAGTCGGCGACGGGCGGTTCGACCAAGCGCCTGCCCCCGACCGAGCGTCGCGCGATCGACATCCTCGAAGCCAAGGACCACTGGACCAAGGCCGAGATCCGCAAGTCCTACAAGGGGCTCATCAAGGTGCTGCACCCCGACATGAACGGCGGCGACCGCAGCCAGGAAGAGCAGCTGGCCGAGGTCGTCTGGGCCTGGGATCAGATCAAGGACAGCCGGAACTTCACCTGAGGGTTGTCCGTCCGGCACAAACAAAATGGCGCGCCCGGGCCTCCGGACGCGCCATTTTCGTGTCGGTGCAGGGGCCTCAGCCCGCCAGCGCCTCGCCGGAGCCGGCCGGCTCGAACCGCATCGCGATGCCGTTCATGCAGTAGCGCTGGCCCGTCGGCTGTGGCCCGTCATCGAAGACATGGCCCATGTGGCTGCCGCAGCGGTCGCAGTGAACCTCGGTCCGGGTGGTGAAAAGCCCGCGGTCGGGCTTCGTTCCAACGGCATTTTGCAGCGGCGCCCAGAAGGACGGCCAGCCGGTCCCGGATTCGAACTTCGTCTCGGAGGAATAGAGCGCCTGGTCGCAGCCCTTGCAGTGGTAGGTCCCGCTGGCCTTGATCTCGTTCAGCGGCGACGAGAAGGCGCGCTCGGTGCCCATTTCGCGCATGACGGTGTATTCCGCGTCCGTCAGGCGCTTGCGCCATTCGGCCTCGGAAAGGCTCACCTCGAAGCCCGCGGCCGCGCGGGCCATCGGTGCGGCAAGGGCGAAGGCGGTCGTGGTCGTCAGGAACATGCGGCGGTCCATGGGTCCTCCCGGGATCTGGCCTTGGTGCAAGGGAAATATGGGGACCCGCTCGGCCAGTTGGAGCATTACTGGCGAGGATGTGAACACCGCCTGCCCCGCCACGCAACGGCAGCCCGAAATTCCGCTTGGCCTTGCAGGCGCGGGGCATATGTTGCACCACGCCGCACGCTAGACACACGCCCCGGAATGGGCCGGGAGACAAGGAGCCGCACATGGCCGACGGAACCCTCGACATCAGCGCCATCCCGAAGACCGAGATTTCGGTGCGCGAGACCTTCGGCATCGACACCGACATGGTCGTCCACGGCTTCGCCGAACCCTCCGAGCGTGTTCCCGCCCGCGACGAGACCTACCGCTTCGACGCCGACACCACGCTCGCCATCCTCGCCGGATTCGAGCACAACCGCCGCGTCATGATCCAGGGCTACCACGGCACCGGCAAGTCGACCCACATCGAACAGGTCGCGAGCCGTCTGAACTGGCCGGCGGTGCGCGTGAACCTCGACAGCCACATCAGCCGGATCGACCTGATCGGCAAGGATGCGATCAAGCTGAAGGGCGGCGTGCAGGTCACCGAATTCCAGGAGGGTATCCTTCCCTGGGCGCTGCGCAACCCGACCGCCATCGTCTTCGATGAGTATGACGCTGGCCGCGCGGACGTGATGTTCGTGATCCAGCGGGTGCTCGAGGTCGACGGCAAGCTGACGCTTCTCGACCAGAACGAGGTGATCCACCCCCACCCGTTCTTCCGCCTCTTCGCCACGTCGAACACCGTGGGCCTGGGCGACACGACCGGCCTGTATCACGGCACCCAGCAGATCAACCAGGGCCAGATGGACCGCTGGTCGCTGGTCGCCACGCTGAACTACCTGCCCCACGAGGCCGAGAAGGCCATCGTTCAGTCCAAGCTGCCGCGTTTCGACGAGAAGATCATCGGGCAGATGGTCACCGTCGCCTCGCTGACGCGGACGGCCTTCATGAATGGCGAGTTGTCGACGGTAATGAGCCCCCGGACGGTGATCGCCTGGGCGCAGAATGCGGAGATTTTCGGCAATATCGGATATGCCTTCCGCCTGTCGTTCCTGAACAAGTGCGACGAGCTGGAGCGCGAGACAGTGGCCGAGTTCTACCAGCGCTGCTTCGACGAGGAACTGCCTGAAAGCGCGGCGAGCGCCTCGCTCGGCTGACCGTCCGCAGGCTTAACCGCCGCGAAAGGCGCGCGCCCGCATACCCCCTCGGCGCGCAGCAGGAAGATCAGCGAGACCAGAGGGCCCGTCCGGCCTGGCAATCGGACAGGCCTGTCCACGGTTCTCACCGGTGAGACCATTGGCCGGGGGTGACGCCCCGTCCGACCCTCGCGACATGGCGGCGCCGCCTTTCCCGCGCTCCGATCGCATCACCATACATGGAAGCACCCGGGCCGACGGATGTCGGCACCGGGCGTTCGGCGTGGCCAAGGTGCACCTGTCACTGGCTGCGGCGCATCAGTTCTTCGACGAAGGCTTCGGGACTGACACCGGGCGGAAGCACGATGACCGAACCGCCGGACCCTTGCGACGTCCCGCTGCTCTGCTGCGAGCTTCTGTCGCCCTGCTGGGCGTTGCCTTCTCCCCGCTGCTGGGGACGCTCTTCGCCGCGCAGACGGTCACGCTCTTGCCGGTTCATCTGCTGCTGCATGTGCTGCATCACCTGCTGCCGGCCGTCCGAGAGGCCGCTCAGATAGCCCTGCCGGTAGCCGCGCTCGTAGATCTGCTGGGCGAACCCGTCGAGGTCGAGCATCATCGCCCGGCTCTGCGACTCGCTGGCCTGACCGGAACTGCCCGCCTGACCCATCTGGCCCGCCTGACCCATCTGGCTCGACTGGCCGGTCTGCTGGCCCTCCAGGGTGTTGATGTCACCCTCGGGCGGCTGAATGTCGCCGGGGGTGTTGCCCGCGGGGTCGGAGTTGGTCCCCGCACCCTGGGTCTGGTTCGTGCCGTCGGTGGCGGGAACGTCTTCGGCGTCCATCATCTCTTCCAGGGAACCGTCACTCGACTGTTCACCGGTCGCGGTCGCGTCGGCCGACGGGTCTGAACCCGTCGTCGACGGGCCGAGCTGTGCCGCGTCGAGCACGTCCTGAACGGGGGTCACGCCATCGCCCGACGTGCCGGTCTGGGCGTCGCCGGTGGCGGTGTCCGTCTGCGCGAATGCGGTGGGGGCAGACAGCGAAAGCAGCGCGACCATTGCGGTCGTGCCGAGACATTTGATCGAAATAGGCATCTCTCTCCTCCAGGATACGGAACAAGAAAGACGCGGCCACGTCGCCCTCTCAACCGTCGCCTCGCCGATTTGTTTCCTGCTTTCCTGCGGCACCTCCTCGCGCGTGGGCCCTGCGCCATTGTGCCTGCCGCGCGACCGACTAGATTGAGCGACATGAGCACCCGCGACGACAATCCCGCCGACCCGTTCAAGAAGGCCCTCGCCGAGGCCACGCGCACCCTCGCCAACGATGCCGAGATGGGCGTGACCTTCACCACCGATCCGGCGGGCATCTCGAACGACGGGCTGCGCCTGCCGCAGATCTCGCGCCGGATGACCCGCGAAGAGGTGATGCTGGCGCGCGGCACCGCCGACAGTTTCGCCCTGCGCCGCCGCTTCCACGACGCCTCGACCCACACCCGCTACGCGCCGCCGGGCGATCTTGCGCGCGAGATCTTCGAATCGATGGAGCATGCCCGCTGCGAGGCGATGGGCGCCCGCTCGATGCCCGGCACCGCGAAGAACATCGACACCAAGATCGAGGCCGAGGCCGCGCGCAAGGGCTACAAGTCCATCGTCGCCAAGGAAGAGGCCCCGCTTTCGGTCGCGGCCGGCTACCTGATCCGCCAGATGGCGACGGGGCGCGACCTGCCCGAGGGGGCCGAGCATGTCGCCAACCTCTGGCGCCAGCACTTCGAAAAGCAAGCCGGCAGCACACTGGAATCGTTGCAGGACGCCCTGTCCGACCAGTCGCGCTTCTCCCGGATGGCGCGGCAGGTGATCGACGACCTGGGCTATGGCGACCAGCTGGGCGACGACCCCGACAGCGAGGGGGACGACGACGAGGGCGACGATGCCGAGGCCGAGCCCGACGAGCAGGACCAGCCCGACGAGACCGGCGGCGACCAGGAAGACGGCGACGACCAGGAGGCCGCCCCCGACCAGAGCCAGGAGACCCAGCAGGACGAAAGCCAGGCGCAGGTTTCGGCCGACGACATGGCCGACGCGTCCGAGGGCCAGGAATCCGACATGCCCGAGGGCGACGAGGCGCAGGACCCCCCGCCCCCGCAGCCCGTCTCGGACTTCGACATCAACTACCGCGTCTTCACGCAAGAGCACGACGAGATCATCCGCGCCGAGGATCTGGCCGAACCGGCCGAGCTCGAGCGCCTGCGCGCATATCTCGACAAGCAACTCGAACCGCTGAAGGGCGCCGTCTCGCGCCTTGCCAACAAGCTGCAACGTCGACTTCAGGCAAAGCAGAACCGAAGCTGGGAGTTCGACCGCGAGGAAGGCATCCTGGACGCCGGCCGACTGGCCCGCGTGGTCGCGTCGCCCACCACGCCCCTGAGCTACAAGGTCGAGAAGGACACCGAATTCCGCGACACCGTCGTGACGATCCTGCTGGACAACTCGGGGTCCATGCGCGGCCGCCCGATCTCGATCGCGGCGATCTGCGCGGACGTGCTGTCCCAGACGCTCGAACGGTGCGACGTGAAGACCGAGATCCTGGGCTTCACCACCCGCGCCTGGAAGGGCGGACAGTCGCGCGAGGCGTGGTTAGGCGAAGCCCGCCCCGCCCAGCCCGGCCGCCTGAATGACCTGCGCCACATCATCTACAAATCCGCCGACGCGCCGTGGCGGCGGGCGCGGGCGAACCTCGGCCTGATGATGAAAGAGGGCCTGCTGAAGGAAAACATCGACGGCGAGGCGCTGGAATGGGCGTTCCGCCGCCTCGCCGGACGGCCCGAGCAGCGCAAGATCCTCATGGTGATCTCGGACGGCGCGCCGGTGGACGATTCGACCCTGTCGGTGAACCCGGCGAACTACCTCGAGAAACACCTGCGCGACGTGATCGCCATGGTCGAGCGCAAGAAGGCGGTCGAACTCTGCGCCATCGGCATCGGCCACGACGTGACCCGCTACTACGACCGCGCGGTGACGATCACCGATGCCGAACAACTGGCCGGTGCGATCACCGACCAGCTTGCCGCCCTGTTCGAAGTCGACAAGCGCAAGCGCGATCGCTGGATGGGCCGCCGCAAGGTCGCCTGACGAAACCACACAGAAAGACGAGGGAACGCGATGTTCCAGACCTTCGAGACCGCGGGCGAGCGCGACAAGGGCCCCGAGCGGCTGGCTGCGGTGCGCGCGGCGATGGCCGAAGCCGGGCTCGACGCCCTGCTGGTCCCCCGCGCCGACGCGCACCAGGGCGAGTACGTAGCCGACCGCGACGCGCGCCTGCGTTGGCTGACCGGGTTCACCGGCTCCGCGGGTTTCTGCGTGGTGACGGCGGACGCGGCCGGCATCTTCGTCGACGGGCGCTACACCGTGCAGGTGAAGGAGCAGGTGGCCTATTGCTTCACCCCCGTCCCCTTCCCCAAGGTGAAGGCCGGCGACTGGCTGGCCGAGCATCTGGGCCAGGGCGCCCGAGTCGGCTTCGACCCGTGGCTCCACACCCGCGCCGAGATCGAGTCCCTGCGCGACCGCCTCGCCCCCGGCATCGGCGTCGTCCCGGTCGAGCCGAACCCGGTGGATGCCGTCTGGACCGACCAGCCCGCCCCGCCGCAAGGCCCCGTCCGCCTGTTCCCCGACGACATCGCCGGCAAGACCCGCGCCCAGAAGATCGAGGAGATCTGCGCCGCGCTCGACGCCGCGGGCCAGCATTTCGCCGTCCTGTCCCTGCCCGACTCGATCGCGTGGCTTCTGAACATCCGCGGCAGCGACATCCCCCGTAACCCGGTCCCCCACGCCTTCGCGCTGATCGAGGCCGGCACCCGCGAGGTGCGCCTCTTCATCGACGCGGCCAAGCTGGGCGACCTGGACCTCGGCCTGCCGCTGTTCCCGCCCGAGTCCATCGTGCAGGCCCTGTCGCAACTGTCGGGGCCGGTCCGGATCGACCGCGACAGCGCGCCCTACATCTTCGGCCACGCGCTCGAGGAAAGCGGCGTCGAGATCGCCTGGGCCTCCGACCCCTGCCTACTACCCAAGGCGCGCAAGACCGAGGCCGAGATCGCCGCCACCCGCCTCGCCCACCTGCGCGACGGGGCGGCGATGTGCGCGTTCCTCCAGTGGCTGAGCGAGACTGAAACCCGCGTGCTGGATGGCGCGCGCGTGACCGAGATCGACGTGGTGACCGCGCTCGAAGGCTTCCGGCGCGAGGCGGGCGCAGAGGACATCTCGTTCGAGACCATCGCCGGCAGCGGACCCCACGGCGCCATCGTCCACTACCGCGTGACCCACGACACAGACCGCGCGCTGGTCGCGGGCGAGCCCCTGCTGGTGGATTCGGGCGGCCAGTACGAAGATGGCACGACCGACATCACGCGCACCGTCGCCATCGGCGCGCCGACGGACGAACAGATCGCCGCCTTCACCCGCGTGCTGAAGGGGATGATCGCCCTCAGCCGCGCACGCTGGCCCAAGGGCCTCGCCGGGCGCGACCTCGACGCGCTGGCCCGCGCGCCGCTCTGGCGGCATGGGCTGGATTACGACCACGGCACCGGTCATGGCGTCGGGGTCAACCTTTCGGTCCATGAGGGCCCGCAGCGGATCTCGCGCATCTCGACCACGCCGCTGGAGGCGGGGATGATCCTGTCGAACGAGCCGGGCTACTACCGCGAGGGCGCGTTCGGCATTCGGCTGGAAAACCTCGTGGCGGTCGAACCGGCCCACGACCTGCCGGGCCAGGACGACCGCGAGATGCTGTCCTTCGAGACGCTGACCTGGGTGCCCATCGACCGCCGCCTGATCGACGTCGCCGCGCTGTCGCCGGGCGAACGGGCCTGGATCGACACCTATCACGCGGGCGTCGCCAGCCGCATGGCCGGGCGTCTGACGCCGGAAGTGGCCGAGTGGGTCGGCCGGGCGACCGCGCCGCTATGAGCCTGCGAAAGGTCTTGTTTGATGCCGCGCGGCTGGTAAGGTCGCCGCGCCTGACGGAGGGACACGATCATGGCTGCTGACATCACAATCCGCGAGGCCGACGGCACCTGGGTCGTCCGCGCCGGGGGCGCGGTCCTTGGCGAATCGACGCGGGCCTTGCGCCTCGACGAGGCCGGCTACGACCCCGTCATCTACTTTCCGCGGGACGACGTGGCGATGACCTTCCTCGACCTGAGCGACACGCGCACCACCTGCCCCCACAAGGGCGAGGCCAGCTATTTCTCGATCCAGACAAAGTCGGTGACGATCCCTGACGCCGCCTGGTCCTACGAGGAACCCAAGTCCGAGGTTGGCGAAATCGCCGGCCACCTTGCCTTCGCCTCCGAGGGCGTCACGGTCGAGCAGGTCTGACGAAGCTCAGCTATGCTCCTCCGCCGCGGTAGCGGCGAGGGCCTTGTTGTAGCGCGCCAGCGCATCGACATGGTGCAGCGTCCCCAGGATCTGGGGTGCCTCTCCCTCGCCCCCGATCCGCACGACGGGCAGCCACATGCGGGCGGTCTCCTCGAACATCGGCATGGCTTTCTCGAGCGTCGCGTTCGGCTCGATGTAGACGCCGGATTCCAGCGCCTCCCACACGTCGTCGGTGGGGATGGCGCGGGCGTGATCCGATGGTCGCATGACGTTGATCACGCGGAACATGCACAGAAGGTACGCCTGCGGACCTTTGGACAGGTGGACGCCGCGCCGCTCCAGCTGGGTCAGGAAGAACGAACGGTCCACGAACCGCGAGGCCAGTGCCGTCGAGGTCGAGACGGCGACCATTACCGCCAGGCCCGTCTGCCAATCTCCGGTCAGCTCGAACACGATCAGCGTCGTCGAGATCGGCGCCCCCAGCACCGCCGCCGCGACCGCGCCCATGCCGGCGAGCGCATAGAGCGTCGCGCTGCCCGACACCGCGGGGAAAACCGCCGTGGCGATCAGGCCGAACGACAGGCCGACGAGTGACCCGACCATCAGCGAAGGCGAGAAGATGCCACCGCCCATCCGTCCACCCATGGTGATCGCAACCGCCGCAACCTTGACGATGGCGATAACGATGGCCTCGCGCATCAGCAGTTCGCCGGTCAGGGCGAGCGACGTCGTCTCGTAGCCCACGCCGATGATCTGCGGGAAGAAGATGGCGATGCACCCCAACATCGCGCCGGCCACCGCCGGGCGGATCCACGGCGCCACGCCCAACCGGGCTCGGATCGCCTCGCCGCGGTCGTCGGTCCAGAAGACGGCCCGCATGAGGATCACCGCCACCGCCCCGCAGACCAGCCCGAGGAGCAGGAAGGCCGGCAGCTCGACATAGAACTCCAGCGGCGACTGCTGGTTCAGGTCGAATTCGGTGACGCCACCAAATTCCATCCGGTTGATCACCGTCCCGATCGCCGAGGCGATGACGATCGGTGCGAAGGCGTGGACGGCGAAGTGGCGCAGCACCACCTCGAGCGCGAAGAGCGCACCCGCGATCGGCGCGTTGAACGAAGCCGAGACGGCGGCCGCCACCGCACAGCCCAGCAGGTCGCGTGCCGTGATCCCGCGGGCCCGGATCAGGTCGTTGACCCAGGTTGCCATCACCGCGGCCAGATGAACCACGGGCCCTTCCCGCCCGGAAGAGCCGCCCGAACCCAGCGTGATCAGCGAGGCCAGCGCCGACGCGAGCCCTACCTTCGTCTCGACCCGTCCGTCGCGCAGCGCCGCGCCCTCGATCACGTCTGCCACCGCCCTGACCCGCCCATCGGGGGACAGCTTGAACAAGAGCAACCCGACCGCCAATCCGCCCAGCGTCGGCCACAGGATGAACAGGTACCATGGCAGGTCACGTGTCGCCGAGGCGAGCCGAGTCACGTCCTCTACCCGGTAGAGGGCGGATTGCAGCAGATCGATCCCCAGCCGAAAGAACAGTGCCGCGAATCCCGACCCCACTCCGATCAGAAGTGCCAGGAACCAGAACTGCACCTGTCCCGGACCTTGGTCGCGGAGCACGGCCCAGCCCCGGCGGCCACGCGTCATGGCCGCGTCGATCAGTGTCCAGTTTCTCGCCGCCTTGGGAACGGCCATCTACATCGCCCTCGTGACTGCCCTCCTTCTAGCCGCGGCTCGCGTGAAGCGAAACCTGTGGAGCGCACACGCCGCCCGTGCCACGCTACATCCATGATCGATCGACCCGAGGAAATGCCCGCCGCCTTCCGCGCCGCCTGGATGGAGCGAGATGCCTCGATGCTTGCCAGCCTCTTCGCCGAAGATGCAGATTTCGTGAACGTCGTCGGCCTGTGGTGGAGAAGACGCGGACAAATCGAGGCATCCCACGCATATGGCTTCGACCGCATCTTCGCGAACAGCACGCTGAGGGTCGGACGCACGCGCGTGCGGCGGCTGGGCGACGATGTGGCCGTGGTTCATGTGCGCTTCACGCTGGAGGGCCAGCGCGGGCCGGACGCCGCGGAGCTGGGCATCCGGCGCACCGTGATGACCTTCGTCATGTCGCGCCGGGACCGTGGCTGGCTCTGCGTCGCCGCGCAAAACACGGACATCCACGAGCGTGCCGAGACGATGGCCGCACGGTCCGAGGGCCTGACCCCGACAGATTATCGCGAGAATTAGAAACGTTCAGCTTTCGTCAATTCGAGCGTGCCAAGGTCGGCCCTGACAGAAGCGTCCGTGCCGCCGCGCGCGCCTCGTCCGTAACCGTATCACCCGAGATCATCCGGGCTATCTCGTCGACACGCGCCCCTTCGCCGAGGGGCACAACATGGGAGGTCGTCACCCCGTCCGCCACGCGCTTTTCGACCCGCCAATGGTGAGTTCCTTTCGCCGCCACCTGCGCCGAATGCGTGACGACCAGTACCTGCGCCCCGTCGGCCAAAGCCTGCAGGCGCCGCCCGACGGCATCCGCCGTGGCGCCGCCGACGCCACGGTCGATCTCGTCGAAGATTAGGGTGAGCCCCTCGGCCTCGCGCGTCAGGCAGACCTTCAGGGCCAGCAGAAACCGGGACAGCTCGCCTCCACTGGCGATCCGACCCAGCGGCCCGGCCGGCGCGCCCGGGTTGGTCGCGACCGCGAACTCTACCGCGTCGTTGCCCTCGGGGCCCGGCTGCACGGGCTCGACGCGCGTCGTGAAGACCGCCCGCTCCATCTTGAGCGGCGCAAGCTCGGCTGCCATAGCGGCATCCAGCCGGGTGGCCGCGTCGCGCCGGATCGCGCTCAGCCGGTCTGCGGCAGCGGCATAGGCGGCATCCGCGCGGGCCAGGTCCGTCCGAAGATCGGCGATGTCCCCCTCCCCCGCGTCGAGCGCTTCGAGCCGTGCGCGCAGGTCGGACGCATGGGTGCCGAGCGCATCGGGAAGCGTGTCGTACTTACGTGCCAGCCCCCGGATCGCGAAGAGCCTTTCCTCGACGCGCTCAAGTTCGGAGGGGTCGAAATCCAGCGCATCCAGCGCCTGCGCCACGCCCTGCTCGGCCTCGGCCAGATCGTTCAGCGCGCGGGCGAGGGCTTCCATCGGGGCGTCGAGCGCACCCTCGGCCCCCTCCGCCGCTCCGTCCAGCCAGCGTGCAGCGTCCCCCAGAAGCCCCTCTGCGCCTTTGGGTCCAAGCGCCTGATGCGCGCGGATGATATCCTCGCGCACCCGCTCAGCCGACTGCATCCGGCGCCGAAGCGTGTCCAGCTCGGCATCCTCTCCCAATTGCGGGTCGAGCTGGTCCAATTCCTCGACCGCGTGGCGCAGGTAGTCCTCTTCGCCCCGCGCAGTCTCCAACGCCGCCTCGGCCGATTTCAGCTTGCGCGCGACTGCCGCCCGGGTGTTCCAAGCGGTGCGGGTCTCGGCGAGGGCCGCATCCGCGCCGGAAAATTCGTCGAGAAGCGCCCGGTGCCCGCGCGGGTCAAGAAGGCCCCGGTCGTCGTGCTGGCCATGCAGTTCGACCAGCGACTCGGAGACACGGCGGAGGATGTCGCCCGAGGCCCGCCGGTCGTTGATCCAGGCCGTCTTGCGCCCGTTGGCGGCGTTGGTGCGCCGCAGGATCAGCTCGTCTTCGACGTCGATCCCGGCCTCTTGCAGGACGTCCCGCGCCGGGTGGTCGATCGGCAAGTCGAACTCGGCCGTGACCTCGCCCTTCTCGGCGCCCTGTCGCACCAGTTCGGCCCGGCCGCGCCACCCGAGGACGAAGCCGAGGCTGTCCAGAAGGATCGACTTGCCCGCGCCGGTTTCGCCTGTCAGCACGTTCAGCCCCGGCTGAAACTCGAGGTCCAGCCGGTCGATCAGAAGCATGTCCCGGATCGACAATCCGCGCAGCATCTCCGCGCCCCTACACCTTGTTCGGGGGCGGGTATCGCACGATGTCGGCGGACGGGGAAGGCCGGCTCAGAGCCACTCTCCGCGCACGACCTGCCGATAGACGCTGTTGAGCCAGCTGTCGCCCTGCGGCTCCAGCGCGAGACCCCGGCCGGTCAGAAGCGCGTAAGCTTCCTGGTACCACACGGTCGACTGGTAGTTGTAGCCAAGGATCGCGCCGGCCGTCTGTGCTTCAGCGGTCAGGCCGAGCGCCAGGTAGCTTTCGACCAGTCGCAGCAGCGCCTCGGGCGTGTGGGTGGTTGTCTGGAATTCCTCGACCACGACGCGGAAGCGGTTGATCGCCGCGGTGTAGTGCGCGCGCTTGAGGTAGTAGCGCCCGATCTCCATCTCCTTCGCCGCAAGGTGATCGAAGGCGAGGTCGAACTTCAGCACGGCGGACTGCGCGTATTCAGTGTCGGGATATTGTTCGATCACGACCCGCAGCGCCTGAAGCGCCTGGAACGTCAGGCCCTGGTCGCGGCCGACGTCGTCGATCTGATCATAATAGCTGAGCGCCAGAAGGTATTGCGCGTAGGCCGCGTCCTCGCCGTTCGGGTAGAACTGCAGGTAACGTTGTGCGGCACCGCGGGCGGCTTCGTAATCGCCGTCACGATGATAGGCCAGCGCCTGCATGACAAGTGCGCGGCGGCCCCATTCCGAATAGGGGTAGAGGCGCTCGACCTCACCGAAATATTCGGCCGCTTCCTCGGGATCATCCGTCTCGAGTTCGAGTTCGGCGCGCTTGTAGATCGTCTCGGCGTCGAGATTCTCCAGCGGTACGTCGCGCGACGCCGATGGCCCGCCACCGCCGCCGCAAGCGGTCAGCACCGCACCCATGATCGCCACGGAGATCAACCGTCCCGAAATACCCGCCATGGTCTTCCGCGCCCCATCCAGTTCCTTGGTCCCGGTCCGGTTAGCACAGTTGTGCGCGGGGCAAAACGGGATATGGCGCCCCGCGATCACGCGGCAAAGGCCGGGGCATCCTCGGGACGCAGGCCCGCGCCGGGCAGCCGCGCAAGCAGGGCGCTGTCGGCCTCGACCATGCGGACCGCGCCGGGGCGGGCGAAAAGCGCGCGCAGCAAGGCGTTGGTCAGCGCATGGCCGGCGCGCACGCCCGTGTACCGGCCGAGGATCGGCGCCCCGGCAAGCGCGAGATCGCCGAGCGCGTCGAGCATCTTGTGGCGCACGGCTTCGTCGGCATGACGCAGGCCGCCGGGCGACAGGACGTCAGCCCCGTCAACCACGACCGCATTCTCGTATGTGCCGCCAAGCGCCAGACCGCGGGCGTGCATCGCCTCGACATCGGAGGCGCGGCAGAAGGTGCGGCTGTCGCAAAGCTCGTGCACGAAGGTCCCGTTCGCCAGGCTCAGCCGCTTCGATTGCCGCCCGATCGCTGCATCGGAGAAGTCGATCTGAAAGTCGATCTCGAGCGCTTCGGCCGGTTCGAGGCGGGCATAGGCGGGGCCGTTGCGGACCTCGACCACATCAAGCACCTGCAGCGCACGTACGCGACCCGACTGATCCTCGAGCCCTGCGGCGAGGATGGCATCGACGAAGGGTGCGGAAGACCCGTCGAGGATTGGAACTTCGGGGCCGTCGATTTCGACCGTCAGGTTGTGGATCCCGCAGCCGGCGATCGCCGCCATGACATGCTCGATCGTCGAAACGGAGACACCGGCGGAGTTGCGGATCCGGGTGCAGAGCTCGACCTGCTCGACCGCGCTCCAGATCGCCGGGATCGACGCGGCGGATGGCGCCACATCGGTGCGGCGGAACCATAGGCCGCGACCGCTCTCGGCGGGCACGAGGCGCAGATGGACAGGAGCGCCGGAATGCAGACCCACACCGTGGAATGAGATCGGGGAACGGAGTGTCTTCTGCATGGTCCTGCCCTTCGGGTTCATTGACGTTTCTTAGGCAGGGTCAGTTACGCACGCATCGCGGGCCATACAAATCACCTGTTGCAACGCTTTGTAACAGGCCTGCGCCACGGCCGGCGCATGCCCGCGCACGAGCTGAGGGTGACAGGGCAAGGTTCTGACATAAAACAAGAAAGGCCGGCATTGGGCCGGCCTTCCGTATAGCGATTTGTGAGCGCTTAGTTTGCCTGGCGACGAAGGAAAGCGGGGATCTCGATCCGGTCCTCGTTGCTTTGCTCGGCTTCTTCCTCGTAGCGCGGCATCGGCGGCGTCCGACGGCGGGCGGCGGCGGCGGCCGTGGCACGCTCGGATCCGCCCTCGTGACCGGACGCGGAGTCCTGCCCCCCCATCCGGTTGATCAGCGAATTGATCCCGAAGCGCGGCTTTTCCACCGGAGCAGCCGGGCGCGGCTCGGCCGCCCGTGGCGTCGCTGCGGGCGCGGCGGGACGCTGGGGCGCGGTCGGGCGCGGGGCATCGGGCGTGCGACGGGTGGCCGCTTCGAGCCGCTCCATCACCTCGGGAGAGGGCTGACCCTGGCCGGTCCGCGCCTGGGATCGCTGCGGCTGTGCGGCGGGGGCTTCGCGCTCACGGCGGGCACGTTCCCAGTCGCCGAAGAAATCGTCGTCTTCGTCCACGACGTCCGAGGGGGCCGGACGGGTGGTCTGCGGACGCGTGGACGCAGCGATTTGCGGCTGCTCGGGCGCGTCGGCAGGGCGATCTTCGAAGAGCGACATCGCCTCTTCGTCCTCGACCGGCTGTTGCTCCTTGCGAGCGATCGGCTGGGCCATCGAGCGGCGCGGCATGGGCGTCTCGCCGACGTCATGCGACGCGTCGATGCCGGTCGCGACGACCGAAACGCGCATCTTGCCGTTCATGTCGGGGTCGAGGGTCGAGCCGACGATGATGTTCGCGTCGGGGTCGACCTTCTCGCGGATGACGTTGGCGGCCTCGTCGAGTTCGTAGAGGGTCAGGTCCTCGCCGCCGGTGACGTTGATCAGGACGCCGCGCGCGCCATGCAGCGACACTTCGTCGAGCAGCGGGTTGGCGATGGCCTTCTCGGCGGCTTGCGGTGCGCGATCCTCGCCCTCGGCCTCGCCGGTGCCCATCATCGCCTTGCCCATCTCGTCCATCACGGCGCGAACGTCGGCGAAGTCGAGGTTGATGAGACCCGGACGGACCATCAGGTCGGTCACGCCCTTCACGCCTTGGTAGAGCACGTCGTCGGCGATCGAGAACGCATCGGTGCAGGTCGTCTTTTCGTTGGCGAGGCGGAACAGGTTCTGGTTCGGGATGATGATCAGCGTATCGACCATCTTCTGAAGCGCCTCGATCCCTTCCTCGGCCTGGCGCATGCGGCGCGGGCCTTCGAACTGGAAGGGCTTGGTCACAACGCCGACGGTCAGGACGCCAAGCTCGCGCGCGGCCTGGGCGATGATCGGGGTGGCGCCCGTGCCCGTGCCGCCGCCCATGCCGGCGGTGATGAAGCACATATGCGCGCCGGCCAGGTGATCCACGATCTCTTCGATCGACTCTTCGGCGGCGGCGGCACCGATATGGGCCTTGGCGCCGGCGCCGAGGCCTTCGGTCACCTTCACGCCCATCTGCACCCGGTTCGGGGCAGACGATTGCGACAGCGCCTGGGCATCGGTGTTCGCGACGACGAACTCGACCCCTTCGAGCTGCTTCGCGATCATGTTGTTGACGGCATTGCCGCCCGCGCCGCCGACACCGAAGACGGTGATGCGGGGCTTCAGCTCGTCGTGTTGGGATGCCATGGTGAGATTCAGAGTCATCGCTGTGTTCCGCCTGTCTTTTGTGGGCCCGCTATTCATTGCGGATTGTCTGCTGGACTTTTCTCGACTGTATCCACGCGTGTCCCCCGCGTCACCCGAAAAAGCACAATTATGCCACTATCCGCCCAGTGATTCTCGAAAGTCACATTGCCAGGTTCGAATTCTACCAGTTTTCCTTGAACCAGCGCATTGCCCGGCGCAGCGACCTGGTGCCGTTGCGCTCGGGCAGAATGTCGAAATCCCAGAACTCGTCCTGCGGATGGGCGGCGAAGAGGCACAGGCCCACGGCGCTTGCGAAGGCCGCGCCGGTCGCCTTCTCGGGAAGGCCGGCGACGCGGAGGGGTCGCCCGATCCGCACCTGCTGCCCCAGGATGCGTGGCGCCAGCGTATCGAGGCCCGGGATCTGGCTGCCACCGCCGGTCAGCACGATCTGCTGCGACGGCAGCGCCTCGAACCCGGCGACGTCGAGCCGGGCGCGGGCTTCCTCGAGGATTTCCTCGACCCTGGGCCGCATGATGCCGATCAACTCGGCGCGGCTGACGGTGCGGCGGTCGATTTCGAAATCGCCGGTCTCGCCGCCAAGTTCGATCATGTCGCGGTCGTCGATCGAGGTCGCCACCACCCCGCCATGCAGGGTTTTCAGCCGCTCGGCCGTCGACAGCGAAATCTGCAGACCCTTCGAGATGTCCGAGGTGACATGGTCGCCACCCATGGCGACCGCATCCGCATAGATCAGGTGCTTGCGCCAGAAGATCGACAGGCCGGTCACGCCGCCGCCCATATCGATGCAGGCGGCCCCCAGCTCCTGCTCGTCCTCGACGAGGCTCGAGATGCCCGAGACATAGGCGGCCGAGGCCAACCCCGCGAGCTCCAGGTCGCAGCGCTTTACCGCGTGCAGCAGGTTCTCGACCACATGGCCATCGACGGACAGCATATGCACGTCGCAGGCGAGCATGTCGCCCACCTGCCCGCGCGGGTCGTTCATCCCCGAGCGGTGGTCGAGCGCGAAGTTCACCGGCTGAGCGTGCAGCACCTCGCGGCCGGGACCGATGTCGGGCATCTCGCAGGCGGACAGCACCTCGGCCACGTCATGCTCGGCGACCTGGGCGCCGCGAAGCTCTATCTGGCCGGCAAGCCCGTAGCTGCGAGGCCCCCCGCCCGAAACGGTGGCGATCACGTGATCCACCCGGACCTGCGCCATCTTCTGGGCGTTCTGGACGGCTGTGCGGATCGCGCGCTCGGTCTCGTGCATCGCTTCGATCTCGCCGAAGCGGACGCCGCGCGAGCGGGTCGTCGCCGCACCGATGATGCGGAAGGCCGACTGCCCCGCCATCGGCCCCACCCCGTCGGTCGGCGCGGGCGCCGGATCGAAGCGCAGGATCAGGCAAGCGATCTTCGAGGTGCCGATGTCGAGAATCGCGACCACCCCGCGTTGCATCGCGTTCTGACGCATCGCGCGCATCGCGCGCTGAGACCTGTAGAGGTCGAACATCTTCAGTCGTCTCCCAACTCAGTCATCTTCACCTGCCGCAGTGTCTCGGCGGCTTCCTGACGAATGCGCACCGTCGGGCGCCGGGGCACCCGCATGTCCACGAGGATCACGTCACGGGCAAAGAGGTCCTGCGCCTCGTCGACCGCCAGTACCTGTTCCAGCGCCTGCACGGGGCGCAGCTCGGGAAGGCGGATCTTCTGCCCCTCGTCGAGGACCACGTCCCACCGCCGCTCGCCGATCCGCACAAGCCCCCTGAGCCGCGTCAGGATCGGGCCCGCCGCGCGGATGATCTCGTTCGCTTCGGCCGCGGCCCGGTCCGCCCCGATGCCCGAGAGCAGCGGCAGATCCGTCCGCTCGATCCGCGCATCGATGGTGGTCACGGGATGGCCCGTGGCATCGATCAGCAGCAGCTCTTCGCCGCTGCGCCAGACGAAGGTCGGCACGCGCTCGGTCACGCGGATGTCGAGCACGCCGCCGGGCCGGACCCGCAGGCTCGCCTCTTCGACCGCTTCGAGCGTGCGCACCGCGTCCTGCATGGCCGCAAGGTCGAGGTCGAAGGACGAGACGGGGAAGTCCAGCGGCAGAAGCTCGCGGATATCCGCGGCGAGCCGGTCCGAGGCGCCCTCGATAGACATGAGCCGCACCATGAATTCCTCGCGGCTTTCGATCTTGGCGCGGGCCTCGTCGATCCAGGCGAAAAGCCGGTCGCGCCGCGCCTCGTCGGCGAAGGTCAGCGTGCCCATCAGCGCGATCGCCGCCAGCGGAACCCCGAAGGTGAAGCCGCGCCGGACCGCCGGGGTCAGCGCGAGGCGCTGCAGGCGGTAGGACAGCCGCGAGGGCGCAGGATCACTGCCGCGTTGCGCGCGGCGACGGCGTTTCAGCGGTCGCATGACGCATCCTCCACGATCCAACGGCAGAACTGGCCGAAGCCCATGCCGGCATGGGCGGCCTGCTCGGGGGACAGCGAAGTCGGCGTCATTCCGGGCTGGGTGTTGGTTTCCAGCAGGACGAGCCCATCCACGCCCCTGCTCTCGTCCCATCGAAAATCGGTGCGGCTGATGCCCCGGCATCCCAGCACCCGGTGCGCCGTCAGCGCGTGCGACAGGCACAGCTCTTCGATTTCGGCTGGAATGTCGGCGGGGATGACGTGGCGCGAGCCGCCCGCCTTGTACTTGGCGTCGTAGTCGTACCAGCCGTCCGAGAGGATGTCGGTCACGCCGAGTGCCCGGTCGCCCATGACGGTCGTCGTCAGCTCGCGCCCCGGCGCGTAGCGTTCGACCATCACCGTCTCGGGCATGTCGGGGGAAAGTTGCGGAGGGCCGTTCGACGCCTCGTGGACGATATAGACGCCGACCGACGAGCCCTCGTTGAAGGGCTTCACCACGTAGGGCGGCTCCATCACGTGCCGCGCGCGCACTTCGGCGGCCGTCGCCAGTTGCGACGGCACCGTCGGCAGCCCGGCAGCCGCATAGACGGCCTTGGTGCGCTCTTTCTCCATGGCGGTGGCCGAGGCCAGGACGCCGGAATGGGTGTAGGGAATGTGCAGCCATTCGAGCATGCCCTGCACGCAGCCATCCTCGCCCCAACGGCCGTGCAACGCGTTGAAGACGGTGCAAGGGGTCAGCTCTGACAGACGCGCGGCGAGGTCTGGCCCAGCGTCCAGTTCGACGACCTCGAATCCTTCGCCCCGCAGCGCGGCGGCGCATTCGCGCCCGCTCGACAGCGACACCTCGCGTTCAGCCGAGGGGCCGCCCATCAAAACCACAACCTTGGGGTCTGTCCTGCTCGACATACCCGCGATCTCTTTTAATTGCCGACCCTTTTAGCGGGTCTTGTGCCTGCCTCGGCGCGGTGTGTTCACCGTCACCCGGTACGCTGAGTCTTCCCCACGCGCCGTATTTCCCACTCTAGCTGAATGCCCGAGTGTTGGAATACCCTTTCGCGCACTAATTCGCCCAGTGTCTCCAAATCCTCAGCGGTGGCGTCCTCGGCGTTGAGCAGGAAGTTCGGATGCTTCTCGGACATCTGTGCCCCACCAAGGCGATGGCCGCGCAATCCGGCGTCGTCGATCACCTTCCACGCCTTCAACTCATGCGTGTCGTCCGCCCGCCCCGTCGAGCTGTGGCCGGCCGGGTTGCGGAAGGTCGACCCCGCGCTGCGCTCCTTCGTGGGCTGGCTCTCGTCGCGCTTGGCCATCTGGTCGTCCATGCGCGCCTGCAGCTCGTCGGGGTCGCCCGCCTCGGCCGCGAAGACGGCGCGCGTGACGATGCAGCCCTCGGGCAGTTCGCTGGAGCGGTAGGCCAGGTTCAAGTCCGCGGCGGGGATGGTGACGACCTCGCCCTCGCGCGTGACCGCCTCGACCTCGATCAGATGGTCGGCGACATATGTGCCGTAGCAGCCCGCGTTCATGCGGACCGCGCCGCCGATGGCGCCCGGGATCGTGCGCAGGAACGTCAGGTCCAGCCCCGCCTGCGCCGCCTTGCGCGCCACATGCGCGTCCAGCGCCGCAGCGCCTGCGATCACGCGACCGTCGCCGCACTCGATGTCGTTGAAGCCACGGCCGAGCCGGATCACCACGCCGTCGATCCCGCCGTCCCGCACGATGAGGTTCGACCCTACGCCCATCGGAAACACCGGCACCTTGGGATCGAGCGCGGCGAGGAACGCCGCCAGATCCTCGACATCGGCGGGCTGGAACAGAACCTCTGCCGGGCCACCGACCCTCAGCCACGTCACCCCCGACAGGTCGAATTCCGGCGTCAGACGCCCGCGAACTTCCGGCAGATCCATGGCCACTCCTTCATCTTGCCCTAAATACTCCGGGGAGCGCGAGGGGCAGCGCCCCTCGCTCCGCACTCAGCCCATGCGGTCCGAGGTATAGGATCCGGGCGACGGGGGAAACACCACGGTCTTGTTTCCGTTCAGGAAGACGCGGTGATTGGCGTGGGCGTGAATCGCGCGGGCCAACACCTGTGCCTCTACATCGCGACCAAGCGAGACGTAGTCGTCATTCGACTGGGCGTGGGTGACGCGGACGGTGTCCTGCTCGATGATCGGACCCTCGTCGAGGTCGCTGGTCACGTAGTGCGAAGTCGCGCCGATCAGCTTCACGCCGCGCTCGTAGGCTTGGCGGTAGGGGTTCGCTCCCTTGAACGAGGGCAGGAACGAGTGGTGGATGTTGATGATCCGGCCCGAGTATTCGCGGCACATCTGCTCGGACAGCACCTGCATGTAGCGGGCCAGCACGATCAGCTCGGCGCCCGCATCTTCGAACACCTCCATCTGCTTGGCCTCGGCCTGGGGCTTGTTGTCCTTGGTCACCTTGATGTGGTGGAAGGGGATGTCGTGGTTCACCACCAGCTTCTGGTAGTCGTGGTGGTTCGAAACGACGCCCACGATGTCGATGGGCAGCGCCCCGATCCGCCAACGATAGAGCAGGTCGTTCAGGCAGTGTCCGAAGCGCGAGACCATGATGACGGCACGCATCTTCCTGGCCTCGTCGTGGAAGGCGTAGCCCATGTCGAACCGCTGGGCCACGGGGGCGAAGGCCTGTTCGAGATGCTCGACCGTGGCGCCGGTTTCGGACCGGAAGCCGAGGCGCATGAAGAAGTTGCCGGTTTTCTGGTCGTCGAACTGCGCCGAGTCGAGTATGTTGCAGCCCTGCTCGGCCAGGAAGGTGGAGATGGCAGCGACGACGCCGCGCGTCGTCGGGCAGGTGACGCGGAGTGCGATGGATGTCATGGGGCCCTCGTTCTGTTCTACGCCCCATGTGCCGCGAATTGCGGCGAGCGGCCAGACCGGATGCGACCTGACGGCGCCGCCCGGCGACGCTGACCGGCCGCGACCCAGAACCAGGTCGCGGCCGGGCAGATCATTTCAGCCGATCGGGAAGGTTGTTGGCCCATGTGCTGATCGTGCCGGCGCCAAGGCAGACGACCATGTCGCCCGGCCCTGCCTGCTCGCGCACCAGCCGCTCGAGATCCTCTTCCGAGACGAGCGCGCGGGCGTGGCGGTGGCCGTGGCGGATCAGGCCTGCGACGAGGTCGTCGCGGGTCGCACCGTCGATCGGGTCCTCGCCGGCGGCATAGACCTCGGCGATGGCGACCACGTCCGCCTCGCTGAAGCAGCCGCAGAAATCCTCGAACAGCGCGTTGAGGCGCGAATAGCGGTGCGGCTGGTGGACGGCGATGACGCGCCCCGTCGAGGCGTGGCGCGCGGCCTTCAGGACGGCCGCGATCTCGACCGGGTGGTGGCCGTAATCGTCGATGATCGTGACGCCGTTGACCTCGCCCACGCGGGTAAAGCGGCGGTTGACGCCCCCGAAGCTGGCAAGGCTGTCACGGATCTCGTCATGGCTGAGCCCCAGGTGACGGGCCACGGCGACGGCGGCCAGGGCGTTCGAGACGTTGTGATCGCCCGGCATCGGCAGCGAGCAACCCTCGATCCGCGTGTCCTCGTCCTGGAAGGCGATGTCGAACTTGGCGATGCCCTTGTCGTAGCTCAGGTTCATCGCGCGCACATCCGCCTGGGCGTTGAAGCCGAAGGTGACGATGCGGCGGTCGGTGACCCGGCCGACAAGGGTCTGAACCTCGGCATGGTCGGTGCAGCAGACGGCGATGCCATAGAACGGGATGTTCGAGACGAAGTCGTAGAACCCCTGCCGCAGACGGTCGAAATCGCCCCAGTGCTCCATGTGCTCGGGGTCGATATTGGTGACGATGGCGATGGTCGCGGGCAGGCGGTTGAACGAGCCGTCGGACTCGTCGGCCTCGACCACCATCCACTCGCCCTGCCCCATCCGGGCGTTCGAGCCATAGGCGTGGATGATCCCGCCATTGATGACCGTGGGGTCGACCCCGCCGCCGTCCAGCAGCGCTGCGACCATCGTGGTGGTCGTGGTCTTGCCGTGGGTGCCGCCGACGGCGACGTTCGACTTGAGGCGCATCAGCTCGGCCAGCATCTCGGCGCGGCGAACGACCGGAAGGCTTTTCGCGCGGGCGGCGTCAAGCTCGGGGTTGCCGGGCTTGATCGCGGACGAGATCACGACAACCTCGGCCTTTCCGAGGTTCTGGGCGGATTGGCCGACGAAGATCTCGGCGCCCAGCTCGGCCAGGCGATCGGTGATCGGCGAGGACTTCAGGTCCGAGCCCTGCACGCTGTAGCCGTGCTCGAGCAGCACCTCGGCGATGCCGGACATGCCGATCCCGCCGATGCCGACGAAATGGATCGGGCCCATCTGCGTGGGCAGTTTCGTGGGGCGCGCGGCCATTGGCTGCAGCTCCTCGGATAATTGGTCTTTCACCGGGTCTCTCCATTCACTCGTTAATTGTCCAGTCCCGCCATCCGCTCGACCAGATCGGCAAGGTCACGCGCCGCGTCTGGCCGACCGAGCGCCGCCGCAGCCGTCGCCATCCGCGTCGCCGCGTCGGGCTGGCCGAGAATCGCGGCCACCGTCTCGGCCAGGTTGTCGGGGGTCAGCTTCGCCTCGGGGATCACCGCCGCCGCCTCGGCCTCGGCCAGGGCGCGGGCGTTCGCACTTTGGTGGTCACCGGTGGCGTGGGGGAAGGGCACCAGGATCGCGGGGCGCCCGATGGCCGTCAGGTCGGCGATGGACGACGCCCCGGCCCGGCTGATGACAAGCTGCGCCTCGGCCATGCGGGCGGGCACGTCGTCGAAAAACGGGCGGACCTCGGCGGTCATGCCGTGCTCGGCGTAAAATCCGGATACCCGCGCCTCGTCCTCGCCCCGCGCCTGGTGCGAGATGCGCAGGTTGCGGCGCATCTCCTCGGGCAGCGAGGCCAAGGCGGGCGGCACGGTATCCGACAGCGCGCGCGCGCCTTGGCTGCCACCGATCACGAGGATCGACATCGGGTAGTCGCCGGGGGGAATGTAGCTCGCCCCCGCCCGCGCATGGACCGCGGACCGCACCGGGTTGCCGATATGCAAGCCCTCGACCCCTTCGGGCAGATCGGTCGGCCAGACACCGCAGGCGACATGCGTGACGCGGGGGGCGAAGAGCTTGTTTACCCGCCCCAGCACGCCGTTTTGTTCGTGGATCATCCGCGGGAGCTTCAGGATTGTCGCCGCCGACAGCGCGGGAATGGATGGGTAGCCGCCGAAGCCCACGACCGCCGCGGGGTGGTCGCGGCGCATCGCCCGCACGGCCTGCAGCACGCCGCCACCGATGCGGAACGGCACGCCCGCCTTCGCAAGCACACCGCCCCTAGCGAAGGTGGCGCTGGCGACCTGCGCCACGGGCACCTCGTCCGGGAAGCCACCGGCATAGCGTGCGCCGCGCGCGTCGGTGGACAGCGTCACGCGCCAACCGCGGGAGATCAGCTCCTCGGCCAGGGCCTGCGCGGGGAACATGTGGCCCCCGGTCCCTCCGGCGGCGATCAGGCAGAGCGGCGCTGTGGTCATCGGTCAGCCTCCGTAGCGTAAGTGGCGCCGGCCTGCGTGCCCGGTTCGGCGCCGAACTGCCAGCCGTTCCCGCGCGAGCCGGTCACGGCGGCGGATCAGCGCCGACCGCGCAGGATGTCGCGGATCTCCCCCTGCGGACGGGTGCGAGTGAAGGCCAGCAGCATCCCGACCGAGATGCCCATGGCGATCAGCGACGACCCCCCGTAGCTGACGAAGGGCAGCGTCATGCCCTTGGCCGGCAAGAGGCGCACCGCGACCCCCATGTTGATCATCGCCTGAACCCCGAAGGTGCAGGCAAGGCCAGTGCCCGCAAGGCGCAGGAACGGATCGCGTTCGCGCATCAGCCGCACCAGCGAGCGGGCCACGATGATCGCATAGAGCGCAATGATGAACAGGACGAGAACAAGCCCGTATTCCTCGGCCGCCACGGCGATGATGAAGTCGGTATGCGCGTCGGGCAGCCACTGCTTGACCTGCCCCTCGCCGACGCCGACGCCCAGCAGGCCGCCTTCCTGGATCGCGTTGGCGGCATAGCCAAGCTGCGTGCGCGGGTCGAGGTCCGGTGACAGGAAGCCGTCGATGCGGCGGGCGAAGTGCTCGGAATTGGCATAGGCGAAGCTGCCTCCCGCCAGCACCGCGCCGCCCAGCGTCAGAAGCAGGAACAGTGGCGCGCCGGCCACGAAGTACATCACGCCCCACGAGAACAGCACAAGGCAGGACTGACCGAAATCGGGCTGCAGGGCGAGGAAGACGACGATCGTCATGCACAGGACGAAGCTCATCATCTTGCCCGGCGGGCCGTTCAGGTCCTGGCTGGCCGCGATCATCCAGGCGGCCACGACGATGAAGCCGGGCTTGAGGAATTCGGACGGCTGAAGCGAGCCGAAGCCCAGCGAGTACCACCGGACGGCGCCCTTGCCGAAATCGGTGCCGAAGAAGGGCAGGCCCATGACCGCGACGAACGAGATCAGGAATCCGATCACCGCGAGGCGCCGCACCAGCCGGGGCGACATCATCGTCGTCACGAACATCGCGACCAGTGCGAGACTGCCGAAGAAGCCCTGCCGGATCACGTAGTAGAACGGCTCGAACCCGTTGCGCGCGGCCAGGGGGGGCGAGGCGGCGAGGCCCAGCAGGATGCCGGTGCCGAACAACAGGATCACGCAGGACAGCGACCACTTGTCGATGGTGCGCCACCATTTCGGAAGAATCGGCTCGCCAGGCGCCGCCGGCGCCGCGCCAAAGACCATCTCGGTCATGGGAATACTGCCTCTGCCTCTGGTCGCCCGGTTGTCCGGGTCTGACCCGCAGGCTAGCGCGCCTGCGGTCATATTGCCAGTTCGAATACACCCGCTTGCGCTTGCGATGCAGCCGCGCCACGAGGGGCGCCATGGATGTGAGAACCCTGGTCCTCGGCGCGGGCGCCGCCGGCATGATGTGCGCCGCTCATGCGGGTTCGGACGTGCTGATCGTCGACCACGCAAAGGCCCCGGGCGAGAAGATCCGCATCTCGGGCGGGGGGCGGTGCAACTTCACCAACATGGGCGTCGAGCCCGAGCGGTTCCTGTCCCGCAATCCCCACTTCGCCAAGTCCGCGCTGACCCGTTACACCCAGTGGGATTTCCTGGGGCTGGTCCAGAAGCACGGCATCGCGTGGCACGAAAAGACGCTGGGGCAACTGTTCTGCGACGGCAAGGCCACCCAGATCATCGAGATGCTGCGGGCCGAGATGGGGAACGCGCGGCTGTGGCTATCGACCTCGGTGGACGAGGTCACCCACGACGGCGCACGGTTCCGGGTCCGCCTGACGCGCGAGGGGCGGACGGTCGAGGTGACGGCGCACAACCTGGTGCTGGCGACGGGCGGGCTCTCGATCCCGAAGATGGGGGCGACCGGCCTCGCCTATCGGATCGCGCGGCAGTTCGGCCATGTGCTGGTCGAGACGCGGCCCGGTCTGGTGCCCTTCACCTTCAGCGGCGCCGTGCTGGAGCGCTTGCAGGCTTTGGCAGGGGTGGCGACGCCGGCGCGGATCTCGGCCGGGGGCACGGCGTTCGACGAGGCGCTGCTGTTTACCCATCGCGGGCTGTCGGGGCCAGCGGTCCTGCAAGCGTCGAGCTACTGGACCGAGGGCGAGGCGGTTGCGCTCGACCTCGACCCCCGCGGCACCTTGCTGGAGGCGCTGAAGGCCGCGCGGAGCCGAGAGGGGCGCAAAGCCCCGGCTACCCACCTGGCGGCCCACCTGCCCCAGCGGCTTGCGGGCGCGCTGATTCCGGACGGAGTGCCCTCGCGTCTGGCAGATTGCTCGGACGCGGTGCTGGAGGGGATCGTCGGCGGCATCCGCGAGTGGCGGCTGACCCCGGCGGGCACCGAGGGCTATCGCACGGCAGAGGTCACCCTGGGCGGCATCGGCACCGAAGGATTGTCATCCAAGACGATGGAGAGCCGCCACCTGCCCGGCCTCTTCGCCATCGGCGAGGCAGTGGACGTGACCGGCTGGCTCGGCGGCTACAACTTCCAGTGGGCCTGGTCCTCGGGCTGGGCCGCGGGCACCGCGATTGCGGCGCGCTGATCCGGTCAGGGAAGCTCCGTCACCAGCCGCTTGAAGTCCTCGCCCCGCTTTTCGAAGTCGGGATACTGGTCGAAGCTTGCCGCGGCGGGTGCCAGGAGGACCGTCTCGCCGGGCTCGGCCTCGGCCGCCGCACGGTCCACGGCGGTGGCCATGTCCTCGCAGATCTCCACCGGGATCGAGGTCAGCTGCACCGCGAACTCACGCGCCGAATGGCCGATCAGGTAGGCCTTGGTCACGCTGCCCAGATAGGGTTCGAGCGCGGCCACCCCGCCCTCTTTCCCAAGCCCCCCGACGATCCAGCGGATCCGCTCGAACGCCTGCAGCGCCTTGGCCGCGGCATCGACGTTGGTCGCCTTGCTGTCGTTGACGAAACGGACGCCGTTCCGCTCGGCCACCAGCTCGGACCGGTGCGGCAAGCCGCCGAAACTGTGGAAGGCGGCCTCGATGACCTTCGGGCTCAGCCCCAGGGCGCGGGCCGCCGCATAGGCCGCGCAGCCGTTCTGGTGGTTGTGGCTGCCGGGAAGCCCCTTCACGGCGCGCAGGTCGATGCTGCCGACCTGCCGGCCCTTGCGCCATTCGGCCAGGTGGCCCTTGCGCGCCACGACGGACCAACCCGGCCCCGGGAGGCGCCGTTCGACACTGACGCGGATCACCCGGTCGTCGCCCGCGCCTTCGGACATCTGCCCGGCCAGGAACTGTCCCTCGATCTCATCCACGCCGATCACGGCGCGGTCCGGCCCGCCCTCGGAGAACAGGCGCCGCTTCGCCGCGTAGTATCCGCCCATCCCGCCGTGGCGGTCCAGATGATCGGGCGAGAGGTTGGTAAACACCGCGACGTCGGGCGTCAGCGCGCGCGCCAGCTCGGTCTGATACGACGACAGTTCGAGCACGACCACGTCGCCCTCGCCCGGCAGGTCGATATCCAGCACGCCGCGCCCGATATTGCCCGCCAGCTGCACGGGCCTCCCGGCCTCTTGCAGGATGTGCGCGATCAGCGCCGAGGTGGTAGACTTCCCGTTCGAGCCAGTGACCGCCACGACCTTCGGCAACCCCTCGACCCCGACCGAGCGGAAGAACAGCCCGATGTCGTTGTCCACCGGCACGCTTGCGGCAAGCGCCGCCGCCACGACCGGGTGCGGCCGGGGGTAAAGGTGGGGGATGCCGGGCGAGACGATCAACTCGGCCACGCCCTCGAACGCGCCGGATCGGGTCAGGTCCGTCGTCTCGAACCCCTCGCCCTCGGCCCGCGCGCGCCCCTCGGCGCCGTCGTCCCAGCAGACGGGCGTGCCGCCCCCGGCGCGGATGGCCCGTGCCGCCGAGATGCCGGATCGACCCAACCCCAGCACGGCGATGCTGCGCCCTTCGACTCCGGTGACCGGGATCATGCGGCGCTCTCCCGTCGTTGGTTGCGGCCCGACACCTGGATCACCGTAGCTTCAGCGTGGCAAGGCCGATCAGCGCGAGGATCAGCGAGATGATCCAGAAGCGGATCACGATCTGCGCCTCGGGCCAGCCGCGTTTCTCGAAATGGTGGTGGATCGGCGCCATCAGGAAGACCCGCCTGCCCGTCCGCTTGAAGTACAGCACCTGGACAATGACCGACAGCGCCTCGACCACGAAGAGGCCGCCGACGATGGCCAGCACCAGCTCGTGCTTGATGGCCACCGCGATGGCCCCAAGGGCGCCGCCAAGGGCCAACGAGCCGGTGTCGCCCATGAAGACGGCTGCCGGGGGAGCGTTGTACCAGAGGAATCCCAGGCCCCCGCCGATCAGCGCCGAGCAGAAGATCAGGATCTCCCCCGTCCCGGGCACGTAATGCACGTCGAGATACTCGGTGAAGTCCACGCGCCCCACGGTGTAGGCGATGACCCCAAGCGTGCCGCTGGCGATCATCACCGGCATGATCGCCAGCCCGTCCAGCCCGTCCGTCAGGTTCACCGCGTTCGCCGCCCCCACGATGACGATCATCGCGAAGGGCACGAACAGGATCCCGAGGTTGAGAAGCACGTTCTTGAACACCGGAAACGCGAGCTGGCCGGTCAGTTCCACCGGATGGAACCAGGCCGCCCAGAACCCGGCGATCCCGGCGATGGTGAAGCCGATCAGCAGGCGCACCTTGCCCGACAGGCCGGCGTGATTGTTCTTCGTGACCTTGGCATAGTCATCCATGAAGCCGATGGCTCCGAAGCCCACGGTCACGAAAAGCAGCATCCAGACATAAGGATTGTCGAGCCGCCCCCAGAGCAGGGTCGAAAAGAGCAGCGCCCCGAGGATCAGCACGCCGCCCATGGTGGGCGTGCCGGACTTCGTCAGGACGTGCCCCTCGGGCCCGTCCGCGCGGATCGGCTGGCCATTTCTTTGGCGCTTGCGCAACAGGTCGATCAGCGGCCGGCCGAAGACGAAGCCGAAGATCAGCGCCGTGAAGAACGCCGCGCCCGAGCGGAAGGTGATATACTGGAAGAGGTTTAACACGTCTCCGCCGTCGGAGAAGGTCGAAAGCCAGTAGAGCATTCAGCGCGCCTCTGCTGCGGGTCGGCGGTCGCGATGGCCCAATTCGCGGATCGCGTCAACGAGAAGCGCCGCCTTTGAACTTTTCGACCCTTTGACGAGCACGATGTCGCCGGAATGGACGAGGGTGGCGATCTCGGCCGCCAGCTCTTCGGCAGTCTCGGCCCAGTGGCCGCGCCGGTCGGAAGGCAGCGCCTCGTGCAGCGCGCGCATCAGCGGGCCGGCCGTGTGAACCTGTGCCAGGCGGTTCATCCCGGAATGGTCGGCAAGGCTCTTGTGCAGGCTGCGCGCCTCGGGGCCGAGTTCCAGCATGTCGGTCAGGATCGCGATGCGCCGGCCGCCCTTCTCGGGCTCGGCCGCGGCGATCCGGTCGAGTGCTGCGGCCATCGAGGCGGGGTTGGCGTTGAAAGCGTCGTCGATCAGCGTCAGGCTGCGCCCTTCCACCGCGTCGAGTGTCACCGTCTCGCGCGCGCCGCGCCCCGCTGGGGGCTGCCACGCCGAGATCGCCTGCGCGGTCACATCCGGATCGGCCCCCAGCGGCTTGGCAGCCAGGATGATCGAGGCCGCGTTCAGCGCCAGGTGCCGCCCCGGTGCCGAGATGCGATAGAGGATGTCGTAATCTTCGTGGTTGGCCCGCACGATAGTCGCCTCGTCGGCGAGCGTAACGTCGCGAATGTGCAAATCCGCGCTGTCGGTCAGGCCGAAGGTCATCCCCGAATCTCCGGCCGCCGCGGTCAGGATCGGGGTCGTGGGAAGGTCGGCGTTGTAGATCGCGACTCCGCCGGATTCGAGTCCTTCGAAGATCGACGCCTTCTCGGCCGCGATCCCCTCGAGGTTCCCGAACGCTTCCAGATGCGCGGCGGCGACCGTGGTGACGATCGCCACGTGCGGGCGCGCGAGGCGAGACAGCGGTGCGATTTCGCCGGCGTGGCTCATGCCGATCTCGACGATCAGCAGTTCCGTTTCGGGCGGGGTGCGCGCGAGCGTCAGCGGCACGCCCCAATGATTGTTGTAGCTGGCGACGGCCGCTTCGGTGCGACGCTGCCCCGAGAAGGCAACCCGCGCCATTTCCTTGGTCGTCGTCTTGCCCACCGACCCGGTGATCGCGAGCACCCGGCCCTGCAACCTGTCGCGCGCAAAACGGCCGAGACCTTCCAGCGCGGTCTGCACGTCGTCCACGATCAGCAACGGCGCATCTTCGCTCACGCCCTCGGGGAGTCGCGAGACGAGCGCGGCGGCGGCCCCCTTCGCCAGCGCCTGCGCGACGAATTCGTGCCCGTCCCGCGCTGCCGTCAGGGCGACGAACAGGTCGCCCGGGGCCAGCGTTCGGGTGTCGATCGACACGCCATCCGCCGCCCATTCGGTCGTGGCGCACCCGCCCGTCGCACGGGCGGCATCGGCAGAGGTCCAGAGACTCATGCGAACCGACCGTCGAGGGCTGCGACGGCGACGCTCGCCTGTTCGGCATCGTCGAAGGGATAGACCGTGTCGCCGACGATCTGGCCGGTCTCGTGCCCCTTGCCCGCGATCAGAAGGGCGTCGCCGTCTTCCAGCATGTCGACGGCGCGCAGGATCGCCTCGGCGCGGTCGCCGATCTCGATGGCTTCGGGATCGGCGGCGAGGATTTCCGCGCGGATCGAGGCAGGCTCTTCCGAGCGGGGATTGTCGTCGGTCACGATCCGCACGTCCGCATGGTCGCGCGCCGCCGTCCCCATCAGGGGGCGCTTGCCGCGGTCGCGGTCACCACCCGCGCCATAGACGACGACGAGTCGGCCCATGGTGTGGGGGCGCAACGCCTTCAGCGCGGTCTCGAGCGCGGCGGGGGTGTGGGCATAGTCGACGAACACGGCTGCCCCGCTTCCACGCGTGGCGGCAAGCTGCATCCGCCCGCGCACCGTGGAGAGCTGGGGCAAGACCTCGAACACGTCACGCGGTTCGCTGCCGCTGGCGATGGCGAGGCCCGCTGCCAGAAGGACGTTCTCGGCCTGGAACCCGCCGATCAGGCCAAGGCGGACCTGCCGTGGCTCGGCATTCCAGGCGAAGCGCAGATGCTGACCCGTGGGGTCGAACCGCTGGGCGATGATGCGCAGCGCCGCGTCGGGGCGCCGGCCGACGGTCAGGGAGTCCTGCCCGCGCGCCTCGGCGATGGCGCGGACGGCATCGCCCTTCTCATCCTCGACGTTGATGACCGCGGTGCCGTCCTCGGGCAGGACGCGGTCGAAGAGCCCTGCCTTGGCCGCGAAATACTCCTCGAAATCGGCATGATAGTCGAGGTGATCCTGCGTGAAGTTGGTGAACCCCGCCGCGCGCAGCGTCACCCCGTCCAACCGGTACTGGTCGAGCCCGTGGGAGCTGGCCTCCATCGCGGCGTGCGTGATGCCCTCGGCCGCGGCTTCGCAGAGCACGCGGTGCAGGGTCACCGGTTCAGGCGTGGTGTGGCGCAGGGGGGTCTCCCACGAGCCCTCGACGCCGGTCGTGCCGATATTCACCGCCCGATGGCCGAGGGCGGTCCAGATCTGGCGGGTGAAGCTGGCGACCGAAGTCTTGCCGTTGGTGCCCGTCACGGCGACCATCGTCTCGGGCTGGGTGCCGAACCAGAGCGCCGCGGCATAGGCGAGCGCCTGGCGAGGGGTCTCGGCCACCACCACCGCGACGTCGGTGCCGTCGAGCGCCGGGCGCGCGATCGCCAACCCCTCGCGGTCGGTCAGGATCGCCGTCGCGCCCATCCCGATCGCCGTCTCTACGAAGGTCGCCCCGTGCGAGCATGTCCCCGGCAGCGCGGCGAACAGGTGCCCCTCGCGAGTCTCGCGGCTATCGACCGAGATGCCGGTGATCCGGGCGTCGCGGCCGCCCTGCGCGCTGAGGCCCAGATCGGCCAATGTCCTCGTGCGGTGTGCCATGTCGGCCCCCCTTCAGTTCGAGGCGGGTATTAGCGCGGATGTCTCGATGGGTTCAATGATTGGCCTGAGGCCCAGAAGCGGGGCCGTCCGCCGGATGATCTCGGCCGAGACGGGAACGGCCGTCCAGCCCGCGGTGCGGCGCGGTTCCGAGCCCGAATTGTCCGAGGCCTCGTCCAGCGACACGACCAGCACGTATTTCGGGTCCGAGGCCGGGAAGACGCTGGCGAAGGTGTTGATGTTCTTGTCCTGGTGATAGCCCCGGCCATTCTCGAGCGGCTTGTTCGCGGTGCCGGTCTTGCCTCCGACCTCGTAGCCCGGAACGGCGCCGAAGCTGGCCGTGCCGCGCAGCACGACCTGGCGCAGCATCTCGGCCGACGCCCTGGAGACCTCGGGCCGGACGAGGCGGGGTCCGGGTTCGACGCGGTCGCGCTTCAGCAGCGTCGGCGTCACCTTGGTGCCACCGTTCAGCAGTGACGAATAGGCTGTTGCCAAGTGCAACGGCGACGCCGCGAATCCGTGACCGTAAGAGGCGGTGATCGTCACGATCTCGGACCAGTTCGACGGCACGAGCGGCTTGGCATAGGGCGCTTCGACCAGCTCGACCGGGGACGGGTCGAAGACGCCGAAGCTGCGCAGGAACTCCTGCTGGCGCGCGCCGCCGATCTCGAGCGCAATGTTTCCGGTCCCGACGTTCGAGCTTTTGACGATCACGTCGGTGGCCGACAGGAGGGGGCCGTAATTCTTGCGCTCGAACTCGTGGATCGTGTGACGGCCCCACCGCAGCGGAGCGTCGGCGTCGACCATGGTGTCCGGCGTGACGAGGCCCAACTCCATCGCCTGCGCGACGGCAAGGATCTTGAAGGTCGAGCCAAGCTCGTAGACCCCCTGCACCGCCCGGTTGAAGAGTGGACTGTCCCCCGCGTCGCCCGTCGTCAAAGGGCGGGGGCGGTCGTTCGGATCGAAGTCGGGCAGCGAGACCATCGACACGATCTCGCCGGTATGGATATCCATCAAGACGCCGGCCGCGCCCTTGGCGTTCATCAGGCGCATCCCGCCGTAAAGCACCTCGCGCATGGCCGATTGCACGCTCACGTCGATGGACAGCGCCAACGGCTCTCCTGCCCGCGCCGGGTCGCGCAGCTCGGCATCCATCGCGCGTTCGATGCCGGCGACGCCAACGACCTCGGCCGAAGAGACACCCTCCTTGTCGAATCGCGCGCCGCCCAGAATATGCGCGGCCAGCTTGCCGTTCGGATAAAGGCGCATCTCGCGCGGGCCGAAGAGAAGGCCGGGATCGCCGATATCGTGAACGGCCTGGCGCTGCTCGGGGCTGACCTGCTTCTTGATCCACAGGAACTTCCGCTTGCCGGTGAAATCCTCGTAGAGCTCTTTTTCGTCCAGATCGGGGAAGATCGCCGCCAGTTCGTGCGCGGCGCGCGCCTTGTCGGTCATATGCGGCGGCTGGGCGTAGAGCGCATAGGTCGCCAGGTTCGTCGCCAGCGTCCGGCCGTGGCGGTCGACGATGTCGGCGCGCTGCGGAACGGCTGACGAGCCCGCGACCTGGCTTCGGGGCTCGGTCGGTTCGGCCACGGCCATCATGCCCATCCGAACGCCGACCACCGCAAAGGCGCAGAGGAAGAAGGCCGCCATCAGGACCAGCCGCCCCTCGGCCTGCCGTCGGGACTTGTCACGCATCTCGTCGTGGCGGCGGCGGCGATTCTCGCGCTCGATCACGTCCGGGTTCTCGCCCCGCTGCCGGGCTTCGATGACGCGGGCGAGCGGGCGCAGGGGGGTGCGGGTCATCAGGGAAGCTCTCCCATCAGGGGAATGATCTCGACGATGTCTTCCAGGTCGGGCGTGGGATAGGGGATCTGGTCCACGCCGGCGTAGTGGAAGGGTTGCAGCGGCAGCAGGGCCAGACGCTCGAAGTTGAGGTCGACGAGGCCGCGCAGACGTTCGGGCCGGTTCAGGTAAGCCCACTCGGCCTTCAGGATCGCAAGCGTCTCGCGCTCGGCCCCGATGCGGCGCTGCAGGTCGTTCACCCGGGAAAGCGATTCCTGGGTCTCGTAATTCTCGGAATAGGCCCAGAAGGCGAGGGCCATGACGGCAAGGCCCGGCAGCACAAACAGGATCGTCCGCATCTACAACACTCCGGGATCGAACTTGGGCAACCCGAGCGCCTTGCGGTCGCTGGGACCGGCCGGGGCGTCGGTGCGGCGCGCGATCCTCAGACGCGCCGAACGTGCGCGCGGATTCTGATCCACTTCGCGGTGATCCGCGACAATGCCCTTGGAGAGATCCGTGAACCGTGGCGTCTCTGCATCGGGGGCCGGGGCATAGCGGTTGCCGCCACCCCCCTTGCTGGACCGCGATTGCAGGAACCGTTTGACCACCCGATCCTCGAGCGAGTGGAAGCTGACCACCGCCAGCCAGCCGCCGGGCTTCAGCGCACGCTCGGCCGCCTCGAGCCCGAGGGCGAGCTGCCCGAACTCGTCGTTCACGGCTATGCGCAGGCCCTGGAAGGTGCGTGTGGCGGGATTGCTCTGTCCCGGCTTGGGGCGCGGCAGGACGCGCTGGACGATCCCGGCGAGCTGCCCGGTGGTCACGATGCGACTGATCGCGCGCGCCTCGACGATGGCCTGCGCGATGCGGCGCGAGGCGCGGTCTTCGCCGTAATGGTAAATGATGTCGGCCAGCACGCCCTCGGGCGCATCGTTGACGACGTCGGCCGCCGTCATCCCCTCGTCACCCATCCGCATGTCGAGCGGCCCGTCGCGCATGAACGAGAACCCCCGCTCGGCCTGGTCGAGCTGCATGGATGACACCCCGAGATCCAGCACAACCCCGTCGGCCGGCGCCCCCGCCAGCGTGTCGAGGTCCGAGAACGTCCCCTGCACGAGATGAAGCGCCTCGCCATACTCATCCGCCCATTCGGCGGCCATGGCGAAAACGGTCGGATCGCGGTCGATGCCGACGACGGCGTCAGCGCCGGCGGCCAGCAGCCCGCGCGCATAGCCCCCTGCCCCGAACGTGCCGTCGATCCAGAGACCTTGGATCGGCGCGCATTCAGCTATGATCGAGGATAGAAGAACCGGGATGTGCGGCGCCATGGATCACTCCTCGTCGTCTTCGTCACCATCGAGGTAGTCCATCGGATCCCGGTCGGGATCGTAGTCGATCGCCGGGTCTGCGGGCGGCCGTTCGGTCGCCGTCGCGTGAGCGTCGGGCTTCCAGAGGCGGAAGCTGTCGCCGCGCCCGGCGAAGACCACGGTATCGTTCGCGGAGATCCCCAGCTTGTCGCGCCCGCGAGCCGGAAGGACGATACGACCCGTATCGTCGAGGACGAGCTGCTGCGACTTCTCGTAGATTGCCTCCTCGAGCTGATTGCGGCGGGGATCGGACTTGGGCATCCGCCGGATCTGCTTTGTGATCTTCTTGAGCCGCGCGAGGGTCATCCCCTCGAGGTAGGGCGTCCGCTCGTCGCCGAAGACCAGAAGGAAGGTTGCGGGGGTGCCTGGCTCGCGGTCCTGGTGGCCTTGGTCGATCACTTTCCGGAAGTCGGCAGGAATGGAGAGACGCGCCTTGGCGTCGATCTTGTTCTCGTGTTGGCCGATGAACACGTCGAACAAAAAGGCTTCTCCTTGACCGACCAGCCGACACGTGATTCAGCTGATTCTGTGGACAGATTTCCCGCGACGGAAAACGGCGACCCGAACTGCTGCCACGGTTCGGATCGCCGTCAATCCCGTTTACCGGGTTCGTCCGATAGCGCGCGCCACCTGGGGGGATGTCTGCTCGCTCGCGCACCGGATCTTATTGTCGAAGTGACCGCGTAGTTTTTTGTTTTGAGCTGCCTGTATGAAGCCTGCCATCTTTGCTTTGACGTTCGGGTCTTCGTCGCCCGTTTCGCCTACCGCCCTTCGATGGGTTAGGTATTCCATGGGAATTCATGGGCGACAACCACAAATCTCGCTCGCCTGCGCCACCGGCTGGGAAAGTATGGCCTAGACCACACAGTCTCGTGATTCTTTCGTGTTTGATCTGGAATATGTGGTCTCTCCCCGGATCTCGAACACCACATGTGGTTGGAAAAATTTCCGACCCGAATGTGGCGCAAATGAGGCCCCGCCCGACTGAACGCCGTGATCAGGGCCGCCACACGCACGGCTCGAGGCGCTTCAGAAGCGGTTTCCCCCGAATCCCGCGGCAGGTCCCATGATTTCCCAATAAGCGGGGTGCTTCCGATTCCCCCACCCTTGGCGCGCGAAGGCCGCGTCCCGCAGATCAGACCGGAGACCTGACCTCATGAGGGGATGCGGGTGCAGTTAGCGGTCGCGGGGCATTGCGCGTGCTGCATAGCGGCATTGACGATGCCCCAGATTGTGCACTCGCAGCAAACGGCTATTTAGGGGTCAACGCCGGCGACGACGATGCCAACAAGAGGCCAGAATAGAATGACACTGTCGAACATCCTTCACGTTCCCTTCGCAGAGAACCGTTTCGATGCGTTCCGCCAGGAAATGCGTGCCCGTTACGGCGCCTGGAAGGTGTACCGCCAGACCCGCGACGAACTCGGCGCCCTCTCGGACCGCGAGCTCAACGACCTGGGCCTGCATCGCTCCGGCATCCGTGCCGTGGCTCTCGAAGCGGCCTACGGCAACTGATTTCCGATTTCGGGCCGGGCGGACCTCCTCCCCCGCGCGTCCCGAACTAGCGGCGGCACCGACCTCCTCCCCGGTGCCGCCGCCCCAAGAACAAGATTGCGAGCGCCTACCTCCTCCCGGGCGTGAGCATTCGGCGGCGACGTCCACCTCCTCCCGGACGTCGCCGCCACACGTGACATACGAGCACCCACCTCCTCCCGGGCGCCTCGTATTCGGCGACGACACCGACCTCCTCCCCGGTGTCGTCGCCACAGATTACGCAGCGCCGACCTCCTCCCCGGTGCTGTGTTTCAGGCGGCGATACCTACCTCCTCCCGGGTATCGCCGCCGAACCTGACATACGGGCGCCGACCTCCTCCCCGGTGCACGTATCTGGCGGCGGCGCTCACCTCCTCCCGAGCGCTGCCGCCACAACCGGATGCGTAACGCCTACCTCCTCCCGGGCGTACGTATAGAGCGGCGACATTCACCTCCTCCCGAATGTCGCCGCTACAAGATCAGCATACGCGCGCCGACCTCCTCCCCGGCGCACGTCAATGGCGGCGATGCCCACCTCCTCCCGGGCATCGCCGCTTTTGTCTTTCAGACCCTGAAAATCAGAACGGGACGTCGCCTGCCTGCGCGGCCTCGACCAGGAAGCGGCCCAGGAGCTTCTTGGAGCCCGCCTTGTCGAAGGCGACGTCGATCTTGTCCCCCTCGAACGCCGTCACGGTGCCGTAGCCGAACTTCTGGTGGAACACCCGGTCGCCCTCCGCAAAGGCCGAGATCGCCTCGGCATCCACGACCATGTTGCGCTGCTCGCGCGGCTGGCTCATCGGGCGGCTCTGGCTGCGCGCCTGCATCCGCCGCCACCCCGGAGAGTTGTAGACATCCGCCCGGCTCGCCTTGTCATGCAGGTCCGACTGCTGGCTCGCCATGATCTGCGGCGAGGCGCTCGCCGCCATGCCGGCCGCACCGTAGCCGCCGCCATAGAGGCCCGGCGGCGTCAGAACCTCGACATGCGCCTCGGGCAACTCGTCGATGAAGCGCGAGGGCAGCGCCGATTGCCACTGTCCGTAGACGCGCCGGTTCGCCGCGAACGAGATCGTGCAGACCTCTTCGGCGCGGGTGATGCCGACATAGGCAAGGCGGCGCTCTTCCTCGAGGCCCTTGAGCCCCGATTCGTCCATCGACCGCTGCGAGGGGAACAGCCCATCCTCCCACCCCGGCAGGAAGACGGCGGGAAACTCGAGCCCCTTCGCCGCGTGAAGCGTCATGATCGAGACCTTGGCCCCCTCGGCCTCGCTCTCGTTGTCCATGATGAGCGCGACGTGTTCGAGGAAGCCCTGAAGGTTCTCGAACCCTTCCAGCGCCTTCACCAGTTCCTTGAGGTTCTCGAGCCGCCCCGGCGCGTCCGGGTCCTTCGCGTCCTGCCACATCGCGGTGTAGCCGGACTCGTCCAGAAGCGCCTCGGCCAGGGCGATATGATCGCCGTCGGGGTCGCGGACAGCGTCGTGCCACCGGGCGATGCCGTCAACCAGCACGCGCAATTCGGCCCCGCCCTTGCCGCCGAGCCCCTTGTCCTGCAGCAGGATCCGCGCGCCGTCGACAAGGCTGACGCCGTTGTCCCGCGCGGCGAGCTGGATTTTCTGCTGCGCCTTGTCGCCGAGGCCGCGCTTGGGCGTGTTCACGATCCGCTCGAAGGCGAGGTCGTCGTCGGGCGAGACGGCGAGGCGGAAATAGGCCATCGCGTCGCGAATCTCCATCCGCTCGTAGAAGCGGGGGCCACCGATGACGCGGTAGGGCAGCCCGATGGTCAGGAAGCGGTCCTCGAACGTGCGCATCTGGTGCGAGGCACGCACGAGGATGGCCATCTCGTCCAGGCTCATGGGCCGTAGCCCCCGCGTGCCCGCGGACATCGATTCGATCTCTTCGCCGACCCAGCGGGCCTCTTCGTCGCCGTCCCAGTGGCCGATCAGCCGGACCTTCTCGCCCTGCTCTTCCGCCGTCCACAGCGTCTTGCCGAGACGCCCCTTGTTGGCGTCGATGACACCGCTCGCGGCGGCCAGGATGTGCGGGGTCGAGCGGTAATTCTGCTCGAGCCGCACGACCTTGGCGCCGGGGAAGTCGGTCTCGAACCGCAGGATGTTGCCAACCTCGGCACCGCGCCAGCCGTAGATCGATTGGTCGTCATCGCCCACGCAGCAGATGTTCTTGTGCCCCTGCGCAAGTAGCCGAAGCCACAGGTACTGCGCGACGTTCGTGTCCTGGTACTCGTCCACCAGGATGTAGCGGAACCTGTTTTGATAACGCAGCAGCACGAACGGGTGCTCTTGGAAGATCGTTACCATGTGCAGCAACAGGTCGCCGAAATCGACAGCGTTCAGCTCTATCAAGCGGCGCTGGTAGTAGTCATAAAGTTCTGACCCACGGTGGTCGAATTCACTCGCCTCGCTGGCCGGAACCTTCGCAGGCTTCAGAGCGCGGTTCTTCCAACTGTCGATCAACCCCAGTAGCATCCGGGGCGGCCAGCGCTTTTCATCGATGTTCTCGGCAACGATGAGCTGCTTCAACAGCCGCAACTGGTCGTCTGTGTCGAGGATCGTAAAGCTATCCTTGAGGCCCACCAGCTCGGCGTTCTCGCGAAGAAGCCTGGCGCAGATTGCGTGGAAGGTACCCATCCAACGAACTGGTTCCCGTTGGTTGAAGGGAGTCTTTTCCAGCCGGCTCTTCATCTCCCGTGCCGCCTTGTTAGTGAAGGTCACAGCGAGAATCTGATTTGCACTCGCGCGGCCTGTCTTCTGTAGGTGCGCGATTCGCGCCATCAGCGCCTTCGTCTTGCCTGTTCCCGCTCCGGCCAGGATCAACAGTGGGCCGTTGAGTGTCTCAACCGCCTCGCGCTGCGCGGAATTCAGGTCATCCAAATAGCGGTCAGGCTGCGCGCGCGCGGCGGCGGCGCGCTGCGACAGGCTGACCGCGTTCTCGAAGGCGTTGTCTTCGTCGTAACTCGTCATGCCTCACCATACCGCGCCGGAGCCTCCGATCACAAGCGCCATGTTCCCTACTTGTTCCTGTCCGGCAGCCATTGTTTATCATACTCGCCTTCGGAGACCGACCCATGAGCAGGTCTGGAGGCGTGCGCGGCGAGCCGCTAGAAGACGCCATGGATCTCGACGACCGCGCCCCCTCTCTCGCCGATCTCTCTGCCATCGCCCGCCGGCGAGTGCCGCGCTTCGTGTGGGAGTATCTCGACAGTGCGACCGGCGACGAGACGTCCAAGCGCGGGAACACGGCAGCACTCGACGCGGTCAGGCTGGTGCCGCGCGTGCTGTCGCCGGTCGAGGCCGACCTGACCACGAAGGTGCTTGGGCACGATTGGGCTCTGCCGGTCGGGATGGCGCCTGTGGGCATGTCGGGGCTGGTCTGGCCCGGTGCCGAATCGGCGCTGGCGGGGGCGGCCCATCGGGCCGGCATCCCCTATTGCCTGTCGACCGTCGCCTCGGCCACGCCGGAAGAGATCGGCCCCCTGACCGGCGGGCGCGGGTGGTTCCAGCTCTACCCGCCCCGCGATTCGGGCATAAGGCGCGACATGCTGGCCCGCGCCCGGGACTCAGGGTTCGAGACGCTGATCCTGACCGCCGATGTCGGCACCCCCTCGCGCCGCGAGCGGCAACGGCGCGCGCGCCTGTCGAACCCGATGCGCCTGACGCCGTGGATCGTGGCGCAGGCGGCCCTTTGCCCCGCCTGGTCGATCGCGACGCTGCGAGCAGGCGTTCCACGGCTGAAGACGCTCGAGCCCTATGTTCGGAACGCGCCCGGCGGGACCACGGGGCATATCGGCTATCAACTGCGCGTCTCGCCCGACCGCGCCTATCTCGAGGCGCTGCGCGCAGAGTGGGACGGCCCCCTCGTCGTCAAGGGGGTCCTACATCCGGCGGACGCCCAGGCGCTGGACGGGGTGGCGGACGCGGTCTGGGTCTCGAACCACGGGGGCCGCCAGTTCGAGGCTGCACCCGCCGCCGCCACCGTCCTGCCCGCGATCCGCGATGCCCTGCCGGACATGCCGCTGATCGCCGATGGAGGCGTCCGGTCGGGGACGGACGTGTTGCGGCTGATCGCGCTGGGGGCCGACATGGTGATGCTGGGGCGCGCGTTTCACCACGGGTACGCCGCGTTCGGACAAGCGGGGATCGACCACGCGATCCATGTCCTGCGCGAAGGGCTGATCGCGGATATGGGGCAGCTGGCCATCGCGTCCCCGGCCGAAGCGAAAGCGCGCCTCTAGCCTTCATGGACAGTGCGGCGGACGCGCACTATCGTTTCGCTGCAACTGCGAAATGAAGGCCTTTCGATCATGACCGATTTCAAGAAGATCCTCATCGCCAACCGCGGCGAGATTGCCATCCGGGTGATGCGTGCGGCAAACGAGATGGGGAAACGCACGGTCGCGATCTACGCGGACGAGGACAAGATGTCCCTCCACCGGTTCAAGGCCGACGAGGCCTACCGCATCGGCGAAGGGATGGGACCCGTCCAGGCGTATCTGTCCATCGAAGAGATCATCCGCGTCGCTCGGGAATGCGGCGCCGACGCGATCCACCCGGGCTACGGCCTGCTGTCCGAGAACCCCGATTTCGTCGATGCCTGCCGCGAGGCCGGGATCACCTTCATCGGCCCCAAGGCCGAAACGATGCGCAAGCTGGGCGACAAGGCCTCGGCCCGGCGCGTCGCGATCGAGGCCGGGGTGCCGGTCGTCCCCGCCTCCGAGGTGCTGACGGGCGACATGGACGAGGCGCGCGCCTGGGCCGAGGAAATCGGCTATCCGCTGATGCTCAAGGCGTCCTGGGGCGGCGGCGGGCGCGGGATGCGCGCGATCCTCGGCCCGGACGAGCTTGAGGACAAGGTGCGCGAGGGCCGGCGCGAGGCGGAAGCCGCGTTCGGCAACGGCGAGGGCTACCTCGAGCGGATGATCAAGCGCGCGCGCCATGTCGAGGTTCAGATCCTCGGCGACAGTCGCGGCAACATCTACCACCTGTGGGAGCGTGACTGCTCGGTCCAGCGGCGCAACCAGAAGGTCGTGGAGCGCGCCCCTGCCCCCTACCTCAGCAGCGCGCAACGCGAGCGGATCTGCAACCTCGGCAAGAAGATCGCCGAGCATGTGGGATACGAGTGCGCCGGCACCATCGAGTTCCTGATGGATATGGACACGGGCGAGTTCTACTTCATCGAGGTGAACCCCCGCGTCCAGGTCGAGCATACCGTGACCGAGGAAGTCACCGGCATCGACATCGTCCGCGCCCAGATCCTGATCGCCGAGGGCAAGTCGCTGATGGATGCGACGGGCACCGCCTCGCAATACGATGTCGAGCTGTCGGGCCACGCGATCCAGTGCCGCATCACCTCAGAGGACCCGACCAACAACTTCATCCCCGATTATGGCCGCATCACGGCCTATCGCGGCGCCACCGGCATGGGCATCCGCCTCGACGGTGGCACCGCCTATTCGGGCGCGGTCATCACCCGTTACTACGACAGCCTGCTGGAAAAGGTCACCGCCTGGGCCCCCACCCCCGAGGCCGCGATTGCGCGGATGGACCGGGCCCTGCGCGAGTTCCGCATCCGCGGCGTCAGCACGAATATCGACTTCGTCATCAACCTTCTGCGCCACCCGACCTTCCTGTCGAACGAGTATCACACCAAGTTCATTGACCAGACGCCCGAACTCTTCGACTTCGCCCCCCGCCGCGACCGGGCGACGAAGCTTCTGAACTACGTCGCCGACATCACGGTGAACGGCCATCCCGAGACCGAGGGCCGCGCCCTGCCCCCGGCCGAGGCCAAGACCCCAGTTCCGCCCCGCAAGAAGACTGACGGGCCCGCGTCCGGGACGCGTCAGATCCTCGACGATTTCGGACCGCAGGCGGTGGCCGACTGGCTGGCCGACCAGCCGCAACTGCTGATCACCGACACCACCATGCGCGACGGGCACCAGTCGCTTCTGGCCACCCGGATGCGCGGGATCGACATGATCCGCGTTGCACCGACCTATGCCCACAACCTGCCCGAGCTGTTCTCGCTTGAATGTTGGGGGGGTGCCACCTTCGACGTGGCCTACCGCTTCCTGCAGGAATCGCCGTGGGAGCGCCTGCGCGGCATCCGCGAGCGCGTGCCCAACATCATGACGCAGATGCTGCTGCGGGGCTCGAACGGGGTCGGCTACACGAACTATCCCGACAACGTGGTGCAGGGCTTCGTCAAGCAGGCCGCGATCAGCGGGATCGACGTGTTCCGCGTGTTCGACAGCCTCAACTGGGTCGAGAACATGCGCGTCGCCATGGACGCCGTGATCGAGCAGAACAAGGTCTGCGAAGGCACCGTCTGCTATACCGGCGACCTGCGCGACCCGAACCGCGCGAAATACGACCTCGACTACTATGTCCGCACCGCGAAGGAGCTGAAGGCCGCCGGCGCGCATATCCTCGGCGTCAAGGACATGGCCGGCCTGATGAAGCCGGGCGCCGCGCGCATCCTCTTCAAGGCGCTGAAGGAAGAGGTCGGGCTGCCGATCCACTTCCACACCCACGACACCGCCGGCATCGCCGCGGGCACGATCCTCGCCGCCTCGGATGCCGGGGTCGATGCCGTCGATTGCGCCATGGACTCGCTGTCGGGCAACACCTCTCAGGCGACGCTGGGCACCGTGGTCGAGGCATTGGCCGGATCCGAACGCGACACCGGCCTCGACATCGAGGCGATCCGCGAGATCTCGAACTACTGGGAGGGCGTGCGCAACCACTACGCCGCGTTCGAATCCGGCATGCAGGCCCCCGCATCCGAGGTCTACCTGCACGAGATGCCGGGCGGGCAGTTCACCAACCTCAAGACCCAGGCGCGTTCCATGGGGCTCGAGGATCGCTGGCACGAGGTCGCGCATACCTATGCGCAGGTGAACCAGATGTTCGGCGACATCGTGAAGGTCACGCCGTCGTCCAAGGTCGTGGGCGACATGGCCCTGATGATGGTCGCACAGGGCCTGACGCGCGAGCAGGTCGAGGACCCGACGACCGACGTCACCTTCCCCGACTCGGTGGTCGACATGATGCGCGGTTCGCTCGGCCATCCGCCGGGGGGGTGGCCCGAGGCGATCCAAAAGAAGATCCTCAAGGGCGAAAAGCCGCTGGAGGATCGCCCCGGCAAGCACCTGAAGCCCGTGGACATCGAACTCGCGCGCGCCGAGGCCTCCCATAAATGCGGCGGGGTCGAGATCGACGACGAGGATCTCTTCGGCTACCTCATGTATCCCAAGGTGTTCGTGGATTACCGCAAGCGCCACGAGGAGTACGGCCCGGTAAACACCCTGCCCACGCCCACCTTCTTCTACGGGATGGAGCCGGGGCAGGAGATCTCGGCCGAGATCGACCCGGGCAAGACGCTCGAAATCCGCTGCCAGGCTTTGGGAGAGATCGCCGAGGACGGCCTCGTCCGCGTCTTCTTCGAGTTGAACGGCCAGCCTCGCGTCGCCCGCGTCCCGAACCGCAAGCTCGGCGGCAGCGCCGCAGCCAAACCCAAGGCCGAAATCGGCAACCCGGCCCATGTCGGCGCCCCGATGCCCGGCGTCGTGGCCTCGATCGCCATCGAGGCGGGCAAGACCGTCAAGCAGGGCGACATGCTGCTGACGATCGAGGCGATGAAGATGGAAACCGGCCTCCACGCCGACCGCGACGGAGTGATCAAGGCGGTCCATGTCACGCCGGGGGCGCAGATCGACGCCAAGGATCTGCTGGTGGAATACGAAAGCGAGTGACCCTTCGCACAGGGCCCCCCAATCCGCTGCGCGGCGTGGAGACTTCACGCTCGGCACCAAATAGAATCCGGGGCTGAGCGACCCGTTCCGCGCGAACAGGGCGCTTTGCCTGATGCCCCAGGCCCGCCTCTCGCCGACGCGCCGTCATCCTAGACGCAGGTCCCCGCCACCCCACCTACGGAGAGAAAGGAGGGCCACCCATGACCCAAGCCACCAGCATCCACCTCGCCGCCCGCCCCGAAGGAGAACCGACCGAGGACAACTTCCGCACCCAGACGCGCGACCTGCCCGACCCCGCCGAGGGCGAGGTACAGGTCCGCGTGATCTGGCTGTCGCTCGACCCCTACATGCGCGGCCGGATGGATGCCGGGCCATCGTACGCCGACCCGGTCGAGATCGGCGGCGTGATGACCGGTCAGACGGTGGGAGAGGTCATCGCCTCGAACGCCGAAGGATTCACCAAGGGCGACATCGTCACCGGCTTCACCGGCTGGGTATCGCACGCCAATACCAAGGCGGCGGGCCTGCGCAAGATCGACCCTTCACGCGCCCCGATCCAGTCGGCGCTGGGGGTTCTGGGGATGCCGGGCATGACCGCCTGGACCGGTATTTCGGAACTGATCGGCGCGAAGGAGGGCGAGACGGTCGTGATCTCGGCCGCGACGGGCGCCGTGGGCTCGGTCGCCGGACAGATCGCCAAGGCGCGCGGCTGCCGCGTGATCGGCGTCGCCGGTGGCGCCGAAAAGTGCCGCTACGCCGAGGACGAGCTTGGCTACGAATCCTGCATCGACCACCACGCCCATGAAGACGGCAAGGCCATGGCCGAGGCGCTGAAAGCCGCCGCCCCCGACGGTGTGGATGGCTATTTCGAGAATGTCGGCGGCAAGACGCTGGTGGGCGTCCTGAACAACATGAACACCTTCGGCCGCGTCGCGCTGTGCGGGATGGTCGCTTGGTACAACGGCAAGAACATGGACCAGTCCATGCCGCTGCCCGCAGCCTGGGGGACGATCCTGAAGAACCGCCTGACCGTGCGCGGCTTCATCGTGGCCGACCACTGGGACCGCTTCGACGCCTTCCTGTCCGAGGTCGCACCGAAGATCGCCGACGGCACGATCCGCTACCGCGAGGACGTGACCGAGGGGCTGGAGAACGCGCCGGCGACCTTCCTGTCGATGCTCAACGGCGGCAATTTCGGCAAGACCCTGATCCGCGTCGGCCCCGACGCCGATTGACCTCGATCAAGGCGCGGTTCGGTGGTCCGTGGTCTCCTCGGCGCGAAGATCAACGGAGGATCTACTATGAACACCAACCGCGCCGCGCTTGCCACGGCCCTTCTTCTGCTGACGACGGGTTGCGTCGCGCCGACGATCGGTGACGACGCCGCCACGACTCCGACCGGCGAGCAGGTCTACCAGACGCAATGCGCCGCCTGCCACGGGGCCGAAGGGCGCGGCGACGGCCCGCTGGCGCAGCGGCTCGACCGGCGGCCGGCAGACCTGACGCAACTGGCCGACGGCGACGCGTTCCCCCGTGCCCATATCATGGGCTATGTCGACGGCTATTTCCGCGACGATGCAGGGCAGGTCATGCCGCAATTCGGGCCCGAGATGGCCGCTGGCCAGCTTGTGCCCTACGACATCGGCGACGGCATCCTCACCCCCACGCCCGCCGCGCTGATCCGTGTGGCGGATTACGTGGAAAGCCTGCAGGCAGAGTAAGGCGAAAAATGTGCACACCCTCTTGCGCCCGGCGAACGGTGTCGCTAAATCCGCGCTCACCAATGATGATGCGGGCGTAGCTCAGGGGTAGAGCATAACCTTGCCAAGGTTAGGGTCGGGCGTTCGAATCGCCTCGCCCGCTCCATTGGGACAGACGGTTGGCGCGCGGGCGTAGCTCAGGGGTAGAGCATAACCTTGCCAAGGTTAGGGTCGGGCGTTCGAATCGCCTCGCCCGCTCCATCCGTCAGACTTCTTTCATCAGCTCGAAGCGGTCCACGTCGACCATGCCGCGATCCGTGATCTTCAGATGCGGGATCACCGGCAGGGCGATGAAGGCCAACTGCAGGAACGGCTCGTTCAGGGTCACGCCTAGCTTCCTGGCCGCCGCGCGTAGATGTTCGAGGCCGCCGCGCACCGTTTCGAACCCTTCGGGGCTCATCAAGCCCGCGACCGGCAGGGACAGTTCGGCGCGGATTTCGCCGCCTTCGACCACGCAGAACCCGCCCTCGATCTCGGCCAGCCGGCGCGCGGCCAAGGCCATGTCGTCGTAATTCACGCCGACGGCGATCAGGTTGTGGTGGTCGTGGCACACGGTCGAGGCGATGGCCCCGCGCTGAATGCCGAAGCCCCGGACGAAGCCGTTCGCGACGTTGCCGTTGCGTCCGTGGCGTTCGATCACCGTGACGCGGGCGAGGTCGCGCGCGGGATCGGGGCGGCGGTCGCCGTCGGTGGCGGCGATGTCCTCGGACAAGCGGTCGGTCAGGATCAGCCCCTCGCGCACACCGATAACCGGCGTTGCACCCTTTCCCGACAGCCGGAACGTGTCCGGCGTCACGGCGGGGATCGAGACTGACCCGCGCCCGATCCCGGCATCGGGCCCGCCGAACGCTGCCTCGGTCAGTTCCATGCCCCCGGCCCAGACGGCCTGCGCATCGCAGGCCTCCAGCGACGCAACCGCCACGATATCTGCCCGCTTGCCCGGCGCGATCTGGCCGCGATCCTTCAGGCCAAACGCCTCGGCCCCGGACAGCGAGGCGATGCGGTAGGCCACCACCGGGTCCACGCCAGCGGCGATGGCGGTTCGGATCATGTGGTCGAGATGCCCTTCTTCGCCGATATCCAGCGGGTTCCGGTCGTCGGTGCAGAGCGCGAGGTAGTGTGACAACCGCTCGGTCATCAGCGGGATCAGGGCGTGCAGGTCCTTCGACACCGACCCCTCGCGGATCAGGATGCGAATCCCGCGCGACAGCTTCTCGCGCGCTTCCTCGGCCGTGGTGGCCTCGTGTTCCGTGCGGATGCCCGCGCTGGCATAAGCGTTGAGACCCTTGCCCGACAGAAGCGGTGCGTGGCCGTCGATATGGTGCTCGGCGAAGGCCTGGAGCTTCGCCATGACGCCCGGATCGCGATGAATCACGCCGGGATAATTCATGAACTCGGCCAACCCGAGCGCCTGCGGATGGTCCGCCAGCCGCGCAAGGTCGTCGGCCCCGATCTCGGCGCCCGAGGTCTCCATGTGCGAGGACGGTACGCAGGACGACAGCATCACCCTGATGTCGATAGGCGCGGCGGCGGCGGCGGCCAGCGCCCAGTCGAGCGCGGGGATACCCAGCACGTTGGCGATCTCGTGCGGATCCCAGATCGCCGTCGTGATGCCGCGCGGGCCGACGAGGCGCGCGAATTCGGCTGGTGTCACCAGCGAGCTTTCGATGTGCAGATGCGTGTCGATGAAACCGGGCACCAGCGTCAGGCCCGAGAGGTCGCGCACCGGGCCGTCATACGCGGCACCGATCCCGGCGATGCGGTCGCCGACGATGGCCACATCGCCCTCGATCAGGTCTCCGGTGACGACATCGAGAACTTCGGCCCCCCGAAGGACGAGGTCGGCGGGGATGTCACCGTTTCCGGCGGCGATGAGGCGGGCGAGATCGGGCTGGTCTGTCATCCCCGCAGAAGGCCGCGTTTCGGCGGCAAGGTCTACCCCCTGCGAGACGCGAAGAAGCCCCGAAGCAGCGACCCAGCCTCGGCCTCGGCAATCCCCGCGTAGATTTCGGGAACATGGTGGCTTTGCGGATGCGAGAAGACGCGCGCCCCGTGCGCCACGCCGCCGGATTTCGGGTCCGCCGCGCCGTAATACAGCCGCGCGATCCGGGCCGCCGCGATGACCCCCGCACAAGCCGCGCAGGGCTCCAGAGTGACGTAAAGCGATGCGCCCGGCAGACGCTCTACCCCCAGCGCGGCGCAGGCGCGGCGGATCGCCTGCACCTCGGCATGGGCCGAGGGGTCGCAGGTCGCGCGCGTCTCGTTGCCCCCGCGGCCGACGATCCGGCCGTCCACGACCACAACGGCGCCCACCGGAACCTCTCCGCGGGCGGCGGCGGCACGGGCCTCGGCCAGCGCTTCGGACATGAATGCACTTTGCATGGGCGCGATCTGGCTTTAGGTGGCCCCTCATGTCCAGCCCCGAACCCCCCGCCGGCGATCGCATCGCCAAGGTCATCGCCCGCGCCGGCCGCGCCTCGCGCCGCGAGGCCGAACGCCTGATCGCCGAGAAGCGGGTGAAGGTGAACGGCAAGACCATCGACAGCCCCGCGCTGAACGTCACCGAATCCGACCGGATCGAGGTCGACGGGACCGTGATCGGCCCGCCCGACACCCCGCGCCTGTGGCTGTACCACAAGCCTTCGGGCCTAGTGACCACGACCAGCGACGAGAAGGGCCGCGACACCGTCTTCGACAACCTGCCCGAGGGGATGCCCCGCGTGGTCTCGGTCGGGCGGCTCGACCTCAACTCCGAGGGGCTTTTGCTGCTGACCAACGATGGCGGCATCAAGCGCAAGCTCGAACTGCCCGCCACCGGCTGGCTGCGGAAATACCGCGTCCGCGTCCACGGCAGCCCCAAGGACGAGGATCTCGAACCGCTCCGCCGCGGGATGGTGATCGACGGGCAGAGATTCCTGCCGATGGAAGTGCATCTCGACCGGCAGCAGGGCGCGAACGCCTGGGTCACGATCGGCCTGCGCGAGGGGAAGAACCGCGAGATCCGCCGCGCCATGGAAACCGTCGGCCTACCTGTGTCGCGTCTTCTGCGCGTCTCGTTCGGGCCGTTCCGGTTGGGCGACTTGAAACCCGGCGCGGTCGAAGAGGTCAAGGCGCGCGTCCTGCGCGACCAGCTTGGCCTGTCGACCGAAGGGTTTGCCGAGAAGAAGGCGCCCAAGCGCGGCGTCAAGCGCACCGGCGCACCCCGCCCCCCCAAGCCCCGCGGACGCTGATCCGCGGGAAAACGTCTGGAAGGCACGCGGCCGCGTTCATATATCCAAGGCTGCCTGTCCGTCGGAGTGTCCATGGCCCGCCTGCTTCTTGCCGCGCTCGTGATCGCCATCGTGGTGACGCTCGTGTCGATGGCGGTCCGCCAGTTGACCGACACCGCCTCGACCGCCCGCGCGCGCCTGCGCGACCTGCCCCTGGGAGAAAGCCCGATGCAACGCCTGTCCTTCGTCCTGCTCGTCGCGCTGATCTTCTACGCCGCGATCTGGGGGGCCGGCTAATGGCCGACGGAACGAGCCGCGGCTGGACCGGCCGACGCCGCAGCCGTGTCGGTGCGAGGGCCAACGCGCTTTACATCGCGCCGATCCCGCTTCTGTTCACCGCGTTCGGGCAGGGCCCGGCGGGGCTGGCGCTGGATCTGGCCGCGTTCTTCACGCTGATGGGTGCCGCCTGGATGACGCGCGAGGGGCTCCGGGCCGAGGACGCCTACGCCGCGCGCGAGGCCGCCCGCCGCCCCGCCCTGCCCCGCAAGCTGCTGGGTGCCGGGCTGACGGGTCTCGGGCTGGCGCTGGCCGGGCTGCCGGTGCTGGGCGGCGCGATCATCCTCGCGATCCTGGGCGTCGCGCTGCATGTCGCCGCCTTCGGCATCGACCCCCTGCGCAACAAGCACCCCGAGGGCGCCCCCGCCTGGCAGTCCGAGCGCGTGACTGCCGCCGTGGACGAGGCCGAGGCCCACCTGGCCGAGATGCGCGCCGCGATCGCCCGCACCGGCGACCGCCCGCTTCTGGCCCGTGTCGACCGCTTCGCCGACACGGCCCGCGCGCTCTTTCGCCGGGTCGAGCGCGACCCCCGCGACCTGCCGCAGGCGCGCCGCTGGCTCGGCGTGTATCTTTTGGGGGCTCGCGATGCGGCCCGAAAATATGCAGAATTGTCGCAAGAACAGGATAACGGTCCCGCGCGTTCCGAGTTCGTTGCGTTGCTCGACGATCTGGAGGACGGGTTCGCCCGTCGCTCCGAAGCGATGCTGCTGGACGACCGCTCGGATCTCGATATCGAGATCGACGTCCTGCGCGAGCGTCTGGCGCGCGAGGGTGTTGGCACGGGGACGAAAGGGAACTGAGGCATGTCGGAAGTGACGAGGAAAACCGCGCTTCAGGCCGATCTGGCGGAGCCGCGCGAGGGGACCCCGCCTCTCGACACGACGGATCCCGAGATGCGCACGGCCATCGAACAGCGTATGGCCGAGCTCGATCCGACCGACACCGGCTCGATCCTGGCCTTCGGCTCGGCCGCGCAGGACGAATTGCAGAAGATCAGCCAGTCCATGCTGGCTGACGTCAAGAACAAGGAGGTCGGCCCGGCCGGCGATTCCCTGCGAGAAATGGTCGGCGCCCTGCGCGGCTTCTCGACATCCGAGCTGGACATGCGCCGCAAGCGCAGCTTCTTCGAGAAGATGCTGGGCCGCGCAGCCCCCCTCTCGCGCTTCCTGGCGAAGTACGAGGACGTGCAGGCCCAGATCGACGACATTACCGGCCGGCTGCACGCGCACGAGCATCAGCTTCTCAAGGACATCAAGTCGCTCGACCTGCTCTACGAGAAGACGCTGAACTTCTACGACGAGCTTGGCCTCTACATCGCCGCCGGGGAAGAAGCGCTGCGTCGCCTGGACGAGCAGGCCATCCCCGACGCCGAAGCCGCCGCGACCGACGGCCAGGGCGACGACATGATCGACAGCCAGCGCCTGCGCGACCTCCGCGCCGCGCGCGACGACCTCGACCGTCGCGTCCACGACCTGAAGCTGACGCGGCAGGTGACGATGCAGTCCCTGCCCTCGATCCGCCTCGTGCAGGAGAACGACAAGTCCCTCGTGGCCAAGATCGGCTCGACCCTCGTGAACACGGTGCCCCTGTGGGAGACGCAGCTTGCACAGGCCGTCACCATCCACCGCTCCGAGCGGGCCGCCGATGCCGTGCGCGAGGCGGGCGACCTGACCAACGACCTGCTGCGCGCCAATGCCGAGAACTTGCGCGACGCCAACGCGAAGGTCCGCACCCAGATGGAGCGCGGCGTCTTCGACATCGAGGCCGTGCAGGCTGCCAACGATACGCTGATCGCCACCATCGAGGAATCGCTCCAGATCGCGGACGAGGGCAGGCAGGCACGTGCAGAGGCCGAAAGCGACCTCCAGCGGATGGAGAGCGATCTGCGCGACGCGCTCGCCGGTGCCAAGTCCCACGCCGTGAAGGGATCCGTCTGACGTGCGCCAGGCTCTTGCCCTCCTGTCAGCTGCGCTGCTGGTCGCCGCCTGCGCTGGTCCCGAGCCGGTCGCGCCACCGGTACCCGTTCCGCCCGCACAGTCGGCGCCCCCTGCTCCGCGTGCACCGACCCCCAGGGCCGAGCCGGAACCGCCGACGGCAGACCTGAGCGCCGACCTGCGCGATTACTATGCACGGGTCCAGCGCGGCCTGCTGGCGCAGGGTTTGCTGCGCCGCGACGGCGGCGGGGTGGACACCCCCTACGACGCCGATCGCCTGGCCGAGACCTTCCTGCGCCTCGCCTTCTTCGAGGAATACGCCCCGAATGCCGGCGTCGGCGTCGCGCGCGAGACGCGGTCCAAACTCCACCGCTGGGAGGTGCCGGTGCGCGTGGAGACCCGCTTCGGAGACGACGTGCCTCCGAGGCAGAGGATCACGGACGCCAACGCCATCGGCTCCCTCGTCCGCCGTCTTGGCGCCGCGACTGGCCACCCGATCTCGACCACCTCCACCGATGGCAACTTCATCGTGTACGTCGTGCGCGAATCCGATCGCCGTGCCCTGGCCCCCGCGCTGCGCCAGCTCGCCCCCGAGCTTCCCGAGGCCGCGCTCGCCACGGTCATCGACCTGCCACGCCGGAATTATTGCGTCGTCTTCGCCGTGGATCGCGGCGAGACCGGGCGCTACACCCGAGCCGTCGCGATCATCCGGTCCGAGCATCCCGAATTGCTGCGCCTGTCGTGCTTTCACGAAGAGATCGCGCAGGGGCTGGGTCTGGCCAATGACAGCCCGCGCGCCCGTCCGTCGATCTTCAACGACGACGAGGAGTTCGCGCTTCTGACCGACATGGACGAGCAACTCCTGTCGATCCTCTACGACCCGCGCCTGCGCCCGGGAATGACCCTCGAAGAGGCGCGCCCGATCGTGGAACAGATCGCCCGCGAGATCCTGCCCTCGGCCTGATTCGCTTCTACGCGTCACACCCGACTTCATCCTGCCCGAAATACTCCGGGGGTGAATTGGCCGTAGGCCAAGAGGGGGCAGCCGCCCCCTTCGCACGTTGCGAAGCAGCACGGCACCCGGCAAAGTGAGCGCAACCATCCCAGGAAAGAGACCCGCCCGATGATCCTCTGCGCCGGCGAAGCCCTGATCGACATGCTCCCCCGCGAGACGCCGGACGGCACGACCGCCTTCGCCCCCCATGTGGGCGGCGCCGTGCTGAATACCGCCGTCGCGCTCGCCCGGCTCGGCGCGCCCTGCGGGTTCTTCTCGGGCCTCTCGACCGACCTCTTCGGGGCCCGGATCGTCCAGCGGCTCGAGGAAGACAAGGTCGATATCTCGCTCGCCGCGCGATCGGATCGGCCCACGACGCTGGCCTTCGTGACGCTGACCGACGGGCAGGCGCGCTATGCCTTCTACGACGAGAACACCGCCGGCCGCATGCTGTCCGAGGGCGACCTGCCCCGGCACGTAGACGCCTCGGCCTGTTTCTTCGGCGGCATCTCCCTCGCGGTCGAACCCTGTGCGGATGCGTATGCGGTGCTGTCCGAACGGCTGGCCCCGGATATGCCGATGATGATCGACCCGAACATCCGGCCGGACTTCATCCGCGACGCCGACCGCTACCGCGCGCGGATCGAGGCGATGATCGAAAGGGCGGACATCGTGAAGGTCTCGGACGAGGATCTCGAATGGCTGGTTCCGGGCAACACGCTCGAAGCGCGCGCGCAGGCGCTGCTGCGGCGCGGGCCGGCGCTCGTCTGCCTGACCCAGGGGGCGGAAGGGGCCGTGGCCTTTACCGCGGAGCGGCAGGTCTCGGTTCCCGCCACGCGCGCCGAGGTGGTCGATACGGTCGGCGCGGGGGACACGTTCAACGCCGGCATCCTCGCGTCATTGTCGGAACAGGGCGTGCTGACGAAGACCGCGCTGCGCGATTTGCCCGAAGAGGCCATGGCGGCCGCGCTGACGCTGGGCGTGCGCGCGGCCGCGGTCACGGTCGGTCGCGCGGGCGCCAACCCGCCCCGGCGGACCGAGCTGGCCTAGAGCCCGTCGCGCGCGATCAACGTCGCGAGTTCGGCGATCACCGCCGCTTTCGCCGCCGCGATCGACGGTGCGCTGAGGGTCTGGAAGGGTGCGGCCAGTTCGAAGCGCCGTGCCCGTTCCTGCGCCGTGCCCTCGGTGGACGCGACGAAGTATTGGCCCGCTATGCGATACAGCCCGTCCCGCCCCGGCAGCGCCCGGCTGAAGCGCACGTCGACGCGCACATCGGCGCGGTCGTAGAACGGCCACGGTTCGGCGGCCACGCGCGCGTTCGTCAGCGCCGCAAGCTGAAGCGCCAGCCCCTCGGTAAAGCTGCGCTGCGGATCGTCGGCCCACAGGAGGCTGTCGTCGCTGACAAGGGCGCTCGTCTCGTCCTCGAAGAAGATGACCTCCTGGTCGGCATAGAGGGGCAGCGACACGTCGACCACCTCGACCGAGCCGACCGAGACGGGGATCTTCTGCGTCACCTCGGTTTCGGGCAGGTCGAAGCGAAGCGGTTGGCCACCGCATGCGGCGAGAAGGGCAAGGGCCGTGGCAGCGGCAAGTCTCATCATGGGTCAGCGTCCAAATAGCAGCGAGTTGGGGTTGCGTTCGATCTCGCGGGCGAGACTGTCGATGGCGGAAGCGGCCGACTGGATGTCGCGCAGGGTCGATTGCACCTCGGCTCCCAGCGCGCCGCGGGCGTTGTAGCCCTCGACCACCGTCCCGGTCTGGTTCAGCAGCCCGCCCACTTCGTCCAGCAGCGTCGGCAGCCGGTCTGCGGCCTCCTGCACCGAGACGAGAGTGGCGTTGGCGTTCTCGATGATTCCGCCCTCCTGGATCTCGACCAGCAGACGCTGCGCCTCTTCCAGCGTATCCGCAAGCGCGGTCGGCACCCTCTGCGTCTCGGGCGAGGAGATCAGCTCGTCGGCCGAGGCCAGCACGCTGGAGGCGCGTTCGCCGATCTCTTCGATGGGAAGGTTGCCCACGTCGTTGACCAGCAGCTCGATCTGGTCGGCGACGCGCTTGGCACGGGCGGCGACCTCGGGGGCCACGTCGGCGGCATCGGCCACGGCGGCGGCCGCGCGCTGGACGTCCAGCAGAAGCGGCTCGAGCGCGCCGCGGATGTCCGACACGGCACCGTCCGCCGAGACCAGGACGTCGTTCGCGTTCTCGAGCACGCCGTCCTCTGCGGTGAGGGCCGCGAAGACCCGGCGCAGGTCGGTCAGCGTCGCCTGCACGTCGGCCGGGAGGGCCGCGACGGCCTCGGACGAGATCAGCGTGTCGAGCGAAACGACCAGGTCGTTCACGTTCGCGACCGCCTGATCCAGCGGCAGCGCGCCGATATCCTCGGCCACGGCGTCGAGGCTGACGACGAGATCGTCGATGCTGGCGAGCACGCCCGGCAGTTCCTCGATCGGCTCCTGCGCCGCGGCGAGCGTCGCCTGCAGCTCGGTCAGGACGGGTTGCAGATCGGCCACGACGGTATCGACGGCCGCATTCACGTCGGCGACCGTTGCAGTGCCTTCGTCGATCAGGCCGTTGACGCGCGGGATCGTGCCGCCCTCGCCGGCCAGCGAGGTGAGGACGGTCCGCAGATCCGACACCGCGCCCTGCACGTCGGCCGGCAGGTCCGTCACCGCGTCCGAGGTGACAAGCGCGTTCACCGAAGTCAGGATGCTGTCCACGTTGCCCAACGTCTGGTCGAGGTCCAGCGCGCTCACGTCCTGCGCCACGTCGTTCAGGCTCGCGACCAGCGCGTCGACATTGCCCAGAAGCGTGGGGAGCGCACTGATCGACCCCTGCGCCGAGGCGATGGCGCGGCGGGCTTCGGCGAGGATCGGTAGCGCTTCCTCTTCCAGGTTCACCACCGTCGATTCCAGCGTCGCGAGCGTCTGGTTCGCCGTCTCGACAAGGCCCGACTGGCGGACTTCGGCGACCAGGCCTTCGACCTCGGCCAGAAGGGCCGACACGTCGCCGGTCAGGCCCTGCGTGGCGTCCGAGGCAAGGAAGGTGCGCAGCGCCTCGAGGGTGCCCTCGACCTCGGCCACGACTTCGGACAGGGGCAGCGTGTTCACCTCGGCGATCAGCGCCTCCAGCTCGGCCACGGCGGCGTTCACCTGTTCAAGCGTCTCGGGGCCGTCCTCCATCGTCTCGTAGACCGAATCGGCCGCCTCTTCCGCCGCTTCGAGCGCATCGACCAGCGCCGTCACCGCTCCGGCCTCGTTCAGGCGGGTCACGAGATCCTCGAGCTGCGCGGCCGTCTGGTTGAACGACGCCAGCGTCTCGCCGGTCTGTCCGGGGATGGACTGGATCCCTTCGGAATTCACGAAGGCGCGCACGTCGCCCAGAAGGGCCAGAACCTCGTCCGGCGTTTCCTGGATACCTTCGGTGTTCAGTACCCGGTTGACCGACTGCATGACGAGGATGGCATTATCCAGCAGTTCCTCGATGGGCAGGTTGTTCACCCGGTTGAACACCCCTTCGGCGGTATCGGCGAAGTCGGTCAGATCGGCCTCGATCGAGGGGATCTGCGGATAGGGTTCGGTCGAAAGGTCGATCTCGGCATCGGGCACGTCGTCCATCTGGGCCAGCGCGATCTGCAGGCCGCCAAGCAACGAGGCCGACTGAAGCTGCGCGCGCAACCCGTTCTGGACGGCGAACTGCATGAAATCCAGAACCTCTTCCTGCGTCGCGTCGGGATCGAGGCCCATCTTGCCGGGCCGAAGCTCGATCGTGGTCAGAAGGCGTACGCCGCGGTCGCCGAAGGTCTCTTCGTCCAGGACGCCGGTCAGGCCCGACACGCGGCCGACGACGATGCCCCCGAATTCGACATCCGCGCCGACCTCGAGGCCCGGAACGGAATCGTCGAAGATCACCGTGAAGTTGACCGGCTCGCCATCCGCATTCGCGTCGAAAACCGAGGATCGCGCGGCCTCTTGGTCGGGATAGAGGCGAAAGACCGGGTCCTCGGCCAAGTCCTCACCGCCCGAGACCGTGGTCCCGAACTCCACCCCTCCCGAGACCAGCGAGGCGAGGGAATTGACGTTGAGCTGCGCACCTTGCGCGCCGAGGTTGAAGGTGAAGCCCGAAATGTCCCAGAACCGCGTCGCAGTATTGATGAGACGCGCTTCCGGCTCGCGCACGAAGGCGTCGGCGATCACCGACACGCCGTCCTCGGCCAGGCGCAGGTTGCCCACCCGGCCCACGGTGATGCCGCGATAGAGGATCGGGGCGTTCTCGGCCAGGCCCGAGACATCGCTTGCGCGCAGCTCGAAGGTCAGGCCCGGCTCGCCGTTGGTGACCAGGGGCGCGCTGCCCAGTCCTTCGAACTCTCTCTCTTCCACGCCGGCCGTGCCGTCCCAGCTGCCCATGATATAGACGCCGCTCAGAACCGTATCGAGGCCCGAGACGCCCTGCGCCGACACCTCGGGGCGCACGATCCAGAACCGCGCCTCCGCGTCGATGTAGGGGGCGAGGTCCTGATCCACCATGACCTCGACCACGACCTCACCCAGGTCATCGGTGAAGCGCACGGCTTCGACGATGCCCACGACCACATCGCGATAGCGCAGCTGGGTTTCGTCGGCGCGTACGCCCGCGGCGTTCGGGAACGCGATCTCGATGATGACGCCGCGGTCGGAATAGCTGCGCCAGGCCACGCCGAGCGAGATCAGCAGCGCGAGGATCGGAACCGCCCACACGACGGAGACGCGGCTGAACAGCCCACGGCGGTTGCGTTCCATGGCGGGCTCGGTCGCCTCGCCGTGCTGGTTCTCGTCACTCATCAGGCGCGGGGTCCCCGTCCGTCATTGTCCCAGATCATGCGCGGGTCGAAGCTGATCGCCGCGAGCATCGTGAAGATCACCGAAAGCGCAAAGGTGATGGCCGCGGGGCCGGGATTGATCGACGCCGCGAAGTTGAGTTGCACGAGCGCCGACAGGATCGCAACGACGAATACGTCGATCATCGACCAGCGACCGATGAACTCCACGAAGTGGTAGAGCCTGTGCCGCTGCTTCGGCCGCAACCGTTCCGGCCGCGCGACCGAGATCGCAAGGTATGCGATCGCGATGAATTTTCCCACGGGAATCGCGACCGAGGCCAGCAGGATGATGAGCGCGATGCCCAGGTTGCCGTGGCTCGCCAGCTCGATCGCGCCTTCGACGATCGTGTCCTCGGAGGTGTTGAACAGCACCTGCGTGCGCAGCATCGGGAACAGGTTCGCCGGGACGTAGCAGATCATCCCCACGACCAGCCACGCCCAGACGCGTTGCAGCGACCCCCAGTCGCGGGACTGGAGGTGGCTGCCGCAGCGCTCGCACCTCTCCTGCCGCATCGGCCAGACCCTCTGGCAGCGGCGGCAGGCGACGAGGCCCCGCTCGCGTGCGGTCACGATGTGCGGTCCAACGCTTTCCAAATGCTCCACCTGTCCAAGCTGCCGTCCAGAAGGACGGTGACGATCACGAGGGCGCCGAACATGAAGAACGCCGGGCCGAACTCCACCCGGGCGAGGTCGGCCACCTTCACCAGCGCCACCGCGCAACCGATGATGAAGATCTCGGCCATCGACCAGGGGCGCATGTCCTCGGCCCACCGGAACGCCTTGCGTGCGCCACGAAGCGGCGCCCGCCCCACCAGAAGCGGCGCCAGGGTGTAGATCACGAGAATCGCGCGCAGCGCCGGGATCATGATGATGAAGAACACCACGAAGACCGACAGCCCCGTCATCCATCCCCCGTCGAGGAACGCCAGCGCGGTATCGACCACCGACGCCCGGTTCGAGAAGCCCGCGACGTTGACCCCCAGGAACGGGAAGAAGATCGCTCCGGCCATCAGGACCACGACCGTTACAGCGAAGGCGACGACGCGCAGGAACGCGTCGCGCCGTGGCGAGATCAGCACGCCGTGACAGCGGTGGCACACCGCGCGCGTGCCATCCTCGGGCAGGCGCGCATGGTAGAGGGCGTCGCATTGCGGGCAGGCGATCAGCTCGTCGAGCGGCACGCCCGCGGGCACGTCGGCATCGGTCCCGTCCATGTGGCAGCTCCGTCCTCGGGCACCGCCCCCGGGCGGTATCGGCTCGAGTATATCGCGAGCGGACCCAGAGACCACCGCAGGCGCCATCACGCTTCGGTATGCGACCCTTTTGCCGCGGTCGGCCCGGGCAGGTTGCGGCATCGAAACCCTCTGTCTCCCGTGCAAGCCCTTGCCACGGCGGCCAAGTGTGCCACCATCGCATGATGACCCCGTTCAGGGGCAACCATTCTCAGGGAGAGACTCATGACGAAGATGATCCGCATCCTCGGCGCCACGGCCTTGGCAACGACCTTCGCTGCCCCGGTCGCCGCGCAAGAGCAGCAGGAAAACTTCATCACGATCGGCACCGGCGGCGTGACCGGCGTGTACTACCCCACCGGCGGCGCGATCTGCCGGCTGGTCAACCGCGACCGGTCCGAGCACGGCATCCGCTGCTCGGTCGAATCCACCGGCGGTTCGGTCTACAACGTCAACGCCGTCGAGCAGGGCGAGCTGGAATTCGGCGTCGCCCAGTCCGACGTGCAGTATCAGAAGTACAACGGCACCGAGCAGTTCGAGGACCAGGGCGCCTATGACGGCCTGCGCGCGGTCTTCTCGATCCACCCCGAGCCCTTCACCGTCGTCGCCCGCGCCGATGCCGGGATCGAGACCTTCGCCGATCTCGAGGGCAAGCGCGTCAACATCGGCAATCCCGGCTCGGGCCAGCGGGTGCTGATGGAGCGCCTGATGGAAGAGATGGGCTGGACCACCGGCGACTTCCAGCTCGCCTCCGAGCTTCAGGCCGCCGAGCAGTCGCAGGCGCTCTGCGACAACAACATCGACGCGATGGTCTATTCCGTCGGCCACCCCTCCGGCTCGATCCAGGAAGCGACGACCGCCTGCGATTCCGTCCTCGTCCCCGTGGACAACGAAGCCAGCCAGGCGCTGATCGAAAACAACGACTACTACCGCCAGGCCACGATCCCGGGCGGCATGTATCGCGGCAACGACGAGGACACGACGACCTTCGGCGTCGGCGCGACCCTCGTGACCTCGACCGAGGTGTCCGAGGACGTCGTCTACGAGATGGTCAAGGCCGTGTTCGAGAACTTCGACCAGTTCAAGAGCCTGCACCCCGCCTTCGCCAACCTCGAGAAAGAGCAGATGGCGAATGACGGCCTTTCGGCGCCGCTGCACCCCGGTGCCGAGCGCTACTACCAGGAAGCCGGCCTGCTGAACGGGTCCGACGGCTCGGGTTCGGAAAGCTCGGACGCCGAGAGCGCCGAGACCGAGGGCAGCGAAACCGCCCAGTAAGGCGGCATTACGCAGCGATCTTCGACGGCCCGGCAGACACTCCGCCGGGCCGTTCTTCGTTTGCGGCAGGGACGACCGCCGAGAAACGCGCGGTGCTTCTTTCTGGTGCGCTTTCGCCTCCCGGCGGCGCGACCGTGTTCACAAAGATTGTGGCATGGAAAAAACCAGCCTACCCTCGACTTCCATGGCCCGCGGGCCGAAGCAGAGGACGGGGCCCATGGCAGAGCAAACCGACAAGCGCCAGTTCACCGACGACGAACTGCAGGATCTTGTCTCGTCCTCGGATGCCGGCGCGCGGACGCCGACGACGCGGTGGGTCGCGCTGCTGATCGGTGGCGTGGCGCTGTGCTGGTCGCTGTTCCAGCTGTGGATCGCCCAGCCGATGCTGTGGTTCGGGGCCTACCTTCCCGTCCTCAACTCGTCCGAGACGCGGCCCATCCACCTGACCTTCGCGATCTTCCTCGCGTTCCTGTGCTATCCCGCGCTGAAATCCTCGCCCCGCGACCGCGTGCCCCTGTTCGACTGGGCGCTCGCCATCGTCGGAGCGGGCACGGCCTTCTACGTCTTCCTCTTCGCCGACCAGCTCGCCTCGACCGCCCGCTCGGGGCTGCCGACCGAGACGCAGCTCTGGATCGGCGCGGTCGGCCTCGTGCTGCTGCTCGAAGCATCACGGCGCGCGCTCGGCCCCGCCCTGACCATAGTGGGCGCCCTGTTCCTCGCCTATGCGTGGTTCGGCGAGGGCTGGCTGATCCCGGACCTGATCGCGCATGAGGGAATATCGCTCACCTCGCTCATCAACGCGCAGTGGCTCGACACGGCGGGCGTCTTCGGCATCCCGCTGGGTGTCTCGACGGCCTTCGTGTTCCTCTTCGTGCTGTTCGGGTCGCTTCTGGACAAGGCCGGAGCGGGCAACTACTTCATCCAGCTCGCCTTCGCGGGCCTCGGCCACCTGCGCGGCGGACCGGCCAAGGCGGCGGTCGTGGGCTCGGCCATGACCGGCCTGATCTCGGGCTCGTCCATCGCCAACGTCGTGACCACCGGCACCTTCACGATCCCGCTGATGAAGCGCGTGGGCTTCACCAACGAGCAGGCCGGATCGGTCGAGGTCGCCTCGTCGGTCAACGGCCAGATCATGCCCCCGGTCATGGGCGCGGCCGCCTTCCTGATGGTCGAGTTCATCGGGATCTCCTATGTGCAGGTCATCAAGCACGCCTTCGTGCCCGCCGTGATCTCGTACATCGCGCTGGTCTACATCGTGCATCTCGAGGCACTGAAGAAGGACATGCCGGCCCTTGGCGAGGGAGCCTCGCTGCCGCGCATGGCGCTGAACTTCGGCATCGGCTTCGCGGTCTTCGGCGCAGGCTTCACGGCGCTGATCTACGGTATCGCCGGCCTCAACGCGGTGCTGCCGGGACTTGCCGGCCCGATCGCCATGATCGCCCTTGCCGCCGTCTATGTCTGGCTGGTCTGGATCGCGGCGCGGCAGACCGACCTCGACCCCGACACGCTCGACGACACCAGCGAACAGATCAAGCTGCCGCAGGTCGCGGATGTCTGGAAGACCGGCCTGCACTACGTCCTGCCGATCCTGGTGCTGGTCTGGTTCCTGATGGTCGAACAGCAGAGCCCTGCGAAATCGGCCTTCTACGCCACCGCGCTGATGCTGCTCATCATCATCACGCAAAAGCCTTTGAAGGCAATGTTCCGCAAGGGGCAAGGCCAGGCCGACGCGTGGAAAGAGGGTGCCCGCGACCTGATCGACGGGCTGATCACCGGCGCGCGCAACATGATCGGCATCGGCGTCGCCACCGCGGCCGCCGGTATCATCGTGGCGACCGTGACCAAGACCCCCATCGGGACGGAACTTGCCAGCCTCGTCGAGGCGCTGTCGGGGGGCATCCTGCTGGTCATGCTGATCCTGATCGGCCTCTTCAGCCTCGTCCTTGGCATGGGGCTGCCCACCACGGCGAACTATATCGTGGTGTCGTCGCTGATGGCCTCGGTCGTCGTGAGCCTCGGCGCGCAGGAGGGGCTGATCATCCCGCTGATCGCCGCGCACCTCTTCGTCTTCTACTTCGGGATCATGGCGGACGTGACGCCGCCGGTGGGGCTTGCCTCGTTCGCCGCGGCCGCCGTGTCCGGGGGCGATCCGATCAAGACGGGCTTCACCGCCTTCTTCTATTCGCTACGGACCGTCGCCCTGCCCTTCCTCTTCATCTACAATCCGACGCTGATCCTCTACGGGGTGGACCTGACGACCTACTCGGGCATCGCGCAAGCGGTCTTCGTGTTCATCGTCGCGACCTTCGCCATGCTGCTGTTCGCGGCGGCGACGCAGGGCTACTTCCTCGCCCGGTCGAAGGTCTACGAAAGCGCCGCGCTGCTCCTGGTGGCCTTCACGCTCTTCGTGCCGAACTTCTGGCTGAACCAGGTCCAGCCCCGCTTCATCGAGGCCGATCCCGCAACCTTCAGCGAGGTGCTGGCCGAGGCGCCGGCCGAGTCCCGGCTCAGGCTCCGGATCTCGGGACCGGACTTCGCCACGGGGAACGAGGCAGAGACCACCGTCTCGGTCATCGTACCCGAGGGCGATGCGCAGGCCCGCATGGACGCCACCGGACTGATGCTGCGCCCCGGCGACAACACCGCCGCGCTGGAAGAGCCGATGTTCGGCACGTCGCTGCAGGAAAGCCTGTCCAGCTTCGACTTCTACGCCGAGAACCCCGTACGCATCAGCCAGATCCTCGCGTCGAACGACAACCGTCTGCCCGCCCAGATCTTCTACATCCCCGCGCTCCTGCTGCTTGCCCTCGTGATCTGGCTGCAGCGCCGGCGCCAGACAAAGCCGGCCTTCTGACATGACCCAGACCATCCTCCTGCCCATCGACCTCACCGATTCCGCCACGTGGGAGAACGCCCTGCCCCGCGCGCTCGACCTTGCGTCGGGCGGGGTGCTGCATGTCCAGACCGTCATCCCGAATTTCGGCATGTCGATGGTCGGCAACTACTTCGGCGAGGGCTTCATCAAGCGGGCGCTGCACGACGTGGGCGAACAGCTTTCGGACTGGACCCGGTCGCACATCCCCGACGAACAAGAGGTGCACCCCCACGTCACCCACGGCCGCATCTATGACGAGATCATCCGCGCGGCCGCCCGGCTTGGCGTGGACACCATCGTCATCGGCGCGAAGAAGCCGCACGTGTCGGAATACCTGCTGGGCCCGAACGCCGCGCGGGTCGTGCGCCACGCCCCGCAGTCCGTCTTCATCGTCCGTGGTTAGCGCGGTCTTCGGCCGATCGTCCAAGGCGCTGCCCATGGCGGTCGCGGGCGAGGGCTGCTGGCTGATCGACGCCGAGGGCAAGCGATATCTCGACGGCTCGGGCGGCGCGGCGGTGTCCTGCCTCGGCCATTCCGACGCCCATGTGCGGTCGGCCATGACCGCCCAGATCGAGCGTCTGTCCTTCGCCCATACCGGGTTCTTCACCTCCGAACCGGCCGAGGCGCTGGCGGCCAAGCTGATCGAGAACGCGCCCGAGGGGATCGCGCGGGTCTACCCCGTGTCCGGCGGGTCCGAGGCCGTCGAAGCCGCGCTGAAGCTCGCCCGGCAATATTTCCTTGAGGTCGGCGAGCCGCAGCGGTCGAAGATCATCGCCCGCCGGCAAAGCTATCACGGCAACACTCTGGGCGCGCTGGCGGCGGGTGGCAACGCATGGCGGCGCGAGAAATACGCGCCCCTGCTGATCGAGTGCCACCACATCGCGCCCTGCTACCCCTACCGAGACCAGCGCCCGGACGAGAGCGCCGAAGATTACGGGCTGCGCGCGGCGAACGAGCTCGAGGCCGAGATCGAGCGCCTCGGCCCCGAGACGGTGATGGCCTTCATCGCCGAGCCGGTCGTCGGCGCCACGGCCGGTGCCCTCGCCCCCGTGCCCGGCTACTTCAAGCGCATCCGCGAGATCTGCGACCGCCACGGGGTGCTCCTGATCCTCGACGAGGTGATGTGCGGGATGGGCCGCACCGGCACCCTTTTCGCCTGCGAGCAGGACGGCATCGCCCCCGACCTCGTGACCATCGCCAAGGGCCTCGGCGCCGGCTACGTCCCAATCGGCGCGATGCTGGCCAGCCAGCGCATCCACGACGCGATCGAGGGTGGATCGGGTGCATTCCAGCACGGCCACACCTATCACGCGCATCCTCTCGCCGCCGCCGCGGCCCATGCGGTTCTTCAGCGGCTGGTGGATGACGGGCTCGTTGCAGGGGTGCCCGCGAAGGGCGAGGCGCTGGTGGCGGCACTGACCGACCGGCTGGGCAGTCACGCCCATGTCGGCGACATCCGCGGCCGCGGCCTGTTTCGGGGCATCGAACTTGTCGCGGATCGCGAAACCAAGGCGCCCTTCGACCCCGATCGCAAGCTGCACGTGAGGGTGAAGGCTGAAGCGATGGCACGCGGGTTGATCTGCTATCCCGCCGGCGGCACGATCGACGGGCGGCGCGGCGACCATATCCTTCTCGCCCCGCCCTTCATCATCTCGCAGACCGAGATCGAGACGCTTGCCGACCGTGTGACCGACGCCATCGACGCCGCCCTGGCCTGATCAGGCGAACCGGCCCTCTGTCAGCCGCAGCGACCGGTCCATGCGCGCCGCCAGTTCGAGGTTGTGGGTGGCGATCAGGGCCGACAGCCCCGTCTCACGCACGAGGTCCATCAGCGCGCCGAACACCGTCTCGGATGTCCCGGGATCGAGGTTACCGGTCGGCTCGTCCGCCAGCAGCACGCGCGGCTCGTTGGCAAGCGCGCGGCAGAACGCCACGCGCTGCTGCTCGCCACCCGACAGCGCCGAGGGACGGTGATCGGCCCGGTGCCCCACGCCCACGATCTCGAGAAGGTTGCGCGCGCGCCTGGCGGCCTCGGCCTGCGACGTGCCCGCGGCGAGCTGGGGGAGGATGATGTTCTCCTCTGCCGTGAACTCGGGCAGGAGGTGGTGGAACTGGTAGATGAAGCCGACGTGATCGCGCCGCGCCCGCGTTCGGCGCCGGTCGCCAAGGTCGGTCATGTCCTCGCCGCCGAGGATGACGCGCCCCTCGTCCGCCGAATCCAGCAGCCCCGCGATATGCAGAAGCGTGGACTTGCCGGCCCCAGAGGGCGCGACCATCGACACGACCTCGCCCTGGGCCACGCGCAGGGACACGCCGCGCAGGACCTGCACCTCCTTCGGGGTGCCGTGGTTGTAGCCCTTGTGGATGTCGCGAAGCTCCAGCGCGGGTTCACTCATAGCGCAGCGCCTCCACCGGGTTCATCCGCGCCGCGCGGCGGGCGGGAAAGATCGTGACCACGAAGCTGAGGCCGAGCGACAGCACCACCGCCGACAGCACGTCGCCCCACTGCAGTTCGGCCGGGAGGGCATAGATCCCCCGGATCGACGGGTCCCACGCGTTGCCCCCCGACATCCAGTTCACGGCCGAGAAGATCGGGTCGATATAGAGCGCGAAAAGGCACCCCAAAGCCACGCCAAGCGCCGTGCCGATTACCCCCGTCAACGCGCCGCAGATGAAGAACACCCGCAGGATCGAGCCTTCGGTCAGGCCGATGGTGCGCAGGATGCCGATGTCGCGGCCCTTGTTCTTCACCAGCATGATGAGTCCCGAGACGATGTTCATCGTGGCAATCAGCACGAGGATCGACAGGATCACGAACATCACGTTGTCCTCGATGTCGAGCGCGCGCAGGAACGACCCCGACGCATCGCGCCACGTCCACAGGATCGCGTCCGGCCCGGCCGCTCGCAGGATCGGCATGGTGTAGGCGTCGATCGCCTCGGGGTCGTCGACGATCACCTCGAGCTCGGTCGCCACGCCGTCTGCGTTGAAGTAGGTCTGCGCCTCGGCGAAGGGCATGTAGACCCGGGTCCGGTCGATGTCGTAGCGCCCGGCGGTGAAGACGTAGAGGACCTCGTAGTTCGATACGCGGGGGGTGGTTCCGAAGGGCGTCTGCGCCCCGTCGGGCGAGATCAGGCGGATCACGTCGCCAACCGCCACGTTCAACTCGCGCGCCACGCCCGAGCCGATGGCGATGCCGGCCACGCCCTCGGCCCCGAAGCGGGACAGGTCGCCCCAGCTTTCGATCGGTTCGACCACGCGGCGCACACCCTGCAGATCCTCGGCGCGGATGCCGTGAACCTCGACGCCCGAGGTGGCGCCGTTGAAGCTGGTCATGACCTGCCCCTTGACCAGCGGCGCCACCCGTTCGACCCCCGGCACCTCGCGGATGCGGTCGGCCATCGCGGCGTAATCCTCGATGTAGCGCGTGCCGGCCGCGCCCTCGGTCCCCTGACCCGCCGAATAGATCGTGGCGTGGGCGTTCGCCCCAAGGATCGTGTCCACGAATTCCGACCGGAAGCCCGAGCGCACGGCAAGAGTCGCGATCAGGGCGAAAACGGCCAGCGTGATGCCGATCAGGCTGATCCAGGTCATGACGGACACGCCGCCCTCGGCCCGGCGGGCGCGCAGGTAGCGCCAGGCGATCATCCACTCGAAACGCGAAAAGGGGGCGGGGTTCGCCATGGTCTGGGGTCCGTCCAAAGGTCGGCGGAGGCTTGGGGGATCAGGGCGGCGGGGTCAAGTCACGGCTGCGGGCGCCGGGCGCGACGTTCGTTTTCCCGGACCTGCGGCGGCTTTCCGCTCGACGCGCGCGGTCTCGACCCTAACTCGTTCGTGGACCCGACAAAACGCGGAGCGGACCCATGCGCCACCCCCATGCCCTCACCCTCGCCGCGGAGGTCGCCGGGGGGCGGCTGTCGCGCCGTGAATTCCTGACACGCGCGACCTCGCTCGGCCTGACGGCCAGCGCCGCCTATGGCCTGATCGGCCTGTCGGCGCCCCGGGCCCAGGCGCAGGAGCGCCAGGAGGGGGGCACCCTGCGTATCCAGCAGGACGTCCGCGCCCTGAAGGACCCCCGAGCCTATGACTGGCCGCAGTTGGCCAACATCACCCGCGGGTGGCTCGAATACCTCGTCCGCTACGAGCGCGACGGTGCGCTCACCCCCATGCTGCTCGAAAGCTGGGAGATCGACGACGACGCCACCAGCTACGTCCTGCGCGTCCGCCCCGGCGTCACCTGGTCGGACGGCACCGCCTTCACCGCCGAGGACGTCGCCTTCAACATCCGCCGCTGGTGCGACGGCACGGCCGCGGAGAATGCCATGGCGACCCGCTTCAGCGCCCTGGTCGACGAAGAGACCAACCAGGTCCGCGACGATGCCGTGACGGTCGAGGGCGATGACACGGTCCGCCTGTCCCTGAGCTTTCCCGACGTCACGCTGATCGCCTCGTTCTCGGACTTCCCTGCCGCGATCGTGCCGCAGGATTTCGGCGGCGACCCGCTGGAAACCAAGGGAACGGGTCCCTATCGCCCAGCCGAATACGAGGTCGGCGTGCGGGGCGCGATCGAGAAGAACACGGATCACGACTGGTGGGGCACCGAGGTGTATGGGCCGGCGACGCTCGACCGGATCGAGTTCATCGACTACGGCACCGATCCTGCCTCGTGGTTCGCCGCCGCCGATGCCGGCGAGGTGGACATGGTCTACGAGACGGTGGGCGAATTCATCGACCTCTTCGACACGTTGGGCTGGGATCGGTCCGAGGCCGTCACCTCGGGCACCCTCGTCATCCGTGCGAACCAGAACCACGAACCCTATGGCGACGTGCGGGTCCGCCGCGCACTGCAACTGGCCACCGACAATACGACGCTGCTCGAACTCGGCTATTCCGGGCGCGGCGAGGTCGCCGCGAACCACCATGTGGCGCCGATCCAGCCCGACTATGCCGATATCGGGCCATCGGAATACGATCCCGAGCGCGCCATGGCGCTGCTGGAAGAGGCAGGGCAGACCGACCACGTGTTCGAGATCATCTCGCTCGACGATGACTGGCGCCGGAACACGGCGGATGCCACGGCGGCCATGCTGCGCGATGCGGGCATGTCGGTCGAGCGCAGCGTGGTGCCGGGCACGACGTTCTGGAACAATTGGTTGCAGTATCCCCTGTCCACCACCGATTGGGGGCACCGCCCGCTGGGCATCCAGACGCTGTCGCTGGCCTACAAGTCCGACGCGACCTGGAACGAGACCGCGTTTTCCGACGAGGAGTTCGACCGCATCCTGCAAGAGGCGCAGGGCATCGCGGATGCCGGCGCGCGGTCCGAACTGATGGCGCAGCTCGAGACCATCCTGCGCGAGGAAGGCGTGGTCATCCAGCCCTACTGGCGCGCGACCTATCGGCACTACGACAGCGCGATCGTCGGGGCCGAGCAGCACCCGACCTTCGAAATCCACCCCTACAGCCTGGGTTTCGTGCGCGTCTGATCTTGCACCGCGGCATGGGCCGAACAACATTGCGCCCATGCTGTTTTTCGAAAGACTGGCTCTCGAGCGCATCGAACGCGCCATGGAAGAAGGCGCGTTCGACGACCTGCCGCACGCGGGCGAGCGCCTGCCATTCGAGCCGGGCGACCCGGTCGTGCCGAAATCCCTGCGCGAGAGCGGCTATACGCCTCCCGTGGTTGTCCTGGCCCGCAAACTGGAGGCATTGCGCGCCACGCTTTCGGCCGAGACCGACCGCACGAAGCGCCGCGCGATCCTGGCCGAGATCGCCGAGACCGACATGCGCCGCCGGGTGGAGATCGAGCGCGCGGTCCGGGACGCCAGGCACGGTTAGCCCGAAAGCACCCTCGGCAGCCAGAGGGACAGGGTCGGGAACGCGATCAGGATGACGACGCGCACGATCTCGGACGCGAAGAAGGGGGCGACCCCGCGGAACGTGGTCATCATCGGCACGTCCCGCGCCAGCGACGAGATGACGAAGACGTTCATCCCCACGGGCGGCGTGATGAGGCCAAGCTCGACCACCACCAGCGCCAATATCCCGAACCAGATCTTCAGCTCTTCAGTGGACATGCCGAAGGCGGCACCCTCGGCGCCTTGCAGCGCGCCGCCGTTGATCTCGGACAGGACCGGCCAGAAGAAGGGCAGCACCAGCAGGATCATCGACAGCGAGTCCATCAGGCAGCCCAGCAGGATCAGCGCGATCAGCAGGATCAGCAGCACCATCATCGGCGTCAGGTTCGAGTTCACCGCCCACTCCGCCGCCGCCTGCGGCACCCGGGCGCGGGACATGAAGATCTTGAGAAGCTCTGCCCCCAGCAGGATCAGGTAGATCATGCCGCTCGTCGCCGCCGTCTCGAGCGCGGATTCGCGCATGTCCTGCCACGACATCGACCCGCGCAGCAGCCCGAAGACGAAGACGACGAAGACCCCGATCGCCGCAGCCGGCGTGGGGTTGTAGAGGCCGGCGTAGATGCCGCCGATCACGATGCCGAACACGACCAGCGTCGGCACGATACCGCGGGTGGCAGCCCAGAACGCGGCCTTGTCCTCGGCCCCGTGGGCCGGTCCGGATTCCGGGAAGATGCGGACGTAGATCGCGATGGTCACGAGGAACATCAGCACCGCGATGAGGCCCGGGAACAGGGCGGCGGCGAACATCGAGACGATGTTGGCCTCGACGATGATGGCGTAGACCACCAGCGCGACCGAGGGCGGGATCAGGATGCCCAACACCCCCCCGGCGGCGATGGAGCCGGTGGCGAGGGCGGGCGAATAGCCGAAGCGGCGCAGCTCGGGCAGCGCGACCTTGCCCATGGTCGAGGCGGTCGCCAGCGACGAGCCGCAAACCGCGCCAAACCCCGCGCAGGCGGCAATCGAGGCCATGGCCGTGCCGCCCCGCATCCACCCGAACCATGCGTTCGCCGCCCGGAACAGGTCGCGCGACAACCCCGTCCGGGTCGCCAGCGCCCCCATCAGGATGAACATTGGCACCACCGACAGGTCGTAGATCGAGAACTGCCCGTAGGCGAGCGTCTTGAGCTGGCTCAGCAGGATGCCGGGGCCGTTAAGCGATATGATGCCCCCTGCCCCGACGAGGATCATCGCGTAGCCGATGGGCATCCGCAGGGCGATCAGGGCGATCAGGACCAACAGTCCGATCATCCCGACGAAGACGGGATCCATCAGCGGGCCTCCGACAGGTCGTGGGTAAGGGTGGCGATCGCGGCGAGCATCAGCATGAAAAGCGAGATCAGGATCGGCACGAAGGCCCACCAGACCGGCACCTGCAGGATCGTGGTCGCGTAGGAATAGGCCTTCTGGTCCAGAAGCCCCGCCCACATCCGCCAGAGCAGAACAGCGCCGAAGCCCAGCGCCAGCAGCGACCCGCCCGCCGACAGCACCGCCACGACCCGCCTGCCGGCCCGCGCGGTGAAGATGTCGGCCGACACGTTCTGGCCGGTCAATTGGCAGTAAGGCAGGAAGGTGAAGACGGCGACGGCCACGCCCATCTCGGTCAGCTCGAAATCTCCGGCGAAGGGCAGGCCGACGAGGGGGCCGATCACCGCCCAGACGTTGACGGCGACGACCACGGCCAGAAGCCCGCAGCCGACCAGCGCCCAGGCGATGACGATCCGGCCGAGGATCCCCTCGGCCGGCGTGTTCCGGGCGTCGTTCATTCGGTCTGCGCAGCCTCGATGGCGTTGCGGGCGGTTTCCGCCAATGCCTGACCGTCGATGCCCTGTCCCGACGTCTCTTCGGTCCAGCGCTCGACGACCGGGGCGACGGCCTCTTCGAAGGCCGACCATTCCTCTTCGGTCAGCTGGATGTGGGTGTTGCCGTTCTCGACCGCGACCGCGATGCCGTTCTCGTCGGCCTGGCGCCAGACCTCGCCCATCTCGCGCAGGAAGTCCTCGCCGCTGGCATCGCGGAAGGCCTGCTTGATGTCCTCGGGCAACCCGTCCCAGCGGCCCTGGTTCATCGAGACCTGGAAGACGGACGTGCCGAGGCGCTCCTTGTTCGGGCCTTCGATCTGGTATTCGGTCTGGTCGAAGATCTTCAGCGCCGGGATGATCTCCCACGGGATCAGCGCGCCGTCGACCACGCCCTTCTGCAGCGCCTGCGGCAGTTCCGGCACCGGCATCGCGACCGGCTGGGCCCCCAGCGCCTCGATCACCCAAGAGCCCGAGCGCGAGGGGATGCGCAGCGACGTCCCTTCAAGGTCCGACGGCGCGCGGGCTTCGATGTCGCCGGTATGGATGCCCTGCCCCGCATGGACATGCAGGAACATGACCTCGAGGCCCTGATACTCCTCGGCCAGATGCTCGTCGAAGACCTCGCGCATCGCCAGGTTGGCGGCGGCGGGGTCGTTCTCGTAAACCGTCGGCAGCTCGAACACCTCGGTGCGCGGGAAGAGGCCCGGCGTATAGCCGTTCAGCGTCCAGGCCATGTCGACCACGCCGTCGCGAACCTGGCCGACCAGCTCTTGCGGACGACCGCCGAGGGTCATGGACGGGAAGATCTCGATGGCGACCTGCCCGCCCGAGTTCTCCTCGACCTGACGGGCCCAGGGCTCCAGCATCTGAGTATGGGCGGGCGCCTGCGGCCCGAGGAAGTGATGGAGCGTAAACTGATGCTCCTGCGCGTTGACCGCTCCGGCCATGAGTGCGGAGAGTGAAGCCCCGAGGGCGAGCGCCTTGAACGACATGGATATCCTCCCGAGAATCTGGTTCGTCTTGGGGGACGGTAGGCCCCCGTGACGAGATTTGCACAGGTTCGACCGCCATACCTGTAAAATTCCACCGGCGAGGCATAGCAAGATGACTATACATCCCGGCGTGAAGCTGCGGCATCTGCGGATTTTTCTGGCAATTGCCGAGGCCGGCTCGATCTCGGCCGCAGCCCGTGCGTTGGGCATCGCGCAGCCCTCGGTGTCGAAGGCGCTGGCCGACCTCGAGGCGATGGTGGGCGCGCGGCTTCTGGAACGGGCCGGGCGCGGGGTCGCGCTGACCACGCGGGGCGACACGTTCCGCCGCCACGCCGCGCAGGCGCTCAAATCGCTCGACGCCGGATCCGAAGCCGTCCGGGGGGCCGCGCCGGGGCGGGTGTCGGTCGGCGTCCTGCCGACCGTAGCGGGCGGCTTCTTTCCCGACGTGGCGCTGCCGTTCCTGAAGCAGCATCCCGACATGCGGCTGTCGATCACCACCGGATCGCACCTTCACCTTCTGGGAGAGCTGCGTGCCGGCCGGATCGACATGATGCTGGGGCGGATGCCCGACACGGCCGAGATGCCGGGGCTGCGCTTCCACTGGCTCTACGACGAGGAAATCGTCCTGGTCGCCCGGCCGGACCACCCCCTTCGCGAGCGTCCCGCCGAAGAGGCGCTGCGCCGCGCACCGCTGATTCTGCCGCCCGAGAGCGCCATCATACGACGCGCGGTCGAGGATTACCTGACCGCCATCCATGTCACGCAGCCCGAGGTTTCGGTGCAGACGGTCTCGCTCGCGCCCGCGCTGCGGTTCCTCGAAGGGTCGGAGATGCTGTGGTTCATCTCGCGCGGCGTGGTCGAACGGGAATTGCAGCGCCGGACGCTGGTGTCATGGCCGCTGGACGCGCCTTTCCTTGCGGGTGCGGTCGGCATGACAACGCGGGCGAACGAGCGCCACAGCCCCGGCCTGCGCCTTCTGCACGACGCGCTGAGCGCCGCGGCCCCACCCCGACCCGGTCAGGCAGTCTCGGACCGCGAGGCACGGTAGGCGCTGGGGCTGACCCCCTCGGCCCGGCGGAACGCGCGGGAAAAATACGCCGGATCGTCGTAGCCAAGCGCATGGGCCACCGACGCGACCGAGAGGCGGGTATAGGCAAGGTGCCGCCGCGCCTCCTGCATGCGCCGCGCATCGATGAATTGGGCTGGGGATTGGCCGGCCATGGCCCGCGTGATCCGGCCCAGATGCTCGGCCGAGACGCCGATCTCGCGAGCATAGTCCCCGACCGGGCGCCGCGCGGCCGGGTCGGCGCGGATCAGCGCCTCGAACCGCCGCATGTGGCGCAGGGCAGGAGGGGGGGCGTCGCCGCCGCCCTCGCCCTCGGATCGCAGGACCGCCGCCGCGATCTCGACCGCGCGCGCGCGCAGCACCGCGTTGCGGAGCGGCAGCGCCCCGGCCAGTTCGCCGCGGATCGCGTCGAACAGTGCGCCGATTCCCGCCGGCGCGTGCACCATCCGCCACTGCGACAACGGTTCCGGGGCATCGCCGAACAGTTCCGGCAGCGTGTCGGGCAGGACGCTGAGGACGTGCCCCTCCTGCCCGCCGGGAAAGCGGAAGGCATGGACGGCGAAACGCGGCACCGAGATGAGGCTCGGGCGTTCGATCCGAATCCGGTGGCCATCCAGGGAAACCTCGGCCCCTGCCCCGTCCAGGTGGAAGAACTGGTGGAGGATGCCGTGCCGGTGCGGCGCGATCGTCCAGCCGAGCCCGCTGGCACGGTCCACGATCCGCTCGCAATGCATGATGTCGGGAAAGAGCCGCGTCTCGCCATAGAGATCATAGGCCGGAATGGAGTCCGAAGCTTGGCTCATGCCGGGAAAGTACAAGAGTTCGGCGGCCCCGTCCATTCTGTCGCACCCGCGGGGCGCTACCCTTGCGGTGAGAACGAGGGAGGAGTCCATGCGCACGAGTGTCGCGATCATTGGCGGCGGGCCCGCCGGCCTCATGCTGTCGCAACTGCTCAACCGGGCGGGCATTGCGACCGTGGTGCTGGAACGGCGCAGCCGTGAATACGTGCTGTCGCGCATCCGCGCCGGTGTCCTCGAACACGGCACGGTCGAGATGATGCACCGGGCCGGCATCGCCGAACGTATGGAGCGCGAGGGTCACCCCCACGCGGGCTGCTACCTGTCCACCGAACGCGGCAAGTTCCGTGTCGATTTCCAGGAGCAATGCGGCCACAGCGTCATGGTCTATGGCCAGACCGAGGTGACGCAGGACCTCTATGCGGGGCAGGACGCGCTCGGGGCGCACGCAATCCACGAGGCGCTGGACGTCAGACCCCATGACATCGACGGCGACCCCTATGTCACCTACGAAAAGGACGGTGAGACCCACCGGATCGATTGCGACTTCATCGCCGGCTGCGACGGGTTCCACGGCGCCTCGCGCAAGGCGATTCCCGGCGACAAGAAGCGCGAGCTGGAGCGCATCTACCCCTTCGGCTGGTTGGGCATCCTGTCCCGCACCGCCCCCGCCGCCGAAGAGCTGATCTACGCCAACCACCCGCGCGGCTTCGCGCTTGCCTCGATGCGCAACCCGCAGCTGTCGCGCTACTATATCCAGGTCCCGATGGACGACTCGCCGGACAACTGGTCCGACGACGCCTTCTGGACGGAGTTGAAGTTGCGTCTGCCCGATGACGTGGCCGAGGGCCTCGAGACCGGTCCCTCGATCGAGAAATCCCTCGCCCCGCTGCGCAGCTACGTCTGCGCGCCGATGCGGTTCGGCAAGATGTTCCTCGCCGGCGACGCCGCCCATATCGTGCCGCCCACGGGCGCCAAGGGGCTGAACCTGGCGATGTCGGACGTGCACTACCTGAGCGAAGGGTTGATCGCGCATTACAAGCGGGGGGATGGCAGCGGACTCGACGGCTATTCAAACCGTGCGCTCACGCGCGTGTGGCGGGCGATCCGCTTTTCGTGGTGGATGACGTCGATCCTGCACCGCTTCCCGGATCAGGACGATTTCGACCAGAAAATGCAGGAAATGGAGCTTGAAAACCTCCGCGACCTCGACGCCGCCCGTCGCGCCATGGCGATGAACTACGTGGGCCTCCCCTTCTGAAGCATACCTCGCAGGCTATGGACCAGGGCGCGAAACCGCACTTTCCATGCCGTTTCCTACGCGCCAATATAGCCGCGAGGTAAAAAGATGGAGGCGCCGGACATGACAGACCGTCACGCGCAGGGAATGGCCGTGCGCCGTTCCGTTCTGGGCGACGACCACGTGGACCGGGCCGAGGCGAAACGGACCGAGTTCGACAGCGCGTTTCAGGACCTCATCACCGAAAGCGCGTGGGGGACGGTGTGGGCCTCGGACGCAATCAGCCGGCGCGAGCGGTCGATGCTGACCATCGCCCTGCTTGCCGCCACCGGCAATTTCGAAGAGATCGCCATGCATGTCCGCGCCACCGCCCGCACCGGGGCAAGCCCGCAGGACATCGCCGAGGCATTGCAGCATGTCGCCATCTACGCTGGAGTGCCGCGCGCGAACCACGCGCTGAAGATCGCCCGCGAGACGTTCGCCGAGATGAAGGAGCAGCCATGACTGCCGAGTATTTCCAGCGCGACCGTCGCTGGCACCCGCCCGCCTACACGCCCGACTACAAGACGACCGTGGCGCGCAGCCCGAACCTGCCGCTCCTGTCGGTCGAGAACTCGCTGTCCGAAATCACCGGCCCGACCTTCTCCCACGCGGGTTTGGGGCCGCTTGACCACGACCTGATCCGCAACTTCACCGGCGAGGAAGCGATCGGCGAGCGCACGATCGTCCATGGCCGCGTGCTGGACCAGAACGGTCGCCCCGTGAAGGGTGCGCTTCTGGAGGTCTGGCAGGCCAACGCGGGCGGGCGCTACCGGCACAAGAAGGACGGCTACCTCGCCCCGGTCGACCCGAATTTCGGCGGCTGCGGGCGGTGCCTCACGGACGAGGACGGCTACTACTTCTTTCGCACGGTCAAGCCGGGCGCCTACCCGTTCCGCAGTTTCTCGAACTCGTGGCGGATGGCGCATATCCACTTCTCGATCTTCGGCGCCGGCATGACCCAGCGCCTCATCACCCAGATGTATTTCGAGGGCGACCCCCTGCGCGCCCAGGATCCCATCGCCAACACGGTGCCCGACCAGGCCGCCATCGACCGGCTGGTGGCGCCCCTGGACCTCGAGGCGTCGGTGCCGCTCGACAGCCTGGCCTACCGCTTCGACATCGTGCTGCGGGGACGCCGGCAGACCATGTTCGAAAACAAGCTGGAGGGCGCGTGATGCCGCTGGAATATCCCAAGGAAACGCCTTCCCAGACCGCCGGCCCCTTCGTCCATATCGGTATGATGCCCCGCGTCGCCGGCTTCGAGGTGTTCGAGACCGAGCTGGGACAAGTGCCCGCGGCCGAGGGCGTGCCCGGCACGCGCATCACAATCGAGGGTCGCGTGCTCGACGGGACCGGCACGCCGATCAAGGACGCGCTGCTCGAGATCTGGCATGCCGATGCGGAAGGCCGCTACGCCCATCCCGAGGATCCGCGCGTGAACGAGGTGCATGAGGGTTTCACCGGGTTCGGACGCTGCCACACCGATCTCGACACCGGCACCTTCACCATCGAGACGATCAAGCCCGGCGTGATCCCCGGGCGCCATGCAAGGCCGCAGGCGCCGCACCTGAACATCTGGATCGTGGCGCGGGGCATCAATATCGGCCTCCACACCCGGATGTATTTCCCCGACGAAGAGAATGACGACGACCCGCTGCTTGGCATGGTGGAACACCTTCACCGCCGCGCCACCCTGGTCGCCTCGGCCACGGGCGAGAACGCTTACCGCTTCGACATCCACCTGCAGGGCCCGCAGGAAACCGTCTTTCTCGACATCTGACGCCCGAGGACCTTGATGCCCAACCCCGCCATCATCTGCGTCGCGATCACCGGTTCGGTTCCGACCAAGGCCGACAACCCGGCCGTGCCGGTGACGATCGACGAGCAGGTCGCCTCGACCCGCGAAGCGTTCGAGGCGGGCGCGACCATCGCCCACTGCCACGTCCGCGACGACGAGGGGAAGCCGACCAGCGACCCCGCCCGCTTCGCCGACCTCAAGGCCGGAATCGAAGAGGCCTGCCCGGGCATGATCGTCCAGCTCTCGACCGGCGGCCGCTCCGGCGCGGGCAAGGCGCGGGGCGGGATGCTGTCGCTGGCGCCGGACATGGCGTCCCTCTCGGTCGGGTCGAACAACTTCCCGACGCGCGTCTACGAGAACCCGCCCGACCTGGTGGAATGGCTCGCCGCAGAAATGCGCGAGCACGGCGTCGTGCCCGAGATCGAGGCCTTCGACCTCAGCCACATCTACCAGGCGAAGGCGATGCACGACCGGGGAGAGCTGACCTCGCGCCCCTACGTGCAGTTCGTCATGGGCGTGAAGAACGCCATGCCCGCCGACAAGCGGGTCTTCGATTTCTATGTCGAGACGGTGAGGACGCTCTTCGGTCCGGACGCGCCGTGGTGCGCCGCCGGGATCGGGCGTCACCAGGCCGAGATCAACGAGTGGGCCGCGGAAGCGGGCGGGCACCTGCGCACCGGGCTCGAGGACAATATCCGCCTCGACCGGAACACGCTTGCCCCCTCGAACGCCGCGCTGGTCGAGCGGGCCGCGAAGATCGTCCGCAGCCACGGCCGCAGCGTTGCGGCGCCGGACGAGGCGCGGCGAATTCTGGGGCTAGGATGAGCTTCGCGCGGATCGACGGGACGGTGATCCACTACCGCCACCGCGAGGGCGTGGGGCTGCCAGTGGTATTTCTGAACTCCCTCGGCACCGATTTCCGCATCTGGGAGGGGGTGATCGACCGCCTGCCCGCCGAGCTGCCGCTTCTGCTGATGGACAAGCCGGGCCACGGTCTCAGCCAGGCGGCCGCGACGACGATGGAGGGCTACGCCCGATGCGCCGCCGGCCTGATGGCGCTGTGCGGGATCGAGCGCGCGCTGATCTGCGGCGTGTCGATCGGCGGGATGATCGCTCAGTCACTCGCGCTGTCTCGGCCTGACCTGGTCGCCGGCCTGATCCTGTCGAACACCGCGGCCAGGCTCGGCGACACGCAAAGCTGGCAGGATCGGCTGGATACGCTCGACCGCATCGGCCTCGCCGGCATGGCGAATGCGGTGCTCGAACGCTGGTTCTCCGATCGCTTCCGCACCGAGCACCCGGTCGATCTGGAAGGCTACCGCGCCATGCTGACCCGCACCCCGGCCGATGGCTACGCCACCGCCTGCGCCGCCATCCGCGACACCGACCTGCGCGACCGGGTCGGCGAGATCGACGTCCCCACGCTGTGCCTCGCCGGAACCGAAGATCTCGCGAGCCCGCCCGATGTGGTCCACGGCCTCGCCGATGCGATCCCCGGCGCCACCTGCCGCGACATCGAGGGGGTCGGCCATCTGCCGATGATCGAGGCTCCGGCAGCCGTTGCCGCGGCCATTCTGGATCACCACGCCCGCCTGTCGTGACGATAGCGCCTGCCGGCGCGTGACCTTGCCGTGTTTCCACCTATCCTGTGACCCCGTGGGGAACAGACGGGGGCAAGGGAATGACCGAACCGGTCGACCGGACGCCGGCTGATGGCGGGGCAGGACATGTGGAATGTCGCCCGGATCGAGCGGCCGGGCACCGGCGCGCTGCAAGTGACGGATGGCTCCAACGGCGCGCGCGGCGGTGACGACTCCGTCCACGGGACCCGTTCGGCTGCGTTCCCCCTCGGCATCGCGCCGTCCGAAGATCCCATCCACGAAGACGCAAGATCTTGCATAAAGGGCTGTATCGTGAAGCAATATGATGGCATCCAATGGATGGAAACGGAGGGACCCCGATGACGCAACTTCCGGCCCGCATCGCCGCAGCGCTCTGCCTGGCGCTGCTTGGCGCCGCCTGCCAGCCCATCCCCCAGGATGGCGGAATCTTCGGGACTACCGGCGGCCCGCAATACGCCCCGGACGATCCCTGCAAGGGCGTGGTGCCGCAGCTCTGCGCATATTGAGGACCCGATGTTCAAGAAGCTCTTGATCGCGAACCGGGGCGAGATTGCCTGCCGCGTCATCAAGACGGCGCGCCGGATGGGTATTCAGACCGTCGCCGTCTATTCCGACGCGGACCGCAACGCGCTGCATGTCCGCATGGCCGACGAGGCGGTCCATATCGGCCCGCCGCAGGCCAACCAGTCCTACATCGTGATCGACAGGATCATGCAGGCGATCCGCGACACCGGCGCCGAGGCGGTCCATCCCGGCTACGGCTTCCTGTCCGAGAACCCGAAATTCGCCGCCGCGCTGGCGAAGGAAGGGGTCGTCTTCGTCGGGCCGCCCCAGGGTGCGATCGAGGCGATGGGGGACAAGATCACCTCGAAGAAGCTGGCCGACGAGGCGGGGGTGTCCACCGTCCCCGGCCACATGGGCCTGATCGAGGATGCCGACGAGGCCGCGCGCATCGCGACCGAGATCGGCTACCCGGTGATGATCAAGGCCAGCGCGGGCGGCGGCGGCAAGGGGATGCGGATCGCCTGGAATGACGACGAGGCGCGCGAGGGGTTCCAGTCCTCGAAGAACGAGGCCGCCAACAGCTTCGGCGACGACCGCATCTTCATCGAGAAGTTCGTCACCCAGCCGCGCCATATCGAGATCCAGGTCCTGGCCGACCAGCACGGCAACTGCATTTACCTGGGCGAGCGCGAATGCTCGATCCAGCGGCGCAACCAGAAGGTCATCGAAGAGGCACCGTCGCCCTTCCTCGACGAGGCGACGCGGCGGGCCATGGGCGAACAGGCCGTCAGGCTGGCGCAGGCCGTCGGCTACACCAGCGCCGGAACGGTCGAGTTCATCGTGGACGGCGACCGCAACTTCTACTTCCTCGAGATGAACACCCGCCTGCAGGTCGAACACCCTGTGACCGAGCTGATCACCGGCGTGGACCTCGTCGAACAGATGATCCGCGTAGCGGCGGGCGAGAAGCTGTCGCTGGCGCAGGAAGACGTGACGCTGACCGGCTGGGCCATGGAGAGCCGGCTGTACGCAGAGGACCCCTATCGCGGGTTTCTTCCCTCCATCGGTCGCCTCACCCGCTACCGCCCACCGCAGGAGGTCGCCGCCGGCCCGCTGGCCGAGGCCGGCAAGTGGCACGAAGCCGACGCGCCCGCGGGCGAAACGGCCGTCAGGAACGACACCGGCGTCTTCGAGGGCGGCGAGATCTCGATGTATTACGACCCGATGATCGCGAAGCTCTGCACCTGGGGGCGTGACCGCGCGCAGGCGATCGAAGGGATGCGGCTGGCGCTCGACCGGTTCGAGCTCGAGGGAATCGGCCACAACCTGCCCTTCCTTTCCGCGGTCATGGACCACCCCAAATTCACCTCGGGCGACATGACCACCGCCTTCATTGCCGAGGAATATCCCGACGGCTTCTCGGGGGCCGAACTTCCCGAAGCCGAACTCTCGCGCATCGTGGCGGCGACCGCGGCTATGAACCGCGTGGTCGACATCCGTCGCACGCGCATCTCGGGGCGGATGGACAATCACGAGCGGCGCATCGGCAACGAGTGGGTCGTCGTGATCGGCGGACACGAGACGGCCGCCATCGTTGAAGCGGACCGCGATGGCGCGACCGTTAGGTTCGACGATGGCAGCGCCCACCGGGTCACCTCGGACTGGCGCCCGGGCGAGCCGTTGGCGATCCTGCAGGTGGACGGCGCGCCTCTGGTCCTGAAGGTGAACCGCATCACCGGGGGTTACCGGGTCCGCACCCGCGGCGCCGACCTGGTGGTGAAGGTCCTCACCCCCCGGCAGGCCGAGCTTGCCCGCCTGATGCCCGAGAAGGCCGAGGCCGACACGTCGAAGATGCTCCTGTGCCCGATGCCGGGCCTCGTCGTGAAGCTGCATGTCGAGGAAGGCGCCGAGGTGCAGGAGGGTCAGGCGCTCTGCACCATCGAGGCGATGAAGATGGAGAACATCCTGCGCGCCGAGAAGAAGGGCAAGATTTCGAAGATCAACGCGGCCGAGGGCGACAGCCTTGCCGTGGACGAAGTGATCCTGGAGTTCGAATAGAGCGATCCGCCCCACAACCAGCGAGGCAACGATGGAGCCCGGCCCCTTGGGCATCGACCCCCGGATCTGGCAGGCCATCGTGGCCGGTGCGTTTCTTGCGCTCGGCTGGATCGTCAACGGCTGGCAGAACAGGCGCGAAGCCGCCCGGCGCCGCCATGAACGCCTGCGCGACAGCCACCGCGCGCTCTATGCCGAGATCGGGACGAACCTCGACGCGCTCGGCGGTCCCGATGTGTTGGAGGCGCACGAAACGACCATGGTTGCGAGGATGGAGTCCGAACCCGACTTCGTGCCCTTCGTCCCCAGCGAGCGCCCGATGCCGGTCTTCGAAGGGCTGGTCGAGCACGTCCACATCCTGCCGCGGGTAACGATCGACCCCATCGTGGCCTATTACAGCCAGATGCAGGCGGTCACGGCGCTGGTGCAGGACATGCGGGGTCCGGCCTTCGCAAGCTTGTCGGCAGAACGGCGCATCGCGATCTATCGGGACTATATCGGGATGAAGACGCAGGCGTTCCTCTACGGAGATTACGCGCTGCACCTGATCGCCTCCTTCGCGGAAGGCGGGAAGTCGGCGGCTGAAAAGACCGCCGCGCGGCTCAGTAGCCGGGACGCGGACCCGAGCGGCCGGTGACCGGGATCGGCGTGTAGGGAATGTCGCGATTGGCCATGGGTGGACCCTCCTGCCTGTCAATATAGGCGCTCTGTCCTCGCCCTGCAATCGACCAGCGGCTTGCGGCTGGCCCCGCTGCGCGTGAAAGATGCGTCGAGCTGCGCAACGAGGAGGAGCCAAGCCGATGAGCGACTGGAAGACCCGGGCCGAAAAAGAGCTGCGCGGCCGCTCACTCGACGAGCTGACCTGGCGCACCGCCGAGGGGATCGACATCGCCCCCGTCCATGGACCTGCGCAGGATCACGAGCACATGGGCTCCATGCCCGGCGAGCCGCCCTTCACCCGCGGTGTGAAGGCCACGATGTATGCTGGAAGGCCCTGGACCATCCGCCAATATGCGGGCTTCTCGACCGCAGAGGAGTCAAACGCCTTCTACCGGAGTGCCCTCTCGGCAGGGCAGCAGGGTGTCAGCGTCGCCTTCGACCTAGCCACCCACCGCGGCTATGACAGCGATCACGAGCGGGTCGAGGGCGACGTGGGCAAGGCCGGCGTGGCCATCGACTCGGTCGAGGACATGAAGGTGCTCTTCGACGGCATCCCGCTTCAGGACGTCAGCGTCTCGATGACGATGAACGGAGCGGTTATCCCGGTGCTGGCGAGCTTCATCGTCGCGGGCGAGGAACAGGGCGTGGACCGCGCGCAGCTGTCGGGGACCATCCAGAACGACATCCTGAAGGAGTTCATGGTCCGCAACACGTATATCTATCCACCCGAACCCTCGATGCGGATCGTGGCGGACATCATCGACTACACGGCGCAAGAGATGCCGCGCTTCAACTCGATCTCGATCTCGGGCTACCACATGCAGGAAGCCGGGGCGAACCTGGTGCAGGAGCTGGCCTTCACCCTCGCCGACGGCAAGGAATACGTGAAGACGGCGATGGCCCGCGGCATGGACGTGGACGCCTTCGCGCCGCGCCTGTCGTTCTTCTTCGCCATCGGCATGAACTTCTTCATGGAGGCCGCAAAGCTGCGCGCCGCCCGCTTCCTCTGGCACGATATCATGACCGAGCTCGGCGCCAGGGACGAGCGGTCGAAGATGCTGCGCACCCACTGCCAGACAAGCGGCGTCAGCCTGGCCGAACAGGACCCCTACAACAACATCGTCCGCACCGCCTACGAGGCGATGAGCGCGGTCCTCGGCGGAACCCAGTCGCTGCACACGAACAGCTTCGACGAGGCGATCGCCCTGCCCACCGACTTCTCGGCCCGGATCGCGCGGAACACGCAGCTGATCCTGCAGCATGAGACCGGCGTGACGAACGTGGTCGATCCGCTGGCGGGCTCTTACTACGTCGAGAAGCTGACCGCCGACCTGATCGCGCAGGCGCGCACGCTGATGGCCGAGGTGGACGAACTGGGCGGCATGACGAAGGCCGTCGAGTCGGGGATGCCGAAGCTCCGGATCGAGGAAGCCGCCGCCGCCAAGCAGGCGCGCATCGACAGGGGCGAAGAGGTCATCGTCGGCGTCAACAGGTTCCGCCTGCCGCAGGAAGAGGAGCTCGATATCCGCGTGGTGGACAATGCCGGCGTGCGGCAGAGCCAGATCGAGCGACTGGATGACCTAAGGAACACTCGCGATCAAGCTGCCTGCGATGCCGCGCTTGCAGTGCTGGCTGAGGGCGCGCGGGGCGACGGCAACCTGCTGGGGCTGGCGGTCGAGGCGGCGCGCGCGCGGGCAACCGTGGGCGAGATCAGCATGGCGCTGGAGGAGGTGTTCGGCCGCCATCGGGCCGAGGTGCGCACCCTCTCGGGCGTCTATGGCGCGGCCTACGAGGGCGATGCGGGTTACGAGAAGATTCGGAAGGACGTCGAGGCCTTCGCCGAAGAAGAAGGCCGCAGGCCCCGGATGCTGGTGGTGAAGGTCGGCCAGGACGGGCACGACCGGGGCGCCAAGGTGATCGCGACAGCCTTCGCCGATATCGGCTTCGACGTCGATGTGGGACCGCTATTCCAGACGCCGGAAGAGGCCGCCCAGGACGCCATCGACAACGATGTACACGTCGTGGGGCTGTCGAGCCAGGCCGCGGGGCACATGACCAACGCGCCCAAGCTGATCGATGCATTGCGCGCGCGCAACGCGGGCGACATCCTGGTGATCTGCGGGGGGGTCATCCCCGCCCGCGACTATACGGCCTTGAAAGAGGCCGGCGTCGCGGCGATCTTCGGACCCGGCACGAACATTCCCGAAGCGGCGGCGAAGGTGCTTGACCTGATCCGCAACGGGCGGCCCTGAGCCGCCCCCCTCACGGAAACGAGCTGCGTCCGTTTCCGTGTTGCGAAGGACTATCAGAAATCGTCGATGAGGGCGCCGCCAACGGCACCGATCGCCGCTCCTGCGACCGGCTCATTGACGGCGGTGCCAACGACTGCACCGCCCAAGGCGCCGGTACCGGCCCGCTCCAGATCCGTGTTGCCGCAAGCCGTCAGGACAGCGAGGGCGGCCAGAGCGACAGAGGCGCGGAAGACGTGATTCATTGGGTGTTCCCTTCATTTCACAAGCTAATGAACCGGGAACCCGAACGATGACCCGCGGTTCCCGCCCATGAAAAACGGCCCGGACTAAAAAAAGACCGGGCCGGAGGGGGAAGGGGTATAATATCCAACAGTTCAGGGAACTGGGGACACTTGAAACGATATCGATTCGAAGGAAAAAGGCGATAGCTTCCAGTTCGGCAGCCCTTCAGTCGGTCCCTTTCCGCCGGTTTCCGAATCGCAGTGGCGATAAACCGCCTTCGGCCGCTGGATGCTAATCCTCGAAAGCGTCCGGAAAGCTCGCCCGTGCGCGCGCCTCGTCGATGCGCAGAAGGGCTTCGTAGCTTTCGGGGTCGAACGGATCCTCGGCCGGCACGACCTCGCGCCCGAACAACCAGGACAGGCGGCCTGCGTCCAGGTTTCCACGCTCGAACGGGGCGTCGCCGAAATGCTGCCAGAGCGCCCAGAGAAACCCTTCGTCCGCCAGGCGGTCGGCGGGCCTGCGATCGCGGTAGCGCTCGCGCGCGACCAGCTTGGTAGCGCCGTTCGGCGAACCGCGGCGGATGGTGAACTGGAAATCGGTGCCGGGCAGTCGGCCGGGAAATCCCCGATGTTTCAACATCTTCGCCGTCCTTCCGGGGGTATCGCGGGCGACCCTGTCGGATGCGCCCGCGACAGGTGTTCAGTACTTCGAGTAGGTGGGCTCGGCGACGATCGGGGCAACCGGCGCCGGATCGGCGTAGACGACCTCGTCGTTACGCTGGCCGCAGGCCGAGACGACGGTCAGGAGGGCGAGGCCCATGATGATCTTGACGCTCTTCGACATGAAATTCTCCGTTGATGAAATGAATCGCGTTCGCGACTCCGCGGCACGTTACACGAGCCGATACCGGCTTGGTAGCGGGCTCGTGAACGATAAGTCACCGATATTGCGTCTAGAAGGCCTGCCAGACACACTCGCTGCCTTCAGGCGTGTAGGCCCCGAAGAACTGGACCGCGTCCGGATCGGAGGCGCCGAACGGCACCTCGCGGTCGGCCAGCGAAATGACGATCGACCGGGCCGGCGGATCGGCATCGGCGACTCGCGGCAGGGCGTAAGACAGGCACAGATGCGCAAGGTCCGCCTCGGTCGTAACATAGTCCTGCGCCGGGTTCAGATCGGCCGCGACGAAGCGGAACTGGTAGGCGTAACCGTACCCGTAGCCGGGATCGTCGCCCACGACCTCGATGAACGCGACCTCAAGGCCCGAGGGCAGAGGAATCCGCTCTCCGGCGGCGTGGCCGTGTCCGGCAGACAGCACGACCGTGGCGATGGCTAGGCGCAACATCCGAATGTCCCCGTACCGGATCGAGCTTCGGATTCCACCATAGGCATCGCGGTCCCCGCCCGACAAGTCGCCCGATCGAATTGTCCCTAACGCGTCAGAGGGGGATGTTGTCGTGCTTCTTCCAGGGATTCTCGACGCGCTTTCCGCGCAAGCTGGCGAAGGCGCGGCAGACCCGGCGGCGGGTGGATTGGGGCAGGATGACCTCGTCGATGAAGCCACGCTCAGCCGCCTTGAAGGGGTTGGCGAAGTTCGCCTCGTAATCCGCTGTGCGCTCGGCGATCTTGCCAGCGTCACCGAGTTCGGAGCGGTAGAGGATCTCGACCGCGCCCTTGGCGCCCATCACGGCAATCTCGGCCGTGGGCCAAGCGTAGTTGAAATCGCCGCGCAGGTGCTTCGAGCTCATCACGTCGTAAGCGCCGCCATAGGCCTTGCGGGTGATGACCGTCACCTTCGGCACCGTCGCCTCGCCATAGGCAAAGAGCAGCTTGGCCCCGTGCTTGATGACGCCGCCATATTCCTGGCTCGTGCCCGGAAGGAAGCCCGGCACGTCGACGAAGGTCAGGATCGGGATCTCGAACGCATCGCAGAACCGCACGAACCGCGCCGCCTTGCGCGAGCTGTCGATGTCGAGACACCCCGCCAGGACCAGCGGCTGGTTGGCGACGACGCCCACGGTGCGCCCTTCGAGGCGGATGAAGCCCGTCAGGATGTTCTTCGCGAACTCTGCCTGGATCTCGAAGAAGTCGCCCTCGTCCGCGACTTTCACGACCACCTCCTTCATGTCGTAAGGCATGTTGGGGTTTTCGGGGATCACCGTGTCGAGGCTGTGGTCAATGCGGTCCGGCTCGTCGAAGAAGGGACGGACGGGGGGCTTCTCGCGGTTGTTGAGCGGCAGGAGGTCGACGAGGCGCCGCGTCTCGATCAGGGCCTCGACGTCGTTCTCGAAGGCGGCGTCGGCGACGCTGGACTTCTTGGTGTGGGTCGAGGCGCCGCCCAGTTCCTCGGCGGTGACGACCTCGTTGGTGACGGTTTTCACCACGTCGGGGCCGGTGACGAACATGTAGGACGAGTCCTTCACCATGAAGATGAAGTCGGTCATCGCAGGGGAATAGACCGCCCCACCCGCGCAGGGCCCCATGATGACGCTGATCTGCGGGACCACGCCGCTGGCCATCACGTTGCGCTGGAACACCTCGGCGTAGCCGGCGAGGCTCGAGACGCCTTCCTGGATGCGCGCGCCGCCCGAGTCGTTCAGCCCGATAACCGGCGCGCCGTTGCGGATCGCCATGTCCATGATCTTGCAGATCTTCTGGGCGTGCGTTTCCGACAGCGACCCGCCGAGCACGGTGAAATCCTGGCTGAAGACATAGACCTGCCGGCCGTTGATCGTGCCCCAGCCGGTGACGACGCCGTCGCCCGAGACCTTGTTGTCGGCCATCCCGAAATCGGTGGCGCGGTGCGTGACGAACATGTCGAACTCTTCGAACGAGCCCTCGTCGAGCAGCAGGTCCACCCGCTCGCGCGCGGTCAGCTTGCCCTTCTCGTGCTGCTTCTCGATCCGCTCGGCACCGCCGCCCAAGCGGGCGGTCTCGCGGCGCTCGACGAGTTGTCCGAGAATGTCCTTCATCGCGCGGTACCTCTGCGATCTTTTTCACGTATCTGTCATCATAGGCCGCGGCGGCGGGCGGCGAAAGATGCCTGCGCAACGGAGCTTGGACTTTCGAACCGTGCGGTTTAGATCGGCGGAATGCCAGCCAATCGCCATGCCGTTTTCCTAGACAGAACGACCCCGCCCCACATCGCCTCCATGATCCTGCTGACATCGGTGTCGGCACTGGGGATGAACCTGTTCTTGCCCTCGCTTCCGGGCATGGCCGAGTTTTTCGACGCGCCCTACGAGGTGATCCAGCTGTCCGTCGCCGGCTACCTCGGTGTGAACGCGCTGCTGCAGATCATCATCGGCCCCCTGTCGGACCAGTTCGGACGCCGCCGGGTGATGCTGGGTGCGACGGCGATCTTCGTCGTGGCGACGATAGGTTGCCTGTTCAGCACCAATGTCTGGGTCTTCCTGACATTTCGCATGATACAGGCGGCAATCGTCGCCGGACTGGTCCTGCCGCGGGCGGCGATCCGCGACCTCTATACCCAGGACGAGAGCGCCTCGATGATGGGGTACGTTACCATGGGGATGTCGCTGGCACCGATGCTCGCGCCGGCCCTTGGCGGGGTGCTGGACCAGGCCTTCGGATGGCACGCCAGCTTCGTGGTCTATCTTCTGGTGGGCATCGGCGCTTTCGCCCTGACCTATTACGACATGGGCGAGACCGCCGCTGCGGCCACCAGCAACTTCCGCGGGCAGTTGAAGGCCTATCCGGAACTTCTCACCTCGCCCCGGTTCTGGGGCTACGCGGCGACGGCGGCATTCTCGTCCGGCGCGTTCTTCGCCTACCTTGGCGGCGCCCCCTACGTCGGCTCCGAGGTGTTCCAGTTGAGCCCGTCCGTCCTCGGCATCTATTTCGGGGCGCCGGCCGTCGGGTATTTCGTCGGGAACTTCATCACGGCGCGGTTTTCCGTCCGGATGGGAACCAACCGGATGGTCCTTTACGGGTCCGTCGTCTCTGCGATCGGTCTGGGGACAGCCTGTCTGCTGTCGCTGGCCGACCTCGAATCGCCTGCGGTGTTCTTCGGCTTCATGACCTTCGTCGGGCTGGGCAACGGCCTGGTGATCCCGAACGCGACGGCGGGGATGCTGTCGGTCCGCCCGCACCTGGCGGGCACCGCCTCGGGGCTGGGCGGCGCGATCATGATCGGAGGGGGCGCGGCGCTGTCGGTGCTGGCGGGCATCCTGCTGGCGGGCCAGTCCAGCGCCCTGCCCCTCACCGCGCTGATGACTTTCAGCTCGATCCTTGCCGTGGCCGCGATCCTGTTCGTCCTGCGCCGCGAGGCACGCCTGCGCGCGCGGGGCTGACGCGCAAGCTCAGTGAATTTCGGGTGCGTATTTCAGGATGACCGGGACCACGAGGTCTTCCTCGTCGGTCAGGTGCCGGTCCAGGAAGTCGCCGAACCCCGAAAGCTGCTCGTCGAGCGCACCGGCCGCCACCTTGGGATCCTTCTCCGACAGTCCCCGAAGCATCGCGTTCGTGCCCTCGGCCAGGTCGTTCAGATGCCCGTCGAGGGCATGGTGGTCGGCGTCGAGGATCACGAAGCCCCGTTCGAGCCGCTGATCCAGGCTGGTCAGCACCGGGAAATAGTGATGATCCTCAATCGAGTGGTGGCCGTGCAGCTCCTGCAGGAAGAACTGCGCCATCCGGGCGGTGTTGCGGCCGTATTGTTCGCCGTCCTGCTGCCCGTCGAGATAGCTGCGCGTGCCGGCCTGCAGCTTTTCGAGGATCTCGCGGAACATCAGGTGCCGCTGCAGCCAGAACCGCGTCAGGGGCGAGAAGTTCGGATGCGCTTCCCACGTTCCGCGGGGAAGCTCGGCCACCAGGACGCGCAGGGCATCGGGAAGGCCGTCGCGGCGCTCGAGCGCCAGGATTTCGTCTTCGGTCATGCGGGCCGATATAGGTGTCGGCCCCCTTCCCGTCACCCCGCCTCGGCCTTAGATCGGGGGCCATGCGCGCATTTCTCGCCCTGACGCCGCCCGACGCCCTTGTCGATGCCCTTTCAGCCCTCCTCTCGGCCCTGAATTGCGGTCGCCACGTGGATGACGACGACCTGCACCTGACGCTCGCGTTCTTTCCCGAGGTGACGCTGGCAGAATTGGAAGAGCTGAACCTCACGCTCGAGATGATGCGGCCGGGTGCTGTTCCGCTTCATGTGACGGGGCTTGGCACGTTCGGCAGCAGCGACCCGCGCTCGCTTCACGCCGCGGTCGCGCCCGATCCCGCGCTGATGTACCTCCAGAAGAAGGTCGAGACCGCCGCCCGCCGGTCGGGCATCGACCTGCCCCACCGGCGCTTCGTTCCGCATATCACGCTCGCGCGGTTCCCGAACCGGATGCCGCCCGAGGATCACGCCAGGATCGGGCGCTTCCTCGAGGCGCGGGGAAACTTCCGGTTCGATCCCGTGGCGGTGGACGAGGTCGCGCTGATCCAGTCCACGCTGGGTCCCGACGGCGCACGCTACGACCTGCTGGAAAGCTACCCGATCGCGTGAACGAGGCGCCGTGGGGCGCCCCGTGCGGGGTCAGAGTTCGCCAGGCTCGTACCAGTCGCCCACGAGAACCTCGGTTTCCGCATCCGTCTCGGCCAGGAGGTCGACAAGCTCCTGCGGATCCTGAGTGCCGCCGTCCCGACCGCGGTAGTGGTAGGGATACACGTAGGTCGGGGCGAACGCGGCGATGGCGTCGGCGGCCTGCTCGACATCCATCGTGAAGGGCAGGTTCATCGAGACGAACGCCAGGAAGATATCCTCGAGCGCGCGCATCTCGTCGGTGCCCTCGGTATCGCCCGAGATGTAGATGCGGCGGCCGCCGATCTCGAACACATAGCCGTTGTCGCGCCCCTCGGGGTGGAAGTCTTGCCGCCCCTCGGTGATGTTGTAGGCGGGGACCGCCTCGATCATCAGGCCCGAAACGTCGATCGTCTCGCCATTCCCTACCTGCTGCGCCTTCGCCTGCAGTTCCGCGGGCAGCATGTCGTACACGGCCGGGTTGGTCAGAAGCTGCGTCTTGCCGACGGCCAGGGCCTGCAACGTCTCGGCATCGTAGTGGTCGCCATGCTCGTGGGTGACGAGGATCAGGTCCGGCTCGGGCAGGCCTTCGTAGTTGGACGCCCCGCCGACCGGATCGACGTAGATCACGCCGGAAGGTGTCTCCATCACCAAGCTGGCGTGGCTGATCGGATGCACCGTGAGCGGACCGGCCTCGGTCTCGAATGTGCGCGCGCCGCCGTCCTGGGTGCCGGCATCCTGGGCGAAGGCCGCGAGCGGAAGGCATGTCATGGCGCCGAGCGTGGCGCCGGTGGCGAGAAAGCTGCGTCTGGTGGTCATCGGTCTCTCCTTTCGGGGCGGTTGATCTCGGAACGAGACTTAGCCCGATGGTGCGCAGCTTCATCTGCACCGCCGAGGAGCGCGCGGGGCGGGCTGGCAGCCTTGCCGTTTCCGGCATCGCCCCCCGCGATCGACGACGATCGCATCTGTCTTTGCCAGCGATTTCGCGGCAGATTGCCGGCATGACGCCCGACAGCTTCCTCACCTTCGTTCTCTTCGCCGCCGTCGCCACCGGGACGCCCGGACCGAACAACCTGATGGTCATGGCCTCGGGCGCGAATTTCGGGCTGCGGCGCACGCTTCCCCACATCATGGGCATCGCCTTGGGATTCGCGGTGATGATCGCGCTGGTCGCTGCAGGCATGGCACGGATTTTCGAGCTGCTCCCATGGCTCGAATTGACGCTGATGGCGCTGTCGGCTGTGTTCCTGCTCTATCTCGCGTGGAAGATCGCCACCGCCGCACCGCCCGAGGCGCACCGCCCGCAGGGGCGCCCCCTGACGTTCCTGCAGGCCGCCGGGTTCCAGTGGATCAACCCGAAGGCCTGGGCGATCGCGCTGACCACCGTCGCGATCTATGTCGAGCCGTCCCGCGCGCTGCCTGCCGCACTTGTCTTCGCGACCGTGGCCCTGCCGCTCGTCACGCTCTGGACCGTCGTGGGCGAAGGAATCGGGCGGATTCTGCGGACGCCGCGCGCCCTTCGGGTGTTCAACGTCGCAATGGCGGCCGTGCTTGTCGGCACGATGATCCCCGCATTCGTCTGATCTGCGCTTCGTGATCCGGCGGGACGTGACAAGGGGGTGACAAGGGGATAAGGGGGCCGCAACACGCCCTCGCCGGAGCCGAGCCCATGCCCGCGATGCCCCCCGCCCACCCGTTCGACGACGACAAGCTCCGCGAGGAATGCGGTGTCTTCGGCGTGACCGGCGTGGCCGACGCCGCGAATTTCGTCGCCCTCGGGCTGCACGCGTTGCAGCACCGCGGGCAAGAGGCTGGCGGCATCGTTAGCCACGACCCCGAGCATGGCTTCAACTCGGCCCGCCGCTTCGGCTATGTCCGCGACAACTTCACCAAGCAGTCGCTGATGGACACGCTGCCGGGGCCGCTGGCGATCGGCCACGTGCGCTATTCCACCGCCGGCGCGAAGGGAAACACGCAGATCCGCGATGTGCAGCCGTTCTTCGGCGAGTTCTCGATGGGCGGTGCCGCCATCGCCCACAACGGCAACATCGTGAATGCCGACGCCCTGCGGCGCGAGCTGATCGACCGCGGCTCGATCTTCCAGAGCTCCAGCGACAGCGAGTGCATCATTCACCTGATGGCCCGCTCGCTGCAGCAGAAGGTTCCCGCGCGGATGCAGGACGCCTTGCGCCGGGTCGAGGGGGCGTTCTCGGTCGTCGCGATGACCCGCACAAAGCTGATCGGCGTGCGCGACCCGTTGGGGGTTCGTCCGCTGGTGCTGGGCAAGCTGGGCGACGATGGCTGGGTCCTGTCGTCCGAGACCTGCGCCCTCGACATCATCGGGGCCGAATTCATCCGCGAGGTCGAACCGGGCGAGATGGTTGTGATCGAGAACGGCGAGGTTGCCTCGCACAGCCCGTTCGCGCCGCAAAAGCCCCGCTTCTGCATCTTCGAGCACGTCTATTTCTCGCGGCCCGATTCAATCCTGGGCGGCCGGTCCGTCTACGAGACGCGCCACCAGATCGGCGTCGAACTGGCGCGCGAGGCCCCGGTCGAGGCCGACCTCGTCTGCCCCGTCCCCGATTCCGGCACGCCCGCGGCCATCGGCTACAGCCAGGAAAGCGGGATCCCCTACGCCATGGGGATCATCCGCAACCAGTACATGGGCCGGACCTTCATCGAGCCGACCGAGCAGATTCGCAACATGGGCGTCCGTTTGAAGCTGAACGTCAACCGCGCGCTGATCCGCGGCAAGCGCATCGTGCTGGTCGACGATTCGGTGGTGCGTGGCACGACGACGGTGAAGATCCGCGAGATGTTGCTGGATGCCGGCGCCGCGGCCGTCCATTTCCGCATTGCGAGCCCGCCGACCGCGTGGCCCTGCTTCTACGGCGTGGACACGCCCGACCGCGAGAAACTGCTCGCTGCGACCATGTCCGAGGCCGAGATGGAGGCGCATCTGCGCGTGGATTCGCTGCGCTTCATCTCGCTCGACGGGCTCTACCGCGCCGTGGGCGAAGCGAACGGGCGCAACGCCGCCCAGCCGCAACATTGCGATGCCTGCTTCTCGGGCGACTACCCGATCTCGCCCAGCGACCGGATCGAGAAGGGCTTCCGCCTGAAGGAAGCCGCCGAGTAGGCCGAATGAAAAACGCCGCCCCCGAAGGGACGGCGTTGTTGCTTGCGGCCTGAAGGTCGTTCAGCGCGACAGCGCCGACCGACCACCCGCCACGACCAGCACAGCCAGCACGGCCTTGACCGCGTCGCCGATCAGGAACGGCTGCATCCATCCCGCCCAAAGCGCCGAGGCCGAGCTAGCGGCCCATCCCGCTTCGACACCGAGGCCCGAGGCCACCGCATAGGGCCAGGCCAGACCCGGCATGTACAGCACCGCGGCCGCCACGAGCGCAGCGGTCAGCATGCCTGCCTTGCCGGCCCGCGCGCCAAGTCCGGCGACCCAGGCCATCATGACGAAGCCGATCAGGAAGCCACCAGTCGGCCCGGCGATGTAGGCAAGCCCCGCACCGCCATTCGCGAAGACCGGCAGGCCCATGGCACCTTCGGCCAGGTAGGTCAGCAGCGTCACGGCAGCGAGCCGCGAGCCCATCGACAGCCCGACGGCGATGATCGCCGCACCCTGGAGCGTCATCGGCACGGGCCACATCGGCACCGAAACCTGCGCGGCCAGCGCGATCAGCACCGTCCCGGCCAGTACCAGCGCGGCCTGCTGCCACATGGCAAGGTCGCGACCGCGAAGAAGAGGGGTGTCGTAGGTCATGTCGAACTCCAAACCGGTGGTTTCATCCGTTCTCCACGCGCGGCTGCGCGTCGTCAAGCACTTGCCAATCCGCGGGCGGGCGCGCAAACCCGCGCCATGACCAAGCTTGCCCTGATCACCGGCGCCTCCCGCGGGCTCGGCGCCGCGCTTGCCACCGCGCTGGCGCCCACGCATCACATCGTCGCCGTCGCGCGCACGACCGGCGCGCTCGAGGAGCTGGACGACCGCATCCAGGCCGCCGGCGGCACAGCGACGCTGGCGCCGATGGACGTCACGAACGCAGACGCGATGGCGCATCTGTGCCGCGACATCTACGACCGCTGGGGTCACGTGGACCTTTGGCTGCACACCGCCATCCACGCCGCCCCCCTGAGCCCGACCGCGCATATCGCCCCCAAGGACTGGGACAAGAGCTTCGCGATCAACGCCACCGCCACGCACACCCTGATCCGCATGGTCGAGCCGCTGCTGCTGTCGGCACCGGCGGGACAGGCGGTCTTCTTCGACGACCCTCGTGCCGGAGAGAAGTTCTTCGGCAGCTACGGGGCCACCAAGGCGGCGCAGATGTCCCTGGCGCGCAGCTGGCAGGCTGAAACCGTGAATACCGGCCCGAAGGTCTCGATCCTCGAGCCGCGCCCGCTGCCCACGGCGACGCGCGCGCGGTTCTTCCCGGGCGAGGATCGCGCTCCGCTGAACGATCCGGCGGAAGAGGCCGGGCGGCTCGTCGCCCAACTCTGAGCGTGCTCCCGTAATCCTGCTGCAACGCCCCGGGCCGGTCGTTGCGGGACCGCTTGCCGCTTGCCCCGGGCGCCCCTAGACAGGCGAAAAGGGCAGGCATCATGCGCATTCTCATCACCAACGACGACGGCATCGCGGCGCCGGGGCTCTCCGTCCTGCATGAGATCGCGACCGAGATCGCCGGGCCGGGTGGCGAGGTCTGGACCGTCGCCCCAGCCTTCGAACAATCGGGCGTCGGCCACTGCATCTCCTACGCGCGGCCGGCCATGGTGCAAGAGCTCGACCCCCGGCGCTTCGCGGTCGAGGGATCGCCTGCCGATTGCGTGCTTGCCGCGCTGTTCGACATCCTGCCGGGGCGACCCGACCTGCTGCTCTCCGGCGTGAACCGGGGCAACAACGCGGCCGAGAACGTGCTCTATTCGGGCACCGTCGGCGGCGCGATGGAGGGGGCGCTTCAGCACGTCCGCTCGATCGCGCTCAGCCAGTATTTCGGGCCCGAGAACGCGCAGCTCGACGACCCGTTCGAGGCCGCGCGCGCCACCGGCGTCGAAACGGTCCGCCGCCTGATCGAGCGCGCCACGTGGGACAGCGAGGACTACCGCCTGTTCTACAACGTCAACTTCCCGCCCCTTCCCGCCGCAGAAGTGAGGGGCCGCAAGGTCACCCACCAGGGCTGGCGGCAGGATTCCGGGCACGGGATGACACCGCATGTCTCGCCCTCGGGGCGGCGGTTCCTCTATGTTACCGGCGGACCCCAGCAGACCCCGACGGCCGCGGGCACGGATGCCGCAGCGGCGCTGGACGGCTACGTGGCGATCACCCCGATGCGCGCGGATCTGACGGCGCATGACCTCGTCACCTCCCTGGCAGAGCGGCTCGAATGACCTTCGACGCCGAAACGCGCATGCAGCTGCTCTTCGCCCTGCGGTCCAAGGGCGTGACCGAGCATCGCGTGCTCGACGCGATGGAGCGGGTGGATCGTGGCCTCTTCGTCCGGGGCATCTTCGCCGACCGCTCATACGACGACATGCCGTTGCCGATCGAATGCGGGCAGACGATCTCGCAGCCGTCGGTCGTCGGGTTGATGACCCAGGCACTGGATGTCAGCCCGCGGGACAAGGTGCTCGAGATCGGGACCGGCTCGGGCTACCAGGCGGCGGTCCTGAGCCATCTTGCGCGCCGGGTCTACACGATGGACCGGCATCGCCGCCTGGTCCGGGCCGCGCGCGAGGTGCTGGAAAGCCTCGACATCGCGAATGTCACGGTGATCTCGGGCGACGGGGGGCACGGGCTGCCCGAACAATCCCCCTTCGACCGCATTCTTGTGACCGCAGCCGCCGAGGATCCGCCTCCCGCCCTATTGGCGCAACTGCGCGAGGGCGGTATCATGGTCGTGCCGGTAGGACAGTCGGACCACGTCCAGACCCTTCTGAAGGTCACGCGCCACGCGGACGGGTTCGACTACGAAGAGCTTCGTCCGGTCAGGTTCGTTCCGCTTGTCGAGGGGATGGGCGACGACTAGGCCGGGAAAATTGGATCGGGTGAGCGTCCGCCAAGAGGCGTCGCCCCGAATGTGAGGACGAGCAGATGACCCGCCAGTATACCGGGGCCCTGCCCCTGATCGCCGCCGGCCTGTCGCTGGCAGCCTGCGCGCCATCGGGATGGGACGTGGACCTGCGAGACCGCATCGGCGCCCCGTTCGGCACCAGTTCGGCCGTGATGGGCAGCGTGCCCGCGAGACCCGACGCGGACAATCGCGGGGTGATCTCGTATCCCGACTACCAGGTCGCCGTTGCGCGCCGCGACGACACGGTCGGCAGGATCGCGCAGCGCGTGGGGCTGCCGACCGACGAGCTTGCCACCTATAACGGCCTGCCGCCGAACGAAACGCTACGCGAAGGCGAGTTGATCGCCCTGCCCCGCCGCGTGGCCGAACCCTCGCCCGCGACCGGCGCCCCGCGAAGCGGGCCGGTCCTGCCCGCCGCGCAACCGATCGCGACCACGACCCTCGAGAACCGGGCGGAGGCCGCCATCGACCGCGGCGCCACGGTAACCCCGGCGGTTCCGTCCCTACCCGATGGCGGCCAGCCGGTCCGGCACCGGGTCGAGGCCGGCGAGACAGCGTTCTCGATTTCGCGGCGCTACGGCGTGCCGGTCCAGGCGCTGGCCGAGTGGAACGGCCTCGACGAGCAGATGACGGTGCGCCGCGGCGCGGTCCTGCTGGTGCCCGCGGTCGCGACCCGGACCGCCCCGGCCGAAGCGACCAGCCGCCCCGGCGAAGGCACGCTCGCACCGCCGCCGCCATCGGCCTCGGAGCCGCTGCCCGACGAAGAGGCGACGCAGGCCCCGCCGAAGGAGACGCCGGCTTCGCCCACCCTGTCGCAACAGGCGACCGAGGCATCCTCGTCCTCCGGCCGGTTCGCCTACCCGGTGCAGGGTCGGGTGATCCGCGCCTATTCGAAGGGCAAGAACGACGGCATCGACATCGCCGCCGCGCCCGGAACTACGGTCAACGCCGCAGCCGACGGGACCGTCGCCGCGATCACGCGCGACACCGACCAGATCCCGATCCTTGTCTTGCGGCACCCGAACAACGTGCTGACGGTCTATGCCGGAGTCGACAACATCGCGGTCGAGAAGGGCGACAGCGTCACGCGCGGCCAGTCCATCGCCCGGATCCGTGCTGGCGATGCGGCGGCTTTGCATTTCGAGGTGCGCGAAGGCTTCGAAAGCGTCGACCCGTCGACCTACCTGGACTGATCGGCGGCTGGCGCGCCCGCCTCGATCGCGGGAAGCGTTACAAACCCGTCACCCGACCTTCATGTAACCGTGTCCCGCGACACGTACCCCCGGCGTCGCAATATCCGCACCCAACGGGGGACACCCATGAAATTCTCGCTTTCCGTCACGATGGCCGTGCTGCTCGGCTCGACGGCCGCCTTCGCCCAGACCGCCGACCTGCCGCAGCAGGGCAACGAGTGGTTCACCTCCGCGCAAGAGACCTTGCAGCAGCTTGTTGAGCGGCAGGAGAACACGAACCGCGCCCTCAACGTCATCCTGTTCGTCGCGGACGGCAACGGCGTCGGCACCAACTACGCCACCCGCCTGTTCGAAGGTCAGCAGCAGGGCGGCCTGGGCGACGACCACAACCTGCCGCAGGACGAGTTCCCCTACTCGGCCCTCGTGAAGACCTATTCCGCGAACGGTCAGACGCCTGACTCGGCCCCGACCGCGACGGCCATGAACTCGGGCATCAAGACCAAGAACGACCTGATCAACGTGACCGACAACGTCGCCGTCGGCGACTGTGCCGCGGGCCTCGAGAACGGCGTCCGCACCTTCGCCGAGATCGTGTCCGACATGGACAAGTCGGTCGGCGTCATCTCGACCGCCCGCATCACCCATGCGACCCCTGCCGCCGTCTATGCTCGCACCGCTGACCGAGACTTCGAGGACGACACGCTGATCCCCGAGGGCTGCGAGCAGGACGACATCGCCCTCCAGCTCTACCAGCAGATGGAGAACGGCGTCATCGACCTCGCCATGGGTGGCGGCCGCCGTCACTTCATCACCACCGACACGACGGATGCCGAAGACAGCGCCGGCGTGCGTGAAGACAGCCAGAACCTGGCCCAGATGGCGGTCGACAACCTCAGCGCCTCCTACGTCCAGACGCAGGAAGAGTTCGACGCCCTCGACCTGACGGCCGAAGGTCCGATCCTCGGCCTGTTCGAGCCGTCGCACATGCAGTACGAAGCCGACCGCTCGGGCGAGCCCTCGTTGGCTGAGATGACCACCGCCGCCATCGAGAAGCTGAGCCAGAACGATAACGGCTACTACCTCGAAGTCGAGGCCGGCCGCGTCGATCACGCCAACCATGCCGGCAACGCCGCCCGCGTGCTGACCGACGGCGTCGCCTTCGCCGAGGCCATCCGCGTCGCCGACGAGATGACCGATGACGCCGACACGCTCATCATCGTCACGTCGGACCACGAGCACGCCATCGCCTTCAACGGCTATTGCGGCCGCGGCTCGGACATCCTGGGCCTCTGCATGCAGGTCAACGGCGACGGCATCGAAGCGCTGGACGAGCCGAACATGGCCTCGGACGCGCTGCCCTACACCGTCATCGGCTACCTGAACGGCGCCGGTTCGGTCCTGGTCGAGCAGATCCCCGACGAAGCAGAGACCTCGGCTGCGACCGACGTCGACACGGGCGAAGCCAGCCCCGAGGCAGGCGCCCCGATCTACTCGGGCGACCGTTCGGCCATCGCCGATGCCGACGTGACGGACATCGACTACCTCCAGCAGGCGCTGATCCCGATGTCTTCGGAAACCCACTCGGGCGAGGACGTGGCCGTCTACGCCAAGGGTCCGTGGGCGCACCTCTTCGACGGCACGATCGAGCAGAACGTGATCTTCCACGTGATGCACCACGCCGCCACCGCCGGCGAAGCGACGTCGAATTGATCGCGAATAATCGCGACAGATCGAAACGGGCCCTTCCGGGGCCCGTTTCTCGTTCCATATCAAGAGATGCACCGATCGCAGAGGAGGGAAAGATGCTCCACCGACGCCACATGCTCGCCCTGACGGGCGCCATCCTGATCGCGCCCGGCCTCGTCCATGCGCAGAAGGGCCCGATCAAAATCCGGGATCTCTACAACAAGGACGGGTCCATGTCCGACCTCGCCCTGTCCCTCGAAGGCGAGCGCGCCACGTTCGAGGGGTTCATGGCCCCGCCCCTGAAGGCCGACGCGCAGTTTTTCGTCCTGACGAAGCGCCCGATGGCCGTCTGCCCGTTCTGCGAGACCTCGGCCGAGTGGCCCGACGACATCCTTGCGATCTACACGAAGAGGACCGTCGACCGCATCCCGTTCAACGTGGGCATCGACACCCGCGGCGTACTGGAGATCGGCGAATACAAGGACCCCGACACCGGCTTCGTCTCGATGGTGCGGCTGACCGACGCGACCTATGGGCGGTGAGGGTCTGCCCCTCGCCATCGAGGATCTCGAAGTTCGCTCCACCGACGGACGCGTTCTCCTGTCGGTACCCCGGCTCGAGCTGCCCGCGGGTGGCACGTTGGGGATCCGCGGCCCGTCTGGCGCGGGAAAGTCGACGCTGCTCTTTGCACTTGCCGGGTTGCAGGACCGCATGACCGGCCGGATTCGATGGGGCGACACCGACCTGGGCGCGCTCCGTTCGGGCCCTCGGACTGCGTTCCGCGCGCTCCATGTCGGCATCGTCTTCCAGGACTTCCTGCTGTTCGAGGAACTCGGCCCTCTCGCCAACGCCTCCCTTGCCGCGATGTATCGCCCTCGCGCCGAGCGGCCCGGCATCCGCGACCGCGCCCGCCGCCTGTTGCGGCGCTTTGGCGTCGATGAGGATGGCCGAACCGTGCCCACCCTTTCGGGCGGCGAGCGCCAGCGCGTCGCCGTGGCCCGCGCCATGTCGGGCGATGCCGCAATCCTGCTGGCCGACGAGCCGACAGCCAATCTCGACCGCGACACCGGGGAGCGGCTGCTCGCCGACCTTCTGGCCCGCGTGCGCGAGAACGGCACGACCTTAGTCGCCGTCAGCCATGACGACCGCCTTCTGGCGCGCATGGACCGGGTCGTGAAAATTGTGGACGGACAGATGGTGTCGGCGCATGCGTGATCTCTGGGACGGCCTCTCGGTCGGCACGCAGGACATCCTGACCGCCATCGCCCTTGCCCTGCCGATCCTGATCGTGGGCTTCGTCATCCTGCGGGGCTTCGCGCCGTGGCCCCTGATCCGGGCACTGGCCGCACGGTTCCGCCTGCCCGTGGTGCTGTTCGTGCTGCTTGTGGCGGTTTCCGTCGGCACCGGCCTGGGCCTCGTCGCGCAGGAGCGAGCTCTGCGGCACGGCACCGCTCAGGCGGCCGACAAGTTCGACCTGGTGGTCGCAGCTCCGGGCTCCGAGATCACCATGCTGATGGCCGCGGTCTTCCTGCAGCCCTCGGACGTGCCGCTGGTCGACGGCCCCACCTTCGCCGAAGTCGCGAACGCCCGCGACGTGGACCTTGCCGCCCCGCTCGCCTTCGGGGACAGCGCCGACGGCGCGCCGGTGGTCGGCACCATCGCCGACTTCGTGACCCACCTGACCGACGGCGGCATCGAAGGGCGCATGTGGCAGGAGACCAGCGAGGCCGTGGTCGGCGCCGCCTCGCCCTTCGCCATCGGCGACACGATCGTTCCTGCCCACGGGATCGGCGATGCGGTCGAGGAAGGAGCCCACGGCGACCTCAGCTACACTGTCATCGGCCGCATGGCCCCCACCGGCTCGCCTTGGGATCGCGCCGTGCTCGTCCCGGTCGAGGCGGTGTGGGAGGCGCACGGCCTCGCCCCCGGCCACGCGCCCGACAGCCCGACGCAGCTCGGCCCGCCTTTCGATCCCGACTACTTCCCCGGCACCCCGGCCATCGTGATCCGGGCCGAGAACCTCGCCGCGAACTACGGCCTGCGCGCGCAGTTCCAGGGCACGGGCGAGACGATGGCCTTCTTTCCCGGCGCGGTGCTGTCGCAGCTCTACACGATCATGGGCGACGTGCGGCAGGCGATGTCGGTCCTGTCCATCGTCAGCCAGCTTCTGGTGGCGGCCTCTGTGCTGGTCGGGCTCTACCTGCTCGGCCGGCTGATCCGGCGGCAACTGGCGTTGCTGCGCGCGCTCGGGGCGCCGGCGCGCTTCGTCTTCGCGGTGGTCTGGGGGTTCGCCACCTCGATCCTCGTGACCGGCGCGATTCTGGGGATCGGGGTCGGCTACGGCGCGGCGGCGGTGCTGTCGCGGATCGTCAGCGAGCGGACGGACATCCTCGTCGAAGCCGGGATCGGCTGGACCGAGATCCACCTGGCGATCGGCTTCGCCTCGGCCGCCTCGATGGCCGCGCTGATCGGCGCATGGGGTGCGACACGCGTGGGGATCGTCGGCGCGCTGCGGGGGTAGTCAACCGCCGCGCCCCGCCCTAACCATGGCGCACACCAAGCGGAGGGGCACATGCCGACGATCTACCTTCTCAACGGGCCGAACCTGAACCTTCTGGGCAAGCGCCAGCCCGAGATCTACGGGTCCGAAACGCTCGAGGATGTCGAGCGCCTCTGCCGCGCCGCCCTCCCCGAGGGCTGGGACCTGCGCGCCCTCCAGTCCAACTGGGAGGGGCAGCTGATCGACTGGATCCACGAGGCCCGCGACCACGCCGCCGGCATCGTCATCAACCCCGGAGCGTTCACCCACACCTCCGTCGCGATCCTCGACGCGCTGAACGCCTACGAGGGGCCGGTGATCGAGATCCACATCTCGAACGTCCACAAGCGGGAGTCGTTTCGGCACCACTCCTACGTGTCGTTGAGGGCGGATGGGGTGATCGCGGGGCTGGGTATTGAAGGGTACGTGGCCGGGGTGAGGCGGGTCTGCAGCACACGCTAGTGCACCGCGATCTTTCGTCTATAACGACTTGATTCAATCAGAAACTCGCAGAACGCAAATGTGAGACTGACCACAAGCTTCGCGTGATGAAGATTGGGGCTGTACTTGGCAGCGTGCCTGTCGCTCGCTTTGTTGGAAACTTCGTAGAAGCCTCCGACGAGAGATGTGAGACCGCTGAGCAAAGGCTTAAGCACCGTGTCGGTTTGCTCCGACACCGCCAACCCTGCCGCGCTCGAATATTGCTTATATAGCTTTTTGATATCTCCCTCACCTTCGCGGTACTCTTCGGATAGCTCATCCAAAGACAGCTTCAGGAAGGATTCAATCAGGGTATAGCAAATAGAAATAGCGCCCGCGTAGTCGGACTGGTCGATGCGCGAGTTCGCCTTGGATACATGTGCCCGCAAATTGTCGTTCCTGAGAAGGTAACCTGGCGGCGTCAGAATCCGCCCTTCTGTGGGAACAACTTCGAAGTAAACTGGGCCTTCCACGTACATGCCGTTGTGTATGAAGCCTTCCTGATAGTCTTTGCGCAGTTTAAAGCCGCTTGGCGCGAGCAGCCGGCTGAACTGGAAAGCATGATCCTCAATTTCTCTATCTGAATCTGCGCTCCAGTCAAATGCGGCCTCGATTATATTTTTAATCTTGGGAGTGGAATTATAGTTCGCCAATCTTTCCCGCGCATACACATGTCGGGACGGGAAACCGTTCCCATACAAATCATCCGCGCCAAATCGGTTGAAAAAATCCACGAGCTGCGGACCCGACCTGTACGGCGACAGGCCGCTGTTCCCGGTGATATATCCCACAAGGAACTCTATCGCCTGCTCGGACAGGTTCACCCGATCACCCCCATAGCCTCAGCCCACTCCCGCTTGCTCAACCCGCTGGTCTCCTGCGTGACCTCCTCGCCTGCCAGCATCCGGCGGACGACCTCCACCGCGCCGCGGGACAGGTGGGCGCCGCCCATGCGGTAGTCCTCGAAGGCGCCATAGGCCAAGGGGACCCAGTCGCGGACGATGGCGGCGATGGCGTCGGCATAGACGCGGATCTCGTATTGGGCGTGGGGGTCGGCGCGCAGGCGGAGGAAGTGGAAGAGGTTGTGAAGGTCCGTCTTCCAGTACCACTGGGTATAGACGTTCGCCGGCAGGTTCATCCGGGCAAGCTCGCGCGCGAGGCCCTGCTGGCCGTCGGTGCGCAGCATGTCCTCGTAATGGTCGTAGGCGCGGTTGCTGTCCTCGCGCAGCATGTCGAGCACGCGCTGCGCCTCTTCGCCCTCGAGCACCGTGCCCCGGCCCTGGTTGTTCTGCCTCGATTGCGCGGCAAGGTGCTCGGGCGCGGGAATGTAGAACTCGCGGTCCAGCACCGAGTAGCGGGCGGAATATTCGTTCACGTTGGCGGTGCGGTGCCGGATCCACTGGCGGGCGACGAAGACCGGCAGCTTCACATGCAGCTTGATCTCGCACATCTCGAAGGGGGTCGAGTGCCAGTGTCGCATGAGGTAGCGGATCAGCCCCTCGTCATTGCTGACCGTCCTGGTGCCCCGCCCGTAGCTGACGCGGGCGGCCTGCACGATGGCTGCGTCGTCGCCCATGTAGTCGATCGCCCGCACGATGCCGTGGTCCAGCACGGGCTTGGCCTCGTAGAGATGCGCCTCGATGCCGGGGGCGGTGGCGCGGCGGGTGGGCGTGGTCTCGGCGCGCTGCGCGTCGATTTCGGCCTGCTGTTCGGGGGTGATGGGCATCGGGTTCTCCTACGGCGTGCGACTTTACGGACTTATGCCCGACGCTAGATGCAGCGGAAACCACGAAAGGGGGAGCCGATGGGCATCGAATACCTGCACACGATGGTGCGCGCGAAGGACCTGGAGAAGACGATGGCTTTCTTCGAGATGCTGGGTCTGAAAGAGCGGCAGCGCAAGGAAAGCGAGGGCGGCCGCTTCACGCTGGTCTTCATGTGCCCGCCCGACCAGGACGACGGTCGCGCCGATGTCGAGATCACCTACAACTGGGACGGCGACGACAAGCTTCCCGACGACTCGCGTCACTTTGGCCATCTCGCTTACCGCGTGGACGACATCTACGACATGTGCGCCAAGCTTCGGGACGCGGGCGTGACGATCAACCGGCCCCCGCGCGACGGACATATGGCCTTCGTCCGCTCGCCCGACAATATCTCGATCGAGCTGCTGCAGCGGGGCGACGCGAAAGAGCCGCAGGAGCCTTGGGCCAGCATGGAGAACACCGGGCACTGGTAAGGACCCGCGTGCCGGACGGCCCGCGCCAGGAAGAGCGCGGGCCTGATCGTCAGTAGATGTAGCGGATCTGGTCGGACCAGTAGCGCTCGACGCGCTTCAGGGTGCCGTTGATCTGGGTGATCTGGTCGAAGCTGAGCACGTCCTTGCCCTGCAGGCCCTGCGCATGACGAGAGAACAGGCGCGCGACGATCTTGTGGACGTCGTGGCCCTTTGGGGTCAGGCTGACCCGCACGGCACGGCGGTCGATCTCGCAGCGCTTGTGGTGCATGTAGCCCATCTCGACCAGCTTCTTCAGGTTGTAGCTGACATTCGAACCCTGGTAGTAGCCGCGGGACTTGAGTTCGCCCGCCGTCACCTCGTTGTCGCCCACGTTGAACAGCAACAGGGCCTGGACCGGGTTGATCTCGAGCACGCCGACGCGCTCGAACTCGTCCTTCAGGACGTCGAGCAGAAGCCGGTGCAGCCGCTCGACCAGCGACAGGCTGTCGAGATACTCCGCGGCGAACCCGCGGTCGGCCGCCGTGATGGTCAGTGTATCGTTATGAATGTTCATCGCATTCTCCGCCGTATCGATTGGATCGACCATGCGGCGGCAATGACTAACAATTCGTCAAATGATGTCACTTTTTGCCGATTCAGCACGTTCCTTGGTCACAGCGGCGATGTCGGTGACCAATCCCGCATAGACAGGCGGCGCCGGTTCCTGCCCGCTGATCCACCGATAGAGGTCCTGGTCGTTCTCGTTCAGGAACGCCTCGTAGGTCGCGACCTCTTCGGGAGACAGCGTCGCGAGGCGCGTCTCGGCCCAAGCCGAAAGGATCAGGTCCATTTCGCGCATGCCGCGCCGCATGGACCGCATCTTCAGGCGGCGCAGGGTGGTGTCGTCCACGCTCATGGCTTCAACGCCCGCAGACGCTTTTCCAGCCGACCGAGCTTCTCGGACGTGCGGACGAGCTCGCTTTGCAGTTGGCGCATCTCGGTCAGGATCTGCGTCACCTCGGCCGGCACCTCGTCCACGGGGGCGCTCAGCCCCTCGCCTTCGCCGGTCAGGAGCCACACCAGCGAGACGTTGAGCAGGCCCGAAATCATCTGAAGCCGGTTGGCGCGCGGCTCGGAGATGTCGTTTTCCCACGACTCTAGGGTCTGCAAGCGGACCCCGAGGCGGCGAGAGAATTCCTTCTGGGTCAGGCCGACAGCCTGACGTGCATCGGCCAGCCGGTCGCCGAAGGTCGCTGTCTCGTCGGAGTACCAGTCGTGTTCGGTCGCGTCGCTCATATCGCCGTCTCCCTTGTGCGGTGCCGAGGCCGATCTTAAGACGTCCGTGTCGGCGTGGCCACTGATCCCGACGCCGGCCTGCAGAAACGCGACATACTTCCCGGATCGAGAGGCTCCATGGCCGCAGAGCTGCCCCGCTACTACTTCCGTACCCGCGAGAACGGGGCGATCGTGTTCCGCATCGAGCAGGAAACACGGACGCGCCGGATCGACATGGAGCAGATCGCGGTGGTCAACATCCGCAACGGCGAGGTGAAGCCGCATGGCGACCGGACGTTGAGCGCCGATGACATCGACGCCATCGACGGCTGGATGGCCGAGCGGCGGCGCGTGTTGGCCGAGCGAATGGTGGACGACATCCGCCGCACCGTCGACCATCTGAACCAGGTCGCACACTGGATCCAGTCGAAGGCAGAGGATCACGAGATCGATGCCGTGACGGACGACCTGCTGCTGTCGATGCACGATCTGCGCAGCGTTCTGGTGCGAAAGCGGGCCGAGCGGGTGCAGACGACGCGCGAGAGTTAATCGGCGGCCGGGACGGCGAAGGTCAGGCTGGCCCAGAGCGTCTCCCACATGGGGTCGAACTCGGGGTCGAGCGTGTCCGCGGGTTGCCGGAACACGACCGCGTTGAGAAGGTAGGTGCGCCCAGCCTCGACCGGCACGGTGGCGCGTCCGTCGGCATCGGTGCGCACCGTTTCAATGCGGACATCGTCTGGCCCGGTCTTCGAGAAGACCTCGACCTGCGCGTCGGCGCGAGGCGCCGCGCCGTAATAGAGCTGGACATCGAGCCCGTCGGACAGGTCGCCGGTATAGGGGTTCTCGCGCGCGACGATCTCTGTTGGCAGGCCGAAGGCGCGGTCCTCTCCGCGCCCCTCGCCGACCGCGACGAGCGACTTGCCGTAGCGCGAGTAAACCTCGCGCACGTCCTCCTGCGGGTAGCCCTGTTCGGAATGGGTCTCGAGCACCCCCTCGCCCGCCTTGTGCGCGACGAAACCGGCGAACTCGCCCCAGCTGTCCCAGGTCAGCTGATAGTCCCGGGTGACGTGGATGATCTTGAGAAGACCCGTCGTGTCGATCTCGGTCTGCAACGCCGGTCGGTCCCCGATGCGCCCCGCAGCCGGGCGCGGCTCTTCGTCCCCGATGGCCAGGTCGAAGCGCCGGAAGTTCGCGGGGATATAGGCGTAGGAGGATCCCCCGAAATCCTCTCCCACCATCAGGGCAGCCGAGAGTTGGCCTTCGGGCACAATCGTGTAGTCCTGAACCTCGAGCCAGAATTCGTGGGCGTTCGCCGACAGGGTCAGCATGCTCAGAACCGCCGTCGCGGCAGACAGGAGTCTCATCGATGACAACCACACCAGGGAAACAGGCAGCGAAGGTGGGCCGCTGGGCCCTTCTGTCAAGGATCGCCGCATTGCTTACGATCTTGGCAGCGCCCGTCGTCGCGCACGAAGTGCAGCCATCGGTCATGAACCTGACGCTTCAGGGGAACTCCGCCCAGGTCGAGGTCGAGGCAACGCTCGAACCGATGATCGCCGGTGTGGACCTGGACGGGCTGTCCGACACCAACAACTCGGATCGATCGGACGAAACCGACCGGCTGCGCGCCCTGCCCCCCGAGGAACTGGCCGCTGCGTTCCGCGAGAACTGGTCCGACATGCAGCAGCGGCTGCAACTGCGCGTCGATGGCGAACCGGTTCCACTGGAGCTTCAGGATGTCTCGGTGCCGCCGGTCGGCAATCCCGCCCTGCCCCGGGTCTCGACCTTCAGCGCCACGGCCGAATTGCCGCCGGAGGGCGGGCCGGTGACCGTCGCGTGGGACCCTTCGCTGGGTGCGGTGGCGATCCGGCAACTGGGACAAGGGAACGAAGGCTACACCGCCTACCTGACCTCGGGCGGCGAGACCGATCCGATCCCCCGTACCGGCGCCAGTACGCAGGGTTTCGGTGCGGCATTCCTGAGCTATATCCCCGTGGGCTTCGAGCATATCGTGCCGCTGGGCCTCGACCACATCCTGTTCGTGCTGGGGCTTTTCTTTCTTGCCGCGCAGCTCCGCCCGCTTCTGTGGCAGGTCACTGCGTTCACACTTGCGCATACGGTGACCCTGGCGCTTGCGGCGCTGGGGATCGTGCAAGTTCCCGCCGCGGTGGTCGAGCCGCTGATCGCTGCCTCGATCGTCTATGTCGGGGTCGAGAACGTCCTGGCTCGCGGTCTGTCGCCCTGGCGGCCGGTGGTGATCGTGCTCTTCGGCCTGCTGCACGGTCTGGGTTTCGCCAGCGTGCTGTCGGAATACGGGCTCGGCGCGCAGAACTTCGTGGCCAAGCTGATCGGCTTCAACATCGGGGTCGAAATCGGACAGCTTGCCGTGATTGCCGCCGCGTTCCTGATCGTCGCCGCGGCGCTTCGGCACGATCGGGCCAGCGAGCGCAATCGTCCGCTGGCCTACGGCTATATGGTACTCTCCTTCGTGGCCGCACCGGCCCTTCTGGCGGTCCTGTCGACGATGCTGCCGATCGGTGCGCTGATGCCGCTGATCGCGACGGCGGCGGTCCTGTTCGGCTTCACCGCGGCTGCCCTCGTCTCGGATGGGGCCGACAGCTACCGCCAGAACGTGGCGAACCCCGCTTCGATCCTGATCGCACTGACCGGCGCCTACTGGTTCGTCGAACGCGTTTTCCTGTGATAGCGCATCGGCATGATATCGCGGAGCGCCGTAGGTCGGGTGCGACGTGCCATTTATTTCTCGCGTTTGGAGGGGCTCCCTTCCGACGTTGCCTGTCCGATTCGCGGGAAAGTTGGTCCGGCCGTTCGCCGCGGTCGAAGTGGACGCCGTGCCAGTATAGGCACCCTTTGCGCGGCGGTAAAAACGAACTGCGGGGGGTTGCTGACTCCGATCGTCGACCGTCACAATGATTTTGCAGCGCAGCATATCAACCTGAAACTCCTCCGTCAGCCGGAGCTTGGCCCTTGCCGCAGGCCGGAACACGGACAATTTAGGAACCATGAGTGTAAGCAAGACAGTTGAACGCGCTTCCGCCGCCCTGGCCGAACCATATCGCCGCATCGCCGTGATCGGCACTGGCAGCTGGGGCACCGCTCTCGCCTCGGTCGCCCGTCGCGCCGGGCGCGAGGTGATCATGTGGGGTCGCGACGCCGAGACGGTGCGCGCCATCCACGAGCGGGCAGAAAACCCGAAATACCTGCCCGAGATGGCCCTGCCCCTGGGGATAGAGGCCACGACGGACATGGCCGAGGCGCTTAAGGGCGCAGAGGCGGTGCTGATCGTCACCCCCTCCGAGACGCTGCGCGACGTCTGCCGCCAGATGAAGCCGCACCTCGCGCCGCGCGTGCCGGTCGCGCTCTGCGCCAAGGGGATCGAGGCGAAGACCGGTCTCCTCCTCGGAGAGGTCGCGGCGTCCGAGCTGGGCGACAATCCGGTCGGCGCGCTCTCGGGGCCGACCTTCGCGAAGGAGACCGTGCTCGCGCATCCCACGGCTGCTACCGTCGCCTTCGACTTCTCCTACCAGGACCGGCTCGACCCGCGGAACGCTCCGGCGGCGCGCCTGGCAATCTCGATGAGCTCGGAGAGCTTCCGCCCCTACATCTCGGACGACCTCGTCGGGGTCGAGATCGGCGGCGCGGTCAAGAACGTCATCGCGATCGCCTGCGGGATGATGTCCGGCGCAGGCTTTGCCGAGAACACGCGCGCCGCCCTCATCACCCGCGGCATGGACGAGATGAAGACTCTGGCCGAGAACCTGGGCGGCCGTCGCGAGACCGTCACCGGCCTGTCCGGCGCGGGCGACCTGACGCTGACCTGCTCGTCCACCACCTCGCGGAACATGAGCCTCGGGATGCAGCTGGGACAGGGGCTGAAGCGGAGCGAGTGTTTCGACGGCCAGAAGGTCGTGGTCGAGGGCGAGGTCAACTCGGTCTCGGTCATCGACCTGGCGCGGCGCATCGGCGTGACGCTGCCGATCTGCGAGGCCGTCTACGCGATCCTGCACGAAGACGCCGACATCCCCCAGACCTTCCGCGATCTCTGGGCCCGCCCCATCGAGGCAGAGCCGAAAGGCATGCCCCTCCAGTTCAAGCACCCATTCGGAGAACCCGCATGAGCGAGACCCTCGACCGCGACATCGGCAGCTGCAAGTTCGTCCTGGCCACCGATCTCGACGGCACCTTCCTTGGCGGCTCGGAAGAGGACCGCAAGACTCTCTACGACTGGATCGAGGCCAACCGCGAGACGATCGGCCTGATCTTCGTGACCGGCCGCGACCCGGAGTTCATCGCCGCGCTCTGCGACGGCGGGGTACCGTGGCCGGAATACGTGGTCGGCGACGTCGGCACGACCATCGCCAAGATCGGCAACGGTGCGCTTGAACCGATCCCGGCGCTCGAATCCGACATCGCCGAGGCGTGGGACAATGCCGGCGATCGCGTCCGGAGCGCCCTCGACGGAAAGCCGGGCCTGACCCTGCAGCCGACCGAATTCCGCTATCGCGTCAGCTACGACATGGACCCCGACATGTTCGATCGCTCGGCGATCGACGCCGTCGAAGAGATGGGGTTCGACTGGATCGCCTCGGACGGCAAGTATTTCGACGTGCTGCCGAAGGGGATTTCGAAGGGGCCGTCGCTCAAGAAGCTGGTCAGCCATCTCGGGGTTCCGCCCAATGCCGTGCTCGCCGCGGGCGACACCTTGAACGACCTCTCCATGCTGGAATGCGGCCTGCCCGCGGTCGCCGTCGGCGGCTCCGAGGCGTCGCTCGTGGAACGGGTCCAGCCGCTACCCCATGTCTACATCGCCAAGGCGGTCGGTGCGGCAGGCATTCTTGAAGCCGTACAGGCGCTCGATCTGCACGAGACGCCCGGCGCCGACGCGTCCGACACCCAAGATTGAGGAGGTCCCGATGTCGTCCGATCTGGTTATCGTCTACCATCGCCAGCCTTACGAAGAGGTTGAGGAAAACGGCCAAATCGTCAGGAAGGAGAACAAGAGCCCCAACGGCATCGTGCCGACGCTGAAAAGCTTCTTCCGGCGCGTGGACAAGGGGGCCTGGGTCGCCTGGAAGCTGTCGGAGACGCCGAACGAACCCGATTTCGACCGCGTGATCGAGATCGAGGACAGCTACGGCACCTACTCCGTCAGCCGCCTTCCCCTGACCGAGGCCCAGGTCAAGTCGTTCTACCACGTCACCTCGAAAGAGGCCTTCTGGCCGATCCTGCACTCCTTCAAGGAGAAGTACGACTACGACCCTGTCGACTGGCCGACCTTCCGCGAGGTGAACTGGGCCTTCGCCGAAGCCGCCGCGAACGAGGCGGCCGAGGGCGCCGTGGTCTGGGTCCACGACTACAACCTGTGGCTCGTGCCCGGCTACCTGCGCAAGATGCGGCCCGACCTCAGGATCAGCTTCTTCCACCACACGCCCTTCCCTTCGGCCGACATGTTCAACGTGCTGCCGTGGCGGCGCGAGATCATGGAAAGCCTCTTGTCCTGCGACGTGGTCGGCTTCCACATTCCCCGCTACGCGGCGAACTTCGTCGGCGTGGCCGAGAGCCTCTTCTCGATCGAGACCGGACCGCGTGAGCCCGTGAACCCCGATTTCGTCAAGGAATACGTGGCACTGTCCGACCGGAAGGTCGCCCAGTGGGTCGAAAACGAGGGGCGCCGCGTACAGGTGCTTGCCTCGCCTGTCGGCGTGGACGTGGACTACATCGAGGGCAAGGCCGGCACCGAGGACACGCTTGCACGCGCCCAGCAGATCCGCACCGAGATGGGCGACGGCGCGATGATCCTGTCGGTCGGACGTACCGATTACACGAAGGGCGGTGCCGACCAGCTGATGTCCTTCGAGCGTATCCTCGCCGAGAATCCGGACCTTCACGGCAAGGTCAGGCTGATGCACGTCTCGGTCAGCGCCAACCGCAACATGGCGGTCTACGAGAGCATCCAATCCGAGATCGAAGAATTCGTCGGCCGCATCAACGGCCGGTTCGGCACCTTCGACTGGACGCCCGTGACGCTGATGAGCCGCGCGATCCCGTTCGACGAGCTCGTGGCCTATTACCGCGCCGCCGACGTTTGCTGGATCACGCCGCTTGCCGACGGGATGAACCTGGTTGCCAAGGAGTTCGCCGCCTGCCGCGCCGACCTGCGCGGGGCGCTGGTACTATCCGAATTCGCCGGTGCCGCGATCGAGATGGGCTCGGCCGTGCTGGCCAATCCCTTCTCGCACAAGTCCATGGACAGGGCGCTCCTGCAGGCGCTGAACATGGGCGAGGAAGAGCAGGAGAATCGCATGCGCGACATGCGTGACACGATCCGTAAATACGACATCAGGGCCTGGGCCGAGGATCAGATGGCCGGATTCTCGGGCATCGATGCTGCGCCGTGACGCCAAAGTGTTCAAGAAAGTGTGGCGACTTCTAACGGTCGTCGCGCTTTCACCAACCGGGAAGACGTTACCTTAAGAATTGCGTGGCCTACTCGGCTGAATCATTTCGCCGAGGACCCTCCGCATGACGTTCACTGTCACACGAAAACTCCAATCGATCATCGCGCTCGCAGCCGTCCTGCTGATCGCGCTGTTCCTAAGCGTCCTCGCCGATATGCGCAGGGACGCGATGCAGGTCTACAAAGAGCAGGTCGCAAGCTTGGTCGAGGCGGCCGTCGGCATCGCCGACGAGTATCAGCAGTTGGCAGCAGCGGGCGAGATGTCCGTCGCCGAAGCGCAAGCCCGCGCCAAGGCAGCCATCGGCGGCATCAGCTATGACGAGACGAACTACATCTTCGTTCTGGACACCAAGGGCGTGCTCATCGTCCACGGGTATCCGTCCAAGATCGGCACGAGCCTCTATGACGCGCAGACCGAGGATGGCAGCTATTTCGGCCGTGAATTGCTGGCGGCCGGTCGCGCCGGTGGAGATTATGTTTCCTACGAATGGCCCAAGAGCGAAGGTGCGGAACCGACCATGAAGCTCAGCTATGCCAAGAGCGTGGCCGAATGGGGCTGGGTGGTCGGTACCGGCACTTGGACGGACACCATCGGAGCGGCGATCCGCGACACGATCCTGAAGGCCGCGGCATTCCTTGCGCTGTTCCTCCTTCTTCTCGGCGCGGCGGGCTGGATGATTGCGCGCAGCATCACGAATCCTCTCGAGCGGCTCTCGTCGACCGTGCACGACATCCGCACGGGCAGCATCCACGATCCTGTCGCCCTTGCCGACCGACCCGACGAGATCGGCGCACTTGCCCGGAACGTCGACGGCCTTCGCCTGAGCCTGGTGGAAAAAGAGACTCTCGAAGCGGACCAGGAACGTCTGCGTCAGAAGAGCGAAGCCGAACGTATCGCTCGCGTCGAAGAAGACAGGCGTCTGGCAGAAGAACGGGCGAACGAGCAGACCAAGGCGGCACGTCGTGAACTCGAGATGCAGCGCGCCGAAAAGGAGCGCCGCGAGTCCGAAGAAGCCGAGCGGGTGAAGCACGCCGACGAGCAGGCGCGCGTGGTGCGTGCTGTGGCCTCGGGTCTGCAGGATCTGGCAAGCGGCAAGTTCCACATCCGGATCGAGGAAGCCTTCCCACCCGCCTATGAGCGCCTGCGCACAGATTTCAACGACGCCGCGTCGACCCTGGCGGAACTCATCGAAAACGTCGGCGACACGACGGAATCGATGGACGGCAACATCGAGGAGATCTCCACCGCGGCAACTTCGCTGTCGCAACGCACCGAGTCCACCGCCTCGACGCTCGAGACCACCGCGAAGGCGTTGGAACGATTGAGCATATCCGTCAACGAGGCCTCCGAAGGCGCAGGTCGCGCCGACAGCCTCGTCAAATCCGCGAGCGATACCGCCCGCACCGGGCAGTCGGTCGTCGACCGCACCGTAGACGCGATCGGTGAAATCGCCGAATCCTCCGAAGAAATCAGCAAGATCATCGACCTGATCGACGACATTTCTTTCCAGACGAACCTGCTGGCCCTGAACGCGGGGGTCGAGGCCGCCCGAGCCGGCGAGGCAGGACGAGGCTTTGCCGTCGTCGCGTCCGAAGTGCGCGCCCTTGCCCAGCGCTCCACGGAAGCTGCGCGGAAGATCGACACCCTGATCTCGCAGTCCAGCCAGAAGGTCAGTTCGGTCGTCGGGATGGCATCCGAAGCAGGGTCGGCGCTGCAATCCATCGTCGCGTCGGTGGACGATCTGGCCGGCCAAGTCGGTCTGATCGCGACCTCGTCCGCGGAACAGGCCAGCGAGTTGTCGGGGATCAATTCCTCCATGCGGCAACTCGAGAAAGCCACGCAGCAGAACGTCGCCATGTTCGAGGAGACCGCTGCCGCGACCATGGCCTTGCGCAACGAGTCCCGTACCCTCTCGGATCTGGTCAGGCAGATCGACTCGAAGGACCAGCGCTCCACCCGGGCAGCCTGATCGAGCAGCCAATCCACCCGATACCCAGCCGCTGGCGGCTCGACACCTGGGAAGCATACGCTACCTGACCGCCAGCGGCTAACCCGATGAGCGGAGACGGTATGAGTGGAGCAGATATCGGCCTGATCGGCCTGGGCACCATGGGTTCTGCCCTTGCGCTGAACATCGCGGAAAGCGGCTTCGACATTGCCGTCTACAATCGCTCGGACGATGTGACACATGCCTTCGTGGAAGAGGCCGGAGATCTCGCCGAGCGCGTGACTCCGGCCTTCAGCCTGGAAGATTTGGTTGGAAAGCTGAGAAGCCCTCGCGCCATCATCCTGATGGTACCGGCCGGCGACATCGTCGACGACCAGATCGAGCGTCTCCGCCCCCTCATGAATCCCGAGGACATGGTGATCGACGCCGGAAATGCGAACTTCCGCGATACGATCCGCCGGGCCAAGGCCGCGGCCGCCAAGGGCGAGAGCTTCCTTGGCATCGGCGTATCCGGTGGCGAAGAAGGTGCACGACATGGTCCCTCGATCATGGGGGGCGGCACGCCAGAGGCCTGGGACAGGGTAGAACATATCCTGAAGGCCATCGCGGCAGACCACCAAGGCACTGCCTGCGCGACCTATATGGGTCCCGATGGCGCGGGCCATTTCGTGAAGGCCGTTCACAACGGCATCGAATATGCCGACATGCAGATGATCGCGGAGATCTACGGCGTCCTGCGCGATGGATCCGGCCTCAGCTATGCCGAGATTGCTGCTCATTTCGAGCGTTGGAACAACGGCCCGCTGCAATCCTATCTTGTCGAGATTTCCGCCAAGGTCGCGGCGGCGATCGACGATCGGTCTGGTCAGCCACTGCTTTCGGTGATCGAGGACACGGCGGGGCAGAAGGGCACGGGCCGTTGGACTGCCATCGAAGCTCAGCACCTCGCCGCGCCCGTCAACGTCATCGAAGCTGCGGTGTCGGCCCGCAACATTTCGGCCCAGAAGGACGAGCGTGCCGCGGGCGAACAGCGTTTCGGCGCTGCGCCCCAGCATGTCGACATCGACGCGGAGACGCTGGAGCATGCTCTCGTGGCAGGCAAGATTCTGTGCTACGCGCAGGGTTTCGAGATGCTGCGGAAAGCGAGCGCCGAGTTCGGCTGGTCTCTACCTTTACCCGAGATCGCAAGAGTTTGGCGCGAAGGCTGCATCATTCGCTCGGCGATGCTCGACGACATGGCGATCGCACTGGAGGACGCCCCCGAAACACCTCTCCACCGCGCGCCGCCTTTCGCCGACCGGCTGGAGAGCGCCTTGCCGGCGCTTCGCAAAGCCGTCGTTGCCGCCCTCGGCAATGGCCACCCCGCGCCTGCACTCTCCGCTGCGTTGACCTATTTCGACGCGATCCGCACATCGCGCGGAACTGCCGACATGATCCAGGGCCAGCGAGACTTTTTCGGGTGGCACGGCTTTGCTCGCCTCGACGACGAGGGGCGCGATCATCACGGCCCGTGGGTGACGTCAAACTGAAGCCTGGGCGGCGACACCGCGGGGCTGTGATGTCGCACCCCCTAGCCCTCGAAAGCTCAAGAACATAATGTGAACGCATGACGCGTTTCACACTCGAGCAAAAGCTGGCGGTCCTGTCGGATGCAGCCAAATATGACGCCTCCTGTGCGTCCTCCGGAACATCGAGACGCCATTCCCGCGCGGGCGATGGACTGGGCTCGACTGAGGGCTCGGGGATCTGCCATGCCTACGCGCCGGACGGACGTTGCATCAGCCTGTTGAAGATTCTGCTGACGAACTTCTGCATCTACGACTGCGCCTATTGCGTGAACCGCGTGAGTTCAAACGTGACCCGCGCCCGCTTCACCGTGGACGAGGTCGTGACCCTCACGCTCGAATTCTACCGGCGCAACTATATCGAGGGGTTGTTCCTGTCGTCGGGCATCATCCGGTCGCCCGATGACACCATGGGCGAGATGGTCGAGATCGCTCGCAAGCTGCGCCACGACCACCGCTTCCGCGGCTACATCCATCTCAAGACCATCCCAGACGCCGACCCTGCACTCATCGAGGAAGCCGGCCTTCTTGCAGACCGGATCTCGATCAACGTCGAGCTTCCGACCGATGCCAGCGTCCGGACCTACGCCCCCGAAAAGAAGCCGGAGACCATTCGCAAGGCCATGGCTGACGTCCGCCTTCGGACGGAGGCGGCGAGCGACCGGACGCATACCGGCCGACGCGCGCCACGCTTCGCTCCGGCCGGGCAATCGACCCAAATGATCGTGGGCGCGGACGAAGCGAACGACGCCACCATCCTCGGGCAGTCCACCCGCCTCTATTCCAGCTACAAGCTCAAACGCGTCTACTATTCGGCGTTCTCGCCCATTCCCGATGCCACCGCGAAACTGCCGCTTGTGAAGCCGCCGCTCGCGCGTGAGCATCGGCTGTATCAGGCGGACTGGCTCCTCCGGTTCTACGGCTTCAACCTCGACGAGATCACCGGCGCGACCGAAGGCGGTAACCTCGACCTCGAAATCGATCCCAAGCTGGCTTGGGCACTGCAGAATCGCCACCTGTTCCCGATCGACGTGAACCGAGCCGAGCGCGACATGCTCCTGCGGGTGCCCGGATTCGGGACGAAGACCGTCGACCGCATCCTCGCCACCCGACGACACCGGACCCTGCGTTACGAAGACCTGGCGCGCATGGGCGCCAGCCTGAAAAAGGCGCGCGCCTTCATCACCACCATCGGATGGCAGCCGGGCGCCCTGACGGACAGCGCCGATCTGCGCGCGCGATTTGCCCCCGCTCCGGAACAGCTTACGCTCTTTTGATGCGTACGGTGGCCCTGTCCGAAATAGGAACCGACAAGGCCTGGCGCGTTGCGGCGCGCGGCCTACTGGCGGAAGGCGTCCGTCCCGAAGATGTGCTATGGCAATATGGCGCGGTTGAGAGCGATCTTTTCGCCACCGCCCCCGCAACCCCGTCCGGCACCGCCCTGCGCGTCCCTCGTGCCTTCGTCGACTTGGCCGGAACCGTCTGCTGGCACGTCGACCCCGAGCGCTTCGCACGGCTCTACGCGCTGCTTTGGCGGCTCATGGGCACGCCTGGCCTGATGACCGACCGCGGCGACGTACGCGTGAAGACGCTCTTCGAGATGGAGAAATCCGTCCGCCGCGACATGCACAAGATGAAGGCTTTTCTACGTTTCCGGGAGATTGATGCTGCTGGGCCGCGCCGCCGCTTCGCCGCGTGGTTCGAACCGCAGCATCACATCGTCGAGCCGCTGGCGCCCTTCTTCGCCCGTCGCTTCGGCGACATGGACTGGATCATCGCGACGCCTAACCGCACCGTGCATTTCACGGACGGCCAGATCGCCCTTGCCCCCGGTCAGCCGAAACCGGCCCTGCCCGATGATGCCGCCGAACAGCTCTGGACCACCTATTTCAGGAACATTTTCAATCCGGCGCGCCTGAAGGTGAAGGCCATGCAGGCGGAGATGCCCAAGAAGTACTGGAAGAACATGCCCGAAGCCGCGGCAATTCCCGACATGATCGCCAGCGCCGAGGACAGGGCGAGACAGATGCAGCTCGCGGCTCCCACGCTGGCGCCGAGGCGGGCCGGCAAGATCACGGAGCGTTTGAGCATGACCGCGACGGACACACCTTCCCCGGGCAGCCTCGATGCGCTGCGCCACGACGCCGCGGCGTGCACCCGCTGTCCGCTGCACCAGAGCGCCACGCAGGTCGTGGTGGGCGAAGGTCCCCGGAACGCACCGCTCATGGTGGTTGGCGAGCAGCCGGGCGACCAGGAGGATCTCTCGGGCCGCCCCTTCGTCGGCCCGGCCGGGCAGCTTTTCGATCGGCTGGCCGAGGAGGCCGGCCTCGACCGCGACGCCGCCTTCGTCACGAACGCGGTCAAGCACTTCAAATTCCAGCCCCGCGGCAAGCGGCGCATCCACCAGAAGCCCGACGCCGGCGAAGTTCAGGCGTGCCGGTGGTGGCTCGAGGCCGAACGCGCGCTCGTCAAGCCGAAGCTCATCCTCGCCATGGGCGCGACCGCTGCCCTGTCCCTGACCGGCAATGGCGACGGCATCATGAAGCGCCACGGTACCTTCGAGGCGACCGAGGACGGCACGCCGGTCCTTCTGACCCTTCACCCGTCCTACCTGTTGCGCGTGCCGAACGCCGCCGCGAAGGCAGCAGCCGAGCAGGACTTCCGCGCCGATCTTGCCCTCGCCGCCGACTGGATCGCGCGGAACGCCGCCTGACGACCCGCGTTCGAGGTGAAACAGGAGGATGCCATGGCGATCGCGAGACATGTCCACGTGACCGGCCGCGTGCAGGGCGTCGGCTATCGGGCCTGGACTCGGGACGAGGCGCAGCGGCTCGGGCTCGGCGGCTGGGTGCGCAATCGCGAGGACGGTTCGGTCGAAATCCTGCTTGAAGGACCCGAGCCGGCCGTGGCCGAAATGATCCAACGCCTGCGCGACGGCCCCTTCGCCGCCCGGGTCGACGATGTTCAGGCAAGCGACGGGATCCCGGAGGGGGCTGTGGATTTCGAGATACGGCGCTGATTTCTCTTGCCTCATAAATCGAATCGGAACGGTTCGCATGCTAGCCAAGTGGCCATGGCAGCGGCCTGAGGAACCCGGCAAAGACCGGACCCGGCCCGACAAGACGAGGCAGAGCAATGAAATCACTTATCGCAATCGCCGTGGCGAGCGCGGCGATCGCCGGATGCGCCGGCGCCGGCGCGATCGAAACCGCCTGCAACACCTCAGACCGGGGCGCGAACAAGCGCCAGTTGTGCAGCTGCATCCAGCAGGTCGCCGACTTCACCCTCGACAACCGCGACCAGAGAATGGCCGCCAGGTTCTTCAAGGATCCTCACATGGCGCAGGAGATCCGCCAGTCCGACAATCACGGGCACGAGGTCTTCTGGAAACGCTACGGGGCCTTCGGCGACGCCGCGGAGAGCTACTGCAGCTGAGCCACCAGCTCGGCGGCGGCGCGCTCGACCAGTTGCAACGCGCCGTCGAAATCACCGGTGTGATAGGGATCGGGAATCGAACGCTCCGCACCCCCGGCATAGGGCGCGAACAGGCGGACGGGAGTCGTGTCGCCGGACGGGCGCAGCGCCTCGACATCCCGCAGGTTCGCCTCGTCGGCCACGACGATCAGGTCGAACCTCGCGAAATCCACCGCCGTGACCTGCCGCCCGCGCAGTGCCGACATGTCGTAGCCCCGGGCCCGCGCCGCGCGGACCATCGGCGGATGCGGCGGCTCGCCCACATGCCAGTCGCCTGTCCCGGCGCTGTCGATCTCCAGTTCCAGCCCCGCCTCGGACGCCTTGACGCGAAGCACCACCTCGGCGGCGGGCGACCGGCAGATGTTCCCAAGGCAGACGAAGAGGATGCGTTTGGTCATGGATCCGACACTAGCCGGGCCGTCCAACCACTTCCACATTTGCACGTCCTTGCTTCTGGAAATACGCAGGACCCGAAACCGACCACGGGAGAGGTTTGATGATCTTCGTGCTGACCGGCGCCGGACTGTCCGCCGAAAGCGGCCTCGGCACCTTCCGCGACCAGGGCGGGATATGGACGAAATACGACCTCTCCAAGGTTGCAACGCCCGAAGGCTACGCGGCCGACCCCTCCACCGTGCTCGACTTCTACAACGCCCGCCGCGCCAACGCTGCCTCGGCCGAACCGAATGCCGCCCACAGGGCCCTCGCCCGGTTGCAGGGCGCGCGCGAGACGTTCCTCGTGACGCAGAACGTGGATACGCTGTTGGATCGGGCGGGCGCCGCACAGGTCCTGCACATGCACGGGCGCCTGGACCAGGTGCTTTGCAACAAGTGCGGCGCGCGGTGGCATGCACCGGAGATCATGGACCCGTTCGACCACTGCGAACATTGCGGCGCCCAGGCGGTGCGCCCGGACGTGGTGTGGTTCGGAGAGATGCCCCACGGGCTGGACGAGATCGAGGCGAACCTCTCCCGCGCAAGCCTCTTCGTCGCCATCGGGACGAGCGGCACGGTCTACCCCGCGGCGGGCTTCGTCGAGATGGCCGCCGCACATGGCATCCCAACGCTCGAGCTGAACCTCGAGCCGTCAGGCGGCGTGTTCGACGAGGGCCGCTATGGGCCCGCGACCGGGATCGTTCCGGCCTGGGTGAACGAACTCTGCGCCTGAAACGCAAAAGACCCCGCGGGTGGCGGGGTCGGTTGCATCTTCAACGAAGCGGGATCAGGCGGCCGTCTGGGCCTTCTCGATCTCACGCTTGATCTTCACGGCGCGGGGGCTCAGTTCGCCCTCTTTCGCCTTGGCCATGAACCCGTCCAGGCCACCCCGGTGATCGACGGTCCGCAGCGCGGCGGCCGAGATCTTCAGCTTCACCGTGCGGCCAAGCACCTCGGACATCAGCGTGACGTCGTTGAGGTTCGGCAGGAAACGGCGACGGGTCTTGTTGTTGGCGTGGCTGACATTGTTGCCAGTGGCGGGGCCTTTGCCGGTCAGTTCGCAAACACGCGACATTGGTTCGTCCTTCGGTTCAGCGTGCCCGGGCAACATGCGTCATGCGCCCACGGACAAGTATGTGTCAGGGTTGCGGGCAGATAGAAGATAGCGCGGCCGGCGTCAAGACGCATCGGTCGGATTTCCGCCCCGGCCCGTCAAAAGCCGCGACAGGATCTCGTCGGCGGCGGCCGCGGGCGGTGTCTCTCCGGCCGCCACGGCGCGCCCGAGACGGTCCATCTCGCCCCTCGTCCGGGGGTCCTGCACCAGGTGGTGAATCAGTCCCTGGCGCACCGCCTCTTCGAACCAGTGCCGATTCTGCGCCGCACGCACGCGGCCCCAATGCCCCGTCTCGCGCCGGAACGCGGCCAGCGCCTGCATCTGCTCCCACGCAGGCGCGAGCCCTTCGCGCGCCACGGCCGAGACCGCCATCGCCTGCGGGAAGCCGTCGGGATCACCCTCGCGCTTGCGCAACAGCCGCAGCGCGCCTTGGTAATCGGCGCGAGTCGCCTCGGCCTGGCGCTTCGACGCGCCGTCGGCCTTGTTGATCAGGATCAGGTCCGCGATCTCCATGATCCCGCGCTTGACCCCCTGCAGCTCGTCGCCGCCGCCCGGGGCCAGAAGCAGCACGAACAGGTCCGTCATCTGCGCGACCATCGTTTCGGACTGGCCCACGCCCACCGTCTCGACGATCACCACGTCGAAGCCGGCGGCCTCGCACAGCGCGATCGCCTCGCGCGTCCGTCGCGCCACACCGCCAAGCTCGGTCTGGCTGGGGGAAGGGCGGATGAAGGCGTTCGGATCGCGCGACAGCTCTTCCATGCGGGTCTTGTCGCCCAGGATCGAGCCGCCCGAGCGGGCCGAGGACGGGTCCACCGCCAGAACCGCCACGCTCAGCCCCTGCCCCGTCAGCAGCTTGCCGAACGCCTCGATGAAGGTCGATTTGCCCACACCGGGCGTGCCCGACATCCCGATCCGAAGCGCCTGGCGCGCGGGATCGGCCACATCTGCCAGCAGCGCCACGGCCTCTGCCCTATGGTCGGCGCGGGTGGATTCGACCAGCGTGATGGCGCGCGACAGCGCCCGGCGGTCGCCCTTTTTCAGGCGGGTGGCGAGGGTGGATCGGTCCATGCCACGTTGATGCGTGGCAGGGCTGGGCTTGTCCAGAGCGGGGCGCTATCCCGACACCATGGACCTACCCATCGACGCCGTCCTGCCCGAGATACGCGCCGCCCTTTCCGCCCACGGCCGCGTGGTCCTGCAGGCGCCCCCCGGCGCGGGCAAGACGACCCGCGTGCCCCTCGCCCTGTTGGATCAGGTCGCGGGGCGCATCGTGATGCTCGAGCCACGCCGCCTCGCCGCCCGCGCCGCCGCCGAGCGGATGGCGCAGACGCTGGGCGAGCCCGTCGGCCAAACCGTCGGCTACGCGATCCGAGGCGAGCGGGTGACCAGCGACACCACCCGGATCGAGGTCGTGACCGAGGGCATCCTGACCCGCCGCCTCCAGCGTGACCCCGAGCTCACGGGCATCGGCTGCGTGATCTTCGACGAGTTCCACGAGCGCTCGCTAAACGCCGATCTGGGCCTCGCGCTGGTGTGGGAGGTCCGCCAGGCCCTGCGCGACGATCTGGCGATCGTGGTCATGTCCGCCACGCTCGACGCCGCGCCGGTGGCGCGCCTGCTGGATGCGCCGGTCGTGACCAGCGAGGGGCGCGCCTTCCCCGTGACACCTCGCTGGCTGGACCAGCCCCTGCACAAGGGGGCCCGCTTCGACGCGGCCATGGCCGATCTGATCGCTCGCGCAGTCGCCGAAGAAGCGGGCAGCATCCTCGCCTTCCTGCCGGGAGAGGGCGAGATCCGCCGAACGATGTCCCGCCTCGAACTGCCGGGGGTCGAGATTTTGCCGCTCTACGGCGCCCTCCCCTTTGCCGAGCAGCGCGCGGCGATCCGGCCGTCGCAGGGGCGCAAGGTGGTGCTGGCAACATCGATCGCCGAGACGTCCCTGACGATCGAGGATGTGCGCGTCGTGGTGGACGGCGGCCGGGCCCGCCGCGCGCGTTTCGATCCGGGCAGCGGCATGACCCGACTGGTGACCGAGCGGGTCAGCCGCGCCGAGGCCACCCAGCGCGCCGGCCGCGCGGGACGCGTGGCACCGGGGGTGGCGTGGAAGCTCTGGACCAAGGGCGAAGACGGCGCGCTGCCCGCCTTCGCCCCGCCCGAGATCGAGGTCGCCGACCTGACCGGACTCGCGCTGGAGCTGGCCTTGTGGGGCGACCCGGACGGCGCGGCCCTGCCGTTCCTGACGCCACCTCCGGCCGGCGCGCTGGCCGAGGCGCAGGCGCTGCTGACGGGTCTCGGTGCGCTTGACGGCGGGTCGATTACCGATCACGGGCGGGCTCTGGCAGCGATGCCGCTACATCCAAGACTTGCACATCTGCTGCATTCTGCGGGACCGGATGCGGCGGATCTGGCCGCGCTCCTGTCGGATCGCGATATTCTGCGCGACCGGGGCAGCGACCTGACGCTGCGCCTCCGCGCCTTGCGGGATCCCGGGAGCTTCGGTGTCGCGAAGGGGGCGGCGCAACGCATCCGTGCCGAAGCCAGGCGGCTGAAGCGTCATGCCGGCCCGCCCACCGACCTTACGCCCGCGCGGACCGCCGCGCTCGCCTACCCCGACCGCATCGGCCTCCGCCGTCCCGGTGAGGCGCCGCGATGGCTGCTGTCGGGCGGCAAGGGCGCCGCGATGGCCGAGAGCGATCCGCTCGCAAGTCAACGCCTGATCGTCGTTACCGACACCGACGGACACCCGCGCGAGGCGACAATCCGGCAAGCCATCGCCATCACCGAGGCCGACCTTCGCGCCGTTCATGCCTCGCGCATCGCCTGGATCAAGGTCTGCGAATGGTCCCGCCGCGACCGCCGGGTGATCTCTCGCCAGCAAGAGCGCCTTGGGGCCATCGCCCTCGACGATCGGCCTTGGCCCGACGCTCCGCCCGAAGCTGTCGCCCGCGCCATGCTCGACGGCGTGCGGGAACTTGGCCTGAATCCCTCCGATCCCGCCCGCCGCTTCCTGGCGCGCGTGGCGCTCGCAGGCCTCTTCGACACCTCCCACGAGGCGCTCCTGGCCGAGGCCGAAGACTGGCTTCTCCCGTTTATCGGCGGCATCCGCACGGCCGAGGAGTGGAAGCGGTTCGACCTCCTCCCCGCCCTCCGCGCGCGCCTCGGCTATGACGAGATGCAGCGCCTCGACGCCGAGGCGCCCGCGCATCTGGAAACGCCGCTCGGCCGTCGCGTGCCCATCGACTATGGCGGCGCGGCCCCCGAAGTGGCGATCCGCGTGCAGGAGCTTTTCGGCATGACCAGCCATCCGACCGTGGCCGGGCGCCCGCTGAAGCTGACCCTCCTCAGCCCTGCGCAGCGTCCCGTCCAGGTCACCCAGGACCTGCCCGGCTTCTGGGCCGGCAGCTACGCCGACGTCGCCAAGGACATGCGCGCCCGGTATCCGAGGCACCCTTGGCCCGAAGACCCGACGCAGGCCGACCCCACGCTTCGCGCCAAGAAACGGAAGGACTGACGAATGACACTGATGGAGCAGGTCGCAGACGACCTGGCGCAAGAGACCATTCGCAAGATCGCGGCCGGTGCCGACGAGAGCCTCGTCCGACAGGTTGCCGAGGCGATTCAGAACGCCAGTCAGACGATGGAGGAAGCCTATCTCACCGCCGTCCGCGTCCGCCGCGCCGAGGCTCGCGCCCGCGCGGTGCTGGCGCAGAACCTCTGACGCTGCGACGGCAGCTTCGCCCCCGTCCGCACGCGCGACGTGCCGGTCACCACCGCAAGCGTCGCTATACGGATGAACCCGAGCGTGGCGAAGCGATCTCATCATGGGCCGCAAGACCGTCCGGAGTTCCGGCGACGGCCATGGCCGCCTAGTCCGTCGTCAGAGCGCAGCGCGGACGACCCGTCCGCAGGCGACCTTGCTGCGGGTCACGCGCGCGCGGCGGTGATCTCTTCCCAGGCGGCGTTCACCGCACGGATACGGCGCTCGGCCAGGTGGAGGGCTTCTTCCGGCACGCCGCGCGCGATCATTCGATCAGGATGACTCTCCTTGATCTCGCGCCGCCAGGCGGCCCGGATCTGGTCCATCGGCGTGTCCGGGGAGACGCCCAGCACCTCGTAGGGATCGGGCGGCGCGTCAGCCACGTGGCGGGCGCGGATCTGGCGGAAGCAGCTTTCCGACAGCCCGAAGATTTCCTGCACGCGGCGCAGGAACACCTCTTCGTGGGGATGATAGGCGCCATCCGCCACGGCAATGTGAAACAGGCTGTCCATCAGGTCGATCAGCGTGTCGGCTTCGGAGTCGAACATCTTGCCGATCCGGGCGGCGTAATCCTCGAATCCGGCGACGTCCTGACGCGCGAGATTGAAGACGCGGCCCGCCGCGGCCTCCGCCTCTTTCGGGATATGAAACACCTCGCGGAACGCGGTCACCTCGTTGCGAGTCACCGCTCCGTCGGCTTTCGCCATCTTGGCGCCCAAGGCGATGACGGCGATGGTGAACCCCACCGATTTCTCGGGCGCGGTCGAAAGTCGCTCGAAAACCGCGCCGAGCCCCTCGCCGTGGCGTAGGGCCGAAAGCGCGTCGAGAATGCGGGACCAGATTGACATATGCCCCATGGTAGCTGTCGCGCGCCGCGGGGGAAGCGGTGCTGCTCGGTTTGTCGCGCCGCTTATCCGCTGAAACCTTCAGGGTGGCAAGGCGCTGCCCCGGCAAATCTGGAGCCTGTCGACCAGCTCATGCCGGCACGGATGCGAGCCCGGCCTGCCGCACGACAGATCCCTCGCGCGTCGAGACGGGCGCGGATCAGACGAACAATGCGTCCGCCTCGGGCGCGTCGGTCATCGCGATCGGGTCGCTGAACGTCATCGACACCGAAATGGTCCGTAGCGCCACCAATTCCGCCTGATCGAGCCAGTCGAAGGTCGGGAGGTCCTCCTGGTTCGAGGCGAAAACAAGGTCGTCCCCCCCTCCACCGGCGAGCATGTCCCACCCGTCGCCCCCTTCGAGAGTGTCGTCTCCCCCCGCGCCCACCAACGAGTCGTTTCCGTCACGACCGCTCAGGTGGTTTCGCGACCAGTTGCCGCGCAACGTGTCCCCAGCGAGTCCGCCGACCGCGTTCTCGATGGTGACGCCGTTGGCCACGGTAAATCCACCATAGGTATCGCCAACCCGGCTGACATGTCCGCCCCCGCCCGGAGCATTGTCGAGCGTCGCCGTGCGGAGGTCTATGACCGCCCCTTCGACGCCGTTGTGCGCAATCGTGTCGATGCCCCCCGCGTCCCAGATCGCGGTCCAGTATGTGCCGAGCCCATCGGTGGAAGGCAGCGTATAGACGTCGTCGCCCGCGCGGGTCGACCAGTTCGCGCCGTAGAGGTTTTGTATGGCGGCAATGTCGAAGGCCATCGGTCCGCCGGCCTTGCCCCAGTTGTGCACGTATCCCGAGTAGGTCGGCCGAAGATCGGGCCCGTCACGGTAGGACATTAACGTGTAGAGCTCGGAATTCAGTCCGTTCTCACCCTGCGCGCTGGAATTCCCTCCGACTCCCGGAAAGACGTAGCGGTCGTCACTGTGGTCCGCGTGGGAATGGTCGAGCCCGATGCCGTGCCCGATCTCGTGCAGAATGGTCGTGAACCCCAGCCCCCCCCTCGACAGCCCGCCGGTCGCGTCATTCTCGTCCCAGCCATAGCCCGCGCGGTTGTATTCCCCCTCGAGCGGACCCCACTCACCAATCTCGACATCGAAGATCGTTTCGCCGTCGCCAAGATAGATGCCGTGAGAGCCCAGCTGCCCCGGCGTGTCGGGATCGGAGTAGAGGCTTTCGGAGAAATCCGCCTGGGCCAGGTCATGAACGCGGCGGAACTGGATGTTCGCGACGTCGGACCAGAGCGCGGTGGCGTCCGCGAATGCGTCCGCTTCGACCTGCGTCCAGGCGCCACCGGACGTGTCCAGGTAGTAGTCGATGACCGTGTTGGTCGCGCGAAACCCGATGGTCAGCGCGTCGATGAACGGATTTGAGGTATAGCTGGCCACCCGGCTCCTCCTGTCGTCGCGCCTCGGCAACCAACAGGAACATAACATGAATATCCGGGAGCGGAAGCTCCCGGATACCCGGCATTCGTCTCAACTCGGGCCGATCAGCCTCCTGTCGTCACGCGCAGGATCTCGCCATTTTCCTTGTCGGTCAGCAGAAGGATCGCGCCCTCCTGGTCCACCGCGACGTCGCGGATGCGGCCTTGATCGGTCACGAGCCGATCTTCACCGGTCACGGTGTCTCCGTCGAGGGTCAGCCGTACCAGCGCACCGGGAACGAGCGAGGATGCCAGCACGTCGCCCTGCCAATCCGCGAACATCTCGCCGTCATAGAAGACGAAGCCACCGGGTGCGATGACCGGATCCCAATAATAGCGCGGCTCGACGAATTCCTCGCTGCGGGGCTCACCGCTACCGACCGGCTCGCCGTCATATGTCACCCCGTAGCTGACCACCGGCCAACCGTAGTTCTCGCCCGGCTGGATCAGGTTCAGCTCGTCGCCACCCGCAGGGCCGTGTTCGAGCGCCCACAGCTCTCCGGTCTCGGGACGGATGTCGGCCCCCTGGATGTTGCGATGACCGAGCGTCCAGATCTCGTCGCTGGCGCCCTCCGTATCGACGAAGGGGTTGTCGTCGGGGATTTCGCCGTCCTGCGTGACCCGCACGATCTTGCCGTAGGTCTTGTCGAGATCCTGCGCGTAGTCGCGGTAGGTCTCGGTGAAGTGCTCGCCCGTGGTGATGTAGGCATAGCCGTCATCCAGCACGACACGGCTGCCGAAGTGCATCGCGTTGTCGGCGGGCGGGTTCTGGACGAAGATGTCCTCGACTTCGGTCAATTCGGTGCCATCCTCGCTCAGCACGCCGCGCGCGGCGGCGGTCGCGGTCTGGTCCGAGCCCATGGGCTTCGCGTAGGTCAGGAAGATCACGCGGCTTTCCTCGAAATCGGGGGCGAGCGCCACGTCGAGCAGGCCGCCCTGATCGCGGGACACGACCTCGGGCACGCCCGAAATCGGTTCGCCGACCTCGCCATCGCGGGTCACGAGGCGCAGATTGCCCGCGCGCTCGGTCACGAGGTAGTCGCCGTCGGGCAGAACCGCGATCCCCCAGGGGTGGACCAGCCCGTCGGTCACGGTCTCGACGGACAGTTCGGCCTCGGTCTCGACCTCGGGGGCGCGGGTCTGGTTCTCGAAGGCGGGTTCGAACTGGGGAGCGTTCTTCGGCCCCTGCTCGACCTGCGCGGCGGCGGGAACGGCAAGAGCGGTTCCGAGAAGGATCGTCGTTGTACGTAGCATCTGAGTCTCCCTGCGTATTTCTCGATCCCAACGAACCCTGCCCACGGGCGTTCCGGACAGGCAGATAACGGCTGCGTCATGGCCGCGCGGATTGTCGCGGCCGGAACCCGAGCGCCGTGCGGGATCGTTCATTTTGCGACGAAGGAGGGCCGCACATGGGCGACGCAAAGAAGACCGATCCCGCGCTTTGGGAAGAGGTGAAGGACGAAGTGACACGCTCCGACAAGGGCGGCAAGGCCGGCCAATGGTCGGCCCGCAAGGCGCAGATGGCGGTGCAGGAGTACAAGAAACGCGGCGGCGACTACGAGGATGACGGCCCCGCCCAGGACGAGACGGACCTGCACCAATGGACCGAGGAGGACTGGGGCACGAAGTCCGGCGAAACGTCCGGGTCGTCTGGCGAGCGCTACCTGCCGAAGCAGGTGCGCATGCTGCTGACCGAGGACGAGTACGATCGCACGACCAGGACGAAGAAGGGCGGCTCGGGGCAGTACGTGGATCAGCCGAAGGACGTGCGGGAGAAAGTTTCGAAGCTGAAGGCGGACGGACCGACCAAGCAGATGCTGCAGGAGCGCGCTGACGACCTGGATATCGAGGGGCGGTCCTCGATGACGAAGGAAGAGCTTCTGGACGCGATCGAAGGCGCCACGGACGACAACGGGCGCCGCAAGGGCTCGAAGGCGGCGCTGGAGGGGATGAAGAAGGACGACCTGATGGAGATGGCGCAAGAGCGCGACCTCGAGGGGCGGTCGAACATGACCAAGGACGAGCTGGTCGCTGCGTTGCGGGATGCGAAGTGATGTCGATCGGATGAGCCAACCGGGGGTATGGGATCGCCTTGACTGCACATTATATCATGGCGTGAAAGGCGACGCGCATGAGCAGTTTCACGGGCGAGTACGTAGTAGAGGTCGACGAGGACGGGGCGATCCCGCTTCCCCCCGTCTGGTGGCTTGCGGCGGTGGCCGGTGATCCCGCGGGCGATCCGGGGCCGAACCTGATCGTCGTGCCGATCGGCCCTGAAGAGGGCGAGGTGCTCGTGACGACGCTCGACCGGCATATCCTGATGGTCGAGAAGATCCGCGCCCTGCCCGAAGGCCGCCCCGAGCGCGCCGCGCTGGAAGTCTTCGCATTCGAGAAGTGCAGCGCGGTCGTGGTGACGCCGGACGGCTGGCTTCCCCCGATCCCGCTGATCGAGGAGATCACCGGGTTGAGGCCCGGCGATCTGGCAAGCCTGCGCGGAACCGGCACGGGGTTCCGTCTCCGGCCGGCCTGAGCGGGCCGCTACCGCGCGAGCGCGTGGCGCATGATGGCCTTTTGCGCATGCAGGCGGTTCTCGGCCTCGTCCCAGATGACCGAGTGCGGGCCGTCCATGATCTCGGACGTGACCTCGTCCTCGCGATGCGCCGGCAGGCAATGCATGAAAAGGGCATCGGGCCTGGCCTGCGCCATCAGGCGCGCGTTCACCTGGTAGCCGCGCAGCTGATTGTGGCGCCGCTCCTTCGCCGATTGGGGGTCGTGCATCGACACCCAGGTGTCCGTCACCACCAGGTCCGCGCCTTCGACCGCCTTCATCGGGTCGCGCTCGATCGTGATCCGGTCGTGCAGCGCCGGTTCCGGGTCCAGCGGTTCGGGGCCGGTGAAGACCAGGTCGAACTCGAACTGCGTGGCGGCATGGGCGAAGGAGGCGAATACGTTGTTGCCATCGCCGGACCACACGACCTTCTTCCCGGCAATCGGCCCGCGATGCTCCTCGTAGGTCATCACGTCGGCCATGATCTGGCAGGGATGGGTGCGGTTCGTCAGCCCGTTGATGACGGGCACGTCCGCGTGCTCGGCCATCTCGAGCAGCGTCGCTTCCTCGAATGTGCGGATCATGATGAGGTCGACATAGCGCGACAGGACGCGGGCAGTGTCGGCGATGGTCTCGCCATGGCCGAGCTGCATGTCGGCGCCCGACAGGACCATCGTCTCGCCGCCCATCTGGCGCACGCCGACGTCGAAGCTGACGCGGGTCCGGGTCGAGGGCTTCTCGAAGATCAGCGCGACCATGTGGCCGGCAAGCGGGCGGTCGTCGTCCGGGGCGGCCTTGGGGCGACCGTTGCGGCTGTCCTTCATCGCGCGGGCCGTGTCGATGATCTGGCGCAGGTCGGACTTGTCGGTTTTGTGGATATCGAGGAAATGCGGCATCGGTCGGTCCCGGTTTGCTCGGTCGGACCGGGGGCTGTCTGCCCCCGGACCCCCGAGAGTATTTCTTGCAGGATGAAGCTACACGACGCGTTCGAGGGCCGTCGCGACGGCGTCGAGGCGGTCCAGCGCGGCCGCGATCTCGTCATCGGTGATGTTGAGCGGCGGCAGCAGGCGGAGCACGTTGTCACCGGCGGGCACGGTCAGGAGGTGTTGCGCATAGGCCTGCTGAACCAGTTCGGCCGCGGGAACACGCGCCTTGATGCCGAGCATCAGGCCTGCCCCCCGCACCTCGCCGAAGATCTGTGGGTGCGAGGCGACGAGCCCTTCGAGCCCCTGGCGCAACCGCCCGGCGGCGGCGTTCACGCGGGGCAGGAAGCTGTCCTCGGTCATCAGCTCCATCACGCGGGCGCCGACCGCGCAGGCCAGCGGGTTGCCCCCGTAGGTCGACCCGTGGGTGCCCGCGGTCATGCCGGCAGCCGCGTTTTCGGTTGCGAGCACGGCGCCGAGGGGAAAGCCCCCGCCGATGCCCTTGGCGACCATCATGATGTCGGGCGTGACGCCGGCCCATTCGTGGGCAAACAGGAGCCCCGTCCGACCCATGCCGCACTGCACCTCATCGAGGATCAGGAGCGCACCCGTCTCGTCGCACATCTCGCGCAGCGCCTGCAGGTCGGCGTCGGGCATCACGCGGATGCCGCCCTCGCCCTGGATCGGCTCGATCAGGACGGCCGCAACATCGTCCGTCAGCGCCGCACGAAGCGCATCCGCGTCGCCCCAGCGCAGTTGCACGAAACCCTGCAGCACGGGGCCGAAGCCCTTGATCATCTTCTCGGACCCGGCGGCGGCGATCGCGGCGCTGGAGCGGCCGTGGAACGCACCCTCGAAGGTCAGGATCGTCGTGCGGTCCTCGCCCTTCTCGGACCAGTATTTGCGGGCCATCTTCACGGCCAGTTCGCAGCTTTCGGTGCCGGAATTGGTGAAGAACACCGTGTCGGCGAAGGTGTTGTCCACCAGAAGCTGCGCGAGGCGCTGCTGGTTCGGAATGTCGTAGAGGTTCGACACGTGCCAGAGCTTGCCGGCCTGCTCGGTCAGTGCCTCGACCAGCGCGGGATGCGCGTGGCCCAATGCATTGACCGCAATCCCGGCGCCCATGTCCAGGTATCGGGTGCCGTCCTCCGTCCAGAGCCAGGCCCCCTCGCCGTTCACGAAGGAAAGCGGCGCGCGGTTGTAGGTCGGAAGGATGGCGGGGATCATGTCGAAATCCTCGGAAATAAGCCCGAGAGGTGCCTTACCGGTCGGGCGCTGTCAACGATGCGGGTGGAGAACGGGCGGAAGGGACGTCAGACGCGGGTGCGTCGACGTCGCAGGATCGAGGTGATGGCGATCATGTTGCCCATGCACCGTGGATACGCGCTCTGCCCGCGCGGGGCAAGAGGTTACGCCTTCAGGCGGTAGCCCCGGTGGAACCACGCGCAGGCGACGGCCACCAGCACCGCTGTCACGCCAAGGCAGACCACGACGCCCAGAAGCGGCGGCGCGTCCGAGACGCCGAGCGTACCGTAGCGTGCCCCGTCGATCAGGTAGAAGAACGGGTTGAGGTGGCTCGCGGCCGTTAGTGCCGGCGGCAGTGCGTCGATCGAGTAGAACGTGCCCGACAGGAACGACAGCGGCGTGATGATGAAGTTCGTGATCGCCGACATCTGGTCGAATTTCGACGCGTAGATGCCCGCGAGGATGCCCAGCGCGCCCATCATCAGCGCCCCGAGCAGGACGAACAGAAGGAACACGAACGGGTGCGCCATCCCGGTGCCCAGCACCACGACCATCACCACGCCGATCACCACCGCAACGAGGCCGCCGCGCGCGACGCCCCCCGCCAGATAGCCCGCGGTCATCTCCACCGCCGAGAGCGGCGGCATCAGCGTGTCGACGATGTTGCCCTGCACCTTCGCCGCAAGAAGCGACGAAGAGGTGTTGGCGAAACTGTTCTGGATCACGGTCATCATCAGAAGGCCTGGCGCCATGAACTGGACGTAGGGCACGCCCATCACGTCTCCGCGCGTGGGGCCGATGGCGATGGCGAAGACCGCGAGGAACAGGCCCGCGTTGATGAGCGGCCCCATCACCGTCTGCGCCCAGATGGACAGGAAGCGGCGGCACTCGCGCTCGGCCAGGGTCATCATCCCCAAACGGTTCCAGCGCCCGAAACGGCGCACCCCCATCGGCGTGTCGGGTCTGTCTGACATGGGGCGGCTCCTGCTCGGGTTGTTATGGCCGTGACGGATGACTAGAATAGGCGTTCAACGAATTTCTCAAGCGGCCGCAAGGGGCCGCTTTTCTCCGACCGAGGTAAGCGACATGTCCTGGACCGACGAACGCGTCGAGCTTCTCAAGAAGATGTGGAACGAAGGCCAGTCGGCCAGCCAGATCGCCAAGGAGCTGGGCGGCGTCACTCGCAACGCGGTGATCGGCAAGGTGCACCGGCTGGGCCTGTCGAACCGCAACCAGGCCGGCGAGGTCGAGGCCCCCGTGCTCGAGCCCTCCGCCCCGGTCGAACCCGTGGTGGCCGAACCGGCCGAGCCCGCGCCGCGCGCCGAGCCTGTCGAGGCGGCGCCCGCCGTCGAAACCGACGACGCAGATGACGAGGACGAGCAGGACGCGCCGATCCCCGCGCGCCGCCAGATCGTGCCCGCCGGTCAGCCCCTGCCCCCGCAGCCCTCGGCGAACGAGATCAGCGCAGAGGCCCTGGAAACCGTGCGCGAGGTCGAGAAGAGCTCGAAGCGGCTGACCCTGATGGAACTGACCGAGCGCACCTGCAAATGGCCGATCGGTGACCCCGCAAGCGAGAACTTCTGGTTCTGCGGCCTGCCCGTTCAGTCCGGCAAACCCTATTGCGAGGCGCATGTCGGCGTCGCCTTCCAACCCATGTCCTCGCGCCGCGACCGGCGTCGGTAGGACGGGCGCAGGCGCGCTCAGACGAGAAACCGCGCGGCCAGCGGAAGCGAGGCCGCGCCGATCGCCCGGGCAACGGGACCCACGGTGCCTTCGCGAATCTCGGGGTGTCCGAGACCCGCGAAATCGGCTTTGGCGACGTGCTCTGCCACGCCCCGGACCAATCGGGCGCGGATGGAGGCGGGAAGATAACCGTCGATCCGTACCGCCCGCACGTCGGTCAGCGACACTGCCGTCACCACCGCCTGGGACAGGGCCGGCACGGCCTGGGCCAGCCAGTCCTCGACCTCTGCCTCGACGCTCGACCAATCGAGCGGCAGTGTCAGCAGAGGCTCGAGTTCCTTTCCCGCATCGACGATGCGGCGACCCAGCCCGTGCAGCGACGCCAGGTCGTATAGCAGGCGAGTGCTGCCATCCGGCTGGGCGATCGGGATCGCTCCGACGGCACCGGCATTTCCCGTCGGACCGGTGAACACGTGGTTGTCGATAACCAGACCGCCGCCGACGAAATAGCCGATGAAGACGTGTAGAAACGTATGAGGGACCTCGCCCCGCGCGCCGAAGACCAGTTCGGCCGCGCCACCCGCCGCTGAATCGTTGATCGACTGCACCCTGTAGCGGCACCGTTCGCCCAGTTCGGCGACGAAATCCCTCTCGCCCCACGCCGATAGCTGCTCGTGCGGGACGCCCGTCTCGTCCGCCCAGTGGCAGATGCGCGCGGGCATCGCTACCCCCAGCCCCTGAACCCGGCTTCGCTGGACCGCGTCCAATCCATCTTCCAACGCATCGACCGACGCGAGCACCGCGTCCAGAACGGCGTCGAACTCGGGTTGGTCGTAGATTTGCCGGTCACTCGCGCGAATGGACCCCGTCATGTCCACGAGCACGTGCTCGATCCAGCGTCGCCCGACAGAAGCGCCGTGGAAGAACGCGGCGTCGGGGTTGAGCCGCATCGGCACCGAGGGCTGCCCGACCTTGCCGCGGCGCGGGGCCTCGCGCAGCAGCATTCCGTCCTCTTCGAGGGCCCGCATGATGACCGACACGGTCTGCGCCGACAGCCCGGTCAGGCGCGCGATCTCGGCCTTCGCAAGCGGCCCGTCGCGGCGCAGGATCGACAGCACGAGACGCTCGTTATGCGCGCGCACGCCGGTCTGGTTGGTGCCGCGCATGAGGGCGCGGGTCGGGTCGGATGCTTCGGTATCATTCTGAACCATGTGGGCCCCTTGAGCGGGATTGTTCAGGCACCCGCCTTCTCGCCACGGCATCGCGGGCATGAAAAGCGAGGCTCTGTTGCATTCTCAGGTGCTAAGCGCTTTCCTCGGGAAAAGCGATACCGTACCCACCCTCACGTACGCCACCCGCCGCCATCGCACTACCCGTGGCGGCGCCGCATCCCGAGGCGACACCCGCATGACCGATCGAATTTTCCCGAACCGTCCCGCCGCCTTGCGTGGCCTCGCCATGCTTTCGATCCTTCTCGGCGCGTTCGCCACCCCCGTGTCGGCCGAGGAAAGCTGCTGGAAGATGGACGGCGCGACGTTGCGCCTTTCGCTCGAAGGGCCCGAGCGGGTGCTGCGTTACGAAGGGCCGCCGGCGGCTCTGTCGGACCTCGGGGTAGAGGCAGGCGACCTGCTTTTCCGTGGCCGCGAGGCGGACGGAGATCTTTCCGGAACGGTCCGTTCGGTCAGCCCGGATTGCCCCGGGGCCGACGTGACCTTCCCCGTCGAAGGACAGATCCATGGCGGGCGGAACCGGATCACCCTGCGCGGTCCGCGCCCCCTGCTGTCGCAATGCCGCGCCGATGGGACCGCCGCCGCCGAGACCCTCGTACTCGATCGGCGACCGGACTGCTGAGGACCATCAGGGTCCTGAACGCTGCCGATCGTCCGGCTTCTTCGACTGTTCCGCACTCGGACGACCGCTTTGTCGGCGGTCGCGACGGAAACCTTCCCTTGCACCCGCCCCCCCCTCTTCCTATGAGGCGCGCGGACCATATGGAGGGGCGGACCGTGTCGCGTCTCGTGATGAAATTCGGCGGCACCTCGGTCGCCACACCGGACCGCATCAAGCGGGCCGCCAAGCGCGTGGCGCGCGAGGTGGCGAATGGGCACGACGTGATCGTCATCGTCTCGGCCATGGCCGGCAAGACGAACGAGCTTGTCGGCTGGGTGGATCAGATCTCGCCCATGTACGACGCGCGCGAATACGACGCGGTCGTGTCGTCGGGCGAGAACGTGACCGCAGGCCTCATGGCCCTGACCCTGCAGGAGATGGATATTCCCGCGCGGTCCTGGCAGGGCTGGCAGGTGCCCTTGAAGACCAACGGCGCCCACGGCGCCGCGCGGATCGAGGATATCCCCACGAAGAACCTCGACGAGAAGTTCGGCGAGGGCATGAAGGTCGCGGTCATCGCCGGCTTCCAGGGGATCAGTCCCGAAGGCCGCATCACCACGCTGGGCCGCGGCGGATCGGACACCACCGCCGTCGCCTTCGCCGCGGCATTCGAGGCAGTGCGCTGCGACATCTACACCGACGTCGACGGGGTCTACACGACCGATCCGCGCATCACCGCCAAGGCCCGCAAGCTGGACCGCATCGCCTTCGAAGAGATGCTGGAGCTGGCCTCGCTCGGGGCGAAGGTGCTTCAGACCCGCTCGGTCGAGCTGGCGATGCGCTACGGCGTGAAACTGCGTGTGCTGTCGAGCTTCGAGGAATATGATGAGACCGCGGGCACGCTGGTCTGCGCGGAGGACGAGATCATGGAATCCAATGTCGTGAACGGCGTCGCCTATTCCCGCGACGAAGCCAAGATGACCCTGCTGGGCGTCGAGGATCGCCCCGGCATCGCCGCGGCGATCTTCGGCCCGCTGTCCGAGGCCGGGGTGAACGTGGACATGATCGTCCAGAACATCTCGGAAGGTGGCAAGACGGACATGACCTTCTCGTGCCCCGTCAGCGAGGTCGCGCGCGCGAAGCAGGCAATCGAGGCCGCCCACGAGGCCGGAAACTTCGAATACGGCGAGCTCGTCGTGGATGACAACGTCTCGAAAGTGTCGGTCGTCGGCATCGGGATGCGATCCCATGCCGGAGTCGCCGCGAAGATGTTCAAGGCTCTGCAGAACGAGGGCATCAACATCCGCGTCATCACCACCTCCGAGATCAAGATCTCGGTCCTGATCGACCGCAAGTACATGGAGCTCGCTGTTCAGGCGCTGCATGACGCGTTCGAGCTGGAGAAGGCGCGGTAAGCGGCGGTAGCGCAGGCGTCTCGAAACGAAGTTGCGCCGCCGGGCGATGTCCGCCCGCGGCGATCGGGGTTCCAGAAATCGATGCCGTGGCTTGATCCGCGACAGTCCGGTGCCGACCGCGTAGCGGGCAAGGACGCAACCGCAAGGCGATCCGGGGCAATGTTCTTTCGCCGGGCGGGACGGTGGCCTATACAAAGGCACAAGCTCAAAAAAGGGCGGCAGAGGGATGGACCTGCGACAATGACGCAGCAGAGCAGTGAATCCGAAAGCCGCAAGCTGCTCAAGCGCCTGCGCGACACCCTCGCCGAGGAAAGCGAGGGGCAGGAGCGGCTCGACCATATCACCTCGATCATCGCGGAATCGATTCGGACCGAGGTATGCTCGATCTACCTGTTCCGCGACGCCGACACGCTGGAACTCTGCGCCACCGAGGGGCTGAAGCCCGAAGCCGTCCACCAGACGCGGATGCGCCTGGGCGAGGGCCTGGTCGGCCGTGTGGCCCGGCTGGGGCGCAACATCAACGCCGCCGACGCGCCCGCCACCAAGGGCTTCCGCTACATGCCCGAGACGGGCGAGGAGATCTATTCCAGCTTCCTCGGCATCCCGATCCAGCGGCTGGGCGAGAAGCTGGGCGTCCTCGTGGTCCAGTCGAAGGACGCGCGCACCTATACCGACGACGAGGTCTACGCGCTCGAAGTCGTTGCCATGGTGCTGGCCGAGATGACCGAGCTGGGCGCCTTCGTGGACGAAGGCGCCGCCCTTTCGGCGCGGCACCAGCACCCGGTCCTGTTCCGCGGCCTCGTCGGGCAGGAAGGCACGGCCGAGGGTCATGTCTGGCTGCACGAGCCCCGCGTCGTGGTCACCAACCCCGTGGCCGAGGATTCCGAGGCGGAAAAAGAGCGCCTGACCGCCGCGATCGAGAAACTGCAGGTCAGCGTGGACGACATGCTGGACCACGCGAAATTCGCCGACAAGGACCAGCACGACGTCCTGAAAACCTATCGCATGTTCGCCCATTCCCGCGGCTGGCTGCGTCGCATGAGCGAGGATATCGACCGCGGCCTGTCGGCCGAGGCGGCCGTCGAGAAAGAACAATCGGCCGCCCGCACCCGCCTGCAATCGGCCAACGACGCCTATATCAGCGAGCGGATGCACGACCTCGACGACCTGTCCCGCCGGCTTCTGCGCATCCTGACCGGCCAGGGCACCGAGACCGGCGCCGAGATGCCGCCCGACCCGATCCTCATCGCGCGCGACATCGGGCCGGGCGACCTGCTGGACTATGGCCGGTCACTCAAGGGGATCGTGCTCGAAGGGGGCTCGGTCGGGTCACATGCCGCCATCGTCGCCCGCGCGCTTGCCATTCCGCTGGTGATCCACACGCGAGACATCACCACCGAGGCGCTGAACGGCGACCAGATCCTTGTCGATGGCGAGCAGGGCATCGTCCACCTGCGCCCGGAAGACAACATCGTCTCGGCCTTTCGGGACAAGATCGCCATGCAGGCCAAGGCGCAGGAGCGGTATGCCGACCTGCGCGGCCAGCCGGCGCAGGCGCTCTGCGGCACGACGATCGCCTTGTCGATGAATGCGGGCCTGATGGCCGACCTGCCCTCGCTCGAGGGATCCGGCGCCGACGGAGTCGGCCTCTTTCGCACCGAATTGCAGTTCCTCGCCAACCGCAGCGTCCCCAAGCGCGGCGACCTCGCCCGGCTCTATGCGCGCGTGATGGACGCGGCCAAGGGAAGGCCGGTGGTATTCCGCACGCTCGACATCGGGTCTGACAAGGTCCTGCCCTACATGAAGCGCGTGGAAGAGCCGAACCCGGCCCTCGGCTGGCGCGCGATCCGCGTCGGGCTCGACCGCCCCGGCATCATGCGGATGCAGCTCCAGGCCCTGATCCGCGCCTCGGCAGGTCGGCCGCTGCACGTGATGTTCCCCTTCATCGCGCAGCTCGACGAATTTCGCACCGCGCGCGACATGCTCGACCGCGAGATCGCCCACGAGCAGAGCCTGGGCCACACCCTGCCAAGCAAGGTCCGCGTGGGTGCCATGGTCGAGACGCCCTCGATGGCCTTCGCCTCGGCCGCCTTCTATGCCGAGACCGATTTCATCTCGATAGGCGGCAACGACCTCAAGCAGTTCTTCTTCGCCGCCGACCGCGAGAACGAGCGTGTCCGCCGCCGCTACGACACCCTGAACGTCAGCTTCCTGAACATCGTGCAGATGATCGTGGACCGCTGCGCAGAGGCCGACGTTCCCGTCAGCTTCTGCGGCGAGGATGCGGGGCGCCCGCTGGAGGCGCTGGCGCTGGCGGCAATCGGGCTGCGGGCGCTGTCGATGCGCCCCGCCTCGATCGGGCCGGTCAAGCACCTGATCCGCCGCGTCGATCTGGCCGAGGCGCATGACGTCATCGCGGCCGCCCGCGCCCGTGGCGATCAGAGCGTCCGCGATCCCCTGAACGCCTGGCTGACCGACACGCTGACCCGAGGGAACTGATCGCGCGGGCGTCCCTTGCATTTCCTGCGCAAAGCGGCGACCTTCTCAGGGCAATTTCAGTAAAGCATCATGCCTGACAAATCCTTTTCGGAAGACACTCTCGAGGCCAGTATCGGGAGCTTTCCCACCTCGATGGTGTTGAGCGACCCGCATCTTCCGGACAATCCGCTGGTTTTCGTCAACGGCGCCTTCGAGAAGCTCACGCTGTACCCCTCGGATGTCGTCATCGGCCGCAATTGCCGCTTCCTGCAATGCGACGACACCGATCCCGACACGGTTCGCGAACTGGGCGAGGCGATCGCGGCCGAGCGGGATGTGAGCGTCGACATCCTGAACCGCAAGGCCGATGGCTCGACCTTCTGGAACCGCCTCGTCGTGACCCCCGTGCGCGACGACATGGGCGACGTCCGGGTGTTCCTCGGCATCCTGACCGAGATCGACCACCCCGAGACGGGCAATGCCGCGGCGATCGATGACGAGAGCCGGCAGATGCTGCGCGAGTTGCAGCACCGGGTGAAGAACCACCTCGCCATGGTCGTCAGCCTCGTCCGGCTGCACTCGCGACGCGAGGTGACCAAGGAATCCTTCGAGGCGCTCAGCCACCGCATCCAGAGCCTCGCGCTGCTCTACGAAGAGCTGTCGCCCCATGGTGCGGTGATGGGTGGCGCGCAGACGTTGGCGGGGGGCGCATATCTCAGCCGGGTCGCCAACACGATCGGCGGGCTGGAAGGCCGCACGGCCATCCGGTTGAACGTGCTCTGCGACGAGGTCGAGTTGAGCGTCGAGACCGGCGCCCGGCTTGGCATGATCCTGACCGAGTTCATCACCAACGCCTTCGAGCACGCCTTCAAGGGCCGCGACTCGGGGCTCGTCCAGGTGACCCTGACCCGGATGGAGGGCGACCATGTGCGCCTGCGTGTAGAGGATGACGGGATCGGCCTGCCCGATGGCTCGACCTGGCCCGACAACGCGCCCAGCCTCAGGAACCGCACGATCGAGGCGAAGGAGGCAGACGGAACGCTGGACACCCGCGGCAACAAGCGGGAATCCGGCGCCGGCGGCAGCATCGTGCGCGCGATGGTCACGCATATGAAGGGCGATCTGAACGTCACCAGTTCCGAGTCCGGCACGATCGTCACGCTCGACTTCCAAGCGGACGCCTGATCCGCGCCCGAACGCCGGCTAGAGGCTGATCTCGCGCGGGGGCTCGGCCCTCAGCCGGAACTCGCGCAGCAGCGTCTCGACCTCGACCCCGCCATCGCGAGCCAGAGCGCGGAGGCCGAAATAGACGCGCGCCATCTCCTGGTAGTAGCTGGTGAAGGCGTAGTTCGTCGCCGCACCCGCCGCGGCCCCGATCACCGGCACCGCCTGCGCGGCCAGCTTCTGGCCCATGACCGTCGCCAGCCGCGGCGCGACCCGCGCGATCACCCCGTGGACCGCCGGACCCGATAGGGCGATGCGCGTCGTCAGGAAGGCCATGTCGGTCCCGTCGTCGCGCGATAGCGGCCCCGCGGCAGCGAAAACCTGCATGCATTGCGCCCGCACCACCGGGTCGGTCACGTCGAATCCCAGCTCGTCCGCGATCCCCTGGATGGCGCGCAGAAGCACCGTCGTCGTCACCGGCAGTTCAGCCAGCGCGGTGGACAGGCCTCCGGCACCGCCGACAGCGCCCATGGCCGTCGCGGCCACGGTGTTCAGCCAGTCGGGCCGGTCCGCGACCCGCCCGCGCGAGAACTGCGCGGCGTCGAACGCGGTTTCCAGCGCGCGGCGCGTCGCCCGGTCGAGCCCCTGTCGCACTCCCATCGGTAGCCGGCCCAGCAGGTCGTCGGTCTGGCCGCCGATCATGCTGAGGACCTGCATCCCCACGCCGTCGGCGGTGCGGAAGCGCTTGGCGAGCCGGTCCAGCTCGGCGGACATCTCGGGCGAAATCTCGTCGTATTCGGCAGGTGTCGTTGTCATGCTCGCATAGATGTGGCTTGCGCCGCGTCTTTCCAAGACGTCACGGGACCGGATATTCCGACCCAGGCGTCGGGCACCAGATCGAGCCCCAGGACGCGGTCGGGATTCGTCGGCGGCGGCATCTCGACACCGTCCAGCCGTTCGAAGCCGAAGCGCCCGTAATAGGGCGCGTCCCCCACCAGCATCACCCGCGCATGACCCAGACCCGCCGCACGGCCAAGGCTCGACTGGATGAGCAGCGCGCCCAGCCCCTCGCCCTGCCGCGTCGGGTGCACCGCCACGGGCCCCAGCAGAAGCGTCGGCGCGCCGCCGGCCCTCACCGGCCAATAGCGGATCGCGCCGCCCACTATTCCGGCCTCGTCACGCGCGACGAGGCACAGGGGCTTCACGGGCTTTACCCCGTCCCTCAGCCGATACGAGGACAGAAGCTCGCGCCCGGGCGCGAAGCTCAGGTCGTAGAGGGCTTCGACCTCCCACCAATCGTCCGGCCGCTCGACAGAGAGCATCGCGCGCATTCCCCCAAAGACTGGCGCGGCGCGTAGCACGACGCTACGTTCCCGGCAAACCAAAGGAGCCCTGATGTTCTACCGCCCCGAGGATGGCCACGGCCTGCCCCACAACCCGTTCAGTGCCATCGTCGCCCCCCGCCCCATCGGCTGGATATCGACCCGGGGCGCGGACGGATCCGAGAACCTCGCCCCCTATTCCTTCTTCAACGCGGTCGCCTACACGCCGCCGCAAGTCGTGTTCGCGTCCACTTCGGCCAAGCCCGACCGCGGCGACACGAAGGACACCGTCGCCAATATCCGCGAGACGGGGGCGTTCTGCTGCAACGTGGTCTCGGACGCGCTGAAGGAGGCGATGAACGAAAGCTCGGGTCCCTGGGGGCGCGAAACGGACGAGTTCGCCCATACCGGCCTGACCAAGGCGCAATGCGAGACCATCGCCTGCCCCCGCGTCGCCGACGCGCCGGCCAACCTGGAATGCCGGATGACCCGGATCATCGCGCTCGAGGGGCAGAGCAACTTCCTGGTGATCGGCACCGTCACCGGCATCCACATCCACGAGGACGCGCTGAAGGACGGCCGCTTCGACGTGCTGTCGTTCAACCCGGTCTCGCGCCTCGGCTACCGCGACTTCGCCAAGGTGACCGAGCTGTTCTCGATGCCCCGACCGGGCGAATGACCAAAGGGCGGGACCGACATCGCGGCCCCGCCCCATCTTCATCCTGCCGAAAACACTCTCGGAGGTCCGGGGGCGCAAGGCCCCCGGCCATGGTCACAGCGCGATGCGGTAGCGGAAGAAGCCCTCCTGGGCCTCGCCCATCGGCTCGATGGTCACGCCCTCGACCTGGTCGGCATAGCGCACGCCCAGGGGGCCGGTGTCGAACAGCACCGTCGTCCCCTCGAGCGGCGCGAAGGTCCAGTTGGCGTCGGCCGAGGGCGAGACCGTCCCCTGCTCGACGATGTAGCGCACGATCACGTCGCGGTTGGTGTCGGGCGCCTCGAAGATGGTGGTCGAGCCGTCGGCGCCGGGGAAGCTGCCGCCGCCGCCCGCGCGGTAGTTGTTCGTCGCGACGATGAATTCCTGGTCCTCGTCGATCGGCGCGCCCTCGAAGGTGAGGTTCTTGATGCGGTTGGCGTCCGGGTTCACCACCTCGCCCTCGCTCCCGTATTTCGAGGGCTCGCTGAGGTCGATCTGGTATTCCACCCCGTCGATCACGTCGAAATTGTAGGACGGGAAGTCGGGATTCAGAAGCTGCTGGTCCTGCTCGCCCGGCGTGACCTGGTTGAACATCCCCGCGCTGCGCTCGAGCCATTCGCGCACCGTCGCGCCGTCGATCTTCACCGCGCGAACCGTGTTCGGGTAGAGATACAGGTCGGCCACGTTCTTGATGGCGATATCGCCGGGTTCGACGTCGGTGTAGTAGTCCGGCCCGCCCCGGCCGCCGGCCTTGAAGGGCGCTGCGGCCGAAAGGATCGGCAGGCCCTCGTGCTCGGTGCCGGCCAGCATCTGCTCGATATACCAGGTCTGCGCGTTCGATACGATCTGCACCGACGGGTCATCCGCGACCAGTGCGAAGTAGCTGTGGAGCGGCGCGTCCGTCTTGCCCACCGCGCGGCGCACGTAGTCGAGCGTCGCCTGGTGGTCGTCCTCGGTCGCGTCGAGCACCGGCTGGACGCTTTCCACCGTCGGCTCGACCGAGCGATCCTCGCCGCGCAGGTAGATCGGGCGCGCCTCGACCTCGGCGCCGGCGATGGTCCAGCCGGCATCCGTCCGTTCCAGCATCAGGTCGATCAGACCCATATGCGAGCCCCAGAAGCCCGCCATGACCGCCGGCTTGCCCTGGATCGTGCCGGCTTCGGCATCGACGCCCTCGGTGCCCTCGTAGTCAGGGCCGGGGAAGACGCGGTGGTGGTGGCCGGTCAGGATCACGTCGATCCCCTCGACCGCCGCGAGCGGGATCGCAGCGTTTTCCATCATCGGCTCGTACTCGGCCGCGCCGATGCCGGTATGGGCCATCGCCACGATGATGTCGGCGCCCTCGGCCTTCATCTGGGGGACGTATGCCTCGGCGGTCTCGACGATGTCGCGGACCTCGACCTTGCCGTCGAGGTGGCTGCGGTCCCACTGCAGGATCTGCGGCGGCACGAAGCCGATGAGCCCGACGCGGACAGGGTGCGTCTCGCCCGCACCGTCCGTGACCACCGTATCGAGGATGACGTAAGGCGGCACCAGCGTCTCGTCATCGGTGGGGGTGTCGCCCAGCTGCGTGGCGACGTTCGCCGTGACGACGGGGAAGTTCGCGCCCGCGACGGCCGACAGAAGGAACGGCAGGCCGTAGTTGAACTCGTGGTTGCCCAGCGTCGCGGCGTCGTAGCCCAGCGTATTCATCGCCTCGATGACCGGGTGCATCTGGCCGTCTTCCATCCCGCGCTCGTAGGCGACCCAGTCGCCCATCGGGTTGCCCTGCAGGAAGTCACCGTTGTCCAGCAGCAGCGCGTTCGTCGCCTCGGACCGGACGCCCTCGATCAGGGCGGCGGTGCGCGCAAGGCCCGCGGTGTCGATGGCCTCGTCCGCGTAGTAGTCGTAGGGCCAGACATGGACGTGTATGTCCGTGGTTTCCATCAGTCGCAGATGCGCCTGGTTCGCCTGCGCCCGGACCGAGAACGGGTGCAGCGCGGCAGCCGCGCCCGAGGCGGCAAGGAAGGAACGGCGGGACAGTCGGATGGTCATCGTGGAACTCCTTTCACGCGGGGCCGCTTTCTACGGTGCCACCCATGACGCCGCTGTGACAGAGCAAAACGGAGACCCCATGAAAGCGATACGCTGCGTCGCCCCCGGCGGCCTCGACCACCTGACCCACACCGACATCCCCGACGCGCCCGATCCCGGGCCGGGCGAGATCCGCGTCCGCCTGCGCGCCTCGTCCCTGAACTTCCACGATTACGGGATCGCAGCGGGGATCATGCCGACCGAGGACGGCCGCATCCCCATGGCCGACGGCGCCGGAGAGGTCGAGGCCGCGGGCGACGGCGCCCCCTTCGCGGTCGGGGACCACGTGGTGTCGACCTTCTTCCCCGACTGGGCCGATGGCCCACCACCCATCGCGGATTTCTCGACCACGCCGGGCGACGGCGTCGACGGCTACGCCCGCGAATACGTCACCCGCCCGGCGCGCTACTTCACCAAGGCGCCCGAGGGCTGGTCGCACCAGGAAGCCGCCACGATCACCACCGCCGGGCTGACCGCGTGGCGTGCGCTCGTCGTGGATGGCGGGCTGAAGGCGGGCGACGACGTGCTGGTGCTGGGCACCGGCGGCGTGTCGATCTACGCGCTGCAGATCGCCCGCGCCATGGGCGCCCGGGTCTTCGCGACCTCGTCCTCTGACGACAAGCGCGCCCGCCTCGAGGAGCTGGGCGCCACGGCCACCGTCAACTACAGGACGACCGAGAACTGGGGCGCCGAAATCGCGCGCCTGTCGGGCGGCGGCGTCGATCACGTGATCGAGGTTGGCGGCCCCGCGACGCTGGCTCAGTCCATCCAGGCTTGCCGGATCGGCGGCCACATGGCGCTGATCGGGGTGCTGACCGGCCGGTCCGGAGAGATTCCGACCGCCGCGATGATGGCAAAGCATCAGCGCCTGCAGGGGCTCATCGTCGGCTCGCACGCCATGCAGCGCGACATGGTCCGCGGAATGGAGGTCACCGGCATCCGCCCCGCGATCGACCGCACCTTCGCGCTAGCCGAACTCGCCGACGCCTTCCGCCACGAGGAGTCCGGCGCGCATTTCGGCAAGATCTGCGTGTCCATCTGAGGCGCCGCGATCGCCCCTTTTCCTTCGGACGAAGCAACGCCATGCTCCGCCGCAACCGGACAGGGGGCGCATATGAGCAGAATCGCGATCATCGGCGGATCGGGCATCTACGACATGGACGGGTTGGAAGACCCGCGCTGGCAGCAGATCGAGACTCCGTGGGGCGACCCGTCGGACAAGATCCTGACCGGCCGGCTCGGCCAGACCGAGATGGCGTTCCTGCCCCGCCACGGCCGAGGGCACATCCATTCGCCGACCACGGTTCCCTACCGCGCCAATATCGACGCGCTAAAGCGGCTGGGGGTGACGGACGTCATCGCGATCTCGGCCTGCGGGTCGTTCCGCGAAGAGATGGCGCCCGGCGATTTCGTGCTGGTCGACCAGTTCATCGACCGGACCTTCGCGCGGGAAAAGTCGTTCTTCGGCACCGGGTGCGTCGCCCATGTCTCGGTCGCGCACCCGGTCTGCGAGCGCCTGCGGGACGCGGTGAAAGCCTCGGCCTCGGAGGATATCACCCTGCATGACGGCGGCACCTACCTGTGCATGGAGGGGCCGCAATTCTCGACCGCGGCGGAATCCAAGCTCTACCGGGACGTCTGGAACTGCGACGTGATCGGCATGACGAACATGCCCGAAGCCAAGCTCGCGCGCGAGGCCGAGCTTTGCTACGCAGCGGTCGCCATGATCACCGATTACGACAGCTGGCACCCCGAGCACGGCTCGGTCGACATCACCGACATCATCGCAACCCTGCAGGGCAACGCCGACAAGGCGCGCGCACTGGTTCGGGGCCTGGCCTCGGCGCTGGAGGGCGCGCACCCGGATTGCCCCCGTGGCTGCGACCGCGCGCTGGAGCATGCGATCATGACCGCGCCCGACCAGCGCGATCCCGCCCTCGTCGCGAAGCTCGACTCGGTGGCGGGGCGGGTGCTGGGCACCTGAGTGCTTGGCGCGGGTCGGACCATGCGCTAGGTCCGCCTCCGGACCATGCCGCCCGGAGAGCCCGATGAGCCAGAAGAAGACCGTCCGCGACTATATCCGGACGATCCCCGATTTTCCGAAGCCCGGCATCATGTTCCGGGACGTGACGACCCTGTTCGCCGATCCGCGGGGGTTCCGCATCTGCATCGACCAGCTGCTGGACCCCTTCGCCGATCAGCGGTTCGACAAGGTGGCGGCGCTGGAATCGCGCGGCTTCATCATGGGCGGCGCCATCGCGCACCAGCTGAACGTGGGCTTCGTGCCGATCCGCAAGAAGGGAAAGCTGCCCGGCGCCACGATCAGCGAGGAGTACCTGCTGGAATACGGCGAGGCCACGATGGAGGTCCACGACAACGCCTTCACGCCGGGCGAGCGCGTGCTTCTGGTAGATGACCTGTTGGCCACCGGCGGCACCGCCGGTGCGGGGGTGAAGCTGTGCGAGCGGCTGGGCGCCAGGATCGTCGGCTGCGCCTTTATCATCGACCTGCCAGACTTGGGCGGCCGCAAGCGGCTGGAAGAGATGGGCCTCAGGGTCGAGTCGCTCTGTTCGTTCGAGGGCGATTGAGCCATGCGCATCGGCCTTCTCCAATGCGGCGCGATCTTGGAGCCCCTCGCCAAGCAGCACGGGGATTATCCACAGCTTTATGCACAGCTTGTCGGACCCGGTTTCGACTGGAGCGTGTTCCGCGTCTTCGAGGGTGACGTGCCAGACGACCCCGAGCTTTGCGACGGCTGGCTGGTGTCCGGCTCGCGTCACGGCGCCTACGAGGGGCATGACTGGATCGAGCCGCTGGAGGCGCTGATCCGTGACATTCACGGGCGGCGGCCGCTGGTCGGTATCTGCTTCGGCCACCAGGTCGTGGCTCAGGCCCTGGGCGGCCAGGTCGAGAAGTTCGCCGGCGGCTGGTCGGTAGGGCGGCGCGCCTATGACTGGCAGGGCGAGATCGTTCACCTGAACGCCTGGCACCAGGACCAGGTGATCCGCCCGCCAGAGGGGTTCGAGACGATCATGACCAACGACTTCACCACCCATGCCGGGCTGTCCTGCGGGAAAACCCTGACGATTCAACCGCATCCCGAGTTCGACGCGGGCTTCATCGCCGGCCTGATGGACCAGGTGGGCCGTGGCACCGTGCCCGAGCCCCTACTCGCCGAGGCCGAGGCCACCCTGCCCCAGCCGACCGACAACGCCATGACCGGCGCGCGCCTCGCCACCTTCTTCCGGGACAATGCCCGATGACCGACTGGCTGGACCAGGCCCCCGAGGCAGCGCGCCTGTACCTGAACGGCAAGCGCCCGGAAGAGATCGAGTGCATGGTCTCGGACCTGCCGGGGATCGCCCGCGGCAAGGCGATGCCTGCGGGCAAGTTCGCCCGGCAGTCGCGGTTCTTCCTGCCCCGGACGATCTTCCACCAAACGATCACCGGTGGCTGGGCCACCGTCCCCGTCCCCGAGGACGCGACCGAGCCCGACATGATCCTGACGCCGGATTACTCCACAGCCACGGCCGCGCCCTGGACCGCCGACCGGACGCTGCAGGTGATCCACGACATGGAGTTGCAGGAAGGCGGTCCCGTCCCCGCAGCCCCACGCAACGTGCTGAAGCGCGTCGTGGCGGCCTATGAGGCGCGTGGCTTGACCCCTGTCGTGGCGCCCGAGATGGAGTTCTACCTCGTCGCCCGCAATACCGATCCCGGCCATGCGATCGAACCGATGATCGGCCGCACGGGCCGTGCGGCGGCGGCGCGGCAGGCGTACTCGCTGTCCGCGGTGGACGAATATGGCGGCGTGATCGACGACATCTACGACTTCGCCGAGGCCCAAGGATTCGAGATCGACGGCATCACCCAGGAAGGCGGCGCCGGGCAGCTCGAGATCAACCTGCGCCACGGCTCGCCGGTGAAGCTGGCCGACGAGATCTTCTTCTTCAAGCGCCTGATCCGCGAGGCCGCGCTGCGCCACAATTGCTTCGCGACCTTCATGGCCAAGCCGATCGAGAACGAGCCCGGCTCGTCCATGCATATCCACCACTCGATCATCGACGCGGACGGGCGGAACATCTTCTCGGGGCCGAACGACGAAGAGACCGACGCCTTCCGCCACTTCATCGGCGGGTTGCAGCACCACCTGCCCTCGGTGACGGCGCTACTTGCACCTTACGTCAACAGCTACCGCCGCTACGTTAAGGAATTCGCCGCGCCCGTGAACCTGGAATGGGGGCGCGACAACCGGACGGCCGGCCTGCGCATCCCGATCGCGGAACCACAGGCGCGCCGGATCGAGAACCGCATCGCGGGGATGGACTGCAACCCCTATCTCGGGATCGCCGCGTCCCTGGCCTGCGGCCTCCTCGGAATGGATGAGCAGCGCGAGCCGCGCGAGGAATGCAACGGTGACGCTTATGACAGCGACCAGGGCGTGCCGCGCGGCCTGTTCGATGCACTGGAGCTGTTCGATAGCGCACATGCGCTGCACGACTTGCTGAGTCCCGAATTCGCGAAGGTCTATTCAGTCGTCAAACGCACGGAATACGACGAATATCTGCAGGCCATCTCTCCGTGGGAGCGGGAGCACCTTCTCATCAACGTCTGAGCGTTGCACCAGGCGCATGGCTCACATGACCGCCATGCCATTGACGCAGGGGCGAAATGGGTGAAGGGGAAGCCTCCCATCCGAGAAGGATCCGCGATGACCGTCGCCAGCAACTCCGAGACACCGGCGGGCCCGGCCCTGTCCTATGTCGAATTCGTCGGCATGATCGCGTTTCTGATGGCGCTGAACGCGGCTGCCATCGACATCCTGATCCCCGCGCTGACGACGATCGGCGACAGCTACGACGTCACCGACTCCAACGCGCACCAGTTCGTCATCACTTCCTACGTCTTGGGCTTCGGTGCCGCGCAGATCGTGTACGGACCGCTGGTCGACAGGTTCGGCCGCAAGTCGATCCTCCTGGTCGGGCTTCTGATCTACATCGCCGGTGCCTTTGGCGCCATCTGGGCGCCCACCTTCGGCGCGCTGCTTGCGATGCGCCTGGTGCAGGGCATCGGCGCCGCCGCAACCCGCGTGGTGGCGATGGCGCTCGTGCGGGACCGCTTCGACGGCGCACGAATGGCGAGTGTCATGTCGCTGGTGATGATGGTCTTCATGATCATGCCCATCGTCGCCCCCAATATCGGGGCGCTGGTCCTCGCCTTCGGCGCCTGGCACGAGTTGGGCATCGTGATGGCGCTGATCGGCGTAGCAGCGCTGGTCTGGACGTCGATCCGGCTGCCCGAGACCCTCGATCCCGCGGATCGTCGGCCGCTGACCGGAAAGCGCGTGGCAGAGGCGTTCCGCATCGTCGTGTCGAACCGCATTGCCGCCGGCTATACCGCTGCCATGGCCGCGTTCTTCGGGGTCCTGTTCGCCTTCATCAACCAGGCCGAACAGATCTACACGCGCACATATGGCCTGGGTGACAGCTTCACCCTGTATTTCTCGCTGGTCGCCGCGTTCATGGCCGCGTCGAGCTTCGCGAATTCGCGCCTGACCCGGCACTTCGGCGTTCGGCGCCTGTCGCAGACCGCCCTGGTGGCGTTCATCATCATCGCCGCCGCCCACCTGGGACTCGCGATCGCCTATGGCGGCGTGACCCCGTTTCCCCTCTTCATGGGCATGTTCATCCTGATGATGTGCTGCTTCGGCTTCGTCCCGCCGAACCTCAACGCGCTTGCCATGCAGCCGATGGGGGCCGTCGCCGGCGTGGCCTCGGCCGTGCTCGGCACCGCGCAGACCCTGGGAGGCGGCATCCTGGGCGCGGCAGTGGCCTATTTCTACGACGGCACCCTCGTGCCGCTGCTGAGCGGCTTTCTCGTGTTGTCGGTCGCCTCCTTCGCCCTCGTCGCGGTAGCCGAGCGCGGACGGATGTTCGGGCCCGACTAACCGTTCATTTTCTTCAGGACGGCCTGCATCTCGGCGAGCTGGCGGCGGATCTCATCGAGTTCCTCCTCCTTCTCGCGCACCTCTTCCACGGGGACGGTCTGGCCGGATTCGGGTCCGGTCGAGCCTGCAGCACCCGTCCAACCGCCGGTCATCGCCTTCAGGAACGCCTCTTGCTGCTTCTGCACGGCACCGAAGCCGGGCATGACGGCCATCGGTCCCAGCATGTTCGCTTGGCCCTTGCGCAGCATGTCGAAGGACATCTTGAGGAATTGCGGAACGACCGAGTTCGCCTGCGTCGTGTAGGATCGAACGAGATCGGTCAGCACCTCGATTGGCAGGACGCTTTCGCCCTTCGATTCATGTTCGGCGACGATCTGCAGAAGGTACTGACGGGTCAGGTCGTCCCCGGACTTGAGGTCGATGACGTTGACGTCGCGACCCTCGCGAATGAACCCCGCGATATCCTCGAGCGTCACGTAGTCGCTGGTCTCGGTGTTGTAGAGCCTGCGGCTCGCGTATCGCTTGATCAGAAGCGGCTTTTGCTCTTCCGGCATGGCATTGCCCCCCATGCGCCTTGTGTCTCGAGTCGAGCCTAGGCGCATGAATCGCAAAAAGAAAGGGCGGACCGAGGTCCGCCCTTTCTCACGTCGCCGATGGTCGGACGACGTATTTTTCGTAGCCTTACTTCGCGGCGGCGGTCGAGCGCTTGGCGGCCGAGGTGGCGTCGCCAGTGGCCTTCTTCGCGGCGGCGGTCAGGTCCTCCGAGACGTCCTTGCCGGCGGCGAGCATCAGCTCGACCGTCTCCATCTGGACCTTCTTCGCGACTTCGGCGAATTGGGCCATGGTCTCGGCGGTCACTTCGGCCTGGGCCGACGCGAAATCGGTCATGGCCTTGCCGTAATCGGCGGGCTCTTCACGGACGACGACGGCGGCGTTCATGCGCTTGAGCGTGTCCTGGGTCCACTTGGACGAAATCTCGTGCGACTTCTCGGCGGCTTCGAGCGTGACGCGGGACATCTTCTCGCCGAAGCTGGCGTAGGACTTGAACGCGTCCTGGAAGGCCGACATGTCGGTCGGCATCGAGGACATCATCTCTTGCATCATCTTGGTGTAGTCGGTGTTGGTCTTGGTCGCCATAATTCAATCGCTCCAATTCGGTGTGTCGGGCTGTGTGTGTGCGGGCGGGGCGGTGCATCGCCCTCTCTTGTCTTGTGTGATACTCATATTGTGCCGCGCTGCGGCATTACAAGCCCGTTTTCTGCGCTGCGGCAAAAAAAGTTCCGTTGGGTAACCCCGGCGATCCGGCCTGATCCATCGCATACATGTCCCGGAATCTTCGACTGGCGCAACAAAAGGCGCCGCACGACTTTCGCGCGTGCAGCAGCGCCCAGTTCAGGTGAGAGGCTTCTCGACCACGTAGGTTCCCGGGGCATCGCAAAGCCCCTCTTCCGGGTTCCGCGCCTCGACCTTGCGCCCCGACCGCTTTGCCAGCCACTCGCCCCACCGCATCCACCACGTACCGGAGTGGAACTCGGCAGCCGTCTGCCAGTCCTCGGGAGAACCGTTCCAATCGCCATTCGTGTAGTGGCCATACTTCTTCTTCGAGGGCGGATTGACGATGCCCGCGATATGCCCGGACTCCGACAGAAGGAACGTCTTGGACCGCGAGCCCATCTTCTGAAGCCCACGATACGAGCTTTTCCAGGCCGCGATGTGGTCCGTCTCGCAGGCGATGCCGATCAGGGGCACCTTCACGTCCTGCAGTGTCACTGTCTCGCCAAGGATCTCGAACCCGTCCATTGCCAGCCGGTTCTGCTGGCAGAGCCCGCGGAGGTATTCAATCGCCATGTCGCGCGGCAGGTTCGTCCCGTCCCCGTTCCAGAACAGCAGGTCGAAGGCGGGTGGAGTCTCGCCCATCATGTAGCTGCGGATGGCCGGGCGATAGATCAGGTCGTTCGACCGCAGGAACGAGAACGTGCGGCTCATGTAGAAGCTGTCGAGGTAGCCCGCGCGCTTCACCTCTTCCTCGATCCCGTCCACGAAATCGTCGTCGAGGAAAACGCCCACATCGCCCTGGTCAGAGAAGTCCGTCAGCGTCGTGAAGAAGGTGGCGGACTTCACGCTTTTGTCGCCGCGCTTCGACATCAGCCCCAGCGTGATCGCCAGCGTGGTGCCTGCTATGCAGTAGCCGACGACATTGACCTGGTTCTCGCCGGTGATCTCCTTCACCTGGCCGATCGCCTCGAGGAACCCTTCCTCGACATACTCGTCCATGCCCACTTCGGCGTAGTCGGGACCGGGGTTCTTCCAGCTGACCACGAACAGGGTGAAGCCCTGTTCGACGATCCAGCGGATCAGGCTGTTCTTCTCTTTCAGGTCGAGGATATAGAACTTGTTGATCCATGGCGGGAAGATCACGAGCGGGGTCTTGTGCACCTGCTCGGTCGTCGGCGCGTACTGGATCAGCTCGAACATGCGGTTGCGATGGACGACCTTGCCGGGCGTGGTGGCCAGGTCCTCACCCACCGTGAATGCGTCGGGATCGGCAAGCGTGACGACCAGCTCGCCGTTGTTGCGCTCGAGGTCGCGCACGAGGTTCTCCAGACCGTCGACGAGGCTCTGCCCCTCGGTCTCGACGGCGCGGGCCAGCGCTTCGGGATTGGTGCCGAGGAAATTCGCAGGGCTCATCATGTCCACGATCTGCTGGCTGAAATACTCCAGCCGCTTCTTGTCCCGCTCGGCCAGCCCGTCGATCGAGGCGACCGCACTGCTCACAAGCTCGGCATTCATCAGGTATTGCTGCTTGACGTAGTTGAACATCGGGTGGTTCTCCCAGAGCTCGCCCGAGAACCGCCCGTCCGAGCCGGTCGCGTCGGGCGGCGGGGTGAAGTCGCCCTGCATCATCCGCGACTGCGCGTCGACATAGTGTGTCATCGTCTTGCCCCAGTAGTCGATCTGCGTCTGCATGATCTTGGCCGGGTTCTCCATCATCTCGCGCATGTAGGCGAGGCCGGCCTTCGCGTAGAGCTCCTGCGCGGGGCCCTGCAGCGACTTGGGCACCTGCCGCTTGTTCGACATGACCGTCGCCAGGCGGGCCGAAAGAACCTCGAGCCGCGCGATGTTTCGCGCCATTGCCTCGGAATGTTGCGAAAGATTTGTACCTGTTTCGTGATCCTTCGTTGCCATGGCCCCCTCCCGTCCTTTAATGCTGCACAGCAGCAGGCTCTGTTGCGGCCGCTCGGAACGTCCGGGCGTCGTCGTCCACAAGTGTGACCCTAGCAGAGCCGATCGCTATTTAAATAGTGGGCCCGTTTTTGAAGGACCTTTCATGTACAACATGTTCGCCTACGATATCATGGAGACGATGCGCGTCACGAACCAGTGGCTCGGCGCGTCAGCTCAGGCCCTCGGGTCGTATCCCGTCCACGGACTGGCACCGAATCCGATGTTCCGGATGCTGTCCGCGTGGGGCGACGTGACCGAGCGCAGCTTCGACCGGATGGTCGCGCGTCCGGACTGGGGGATCGACACGGTCGTCGGCGAGGACGGCCGCGATCACGTGGTCGAGGTCGAGATTGTGCAGAAGCGTGATTTCGGCGACCTGATCCGCTTCCGCGTCCAGGGCCGCCCCGAAAGCCAGCGCAAGGTGCTGATGGTGGCGCCCATGTCGGGGCACTATGCCACGCTCATGCGCTCGACCGTGGCGTCGCTGCTGCCCGATTGCGAGGTCTACGTCACCGACTGGCACAACGCGCGCGACATCCCCGTCTCGGCCGGCAAGTTCGATGTCGAGGATTACACCCGCTACGTCGTCGATTTCCTGCGCAAGATGGGGCCCGACACCAACCTCGTCGCGGTCTGCCAGCCGGTGCCGCTGGCCCTTGCCGCCGTGGCGTGGCTGGCCGAGCACGAGCCGAAAGCCCAGCCCGCCTCGATGACGCTGATCGGCGGTCCGGTGGACCCGGACGCCAACGCGACCGAGGTGACCGATTTCGGCCGCCGCGTGACGATGGGCCAGCTCGAGCACCTGGTGATTCAGCGGGTCGGCTTCAAACATGCCGGTGCCGGCCGCTCGGTCTATCCGGGGCTGCTGCAGCTTTCGTCGTTCATCTCGATGAACCTCGATACCCATACCACCGCCTTCCGCGACCAGATCATGAAGGTTGCCAAGGGCGAGGCCGGCGATCACGACCGCCACAACAAGTTCTACGACGAATACCTCGCCGTCATGGACATGCCGGCCGAGTTCTACCTGTCGACGGTCGAGCGGGTGTTCAAGAACCGCGAGATCGCCCGCAACGTGTTCGAGATCGAGGGACAGCGCGTCGACATCTCGAAGATCAAGGAGGTGGCGACGATGATCGTCGAGGGCGAGAACGACGACATCTCGGCCCCCGGCCAGTGCCTCGCGGCGATGGATCTTCTGACGAACCTGCCGGCCGCGAAGACCAAGACCCATCTCGAGCCGGGCGCGGGGCATTACGGCATCTTCGCGGGCCGCTCCTGGCGCAACAACATCCGGCCGCTGGTCCTGGACTTCATCGACGACAATGCGGGTCGCCCGGCCAACCGCAGGCCGGCGAATGGCACGGGTCAGGCGGCCGATACCTCCACGCTCGAGGAAAGTGGACCGACCCCGGTCTGAACGGGGCGCGCAGCCGGCGCTCCGCGTCAGATGCTGCCCATCCAGTCGAGGATTCGCGCCACGACGACGGCTGTCGCGGCGGGGCTGAGGATATCGCCCGCGAGGACATGGTTCATCGGGTCGATGCCCTCGCCCGGCGGGATCTCCATCATCGTGACGGGGCCACCCCACTCGGCGGTCTCGGCCCGGATCGCTGCGGGGCTGACGACCTCGTCCTCTTCAGAGTAGATCACCAGTAGCGGCGCCTCCGCCGCCGACAGGTCCAGCGCACGCGCCCGCACCACCGCGGCCTGCATCGGGATGGTGGCGACGGTGGGATAAGTCTCGGTCCAGTAGCGCGCGTGCAACTCGTTCATCGGCTCGAAGCCACGCGTCCTGCCGGCGAGCAGGGGCACCCACTGGCGCGCGAAGGGCCATGTCAGCATCTGCGCCGCCCTGTTCCGCAGCCCGAAATTCGGCGAGATCATCACATGCGCGTCGATCCGCCCCATCGTGACCGGGTCGGCGGCGGCGATGGCCGCCAGCGTCGCGCCCGTGGACGTCGAGATCACCAGAACCCGGTCGCCGATCCGTTCGGCCACGGCGATCGCTTCGGCCACGTCGCGCCCCCATCCGGCGGTCGACCCCGCGGCCATGTCCTCGGCGTCGCGCCCATGGCCCTGGAACCGGGTGTAGAAGAGGTTCGCCCCCAGGGCCGCGGCGACCAGTTCCGGCACCGGGCGGATCTCCTCGGACGATGCCGAGAAGCCGTGCAGGTAGACCACCGACCACGCGGTGCGTTCGCCCGGTTCTCCCGCCCAGTCGACGCGCTTCTCGGTGCCCTCGACGATGTCGTTGAACCGCGCCTCGCGCCGTTCGAGGTGCCGCGAGACATTTGTCCCGATATCGATGGCATCGGGCGACGGCAGGCGGTTCATCACCGCACCCGGGGCGTAGTAGAACACGGCCGCGGCCGCTGCGACGAGGAAGCAGAAGACCGCCGCGATCACGCGCACGCGAGCACCTCCTCGACCGTCCGTTCGATCAGCTCGAGGCAGGCGTCGTCGGAAAAGCGGTGGTCGGCCCCTTTGACGAAGGTCAGGCGCACGTCGCCGGCCAGGTGGTCGAGCAGCCGCAGGGCAGTCTCGCGGCTGACATCGGCGTCCTCCGTTCCCTGCAACAGGCGGACGGGGCCGAACGGGGCGACTTGCTCGCGCAGGACGAGCTGCGTCCGCCCGTCCTCGATCAGCCGGCGGGTGATAACGTAGGGCTCGTCGTAATCCGACGGCAGGCTGACCTGCCCGTGCTCGGCCAGCTCGGCCCGCTGACCCTCGTCGAAGCCGGCCCACATGCTGTCCTCGGTGAAGTCCGGCGCCGCAGCAATGCCGACAAGCCCCACCACCCGGTCGATGGCGCGCGCGACAAGCAGCGAGACCCAGCCCCCCATGGAAGAGCCCACCAGCACCACCGGCCCCTCGGTCAGCGCCTCGATCGCGTCGATCGCATCCTGCGCCCAGTCCCCGATCGAGCCGTCCTCGAAGGCCCCCGACGACTGGCCGTGGCCGGAATAGTCGAACCGTAGGAAGGCCCGGCCGGCGCCGCCGGCCCATCCTTCTAGGTGCACGGCCTTCGTGCCGTTCATGTCGGACTTGAATCCACCGAGAAAGACGACCCACGGGCCCTTTCCGGTCGTGCGATGATAGGCGATGCGCCGCCCGGTACGTGTGTCGAGATATTCCATGCCGTGGACCGTCACGCGCAGGTGCGACCTCGTCAAGCCGGATCGCGGAACGGAAACGCGGCCGCGCAGCGATACGCCGAACCCCACTGGTACCGCCCCTTGGACCGATGCGAAAATCACCCCGCGCGCTTGTGATCGTGCCCCACTGTCGCATAGGGCTTCGCGAAGTGCCCGCGGCCCCCTACATTCCAGTCATGTTCAGACACATCCTCTTGCCTGCCCTGCTTTCGCTGCTGCCGCTCATGGCCGCCCCCCTCGCCGCGCAGGAGGCCGACGATGCCGTCGCCCGCTGGCGCGAGGATCCAACCACCGTGTTCGAGGCGGCCGAGATCGACCTCGATGATTTCCTGTGGATCGCGCGCCCGGTGGTGGTTTTCGCCGACGCACCGCAGATGCCGGCCTTTCAGGAGCAGATGGATCTGATCGCGGACCGTCCCGAGGAACTCGCCCGCCGCGACGTGGTCGTCGTCACCGATACCGACCCCGCTGCGATGAGCGACATCCGCCGCAACCTGCGGCCACGAGGCTTTCAGCTGACCGTCATCGGCAAGGATGGCTCGGTCGCGTTGCGCAAGCCGTTCCCCTGGGACGTGCGCGAGATCACCCGCTCGATCGACAAGATGCCGATGCGCCAGCGCGAGATCCGCGAGGGAAGCTGACCGCTCAGGCCACCGAGGCGATGTAGCGCGCGACCATCAGGTCCAGATGCGCGCCGCCTCCGTTCTTGAACACTGTGATCTCGTCGTCCGAGCGGCGCCCCGCACCCCCCGACACGAGGTCGTGGAAATCGCCCCGCACGTCCTCGGGCGTGATGACGCCGGCCGCGATGGGGATGCTCAGTTCGCCGATATGCCCGATGGTCGTCTCGCGGCTGTCGACGAACAGCGACCCGCCCGAAATGAGCGCGTCGTCGGCCTCGCGCATGTCGGGCTTGAAGGCGCCGATCAGGTCCACATGCGTGCCGGGCGCGATCCACTTGCCCCTCAGGACCGGCTCACGCGCCATCGTCGCGGTCGAGACGATGTCGGCATGCCCCGCGGCCCTCGCCAGATCGTCCACTGCCGCGACCGAGGCGGAATGCGAAGGAAACTCGTCCGCCAGCGCCTCGGCCTGCTCGGGCCGGCGCGACCAGATCGAGATCCGCTCCAGGGACGGGAAGGCGGCGCCGTAGGCCAGGATAAGGCTGCGCGCGACCGTCCCGCCGCCGACGATCAGCAGCTCGACCGGGTCGGGGCAAGCCAGCAGGCGCGCGCCGAGGATCGAGTCGCCGGCCGTCTTGAACTCGGTCACGAGGCGGCTGTCCACGATGGCCTCGAGGTGCCCATCCTCGGGCGAGAAGACGAACATCGCCCCCTGCACCGTCGGCAGCCCCCGGTCCGCGTTGCCCGAGAACACGGTGACGGACTTCACGCCATAGCCCAGCCCCTCGACATAGGCGCCCCGCGTCAGGAGCGTGCCGTCCGAAGGGCCGAGGAACAGGTCTCCGATCTGTGCGCGGGGGCGGGTATGGCCGGCGCGGATCGCCTCCATCGTGTCGGTCCAGGAGAGGCGCGGCCGGGTGGCGTCGTAGGTGATGATGCGGGCGTCCAAGGGTACCTCCGTGTTTGCCCCAGAGAGCCACGCACACGGGGGGAATGTCGATAGCCGGACCTAAGCGGCGGCCGCGCCCCGCAGCGCACGGTTGAGGAACGCGGCAACGAACAGCGCCGTCAGCACCAGGATCGCGGTCGGCGCGGGGGCACTGTCGAGGAAGAACGACAGGTAGGTACCAAGCAGCATCGACCCCATGCAGGCCAGCACCGCCACGATCAGCATGCCCCGGAACGTCCGCGCCGTCAGGAAGGCGATGGCGCCGGGCGCGATCAGCAGACCGATCGCCAGGATCAGCCCCGCCGCCGAGAGGGTCGCGACGATGGTCAGAGACAGCATCGCGAGCATCCCGTAATGCAGCCACCCCACGGCCAGCCCCGAGGCCCGCGCCTGCGCCGGATCGAACGCGTGCAACAGCCAGTCGCGCCACTTGAGCAGAATCGCCCCCCCGACCCCGGCCGAAATCGCGGCGGCGGTCCATAGTTCCGACGTCGAGACGCCCAGCATGTTGCCGAACAGGATGTGATCTAGATGCACGCCCGTCTCGACCGACACGAACAGCACGATCCCCGCCGCGAACATCCCCGAATAGACGACGCCCAGCACCGTGTCCGGCTTGACCCGGGAATTTCCCGTCAGGAACCCCGTCGCCACGGCGCAGGCCATTCCGGCCGCGAAGGCGCCGACGATCAGCGGCAGGCCCAGGATGTGCGCCAGGACGATGCCGGGCAGCACCGCGTGGCTGATCGCGTCGCCCATCAGCGCCCAGCCCTTCAGGACCAGGAAGCACGAGAGCAGCGCCGCCGGCACCGAGACGACCGCTCCGATCAGGAAGGCCGTACGCATGAACGGGAACTGGAATGGAAGAAGAAGCGTCTCGGCGTTCATGTCGCGCCCTCCCCCGCCGCGGCGCGGCGGCGGGCGGCCAGCATCCCGTGCTTCGGCGCGAAGGCGAAGGCGACAAGGAACAGGAGCGTCTGGAGCGACACGATGATCCCGCCCGTCGCACCGTTCAGGAAGTAGCTCGCCCAGGCGCCAAGGAAGGCACTCCCCGCGCCGATCGCGATCGAACACAGGATCAGCCGGGGAAATCGGTCGCACAGAAGGTAGGCCGTGGCGCCGGGCGTCACGACCATGGCGACCACCAGGAATGCCCCCACCGTCTGCATCGCCGCAACGACACTGGCCGAAAGCAGCACGAAGAACATGGCCTTCAGTGCGCCGACCGGAAGGCCGATGCTGCGGGCGTGCGCCTCGTCGAAGAAGGTGACCATCAGGTCCTTCCACTTGGCCGTGAGTAGGGCCAGCGAAACGATCCCGATGATCGCCAGCTGCACGGTGTCTCCGGGGGTGATCGCCAGGATGTTGCCCATGGTGATCGTCTGGACCGAGACGGCCATCGGGTTCACCGACACGAGGAAAAGCCCCAGCCCGAAGAACGACGTGAAGATCATGCCGATGATGACGTCGATCTTCAGTCCCGATCGGTTCGACAGGAACAGCATCGCGCCAGCCGCCAGCCCTCCGGACAGGAACGCGCCCAGCGCGAAGGGCAGGCCCAGCATGTAGGCCCCTGCCACCCCCGGCACGACCGAATGGGAGAGGGCGTCGCCGATCAGCGACCAGCCCTTGAGCATCAGGTAGGCCGACAGGAATGCGCAGACCGCGCCCACAAGGGCCGAGACCCACATGGCGTTGGTCATGTAGGTGTAGGCGAAAGGCTCGAAGAGCACGCTCATTCTGCGACCATGCGCTGCCGCGCCTCGGGCGCCGGATCGCCGGGCAAGGCGAAACGGCGGAGCGCGCCGCCGAACGCGGCCTCGAGGTTCGCGCGGGTGAAGACCTCGGAGGTCGGGCCCTGGGCAAGGACGGTGCCTCGGATCAGCGCAACCCGGTCGCAGTATTGCGGAACGGACCCCAAGTCGTGGGTCGAGACCAGCATGACCCGCCCCTCGGCCCGCAGCTCGCGGATCAGGGCGATGATGGCTTCTTCCGTCCCGGCATCGACCCCCGTGAACGGCTCGTCCAGCAGGATGACCTGCCCGTCCTGCGCCAGCGCGCGGGCCAGGAAGACACGCTTGCGCTGGCCGCCCGAAAGCTCACCGATCTGGCGGTGCCGAAACGCCTCCATCCCGACGCGGCCCAGCGCCGTGTCCACGGCCGCCCGGTCGGCCGGTCTCGTGCGGCGCAGGAACCCCATATGGCCGTATCGGCCCATCATCACCACATCCTCGACGAGGACGGGAAAGCTCCAATCCACCTCTTCGGCTTGCGGAACGTAGGACACGAGGTTCTGGCGCAGCGCGTCGCGGACGGGCAGGCCGAGGATGCGAATCCGCCCGGACGCCAGCGGCACGAAGCCCATGAACGCCTTGAAGAGGGTCGACTTTCCCGCACCGTTCACCCCGACCAGCGCCGTGACGCTTCCCCGCGGCGCCTCGAGGCTGGCGTCATTCAGCGCGGTGAGGCCGTTGCGGTAGCTGACCGTCACGCCCTCGGCCATGAGGCCGGGTGTGCAGGGGGCGCTTTCGACGCTCATCGGTCGGCCCGGGTCAGGCCGTCGGCCACCGTCTCGGCCGTGACGCGCAGCAGGTCCAGGTAGGTGGGCACCGGGCCATCCGGGGCCGACAGCGAGTCGACATGAAGCTCGCCCCCATAGGCCGCCCCGGTCTCGCGGGCGACCTGCTCGGCGGGGGCGGTGTTGACGGTGCTTTCGCAGAAGACGACAGGGATTTCGTGTTCTCGCACCCCGTCGATCACCGCACGCACCTGCTGCGGCGTACCCACCTGATCGGCGTTCATCGGCCACAGGAACAGCTCTTGCATCCCGAAATCGCGGGCGAGGTAGCTGAACGCGCCCTCGCAGGTCACCAGCCAGCGCGCCTCTTCGGGCAGCGCGCGGATGCGGGCGCGCAGGGGCGCGATGGTGCGCGACAGCTCGTCCTTGTAGGCCGCCGCGTTGGCGGCATAGGCCTGGGCGTTCTCGGGGTCGTGCTCGGACAGGGCGGCGGCGATGTTGTCGATATAGACCCCGGCGTTCTCGAGCCCCATCCACGCATGGGGGTTCGGCGCGCCCTCGTATTCCCCCGTCGCAATCGGGATCGGGTCGATGCCGTCGCTCAGCACAGCCGAGGGAACGTCGCCCAGGTTGTCGAGGAACTGCTCGAACCACAGTTCGAGGTTCAGTCCGTTCCACAGGATCAGGTCGGCCCCCGAGGCGCGCACGAGGTCCTGCGGCGTCGGTTCGTATCCGTGGATCTCGGCGCCCGGCTTGGTGACCGACACGACCTCGGCCGCGTCGCCGGCGACGTTCTGCGCCATGTCGGCAAGAACCGTGAAGGTGGTCACGACCTTCAGCTTGTCCTGCGCCAGGACAGGTGTCGCAACGGATGCGAGAAGAAGGGTCAGGATGCGGATCGGCACGGGCGGTTCTCCGGTTGGGTGCTCCAGTTGCATTTAGGAACCGTTTGCAGGTTTCAACCAGTTGCGAACGATTTGCAAGTACGTCTTGATGCCGGCCCCCACCCGTTGCATTACGATGCCATGTCCAACCCAGCCGAACGCGCCGAGAAACTGACCGATGCCCTGCGCGAAAGCGGCATCCGCCTCACGCGGCAGCGCAGGCTGTTGCTCGACATCGTTTCGCGCTCGGACGACCATCCCGACGCGGTCGAGCTGCACCGCCGCGCGACCGACCAGATGCCGGGGATCTCGCTGTCCACCGTCTATCGGACGCTCAGCGCGCTCGAAGAGCATGGGGTCGTCCAGCGGCACCAGTTCCAGAACGACACCGCCCGGTTCGAGCCGGCGGACGGGGCGCATCATGACCACATGATCGACCTCGACAGCGGCGAGGTGGTCGAGTTCCACTCGGACCAGATCGAGCGGCTGCAATCCGAGCTTGCCGCCGAGGCGGGCTACGAGATCGTCGCCCACCGGATGGAGCTCTACGTCCGCAAGATCGACAAGGAGGGTTGATGGCCCGGATCGTCTTCGACCTCGACGGCACGCTGGTCGACTCGGCCCCCGACATTCGCGCCGTGGCGAATTCGGTGCTGGCAGAGGAAGGCGGTGCGCCGCTGTCCTTGGCCGAAACCGTCGCCTTCATCGGCGAAGGCACCTCTGTCTTCGTCGCCCGGATGCGCGCCGCCCGCGACATTCCCGACACCGAACAAAAGCGGCTGCACGCGGCCTTCCTCCCCCGTTATCAGGGCGCCGTCGAGCTGACCGAGATGTATGACGGTGTGACGGATGCCCTGCGTGCGCTGATCGATGCAGGCCATGTGCTTGGGCTCTGCACGAACAAGCCCGAAGGCCCCGCCGACGCCGTCCTGCGACATTTCGGGCTGGAGGACCTGTTCGCCACCCGCATCGGTGGCGACAGCCTTGCCACCCGCAAACCCGATCCCGCGCCCCTTCACGCCGCGCTCGACGCCCTGGGCGACGGGCCGAGCCTTTATGTCGGCGACAGCGAGACCGACGCCGAGACCGCCGCGCGGGCCGACGTCCCGTTCCTTCTGTTCACCCGCGGCTATCGGAAGGCGGCAGTCGAAACCCTGCCCCACCGCGCGGTTTTCGAGGATTGGGCCGCCCTGCCCGGTCTTGTTGCCGCGCTCTAGCGGCCCCGGTCCGAACGGCCCGTAACCACTGCCAACCCGCCCAGGATCAGCGCCACGCCCAGCGCGCTTTGCAGCGTCACCGGCTCGCCCACGGCGAAGGTCGCCAGCAGCCACGCGGTCACCGGCTCGGCCAGGGCCAGCGTCACCGCGGTCGACGCCGCCACCCGCGTCAGCCCCCAGGTATAGAGCGCATAGGACAGCCCCGTCGCCGCGACGCCCAGGAACGCCAGCGCGCCCCATGCCATCGGTCCCACGATCCACGCCGTCGGAACCATGAACAGGACCGGAGCGGTGAAGACGGCCGCCACCGCGAAGGTTGCCGCCGCAAGGGTCGTGCTCGGCGCGCGATGCCCGATCGCCGAGGTCGCCAGCGAGTACGAGGCGTAGGACGCCCCCGCCAGCAGCGCGAGCCCGACGCCAACGAGCGACCCGGCCGGACCGCCCCCCGACAGCGACAGGATCGCCACGCCCAGCACCGACACGGCTTGTCCGGCCAAGCGGACGGGCCCCGGCCGCCGTCCTGCCACGGCAACCTCGTAGAGCGTCGCCCAGATCGGCGCGCTGCCGATGGCGATGGCGGTGCCCGGCCCGACGCCGGCCTTCGTCACCGCCCAGAAGAAGAAGAGGTTGTAGAGGCCGATCGAGACGCCCGCGAACAGGACGCCCCGCCAGGGCAGGCGGTGCCACGCGCGGCGGCTCGCCGGATCGGCCATGGCAAGGACAAGAAGCGCCACCGCGCCGAAGATCAGCCGTAGCGCGCCCACGGCCAGCGGCTCGCGCAGGGGTGGCAGCAGCGTCTGCACCGTGCCGGTCGTGCCCCACAGAACAGCGGCCGCGATGACCGCGGCCACCCCGAGGGATCTGTGGGTGGTCATGCCGCTTCGGCCCCCCTGTCGGACGTTCCTGCCCGAGTGCCACGACCCGCCGCGCCCCGCAACACGGACGCCTTGGCGCATGGCCGTTTACAAACGGACGCGGCCTCTCTAGCATTCGATATATTGAAACTCGGTTCTGCACTGCGGAACACGAGGTCAAGGGAGGAAAACATGACCAAGTTTCTGACGACGGCAGCTCTTGCGCTTGCCTTGGGCACCGGCGCGGCCGCTGCCCAGACGACGCTCTTCTTCGGCGAGGCGGGCCCGAACCGCGGCGCGCGGGCCGATGCGATCAACTTCTTCGCCGACGAGGTCGAGCGCCTGTCCAAAGGCGATCTGACCTTCGACATCCAGTGGGGTGGCGCACTCTTCAAGGCCGAGGCGGCAAAGTCGGGCATCGCCGACGGCGTGGCCGACGCGGGCACCATCATCGCCGTCTATTTCCCGCAGGAGATGGCCGGCTACGGCATCGCCGACCTGCCGATCAACAACCCCGACCCTTGGGTCGGCATGAAGGCGACGGACGAGCTGATGCGCTCGAACGAGCAGATCCAGCAGAACCTGGCCGATCAGAACCTCGTCTATATCGGCACGTTCACCACCTCGCAGATCAATGTCGGCTGCAAGGGAGCGACCATTGATTCGGTGGACGATATCGCCGGGCTGAAGGTCCGCGGCGTCGGCGCCTACGGGCAGGCTTTCGCGGACCAGGGTGCGAACCTCGTGTCCATGTCGATCTACGATGCGTACCAGGGCATGGATTCCGGGCTCATCGACTGTTCGCAGGGCTACAGCTACGTCGTTCCCGCCCTCCAGTGGCAAGAGATCATCGACAGCTACACGATCTTGAACTGGGGCCAGGTTGGCGCGCTTGGCGTGTTCATGAACAAGGACGTGTTCGACGGCCTCAGCGAGGAAGAGCAGACCTGGCTGATGGAAGCCGGACGCGCGATCCCCGACGAGCTGGGCGAGATCCTCTCGGTCGAGAACGACGCCGCCGTGCAGATGATGCGCGATCAGGGCATCGAGGTGGTCGAACTGCCCGAGGCCGAGCGCGAGAAGCTCGTCGAGGCGGGCTCGACCTACGTGGACCAGTGGCAGCAGACGGCCGCGAATGTCGGCATCGACGGCGAAACGCTGATGTCCGAGTACCAGTCGCTGATCGACCAGTACACGCAGGAAGTCGAGGACCAGGGCTACCCCTGGACCCGCTGATCCTTGCCGCCCGCACCCCCGTGGTGCGGGCATCCTCTGACATCCTGAACGAGAGGCCGTCATGCTTCGCTGGACCGAGCGTTTCCTGCTCGACCTTGCCGCCGCCGCGATCGCCGCGCTCGGGCTGCTGATCTCGCTCAGCGTCCTTCTGCGCGCGACGCTGAACACCGGCGTCCCCGACACCGTGGTCATGGTGACCGAGCTGATGGTCGCCGCCATCGTCCTGCCGCTGGCCGCGACCGTGGCCGCGCGGGCGAACATCGTGGTGGAGGTCCTCAGCCAGCATTTCCCGCGCCGGGTGCAGGACTGGCTGGTGATCTTCGGCGGCGTGGTCGGCCTCTTCGCCCTGCTGCCGCTGATCTGGGCCGGCTGGAAAGAGGCGCACAGCGCCATCCAGGGCGGCGCCTTCTACTTCGGGCAGCTCAACCTGCCGAAATGGCCGGGCCGGGTGATCTTCCTCTTCGGCGTCAGCGTCTGCTGGCTGCGCCTCGCGATACAGGTCGCGCAGGACATTCGCACCGTCGCCGACGGCCACCACATCGAGACCGGGGCCGAACACAGCCTCATGGAGGAAGGCTGACATGGACGGCACCCTCGTCGGCATCGTCGCCTTCGCGGCGGTCATCGGCCTTCTGGCGATCCGCGTTCCCATCGCCTTCGCTCTCGCGGCGGTGGCGACCGTCGGCACCTTCGTCATCTTCGCGTTCCGCACCGGTGCCTTCACGCCGGAACGGGCCTATCGCCCCACGTCGAGCCTCGTCTTCTCGAACTCGTTCGACCTGATCCACAGCTACGACCTGTCGATGATCCCGCTGTTCGTGGCGCTGGGCCACATCGCCTACCGGGCCGAGATCACGACGGCGATCTACCACGCCGCCCGCGTCTGGCTGGCCAAGATCCCCGGTGGGGTCGCGATGGCCAGCGTCGTCGGCTGCGGCGGGTTCTCGGCGATCTCGGGCAGTTCCATCGCCTGCGCCTCGACCATGGGGCGCATCTGCTCGCCCGAGATGCTGGCCATGGGCTACGACAAGCGCCTCGCGACGGCCTCTGTCGCGGCAGGCGGCACGCTGGGGTCGCTGATCCCGCCCTCGGTCCTGTTCATCATCTACGGCATCTTCACCGAGACCTCGATCTCGGCCCTGTTCCTTGCCGGGGTGCTGCCGGGTATCCTCAGCCTTCTGGGGTTCCTCTTCGTCATCTGGCTCTGGGTGCGCAGCCGGCCGCAGGACGCCCCCCGCTACGAGGGCACGATCACCGGCGCCGATCGCTGGAGGGCGGCCGTGAGGGCCTGGCCCGCCGCCGCCCTCTTCGTCGTCATCGTCGGCGGCATCTATGGCGGCGTGTTCACCGCGACCGAGGCCGCCGCCGTGTCCGTCGCGCTGGTCACGATCACCGGCTTCGCGCAGGGCAAGCTGACCCTCGCCAGCTTCTGGGCCGCGCTGCGTGAAACGGCAATTCAGACGACCTCCATCTTCCTGATCGCCGCGGCCGCCAAGATCTTCGTAGCCTTCATCGCGCTGACCCGCGTCGCGCCCGAGATCGTCGGCGCCGTCACCGACGCCGAGCCAAACGTCGCCGTCCTGATGATCGTGATCGCCCTGATCTACCTGGCGCTCGGCATGTTCCTCGACCCGATCGGCATCATGGTGCTGACCCTGCCGCTGATGGTGCCGCTGGTCGAAAGCTACGGCCTCGACCTGATCTGGTTCGGTGTCGTCGTGGTGAAACTGCTGGAAATCGGATTGATCACGCCGCCCGTGGGTCTGAACGTGTTCGTCATATCCTCGGTCGTCGGTAAGGAGGTTCCGATCGACCGCATCTTCTCGGGCCTCGTGCGGTTCTTGTCGATCGACATCATCGTTCTTGGCATCATCATGGCCGTGCCCGCCCTGTCCCTCCTGATCCCGGCGACGATGCAATGAAGGACATGTCCGATACCGACCGCCGCTTTGCCACCACCCTCGCCCGGGGGCTGTCGGTCCTGCGCGCCTTCCGCCCCGCCGATGACGGCCTCGGGAATGCCGAGATCGCCGAGCGCACCGGCCTGCCGAAAAGCACCGTCTCGCGCCTGACCTACACGCTGCACAGCCTGGGCTACCTGACCCATGCCCGCCACGGCGAACGCTATCGCCCCGGTCCAGCGCTGCTGGCACTTGGCAACGTCGCGGCGGCCTCGATCGGTTTCGTCGAGCTTGCCGGCCCGATCATGCAGCGCCTCGCGGACGAGACGCGGACGCTGGCGCTCCTGGGTGTGCGCGACCGGGGGCGGCTTCTGCTGACCAAGGTGTGGCGGCCGGCCGGGGTGTCGTCGATCTGGCTCGACGTGGGACACCGGGTGCCGATCCGGGGGTCGTCCTCGGGGGCCTGCTACCTTGGCGCACTGCCGCAAGAAATGCTGCCCCGCGTGGTGGACGAGGCGCAGGGCGACCGTGGCCTGACGAGCGAAACAGCCGCCGCGATCCGCGCCAGCGCCTATGACCAGCTTTTCGCGCGGGGCTTCGCGATCACCGATCCGGCCGAGTATTTCGCGGCGAACATCCACGCCGTCTCGACCCCGTTCCACCCCCGCGACCTCAGCGAGCCCGTCGTCTTCACCTGCGGCGCCTTGCCCGAGGACCTGACCGTCGCCCGGATGGAAGCCGAGGTCGGCCCCGCCCTGCGCGCCGCGGTGCGCGAGCTTGAAACCGCCCTGGGCCACGCCCCCGGCCCCGCCCGGCGATGACATTCAAAGAAGGAGATCCCCGATGGATCTGACCTACAGCGACGCCCATGAAAACTTCCGCCAGGACCTGCGCGCCTTCCTGCGCGACCGCCTGCCCGAGCATATCTCCGAGCGCGTGCGCCTCGGCCAGCGGCTGACCAAGGAAGACCACGAGGAATGGCACGCCGCCCTGCAAGAGCGGAACTGGTTCGCCGGGCACTGGCCGAAGGAATACGGCGGCTCGGGCTGGGACCCGGTCGAGCGGCACATCTTCGAGGAAGAGACCGCCCGCGCCCATGCCCCGCGCGTCGTACCCTTCGGCGTGGCGATGCTGGGCCCTGTGCTGATGAAGTTCGGCTCGGCCGAGCAGAAGGCGCATTGGCTGCCCCGCCTCCTGTCGGGCGAGGATTGGTGGTGCCAGGGATACTCCGAGCCCGGCGCCGGGTCCGACCTTGCCTCGCTCAAGACCACGGCCGAGAGGGACGGCGACCACTACATCGTCAACGGCCAGAAGACCTGGACCACTCTGGCACAATATGCCGACCACATCTTCTGCCTCGTGCGCACCTCGAAAGAGGGCAAGAAGCAGGAAGGGATCAGCTTCCTCCTGGTCGACATGAACGATCCGGGGATCGAGGTGCGCCCCATCGTCCTGATCGACGGCGGCGCCGAGGTGAACGAGGTCTGGTTCAAGGACGTGCGCGTGCCCGTGGAAAACCTCGTGGGCGAGGAGAACCAAGGCTGGACCATCGCCAAGTACCTCCTGACGCACGAGCGCACCAACATCGCCGGCGTCGGCTACTGCTCCGAGGCATTGGCGAACCTCAAGCGGATCGCCGGGCTCGAGTACCAGAACGGCAAGCCCCTGCTCGAGGACCCGCTTTTCGCGGCCGAGATCGCGCGGCTCGAGATCGACCTGATGGCGATGGCCACGACCAACCTGCGCGTCGTCTCGGCCGCTGCCGAGGGCAATGCGCCCGGGGTCGAAAGCTCGATGTTGAAGGTGAAGGGCACCCAGATCCGGCAGGAGCTGAACGACCTCACCCGCCTCGCCTGCGGCCCTTATGCGATGCCCTTCGTGTCCGAGGCGCTGGAGCCAGGCTCGAATGTCAAGGCGCCCGGCCCCGACTACGCGGCCGCGGCGACGCCCGGCTATTTCAACAACCGCAAGCTCTCGATCTATGGCGGATCGAACGAGGTGCAGCGGCAGATCATCGCCAAGACCAAGCTGGGGGCCTGAACCATGCGCTTTGAACTGACCGAAGAACGTCAGATGCTGCAGGACGGCCTGCGCCGGATGCTGGCCGACACGGTGAACCTGAAGGAAATCGTCGAGGGCGACGCCCCCTGGTCGCAAGCCACCTGGAACGCCTTGGCCGAGATGGGCGTGATAGGCGCCCTCTTCACCGAGGACCAGGGCGGCTTCGGTGGCGCGGGCTACGACCTGATGGTGGTGTTCGAGGAGCTTGGCCGCGCCGGCGCGCCCGAGCCGCTGATCGAAAGCCTGATCGCCGGGCGCCTGATCGCCGAACTCGGCAACGCCGGCCAGACGGCCCATGTCGAAGAGATCATCGCCGGCGGCACGCAGCTGGCCTTCGCCCATTCCGAGCCCGGCGCACGCTTCGACCTGTCGCGCGTTGCGACTACGGCACGGCAGGACGGCAAAGATTGGGTGCTTGCAGGCCGCAAAAGCGTCGTCGTGAATGCCGGGGCAGCGGACTACCTCGTCGTCTCGGCTCGCACCGCCGGGGACATCGACGTTACCGACGGCCTGTCGCTTTTCCTCGTGCCGCGCAACGCGCTAGACCTGCTCGACTACCCCCTGACCGGCGGCGGCAGCGCGGCCGAACTCGCGCTTCAGGATGTCCGCCTGCCCGGCGAGGCGCTGCTGGGCGAGGCCGGCCACGCCTTCCCCCAGATCGAACTTGCCGTCGCCCGCGGCATCGCCGCCCAATGCGCCGAGGCCCTCGGCATGATGGAGCGCATCCGCGACCTGACTGCCGACTACCTGCAAAGCCGCACCCAGTTCGGCCAGCCGCTCATCAAGTTCCAGGCCCTCGCATTCCGCATGGCCGACCTGCTGATCGAGATCGAGCAAGTCCGCTCCGCCGCGATCAACATCGCCGGTCACCTCGACGCCGACCGGACCACGCGCGAGATCCACGTCTCGGCCGCGAAGGAACTGACCTGCCGCGTCGCCAAGCAGGTGGTCGAGGAAGCGATCCAGATGCATGGCGGCATCGGCGTTACGCAGGAATACGACCTTGGGCATTTCGTGCAGCGGCTGACGATGGTTCATCACCGCTTCGGCGACGCGCTGTTCCACCGGGCCCGGTTCGCGGGGCTGCGCGCGGCATGACCGGGCGGATCGAAACCGGGCACCACGCGCTGATCGTCTGGAACGACAACCCGGACCGCCGCAACGCGCTGACGCCGGAATACTACGCGACGCTCCACGACGCGCTCGACCGCGCGGGGGCGGACGGGAACGTGGGCGCGGTGATCCTCGCCGGCGCGGGCGGCTACTTCTCGTCCGGCGGCGACCTGAACGCGCTCGCCACCCGCGCCGAGCTGCCGAAACGCGAGCGGGCCGAAAAGATCGAGGCGCTGCACGGCGTGATCCGCGCGATCCGCGCCTGCCCCGCCCCGGTGATCGCGGCGGTCGAGGGCGGCGCGGCGGGCGCAGGCTTCGCCCTCGCGCTGGCCTGCGACATCGTCGTGGCGGCCGAGGATGCGCAGTTCACCGCCGCCTATATCCGCGCGGGCCTGACGCCCGATGGCGGCCTGACGCACAACCTCGCGCGCCTCCTGCCGCCTGCCACCGTGCTGCCCCTGCTGCTGCACGGCGACAGCATCTCGGCCGCACGCCTCCACGCCCTTGGCGCCGTGTCGGAACTGACGGCGACGGGCGGCGCGCTCGACGCCGCGCGCCACCACGCGCACCGCCTGGGGCACGGCCCCCGCACCACGCAGACGCGCATCAAGGCGCTCGCCCACGCCGCCTTCGACCGCAACCCTGACGAGCAGCTCGACGCCGAGCGCGACGCGATGGCCCGCGCCCAAGGCACGCCCGAGGCGGCCGAAGGGATTTCGGCCTTCCTCGAAAAGCGCCGTCCGGACTGGGGAAAATACCGGAAATGACTCTGATCCACGCCCATATCGACCGCCACGCAGCCGAACGTCCGACTGCCCCCGCGTTGCGCGACAGCCAGGGGATCGCGTTCGACTGGGCGGGATACAAGGCCGCGAGCGAAGCCGCGGCGACCCTCCTGAAGGATCACGGCGTCCAGCCCGGCGACCGGGTCATGGCGGTGGCCGAGAACTCTGCCGCGCTGGCCGCGCTGGTCTTCGGCACCAGCCGCATCGGCGCGCGCCTCGTCCCGGTGAACGCCCGCATGACCGCGCCCGAGATCGCCCGCATCGCCGGCCACTGCCGGCCCCGCCTCACCGTCTTCGCCACCGACGCCTCGCCCGAGGCCCGCGCCCACGCAGCAGGGGCGCAGGTGATGCAGACGTCCTATGGCGAGATCGCCCTCACCACCGACCCCGGCGCCCGGTTCGAGGCGCCCGACGACACGGCCGTCATCCTCTACACCACGGGAACGACGGGCGATCCCAAGGGGGTCATGCTGACCCACGGCAACCTGAATTTCGCCGGTCGCGCCTCGGCGACGCTGCGCGGGATGGTCCCGGGCGAGCGGCTGTACGGCGCGCTGCCCCTGACCCATGTGTTCGGCCTTGCCTCGATGCTGACGGCGGGGGCCGTCGCCGGGGCCGAGGTGCAGCTCGAGGCGCGGTTCGCCCCCGACAAGCTGCTGGCGGCACTTCAAGGCGGTGCAACCGTCCTGCCCGCGGTCCCGCAGATGCATGCCGTGCTGATGGCGCACACCGCCGCGCAAGGCATCGAACGGCTGAGAGGGGCCGCGCTGCGCTATGTCTCGTCCGGTGCCGCGCCGCTCGATCCGGCGTGGAAGCGCAAGGCCGAGGCATTCTACGGTCTGCCGCTACAGAACGGTTACGGCATGACCGAGACGACCGCCGGCGTCTGCGCGACAAGGAACGCGATCGGGGATCCCGACACCTCGGTCGGCCCGCCATTGCCCGGCTGCGAGATACGCATCGCCGCCCCTGACCGCGATGGCATCGGCGAGATCGAGACCCGCGGCCCCCACGTGATGAAGGGCTACTATCGCCTGCCGGAACTGACGGCCGAAGCGCTCGATCCCGAAGGCTGGCTCAAGACCGGCGATCTGGGGCGGATCGACGATGCGGGCCGGCTGCATATCGTCGGCCGCAAGAAGGAGCTGATCATCCGCTCGGGCTTCAACGTCCACCCGCCCGAGGTCGAGGCGGCGCTGAACGATCACCTCGACGTGGTGCAATGTGCCGTCATCGGCCGCGCGCGGAACGGAAACGAGGATGTGCTCGCCTTCGTTCAGCCCGCCCGCGGGGGAGTCGACCCCGCCGCCCTGGCGGATTTCGCGCGCGAGCGGCTGTCGGCCTACAAGCGGCCCAGCGCGATCTTCGTGGTCGACGCGCTGCCGGCGGCCTCGACCGGCAAGATCCTCAAGCACCGGCTGCTGACCACCTTCGCCGACCGGATCGCCGCGCATGACGCCGGGGAGTGACGCGCGCGGCGCGTGCGGCTAGCACATCCGCAACGCCAATCGGGGGTGACCATGACGCGCAGCATCCAGTTCCAACGCCTGCCGGGAAACGACCTTCCCCTGCCCGGCTATGCGACCGCCGGGGCAGCCGGCATGGACCTGCGCGCCTTCCTTCCCGGCGGAGATGTCGTGTTCGAGCATGGCACCCTGCGGTTGATCCCCACGGGCTTCGCCGTCGCCCTGCCCCCGGGGACCGAGATGCAGGTGCGCCCGCGATCCGGCCTGTCGCTGAAGCACGGATTCATCATCCCCAACGCCCCCGGCACGGTGGACGAGGATTACCGGGGCGAGATCATGGTCGGGCTCTACTACCTCGGTATCGACCCCTTCACGATCCACCACGGCGACCGCATCGCTCAGGCCGTCATCGCCGACGTCGTGCGCTTTGACGTGCAGGAGGTCGAAACCCTCTCCGAGACCGCCCGCGGGGGTGGCGGCTTCGGTTCGACGGGGCTGTCGTAAGTTTCACTTATGCGATGTTTTGGCAGGGGTGCAGTCCGGCCGGCCGCAGCGACTTGTGCTATTCTCACAATTCGCCGGCAAGTTTCGCGGCGATGCGCTCGATCAGGCGAGTGGCGACGGCATCCTTGCCGGCGCGGGGCCATTCCTCGGCCCCCTCGGCCGAGATGAACGTGACGGCATTCTCGGCCCCGCCCATGATGCCCGTGCCATCCGAGACGTCATTTGCCAGGATCCAGTCGCAGCCCTTCCGTTCGCGCTTGGCCCGGGCGTGATCGGCGACATCATGCGTCTCTGCCGCGAAGCCGATGACGAGCGTGGGCCGCTGGTCGTGGCGCGAGACCTCGGCAAGGATGTCCGGGTTCTCGGCGAAGTCGAGCACCGGGAGCGCGCCACCCGACTTCTTCATCTTGCGATCCGAGGGCGTCGCGACGCGCCAATCGGCGACTGCGGCGACAAAGATGGCCACATCGGCCGGTAGCGCGGCCAAAACCGCCTCGCGCATCTCGCGCGCCGTCTCGACCCGGATCACGTCAACGCCCTCGGGCGGCGGAACACTGGCAGGCCCTGTCACGAAGCTGACCCGAGCGCCCGCGTCCCGCGCCGCCCGCGCAATGGCCGCTCCCTGCGCTCCGGACGAGCGGTTGGCGATGTAGCGCACGGGGTCGATCGGCTCATGAGTCGGGCCGCTGGTCACCAGGACGTGCCGGCCCGAAAGCGGCCCTCCACCAAGCTGCGCCTCGATCGCCGCCATGATGTCTGCGGGCTCGCTCATGCGGCCGGGTCCCTGTTCTCCGCAGGCCATGTCGCCGACCTCGGGCCCAACGGTCCGCACGCCATCGCCCTTCAGCATACCCAGATTCCTCTGCGTCGCGGGGTGCTGCCACATCCGCACATTCATCGCCGGCGCGATCAGGATCGGCGTATCGGTCGCCAGAAGCAGTGTCGAGGCGAGGTCGTCTGCCCGCCCCTGCGCCATCTTCGCCATCAGGTCCGCCGTCGCCGGCGCCACCACGATCAGGTCGGCCACACGGCTGAGCTGGATATGTCCCATCTCGGCCTCGTCAGTCAGATCCCAGAGGTCGTCGTGGACCTTCTCGCCCGCCAGCGCCGAGACCGACAGGGGCGTGACGAACTCCGCCCCCGCGCGCGACAGAACCGGCGTGACCGCAGCGCCTGAGCGGCGCAGGCGACGGATCAGATCCAGCGTCTTGTACGCCGCGATACCGCCGCCGATGATGAGAAGAATGCGTTTACCCGTCAGCATGGCCGGACCCTATGCGCCGCACCGCGGCCCGGCAAGCTGAACGAAGTCCGGCGCCGCCCCGAGGGATAAGAGGGCGGCGCCGAGACGGGCGGCACGGGCGCTTGACCCGGCCGTCATATGCATACGCGCGTCACGCCAGAAAGTTTCTGACCTCGGAGCATTGAGTTTCGAGCGACTTGCGCATCTTGCCGAAGGCGGCTGCCTCGAGTTGGCGGACCCGCTCTTTCGACAGGCCAAGCTCGGTCCCCAGGCTTTCCAGAGTCCGGGGCTGATCGCGCAGCTTGCGCTCGCGCACGATGAACCGCTCGCGGTCGTTGAGCTGCCCCATCGCCTCGACCAGCCACACCCGCAGCGTGTCGACATCCTTGGCGTGAGTCACCGTCTCGTCTGCCTGCGCCGCATCGTCTTCCAGCGCGTCGATCCACTGGCGCCCCTCGTCCTCGGTGGACTGGGTGGCGTTCAGCGAAAAATCGGAGCCGGCAAGGCGCCCCTCCATCATCTCGACATCATGAAGTGGCACCCCGACCTCGGTCGAGATCATCTCGCGCATCTTCTGCCGGTCGAGCCGTTCGCCACGCGCCGCGGCCTCACGCTCCAGCCGCGCCTGCACGCGGCGCATGTTGAAGAACAGCGACTTCTGCGACGAGGTCGACCCCGTCCGCACCATCGACCAGTTGCGCATCACGTAGTCCTGGATCGACGCCTTGATCCACCACACGGCGTAGGTCGAGAACCGCACCCCGCGGTCGGGGTCGAACTTGTCGGCCGCCTTCATGAGGCCCAGCCCGGCCTCCTGGATGAGGTCGTTCATCGGCGCGCCGTAGCGCTTGAACTTCGCGGCCATCGAAATCGCGAGGCGCATATAGGCCGTGATCAGCCGGTGCAGCGCCGCCTCGTCGCGGTGATCGCGCCATGCATAGGCCAGCCTCAGCTCGGTCTCTGCGTCCAGAAGCTCTGCCTGCATTGCACGGCGTGATAGTGTCTGATCGGAAAATCCATCGAAAGCCACGTGTCTTGCTCCCCAGTGTTTTCGTGGGCGCGCATGTTCTTGTCGGACGAATGCCCCATGCCTGATCTGCGCGTTCAAGGCCTCAAGCACCGGCCGCCGAGGAAAGTTCCCGTAAAAATGTTGCAAATGGCAGGAGCCGCCCTAGGAACGCCGCTTCGTGATCGACCGGTCCACATTTCGCGATTGGACAGGAATGCGGGGCGTCGCGCAGATTGCGCGCCATGAGCTACACCCTCCATATCGCCGATCCCGGCTATTCCTCGTGGTCCATGCGCGCCGGGTTGATCCTGTCGCGCTTCGACATCCCTCACAACCTTACCGTGCATCGCATGTATATCGATCCGCCCCTGCCCGCGCAGATCGGATTGCCGCCGGCGCGCACCGTCCCCGTGCTCGTGACGCCCGAGGGCACCGCGATCCGCGACAGCCTGGCCATCGCCGAAGAGCTCGCCTCTCGTCACCCAGACCTGCCGCTCTGGCCCTCGGATCCCGCGATGCGCGCACTTGCCCGGTCGATCGCTGCCGAGATGCACGCCTCGTTCGGTGCCCTGCGCAATCGATGTCCGATGTGCCTGCGGGTTGCGTATGGCGACGTGCCGGTGCCGGACGACCTCGCCGCCGATCTCGACCGGTTGGAACTTGTCTGGTCGGATGCGCTGGAGCGTTCGGGGGGGCCTTGGCTCGCCGGCGAATGGTCGATCGCCGACTCGTTCTTCGCCCCGGTGGCCGCGCGGATCGCCGGCTACGGACTGCCGGTCGGTCGAACCTCCGCCGCCTATGCGACGCTTCACTTGCAGGACGACACGTTCAACGCGTGGCGGTCCATGGGACTGCGCAAGGGGCCGGACCTGCACGAGACGGTCTATCGCCAGCCCTACCCCCGGGTCGGATGGCCGAACCTCTGCATTCGTTAACCGGGCGCTAAGCATACTGGCGCTACCGACGGTCCATGACCGCCCGCGCCTACACCGTCGCCTTCGAGGGCATCGAGACCCGCGAAGTCGAGGTCCAGTGCGCCATGGCCCCCGGCATGCCCGGCTTCGCCATCGTGGGGCTGCCGGACAAGGCGGTCAGCGAGGCGCGGGACCGTGTGCGGTCGGCCTTGCAGGCGATGTCGATCGCGTTGCCCTCGAAGCGGGTGATCGTGAACCTCTCGCCGGCGGACCTGCCGAAGGAGGGGTCGCATTTCGACCTGCCGATCGCGCTCGCCCTCCTCGCTGCGATCGACGTGCTTCCGCGCGAGATGGTCGAAAGCGTCACGGCCCTTGGCGAATTGTCGCTCGACGGGACGCTCCTGCCGGTGATCGGCGCGCTGCCGGCAGCCCTCCACGCCGCAAGCCGCCACCGCAGCCTGATCTGCCCCAAGGCGTGCGGCGCCGAAGCGGCCTGGGTCGACGCCGCCCGTGTGCTCGCCCCCGATACGCTGCACGCGGCGATTGCGCATTTCACCGGGCAGCGCCCCCTCGCCCCGGCCGAACCGGGCGAGGTGGAAATCGCGCCCGACGGCCCGGATCTTGCCGATGTGCGCGGCCAGGAGCGGGCCAAGCGCGCGCTCGAGATCGCGGCGGCGGGGCGGCACCACCTGATCTTCGTCGGCCCGCCGGGATCCGGCAAGTCGATGCTCGCCCGTCGCCTGCCGGGCCTTCTGCCCCCGATGAGCCCGCGCGAGGCGCTCGACACCTCGATGATCCACTCGCTCGCCGGGCTTGTGGAGGAAGGCGGCATCACCCGACGCCGCCCGTTCCAGGAGCCGCACCACACTGCGTCGATGGCCGCCATCGTCGGCGGCGGCAAGGGCGCGAAACCGGGCCAGATCAGCCTTGCACATAACGGTGTGCTGTTCATGGACGAGTTCCCGGAATACGCGCGCCCCGTGCTCGAGACCCTCCGCCAACCAATCGAAATGGGTGAAGTCGTCATCGCCCGCGCCAACGCCCACGTGCGCTATCCCTGCCGCTTCCTGCTGGTCGCCGCCGCCAATCCATGCCGCTGCGGCCATCAATTCGACGCCGCCCGCGCCTGCTCCCGCGCGCCGGCCTGCGGCGAGGACTACATGAGCCGCATCTCGGGTCCATTGATGGATCGCTTCGACCTACGGATCGAGGTGCCGCCGGTTTCCTTCACCGATCTCGACCTGCCGCCGACCGGAGAGCCGACGGCAACCGTCGCGGCGCGGGTCGCCGCCGCGCGAGACCTGCAGGCCAAACGTTACCGCGACCATCCCGAGGTGACGGTGAACGCCGATCTCGAAGGGGCGCTGCTCGACCGAACGGCCGCGCCGGACGAGGCTGGCAAGGCGCTCCTCCACAAGGCAGCCGATCGGTTCGGCCTGACGGCACGCGGCTATCACCGGGTCCTCCGCGTGGCCCGCACGATTGCCGACCTCGAGGGGGCGACCAACACCCGCAGCCACCATATCGGCGAGGCATTATCCTACCGCCTCGTCACTCGCCGCGTCATGGATTGAGGGGGATCACGCCGTCCCTGGTCAGCCGCCCTGCCCACGCCGGCGCTCGATCGCGTTCCAGATGGTGCCGGCAACGTTGGAGCCGTCGAACCGCTCCATCTCCTGGATTCCCGTGGGAGAGGTCAGGTTGATCTCGGTCAGGTAGTCGCCGATCACGTCGATCCCTACGAAGACCTGCCCCTTTTCGCGCAGGAGCGGACCGATGGCCGCGCAGATCTCCCGATCCCGATCCGTGAGTTCGGATTTCTCTGCGCGCCCGCCCACATGCATGTTCGAGCGGGTCTCGCCAGCCTGCGGCACACGGTTGATCGCCCCGGCCGGCTCGCCATCCACCAGGATGATGCGTTTGTCCCCCTTCGACACCGCGGGCAGAAACTTCTGCGCGATGAGGGGCTCGCGGTTGATGCCCGAGAAAAGCTCGTGCAGCGAGGCAAGGTTGCCGTCATCGCGCCCCAGGCGGAACACGCCCGCGCCGCCATTTCCGAAAAGCGGCTTGACGATGATGTCGCCATGCTCGGCCTTGAACGTGCGCAGTGCCGCCAGATCACGCGCGATGACGGTCGGCGGAATGAGACCCGGAAACTGCAGGACAAGGAGCTTCTCGGGATAGTTGCGCACCCAGAACGGGTCATTGACCACGAGCGCGCGCCCCGCGAGCTGGTCGAGCAAATGCGTGGTCGTGATGTAGCCCATGTCGAAGGGCGGATCCTGACGCAGCCAGACGACGTCGAACTCCGCAAGATCGACCTCTCGCGTCTCGCCGAGTTCCGCGTGGTCGCCTTTCACACGCCGCACCGTCAGATCCGCCCCTCGCGCCAGAACGCGACCGTCCTGCCAGGCGAGGCGATCGGGCGTGTAGACGAAAAGGCTATGGCCCCGCGCCTGCGCCTCTTCGGCGAGGCGGAACGTGCTGTCGGCGTCGATATCGACCGCCTGGATCGGATCCATCTGGATGGCAACTGACAGGGTCATGCGAAAGCTTTCTCCACGCTGGGACGCAGCGCAATCTGGGCCGTTGCGGCCCCCGTGGCAAGGCGATCACATGAAGGCGTTCTCGAGGATCTCGACGCGACCCGTCCCGTCCACCGTCGCCACATCCACCCGCGCTTCGGTCAGGGACCCCTCTGCCTCGGCGTCCAGATAGAGTTCCGCCGTCGCGTGGATGCGCGCGATCTGCCGCGGAGACACCCGCTCCAGCGCCCATGCGTGCCGCTTGGCGCGCTTGACCTCCACGAAGATGACGCGGTCGCCCTCGCGGAAAATCAGGTCGATCTCGCCCCAGCGCGATCGCCACCGGCGCGCGACGAGCCGGGCGCCCCGACGGACATAGACCCGCGCAACCTGGTCCTCGGCGGCCAGGCCGGCGTGATAGGCAAGGGCGCCGGCAAGACGTTTCTCGCGCGCCGGATCAGGCGGCGGAACAAGGGCGAAGGCAGCTTGATCGGGCGTCTCGTACTGCGGGCGGCGCGTGCCGCGGCGCCGTGCAGGGCGCACCGCGCCCCCGCCTGGCAGCTGAAGGGAAAGCTGCGCGCTCACGACCCGCGCCCCAGCCGAAGCGCCATCTGGTACACGTCACGACGCGGCGCGCCGACCGATTCGGAGACTACTTTCGCCGCGTCCTTCACACTCATCGTCTCAAGCGCCTCCAGCAATGCCGCCTCGATGTCGTCAGCTCCGGCCTCGCGACGGTCACGGTCGATGACCAGCACGATCTCGCCCCGCGGCGGATCGCGTTCGATCCCCTCGAGCAACTCGGACAGGCGCCCTTGCCGCACTTCTTCGAATCGCTTGGTCAGCTCCCGGCAGAGTGCAGCCTCCCGATCTCCGAGTCGTGCCAGAATTTCCCTAATGGTTACCGAACATCTGCGGGCCGTTTCGAAAAATACCAGCGTCGCCGGCGTCCGCCCAAGCTCGTCCAGGGTCCGCGTTCGGGCGCCGGAGGCGGCCGGAAGGAACCCGGCGAAAAGGAACCGGTCGGTCGGTAGCCCCGAAAGACTCAGCGCGGCGAGCGCCGCGGACGGGCCCGGTGCCGTCGTCACGAGGTGTCCCGCCGCCCGCGCCTCGCGCGCCAGGGCATAGCCCGGATCCGCCACGAGCGGCGTTCCGGCGTCCGAAGCATATGCGACCGACTTGCCCGCCGCGAGCGCCGCGAGGATACCGGGTCGCGCGCGCTCGCCATTGTGGTCATGGTAGCTGATCACGGTTCGACCGTCGATCGGGATCCCGTGGATCTCCATCAGGTGGCGCAGGACCCGCGTGTCCTCGGCCGCGAGCATGTCCGCATCCCTCAGAACGTCCAGCGCCCGAAGCGTGATGTCGCGCGCAGCCCCGATCGGTGTGGCAACGAGGTACAGGCCCGGAGCAAGATCGCTCATCGGCAGGCTCGCGATTTACAGCAGGCCCGCGCTTCCATACAACTCACCGTGTTCTCCAGTTTCAGGGATGCCCGTGATGTTCGCCTTTCTTTCCGACCTTCGCAAGCGGGCCGCGGCCGGCCTTCTTCTCGCCGTGGCCGGGCTGGCCGGCTGCGCGAACCTTCCCGCGACAGGCCCCGGCGGCGGTGCCTCGCCCCGCGTCGACACGAGCGCCCCGGTTCCCGTGGCCCTGCTTCTGCCGCGCGGCGGCTCGGACAGCGACGCCTCGGTCTCGGCCTCGATGGAGAACGCCGCGCGCCTCGCCATGGCGTCGGTGCCCGGGGCACAGATCGACCTTCGGGTCTATGACACCGCCGGATCGCCGGCAGGCGCGTCCTCGGCCGCGACCACGGCCATCAACGAAGGTGCGCAGATCATCCTCGGGCCGCTTTACAGCCAGTCGATCAGCGCAATCACACCGGTCGTTTCGGGCCAGAACATCAACGTGCTGAGCTTCTCGAACAACCCCGCCGTCGCGGGCGGCAACGTCTTCGTCCTGGGGCAGACCTTCGTCGACGTGGCCGAGCGGCTGACCACCTATGCCCGCCAGCAGGGCCGTCCCTCGGTCGCGGTCGTCCATGCGGAAGGCGTCGCCGGCGAGGCGGGCCGCGACGCGATCCTGCAAGCCGCGCAAGCCGCTGGCATGGAAGTCGCGACCGTGCAGTCCTACCCGCTGAGCCAGCAGGGCATCGCCGAGGCCGCACCGCGCATCGCACAGGCTGTCAACCAGTCCGGTGCGACAGCGATGTTCCTGACCGCCAACGTGGATGCCGACCTGCCGGTGATCGCAGCCGCCCTGCCCGAAAACGGCATCAGCCCCGCGCAGGTGCAGTACATGGGACTGACCCGCTGGTCCGCCGCACCCCAGGCCCTGAGCCTGCCGGGCCTCCAGGGCGGCCTCTTCGCCCTGCCCGACAACAGCGCGCTCGAGCAGTTCAACGCGCAGTACCGTGCGGCCTACGGGTCCGACCCGCACCCCTTGGCCGGTGTCGCCTATGACGGCATGCGCGCCGTCAGCACGCTGCTGGGACAGGGACGGTCGGACGCGCTGTCGGCGCGGGCGCTGACCCGCCGCGACGGGTTCCAGGGCGCCTACGGGGCCTTCCGCCTGCTACCCAACGGCACCAACGACCGCGCGCTCGCGGTAGCCACCATCCGGAACAACGAAGTCGTCATCCTTGACCCAGCCCCATCCAGCACCGGTCGCGCGGGCTTCTGAAGCCGCCGGACCCGACGACACGCACCGCCTTCCGCCGGACCTCATCGTTCCGGCGGAAGAGCTTTTCGACGCCTCCGCCGTGCGCGCCGCGATCGAGGCGGGGATCGACCTCGATGACCCCGCAAGTGTCCGCACGGCCGCCGTGGACGAACTGCGCCGCGTTCAGGACGCCGCCCGCGCTCGCCTCGCCGAAGCTTTCACCGCCAACCCTCGCGCCTCGCGCGAGACGCTTTCGGCATATTCCTGGCTGACCGACCGCCTGGTCGAGACCGCCTTTGACCTGGTTGTCACGCATCTCCACCCAAAGCCGAACCCCACCAAGGGCGAGCGGCTCGCCGTGCTGGCGGTCGGCGGCTACGGCCGGGCCGAGATGGCCCCGTTTTCCGACGTGGACCTGCTGTTCCTAAGCCCGTGGAAGCTGACCGGCTGGGCCGAGAGCGTCATCGAATCGATGCTCTACATCCTGTGGGACCTGCGGATGAAGGTTGGCCATGCCTCGCGCACGGTGACGGACTGCATCCGCCTTGGCCGAGATGATGTGACGATCCGCACGGCCCTGCTGGAACACCGTTTCCTGTGCGGCGAGCGTGTAATCGCGGACGAACTCGAATCACGCCTGTGGTCCGAACTGTTCGAGGGGACAGAATCCGAGTTCATCACAAAGAAGCTCGCCGAGCGGACCGACCGGCACCAGAAGCAGGGCGGCCAGCGCTATGTGGTCGAGCCCAACGTGAAAGAGGGCAAGGGCGGCCTTCGCGACCTGCAGACGCTGTTCTGGATCGCCAAATACGTCAATCACGTGCCCGACGTCGCCGATCTCGTGGAAAAGGGCACCTACACCGCCGAGGAGTTCGACAGCTTCGTCCGGGCCGAAAGCTTCCTTCTGGCCGTTCGATGCCACCTCCACCTGATCGCGGGTCGGGCGCAGGACCAGCTGACCTTCGACATGCAGGTCGAGGTCGCCCAGCGGATGGGCTACCAGGACGGCAAGGGACGCCGCGCGGTCGAGCATTTCATGCAGGACTACTTCCGCCACGCCACCCGCGTGGGAGAGTTGACGCGCATCCTGCTGACCGCGCTCGAGGCGGACCACAAGAAGCAGGAGCCTGCGCTCATCGGCCTGTTCCGCCGGCGCAGGCGGGTGCGGGAAGGATATGCCCTCAAGCAGAACCGCCTGACCTATGTCGATGCCGATGCGTTCCTGGCCGACAAGCTGAACCTCTTGCGCATCTTCGACGAGGCGCTCCGGACGGGCTACCTGCTGCACCCCGACGCGATGCGCCTGATCGCCGCGAACCTGCGGCTGATCGACGACGAGATGCGGCGCAACCCCGAGGCTGTGCGCATCTTCTTCGACATGCTGCTGAAGCATCCGAACCCCGACCGCGCGCTGCGGCGGATGAACGAGCTTGGCGTGCTGGCCGCCTTCATCCCGGAATTCGAGCCCATCGTGGCGATGATGCAGTTCAACATGTATCACCACTACACGGTGGACGAGCACACCATCCAGTGCATCCGCCACCTGTCCGAGATCGAGGCCGGCGAGCTTCGCGAGGACCTGCCGCTGTCCACGAAGATCGTCGACGATGGCGTCTCGCGCAAACTGCTCTACACCGCGCTGCTTCTGCACGACATCGGCAAGGGCCGGGACGAGGATCACGCGGTGGTCGGCGCCCGGATCGCGCGCAAAGTCTGTCCTCGCATGGGGTTCAACCGGACCGATACCGAGACGGTCGAATGGCTGGTGCGCTATCACCTGCTGATGTCCGACATGGCCCAGAAGCGCGACCTCAGCGACCCGCGCACCGTCCGTGACTTCGCCAAGGCAGTGCGGACCAGGAAGCGGCTTGACCTGCTGACCCTGCTGACGGTTTGCGACATCCGCGGCGTGGGTCCCGGCACCTGGAACAACTGGAAGGCTCAGCTTCTCAGGACGCTGCACCGGGAAACCGCCTTCGCGCTGGAAAACGGCCTCGAGGCGCTGAACCGCGAGAACCGCGGGAACGAGGCCAAGCGCGCCCTGCGCGAGGCGCTGTCGGACTGGCCGGCCAAGGACCTGCGGGCCGAGACGGCACGGCACTACGCCCCCTACTGGGGGGGCCTCGGCATCGCCAGCCACACGGCCTTCGCGCATCTGCTGCGCAACATCGAAGACGACCAGATCCGCATCGACATCACCGACGACGTGGACCGCGACGCCACCCGCATCTGCTTTGCCATGGTCGATCACCCCGGCATCTTCTCGCGCCTCGCCGGGGCGCTGGCGCTGGTGGGGGCGAACGTGGTGGACGCGCGGACCTATACCTCGAAAGATGGCTACGCCACGGCGGTCTTCTGGGTGCAGGACGGCGACGGCCACCCCTACGATCCCTATCGCCACGACCGCCTGAAGGGGATGATCGACAAGACCCTGCGGGGCGAGGTCATCGCCCGCGACGCGATGGAAAGCCGCGACAAGCTGAAGAAACGCGAGCGCGGCTTCCGGGTACCGACGTCGATCGCCTTCGACAACGAGGGCTCCGAGATCTACACGATCATCGAGGTCGATACCCGCGACCGCCCGGGCCTTCTGCACGACCTGACGCGGGTGCTGGCCAACAGCAACATCTCGATTGCGAGCGCGGTGATCGCCACCTACGGCGCGCAGGTCGTGGACACGTTCTACGTCAAGGACATGTTCGGGCTGAAGATCTACACCGAGGCCAAGCAGAAGGCGCTCGACCGGAAGCTGCGCGAGGCCATCGACGCTGGGGCCAAGCGCGCCCGTGCCTGAAGCGCCGCGCTGATCGCGGTGACAGAGCAAGGGGCGCTGCCCCTCGCGCTCCCCGGCGTTATTTCGGGCAGGATGAAGGGGTGGGTGCGCTTCGTTCGGGTGGCTACGCCGTTGTGGATCGGCGTCTCGACCGGGGCCGGGAACCTTCCGAGCGGCTTGCCTCGCAGGCGCGGCGCATCCATAGCGGGGTCCGGACACCGGACCTTCGGAGAGACGAATGCCCCCCACACGCCTTATCTCAGGCTTCATGACCGTTGGCGTCTGGACGCTGGCCTCGCGGGTTCTCGGCTTCGTGCGAGACATCATGATCGCCGCGTTCCTCGGCGCCGGTCCCGTGGCCGAGGCATTCCTTGTGGCGTTTGCCCTGCCCAACATGTTTCGCCGTTTCTTCGCCGAGGGCGCCTTCAACACCGCGTTCGTGCCCATGTTCTCGAAGAAGGTCGAGGGCGGAGAGGACGCTCAGACCTTCGCCCAGAACGCCTTTGCCGGGCTCGCCACGGTGCTGATCGTGCTGTCCTTCGTGGCCCATCTGGCCATGCCCGCGCTGGTCTTCGCCATGGCCTCGGGCTTCGTCGAGGACAACCGCTTCGACCTAGCGGTGACCTACGGGCGCATCTGTTTCCCCTACATCTTGCTGATTTCGCTGGCTGCGCTGCTGTCGGGCGTGCTGAACGCCACCGACCGTTTCGTCGCCGCGGCGGCCGCACCCGTCCTTCTGAACATCGCGCTCGTCAGCGCGCTGGTCGTCGGTGACCGAATGGGCTGGCCGCCCGGACTGACGCTGTCTTGGACGGTTCCGGTGGGCGGGGTGCTGCAGCTTGGCGTCGTGTGGTTCGCGGCCTCGCGCGCGGGCTTCACTCTGCTGCCCCGCCTGCCCCGCCTGACGCCCGAGATGAAGCGCCTTGCCCGGATCATGGGCCCGGCAATGCTGGCAGGCGGCGTGGTGCAGGTGAACCTGCTGGTGGGCCGGCAGGTCGCCAGCTTCTTCGACGGAGCCATCGCGTGGCTCTCCTACGCCGACCGGCTGTACCAGTTGCCGCTGGGGGTCGTGGGCATCGCCATCGGGGTGGTCCTTCTGCCCGACCTGTCACGGCGCCTGCGGGCGGGGGACGATGCGGGCGGGCAGCATGCGCTGTCGCGCGCTGCCGAGTTCGCGCTCGTCCTGACCGTGCCTTGCACCGTCGCGTTCCTCGTGGTGCCGATGCCGCTCGTGGCGACGCTCTTCCAGCGCGGCGCGTTCGACTATGACGATACGGCGGCGACGGCGTTGATCCTGGGGATCTACGGGCTGGGCCTGCCCGCTTTCGTCCTGCAGAAGGTGTGGCAGCCGCTCTATTTCGCACGTGAGGACACGCGGACGCCGTTTCACTATGCGCTGGTCTCGCTGGTCGTGAACGCGGTCGTCGCCGTGGGGCTGGCGCCGTTGATCGGCTACCCCGCGGCCGCGCTCGGCACCACGCTGGCGGCGTGGGTCATGGCGGGCCTTCTGATCCGGGGTGCACGCGGCATGGGCGAGGCGGCGCGGCCCGACGACAGGTTCCGCCGCCGCCTGCCCCGCCTGATCGGCGCGTCCATCGCCATGGGCGTTGTGATCTGGGTGCTGAACCTCGTGCTGGCCCCGCTTTTCGCAGGACCCTGGCAGGTGCTGGCGCTTGCGATTCTCGTGGCGGGCGGGGCCGCAGCCTATTTCGGGATCGGGCACCTCGCCGGGGCGGTTTCCTTCCGCGAGATCAAGGGTTCCGTCCGGCGCTGAGCCTACCTTTGGCGCAGCTTCGCCATGACGCGGCCCCACCCGCCGGGCGAGACCACGAAGGACAGCAGGAAGCCCGCGACGAAACCCGACAGGTCGGCGACCCAGGCGGTCGAGCCGCCGAAGAACAGGCCGAAGACCAGCTGGATCCCCAGGAGGAACGCGATCAGCGTGAAGGCGCGGATGCGCTGTTCGCCCAGTGCGCCCAGGCCCGTCCACATCAGGAACGTGTAGCACCCGATCAGGCCGTAGACCGCCGGGTAGCCGCCGACGAGAGCCGTCTCGACCCTCGGCACGAGGCCATAGATCAGTGCGCCGGCGATGGAAGACACAGCCCAGACCGCCAGCACCGCCCAGGCGGCGAAGCTTTCGGCGACGAGCTTGCCCATCGCCAGAAGGAACACCACGACGAAGAGCATGTGGGTGAAACCCAGATGCACAAAGGAATAGCTGACCAGCCGCAGCAGCTGGCGCGGCGGGAACTGCCCGACCTCGACCATCCGGTCCCAAAGCTGCGGCGAAAAGGCGAACCCGTTCAGCGCCTCGATCCTGAGGCCGACGCCGCGCGCGCCGCCGACGACGCCGATGGTTCCGGCCTGGAACAGCAGCTCGATCGCGAAGATCGCGACGGCCAGCGCCACGACCACCGGGGGCAGCGCGTTGAAGGGGTTGGAGTTGTGGTCGGATAGGGACATCGGGCAGCTTCCTTGACGGGGTCCGGCCCCCTCGGTAAGCCGTCCCGGTCCAATGGAAAAGCCCCGGATCCCACACATGGCCGAGACCAGCTTCACCCCCCGCGTCCTGTCCGGCATCCAGCCCTCGGGCGGCCTGACGCTGGGCAACTACCTCGGCGCCATCAAGCGCTTCGTGGAAACGCAGGACGCCGGCGGGCACCAGACGCTGTATTGCATCGTCGATCTGCACGCGATGACCGTGTGGCAGGACCCTGCCGCGCTGACCCGTAACACGCGCGAACTGGCCGCGGGCTACCTGGCAAGCGGCATCGACCCCGAGAAATCCATCCTGTTCAACCAGAGCCAGGTGCCCGAGCACACACAATTGGCGTGGATCTTCAACACCGTGGCCCGCATGGGCTGGATGGGCCGGATGACCCAGTGGAAGGACAAGGCCGGCAAGAACGCCGAGGCCGCGTCGCTGGGGCTGTTCGCCTATCCCGCGCTGATGGCGGCGGACATGATGATCTACCACGCGACGCACGTGCCCGTGGGCGAGGACCAGAAGCAGCATGTCGAGCTGACGCGGGACATCGCGACCAAGTTCAACCACGACTACGACACGGCGTTCTTCCCCCTGATCGAGCCGGTGATCGAAGGCCCCGCCACCCGCGTCATGTCCCTGCGGGACGGGTCGAAGAAGATGTCGAAGTCGGACCCCTCGGATGCCAGCCGGATCAACATGACCGACGACGCCGACACGATCTCGAAGAAAATCCGCAAGGCGCGGACCGATGCCGAGCCCCTGCCCGAGACCTACGAGGGGTTGAAGGACCGGCCCGAGGCGCGGAACCTCGTCAACATCTACGCGGGTCTCGCCGAGTGCAGCGTGGCCGACGTGATGGCGAAACATGCCGGGGAGGGCTTCGGGGAGTTCAAGCCCGCACTTGCCGACCTGGCGGTCGAGAAGCTCGCGCCAATCTCGACCGAGATGGCCCGCCTGATGGAGGACCCCGCCGAGATCGACCGCATCCTGGCCCGCGGGGCCGAGCGTGCCCGCGAGATCGCGGCGCCGATCCTGGCCGAGACCTACCGGATTGTCGGCCTCGTCCGGTGACGCGGAGGGCGCACGCAGGTTGTGCGCCCGTGCGACTGCCGTGGGAACGGGCTTGCTCCTAAATACACAGGGCCAGCACAGGAGGCCCTCATGAGCATCGACCCCGGCACACGTATCGGTCACGTCCACCTCAAGGTCGCGGATATCGACCGCGCGCTCGGCTTCTGGCGGGACGTCTTGGGGTTCGAGGTGACGCAGCGCTACGGGGATCAGGCGGTGTTCCTGTCTGCCGGCGGCTATCACCACCATATCGGTCTGAACACCTGGGGCAGCGCCGGGGGAACCCCTCCGCCGCCGGGCCATACCGGGCTGTTCCATGCCGCGATCCTCTACCCTACCCGCGCCGCGCTTGCCGATGCGCTCCACCGCCTGCGCGACGCGCGCTGGCCCCTGACCGGCGCCTCGGATCACGGGGTGAGCGAGGCGCTCTATCTGGACGATCCCGATGGTAACGGCGTCGAACTCTATTGGGACCGCGCGCAAGCCGACTGGCCACGGGACGAGGCGGGCCGGATCGCGATGGTGACGCGGCCGCTCGATCTGCAGGACCTGCTGTCGACCTGACGCCTCCATCTGGACGCCCCCCGGCCAATCGCGCTACCCCTGCGCGGCACGGACGAGACGAGGGAGCGCGGGAATGGCGATCGGCACGGAGATCAGGACCTGGTTCGAGGGGCAGTGGCACGAGGGCGACCCCGCCATCATCCGCGCCGCCGATCACGGGGCGTGGCTCGGCTCGTCGGTCTTCGACGGCGCCCGCTATGCTCGGGGCGTGGCACCTGACCTGCTGGCCCATTGCGAGCGGGTGAACCGGTCGGCCAAGGCGCTGATGATGACGCCGACGGTGGAGGCCACGGACATGGTCGAGATCGTGCGCGAGGGGCTGGCGCTGTATCCGGCTGACGCGGCGCTTTACATCCGGCCGATGTACTGGGCGATCGACGCCGCGCCGGGCGCGATCGCTCCGGGCGAGACCACCGGCTTCGCGATCTGCCTCGAGTCCATCCCGCTCGCTTCGGAGGACGCGACGACGACGCTGACGACCACGCGCTTCCGCCGCCCGGTGCTGGAAAGCGCGGTGGTCAACGCCAAGGCAGGCTGCCTCTACCCCAACAACGCGCGCATGCTTCGCGAGGCGCAGGCCAAGGGGTTCGGCAATGCGCTGGCCGCCGATGCGCTTGGCAACGTGGCGGAAACCGCGACGGCCAACGTGTTCCTCGCCAAGGACGGCGTGGTCTTCACCCCCATCCCGAACGGCACCTTCCTGGCCGGCATCACGCGCGCACGCCATATCGACCTGCTGCGCCGCGACGGGGTCGAAGTTGTGGAAACCGTCGTCACCTTCGACGATGTCCGCGCCGCCGACGAGGTCTTCCTGACCGGCAACATGTCCAAGATCACCCCCGTCACCGCGTTCGACGACACGACCTACGCGGTCGGCCCCATCGCGAAGCGGGCCCGGCAGCTCTACTGGGACTGGGCGCTGTCCGAGACGGACGTGGACACGGGCCGGCCCCTCGGACAAGATCGCCTCGGAGGGTCATGATGCGCAAGTTCCTCGTCATCCTGGACGACAGCCGCGAATGCCTGAATGCCATGCGCTACGCCGCGATGCGGGCGGCCAAGACGGGCGGCGGCGTCACGATCCTGTCGATCATCCCGCCCGACGAGTTCCAGCACTGGCTGGGCGTCGGCAACCTGATGCGCGAGGAAGCCCGCGAGCGGATCGAGGCCCATTACGAGGTCTTCGCCAAGTGGATGCGCGACCGGCAGAACGTCTTCCCCGAGCTTGTGGTGCGCGAGGGTGAGGCCGTCGCACAGATCCTCGCCCAGGTGCGCGAGGATGAGGCGATCGGTGTCCTCGTCCTCGGGGCCAGCGTCGAAAACGGGCCCGGCCCCCTCGTGACGCAGCTGTCGCGCGGGGCGGGCGGGCTGCCGGTGCCGCTGACCATCGTGCCGGGCAGCCTCAGCAAGGATCAGCTCGAGGCCATCACGTGACATCTGCGCCCGTGTCGGCCGCTCCGCCGCAACGCGTCGCATGGATCGACCGGGCGCGCGGCACAGCTCTGGTGGCGATGGTCGTCTACCACGCCAGCTTCGACCTGTCGCTGTTCGGCATCGTGGAGTGGCGGGTGTCGTCGGCCCCCCACTGGCGCGGCTTCGCCATCCTGATCGCCGCCAGCTTCATCGCCCTGTCGGGCCTGTCGCTCGCATTGTCCGCTTCGGGCGGCATCCGCTGGCGGGCCTTCGGGCGACGGCTGGCTCTTCTGGCGGCGGCGGCGGTGGCCGTCACGGTGGGGACGTGGGTCGGCATGGGGACGCCGGTGACGTTCGGCATCCTGCACGCGATCGCGGTGTTCTCGGTGCTGGCCCTGCCTTTCCTGCGGGCGCCGGCATGGGTGCCGGCGGTGCTGGCGGTCGTCGTGTTCCTCGTGCCGTTCGCGGTGCAGTCCGAGGCGTTCTCGGGGCCCCTGCTCTACCCGTTGGGGCTGGACCCGACGCCGATCCCGTCCTTCGACTACGAGCCGATCTTCCCGTGGTTCGCGGCGATGCTGGCCGGCGTCGCCGCGGCGCCGTTCGTGCCCACGCCGCGCTCGCCCGTGGCGCCCGACCTGCTGGCGCTGATGGGGCGGCACAGCCTTGCGATCTACCTGCTGCACCAGCCGATCCTGTTCGGTTTGCTCATGGCGGCGCGGCAGGTCGGGCTAGTTTAGAATCGTTCCAAGTCCTTGACCCCGCGGCGACGATCCCGCATATAGGGTGCAAGCCCCCGAAGGAGTGCGCCCCATGTTCATCCAGACCGAATCCACGCCGAACCCCGCGACGCTGAAGTTCCTGCCGGGGCAAACGGTGCTCGAGACCGGGACCGCCGACTTTCCGACGCGCGAGGCGGCCGGAAACTCGCCCCTCGCCAGCCGCATCTTCGACATCGAGGGCACCAGCGGCGTGTTCTTCGGCAATGACTTCGTGACCGTCACCAAGACCGACGCGACCGAGTGGGATCACGTGAAGCCCGCGATCCTCGGCGCGATCATGGAGCATTTCCAGTCCGGCCAGCCGGTTATGTCGGGCGAGTCCGACCACGCCTCGGGCCATGCCGAGCACACCGGCCCCGATCAGGAGATCGTCGTCCAGATCAAGGAACTGCTCGACACCCGCGTCCGTCCGGCCGTAGCGCAGGACGGTGGCGACATCACGTTCCACGGCTTCGACCGGGGTGTGGTTTATCTGCACATGCAGGGTGCCTGCGCCGGGTGCCCCTCGTCCACGCTGACGCTGAAGATGGGGATCGAGAACCTGCTGCGGCACTACATTCCCGAGGTGGTCGAGGTGCGCCCGGTTGCCTGACCGGACGATCCTTGCCTTCGACACATCGGCCGCGCATTGCGCGGCCGCTTTGCTGTCTGGGGGGCAGATCGTGGCCGAGGCGTTCGAGGAGATGCCCCGTGGGCAGGCCGAGCGGCTGATGCCCATGGTGGCCGTGTTGCTGGACCGGGCGGGCGTGGCGCTCGCGGATCTGGACGCGATCGGAGTCGGGATCGGGCCGGGCAACTTCACCGGGATCCGCGTGGCGGTGTCGGCTGCGCGCGGGCTGGCGCTGGGGGCCGGGGTGCCGGCCGTCGGCGTCTCGGGCTTCGATCTTCTGGCCGAAGGGGTCGACGGCCGGGCGTTGGCGCATATCGCGGCGCCCCGCGGGGCGTTCTACCTGCAATGGGTCGAGGATGGCGCGCCGCAGGGCGCGCCGTGGTTGGCCGAAGAGCCGCACGAGTCGGCTGGCGGCGACATCGACTGGTCCACGGCCGCCGCCCGGATCGCGCGACTGGCCGCCGCTCGGCTGAACGGCGGCGGGGCCATCGCCCGCCCCGCTCCGCTTTACATACGCGACGCGGACGCCGCCCCGGCGCGGCCGGTTCCCCCCGTCAGATGACGAACGATGCCCTCGCCCGGCTGCATGCCGCCGCGATGACGCTGCCCCGGCCGTGGGCCGCGCACGAGATCGGCGTGCTGCGCCTCATGCCTGGCGCGATCGAATGCACCCGCGCCGAGGGATTCGCCCTCGGCCGGATCGCCGCGGACGAGGCAGAGCTTCTGACGATCGCCGTCCTGCCGGATGCCCGGCGCAACGGGATCGGTCGGGCGCTTCTCGCGGCGTATCACGAGGCGGCGGCGCGGCTCGGAGCGGTCACGAGCTACCTCGAGGTCGCCGAAACCAACGAGGCGGCCCGCGCACTCTATGCCCTGGATGGCTACGCCGAGGTCGGGCGGCGCGCCGGGTACTATACAGAGGTCACTCCACACGTTGCCGCCATCGTGATGTCCCGGTCCCTATGACGCGCCGTCACATGCCCGGAATCTCGGCGTCTGCTGCATGCAAGTGCGGAATTGACCCGCGACTCCCTTGACCCTCGAACGGGCCTTCGGCCTTATCACTCAATCAACAAGGGGCGCGGTTCCGGTCGGCGGGGCCGTCCCGAATACCAAAGGGAGTTCCCGACCGATGACCCTCATGCAGAAATTTCTCACGGCCGCTGCCGCCACGGCCCTTTCGGCCGGCGCCGCGCTGGCGGAGCCTGGCCTCATCATCGACCTTGGCGGCAAGTTCGACAAATCCTTCAACGAAAGCGCCTATACCGGCGCCCAGCGCTGGGTCGAAGAGACCGGTGGCGAGTACATGGAGACCGAGCTTGCCTCGGAAGCGCAGCGCGAGCAGACCATGCGCCGCATGGCCGAGCGTGGCGCCAACCCGGTCGTCGTGCTGGGCTTCGCCAACGCCTCGACGCTCGAGCAGGTGGCCCCCGACTACCCCGACACCGACTTCGTGATCGTGGACGCGGTGGTCGACCAGCCCAACGTGCAGTCGATCGTGTTCTCCGAGCACGAGGGTTCGTACCTCGTGGGCATGATGGCGGCGATGGCGTCCGAGAGCGGCACCGTCTCGTTCGTGGGCGGCATGGACGTGCCGCTGATCCGCAAGTTCGCCTGCGGCTATGCCCAGGGCGCGAAGGCGGTCAGTGACGATATCCAGGTGATCTCGAACATGACGGGCACGACTCCCGCCGCGTGGAACGACCCGGTGAAGGGTGGCGAACTTGCGCGTTCGCAGATCAGCCAGGGCTCGGACGTGGTGTTCGCGGCTGCTGGCGGCACCGGCGTCGGCGTGCTTCAGGCCGCCGCCGACGAGGACGCGTTGGCCATCGGCGTGGACAGCAACCAGAACCACCTCCACCCCGGCACCATGCTGACCTCGATGGTCAAGCGGGTCGACAACGCCGTCTACGACGCCTTCCAGGCCGGTGAGGAAATCCAGCCGGGTGTGCAGGTCAAGGGCCTCGAGGACGAGGGCGTGGCCGTCGCCATGGACGAGCACAACGAAGAGCTCGTGACCGACGAGATGCAGCAGCGGGTCGACGAAGCCAGGCAGCAGATCGCCTCGGGAGAGATCCAGGTCCACGACTATACCGAGGACGACAGCTGCCCCGCGCTGACGTTCTGATCGGTCGATGACAAGGCGGGTCCCGTGCCTTCGGCGCGGGGCCCTATCCATTTCAGAGGAACCGCCATGAGCGACCCCGCCATCGAGCTTCGCGGCATCTCGAAGTCCTTCGGACCCGTCCATGCCAACAAGGACATCGACCTGCGGGTGATGCCCGGGACGATCCACGGCATCATCGGCGAAAACGGCGCGGGGAAATCGACGCTCATGTCGATCCTCTACGGCTTCTACAAGGCCGACCGGGGCGAGATTCACGTCCGCGGCAACAAGGTCGACATCCCCGACAGCCAGGCCGCGATCCGCGCCGGCATCGGAATGGTGTTTCAGCATTTCAAGCTGGTGCAGAACTTCACGGTGCTGGAAAATATCGTGCTCGGCGCCGAAGAGGGCGCGCTGCTGAAGACGTCGCTGGGGCGGGCGCGCAAGCTTCTGAAGCAGCTTTCGGACGAATACGAGCTGCATGTCGACCCCGATGCCCGAATCGAGAACCTGGGCGTCGGGATGCAGCAGCGAGTCGAGATCCTGAAGGCGCTGTACCGTCAGGCCGACATCCTGATCCTCGACGAGCCGACCGGCGTGCTGACGCCATCCGAGGCGGACCACCTGTTCCGCATCCTCGAAGGGCTCAAGCGCGAGGGCAAGACGATCATCCTGATCACCCACAAGCTGCGCGAGATCATGGAAGTGACGGACACGGTTTCGGTCATGCGGCGCGGCGAGATGACGGCGACGGTCAAGACCGCCGAGACCGACCCCGAGGAACTGGCCGAGCTGATGGTCGGCCGCAAGGTCCTGCTGCAGGTGGACAAGGCGCCGGCCAAGACGGGCGAGACAGTCCTCGAGGTTCGAAATCTGCAAGTCGTGGACGAATCCGGGGTCGAACGGGTCCGCAAGATATCGCTTGAGGTCAAACGCGGAGAGATCCTCGGGATCGCCGGCGTGGCCGGGAACGGCCAGTCCGAGCTTCTGGAAGTGCTGGGCGGCATGCGTGAAGGCACCGGCGAGGTGTTGCTGAACGGCGCGCCGCTGCCGCTTGCCGGGGCCGGATCGGATGCGCGTACGCGGCGCCGCGTCGGCGTCGGTCACGTCCCCGAGGACCGCCAGACCGAGGGCCTCATCATGAATTTCTACGCATGGGAGAATGTCGGCTTCGGCTATCACGACGATCCGCGCTACAATCGCGGGCCGCTGATGAACAACCACGCCCTGCGCGAGGATGCCGAGGCCAAGATCGCGAAGTTCGACGTGCGGCCGGCGAATTGCTGGCACACGGCGCGCAACTTCTCGGGCGGGAACCAGCAGAAGATCGTCATCGCCCGCGAGCTGGAGCGCGAGCCGGACCTTCTGCTGGTCGGCCAGCCCACCCGCGGCGTAGATATCGGCGCGATCGAGTTCATCCACGAGCAGATCGTCGCCCTGCGTGACCAGGGAAAGGCGATCCTTCTCGTCTCGGTCGAGCTGGACGAGATCATGTCGCTGTCGGACCGGATCGCCGTCATGTTCGACGGGCGGATCATGGGCGAGCGGCTGCCCGCGGACACGAACGAGCGCGAGCTTGGCCTCCTGATGGCCGGCATCACGGATACCGAACACGAGCATTCGCACGACGAGATCGAACAGAACCTGGCGCAGTCCAGCGGAAAGGCCGGCTGATGCAGAAGCTTCCCAAATGGGCCGATGTCGGCCTGATCCCCGCGATCAACCTCGCGCTTGCGCTGATCGTGTCGGGCCTTGTCGTCAGCCTGATCGGACAGGACCCGTTCGAGGCGCTGGCGATCATGGTCAGGGGCGCCGTCGGATCGACCTATGGCTGGGGCTACACCCTTTATTACGCGACGAACTTCGTGTTCACCGGCCTCGCCGTCGCGATCGCCTTCCACGCCAAGCTGTTCAACATCGGCGGCGAGGGGCAGGCGCAGCTGGGCAGCCTGGGCGTGGCACTCGTCTGCCTTGCGGTGCCGTGGCCGCACTGGACGCTGGCGTTGCCTTCCGCGATCGTCGGCGGCGCGCTGTTCGGGGCCGCTTGGGCGGCAATCCCGGGCTACCTGCAGGCCAAGCGCGGCAGCCACATCGTCATCACGACGATCATGTTCAACTTCATCGCCTCGGCGCTGCTGGTCTACCTGCTGGTGGGCGCACTGAAGGCGCCGGGCATGGCGCCCGAGACGGTGCGCTTTCCCGAGGGCGCGCGCCTGCCCTCGGCGCAGGAAATTCTGGCGGTGGTCGGCATCCCCTTCTCTCGCACGCCGCTGAACATCAGCTTCCTCGTGGCACTGATCGCCTGCTGGGGCGTATGGCTGCTGCTGTGGCGGATGCGGCTGGGCTACGAGATCCGGGCCTTCGGGCATTCCGAGCCGGCGGCACGCTATGCCGGCATCTCTCCGCTGCGGATCACGATGCTGACCATGCTGATTTCGGGGGCGCTGGCCGGGTTGATGGGTATCAACGCCGTAATGGGCGAGCAGGAGCGGCTGCTGCAGGACAACGTGCTGGGCGCTGGTTTCGTCGGCATCGCGGTGGCGTTGATGGGGCGGTCGCACCCGGTGGGCGTGCTGCTGGCGGCGATCCTGTTCGGGGCGCTCTACCAGGGTGGGGCCGAGCTGGAGTTCGAGACGAGCGTGCCGCGCGAGATGGTCGTGGTGATCCAGGCGCTGGTGATCCTGTTCACAGGCGCGCTTGACGGGATGGTGCGGGGGCCGCTGGAGAAGAGCTTCCTCAGGTTCCGCAACAAGCCAAAGCCCGGCGTGCCCGCCGAATGACCGTCGCCACAGGGCGCAGAGAGGCCTGACATGAGCTTTTTCGACATCATCCAGATCCTCGATTCCACCATCCGGCTGGCCACGCCGCTGTTGCTGGCCTGCCTTGCGGGGCTGTTCAGCGAGCGGTCGGGCATCGTCGACATCGGGCTGGAGGGGAAGATGCTGGTCGCGGCGTTCTTCTCGGCCGCCGTGGCCGCGCTGACAGGGGACGTCTGGCTGGGGATGCTGGCCGGGATTGCGGCGTCGATGGTGTTCGCGCTGATCCACGGGGTCGCCTCGATCACTTTCCGGGGGGATCAGCTGATCTCGGGCGTGGCGATCAACTTCCTTGCCGCGGGGATGACGGTGCTGATCGCGCAGGACTGGTTTCAGCAGGGCTCGCGCACCCCGGCCCTGACCGGCGAGGCGCGGTTCGACACGCTCGACCTGCCCTTTGCCGAGGCGCTGTCGGGTGTGCCGTTCCTGGGGCCGCTTTATGCCGATGCGCTGTCGGGGCACACGATCCTGGTCTATGTCGGGTTCCTTGCGGTGCCGGCGACGTGGTGGGTGCTGTTCCGCACGCGGTTCGGGTTGCGCCTGCGCGCCGTGGGCGAGAATCCGGGTGCGGTGGACACGGCCGGCGTCTCGGTGAACCGGCTGCGCTATGCGGCGGTGCTGATCGCAGGCCTGCTATGCGGGTTGGCGGGCGCCTACCTGGCCACCGGGCTGGCCGCCGGCTTCACCAAGGACATGACGGCGGGGCGGGGCTTCATCGCGCTGGCGGCGCTGATCTTCGCCAAGTGGCGGCCGTGGTATGCGCTGTTCGCCTGCCTGCTGTTCGGGTTCCTGCAGGCGCTGTCGAACCGGTATTCGACGCTGGACCTCGGCCTGATCGAGATCCCCAACGCCTTCGTCCTCGCCCTGCCCTACATCCTGACCGTCGTGATCCTGGCCGGGTTCGTCGGACGGGCCACCCCGCCGCGCGCCGGCGGCGAACCCTACATCAAGGAGCGCTGATCCATGCCCGACCGCGAAACCGCCGACCTCGTCCGCTTCATCCAGGACCGCGCCGGGGCCGAGCCGGTCAAGCTGGGCCTGATCCTGGGGTCGGGGCTTGGCCATGTCGCGCAGGCGGTCGACGGCGTGTCGATCCCCTACGATCAGCTTCCGGGCTTCCCCCATGCCGGCGTCTCGGGACACTCTCCCGAATTGACGATCGGCACGCTCGAGGGGCAACGGGTCGCCGTTCTTGGCGGGCGGGCGCATTATTACGAAAAGGGCGACCCGCGGGCGATGCGCCTGCCGCTGGAGGTGCTGGCGGCGCTGGGGGCCGACACGCTGATCCTGACGAATGCGGCGGGATCGCTGGCCCCCGAGATGGCGACGGGGTCGATCATGATCCTCTCGGACCACATCAACTTCTCGGGCCTGAACCCGTTGATCGGCGAACCGACCGACAGCCGCTTCGTTCCGATGACCGACGCCTACGATCCGGACTTGCGCCGCCTCTTGCGCCGCGCGGCGCTGGACACGGGAACGCCGGCCTTCGAGGGCGTCTATGCCTGGTATTCCGGCCCCTCGTTCGAGACCCCCTCCGAGATCCGGGCGATCCGCACGCTGGGGGCCGATGCCGTGGGCATGTCCACCGTGCCCGAGGTGATCCTCGCGCGCTACCTGGGGCTGCGCGTGGCGGCGATCTCGGCGATCACCAACATGGCGGCGGGGCTATCGGCAGAGAAGATCGGCCATGCGCATACGAAAGAGATGGCGCCGCTGGGGGCCGCCAAGCTGGAAACCGTGATCCGGCGGACGCTCGCCGCTTTCTAGGGTTCCGCTATGTCTGGCGCGGCCTGACGGATCGTGAGACAGGGATAGGCATCGACGGCACGAGGCGCGCCCTTGCAGATCTACCTTCCCATCGCCGAAGTCTCGGTCAACGCGTTCCTGATCCTCGGGATCGGGGGCGTGGTCGGCATCCTGTCGGGCATGTTCGGCGTGGGCGGAGGTTTTCTGATCACGCCGATGCTGTTCTTCGTCGGCATCCCGCCGGCGGTCGCGGTGGCGACCTCTGCGAACCAGATCGTGGCATCGTCGATGTCCGCCGTTCTTGCCCATATCAAGCGGCGCACGGTCGATTTCCGGATGGGATGCGTGCTTCTGGCGGGTGGCCTTGCGGGATCGGCCGTCGGAGTGTGGATCTTCACCATGCTGCGCCAGCTGGGCCAGGTCGATCTGTTGGTGAACCTTTGCTATGTCGTGTTTCTCGGGATCATCGGCGGGCTGATGTTCATCGAAAGCCTCAACGCGATCCGCTCGTCCCGCTCGGGCAAGCGGCAGCCGCGGCGGCGGCACAACTGGATCCATGCGCTGCCGCTGAAGGTGAAGTTCCGGACCTCAGGCCTTTATATTTCCGTGATCCCGCCGGTGCTCGTGGGGATGGCGGTCGGCGTGCTCGCCGCGGTCATGGGCGTGGGCGGCGGGTTCATCATGGTCCCGGCGATGATCTACCTGCTGGGAATGCCGACCAAAGTCGTGATCGGGACGTCGCTGTTCCAGATCATCTTCGTGACCGCCTTCACCACCCTGCTGCACGCCACGACGAACTACAGCGTGGACATGATGCTGGCGCTGCTACTGCTGTTCGGTGGCGTCGTCGGCGCGCAGGTCGGCACCCGGATGGGGTCCCGCCTGAAGGCCGAGCAGCTGCGCATTCTGCTGGCCGCCCTCGTCCTCGCGGTCTGCGGAAAGCTGGCGCTGGACCTGCTGCTGCGCCCGGACGAGCTCTATTCCATCGGGCTGGCGGGGGCGTGATGGTCCGGCTCGTCCTCGCCCTCATCCTCTTTGCCCTGCCCGTCCCGGCGCAGGAGATCGTGGCCGGGCTCAGCCAGAACCGCATCTCGATCTCCACGAATTTTGACGGCTCGGAGATCCTTCTGTTCGGCGCGCTGAAGCAGGGTGCAAATCCATCAGACCCGGACAGCGGCGTCATCATCACGCTGGAGGGGCCGCGGGTTCCGCTGACCGTCCGCCGCAAGGACCGAGTCGGTCCCATCTGGGTGAATCGCAGCTCGGTCGAGGTCGATGCCGCCCCCAGCTTCTATGCGGTGAACACCTCGGCCCCGCTGGAGCGTATCCTGAACTTCACTGCAGACCTGCGGCACGAGATCACGGTGGGCGAGGCCATCCGCTCGGTCGGCGCGCCACCCGACATCTCCGACAGCCTCGCTTTCACCGAAGCGCTGATCCGCATCCGGGAAGAAAACGGCCTCTACCAGACCAATATCGATGCGGTGACGGTGCGCGAAGAGACGCTGTTCAACACGTCCTTCATCCTGCCGGCAAACCTGGTCGAGGGCGTCTACACAGCCCGCCTGTTCCTCACCTCGGACGGAGAGGTCGTCACCCAATCGTCACAGACGATCTATGTTGAGAAAGTCGGGCTGGAGAGGTTCCTCTATACCCTCGCGCACGAACAGCCGCTGGCCTACGGGTTCCTGTCCCTCGCCATCGCGATCGCCGCGGGCTGGGGCGCTTCGGCCGTGTTCCGCTACATTCAGTCCTGATCGTCCGGCTCCAGCGTCAGCGGAGCGGGCGTCGCGTTCAGATCGTCGATGGACAATGCGTCAGGCGGACGCGCGAGGCGATTGCGCATCACCCAGAACAGGCGCGTTTCGGCCCGGGTGATCGCCACATAGGCGAGACGCTTCCACAGGGGCTGCCCGGCCTCGACCCGGCCGACCCGCGCGGCGGCCCAGAGGTCGGGAGCAAAGACCTGAACCTCGGGCCATTGCGACCCTTGCGCCTTGTGGATCGTGACGGCGGCGCCGTGCAGAAACGCGGCCCCCATGCGGGCGGCGAAGGGGATGAAGGGTTCTTCCTCGTCCGGCATCTCGATCTTGACGATCGAGGCGACGTTGACCCGCGGATCAGGTGCGCCGACGACGTGGAGGCGCGAGAAGCCCGGCTTCTTCCCCTCGCCCAGGTAGATCACCTGCGCGCCCTTGATGAGGCCCCGCGCCTCGAGGTCGATGCGCTTTTTGCGGTGCTTCAGGGGCAGCTCGATCCCGTCGCAGATCAGCGGTTCGCCCGGCAGCAGCGCGTCGGCGGGGGCGCCGTAGGCAGCACGGAAGGCGTGGATCAGGCGGATCCGCGTGGCGTTGCGCCAGACGAGCACGGGGGAGCGCGCCATCTTGGCGGCCTCGACCCGGCCCGCCATGACGACGCGGTCATCCTTGGCGGCGGCGTCCTCGACCATCTTCTCGAACGCCTCGAAGGTGAGGTCGGGATCGGCGAGCGCGTGGGCGAGGTCGAGGATCGGGTTGCCCGCTTCTTGCCGGTGAACCCGGCTGAGATGCACGACACGCTCGGGCGGCAGATCGTCGAACACCATGCTGCCGGACTGCTGCACAGGGGCAAGCTGCGCGGGGTCGCCGAAGAGAAGGAGCGTGGGAAAGATCTCTTGCAGATCCTCGAACTGGCGCTTGTCGAGCATCGAGGATTCATCGACCATCCCGATGTCCAGCGGCTCGTCCCGCCGCTTCCAGCCCGAGATGAAGTCCGATCCGCGCAGGCCCGCGGCGGCCAAAGCGCCGGGGACCGAGTTCATCTGCTGATAGAAGGCGTAGGCGCGGTCCAGCGCCTGTTCGGTCATGCCCTCGATCTCGACCTCGGGGCGGTCACCCTGCCCCGACAGCCACTCGGCGATGCGCTCGTATTCCGGGGCATACACGGGGGTGTAGAGGATGCGGTGGATCGTGGTGGCCGGGACGCCGCGGCTGCGCAGGACGCTCGCGGCCTTGTTCGTGGGCGACAGGATCGCGAGGGTGCGGTGATCGCGCCGCCGCCGTGCCTCGTAATCGCCCGAGATCACCTTGACGCCGGCATCGGACAGAGCGCGGTAGAGGGTCGACAGGAGCATCGTCTTGCCCGAGCCGGCCTTGCCGGTCACGCCCATGACGGACGAGCGGCCCTCTTGCAGCGGGGTCAGCTTGGTATTCGCCAGATCGACGCCTGCGCTGCGGAGAAGGTCGCCGACCATCGCCTCGGCACGGGCCTGGTCGGGTGAGAGAACGGGAAGAGGCTCGGCCATGGCCTCCGGCTTATCCGCTGCCGGAGGCCGTGCCTAGGCCCGTCAGGCGGCTTTCAACGTGGTCCCACCGGGTTCACGGAAGGCCGCGTGGAACCATGCCTCCGACTGCTCGGCCGTGATGCCCGCCCGGCGCATCAGCTTGGCATGGGCGGAACCCGTGAACTCCCACAGGCCGACGCCGATGGCGTCCGGGCCGTCGCCGGACATGCCCAGGATGTCGGGCGACCCGCCCAGCATCTTGTAGACGCGAATCATCCGTGCGTCGAAGACACCGACGAAGTGATCCAGGTAGAATCCGCGGAGAATTTCGCCGCCTGCAAGCATCAACGCGGCCGAAACACGAGGCGAGGCGTCGGGCGCCAGGCAGAACCGGGTGCATTCCCAGATCAGCGGGCTCTCGATGCGGACACCGTCGGTGAGGTTCAGGAAATGCTCGTTCACCATCGTGCGGCCGGTGGTGGGCAGGAACCGCATTGAGCCGCCATGGGTGCCGTCGGGCTGCTCCCAGATCACGTAGAGCGGGTTCAGCACGTCGTACTGGTCGCGCTCGTGGCCATTCTCGTCCACGGTGACGTCCCAGCCCATGCGGTCGTGGAACTGCGCGGCGCGGTCGCGGAACATGCTGTCGGCGAGGACGGGGTGGTTGGCGAGCTCGGTGGCGTAGAGGTAGCGGATCATCGGGGTGTCTCCTGGGCGGGCTGGAATGTCCCCATTCAGCCCAGGAGCGGTTAAGCGTTCCGGGTGCCGCCGCGCCCCGGGTTAACCATCAGGTAAGGATAAGGCCCAGGCGGACCGCCTTGGCGATAGCCCCGGTGGTGTTCGCGGCGCCCAGCTTGTGCCGTGCGCTTTCGATATAGACGCGCAAGGTATGCTCGGAGATGCCCAGCTGGTCCGCGACCCGAGCGCGACTGATTCCCATCGCCAGGTATTTCAGCGCATCCGTTTCCCGCGGGGACAATGACACTTCTTCGGACGTGTCGAGGTATCCGCAGACCTCGAGCACCTTTCGATTAACGAAATGCCCCAGCAGAATCAGGGCGCGGCCGGTGCGATCCTTGAACAGATCCCAATCTTCCTGGCTGCCTTCGAGCGTGACCGTGAGGTGGGCAAATTGGGCGCGCGGTCCGTGAATGGGAATGGTCAGGCCATTGTTGCCAAGACTGAAGCGTTGGGCATCCGCGGCCAGCTTCTGCGCGCGCTTCCCGCTCCAGTCGAGATGCGCCCATTCGAAGGCGTGGAAGCCCTGCGAGGCCGCCCGGATTACCGGGTCCACCGCCTGGAAGTTTTCGGCCATGTAATGCGCGCGCCACGCGTGGGTGTAGGTTCCGGCGCCGACCAACTCGCCACCCGTGTTCACCCAGTGATAGAGCAGATGGGTAGCTCTGATCTCGTCCCGAACCTGCGCGATCCGAGTTTCGAGTTCCGGGATGCTCCTTGCCCCGTCCATGTCCTCGATCGCGGCGGCGACCGCGTCGTCAGGCGACAGTATCTCCAAGAGCATCGGCTCCCTCCATTGCACAGACGGAGCCCTCGTTCGAATATGCCTCAGGCGAGCTTGACGCTCCGACCTGCAGGCCCGGCGGAGACGCTTCGCGACTTGCTTTCACCGCGTCCCAGGCTCGACCGCGCCACGACCGTGGTCTCGTCGAGCTTCGACACGAGGTCCTCGAGACCGTTGAGCGCCGCGAACTCCCGCAGGTCATTCAAAACCTGGATCATCCAATCTTGTTTCATAGCGAAACTCTCCTGAAATGCCTAACGAACGCTTAACCGCGGCCTGTTCATTTCTACCTTAATGTTTCGTGCACGGAGCGAACCTCACCAATATGGGGGAGGTCGGAAGGCAGGAGAGGCGAAGCTCAGCTTCGAGCGTGGATCGCGTCGTCGATCGTCCTGAGCCCGGTCTTCGGGGAAGACACCAGAACCGCCATGTTTCCGGGCTTGTGCAGGTTCTTTCGCATCTTGGTATGCGCCGCCGGAACCTCGGCCCATGCAAAGACCTCGGACATGCAGGGGTCCAGCCGGCGTTCGATCATCAACTTGTTCGCGGCCGCGGCCTGCTTGAGATGCGCGAAGTGCGACCCTTGGACGCGCTTCTGGTGCATCCAGATGTAACGGGCGTCCATGGTCAGGTTGTAGCCCGTGGTCCCGGCGCAGATCACAACCATGCCGCCCTTCTTGCAGATGAAGGTCGAGACCGGGAATGTCGCCTCACCCGGATGTTCGACCACCAGGTCCACGTTGACGCCCTTGCCCGTGATCTCCCACACGGCCGTGCCGAACTTGCGGACCTCGGCGAGCCAGCGCTTGTAGCCGTCGGAATTCACCGTCGGAAGCTGACCCCAGCAGTCGAAATCCTTGCGATTGATGACACCCTTCGCGCCCAACCCCATGACGAAGTCCCGCTTGTCCTCGTCCGAGATCACGCCGATCGCGTTCCCCCCGGCGGTGTTGATCAGCTGGATCGCGTAGGAGCCGAGGCCGCCGGAAGCCCCCCAGACGAGCACGTTCTGCCCCGGCTTCAACTCGTGCGGGTGGTGGCCGAACAGCATCCGATAGGCAGTGGCCAGAGTGAGGGTGTAGCAGGCCGACTGCTCCCACGTCAGGTGCCTGGGCCGCGGCATGAGCTGCTGGGCCTGCACGCACGTGAACTGGGCGAACGAGCCGTCCGGCGTCTCGTAGCCCCAGATCCGCTGACTGGGAGAAAACATCGGATCGCCGCCGTTGCATTCCTCGTCGTCGCCGTCGTCCTGGTTGCAGTGGATGACAACCTCGTCGCCGACCTTCCAGCTTTTGACCTTGTCGCCGACCGCCCAGACGATGCCGCTGGCGTCGGATCCGGCGATGTGGAACTCGGCTCCGTGGACGTCGAACGGGCTGATCGGAACGCCTAGCCCGGCCCAGACACCGTTGTAGTTCACCCCGGCCGCCATCACGAAGACCAACACTTCGTGGCCATCCGGCCGCGGCGTATCCACCACCTCGGGCTGGAACGCCTGCTCGGGCTCGCCGTGCCGGTCGCGGCGAATAACCCAGGCGTGCATCTGCGCGGGAACGTGACCCAAGGGCGGGATTTCCCCTACATCGTAGAGTTCCCGCGCGTCGGTCTTGGTCATTGATTCGCCACCCTCGGCTGGATTGACACCCTCGAACGCCTTGCGGCCCCACCGAAATATTGGGTGACGAGCAATGAAGCAATGCGAGTGGCCGCATTGTGGGCAACTTTATGTCTCGCGGTCTTCCGGACGGTATTGCGGCGCTGCATCCCCGCTTGGCACGGCCGCGGCGTAGAAGGGCAGGACACGGTGGCCCCGTTCGGTGGCCTCGACCTGCTCTCCGGTCCGCCGAACCATGTGGCGCAGGACGAACATTTGCAGCATCCGCTCGACCGCGTGGTCCGCAGGTCCACCGAGGCAGACGAAGTGGCCAGCCGCCTCACACGCGGCCACCCGGGCAAGGACCGCCTCCAGGATCTCGCTGCGCGTCTGGTTGCCGTCGAGCAGCGCGGCGGCAACCAGGGGCCCCGCAAGCACGGGCACGTTCGACCGGATGCGCGCCATGATATCCCGCGCCAACTTCGGAACGTCGGGATCGCGGCCATAGTCGGACAACGGGATCGGCGCGCCGAAACTTACCGCGGCGACGCCGAACTTTCGTACCCGCCCCCTCAGTCGGCGGTATAGCCACCGCAGGGCGAACCCGGTCGCCGTCGGGAAAGAGCCGCGGAACCGGCGCGTCCCCTCGCGCCCGGCCGCCAGTAGGATGTTGTCCTCGAGCACCCGGTCGTAGTTCAGCGACACAGGAACAAAGACGATCTCGCGCGCAGCGGGGTCGTAGCCGTCGCAGATATAGCTCAATAGCCCCAGCTTCGGCGCTCCCACCCGCCCGTCAAGGCTGAGCCCGCCCTCGGGGAAGATCGCCTGTGTGACACCGCCCGCGACTGCCATCTGCACGTAGCGCGCCAATACCCGCCTGTAGAGCGGATTGCGTGACCGGCGCCGGATGAAATAGGCACCCATCGCGCGCAGAAGACGCGACAACGGCCAGATCCGCGCCCATTCGCCGACGGCATAGGCAAGGGCCGACCGCTCGGCGGCCAGGTACGTGACCAGCACGTAGTCCATGTTCGAGCGGTGGTTCATCACGAAGACCACGGTCGCGTCGGACCGGATCACGGCATCTTCGGCGCGCGAGACTTCGACATCGAAGAGCCGCGTGGACAACCACCGAGCTGCCCGCGTGGCGAAACCGAAATAGGCCGAGGCGCTGAACGAGGGGACGATCTCGCGCGCGTAGCTACGGGCGGTGGAATGGGCCACGTCTTCGCGGATACCGGTCTCGGCTGCGTGGGCCTGGACCGCTTCGATGACCGCGGGATCATAGGACAGGCGCAGGATCGTATCCTGCCGCCGGAGCAGCTTGAACGGCTCGATCGGCAGGACCAGCCGCCGGTTCAGCCGGGCCACGGCCCGCTCCAGCCGCCGCCGCAGGAACCAGCGGACGGGCGGTATGAAGACATGGCTGAGCGCCGTGATCGCCGCGAACAGCAGGATCACCACGAATAGCCAGAACGGTAGGGTCACGGAATCGGACATTGCACTCCGCTTGCCGTAACCAGCGAGCTTAGGGAAGATGGCACGGATGCTGCAACTGCAATGCGTGTCTTGCAGGCGCTGCATCTTGGAGCGACGCGAGGTCGCCCCGCAACCGTGCGATACGGAGATCCAACCTTCCCTGGGATCAACAGTCCCTGAGAATGCAGTGAGACATTGCCATCGAAACCGCCTCTCAAGAATGGAGGGCGTCTCTGACCGCAATCGCACCTTCAAGCACAAGAACCGCGGATTGTTTCAACTAGCGCGGGCGTAGCTGCGCCAGATCACAGGCAGATACGGGCTTGAGACGGCGAATGGAACGACCTACGGCGGCGCAGTGATCTAAGATCGAAGTTCCACGTCTGACCTCCAACAGATGGCCGCCCTCACTTAACGTTGCGGCAATCGCCTGACCGGAATTCTCCTGCCCCACGCGACATTGGCAGACACGTGTTCGAAGAGCATCCATACGGCCCTCGGCTCTTTCGTCCAGGTTGCCGTGTGCCGTTTACAGTCATGTCATTGCTCCCTGAGAAGTACATCGACATCCACGACGTTGGCGGTGGAACTCTAATCTAAGCGGATACCGAACGCGTGCCCGCCGAATGGGTCGCGTGGCTTCAAACCCCAAGATTCCGCAATGAACCGGGTCATTGATGATGATCGTGAGTTTAGCCGACCTCGGCACATCGCTGAGAAATAGCGGCGACCCGCCAAATCGCGTGCGGACATCATGTGGAGTTCGAAGAATTGAGTTGCACCTGGGCTGCATTCGATCATATCGAATGCAGATAAACCTGATTTGCAAAGGATGCGCTGCATGTCGAAAGATCTGGAATCGATGTCACGTGACGAATTGCTCACGCTGAAGCAGGACGTCGATCGCGCCCTCGCTACACATGACGACCGCAAAAAGGCCGAAGCGCGGGCCGCTGCGGAAAAGGCCGCCCGCGACCACGGATTCAGCCTCGATGACCTCTTGTCCGCACAGAAGAAAAGCGGAAAGAAGAACCCGCCGAAATACCGGAACCCCGAAGATCCGCGCCAGACCTGGTCGGGTCGGGGCCGGCAACCCGGCTGGGTCAAGGCGGCTCTGGACGAAGGGCGCAACCTGGAGAATTTCGCCATCTGATCCAGACGCTCGTCCGAAACGAAAAGGCCGCCCGGCGATCCGGACGGCCTCTTTCTTTTGTCCTGCCGGAAGCTTAGACCGCGCGCTCGATCATCAGCTTCTTTATCTCCATGATGGCTTTTGCAGGATTCAGTCCCTTGGGACAGGTCCGCGCGCAGTTCATGATCGTGTGGCAACGATACAGCTTGAACGGATCTTCCAGTTCGTCCAACCGCTCTCCCGTTGCTTCATCACGGCTGTCGGCGATCCAGCGATAGGCGTGGAGCAATGCGGCCGGGCCGAGATACCTGTCGCCGTTCCACCAATAGGACGGGCACGACGTCGAACAGCAGGCGCACATGATGCACTCGTACAACCCGTCGAGCTTCCTCCGGTCGTCGATCGATTGGCGCCATTCCTTCTGCGGCGTGCTCGACGAGGTTTCGAGCCACGGCATGACGCTTTCGTGCTGTGCGTAGAAATGGCTCAGATCTGGGATCAGGTCCTTCACCACCGGCAAATGCGGCAGCGGGTAGATCTTCACCGTCCCGCCAACCTCGTCGATACCATAGATGCATGCGAGCGTGTTCACGCCGTCGATATTCATCGAGCAAGAGCCGCAGATCCCCTCGCGGCACGACCGTCGAAACGACAGCGTGGGGTCGATTTCGCTTTTGATCTTGATGAGCGCGTCAAGCATCATCGGCCCACACCCGTCGAGATCGACGAAATAGGTGTCTACTCGCGGGTTCTCGCCGTCGTCCGGGCTCCAGCGATAGATGTCGAACTGCTTGAGATTCGCCGCACCTTCGGGCTTGGGCCACGTCTTGCCGGTGCGGATGGTCGAGTTCTTGGGAAGCGTCAGTTGAACCATGTCAATTCCTCGGATGCGGAATCATGTCGGAAGGGCGAAGGCCTGGGACTGCGTCAGGCATGCCAGCGTTGCGGGACGGCTGGCGATCGCGGCGATGGTGGCGGACGTCGAGGCTGTAGGGCCGGTCACACTGTCTGAGGCCAGGCCGATCAGCTCGGATTGGGTGGCGTTGTCGATCACGCAGTCGAGCACCGGCTCGATCGGCAGGTCGGGATAGCGCGTGGCGATGGATCGCGTCACGACCGATCGGGCGGCCGAGCGGGTCAATTCTTCGCCGCTCATCGGGACGCAGCCAGCGACCAGGGACAGGATCAGTGCCGCCCGGATCATCGCAATACCAGGGGGCGCGTGGGCCCCTCCCCCGTTCGCGCACGGATGCAGGCGTCGTAGACGTCCTCGGGATTGCGGCCGCGCAGGTAATCGCTGGTAACCGAAAGCGACAGGCCGGTGGCGACGCCGCCGCTGCCCACGCCGATCTCGGCCGCGCCCTGGGGTCCGGCCGCGGCTTGCGCGCGCGCGGCACAGGCGCGGTACGCCGCCTCGGGCGACGGAGGCCCGCAGGCCGCGAGTAGGAGGGGCGCCGCAATCAGAATACGCATCCGAAGCCCGCCCGCTCGTGACTTTTGATGACGTAGCTCGAACCGCTGGAGAACACGCTGTCGCTCGGGCGCGTGAGGTACGAGCAGCGCCGCCCCCGGTCGCGTTCGACAGGGCCCCGCTTGCGGACCACCTCGTAGAAGATGCTGCCGCACTTCACGTCGGCGCGGATGGCCACTGGACCGCTCGGCACGCACATCTCGCCGGATGCAGCCGGTACGCCGCATCTCGGCACCGCCCGCCCGGAGGCGCCCGATCCCTCACAGCGTCCCGCAACCGCGGGGACCGGAAGAGCGAGCGCCTGAGCGAGAGCCGGCACGCGCATCAGTAGACCCGTGCCTTCGGCTTGATGCGGTCGAGGTCGATGCCGCCCTCGTTGTGCCCGATCAGCGGGTTCAGGTGGACGGGGCGGTAGTCCAGTTCGACCTTGCCGTTCACCCGCGCCAGCGTGTGCTTGCGCCAGTTCTCGTCGTCGCGGTCCGGATAGTCCTCTTGCGCGTGGGCTCCGCGGCTTTCCTTGCGTGCCTCGGCCGAGACGATGGTCGCCAAGGCGTTCGGCATCAGGTTCGTGAGTTCGAGCGTTTCCATCAGGTCGGTATTCCAGATCAGCGAGCGATCGGTGACCTTGAGGTCGTCCATCTTTCCAGCCACGTCGTACATCTTCTCGACCCCGTGGGCGAGCGTTTCGTCGGTGCGGAAGACGGCGGCATCATCCTGCATAGCCCGCTGCATCTCGTTGCGCAGTTCGGCCGTCGGGACCGAGCCCTTGGCGTAGCGCAGGCTGTCGAAACGGTCGAGCGCCTTGTCGACCTGAGCCGCATTCACCGGCGCCGGCGCCGTCTCGGGATTCACGACCTCTCCCGCCTTGATGGCAGCGGCGCGGCCGAACACGACGAGGTCGATCAGCGAGTTCGAGCCCAGCCGGTTCGCGCCATGGACCGAGGCGCAGCCGGCCTCGCCCACAGCCATCAGGCCCGGAACGATCCGGTCGGGGTCTGCAGAAGTCGGGCTCAGCACCTCGCCCCAGTAGTTGGTCGGGATGCCGCCCATGTTGTAGTGGACTGTCGGAAGAACCGGGATCGGCTCTTTCGTGACGTCCACGCCCGCGAAGATCTTGGCGCTTTCCGAGATCCCGGGCAGACGCTCGTGCAGCGCCTCCTTGGGCAGGTGGTTCAGGTGCAGGTGGATGTGGTCCTTGTCCTTGCCGACGCCGCGGCCCTCGCGGATCTCCATCGTCATGCAGCGCGAGACCACGTCGCGGCTGGCGAGGTCCTTGTAGGTTGGGGCGTAGCGCTCCATGAAGCGCTCGCCCTCGGAGTTGGTGAGGTAGCCGCCCTCGCCCCGTGCGCCTTCAGTGATGAGGCAGCCGGCGCCGTAGATGCCGGTGGGGTGGAACTGGACGAACTCCATGTCCTGCAGCGGCAGGTTCGCGCGCGCCGCCATCCCGCCGCCGTCGCCGGTGCAGGTATGGGCCGAGGTGGCGCTGAAATAGGCGCGGCCGTAGCCGCCCGTGGCCAGAACCGTCATCTTGGCGTTGAAGACGTGGATCGAGCCGTCCTCGAGGCACCAGGCGACGACGCCTTGGCAACGGCCGTCATCGCTCATCAGCAGGTCGATGGCGAAGTACTCGATGTAGAACTCGGCTTTCTGCTTCAGCGACTGGCCATACAGCGTGTGCAGGATGGCGTGACCCGTGCGGTCGGCGGCGGCGCAGGTACGCTGCACCGGGGGGCCTTCGCCGAATTCGGTGGTGTGGCCGCCGAAGGGCCGCTGGTAGATCTTGCCTTCCTCGGTGCGCGAGAACGGCACGCCGTAATGCTCGAGCTCGTAGACCGCCTTGGGGGCCTCGCGCGCGAGATATTCCATGGCGTCAGTGTCGCCGAGCCAGTCCGACCCCTTCACTGTGTCGTACATGTGCCACTGCCAGTTGTCCGGGCCCATGTTGCCGAGCGACGCGGCGATGCCGCCCTGCGCCGCGACGGTATGCGAGCGGGTCGGGAAGACCTTGGTGACGCAGGCTGTGCGAAGTCCCTGCTCGGCCAGGCCCAGCGTTGCGCGCAGGCCAGAGCCGCCGGCGCCGACGACGATGGCGTCGTAGTTATGCGTCTCGTATTCGTAGGCAGCCATGTGTCAGCTCCTTCTCAAAGCACCAGCGCGACCAGGGCGAAGAGCCCCGCTGCGATGGCGACATAGGCCACGGCGTTCACCGCCATGATCAAGACCTTGCGGGTCGTGCCGCGCAGATAATCCTCGATCGCGGTCTGGGCGCCGTTCTTGAAGTGCAGCCAGCTCACCACGATCGTCAGGGCGGCGACGATGGCGGGGAACGGGCGGGAATAGTAGAGGACGACCTCTTCGTAGCTTTCCCCCAGGATCGGCCCGAAGGTGAAGATGAAGAGGGGGACGAGGATCAGCAGGCCGACCGAGGACTGGATCATGCCCCAGTAATGCTCGGTGCCCCGCTTGGCGGAGCCGAGGCCTTCGGCGCGCTTGCGGTTTGTCAGGTGCGAATGGTCGCTGGGCGTCTCGGGCATTGCGCGGGCCTCAGATGATGAGTGCGGTGAAGATGGTGAGCACGACCGAGCCGCCGATGATGCCCCACCCCATGATGCGAACCTGGTCGAGCGAGAAGCCGCGGCCAGTGTCCCAGTAAAGATGCCGCAGGCCCGCGAGCGCGTGGTACCACAGCGCCCAGAGCGACAGGAACATCACGATGTCCCCGATCCACGAGGTCAGCACCCAGTCGGCCCGCGCAAAGGCCACGGGCCCGGCCGCGGCGGCAAGCAGCCACCACGTCACCAGCAGACCGCCCAGCAAGAGGGCATTACCGGTCACCCGGGTCATGATCGAGGTCACGGAATTGAGCTGGAAGCGATAGTACTTGCCCAGCATGAACGGCGACAGCGGTCTATTTCCGCGGTTCACATCGGCCATGGCATTCCCTTCTTGGCGCGGCGCCCTGTTCCATAGAGGGCAGCTGTTACCCCGTAGTTACGTATTTTGATGCAAGTGTCACGACCCCGCCCCCGGTCATCGCGACGCATACACGCTAACAGGCGGATTTGCGATCACACCAACTCGGCATGTGATCACGATGAGAGCCGAGCGACCGCTCAGAACGGAAATCGTGTTCCGTAGCGTTCCGCGCGCTGGCCCGGGCTCATGTGGCGCCGTCACTGCTGACCGAGCTTGAGGTCAGGAGAGTATGGCGCGTGTTCGTGCTTCACGACGGCCTGAGCGCAGCGCATAACGTTGTTCTGGGAATCGTAGGCATAGGACGGGCTGCCGTAAAGCTCCCACCCTTTTGCGAGGGCCTCGGACACCTTGTGGCAGAAGGCCGACGTATCGTCGGCGGTCAGCAGTCTGTAGATCATCGGTTCACCGCGGAAAGGGCCAGTAGCCGAGCCACGCATGGACCGACGTGATGACGGCATACAGGATCAACGAAATGACGAGAAGGCGGATCGTCCCTTTCGTCGAACCCTCCGTATACGGCTCGGGCCGCGGTGTCGTGGCGTTCAGGAGGGCCATCTCTCCCAGCGCCCAGACGAGGAGCACGCCGAACAGCACGATGGAGGCGAGATCGCCGTTCACCGTCAGGTGCAGGGCGGCCCACAGGGCCAGGCCGGTCAACTGCGGGTGGCGGATCTTGCCGCGCAGGCTCGACTTCGACGAGCCAAGGCCAAAAAGCGCGATCGCCACGATCATCAGGAGATCGACCAGGTGCACCGTCCATTTCGGCGGCATGTAGACCGGGATGAAATCGGCGCTGCGGTAGCCGATCACCATCAGGATCAAGGCAATCACGAGAACCACGGCGAACACGCCTTTCGACGCGTTGTCGATTCGCGCCTGCATGGCCGCCCGCGTACCGGGGGCGACCCTTTTGAACACGTGCCCCGCGATCCACAGGGCAAGGCCAAGGATGAGAAGTGCCATCAGTTCCGTCCTTTCGCAGCATCGAACCTGGCCAGCGTCTTGACGGCCGTGGCGACGTGGAGGTTCTCGACGATTTTCCCGTCCAAGACGGCAATCCCGCGTCCGGTCGCCTCGGCCCCTTGCCACGCTGAGATCTGACGTCTTGCAAGGTCCGCATCCGCCTCTGACGGGGTGAACGCCTCGTTGCAAACCGGCACCTGCGCCGGGTGGACGACACTCTTGCCATCCATGCCGAACGCCCTGCCCTGCTGGCATTCGCGCCGCAGGCCGTCCTCGTCCTGGAACGCGTTGTAGACACCGTCGACGCAGGCAATTCCGCCCATCCGCGCCGCCGCCAGGCATGTCTGAAGCGCCATCATCAGCGGCATGCGATCGGTGCCGATCTCGCATCCGATCTCGGCCGCGAGGTCGTTGGTGCCCATGACGAACCCTTCCATCCGGGGCGCCCGCGCGATCTCGGCCGCGTTGAACACGCCCGCGGTGGTCTCCATCATCGCCCAGATGCGCGTGGACTCGGCACCGCTATAACGTGCGAGCCTGTTCGCGAGCCGCTCCACGTCGTCCGGAACATTCACCTTGGGCAGAAGGATCGCATGGGGAGCGGCACCAGCGACCGCGTCCAGATCCTCGCGACCCCAATCGGTATCCAGGCCGTTGATCCGCACGATCGTGGCGCGCCCGCCATAGCCCCCCGCGTGGAGCGCCTTCACCACGCATTCCCGCGCAGCCGCCTTTTCGCCATGGGCGACGGCGTCCTCGAGATCGAGGATGATCGCATCCACGTCGAGCGTCCGCGCCTTTTCGAGCGCCCGCTCGTTCGAACCCGGGATGTAGAGGACCGACCGCCAGGACCGCATATCGACTTCTCCCTGCACGCAGCATCCCGTCGCGAGGTGACACAGGCTCGCATGATCAGGCAAGGGGCTTTCGCCGCGGCGTGGCGCGCCATTAACGGTCCGTAATCCATTTTCGCGTCACCTCCCACGCAGATTCCCCCGGAGCTGGCGCAATGACCCGTAACCTGATCCTCCTCGGCCTTTCCACGCTTTCGATCGGCTGCCTGCTGGCCATGCGTCCCGCGCTCGGCGCCACGCCGGATTGCGCCCCGCGACCTGACCTGATCGAGCTCCTGACCAAGCGTGACGGCGAAAGCTGGCGATTCTCGGGAACGGCGCAAAACGGGTCCGTGGTCGAGACGTTCGCGGCGGACAACGGAAGCTGGACTGTCCTGATCACCCGTCCGGATGGCATCAGCTGCCTTCTGGCCTCGGGCGCGGCCTTCGAAACGAACGCGAACCACGCCGGACCAGCGTGAGCGCTTCCGGGCTGCCAATCGCAACGCTGCCTCAACTACCGACGCCCCGGACCCGGGGGCCGGGCGCATCGTCATGCGTGTCCTACAGCGAGATTCTGCCGGTGCGGCACGGATACGCGAATGTGGACGGACCACAGCGGAACAACGGTGCGCGGCGGCAATTATGCCTCCATAGCGCGGCCGAGGTCGCGGCAACCGAAAGGAACAATCATGAAACGCATTTTGTCCACGAGCGCCCTGACCATTCTCATGGCGTCCGGCGCCGCCCACGCCCAGCAAGCCACCGAACCCAGCCAGATCTTCGCCGACGTGCCGAACGATCCCACGATGCTGCTTGGCACCGATTACATCGGCCAAACCGTTTATTCGACGCTCGGCAACGAAGCTGAGGCGTCGGCCCAGGAAGTGACGACCGCGCCGGCCGAAGGTGAGGCCCCGGTGGACGGCGAGATAGTCGCCGATCCCGCCGCTGACCCGAATGCGACAGCCACCGGCGAGAGCGTTGCCACGGCCCAGCCGCAAAGCGTTGGCCAGATCAGCGACATCATCATGACGCAGGATGGCCAGCTCGAATACGTCGTTCTCGGCGTGGGCGGCTTCCTCGGCATCGGCGAGCAGAACGTCGCGGTGAACTTCGACGCGCTGTCGGTTGAGCCCGATCCGCAGAACGAAGGCGAGTACATGATCATGATCTCCGCCTCGCAGGAGCAGATCGAGAACGCGCCAGAGTTCGATCCGGCGCTGGTCGAGGGAACCGCCCAGAATGCCGGCACGGCGGAGACCGAGGCGAATGCGGAGGTCGAGACCATCGAGGCCACGACCGAGAGCGACGCCAATGTCGAGGTTGAGACCACAACCGAGTCCAGCAGCGAAATGGAAACCGTCGAACCCGAGGTGACCACGATCGAAAGCACTGGCGAAGAGGCCGCCGCCGAAACCGAACAGGCCGTCGAAGGCGCCGCTGAAGAGGCCGAGCAAGCTGTCGAGGGCGCGGCCAGCGAGACCGGCCAGGCCGTCGAGAATGCTGGTGAAGCCGTCGGCAACGCGGCTGGCGAGGCAGCGTCCGAGGCTGGCCAAGCCGTCGAACAGACCGGCGACGCCATCGAGAACGTCACCGACGAGGCGACCTCGGCGAACTGAGGCTGCCCAAGTAAGTAACCAGTGCCGGGTGCGTTATGCCTGGCCGACGGCCGCCTCCGTGCGGCCGTCGTCATTTTAGGTTGGCCTTGCCTTGCGCACCTCTTGCCCGTAACCCTCCGCGCGATTGCTCAACCAGCGGAGACTTCCATGGCCAGACCCAAGATTGCCCTGATCGGCGCGGGCCAGATCGGCGGCACCCTCGCCCATCTCGCCGCCCTGAAAGAGCTTGGCGACGTCGTGCTGTTCGACATTTCCGAGGGAACCCCTGAAGGCAAGGCGCTCGACATCGCTGAATCCGGGCCTTCGGAAGGGTTCGACGCCAAGCTCAAGGGTACCCAGGACTACGCAGACATCGCGGGCGCGGATGTCTGCATCGTCACCGCCGGCGTGCCGCGCAAGCCCGGCATGAGCCGCGACGACCTTCTGGGCATCAACCTCAAGGTCATGAAGTCGGTCGGCGAGGGCATCCGCGACAATGCCCCCGACGCGTTCGTGATCTGCATCACCAACCCGCTCGACGCGATGGTGTGGGCCCTGCGCGAATTTTCGGGCCTGCCCCACCAGAAGGTCTGCGGCATGGCCGGCGTTCTCGACAGCGCCCGCTTCCGCCATTTCCTGAGCCTCGAGTTCGACGTATCGATGAAGGACGTGACCGGCTTCGTGCTGGGCGGCCACGGCGATACGATGGTTCCGCTGATCCGTTATTCCACCGTCGGGGGCATCCCCCTGCCCGACCTGGTGAAGATGGGCTGGACCTCGCAGGACAAGCTCGACGCGATCGTCCAGCGCACCCGCGATGGCGGTGCCGAGATCGTCGGCCTGCTGAAGACCGGCTCCGCATTCTACGCGCCCGCCACCTCGGCGATCGAGATGGCCGAGTCCTACCTAAAGGACCAGAAGCGCCTTCTGCCCTGCGCCGCGTGGTGCGACGGCCAGTTCGGCCTGAAGGGCATGTATGTCGGCGTCCCCACGATCATCGGAGAGAACGGGATCGAGCGGATCGTGGACATCCAGCTGAACAAGGACGAGCAGGCGATGTTCGACAAGTCGGTCGACGCGGTGAAGGGCCTCGTCGAGGCCTGCAAGGGTATCGACGACAGCCTCGCCTGACCCCGGCTTCGTAGTTTGATTGCAGCGCCCGGGGGCAACTCCGGGCGTCTTGCGTTTCGCTCGCCGATTGTTCCCCTGGTCGCCAAAGTCGTGATCACTGGCGCAAAGCGTGTGATCACAAACCGCGCATGTTAGCGGGCTCTGGGCGGTTTCGGGCCTATTTCATTTGCCGCATCCTTCCGAGGGTGGCAAAAGGCCCGACAAACGGAACCAGCCGGAGTGCGTTTGCATGAACATCCACGAATACCAGGCCAAGGCGCTGCTGCGCGAGTATGGCGCCCCCGTCTCGGACGGTCGCGTCGTCACCAAGGCCGAGGAAGCCAAGACTGCCGCCGGAGAGCTTGATGGCCCCCTTTGGGTCGTGAAGGCACAGATCCATGCAGGCGGTCGCGGCAAGGGATCGTTCAAGGAAGCCGATGCCGGCGAAAAGGGCGGCGTGCGCCTGGCCAAGTCGGTCGAGGAAGCCGCCGAGGAAGCCAAGAAGATGCTCGGCCGCACGCTGGTCACGCACCAGACCGGCCCGGCGGGCAAGCAGGTCAATCGCATCTATTTCGAGGACGGTTCGGACATCTCGCGCGAACTGTACCTTGCGCTGCTGGTTGACCGTCAGACCAGCCGTATCTCGTTCGTCTGCTCCACCGAAGGCGGCATGGACATCGAGGAGGTCGCCGCCAGCACCCCCGAGAAGATCCTCAGCTTCGACGTGGACCCCGCCACGGGCTACCAGCCCTTCCACGGCCGCCGCGTCGCCTTCACGCTGGGCCTCGAAGGCCAGGCGATGAAGCAGTGCGTCAAGCTGATGGGCATCCTCTACAAGGCCTTCGTCGAGAAGGACATGGAGCAGCTCGAGATCAACCCGCTGATCGTTACCGAAGCCGGCGACCTCAAGGTGCTCGACGCCAAGGTCGGCTTCGACGGCAACGCCCTCTATCGCCACCAGGACATCGCGTCCCTGCGTGACGAGACGGAAGAGGACTCGAAGGAGCTTCAGGCATCCAAGTACGACCTCAACTACATCGCGCTGGAAGGCGAGATTGGCTGCATGGTCAACGGTGCCGGCCTTGCCATGGCGACGATGGACATCATCAAGCTGAAGGGCGCCGAGCCCGCGAACTTCCTCGACGTCGGCGGCGGCGCCACGAAGGAGAAGGTGACCGAGGCGTTCAAGATCATCACGTCCGACAAGAACGTGAAGGGCATCCTGGTCAACATCTTCGGCGGCATCATGCGCTGCGACGTCATCGCCGAGGGCGTCATCGCCGCGGTCAAGGAAGTCGGCCTGCAGGTTCCGCTGGTGGTCCGGCTCGAGGGCACGAATGTCGAGAAGGGCAGAGAGATCATCAACCAGTCCGGCCTCGACGTGATCGCGGCCTCCGACCTGAACGATGCAGCTGAAAAGATCGTGAAAGCGGTGAAGGGGTGACCCGAATGGCCTCGGGCGCGTTGGCCCCGAGGCACACCTCTTTCCAAGGATCCGACGCATGAAAGCTCCGGCACGCACCTCCCCGCTCCTCCTCGGCGCAGCCCTCGTCGGCGCAGGTCTTGTCCTGCGCAACTGGGAACCCGAGGCGCTCCGCCTTCCCGATCGGCCCACGCGGCCGCACCTGGACCGCGGCACGAGCCGGATAGCGCGCAAGACGCGGGACCTGATTGCCCGGATCCTTCCCGGAAACATGACCGGCTCGATGGGCCGGACACTCGTCATCATGGGCGCGGGGCTCGTCCTCGTCCGCCTTCTGGATATGGCGGCGGACGAGCAGGAACGGCTCTTCTGACCGCCCCGACAGACTGAAAAAGGACCACGAATGGCCATTCTCGTCGACGAAAACACCAAGGTGATCTGCCAGGGCTTCACCGGCTCGCAAGGCACCTTCCACTCCGAACAGGCCATCGCCTACGGCACCAAGATGGTCGGCGGCGTGACTCCCGGCAAAGGCGGGCAAACCCACCTCGACCTGCCGGTGTTCGACAGCTGCCACGAGGCCGTCGCCCGCACCGGCGCGAATGCGTCCGTGATCTACGTGCCGCCCCCGTTCGCCGCCGACTCGATCCTCGAGGCGATCGACGCCGAGATCCCGCTGGTATGCTGCATTACCGAGGGCATTCCGGTGCTCGACATGATGAAGGTCAAGCGCGCGCTCGAAGGGTCGAAGACGATCCTGATCGGCCCGAACTGCCCCGGCGTCATCACGCCCGACGCCTGCAAGATCGGCATCATGCCCGGCCACATCCACAAGCGCGGCAAGGTCGGCGTCGTGTCCCGCTCAGGCACCCTGACCTACGAGGCGGTCAAGCAGACCACCGACGTCGGCCTCGGCCAGTCCACCTGCGTCGGCATCGGCGGCGACCCGATCAAGGGGACCGAACATATCGACGTGCTGGAATGGTTCCTCGCCGATGACGAGACCCAAGCGATCATCATGATCGGCGAGATCGGGGGTTCCGCCGAAGAGGAAGCCGCCCAGTTCCTCGCCGACGAGCGCAAGAAGGGCCGCTGGAAGCCCACCGCCGGCTTCATCGCTGGGCGCACCGCACCTCCGGGCCGCCGCATGGGCCACGCGGGCGCCATCGTCGCGGGCGGCAAGGGCGACGCGGATTCCAAGATCGCGGCCATGCAAGAGGCCGGCATCACCGTTGCGGACAGCCCTGCCTCGCTCGGCGAAGCGGTCCTGAAGGCCATCGGCTGACAAACCTTCTGCCGGGGCATCCAGCCCCGGCCCCACCCTTTCGGGCGCGCAGAATGCGACGAGCGGCAAACATCTCAGACGCCGAAATGTCCCTGTGTTGCGGGTGTGCAGCGCATTGGGAGGGGCGGCCATGACCCTCGCCCGAGCCGTCTCGCGCTGCCTGCGTAAATACGTGACCTTCTCGGGCCGCGCGCGACGCCAGGAATACTGGTACTTCATCCTCTTTATCTTTCTCGGCAGCATCATCTGCGGCTTGGTTGACACCGCCTTGTTCGACACCCCCCACATCGAAACCGCGCCCGGCTCGATCGAGGTCGAGAATAACGGCCCGGTCGCGACGGCCTTCGGCCTGGCGACGGTGGTGCCGGCGATCTCGGCCGGCTGGCGCCGGATGCACGACACCGGCCGATCGGGCCTCTATCTTCTGTACCCGGTGATCGTGATCTTCGGCGTGGGCATCTTCACGGGGCTTGTCAGCGGATTCGCACCGCTCGCCGCGGGGGATTTCGGCGCCGTGCTGGCCGGCGGCTACGTGCTCGTCCTGGGCATCGCCCTCTTCGTGATGTTCCTTTCGCCGCTTCTGGTGATCTGGTGGCTGACCCGCCCCAGCGAACCGCGCGACAACGCCTTCGGGCCCGAACCCGCCAGACCAGGTTGAGCGCCATGCATCCTCTTTTCACGTTTTACCAGTACGGCTGTTGCCCGACCGACCCGGCGGCAACACATACGGCCCACTCCCCTGAGGTGACACCATGACCGAACAATCCCGCAACGACGTCTTCCGCGCCTCGTCTTTCATGCAGGGCCAGAACGCCGCGTATCTCGAACAGCTCTACGCCCGCTATTCCGACGACCCCGCATCGGTGGACGAGGGATGGCAGGACTTCTTCGCCCAGCTCGGCGACGAAAGCGACGCCAAGGCCGAGGCGAACGGCCCCTCCTGGGCGCGCCGCGACTGGCCGCCGCAGCCGAATGACGACCTGACCCATGCGCTGGACGGCGACTGGCCATCGGCGCCCGAGGCGGACGGCAAGGCCATCGCCGAGAAGATCGCGAAGAAGGCCGACGCCAGCGGCCAGAAGATCGACCAGAGCCAGGTCCGCAGCGCGGTGCTCGATTCCGTGCGTGCGCTGATGCTGATCCGCGCCTACCGTATCCGCGGCCACCTGGCTGCCGATCTAGACCCGCTCGGCCTGCGGGATGTGGGCGACCACCCCGAGCTGAACTACAAGACCTACGGCTTCAGCGAGTCGGATCTCGACCGCAAGATCTACCTCGACAACGTGCTGGGCCTGGAAATCGCGCCCCTGCGCGAGATCCTCGACCTGGTGAAGCGCACCTATTGCGGCACCTTCACCCTGCAGTACATGCACATCTCCGACCCCGAGCAGTCGGCCTGGCTGAAGGAGCGGATCGAGGGCTACGGCAAGGAGGTCAAGTTCACCGAGACCGGCCGCCGGGCGATCCTCAACAAGCTGGTCGAGGCCGAGGGCTTCGAGAAGTTCCTCCACGTCAAGTACATGGGCACCAAGCGCTTCGGCCTCGACGGCGGCGAGGCGCTGATCCCCGCGATGGAGCAGATCATCAAGCGCGGCGGCGCGCTCGGCGTGAAGGAGATCGTCATCGGGATGCCGCACCGCGGGCGCCTGTCGGTGCTCGCCAACGTCATGGGCAAGCCCTACCGCGCGATCTTCAACGAGTTCCAGGGCGGCAGCTTCAAGCCCGACGATGTCGAAGGCTCGGGTGACGTGAAGTACCACCTCGGCGCCTCGTCGGACCGGACGTTCGACGACAACAACGTGCACCTGTCGCTGACCGCGAACCCCTCGCATCTCGAGGCGGTGAACCCGGTCGTCATCGGCAAGGCCCGCGCCAAGCAGGATCAGTTCAAGGATCCCGAGCGGACGACGGTCCTTCCGGTGCTCCTCCACGGCGACGCCGCTTTCGCCGGCCAGGGCGTCGTGGCCGAGTGCTTTCAGCTGTCGGGCATCCGCGGCCATCGCACGGGCGGCACCGTCCATATCGTCGTGAACAACCAGATCGGCTTCACGACCTCGCCTGCGCTGTCGCGCACCTCGCCCTACCCGACCGACATTGCGCTGATGGTCGAGGCGCCGATCTTCCACGTCAACGGTGACGATCCCGAGGCCGTGGTCCACGCCGCCAAGGTCGCGATCGAGTTCCGCCAGAAGTTCCACAAGGACGTGGTCATCGACATGATCTGCTACCGCAGGTTCGGCCATAACGAGGGCGACGAGCCCATGTTCACGAACCCGGCGATGTACAAGCGGATCAAGCAGCAGAAGACGACGCTGTCGCTCTATTCCGAGCGTCTCGTGAAGGACGGGCTCGTCCCCGAGGGCGAGATCGAGGACATGAAGTCCGACTTCCAGTCGCTGCTGTCGGACGAATTCGAGGCCGGAAAGGACTTCCGCCCCAACAAGGCGGACTGGCTCGACGGCCGCTGGTCGCATCTCGACCGCGAGGGCAAGAAGTACCAGCGCGGCAAGACCGCGATCAAGAAGGACACGCTCGACCAGATCGGTCGTGCGCTGACCACCACGCCTGACAGCTTCAACGTGCACAAGACGATCGGCCGCCTGTTCGACGCCAAGCGCAAGATGTTCGAAACCGGCGAGGGCTTCGACTGGGCCACCGCCGAGGCGCTGGCCTTCGGGTCTCTGCTTCTCGAAGGTTACCCCGTGCGCCTGTCGGGCCAGGATTCGGGCCGCGGCACGTTCTCGCAACGGCACTCGGCCATCGTCGATCAAGAGACCGAAAATCGCTACTTCCCCCTCAACAACATCCGCGAGGGGCAACAGCAGTACGAGGTCATCGATTCGATGCTGTCGGAATACGCGGTGCTGGGCTTCGAATACGGCTACTCGCTGGCCGAACCGAACGCCCTGACCCTGTGGGAAGCGCAGTTCGGCGACTTCGCCAACGGCGCGCAGATCATGTTCGACCAGTTCATCTCGTCGGGCGAATCGAAGTGGCTGCGAATGTCGGGCCTCGTCTGCCTGCTGCCCCACGGCTACGAGGGCCAGGGCCCCGAGCACTCGTCGGCGCGGCTCGAACGGTTCCTGCAGCAATGCGGGCAGGACAACTGGATCGTCGCGAATTGCACCACGCCGGCGAATTACTTCCACATTCTGCGCCGGCAGCTGCACCGCTCGTTCCGCAAGCCGCTGATCCTGATGACGCCGAAATCGCTTCTGCGTCACAAGATGGCGGTGTCGAAGACCGAGGATTTCGTGACCGGATCGTCCTTCCACCGCGTGCTGTGGGACGACGCCGAATACGGCAACTCGGACCTGCAACTCGCCGCGGACGAAAAGATCGAGCGCGTGGTGATGTGCTCGGGCAAGGTTTACTACGACCTTCTGGAGAAGCGTGACGCCGAGGGCCTGGACAACGTCTACCTGCTGCGGCTCGAGCAGTTCTATCCCTTCCCGGCCCACAGCCTCGTGAAGGAGCTCGGACGCTTCAAGCAGGCCAAGATGGTCTGGTGCCAGGAAGAGCCCAAGAACCAGGGCCCCTGGAGCTTCGTCGAGCCGAACATCGAATGGGTGCTCACGCGGTCCAAGGCCGATTACAAGCGCCCCGAATACACCGGGCGTCCCGCCATGGCGTCGCCAGCGACCGGCCTCGCCTCCACGCACAAAGCCCAACAAGAGGCGCTCGTGAACGCGGCGCTTGGAATCGAAGGATAAGACCATGACCGAAGTTCGTGTGCCCACCCTGGGCGAATCCGTGAGCGAGGCGACCATCGCGACCTGGTTCAAGAAGCCGGGCGACAGCGTCGAGGCCGACGAGATGCTCTGCGAGCTCGAGACCGACAAGGTCACGGTCGAGGTTCCTGCCCCCGTTTCCGGCACCCTGGACGAGATCGTCGCGCAAGAGGGCGAGACGGTCGGCGTCGACGCCCTTCTGGCCCATATCGCCGAAGCCGGGAATGCCGGCCCGGAAGAGACCAAGCCCCGCTCCGACGAGGACAAGAAGGCCGGCTATTCGGGTTCGGACGCCGAGAAGTCGTCCGAGGAAAAGCCCGATGACGGCGGTTCCGGCGAAGAGGTCAAGGTCATGGTGCCCTCGCTGGGCGAGAGCGTCAGCGAGGCGACGATCGCCACCTGGTTCAAGAAAGAGGGCGACACCGTCGAAGCCGACGAGATGCTCTGCGAGTTGGAAACCGACAAGGTCTCGGTCGAGGTGCCCGCGCCTGCGGCCGGGACCCTGACGAAGATCCTCAAGCAGGAGGGCGACACCGTCGAGGCCGGCGGCCAGCTTGCGGTGATGACCCAAGGTGGCGGCGCCAGCCAGCCCAGCGCCAAGACGGAGCCCAAGGCAGAAGAGCCCAAGCCGCAGGACGATGCGCAGAAGGCGGGCGAGGATGCGCCCTCGGCCAAGAAGCTGATGGCCGAAAAGAACCTCTCGACCGATCAGGTGCAGGGGTCCGGCAAGGACGGCCGCATCATGAAGGAAGACGTGCTGAAGGCGCTGGAAGGCGGCCCGAAGGCCGAAGCGCCCAAGGCCGAAGCCCCCAAGCGCGCGCCCTCGCCGGCCGCGGATGCGGACCGCGAAGAGCGGGTCAAGATGACCCGTCTGCGCCAGACCATCGCCAAGCGCCTGAAGGACGCCCAGAACACCGCGGCCATGCTGACCACCTACAACGAGGTGGACATGACCGAGGTCATGGCCCTGCGCAGCGAATACAAGGACCTGTTCGAGAAGAAGCACGGCGTGCGCCTGGGCTTCATGTCCTTCTTCACCAAGGCGTGCTGCCACGCCTTGAAGGAAGTGCCCGAGGTCAATGCCGAGATCGACGGCACCGACGTCGTCTACAAGAACTTCGTCCATATGGGCATCGCCGCCGGCACGCCGCAGGGGCTCGTGGTTCCGGTCATCCGCGACGTCGACAGCATGTCCTTCGCCGAGATCGAAAAGGGCATCGCCGAGAAAGGCAAGAAGGCGCGCGACGGCAAGCTCTCGATGGCCGATATGCAGGGGGGCACGTTCACCATCTCGAACGGCGGCGTCTATGGCTCGCTGATGTCCTCGCCGATCCTGAACCCGCCGCAGTCGGGCATCCTTGGGATGCACAAGATCCAGGAGCGTCCGATGGTCGTGGACGGGCAGATCGTCGCCCGCCCGATGATGTACCTGGCGCTCAGCTACGACCACCGGATTGTGGACGGCAAGGGCGCGGTGACGTTCCTCGTCCGCGTGAAAGAGGCGCTCGAGGATCCCCGCCGCCTGCTGATGGACCTGTGAGCCTCCCGGCTTCTCCCCTGCCCGCCTCGATCCGGGGCGGGCGGCTGTGCCTCACGCTGGGCGCGGCGGCGGTGGCGTCGCTCGCCGCCTGTGCGGGGCCGACGCTACCCCCTGACGTCACGGTGCGCCACAGCGCCTCGACCGAGACGGCGGGAAACGGAGCGCGCTGGCACCTGTTCCTCTTCGATCCCCGCGTTCCGCGCAGCCTGGACGAGCGCATCGACCTCGCCCGCGCCCAGGTCGCGACCGAGCGCGACTGCCGCTGGGTGGACCGACCCCGCAGCCAGATCGAGGAGCGCACGCGACAACAAGGCGCCGCCTACGCGGAGACGCTTCTCGCCGCGCCGCTGATCTGCAATAGCTGAGCCCTTCAAGAGGGAGGATCACCATGCAGTTGCTTATTCGTTTCGACACGAACGACCGCGCCGCGTTCCGCGAGGCCTATGACGCCGCCCGCGAAGATCGCGATCAGGCGGGGCTCACACAGCTTCAGCTCTGGGAAGAGGCCGAGACCCCCGACCGGGTCTGGGCGCTTTACGGCGTGTCGGACGAGGACAGGGCGCGGGGCTGGCTGACGCGCACCGCGGCCCTCGCCCCCCATGTGCGGGACCACGAGACGCACTTCCTCGCCACCGCGACCGCCCCATGACCATGGCCGCCGCCCGTTCAGCGCCGATGATCGGCCGCCCGGCCTGCGAGGCCGCCCGATGACACAGGAACTGGTCGTCCTCACCCTCGCGGGTCTCGTTCAGGTGGTGCAGCTCGCGCTCTATGCCGTGCCCGCGAACCTGGAGCTCGGGGTGGGCAAGACCCTGTCCCCCCGCGACCCCGAGCGGCTGACGAAGCCGCTGATGGAGCAGGTCTCGACCCGCACCGGCCGCCTCGCCCGCGCCTACCAGAACCATAACGAAGGGCTGCTGCTGTTCGCGATAGCCGCCCTGATCATAGCCGTGGCGGACGAGTCCAGCTGGTTCACCGCCGCCTGCGCGTGGGTCTACCTGATCGCCCGCATCGTCTATGTCCCCGCCTATGCCAACGGCTGGGTCCCGGGTCGCTCGATCCTGTTCGGGATCGGCTGGCTTTCCACCGTCCTCATGCTACTGGCCGCGCTTTTCTGACGCGGCTCACGAAGGAGACTATCATGTCCAGCTACGACGTCATCGTTATCGGTTCCGGCCCCGGCGGCTATGTCTGCGCCATCCGCTGCGCGCAACTCGGGCTCAAGACCGCCTGTGTCGAAGGCCGCGAGACGCTGGGCGGGACCTGCCTCAACATCGGGTGCATCCCCTCGAAGGCGCTGCTTCACGCGACCGAGATGCTGCACGAGGCCGAGCACAACTTCGAGAAGATGGGCCTGAAGGGCAAATCCCCCAGCGTCGACTGGCAACAGATGCAGGCCTACAAGGACGACACGATCGCCCAGAACACCAAGGGGATCGAATTCCTGTTCAAGAAGAACAAGGTGGACTGGCTGAAGGGCTGGGGCTCGATCCCCGAGGCCGGCAAGGTCAAGGTCGGCGACGAGGTCCATGAGGCGAAGAACATCGTGATCGCGTCGGGCTCGGTGCCCTCGTCCCTGCCGGGGGTCGAGATCGACGAGGAGATCGTGGTCTCGTCGACCGGGGCGCTGTCGCTGGGCAAGATCCCCAAGAAGATGGTCGTGATCGGCGCCGGCGTCATCGGGCTCGAGATGGGGTCGGTCTATGCCCGCCTCGGCGCCGAGGTGACGGTGGTCGAATACCTCGACACGATCACGCCGACCATGGACGGCGAGGTGCAGAAGCAGTTCCAGAAGCTTCTCGCCAAGCAGGGCATGACCTTCGTTCTCGGCGCCGCCGTGAAGGGCGTCGAAGTCAAGAACAAGAAGGCCAAGGTCAGCTACACGCTCAAGAAGGATGACAGCGAACAGACGCTCGACGCCGATGTGGTGCTCGTGGCGACCGGGCGGAAGTCCTACACCGACGGGCTGGGGCTGGCCGATCTGGGTGTCGAGCTGACGGATCGCGGGCAGGTCAAGACGGACGAGCATTGGGCGACCAGCGTGAAGGGCATCCATGCCATCGGCGACGCGATCACCGGCCCGATGCTGGCCCACAAGGCCGAGGACGAGGGCATGGCCGTCGCCGAGGTCCTCGCCGGCAAGCATGGCCACGTCAACTACGGCGTGATCCCGTCAGTCATCTACACCCACCCCGAAGTCGCCAGCGTCGGCAAGACCGAGGCCGAGCTGAAGGACGAGGGCGTCCCCTACAAGGCCGGCAAGTTCAGCTTCATGGGGAACGGCCGCGCCAAGGCGAACTTCGCGGCCGACGGCTTCGTGAAGATCCTTGCGCACAAGGAAACCGACCGCATCCTCGGTGCGCACATCATCGGCCCGATGGCCGGCGACCTCATTCACGAGATCTGCGTCGCGATGGAGTTCGGCGCGGCGGCACAGGACATCGCCCTGACCTGCCACGCCCATCCGACCTATTCGGAGGCCGTGCGCGAAGCCGCACTTGCCTGCGGCGACGGCGCCATCCACGCCTGACCCGGCGCGGGGGCGGTCCCGGATCGCCCCCTCAGCCCTCGCCGGCCAGGATCATCCGCAGCCCCTGCGTCACGTCCTGCCGCACCGCAAGCCGCAGCCCCGGCTCGTCCCCCGCCTTCAGTGCAGCCACGATCAGCCGATGCCCCGCCGGCACCGAAGTCCGCCGCAGCCGCCCGTAGAGCTTGCGCATCGTCGGGCCGAGCTGCAGCCACACGGTCTCGGCCATGGCGAGGATCGCCGGCGCCTGCGCGCGCAGGTAGAGCATGCGGTGGAACTCGAGGTTCAGCCGGATATAGGCCACCGCGTCGTGTTTGGCGATCGCGCCGGCGATGGCGGTGTTCTGCGTCTCCATCCGCTCGATCAACGCCAAGTGGGCGCGGGGCAGCGCGCGCGAGGCAAGCTCGACCTCCAGCAAGGCGCGCAGTGCGGCCAGTTCTTCGATGCGATCGGCCGACAGTTCCGGCGTCGTCACGCGGCCCGAGGGCGAGAGGGACAGCGCCCCTTCGGCCGCCAACCGCCGGACAGCCTCGCGCGCCGGCGTCATCGACACGCCATACTCGGCCCCGATCCCGCGCAGGGTCAGCGCCTGTCCGGGCGCCAGTTCGCCGTGCATGATGCGGGTGCGCAGAGTGCGGTACACCCGGTCGTGGGCAGGCAGGGATTGCGGCGGCTCGGCGCGGGGCTGGATCAGCATGTGATGGTCATGCGCCGCCCCGCTCGCGCCGTCAATCTGCCGCGAAACTCCAGGCGTGCAATGCGGGCCCGTGCGTGCGCAGCCAATCGCGCTGGTCGCGCCAGTCGGGTCGGGTTCGCTCGACCGTCGCCCAGAAGGCCCGGGAATGGTCCATGTGGCGCAAGTGGGCGACCTCGTGCGCGGCCACGTAGTCCAGCACATCGGCCGGCGCCATCACCAGCCGCCACGAGAACATCAAGTCGCCCCGCCCCGTGCACGAGCCCCAGCGCGAACGGGTGTCGCGCAGGGTCAGGCGCCCCGGCGACAGGTCCAGCGCCGCGGCATGGCGCACGACCGCAGCGGCCAACCTCTCGCGCGCCAGCGTCTTGAGGATCGCGGCGACCTGTGGCCCCGGCGGGCGCGTCGTCGAAACCCTGATCCCGGCGGCATCCACACCCGGGATTCCTGAGCACACGGCCAGCGGCACGCCTTCGACTGGAATCGCCACGCTCAGAGCAACCCGGCGCACCGGCTCGAGCCTCGCCACCTGCGCCCGGATCCAGGGCGCTTTCTCGGAAGCGAAGCGCATGGCCTCCGCCTCGCTGACCCGCATTGGCCGGGTGAGCGAGATGCGACCGTCCAGCGCCGACACCCTCAGCGTCATTCGCCGCGCCCGCGCCGAACGTCGCAGCACGATCTCGACCGGCGGATCACCGGGTAGCACCTTCACATGCGACTGCTGAACGCCCATGTTCATGGCTCTACCGCCATGCGCGCGCCGGGGAAAGGCTTTGACAGCCCACCGGCGCTGTGGCAGGGGACGCCGATCCCGAGACACGTTTATTGCGAGGCTGCCATGCCCAAAGAAGAATGGGGAACGAAGCGTATCTGCCCGACCACGGGCAAGCGCTTCTACGACCTCAACCGCACGCCCATCGTGTCGCCCTACACGGGCGAGACCGTGCAGCTTGATACCGGCAAGTCGAGCCGGACGATGCTGGCCGACAAGGCCGACAAGAACAGCCGCAAGGACCAGAACGAGGACGAAGAAGACGTCGTGCTGGACGACGACTCGGAATCGGATGTCGATCTGGGCGATGATGTGCTCGAGGATGACGAGGATGACGACAACGTCTCCCTGGACGAGATCGCCGACGTGGCCGACGACAACAACGACGACTGAAAAACCTGTATCCGGGGGTGAAATTTCTGCTTGAACCGCCCCCGGTTCATCCTTAGAGAGCGCCCTACGCCACGGCGACGCGGCGCAGACGGGCCCTTAGCTCAGCTGGGAGAGCGCCTGCATGGCATGCAGGAGGTCAGCGGTTCGATCCCGCTAGGGTCCACCAAATCCCCTTCGTGAAGTCCCAGGTAGTTCTGCCCTTTGGCGCAGAGAAGCTGCCTCTGTCCTGTCGCTTTGAAAGCGGCCCTTTCGCTGCGCTGTGAACGGGTGCCAGCAGGGAGGGGCGAAGCGGGCTTCCGAACTGGCGAAGGCACTCCATGACCCACGGTCTCGATGTCACGGTGCCGGTGGGCCCGGCGCCGATCGTGACCCGTTCGCCTTCCTGATCAGCCAAGCTGTCATGATGCTCACGCCAACCTTCTTCTCGCGTTTCTGATCGATTCCCGCTGCAGGCGCTCCGGCGTCGATCGGATCGCGCCAGTCCGTTTCGCGAGAGACGGTGGAGAACGTGCAAGGTCTTTCCGTCAAGAAATGGGCAGAATCGTCCCGAGACACGGAACGAGCCCGCCATCCGCTCCGCTCGAAATCATCGCCACCACTTAGGGCCGCCGCCAGTCAGAAACACAGAACGCTGTTCTTCCGGGCGATGTGAGCCACTGTCCTCGTCCCGAAGGGCAGCTTAACACTTAGCCGACTCGCGAACTTTTTTCTTGCCAATGGTTCGCTCCTGATCAATAGTTAGCGGTATGGCTAAGCATGATCCTGACCTCTCGCTGCTCTTCCACGCCCTGGCGGACCCGACCAGGCGATCCATCCTGACGCGCCTGTCCCGGGGATCGGCGCCCGTGACCGAACTGGCCGAGCCCACGGGCCTGCGGCTTCCGACGGTCATGCGGCATCTTGGGGTGCTTCAAGAGGCGGGGCTGATCGCCACCGCCAAGGACGGGCGCGTGCGGACCTGCGCCATCGTCCCCGAAGCGCTCGCTCCGGTCGGGGCATGGCTCGATGAACAGCGGGCGCTGTGGGAGGGTCGGCTCGACCGGCTCGAGGACTACGCGATGAAACTGATGGAGGAACGGAAGTCATGAAACCCGATCTCGATCCCGAAACCGATCTGAGCTTCACCAGAACCCTCGCCGCGCCACGGCAGTTGATCTGGGAATGCTGGACGCAGCCGGAGCACATTCCGCACTTCTTCATTCCTGCGCCGCACAAGGTGACGGCGGTGGATATCGACCTTCGAGTCGGCGGACGGTTCAACACCACCTTCGAGGTGGAGGGCAACCAGATGGACAATCACGGCGTCTACCTGGAAATCGTGCCGGGTGAGAAGCTGGTATTCACCGATGGCTATAGCGAAGGCTGGAAGCCCGCCCCCGAGCCCTTCATGACCGCCATCCTGCTTCTGTCCGATACGCCGGATGGCGGCACGACCTACACGGCGATCGCGCGCCATCGCAATCCCGACTCCTGCAAGACGCATGAGGAAATGGGGTTCATCGACGGGTGGGGCACGGTGGCGACACAGCTCGAGGCCTACGCGCAGGGACTGGCGGGATGATCGCTCCCTTCCGTGGGGCCAGAACGAGCCGAAGCATGTCGACGCTTGGGTCGCGTTCAAGGAAGCCGACGAGGCGGCGGAGGTCACGCTGAGCGTGACCCCGGTTCAGCGGCCAAATTCCAGAGCGCAACGGGTTTCGGAGCGGAAGACGTGGGATGCTTGCGTATTCCGTCGAGGCCCGGTGAACCGGCTGCTGCTAGAGTAGCACCGTCAGTGAACAAGGCGACCGTCCAGCGCTCATGTCCCGTTCTTGTCGAACCATTCCACGATCTTGGGCATATCCCGCTCGAAGCCACCGGGTATGAAGATGTTGAGGAGCCGGGCGGGCCGGTCGGACCTGTTGCGAAAATCGTGGGTCACGCCTGCGGGGATGCGAATGAAAGCACCGGCCGGGAACTCCGTCCATTCCCGCTCCATCAGCAGTTCGGGCAGGCCGTCGAGCACGAAGAATATCTCGTCATTGTCCTCGTGGAGGTGCGCCCCGACACCCGTTTGTCCGGGCGCGAGGATCCATTCGGAGACGCTGTACCGCGCGGCGGTGTCCGCTTCGTCCGCCTTGAACAGCGCAGTGAGCTTTCCCATCTCGTAGCGCCGCCCGCCGTCAGGCGGCAGGGCGATGATTTCCTCGTTCGGCCGCTTCCGGTCAGACGTTTTCATCAGGCACCTCGATTTCGATGCAGTCTCATTCGAGGCTGAACATCAGATCAGCGACCTCGGTCGTCGTAGCCGCCGCTGAGACTCGCCCCGCTAGTCGCGCAGACGGATGCGGATTTCCGAGGTCCACTGTTCCGGGGGATCCTCGGGGCCGTTGTGGTAGAACTCCAAGCGCGCGGCGAAACGGTCACCGGCCGGCGTTTCCTCGACATCCCATCGCAAGCCACGCACCTCGGCCCATGCCATTAGCATCACAGTCACGTCGTAGAGCTCATCCGGATGCCCGTGGTGGTTCAGCGTCACGTAGCGTCCGGCCGGCAGGATCTCCGCCCGAATGTCGTCGCTTCCGAGAGTCCCCTCGGCCACCTGGGCACCGAACGACATCGACATGACCCCATCCATGTCGACCACGTCGTACCTGAAGAAGGCGGCACCTCGTTCCTCGATGCCGTTGGCATCGAGATAGGACAAGACGTCCTGCAGGATCGCCGACCCCTTGCTGTCGATGCTGGCGATCTCGGCCATCGACAGGTCGGCATGGCGAACGAGCACCGGCTGTTCCGGAAAGTGCTGGATTCGCGGAAGGCTCATGCTGCCTTCGAGGGCGGGGATGTCGGTCACTGGGCGCTCCACATCGGCATGTTCCGGTTCCGGCTGTCCTGCACTACTTTCGGCACTTGCAATGGTATCTCCGGGAACCGTCATGGGCTTCACCATCCAGGCTCGACACTGCCCGGACCGACCTCGTGGACGCCGGCTGGCAACCGGCGCCGGCTTGGTCACGCCGGGGCGTTCTCGGCGAAGCTTTGCAGCTGCGCTTGCAGCGCTTGTTCGAATGCTGGCCGCGCCAGGCAGCGCTCCAGGTAGGCCGATACGGCCGGATAGTCTGCGAGGATCGGCTCTTCCTGCAGGCCGCGCAGGACAGTGGCCATGACGATGTCGGCGACGCCGAACCTCCCGGTCAGCCAGTTGCGGCCGTCGAGCCAACCCGCGAGGGATTTCAGGCGCAGCCCCACCAGCCGCTCGGCGTGGGGCCGCAAACCGGCCACCCATTCCTCTCCGGCATAGAAGACACCCGGCAGGATCAGGTTGTCGACGCGCGGCTCCACCGAGTTCAGCGCGGCGATGACCCAGGCCTGTGTCTGCGCCGCCTCCTGCGCGTTCCGCGGCCGCAGCACGTCGGATCGGTCTGCGATGCGCAGCAGGATTGCCCCGGACTCGAACAGCTCGACCTCGTCGTCGCGATAGGCCGGAACCTGGCCGAAGGGCTGCCAGCGGCGATACTCGGGCTTGTCCGCATCCCCGTCCGACACGAGATGAACCTTGTAGTCGAGCCCTGCCTCGGCAAACGCCCACCGAGGTCGGATATCCTTGACGTACCCTTGCGCAAAAGGCGGCACCCAGGCGAAGCCGCTGATCTCGATGGTCATGACACCGCCTCCGTGCCGACCGGACCCGCTTGCCGAGCGGGTTGAGGGCCCGTCTCCAGGACCGCCCATTTGATACCGAACGGGTCCTCCAGCAGTCCCCAGTCGTCGCCCCAGGGCTGCCGCTCGTAGGGCACGAGTTCCGAGCAGCCTGCGGCGACGGCACGATCCCACCACGTGCGCCCCTCCGCGACCACCAATTGCAGATGGCCGAAATTGGCCGCTGGCGGCGTGCCGTCGCCCGTGTGGTCGGTCAGCATCAGCATGCCGCCGTTGATCAGGACCTGCGCGTGCATCAGCCCGACCTGCCCTTCCGGCATGGGCATCCGCCCCTTGTCCTCGGCCCCGAACGCGCGGGCATAGAAGTCGCACGCGTCGCCCGCCCGGCCGTTCATGGCCAGGTAGGGAATGACGCCCTGCATCTCATTGGACTCTGCCATTGGATCCTCCCTGTGACAGAATCGACGGTTGCGTCCGTCGCACTATTTTGATATCGAAGTAACATGCCTGACGCAATCCTCGATCTTCTGCCCCGCGAGACCGTCCTCCACATCCGAGACACCTGCCTGTGCCTGGCGACGCAGCGCGCCGCACGGCGACTTGCACGCCGTTTCGATGCCGCACTTCGGCCCTTCGGCCTGACCAACGGGCAGTTTTCGCTGATGGTGGCGCTCAATCAGCCCGAGCCACCCCCTCTCGGCAGGCTTGCGCTGTTTCTGGGCATGGAGCCCTCCACCCTCACCGCCGCCGTCAAGCCGCTCGCCCGGCGCGGCCTGCTGACGGTCGAGGCGGACCCCGATGACCGCCGCTCCCGTCGGCTACGGATCACACCGGACGGCGTCGCCCTCATGCGGAAGGCCGTGGAGGTCTGGCGCTCGGAACACGCGGCGCTCGAGGCGGAGATGAGCGAGGAGGTTGCTGATGCTCTCCGGCAGGGGCTCGCCGAGCTTGCATGACCGGGTGAAGGCTCTGCGGCCCTCTGCCGAGGTGGTGTGAACATGACAACGTTGCGCAGACCCTCGAAAGCATAACCGCCTTGGCCGATCCAATGCGCCCGACCAAGACCATGCTCCACCCGACCAGCCAACTCATCGTGGTCGCGGCTCTCTGCAGGAGTAGATCGCGGGCCAGAAGGGCTCCGTACGTTTGCGCTCGCAATCTCCGACCGACGTCGCATCCTGAACAATAGGAAGGGCTCGGCGCTGATTTGTATCCCGGATTTGCACCTGCGCGGGGCTCGACGCAGGATCGCGAATATAGATCCGAGTCTTCCAGGCTTGTGAGGCATCCGGTTCGATCGTATCTCATGGGGGTGCGGTGATCCTTTTCGGACACCGAGCACAACTCATCGAAGTCATCGCCCTGACGCCGGTCAGGCAACCCTGATTTTCCTGAGTATCGATCCGTCCGGCATGTCGCCGGAGCGGTTTGTCACCTGCGAGGTCGTGATGGGAAAAGGCAATAATCAGCGCGGAAACAAGGAAGCCAAGAAGCCGAAGAAGGAGGCGCCCAAGACCTTGGCGACTGCCAACTCCGGCGCCAGCAAGCCTGTTTCGCTCGGCGAAAAGAAGAAATAAGCCGGCAGGTGGGCGGGCAGGATTGCTCGTCCGCCTCAGCACCCTTCACCCTGCCGATCGCCGAAGACGAGAGAACCTCTTTATGTCGTGCGGCGAGATCCTGATGCAGCTGAGGCACGTGCCTATCCGGCCTTGACCCCGGCACCTTCCGTGCAAGCCGGCGCACGAGATCGATCCGTCGGGAGATTGCCGTTATCCATACACTCGCGGTCTCCAGCTACCGCTCGATCCGGGACCTGGTGCTGCCGCTTGACCGGGACGAGCGAACCATCGAATAGGCGATCGGCTCACGGTCCTGGCCTGCTGCGTCAAAGACGATAGCCGCCGCGCAACCGAGGTCAGGTTCTCAGAACGCTTCCACGCACGGCCCTGACGGCGCGCCTCAAGTGCTTCCAACGATGCGAGGGTCGTTCAGGATCGAGCAGTTCGTTCTCGCGCAGTCCAATCTCCTCGGCGAAGTTCAACTCCGGCGGCTGGAACGGAACCAGAGATCGACCGTCCGAGCGCAGATGCTCTATCGCGGAGATGACGGAGCCCTCTTCCGTCTCGACAGCCCTTTCGAACGTGTCGTTGTCGACTCCGAGATGCTCGGCCAACAGGTCGTTGCGCAAACCCAGGATGCGCTGCCGGATCTCTGCTTCGTTGTCAGCGCCGCTGTGTGCTTCGACCGATAGATCGCATTCCGTATCGTAGCCGAGGGACCGGTTGTTGAGATTCGAGGACCCGACGCGGAGCAGCCGGTCGTCCATGACCAGCACCTTGGCGTGCACGTAGATGGGTGAGCGCTTTTGCGTCACGGGCGTGTAGAGGCGGAACCGGTTGTGGATATCGGCCTCGCCGATCACGCGCAGCAGGCGCGCCCGGGACGATCCCATCACCTCCTCCTCCAGCCACCCGTCGGCGGATTCCGGGTTCACGATGACGATCTCGGGCCCGTCAGGCTCACGCAGGCGGGCGGCCATCGCTTCGGCGATCTTGCGCGAAGCGAAGTACTGACTTTCGATGTAGAGCGTCTTCCGAGTGGCGGCGATCACAGCAAGGTAGAGCGCCTCGATCTCGTGCTTGCCCTCTTCCTCTCCGTATGCCGGAGCCGTCCGCGATATCGCGACATCAACATCGGACATCGACGCGTCGAGGCCATCGGGCCAAGCAGTCGGGATGGACGCCGGCGGTGGGTCCAGATCTTCGCCGGTCGACCGCTTCCAGCGATCCCGCGCCAGGTCGCCCAGAGCCTTCGCCGCATCGCCCTCGACCGCTGTGGTGGCATCGTGCCAAGGCCCGTATCGCCTGCGCGAACTCGGCCGGACCCGATGCGGATCGTCGTCGAGGTGTTCACGCGTGTCCCAGCGGTCACCGGTCATGTCGATGCCGCCGCAGAAGGCGAGGGTGTCGTCGATCACGACGATCTTCTGATGATGCGCCGCTGCCACCGGATGCGCGCTGTCGAGCTTGAAGCGAATCCGGTCGTCGGTGATCCAGTCCAGAATGAAGAGCGGAGTCGTGCCGCGGCCGAGCGCGTTCATCGCGCCGAGGTTCCACCTGAGCATGTGGACGTGAAGCTCCGGATTCTGCGAAACGACCCAGTTCAGGAACTTGCCCAGCTTGTTGGGCACCTCGGAGTCGCCATCATGCGGATCGAGCGTGATGCGGGTGTCGAAGTCCCATCCGATCAAGATGACGCTATGCCGGGCCTTCTGGATAGCCGCCCTTATCGTCGCGAAGTAATCCGCGGCGTCGATGATGAGCGCAAGGCGGGTCGCACGCTCGATCCGCCAGCAGGTCTCGCCCGGACGGAGCAGCGGAGAGTCGTCGGAGTGCTGTCGCTTCATGGGTTCTCGCGGTGATGACATATTTCGCGACAATGCCTGCCCGTTCGCTGCCGCCCAAGCCCGAGATCATTTCTGTCTCGCACGTTTGGGGTCCTAAGTCGCCCGAACTGCGTTGGCAATCCAGTGGCATGGAAGCCCAGCCACGACGAAGCTCGAACCGGATCGCCCGAATGCCGCGACAAAAATACAAGGATCACCTATGCCCCAGCTTAGCAATGACTGGCCGTGGACGGCAGCGAAGCTTCTTTTGGTGGCGGCTGCCGTCGTCACTGCGATGCTTCTCGCCTGGCAACTCGCGAACGTGTTGCTCCTGTTGTTCGGCGCGATTCTCGTGGCGGTGCTGCTGAAGGCCGTGGCTGGTCCTGTCGAGCGGTTCACGCCCCTCTCGGAGCGATGGTCGGTCGCCATAGCCTGTCTGATCGTCGGCGGGGTCCTGGTCGGCTTCTTTACCCTGATGGGTACCCAGATCCAGACCCAGGCGAAGACACTTGTCGAGGGATTGCCGGACCTCCTCGAGGCATTGGAGCAGCGTTTCGGCATCTCCGGCCTTCGAGCTTGGCTCGAGGAACAGCTTGCCGACGTGCTGCGGGACGGCGAGATCGCCGTCAGCGTGGCCACGTATGCCACGACCTTCGCGAGCATCCTCGCCCACGTGTTGATCGTGATCGCGTCGGGCATCTACCTCGCGACGAGGCCGCGCGCCTACGCACAAGGCCTGAAGAGGCTGTTCCCCGAACAGCGGCAGTCCGAAGCTCGCGACACGATCGGGACAATCGGCGATGCCCTCAAGCTCTGGCTGTTGGGCCAGCTCGTCGCCATGGTTCTGGTCGGGGTGCTGACGACATTGGGGCTGTGGCTGCTCGGGATTCAGTCTGCCATGGCGCTCGGCTTTCTGGCCGGGCTGCTCGAATTCGTACCCTTTGTCGGACCGGCCCTGGCCGCAGTTCCCGCGATCGCGCTCGGGCTGTCCGAAAGCCCGACGACCGGGCTGTGGGTCCTCGGCCTCTACATCCTTGTGCAGCAGGTCGAAGGGAACCTGATCACGCCACTGGTCCAGCAACGCGCCGTCGACTTGCCGCCGGTGGTGACGATCTTCGCGATCCTCAGCTTCGGCGTCCTGTTCGGTACCCTCGGCGTGCTGCTCGCCACCCCACTGGCGGTCGTATGCCTGGTTCTGGTCAAGAAGCACTGGATGCGGGACGTTCTGCACGAAAGGGTCGATGTCCCCGGCGAGGACGACAACGCCTCAGGCGAAGCCGCGCACTGAGCATTGTCCCGTCCGCGTGGGCGCGCATTTCACGCCTGCAAAAAGGGGGCCGTGGCGCGCCTTGGCGTCCGCCCCGGACCTTTCGGCACCGGTGACTTCCGCAATTTCGACCAGAACAAGGCTGAACGCAGCCCGCCTTTGCGCGTTGCAGCCACGTCCTTCTTCCGGACTACCGGTTCGGTGCAATGGGGCGAAAACCAAAGGAGATTGCCTCTTCATGTGGACCGACCTGCCCACCGTGGCGCTGATTTGCGGCTTCCTCGTCGCCGCGCTCGTCATCTTCTTTTCGGGACTTCGGATGACCAGCGTCGCAGACCGGCTGGCCGACCGCACCGGACTCGGAGAGGCTATCGTCGGCGGCGTCCTCCTGGGTGCGGCGACGTCGCTCAGCGGGATCATCGTCTCGATCACCGCGGCTCTCGACGGTCGCGCGTCGCTGGCCTTTTCGAACGCGGTCGGGGGCATCGCGGCGCAGACGGTGTTCCTTGCGGTGGCGGACATGTTCTATCGCCGGATCAACCTCGAACACGCTGCCGCCGATCTGGCGAACGTCCTCCAGGGCCTGGTCCTGATGGTGCTGCTGACCATTCCATTTCTGGCGATGACGTCGCCGGACGTGACGATCTGGGCGATCCACCCCCTCTCGCTCGTCATTCCGCTGGTCTACGCGGGGGGCTTGGTCGCAAGTCGTTCGGCGCGAGAAACGCCGATGTGGAAGCCGGTCGAAACCTCCGACACCGACGAGGACACACCCGACGAGGAGGACGCCGAAAGCGCCGCCACCAGCACCGCGCGCCTGGCTGCGATCTTCGGGGGCCTGATGCTTCTGATGGGGACGTCGGGGTGGGTCATCGCGAAGACGTCGTCGGTCCTTTCCGATCGCATGGAGCTGTCCGAGACGCTGGTCGGCGTCCTCGCGACGGCTGTGGTGACCTCACTTCCCGAGCTGGTCACGACCGTCGCCGCAGTCAGGCGCGGCGCGCTTCAGCTGGCGGTCGGCGGGATCATCGGCGGCAACACGTTCGACACGCTGTTCCTCATGGCGTCCGACGTAGCCTACCGGGACGGGTCGCTCTACCATGCCGCCGGCATGGGCGATTTCTTCTGGATCGCGACGGCACTGCTGATGACGAGCGTCCTGCTCGGCGGGCTCATTCTGCGGCAGCGTCAGGGACCGGGCAAGATCGGTGGCGAGAGCCTTCTCATCCTGTTGATCTATGCCGGCGCCGTCTTGACCCAGATATTCATCTAGCGGCCCCGCTTGGCTTCGATGTGCTGGCGGTGCTGCGCCGGGTTTCTTGATGCACTACCGTCAGCCACCTTGTCGAAACCCGCGCAGCGCCGGCAGGACGATTCCCAGATCCAGCTTCTCTCCTTCGCCGAACGCGAAATAGACCGAGCGGAAGAGGGCATAGAGCCGGTCGTATGCATCCGTCGCTTCGGCGCGTGGAGCGTAGACCCGGTGCGGCGGTGCAAGCCGCGCCTGCGCGGCCTCGTAATTCTCGAACAATCCTGCCGCGAGCGAGGCGAAGATGCAGGCGCCGACACCGGTTGGAGAATGTTGCGGGACATGCACCTCCGTCCCCAGCACATCCGCGTAGATCTGGTTCAGCGCACTGTTCTTCTGCGGGATGCCGCCGCCGTTCATCACGCGGTTCACGACGACGCCGTGCTCCTTCATCCGCTCGATGATCAGGCGGACGTGCATCGCCATACCCTCGATGGCCGCATGCAGCTCGTCGGCGGCGGTGTGATGAAGATCCCACCCCAACGTGATGCCGCCCAGGTCCGAGCGGACGAGGATGGTGCGGTCGCCGTTGTCCCAGACCATGCGGAGAAGCCCGGTCGACCCCGGTTCGCGGTTGTCGAAGCCCGCAGAAAGCGCCGCCACGTCCGACCCCGCACGGGTGGCGATGGCGTCGAATATGTCGCCAGTGCCCGACTGCCCCGCTTCGACGCCGATATACCCCGGCACCACGCTCCCCGGGACGGCGCCACAGATTCCGGGCACCGGCTCGATGCCTGACGGCGCGATCGAGATCATGCATGTCGAGGTGCCGACGACGTTGACGAGGTCCCCCGGCCCACAGCCGCATGCGATGGCATCCCAGTGCGAATCGAAGGCACCGAACGGGATCGGAATACCGGGCCTGAGTCCAAGCTTCGCCGCCCACTCTTCGGTCAGGTGCCCGGCAATCTGGTTCGATGTGCCATAGCGTCCGCCAAGCTTCGCGTTGATACCGTCGAAAAGCGGGTCGACGCGCGAAAGGAAGTCCTGGTCCGGCAGTCCGCCCCAAGCCTCGCCCCACATCCATTTATGCCCCATCGCGCAGACCGAGCGCGAAAGGTCGTCGATCCTGGCGCCTGTCAGGGTCGCCACCAGCATGTCGCAGTGCTCGAGCGCGGTCGCGACGCGGTCCCGCTTGCCGGGGTTGTGCCGCAGGAAATGCAGCAGCTTCGCGTAGCCCCATTCGTGCGAATAGACGCCGCCGCACCAGCGGATTGCCTCGAGGCCCTCTTCATGGGCCATGCGCGTGATCTCTTCGGCTTCGACATGGGCCGTGTGGTCACACCACAGGTAGTAGTCGTCGAGCGGCGTGAGGTCCGCATCCACCATGACGACGCTCGAACCCGTCGTGTCGGCGGCGAAGGCGGCAATGTCGCTGCCCTCGATCCCCGCGGCCGCGATGGCCTGGCTCATGGCGGAGCAGAGGGCGGACATATGGTCGTCGTGGGACTGCTTCGCGGCCAATGGTTCTGCCTTGGATCGCTTCAGCGGATACTCTGCGACCGCCGTCCCCAGCGTTTCGCCGGTGCCGGTCTCCATCAATGTGACGCGGACGCTGAGCGTTCCGAAATCTGCGCCTGCGACGACGGTCATGCGCGCGTCTCCTGTCCATAGGTGGCAGCTTGGCCGTGCTTGCGCAGGAAGTGGCGGTCGCGAAGCGCGACGGGCAGGCTGCCCAGATCGGGGCGAAGCTGCAACGAATACCAGGCCATCCGGGCGCATTCCTCGAGGATATGCGCGTTCATCGCCGCCTCGGCCGGTGTCCGACCCCAGACGAAGGGGCCGTGACCGGCGACCAGGGCTGCGGGAACCTCCAGCGGATCGCGTCCGGCAAATGCGTCGATGATGGCCTGGCCGGTAGAGGCGACGTAACTGTCGGCAATTTCGGCCTCGGTGAGGTGCCGTGTCACCGGGACGGTGCCGCGGAAGTAGTCGGCATGCGTCGTCCCAAAGCACGGGATGGGCGTCAACGCCTGCGCGAAGATCGTCGCGAACGTGGAGTGGGTGTGCACGACGCCACCGACGCCGTCGAACGCGCGATACAGCAACAGATGCGTATCGAGGTCGGAGGACGGCTTGTAGTGGTTATCGACGACCGAACCGTCGAGGCGCACGGCAACCATGTCGTCGGAGGTCATTCTGTCGTAGGGCACGCCGCTCGGCTTTATCGCGACCAGACCGGTTTCGCGGTCGACACCGCTGGCATTGCCGAAGGTCGCCATCACCAGGCCAGTTTGCACAGTGGCGAGGTTGGCCTCGCAGACGGCAGCCTTCAGTTCGGTGAGGTCCATGTCGGAGCCCTTTCGTCGTTGGTGCAGCCTGCGCCGCCGGCTAGCGGCGCAGGCCCTGTGTTCAGCGCTCGGCAGTCCAGCCCTGATACTCGTCCACGTTCTCGGCCGTGATGAGCTCGGGCTGGATCAGGACGGTGTCGTCTTCGGGCGGGTTGCCCTGAAACACGTCGTGGGCGAGCCGCATGGCCTCGGCCGCCATCCCATAGGGATCCTGGCTTGCGGACGCCTTGATGAGCGACCCCTCGGTCTGCAACGCCTCTTCGGTGTCCGGTGCGCCGTCCACGCCGGTGATGATGATGTCCGTGCGGTCGAGCTGCCGTGCCGCCAGCTGGGCACCCAGGGCCATCGGATCGTTGGCGCCGAACACGGCATCGAGGTCGTCGAACCGGGTCAGAAGACCCTGCATCACTTCGAGCCCGCCATCGCGCGAGGCCATGCCGTTCTGGTCGTCCGAGACCACGGTGATCCCGTCGGCCGCGGCGAACACGTCCGAGCAGCCCTTGAAGCGGTCGTTCAGCGACGACGAGGACGGCCCCTTGATGATCGCGACGTTCCCCTCACCGCCAAGCTGCTCGACGATGTATTCGCAGGCAATCGTGCCGGCAGCGACATTGTCGGTCATCACCGTCACCTCGGCACCGGGTGCCGACACGTCGAACGCGGCCACGGTGACGCCAGCCTCCTTGGCGCGCTCCACGGCGGGAGCAATGGCGCTGTCGTCGACTGCGTTCAGCATGATGATGTCGACGCCGGAGGCCACGAAGCTGTCGATCTGGCTGACCTGCTTGTTGAGGTCGTAATCGGCCGAGACCGAGGTGATCTCCACGTCCGGATTGATCTCCTTCGCGGCGTCCGTGATGCCGTCGATCGTCGCGACGAAGAACGGGTTGCCGAGCAGGCCCACCGAGATGCCGACGCTTTCGAGCGTCTTGTCTTCTTGCGCCGAGGCCGTGGCGGCCAGGCCGACGGCCATGGCGGTGCCGAGAGCGAGCTTGTCTAGTATACGCATTGGTTTCTCCTCCAGGTTGCGTTTGGTGGTCCGGTCAGCGGCGCTCAGGTCCGGGCGCCGCTCTTGATCCGGTATCGATCGAGCGCCACGGCGCCGATGATGACGAGACCCTTGATGATGTATTGCCAGATGTCCGACACGCCGGTCAGGATCAGACCGTTCGAAAGCACCGCGATGATCAGGGCGCCGATCAGCGTGCCCCAGATCGAGCCGATGCCGCCGATCAGGCTGGTACCGCCCAGGATGACGGCGGCGATGGCGTCGAGCTCATAGGCCTGGCCGAGCTGCAAGCCGTTGGCCGCATAGAGGCGCGCCGACGACATCACGCCGCCGAGGCCCGACATCAGGCCCGAGAACCCGTAGACGAACAGCAAGACCAGCGAGACCTTGATCCCCGTGAGCCGCGCTGCCTCCTGATTGCCGCCGACCGCGTAGATCCACGTGCCGAGAATGGTGGCCCGCAGGATGAACCAGGACAGAAGGATCACCGCCAGGGCGATGATCGCGAGCCATGGGACCCCGAGGAAGTCGCCGTTTCCGAGGAAGGCGAAGGGCAGATCCGAGTTGAAGACGGTGGTGTCGTTGCCCATGAGACGCGCGACCCCCCGCACCGCCGTCAGCGAACCCAGCGTGACGATGAAGGGCGGCAGCTTCAGGAACGCGATCAGGACGCCATTGACCAGGCCGAAGGCCAGGCCGAGCGCCAGACCGACCGGGATACCCACCATGCCGTAACCGTCGAGCAGCGAAACGGTGACGGCCCCCACTGCCGAGGCCGCGAGGATCGAGCCCACCGACAGGTCGATCCCGCCGGTCAGGATGACGAAGGTCATGCCGGCCGCCAGGACGATGTTGATTGACGCCTGCTGCATGACGATCGAGATGTTGTTCACGGTCAGGAACTTGCCGCTCAGGACCTCGAAGCCGATGGCCAGCAGGATCAGGACGGGCAACATGCCGAGCGCCATGATCGAGGTCCTCAGCGCCGCGCGCTTGCTGCCGCTCGAGGACGTGGTGTCGTCGGTCATAGGCCTTCCTTCTCTGCGATCTTGGGGGGCGTTTCGGTTCTCGTCCCGGCCTGCGCGCCGGTGGACAGGGCCATGATGTCCGTCTGCTCGATGGAGCGACCCGGGGCCGCCGAGACCTCGCCCGCGATCTTACCTTCGCGCATGACGAGACAGCGGTCGGAGATGCCGATGATCTCGGGGAGTTCGCTCGACACCACGACGATGGCCAGCCCGCTGCGGGCGAGTTCGTCGATCAGCCGATAGATCTCGGACTTGGCCCCCACGTCGACGCCCCGCGTCGGCTCGTCGAGCATCAGCACCTTGGGCTGAGCCTCGAGCAGGCGGGCCAGCAGCACCTTCTGCTGGTTGCCCCCCGACAGGGAGCCGGCATTGGCGCGCGCCGACGGGGCGCGGATGCTCAGGGAGTCGAGGGCGCTTCGCGCGCGCCGGGCCGCCGTCCGGAAGTTGCGCAGACCACCGGCCCGTGCATCCCCTTCGGCCACCGCCATGTTGATGTTGTCGGACAGCGTCATGTCGAGGAAGAGGCCGAGCTCCTTGCGATCTTCCGTCAGGTAAGCGATGCCGTGTCGAAGCGCGTCGCGCGGCGAGCGGGGCGTGACATCCTCACCATCAAGCCAGACCCGCCCCGATGAGGCCGAGTCCGCGCCATAGATCAACCGCAGAAGCTCGGTGCGACCGGACCCCACGAGGCCCGCGATGCCCAGCACTTCGCCACGGCCGACCTCGAACGAGCAGCCCCTCACCTTGACGCCGTCGCCGATGTCCTCGACGCGCAGAACCCTCTGCTGCGCGTCCCCCTCCGCGACATGCTCCTTCTTGTAGAAGCTCGAAAGATCGCGGCCGACCATCATCGAAACGAGGCGGTCGGCCTCGATCTCGTCCTTCTCCAGCGTGCCCACGAAGGCGCCGTCGCGCAGCACCGAGCAGCGATCCGACAGCTGGTAGATCTCGTCCATCCGGTGACTGATGTAGACAACGGCGATCCCGTCGCGCTTCAGCCCGGCGATGACCTGGAAAAGCTTGTCGGTCTCGCGCTCGGACAGCGACGTGGTGGGCTCGTCCATGACGATGATCTTGGCATCCGTGGACATGGCGCGGGCGATCTCGACGAGTTGCCGCTCGCCCAGCGACAGGCGGGAGACCTTCGTGCCGGCATCGAAGGTGACCCCCAGCCGGTCGAGGATGGGCTGCGTCCGTTCCAGCATCTCGCGACGGCTGACGATGCCGCCCCGGTGTGGCTCGGCGCCCAGGAACACGTTCTGCGCCACCGTCAGGTTCGGAGCGAGCGTCAACTCCTGGTAGATCACGGCGACGCCGCGGGCTTTCGACAGCTTCGGATCCCCCAGCGGAATCGGAGCGCCGTCAACCAGCACCTCACCGCCCGCATCGGGCGCGTGCGCGCCGGACAGCACCTTCATCAAGGTCGACTTGCCGGCCCCGTTCTCGCCCATCAGCGAGTGGACCTCGCCACCGTAGGCCCGCAGCGATACGTCCTGTAGCGCCTTGATGGTGCCGAAGGTCTTGGAGATGTTGCGCATCTCGAGCATTGGCACGTCGTCGGTCATGGTCGCACCTCCGGGTCGGCGATGGTCAGTTGTACGCCCGCATCCTCGATCATCTGGCGGTGCGCGTCGCTCAGCCCGCTATCCGTGACGACCCGGGCGACGCGCCACAGGGGAAGCGCCACGGACGGGGGGCGTTCCTCGAACTTGCGGCTGTCGGCCAGCAGGATGACCTCGTTCGCCCGGTCGGCGAAGTGCTGCACGAACTTCACGAGAAGCGGGTGCGACTCCAGTATCCCCTTCGCGCTGACCCCGAGAGCGCCGACGAAGAACTGCTGCGCGAAGAAATCGGTATCGAGCCCCCCCGCCTCGTAGAGCAGCCCGGGTTCACGATGCAGGTCGCCGCCACCGACGATGACCTGGCACGTCCCGTGCTCGCCCAGATATGCGGCGAGCGGCATGGAATGCGTGGCGACCCGGACGTTCCGATCAGCGATGCGGACGCCGAAATGGAAGCAGGTGGAGCCGGCATGGACGATGATCTGGCTGCCATCGCGGACGAGTTCTGCGGCAGCCGCGGCGATTGCGCGCTTCGCATCGACCGCAATGTCGCGATTGTCAGAGAACGGAAGAGCTACCGGGCGTTGTTGTAGCGCCCCATCCAGCGCAGTCACTCCGCCGTAGACCTTGGTTGCCCGCCCTGCAGCAGCCAGCTTTTCGATATCGCGCCGCACCGTTGCCGCCGACACGCCCACCAGATCCCTCAGCTCGTTCACCGAAAGAAACGGTCGCTCGCGCAACGCCTCGACGACGGCCTGATGTCGAAGGTTTTCCTCCATCCCCTCCCCGCTTGGCGTCTTCCATTCCACCAATCCCCGGCAGGATGACGCAAGATGATCAAGTGTGCAAGACTTTTGTCGGCAGCCCAGCAATGGTGATCAACTTTGCTCACCCATGTGATCGAGTCTTGGCAACTCCCGGCCTTTTTCTGCACCAACCGAGGCCTCGCACTCAGCGCTATACTCCACCTGTCGCTCAGGCTGCCGGATGAGAATGCACGTGGTATCGTGTCCGCCACCCCTCGATTCCTCCGCGCTTTTTGCTAGGGTCCGAGTCAGGATGCAGAGTGCGACCGACACCTCCGATGCGTTTCCCCGCCTGACCCCTCTGGGGATCGACGGCCTTCTCGTGACCTTCGCGGACCGGCTGGACGAGGCGGCGAACCGCGCCGCGCTGGCGTTCCGGTCGGCGGTGGATGATGAGGGGTGGGAGGGGATGATCGAGACCGCCACCTCCCTCGCCTCGACCTTCATCGCCTTCGACCCTGCCCGGCTGAATCGTGAGACGCTGGCAGAGCGCCTGCGCAAGCTTCTGGGCACGCGCGACTGGTTCGCGGCAGACCTGCCCACGGGCCGCCGTCGGCTGACGATCCCGGTGTCGTTCGAGGGCGATCACGCGCCCCAGCTCGACGAGGCGGCAGACCTCGCCGGCCTGACCCGCGCACAGGCCATCGAGGAAATCTGCGCCCGCCCGGTCCGCGCCCTCGCCCTGGGCTACGCGCCGGGGCAGGCCTATCTGGGCGAGCTCGACGCCCATTGGAACATCGACCGCCAGCGCGACCTGACGCCAAGGGTCGAGACCGGCGCCCTCGTCACCGCCGTGCGGCAGCTGATCGTCTTCGCCACGACCACGCCGACCGGCTGGCGTCAGATCGGGATGACTCGCTTCCACGGCTTCCGCCCCGATGACCCCGACCGACCCATCGTGCTCGCCCCCGGGGACGAAGTCCGCTTTACCCCCGTATCCGCCGCCGAACTCGAAGCGCTCTGTGCCCCCGAGGGCGGCGTGACCCTGGAAGACATCGCATGACCACCGTGACACTCACCCGCGCGGGACCGGGGATCACCGTTCAGGACCTTGGACGCCGCGGCTACATCTCGCAGGGGCTGTCGCGCGGCGGCGCGGCAGACCGCACCGCGCTGCTGGCTGCGGCGGCGCTTCTGCGGCAGGAGGTGACGGCGGCGCTGGAACTGCCCCCCTCCCCCCTTGCGCTGCGCGCCAACGGCCCGCTCCGCTTTGCCCTGACCGGCTCGGAACGCGCGGCGCAGGTCGAGGGCAACCGCCTTGCGTGGAACGGCAGTCACCGCCTTGCGGAGGGCGAGACGCTGACCCTGGCCGCCGGCACCGGCGGCTATGCCTATGTCTCGTTCGGCGGCGGGCTTGCGACGCCGATCCGCCTCGGCAGCCGCGCCGCGCATCTTGCCGCCGGGATCGGCGCGCCGGTCGAGACGGGCGATGAACTCCTCCTCGGGCCGGACGGGGGCGATGCGGCCGACCTTGTTCTGGAAGCCGAGCGCACGGCGAGCGCCGCCCTGCGCCTTCTGCCATCCGCCCACACCGCGCTCTTCCCTGAAGACCAGATCGCAAGACTGCAAGAGACCACCTTCACCCGCGACCCGCGCGGCAATCGGCAGGGCATCCGCCTGACCCAGGACGGCGCACCGTTCGGCACCGAAGGCCAGCTGTCCCTGCTGTCCGAGATCGCGCGCCCCGGCGACATCCAGATCACCGGCGACGGCAGTCCCATGCTGCTCGGCCCCGAATGCCAGACGACCGGGGGCTATCCGCGCATCGGCTGCCTGCACCCCGACGACCTGCCCCGCGCCATGCAGACGCCGCCCGGCGCCACCCTGCGCCTCAGCTTCGTCCCATTGGACGAGGCGACGTGGCAAGGTGAGGACGACATCCTGCGCGACATGCGCGCCCGCACGGCCCCCCGCATCCGCGACCCTCACGACATTCGCGATCTCGGGGCCTACCAGCTCATCAGCGGCGTCACGACCGGAGAGACAGCATGACCCAGATCGACCTCAACGCGGATATGGGCGAAGGCTTCGGCCCCTGGCGCATGGGCGACGACGCCGCGCTGCTGGACATCGTGACCTCGGCGAACATCGCCTGCGGTTTCCATGCCGGCGACTGGGACACCATGGCCGCAACCATGAGGGCGGCCGTCGCGAACGGCGTCGGCATCGGCGCACATCCGGGCTTTCCCGACCTGCAAGGCTTCGGCCGGCGCGCGATGAAGATGCCCCATGACAGCGTCGCGCGGCTGGTGCAGTACCAACTGGGTGCCGCCCAGGCGATGGCGCGCGCCGCGGGGGGGACCGTCCGGCACCTCAAGCTCCACGGGGCGCTGTCGAACATGGCGCAGGCCGACGGAGAGCTCGCGCGTCACGCCTATGCCGCCGCGCTGGAAGTGCAGCCCGACATCGTGCTGATGGTGCTGGCCGCCACGCCCATGGAAGAGGCCGCCCGCGCCCTCGGCGTGCCATACGCCGCCGAGATCTTCGCGGACCGTGGCTATGCCGAGGACGGCACGCTGATCCTGCGCGGCCAGCCCGGCGCCATGATCACCGACCCCGAGGAAGCCGCCGCCCGCATCAGCCAGATGATCCGCGAGGGCGCGATCATCACCGCCAAGGGCGCCCGGATCGAGACGCGCATCGACACGGTCTGCCTGCATGGCGACGAACCCTCGGCCGTCACCGCCGCCCGCACCCTGCGCCAGCGGCTCGAGAATGACGGCCTCACCATCGCCCGCCTTTGATCCGGTCGCATTATGTATGTTGAAAACCCCTGATCAGCCGATAGGCTTGCCAGCAAGAAACTCAGGGAGGAAAACATGCTACATCTTCGTGCAATCGCAGCCTTGGCGGTGCTCGCTGCCGGTCCGGCCGTCGCGCAATCGCAGCTTTCGATCGCCACGGGCGGCACGGGCGGCGTCTATTACCCGATGGGCGGCGGCCTCGCCGAGGTCATCAACAACCATGTCGAGGGCGTGAGCGCGACCGCCGAGGTCACCGGCGCCTCGGTCGAGAACATGGGCCTGATCGCCACCGGCGACGCCGACCTCGCCATCGCGCTCGCCGATACCGTCCAGCAGGCCTATGCCGGCACCGGCCGGTTCGAGGGCCAGCAGCTGCCGATGGTCCGTGCCATCGGGTCGCTCTACGCGAACATGGTGCAGATCGTGACGACCGCCGATTCCGGGATCGAGTCGATCGACGACCTGGCCGGCAAGCGCGTTTCGGTCGGCGCCCCCGGCTCGGGGACCGAGGTGAACGCCCAGACGCTTCTCGAGGCGAACGGCATGGTGTTCGAGGATTTCGACGCGCAGCGGCTGAACTTCAACGAGACCGCGGACGCGCTCGCAAACGGTGACATCGACGCCGGGTTCTGGAGCGTAGGCGCCCCCACTTCGTCGATCCTGAACCTCGCGACCACCCAGGACATCCGCATGGTCCCGCTGACCGACGAGCAGGTCGCGGCGGCGCAAGAGGCCGACCCCACCTTCACCTCGCTTTCGCTTCCCGGCGGCACCTACGAGGGCGTCGACGAGGAAATCACCACCATCGGCGTCCCCAACGTGCTCGTCGTCTCGTCCGAGATGGACGAGGACATGGTCTACCAGGTCACCAGGGCGATGTACGAGAACATCGCCGAGCTGCGCGCCGTGCACCCCGCGGCCGAGGAAACGACTGTGGACTTCACCATGTCGGCGACGCCCGTGCCGCTGCACCCCGGCGCGATCCGCTATTTCGAAGAGACCGGCGCCGAGATCCCCGACGATCTGCGCGAATAATGCGCGCGCTTCTTGCAGGAGGGTCGCTGACCCTCCTGCTATCCCTGCCTGTCGGGGCCGCCGAACTTACCGCGCGGCTTGACGACGGAACCGAGATCGCCCGCTTCGACATCGCCGACACCGATGGCTGGTGCGTCCTCTGGCGGCACTCCGTGCAGGGCTTCGAGGTCGAGGATTGCTACGAGAATCGCGACGGACGCATGGTCCTCGTCAGGTCCCACCAGCCCGACTTTGCGGCGGGGCTTGGTCACATCCCCGGCCGGGGCCGACAGGTCTCGGACGGGGACGGGGGCTACTGGATTCTGGACATCGACGAGCCTGTGCCGGGCGACGCCTATGTCCTGAGGGCAGGCAGCATGAAGGTCGATCACCGCCTGCGGGCGGGGGACGAGGAGGTCTCGCTCTCGGCCCGCGCGGAGCATCGGCGCGTTCGGATCGCTTTGGAGTAACCGTCTATGCAAGAGCCTGACGTGGAAAAGCTGGGCGTCGCGGCCATACAGCCGAAGGCGGTGCTGGGCGCAATCTCGGTCGTCGGGATCGCGCTGTCGCTGTTCCAGCTCTATGCCGCCGGGATCCAGCCGCTGGGCCTGTTCTTCCAGCGCCCCATCCACCTCGGGTTCATCCTGGTCCTGTGCTTCCTGATGTTCCCCGTCACCCGCGACCGCCCGCGCGGGCTGATCGGCTGGGCCATCGATGCCCCCCTTATCCTGGGCGGCGTGCTGGTCGGCTACTGGGTTCCGGCCAATATCGACGCGATCGCCAACGCCATTTTTCCCCGCACGCAGGACGTCGTGGTCGGGGTCATCACGGCCATCCTGGTGCTCGAGGCCTCACGGCGGGCCATCGGCGCGACCATCACCGTCATCGGGGCCGTCTTCATCGTCTACGCCTTCGCGGGCAACCGGGGCGAGCTGCCGTTCCTGTCGGACCTTATGCCTGGCATCCTCAATCACCGCGGCTATTCGCTCGAACGGCTGGCCAGCCAGCTGACGCTCGGGGCCGAAGGCATCTACGGCATTCCGCTTGGCGTGGCAGCGACGTTCATCTTCATCTTCGTCCTCTTCGGAGCCTTCCTCGAAGTCACCGGCGCCGGCAAGTTCTTCATCGACCTCGCCTATGCCACCACGGGCCGCCAGCGCGGCGGGCCGGCGAAGGCCGCGGTGATCGCGTCGGCGGGCATGGGATCGATCTCGGGCAGCGCCATCGCCAACGTCGTCACCACAGGCGCCTTCACGATCCCGCTGATGAAGAAGCTGGGCTATCGTCCGGCACAGGCGGGCGGGATCGAGGCGGCGGCCTCGACCGGCGGTCAGATCATGCCGCCCCTCATGGGTGCGGGCGCGTTCCTGATCAGCGAGTTCACCCGGACGCCGTATATCGAGATCGTCATGATCTCGATCTTCCCGGCCTTCCTCTATTTCGGAACCGTCTACCTGTTGGTCCACATCGCGGCGGTCAAGCGCGGCCTCGAAGGCCTGCCCGCCGAAGAGCTGCCCCGCGTCCGCGAGGTCCTGGTGGAGGGGTGGCACTTCCTCCTGCCGCTCGGGGTGCTGGTCTGGCTTCTGGTGGCGGGCTACTCGCCCATGCGGGTCGGGTTCTACGCCATCGTCGCCGTCGCCGCCTCGGCGGTGCTTCGTGCCGTGATCGCCTTCCTGCGCGAGGGGCCGACATGGCGGTCCGCCGTGGCCCTGCTGCAGTCGGGGGTGACGACAACCCTTCAGGGGCTGGAACTTGGTGCGCGGAACGCCGTCGCGGTGTCGGTCGCCTGCGCGCTCGCGGGGATCATCGTCGGTGTCGTCGGGCTGACCGGGCTGGGGCTGAAGTTCTCGGCCATGATGATCGCCTTCTCGGGCGGCAACCTCCTGCTGGCGCTGCTTCTCGTGGTGCTGGCCAGCCTGATCCTCGGGATGGGGCTGCCGGTGACAGCGGCCTATATCGTGCTCATCATCCTCATCGGCCCGGCCCTGACCGAACAGTTCGGCATCCCGCTTCTCGTCGCGCATCTGGTGGTGTTCTGGTGGAGCCAGGATTCCAACGTCACGCCACCCGTCGCATTGGCGGGCTTCGCAGGGGCGGCGATCGCCGGATCCCCCCCGATGGAGACGTCGGTGCAGGCGTGGAAGTTCGCCAAGGGCCTCTACCTCATCCCGCTCTTCATGATCTTCAACGAGCCGATCATCGTCGGCGGGCCGATCCCCCTCGTCCTGTGGAACGGGTTCATCGCGATCCTGGCCCTGGTCGCCTTTGCCGCCGCGCTCGAAGGGTATCTTTTCGCGCCGATGCCTTGGTGGCAGCGCATTCTGGCGACAGCAGGGGGGATCGGGGTGTTCTGGCCCAACCTTGCCTACGAAATCGCCGGCGCCGCCATCATCGTGCTGCTCCTCTGGGCGAACGCGATGGCAGAGCGGCGCGGCGCCTCGGGCAAGGCGCCGGGGACGCCGGCCTAGACCAGACCCAGCTCGCGGAAGCGGGTCATCATGTCGGCCTCGGGCCGGGGGCCGATATGGCTGATGACCTCGGACGCGGCGGCCACACCCATCCGTCCGCACGTCTCGGAATCGCGCCCGCCGACATAGCCATAGAGGAACCCGGCCGCGAACTGATCCCCTGCCCCGGTCGCGTCCACCGGGACGATCCGGGTCACCGGAACCTCGACCCGCGCGCCGTCCTTCAGGATCACCACCGCCTCGCCCGAGCGGGTGCAGACCACCGTGCGGCACGCCTCGGCCGCCAGGCCAAGCGCGCTGTCGAGGTCGGTCTCGTAGAGGGTGGTCCATTCCTTCTCGTTGCCGATCACGACGTCCATCTCGCCGGCGATCAGCGCCTTGAAGTCTTCGCGGTGGCGTTCGGTGCAGAACGGATCGGACAGGGTGATCCCGGCCTCGCCGCCCGCGCGGTGCATCAGCTCGGCTGCGCGGCGGAAGGCGGTCTTCCCCTCGTCCTTGTCGAACAGGTACCCTTCGAGGAACACGAACCCGCCTTTGGCGAAGGGCGCCTCGGGCACGTCATCCGCGCCCAGGTCGGCCCCCGCTCCGAGATAGGTGTTCATCGACCGCTCGCCATCCGGCGAGACGAAGATCATCGACCGCGACGTCGGCAGCGGCGCGTCGGCCACCGGCGCGTTCGGGAAGGCGATCCCATCGGCTTCCATCCCCTCGGCATAGCTGCGGCCGAGCGAATCGCCCTTCACCTTGCCGATGAACGACGATTGCAGACCCAGCTTGCCCAGTCCCGCGATGGTATTCGCCACCGACCCGCCCGGCGTCTCCGTCCGCTCGCCCATCGAGGCGTAAAGCAGCTCGGCCCGCTCGCGCTCAACCAGCTGCATGATGCCCTTCTCGATCCCCATATGCTCCAGGAAATGATCGTCGGCGCGGGCGATGACGTCGACGATAGCATTGCCGATGCCGATGACGTGGGGCGTGGTCATTGGGTCTTCTCCTCGTAGGGGCAGAGGTCGCGGATCAGGCAGGCCGGGCATTTCGGCTTGCGCGCGACGCAAGTGTAGCGGCCGTGCAGGATCAGCCAATGATGGGCATGCTGCGCAAATTCGGCCGGCACGTTGTCTTCCAGGGCACGCTCGACCGCGACCACGTCCTTGCCGGGTGCGATCCGGGTGCGGTTGCCGACGCGGAAGATGTGGGTGTCGACGGCCTGCGCGGGATACCTGAACCACATGTTCAGCACCACGTTTGCGGTCTTGCGCCCCACCCCGGGCAGACCTTCCAGCGCCGCGCGGGACGAGGGCACCTCGCCGCCATATTCCTCGACGAGGATACGGCTCAGCTTCATCACGTTCTTCGCCTTGTTGCGGAACAGGCCGATGGTCTTGATGTGCTCGGTCAGCCCCTCTTCGCCCAGGTCCAGCATCTTCTGTGGCGTGTCCGCGATCGCAAACAGCGCGCGGGTGGCCTTGTTCACCCCGGCATCAGTGGCCTGCGCCGACAGCGCCACGGCGACCACCAGCGTGTAGACGTTCACATGCTCCAGCTCGCCCTCGGGTTCGGGCTCGGCATCGCGGAAGCGGGTGAAGATCTCCTTCTGGAGCGGATATGGAAGCGGCTTGGCCATCGGCCCGCTTCTGCCCCGAAGGCCGGTCCGGTGGCAAGCGCGGGGCGTCGGGTATTTGATCGATGACAGCTATTGCGCAGGAATCAGGTCGCGGCGATCGGACACCCGGCGTAGCTTCCTCTCATGACCCAGATGCAGAACATCGAAACCCACTACCACTGGCAGCTGATGCGCCGGGCGATCGAGCGGCTGGACACGGGACGCGAGATGACCCTTGAAGAGATCGCGGCCGAGATGACCCTCAGCCCCGCCCATTTCCAGCGCCTGTTCTCTCGCTGGGCTGGAATATCGCCCAAGCGGTTCCAGCAGTTCCTGACCCTCGGCCACGCCAAGCGCCTGCTGGCCGAACGGCACACGCTGATCGACACGAGCGGCGAGCTTGGCCTCTCCGGCACCTCGCGTCTGCACGACCTGTTCCTCAGGTGGGAGGCGATGAGCCCTGGCACCTATGCCCGCAAGGGCGAGGGGCTGACGATCGCCTATGCTTCCGCCAACTGCCCCTTCGGACGGATGCTGGCCATGGCGACGCCGCAAGGCCTCGCCGGCCTCGCCTTCACCGAGGAAAGCGGCGACGAGGCCGCCTTTGCCGATCTCTGCGGCCGCTGGCCCGCGGCAACCTACGTCGAGGACGACGCGGCGCTCGCCCCTCATTTCACCGCCATCTCCCAAGGCGGCGAATCCCGGCTGCACCTCATGGGCGGACCGTTCCAGATCAAGGTGTGGGAGGCGCTGTTGGCGATCCCCGAGGGCCGCGTGACCACCTACTCCGAAATCGCCCGCGCCATCGGCCATCCCAAGGCGCACCGCGCGGTCGGCACGGCCGTGGGACGTAATCCGATTTCGTGGCTGATCCCCTGCCACCGGGCGCTCCGCCAGTCGGGCGAGTTGGGGGGGTATCACTGGGGCCTGCCGGTCAAGCGCGCATTGCTGGCCGACGAGGCCGCGCGCACCGGCTTCTGAGGCAGCGAAAACACGCCGTTCACGAGGAATTCTCTGGGAACCGGCAGGCCTTGGCCTATATTACTAAGCCGAGATGTGCGTCTCGCAAAATTCAGAGGACATTCATGATTTCCTTCAAGACTCCGCTCGCCGTTGGCCTGCCCTGCGTTCTGCTGCTGTCGGCCTGCGTGACCTCCACCGGCCCCACCGACCCCAACCGCACCCGTCAGGGCGCGCTGATCGGCTCGGTCGGCGGTGCTCTCGCCGGTGCCGCGCTCGACGCCGACGACAGCAATGACCGCCTGCGCAACGCTGCCATCGGAGCCGTGGTCGGCGGCGGTGCCGGCGCTGCTGGCGGTGCCTTCCTCGACGCGCAGGAGCGCGAACTGCGCCAGCAGCTGGGTACGGGCATCGTGATCCAGAACACCGGCGATGCGCTGATCGTGCGCCTGCCGCAGGACATCCTGTTCGCCACCGACAGCGCTGCGGTGCAAGGGGGCCTGCGCGACGACCTGCAACTGCTCGCCAACAGCCTGCAGAAGTACAACGCGTCGACCGTCGAGATCCAGGGCCACACCGACAATACCGGTGCCGCCGCCTACAACCAGGACCTGTCCGAGCGTCGCGCCCAGGCCGTCAGCTCGATCCTGATCCAGAACGGTGTTTCGCCAGCGCGTCTTCGCGCCGTCGGCTATGGCGAGAACCAGCCGATCGCGTCGAACCTCACCGCCGAGGGCCGTCAGCAGAACCGCCGCGTCGCCGTGGTCATCCGCCCGACGAACTGATCTCACCGGCGATCGCAACGAAAAGGCCCCGTCGCGCATCCCGCGCCGGGGCCTTTTCAGTTCGGGTCGGGCCGGTGGCGATACGAAAGAAAAAGCCCCGGCGCGCGCGCCGAGGCCCTTCCATCTGCCATGAAACAGCGAAGTCAGTGAAGCTTGCGACCAACCGTGTCGATCGACTGGTCGACCAGCGTGGCCGACCGGTTCGCGTCCATCTGCTCGCTCAGAACCTGCCGCGCGGCGGCGACGGCGACGTCGACGGCCTCGTTGCGAACCCGGCGCTTGGCGTCGTCTTCAGCCTGCGCGATCTGGTCCTTCGCAGCGGCCAGGCGACGCTCGATCGAGCGGTCCAGCTCTTTCCGCGACTCTTCGGCCTGGACCTTCGCGTCCTCGCGAGCCGAGGTAACGATGCGGTGCGCCTGGTCCTGCACCTCTTTCTGCTTGCGCTCGTACGAGGCCAGCAGCGTCTGCGCCTCTTCGCGCAGCTGGCGCGCCTCGGCGAGGTCGGACTTGATCCCCGCGGCGCGGTTGTCGAGCATCTTCAGCAGCGTGGAGGGGACCTTGTAGTACAGGATGATCCCCACGAAGACGAGGAAACCGAGCCACACGACGAAGTTGGTGTTGTTCAGCGAGAAGAACGGCCCCGTCGCGGCAAGCGCGGGGGCCGGGGCGGCAAGGGCCGCGGCGGTCAGGATACGGCGCATCAGGCGGCTCCTCCCATCTTGTCGTTAACGGCACGGCTGATCCGCTGGCTGTCGGCCTCGCCGCCAAGGGCGTTGACGAGGGCTTCGGCGGTCTCGCGCGCGATCTGCTCGACATTGGCCGTGGCGCTGTCGCGGATCTCGGCGATGCGGGTCTCGCTTTCGGCCAGCTGCTCGGCGATCTGGGCGTCCGCGCGCTCCATGGCGCGGTTCAGATCGGCCTGCTGCGCGGCGCGGTTCTCTTCGACGATGCGATTTGCCTCGACGCGGGCATCGGCCAGCGACTTGTCGTAGGCCTTCTCGGCCTCGGACGCCTTCAGCTTCAGCTCTTCGGCGGCGGCGATGTCATTGGTGATCGTCCCCTGCCGCTCGGCCAGGACGGCCCCGATCCGGGGCAGCGCGACGCGCGACAGGATGAAATAGATCGCGACCAGCGCGATGATGAGCCAGAAGATCTGGTTCGGATAGGACGAAGGGTCGAGCTGCGGCATACCGGAGGCGACGGCGTCGCCTTCGCCCAGCACGGACTCTCTCGGATCGGTAGCCATCGGCGTCTCCCTGGAAACGGTCGTCCGGGGGCCCGTCATGCAGGCCCCCGGAATTCGGAGAGGTCAGGCGTCGCTCAGACGGCGAACATCAGCAGCAGCGCGACGAGGAACGAGAAGATCCCCAGCGCTTCGGCAAAGGCGATGCCGATGAACAGCGTGGCGGTCTGCGACGCGGCAGCCGACGGGTTGCGCAGGGCGCCGTTCAGGAAGTTCGCCGCAACGTTGCCGACGCCGAGCGCCGCGATGCCGGAACCCAGGCCCGCAAGGCCCGCACCGATGAACTGACCCAGGGTCGAAATATCGCCTTCCATTGAACTCTCTCCTTGGTTGGAAGTGGCGTGAGACACGCGGATGAGCCCGCGCGCCGCAACTTTAGTGATGGGGGTGAAGCGCGTCCTTGAGGTAGACGCAGGTAAGGATGGTGAACACGTAGGCCTGGATGAAGGCCACGAGCACCTCGAGCGCGAAGATCGCCGTGATGGCCAGGATCGGCACGATCGAGAAGATGCCAAGCGCGCCGGCAAAGCCCGCAAACACCTTGAGCACCGCGTGACCGGCCATGATGTTGCCGGCAAGACGGATGGAGTGGCTGACGGGGCGCACGAAGTAGGACACGAGCTCGATGATCGCGAGGATCGGGCGCAGCGCCAGCGGCGCGGACGAGACCCAGAACAGGCGCAGGAAGCTCGCCCCGTTCAGCACGAAGCCCAGGATCGTCACGCCGAGGAACACGATCAGCGCCAGCACCGCGGTGACGGCGATGTGCGAGGTCGGCGAGAAGCTCATCGGGATGAGGGCAAGGAAGTTCGCCAGCACGATGAACATGAACAGCGTCATGATGTAGGGGAAATACTTGACCGCATCGCGGCCCGTCACGTCCTCGACCATCTTGTAGATGAAGCCGTAGGCCAGTTCGGCCACCGATTGCGCACGGCCCGGGATGACCGAGCGGCCGCGGGTGCCGAGGACAAGCAGCAGCGCCGTGCAGAGAACGACGATCAGCATCCACAGCGCGGCGTTGGTCAGGGTGAACATGCCCACGGCGCCGTCCGAGAACAGCGGCTGCACGATGAACTGGTCCATCGGGTGGATGTTGAAGCCCGAGCCGCCCTCATGCGCGACTATCTCGCCCGCGTGGAGCGCGCCGTTGTCAACTATCGTCGCGGCTTCGTGCTGCGCCATCGTCGTCCCTCGTCTCATCGGGCGGCGTCCCGCCCAGCTTCACATCCTTCGCGGTCCGCAGCATCACGTTGATGCCGGCCGCAAAGCCCACGAACACGAACAGCACCAGGAAGATCGGCATTGTGCCGAACAGGCTGTCCAGCCCGTACCCGATGCCAAGTCCCATGACCAATCCGGTCACGAGCTCGATGACCATCCGGTAAGCCACTTCGGCCCCCGAATAGCCCTGCCCCGACGTGCTGGGCGGAGGCGTGTCGCGACGCTTGCGCTCGGCCAGCCGCTTCTCGAGCGCCGCCATGCGGGAGCGCGTCTCCTCGTCCACCATGGGGGCATCCCCTCGACGTTCGACGCGGACCCTATGGCGGGGGGTCGGAACCGTCAAGGCAGGTAAAACCTTTGCTTGTCAGTGGCTTGCCTGCCGCGACCGTCCCGCGCCATATTCAACGTTCCGGTTGAACATCATGCGAAACCGCTTGTCAGCGCCGCGGGAGGCGGCGATGGAGGGTCATGCCCGATCCGCTCGACCTTGCCTTCGCCGCGCTGGCCGACCCGACGCGGCGCCGCATCCTTGCGATGCTGCTCGAGGACGACATGGCGGTGACGGATGTGGCGGCCCCCTTCACCGTCTCGCTGGCCGCGATCTCGAAGCACCTGGCGATCCTCACCCGCGCGGGGCTCGTCAGCCAGGAGCGGCGTGGTCGGGTCGTGTGGTGCAAGCTGGAACCCGACGCCCTGCGCATCGCGAGCGTATGGATGCAAGGCTTCGGCCAATTCGATGCGGTCGAGCTCGACCAGCTCGAACGCCTGCTGTCCGCCGAGCGGCTTTTGCCTCCTGCGGACGACTAGCGCACCACGCCTTCCCAGTCGGCGGCAGCCTTCTTGAGGTGCCGCAGGAAGCTTTGCACCTTCGTGCTCCGGTGCAGGTCCACATGTGTGACCAGCCAAAGCGATACGCTCCACTCCTCGCGCGGCGGCATGACCTCGACCAGCCCTCTCGCATTGGACGGCGTCGAGAACCCCAACCCCGCCCCGGCCCGCACCGCGTCCAGCATCACGCGCGCCTCCGTCGTGCGCAGAACGGTCCGCGCCTCGGGCACCGTCCGCGCCATCCACTGGTAGAACGGCGCGCGCGACGCGGCATCCTCGGGGCCGACGAAACCATGCCCGGCGAGCTCGGCATCGGTGCGCGGCAGGCCGTGTCGATCGAGGTAATTCTGCGCAGCATAGAGCGCGAAGGCGAGCCGCCCCAGGGGCTGCACCACGTTGTCAGGGTCGTCGGGCGCGTTGCCCGCCCGGATCGCCACATGCGCCTCGCCGTATTCCAGGCGGAACACCCGGTCGCCGTGGAGCGCGTGAATCGTGACATCGCGATGCGCCTGCTGGAAGTCCACGAGGGCGGGCGTCAGGAGGTTCGACAGGATTTCCAGCGACGTGACAACCAGATCCCCCGCGACCCCCTCGCCCTTGCCCTTCAGCCGCCCGGCGAGCTGCGCGAACTGGTCGTCAGTGGCCTGTGCCACGCGCAGCAGGTCGTGCCCGGCTTCGGTCGCGGTGTAGCCCCGCGCGTGCCGCTGGAACAGCTTGACGCCCAACTGCCCCTCGAGCGCGTCGATGTGACGGATCACCGTGGCGTGATGCACGCCCAGGGCCTGCGCCGCTCCGCTGACCGTACCGATCCGCGCCACCTGATAGGCAGTGCGGACTTCGTCCCAAGTCGAAATGGCCATTATTCTCGTCTGTGCTTTGGTGAACAGATGCCGGCGGATTACGAGCCTTATCTGCGCTTGTCCAGCTTCCTAGATGATCCTCACTACTTAACACAAAAGAGAGATTAGCCATGAAACGCACCATCGCAGCAACCGCCCTCGCCCTCGTCGCCCTCTCCGCGCCCGCCTTTGCGCAGACCGCCCCGACGTCCGGCGTCTACCCGGTTCCGAGCCCCGCGTCCGCGCAGCAGACCCGCGACTCGAACGGCTTCCGCATCGCCGACGTGACGAGCGCGCATTCTCCCCGCGTTCAGAAGATCTTCGACGAGCTCCGCGCCGAAAAAGGCACGGGTACCACCCATTGAGGTCGGTCACGGAACCCATTGCGGGAGGGCATGGTTTCCTTGCCAATCATTGACAGGAGCTGTGCCATGACCCCGACCGCCCGCAATATCGCCCTCGCCGCGGCGGCCACCATTCTTCCGGCCGCTGCGGCAGCTCTGACCTATCCCGACCGCACCCGCCGGCTTGGCCACACCATTGGCGACCGCGTGTCCTCTCTTTTCGATGACAGCCTCTTCAAGACCGACTCGCACATCCGCGGCGCGCGCCACACCATCGGCGACCGCGCGCATGACGTGTACGACGCCACCGCCGCCGAACTCGAAGACCGCACCCGCCGCATCATGCGCAGCCTCGACGAGCTGGCGCACCGGCTCGATCCGCGCGACCTCGACGACAGCTACGATACGCCGCGGGTTTCGCCGCTGACGATCATCGGCGGCGGCATCGCCGCGGCGCTGGTCGTGCCGACGGTGCTGACGGCGATCTTCGCGCCGCAGAAGCTGCGCAGCGCCCGCGATGCGGTGGCCGGCTATTTCACGAGCGAGGAAGAGATTGCAGAGGAATTGAACCGCGTCACCGACCGCCTGAACTCCCTCTCGGCCGATCTCGACAAGCAGCGGTCGAGCAATTTCGACGACGTCGTGAATGCCGCCAAGAAGGATGATTGACCGCGCCGGCCCGGTGTTGCGCGCCGGGCTGACGCTCGTCTTCCTCTATTTCGGCATCGAAAAGCTCCTCGGCCAGCCCTCAATCGTGGCGCTTTACGCGGAAACGGGGCTCGGCCAGTGGCCGCGTTACGTCGCCGGCGCGATCGAGACGGTGTCCGCCCTGATCCTCTGGACCGCCGCCGCGCCCGTGGGTGCGTTGGCGCTGATGGTGGTGACCGTGACGGGTTTCGCCGCCCGCGTCCTCTTCGTCGGCCCGCCGCTCGTGCACCTGCTGGCGCTCTTCATTCTTGCGACGACGCTTCTGGTGATCGACTTGCGTCGCAGTTGACACCGGCCCCTCACTCTCATATCTGAGCGTCGTTTCCGGGAGTCTCAGGCTTCCGGTCCCGGCGCTTTGCCGGGATCGCCCCCCGCCAGCGAGTTTCGCCCGCGGGGGCGAATTCCGTATGAAACCAAGGGGGCACCCGCGCCATGTTCGAGAACCTGTCCGAGCGCCTCTCCGGCGTCTTCGACCGCCTCACCAAGCAGGGCGCCCTGTCGGACGAGGACGTCAAGACTGCCCTCCGCGAGGTCCGCGTCGCCCTTCTGGAAGCCGACGTTTCGCTTCCCGTGGCCCGCGACTTCGTCAAGCGGGTGCAGGACAAGGCCACCGGCCAGGCGGTGACGAAGTCCGTCACGCCGGGCCAGCAGGTCGTGAAGATCGTCCATGACGAGCTGGTCCACACCCTCGCCGGCGATACCGAAGACCCCGGCAAGCTGCGCATCGACAGTCCCCCTGCCCCGATCCTGATGGTCGGCCTCCAGGGCTCGGGCAAGACGACGACCACCGCCAAGCTCGCCAAGCGCCTCAAGGATCGCGACGGCAAGCGGGTGCTGATGGCGTCGCTCGACACCAACCGCCCCGCCGCGATGGAGCAGTTGCAGATTCTCGGCGTCCAGATCGGCGTCGACACCCTGCCCATCGTCAAGGGTGAAACTCCCGTCCAGATCGCCCGCCGCGCCAAGACGCAGGCCTCGCTTGGCGGCTACGACGTCTACATGCTCGACACCGCAGGTCGCCTTCATATCGACCAGGAGCTGATCCAGCAGGCCGCCGAGGTTCGCGACGTCACCAACCCGCGCGAGACCCTCCTCGTCGTCGACGGCCTGACCGGTCAGGACGCGGTGAACGTCGCGACCGAGTTCGACGACAAGATCGGCGTCACCGGCGTCGTCCTGACCCGGATGGACGGCGACGGCCGCGGCGGTGCCGCCCTGTCCATGCGCGCGGTCACCGGCAAGCCGATCCGCTTCGTCGGCCTCGGCGAAAAGATGGACGCCCTCGAAACCTTCGAGCCCGAGCGCATCGCCGGCCGCATCCTCGGCATGGGCGACATCGTGGCCCTCGTGGAAAAGGCGCAGCAGACGCTCGAGGCCGAGCAGGCCGAGCGCATGATGAAGCGCTTCCAGAAGGGTCAGTTCAACATGAACGACCTGCGCCAGCAGCTTGAGCAGATGATCAAGATGGGCGGCATGGAAGGCCTGATGGGCATGATGCCCGGCATGGGCAAGATGCAGAAGCAGGTCGCCGAGGCCGGGATGGACGACAAGGTCATCACCCGCCAGATCGCCCTGATCCAGTCCATGACCAAGAAGGAGCGCGCCAACCCGCAGATCCTCCAGGCCAGCCGCAAGAAGCGGATCGCGCAGGGCGCGGGCATGGAAGTCTCCGACCTGAACAAGCTTCTCAAGATGCATCGCCAGATGGCGGACATGATGAAGAAGATGGGCAAGGGCGGCATGATGAAGAAGATGATGGGCCAGATGATGGGCAAGGGCGGCCCGTCCGAGGCTGATATGGCCGCCGCTCAGGCCCAGATGAAGGGCATGGGCGGCCAGAACCCGTTCGGCGGCGCCGGCGGCCTGCCCCAGGGTCTCTCGGGCTTCGGAAAGAAGAAGTGAGCGTCGCCGCCGCCATCCCCCGGCTCGAGGTCGGCGACCTGGTGCTGCGCGCACCGGCCGCGTCCGATCTCGACGCCCATGCCGCGTTCCGCGCCTCGGACCGGTCGCGCCATGTCGGCGGGCCGTGGCCGGACCGCGCCTCGGCGTGGCACCACCTGTGCGGCGCCGCCGGGCAATGGGTCCTGCGTGGCTACGGCCGGTGGATCGTCGCCGACCGTGCGACCGACGCGCCCCTAGGCCTCGTCGGCCTGCACCACCCCGACGAATGGCCCGAACCCGAAATCGGCTGGTCCGTCTATGCCGGGGCCGAGGGCCGCGGCATCGCCTTCGCCGCCGCGGCGGCCGCGCGCGCCTACGCCTACGACACCCTTGGCTGGCGTACCGTGATGAGCGCTGTGGCCCCCGAGAACACGCGCTCCATGAACCTGGCTGCGCGCATGGGCTGCAAGCCGGACGGCTCGTTCCAGTTCAACGGGACGGACGTTGCGATCATGCGCCACCCCGGCCCCGAGGCGCTTCAATGACCGCGCGCCCCTTCCCCCGGATCGGCCGCCCCGGTGCCGCGCCGACCATCACGACCGAGCGTCTGACGCTCCGGCCGATGACGCTGGGCGACTGGCCGCTCTATCGCGACACGATGGGCAGCGACCGCAGCACCCACATGGGCGGCCCCTTCGCCGAGAACGCCGCCTGGGCGATGTTCACCTCGGACATCGCGGGCTGGACCATCACCGGCGCGGGCGCCCTGGCGATCGAGACCAACGGCACGACCGTCGGTCAGGTCGGGTTGAATGACATCCCGGCCTTCCCCGACCTCGAACTCGGCTGGATGCTGTATGGCGGCCACGAGGGGCACGGATACGCGACCGAGGCCGCGGCAGCCGTCCTCGACTGGACGCGGGTCGAGCTGTCGCCCGCAAGCCTCGTCTCGTACGTGGCGCCCGACAACGCACGCTCGGCCGCCGTGGCCCGCCGCATCGGCGGGACCGAGGACGCGACCGCCCCGCGCCCCGAGCCCGAGACCCTCGTCTTCCGCCACCTGGGAGACGCGGCATGACCGAACCTGTCCTCGACGACCTCCGCCAGCGGATCGACCGGCTCGACGCGATCCTGATCCACACCCTAGCGGAGCGATTCCGCCAGACCGCCAAGGTCGGCGACCTGAAGGCGAAGGGCGGGATGCCCGCCCTCGACCCCGACCGCGAGGCGCAGCAACGCGCCCGCATCGAAGCGCTCGCGACGGAAACGGGGCTCGACCCCGAGTTCGCGCGCCAGATACACGGCCTGATCGTCGATCGGGTCAAGGAAAACCACAGAAAAATCTCAGGAGAACAATGACATGTCCATGAAGATCCGGCTCGCCCGTGGCGGCTCGAAGAAGCGCCCCCACTACTCGATCGTCGCCGCCGACAGCCGCTATGCGCGCGACGGCCGCTTCGTCGAGAAGCTCGGCACCTATAACCCGCTCCTGCCCAAGGGCGACGAGCGCCGCGTGATCATGAACCTCGAGCGCGTGCAGTACTGGATGTCCCACGGCGCACAGCCCACCGACCGCGTCTCGCGCTTCCTCGAAGCCGCCGGCGTCGTCGAGAAGAAAGAGCGCGCCAACCTCGAGAAGGCCAAGCCCGGCAAGAAGGCCGAGGAGCGCGCGAAAGAGAAGGCCGACAAGGCCGCTGCCGCCGCCGAAGCCCCGGCCGAAGCACCCGCCGAAGAAAGCGCGGAGTAATCCGCGCCTTGGCCATGCAAAGGCCATACGCGAGCGCCCGGGCGGACCTCCGCCCGGGTAGCGCGCCCGCATCGGGGACCTTGACATGAGCCGCACCTGCGTCGGCGCGATTGCGGGCTCTTTCGGGGTCAAAGGCGAGGTCCGCCTCAAGAGCTTCTGCGCCCAGCCGGAAGCCATCGCGGCCTATTCCCCTGTCGAAACCGAGGATGGGCGCACCTTCGACATCCGCCTTGGCGTGACGCTGACGGCGGGCTTTGCGGCGCGTCTGACCGGCGTCAACACGCGCGAAGAGGCCGAGGCGCTGAAGGGCACGCGGCTCTACGTGCCCCGCGACCGGCTGCCCGACCCCGACGAGGACGAGTTCTACCACATGGACCTCGTCGGCTTGCAGGTCGTCGATACGGGCGGTGCCGAGGTCGGGCGCGTGCTTGGCGTGGTCGAACAGCCCGGGGGCGACCTGCTCGAGCTTTCGGCCCCCGGCCGATCCGAGACGCTGCTGATCCCCTTCACAAAGGCGATCGTCCCGACGGTCGACGTTGCCGCTGGCCGGATCGTCGTCGATCCGCCCGAGGGTCTGATCGACGACTGAGGAACCGCAGGGGGCAGGCTTTGGTTGGCGTGGGAATGGCGGGTCGTCCGCCCCACCCAAACCAAGGTTTGCGCCCATGCTCGAACTAATTCTCATTCTTCTGGCCGTTGCGGCCATCGCCTCGCTGCTCGGCTTCGGCCGGGTTTCGGGCGTCGCCCTGACCGGCGCCAAGGTCCTGATCTTCGTCGCACTGATAGCGTTCCTCCTGATCCTGCTCGGGATCATCGCTATCGCCTGAGGTAGGGGGCACCTGCCCCCTACCCGATCCGCGGCGGTGGACCTTGACAAGACGCCGTGCCGGGGCCACCGGAACCGGCATGTCCGACACGCCCTCACGGTCTCACGGCCGCCTCAGCATCTCTGCCTCTGCCAAGCCGCGCGACCTCATGGACGGCGCGCCCCGCCTGCATGGTGCGTGGGAGGCCCGGGTGATCACCCTGTTCCCCGAGGCATTTCCGGGGACGCTCGGCCTCAGCCTGACCGGCAAGGCGCTGCAAGAGGGCCTCTGGCGGCTGACGCCCATCGACCTGCGTCCCTTCGGCGAGGGCAGGCACCGCAATGTCGACGATACGCCGACGGGCGGGGGTGCCGGCATGGTCCTGCGGCCCGACGTGGTCGACCGCGCGCTGAGGGTGGCGGCACAGGGGGTGCCGGCGGATCGCGAGGAATGGCCGGTCATCTACCTGTCGCCCCGCGGCCGGCCCTTCGATCAGCGGACCGCGGAACGGCTGAGCCGCGCGCAGGGCATGACGCTGCTTTGCGGCCGGTTCGAGGGGGTGGACCAGCGCGTGCTCCAGGCTCACCACGTCGAAGAGATCAGCCTCGGCGACTTCGTGATGACCGGGGGCGAGATCGCAGCACAGGCCTTGATCGACGCGGCCGTGCGCCTTATACCGCGCGTGCTTGGGAATCAAGCCAGCACGGAGGAGGAGTCATTCTCCGATCATCTGCTGGAGCATCCCCAATACACGAAACCCGCCAGCTGGTCCGGCTTTGAGACGCCCGAGGTTCTTCTTTCGGGTCATCACGGCAAGATCGCGGAATGGCGGCGGGACCAGGCCGAGAGGCTGACGAAGGAACGGCGACCTGATCTCTGGCGGGCTTATCGTGCGGCGCATGGTAGGGACCCGGGCGAAGACCAAGAGCTCTGAGGCGCAAGACACCTCCGGGGGAAAACCCTGGGCAGAGATAGGAGTGACAGGCATGGACCTGATCGCACAACTCGAAGCCGAGCAGATTCAGGAGCTCGGCAAGGAAATTCCGGACTTCAAGGCCGGCGACACCATCCGCGTGGGCTACAAGGTCACCGAGGGCACCCGCACCCGTGTGCAGAACTACGAAGGCGTCTGCATCAGCCGCAAGAACGGCCGCGGCATCGCCGGCTCGTTCACCGTGCGCAAGATCAGCTTCGGCGAGGGCGTGGAGCGCGTGTTCCCCCTCTATTCGACCAATGTGGAATCGATCACGGTCGTCCGTCGCGGCAAGGTACGCCGCTCGAAGCTGTATTTCCTGCGCGCGCGCCGCGGCAAGTCGGCCCGTATCGTCGAGCAGACGAACTATCGCGCCCCCAAGGCCGATACCGCTTCCACCGCCTCGCAGCAGACCGACAAGTAAGGAGCCGGACCATGAAAAAGGACACCCATCCCGACTACCACGTGGTCGACATCAAGCTGGTCAACGGCGACGTCGTTCAGATGCGCAGCACCTGGGGCAAGGAAGGCGACCAGTTGGCGCTGGACATCGACCCGTCCGTGCACCCCGCCTGGACCGGCGGCTCGACCCGCCTGATGGATACCGGCGGCCGCGTGTCGAAGTTCAAAAACAAGTACAAGGGCCTCGGCTTCTGATCGACGCCTCGGCTTGAAGGATCCTCGCCCGCGCAACCTGACGGTGGCGCGGGCGACTTGCGTTTGGGGCGTCCCCCGATGGGGAATGGGCCTGCGATCAGGACCCTGACCGGCAGAGGGCCGGAATAACCGCAATGGCATTGCATCGTTTCGACCAGAGTGAAGTACCCGCACCCGCCCGGCTTCGCCCACCCCCGTGCTGCTGCGGTTTGCGCGACACTCTCCCGGCGCGCTTGGGGCGGAGGCCCGCCGTCCGTTCACAGGTGGCCCCCAGCGCTTCCATTGCCGGTACTTCGCCAATATAGGCAGGGGGAAAAGGTAACGAATAGCGAGCGGTATGGCGCATATAATCGTCGTCGGGAACGAGAAGGGCGGGTCGGGCAAGTCCACGACCTCGATGCACGTGGCGACGGCGCTCGCCCGGATGGGGCACAAGGTGGGGGCGCTGGACCTCGACCTGCGCCAGCAGAGCTTCGGTCGCTATATCGAAAACCGGCTATCGTTCATGGAATCCTCCGGGCTCGATCTTCCGACCCCGGAATGGCGCCTTCTGCCCGACCCCGACCCCGAGGCCATCGCCCCCGGCGAGAACGTGCAGGATCACCGCCTCACCAGCGCTGTGGCGGAGCTGGGGGACCGCGCCGACTTTGTCCTGATCGATTGCCCCGGCTCGCACACACGGCTCAGCCAGGTCGCTCACAGTCTCGCCGACACGCTGATCACGCCCCTGAACGACAGCTTCGTGGACTTCGACCTTCTGGCCCGCGTCGATGGCAACACCAACAAGATCCTCGGCCCCTCTGTCTATTCCGAGATGGTGTGGAACGCGCGCCAGCTTCGCGCCCGCGCCGGGATGCCGCCGATCGACTGGATCGTGGTGCGCAACCGTCTTGGCTCACAGCAGATGCGCAACAAGAAGCGTGTGGGAGATGCGGTCGAGAACCTCGCAAAGCGCATCGGCTTCCGCGCCTGCCCGGGCTTTTCCGAACGCGTTATCTTCCGCGAGCTATTCCCGCGTGGCCTGACGCTGCTGGACCTGAAGGATTTGGGCGTGGGCGGACTGAACCTGTCGAACGTCGCCGCGCGGCAAGAGCTGCGCGACCTGCTGCGCACCCTGAACCTGCCCGGCGTGGGCGTCGATTTCTGACGCCCGGACGCTCACGGCAAAAAAAGGGGCCGGATCACCGGCCCCTGAAGCGTCAGAGATTGGGTTGCTTCGGCGATAGACCGATGTGGCTTCCCATCGCCATCATGTCCGACAACAGCTTGGCCGCGTCGTCGGTCGGCCCGGGCTGGTTGTGAGACGCCTCGATCGACTTGCGCTGCTTCTCGGCAACCTCGTCGATCATGCGGTCCAGAATTTCCTGGCTCATCTCGTCGCGGTGGTAGCTTTCCTCGGCCAGCACCGAGATGCCCTCCGGGGTGATCTGCGCGAAACCACCGGTGACGACGTACTCGTCCGTCCCCTGCTCGCCCTCGACATGCAGCACACCGGGCCGCAGCGTGGTGATGAGCGGTGCGTGATTTGCCATGGCGGTAAGATCGCCCTCGGCGCCCGGAAGCTTGACGGCGCTCGCCTTGTACGAGGCGATCCGCCGCTCGGGGCTGACGAGGTCGAACTGCATCATGTCGGCCATTCAGGTTCTCCTTGGAGACGGGTGCGCGGGCTGGCCGCGCACCGCGTGGATCAGGCGTTCTCGCTCATGCGCTCGGCCTTGGCCTTAACGTCCTCGATGCCGCCGACCATGTAGAACGCCCCTTCGGGAAGGTGGTCGTACTCGCCGGCCACAACCGCCTTGAAGGACGAGATCGTGTCCTCGATCGGCACCTGCACGCCATCCGAGCCGGTAAACACCTTGGCGACGTCGAAGGGCTGCGACAGGAACCGCTGGATCTTGCGGGCCCGCGACACGGTCGCCTTGTCGTCTTCCGACAGTTCGTCCATGCCAAGGATCGCGATGATGTCCTGCAGTTCCTTGTAGCGCTGCAGGATGCCCTGCACGTCACGCGCAACCTGGTAGTGCTCTTCGCCCAGGATGGACGGGTCCATCAGGCGCGAGGTCGAGTCGAGCGGGTCCACGGCCGGGTAGATGCCCTGCTCGGAGATCGAGCGCGACAGAACCGTGGTGGCGTCGAGGTGGGCAAAGGTCGTGGCAGGCGCGGGGTCGGTCAGGTCGTCCGCGGGAACGTAGACGGCCTGGATCGAGGTGATCGAGCCCGACTTGGTCGAGGTAATCCGCTCCTGCATCTGGCCCATGTCTGTGGCCAGAGTCGGCTGGTAGCCCACGGCCGAAGGGATACGACCCAGAAGCGCCGACACCTCGGAGCCCGCCTGCGTGAAGCGGAAGATGTTGTCGACAAAGAACAGCACGTCAGAACCCGACTGGTCGCGGAAGTGCTCGGCCAGCGTCAGGCCCGACAGGGCGACGCGCATCCGCGCTCCCGGCGGCTCGTTCATCTGGCCGTAGACCAGGGCCACCTGGGACTCGGTCAGGTTGTCCGGCTTGATGACGTTCGATTCGACCATCTCGTGGTAGAGGTCGTTGCCCTCACGCGTCCGCTCACCCACGCCGGCGAACACGGAGTAGCCCGAGTGCACCTTCGCGATGTTGTTGATCAGTTCCATGATCAGAACCGTCTTGCCCACGCCGGCACCGCCGAAGAGGCCGATCTTGCCGCCCTTCGAATACGGGGCGAGCAGGTCGATGACCTTGATGCCGGTCACGAGGATCTCGGACGAGGTCGCCTGCTGCGCGAATTCCGGCGCCTTCTGGTGGATCTCGCGGTATTCGGTCGTCTCGATCGGTGCACCTTCGTCCACCGGCTGGCCGATGACGTTCATGATCCGGCCGAGCGTCGCGTCGCCCACGGGCATCTTGATCGCGCCGCCGGTGTCACGGACTTCCTGACCGCGGACGAGGCCCTCGGTCGCGTCCATCGCGATGGTCCGGACGGTGTTCTCGCCGAGGTGCTGGGCAACCTCGAGGACAAGGCGGTTGCCGTGGTTCTCGGTTTCGAGCGCGTTGAGGATTGCCGGCAGGTGTTCGTCGAACTGAACGTCGACGACGGCGCCGATGACCTGGGTCACTCTGCCTTTTGCGTCAGCCATGGTGTTTCTCCGGTTCGTCTTAGAGCGCCTCGGCGCCCGAAATGATTTCGATCAGCTCGTTCGTGATGACGGCCTGGCGGGTCCGGTTGTATTCGCGGTTCAGGTTCTCGACCATGTCATCCGCGTTCCGCGTCGCGCTGTCCATCGCGGACATCCGCGCACCCTGCTCCGAGGCGCCGTTCTCCAGAAGCGCCGCGAAGATCTGCGTCGCCACGCCGCGAGGCAGCAGGTCGGCCAGGATCGCCTCTTCCGAGGGCTCGTAGTCGAACAGCGTATTGCCGGCGGCGCTGTCGCCTTCGGGCCGGTCGAAGGTCGCCGGGATGATCTGCTGTTCCGTCGGGATCTGCGTCATCACGTTCTCGAACTCGCCATAGTAGATGTAGGCGACGTCGAATTCGCCCCCATCGAACCGGTCGAGCACGTTCTTCGCGATGCCCTGCGCGTCACCATAGCCGACGCGCTTCACGTCCGTCATGTCGACGTGGTCGATCAGCATGTCGCCATAGGTCCGGCGCAGAACCGCGCGGCCCTTCTTCCCGACGGTGATGATCTTGACCGTCTTGCCCTCGGACACGAGCTGGCGGATCCGCGCGCTCGCCTTCTTCGCGATGTTCGTGTTGAAGCCGCCGCACAGCCCCTTCTCGGCCGTCATGACGACGAGCAGATAGGTCTGCTCCTGCCCCGTGCCGCGCAGCAGAAGCGGCGCGGTGGGGCTGTCGCCGACGGACGAGGCCAGTTGCCCCATCACGCCGTTGAACTGCTCTGCATAGGGGCGCGCGTTCTCGGCGGCCTCCTGGGCACGGCGAAGCTTGGCCGCCGCGACCATCTGCATGGCCTTCGTGATCTTCCTGGTGTTCTTGACCGAGGAGATCCGGTTCTTGAGGTCCTTCAGGTTGGCCATTCAGCCCTCCTCCTTCGCCGTTCCGGCCGGTTTACGAAAAGTCCGCGGCGTATTCGTCGAGAACCTTCTTCAGCCGGTCGGCCGCGTCACCCTTGATCTTGGGATCCTCGTTGGTCAGCCAGTCCAGAACGTCGCGATGCTGATTGCGCAGGAAGGACAGCAGGCCCTCTTCGTAGCGACGGATGTCGCCCACGGCGACGTTGTCCAGGTAGCCCTGCGTGCCGGCGAAGATCACGCAAACGATCTCGGCGTTGGTCAGCGGCGCGTATTGCGGCTGCTTCATCAACTCGGTCAGGCGCTTGCCGCGGTTCAGCTGCTTCTGCGTCGCCGCGTCGAGGTCGGACCCGAACTGCGCGAAGGCGGCCATCTCGCGGTACTGCGCAAGCTCCAGCTTCACGGGGCCGGCGACCGACTTCATCGCGTTGGTCTGCGCGGACGAGCCGACGCGCGACACCGACAGACCAGTGTTCACGGCGGGGCGGATGCCTTGGTAGAACAGGTCGGTCTCGAGGAAGATCTGGCCGTCGGTGATCGAGATCACGTTGGTCGGGATGAACGCCGAGACGTCGCCGCCCTGGGTCTCGATGATCGGCAGAGCCGTCAGCGAGCCGTTGCCGTACTCGTCGCCCAGCTTGGCCGAACGCTCGAGGAGCCGCGAGTGGAGGTAGAACACGTCGCCCGGGTAGGCTTCACGGCCGGGCGGGCGGCGCAGCAGAAGCGACATCTGGCGGTAGGCCACGGCCTGCTTCGACAGGTCGTCGTAGATGATGAGGGCGTGGCGGCCGTTGTCGCGGTAGTACTCGGCCATCGCGGTGGCGGTGTAGGGCGCGAGGTACTGCATCGGCGCCGGCTCGGAGGCGGTCGCGGACACGACGGTCGTGTATTCGATCGCGCCGGTCTCTTCGAGCTTCTTGACCAGTTGGGCAACGGTCGACCGCTTCTGGCCGATCGCGACGTAGATGCAGTAGAGCTTGTCACCCTCGTTCGTGGCGGCATCGTTGTAGGATTTCTGGTTCAGGATCGCGTCCATCGCCACGGCGGTCTTGCCGGTCTGACGGTCGCCGATGATCAGCTCGCGCTGGCCGCGGCCGATCGGGATCATGGCGTCGATGGCCTTGAGGCCGGTCGCCATGGGCTCGTGGACCGATTTCCGCGGCATGATGCCGGGGGCCTTCACGTCCGCGACGCGGCGCTCGGCATAGGCGATCTCGCCCTTGCCGTCGATGGGCTGGCCGAGGCCGTCGACCACGCGGCCGAGCATCGCGTCACCCACGCCCACGTCCACAATGGAGTTGGTGCGCTTGACGGTGTCGCCTTCCTTGATGTCGCGGTCGGTGCCGAAGATCACGACGCCGACATTGTCGCTTTCCAGGTTCAGGGCCATGCCCTGGATGCCGTTCGGAAACTCGACCATCTCGCCGGCCTGGACGCTGTCGAGGCCGTAGACGCGGGCGATCCCGTCACCGACGGACAGCACGCGACCGACCTCCGCGACCTCGGCTTCTTGCCCGAAGTTCTTGATCTGATCCTTGAGGATCGAGGAAATCTCGGAAGCTTGGATGCCCATTTATCCGACCTCTTTCATGGTGTTCTGGAGGGTGTCGAGCTTCGAGCGGATCGACGTGTCGATCATCTTCGAGCCGACCTTGACGACGAGGCCGCCGATGAGGCGTTCGTCGACGGAAAGGTTGATGTTGACGTCCCGGCCGATGGCCTGCTTCAGCGCCTCGGAAAGGCGGGTGCGCTGGTCGTCCGACAGCTCGTGCGCGGCGGTCACCTCGGCGGTGACCTCGCCGCGCTCGCGTGCGATCATTTCACGCAGCTGCCCGGCCAGCTGGCGCAGCACGAAGAGGCGCCGCTTCTGCGCCATGAGCTGCAGCGTGTTCGCAGTGATGTGGTGCAGGCCCATCTTCTCGGCCAGCGCGGCGATCGCGCGGCGCTGCTCTTCGCGCGTGTAGATCGGCGAGTGGATCAGGTCGCGAAACGCCTCGCTTTCCTTCAGCGCCGACGTGAGCAGGTCAGCGTCGTTCGCGACCTGGTCGATGGAATCATCTTCCTTCGCCAGCTCGAAAATGGCCGTGGCATAGCGTTGCGCAATGCCGGATGAGATCGAAGTCGGTTCGGACACGTCCACCCTTTCGATGTTACTCGCACACCAAACCCGCGTCCGTCGGGCGCGAGGCTTGCTGTGCCGGGGCTTGGGCCGAAGGCCCGTCGTGGAAAATCGCGCTTGATCTAGCAGAGGGTTCACGGGGCCGCAACCGCGCAAAGCAGGGCGCCAATCGCCGCGCCTCACCCGTTGGCGCACCGTCCGTCATCTTCCTGCAACGCCCGTCCCGGCACCGGCCGCCCGACCCCCTCGAGGATACGCAAGGGCGTGCGCTCGACGGCGCCCACGCCCCCGGCCCGCGCCGGTACCTGCTTGGTCGCCTCGACCATCAGCACCCCTCCGGCAAAGCGCCCGGTGATCGACCGGCCCCACTTTTCCATCAATCCGCCAGAGCGCAGCCAGAATGGCTTTTCGGATACCGGCTGATACAGCGCCGCCGCGTGGCCCTGCGGCTTGAAGTCGTAACTGCGCAACTGCCCCTCGAGCTGGGACAGGCTGTAGGGCCGGCCATAGCCGAACGGCGTCCGGTCGTTTCGCGCCCACAGGCCCGCCCGGTTCGGCACGATGAACAACGCGCGGCCCCCCGGCCCCAGAACCCGGTAGCACTCTTGCAGGAGCCGCCCCGGCGTGTCCGACGTCTCGAGCCCGTGGAGCAGAATCAACTTGTCCAGAAATCCCGTCTGCAGGGGCAGCAGGGTCTCTTCGCACAGGACCGAGATGTTCCCCTGCCCCGGCGGCCAGGCCATCACGCCCTGCCCACCCGGCATCAACGCCACCGTCCGGCGCGCTTCGCCCATCAGCGGCCGCAGCAGCGGCACGGCGAAACCGTAGCCAGCCACGGTATCTCCGCCGGCGTTCGGCCAGAACGAGCGGACCTGCTCGCGGATCACCTTCTGCGCCGCACGGCCAAGCTTCGTGCGGTAATAGAAGTTTCGCAGATCCTGCACGTCCAGATGCATTGCCGCCCGGCCCCTCCGGCTTACCGTTCCGTGCAGAACATACCGTCTCTGGAGGGCATGCCAATGACCATGGAAATCGTCACCGTACCGTGTCGTACGGACAACTATGCGTTCCTCCTGCACGAGGGCGGGCGGACCGCACTGGTCGATGCGCCCGAGGCCGCGCCGGTCCTCGACGCACTGTCCGAACGGGGATGGTCGCTCGACGAGGTCTGGATCACCCACCACCATCCGGACCATGTTGAAGGCCTGCCCGACCTGAGAAAGGCGCATCCTGGCCTCAGCGTCACCGGCGGTCGCGAGGATGCGCACCGTCTGCCCAGGCTCGACCGCGAGGTCGGCGACGGCGATGCCTTCCAGTTCGAGGGGCACGAAGTGCGCGTGATCGACGTGTCGGGTCACACGATCGGGCATATCGCCTTCCACGTCCCCGACGCAGACGCCGCCTTCACCGCCGACAGCCTGATGGCACTCGGCTGCGGGCGGGTGTTCGAGGGCACCCCCGAGATGATGTGGCAGAGCCTGAGCAAGCTCGCCGCCCTGCCCGACCAGACGGTGATCTATTCCGGCCACGAATACACCCTGAACAACGGTCGCTTCGCGCTGACGGTCGAGCCGGGGAACGACGCGCTGAAGAAACGGGTGGCCGCGGTCGAGGCCGCCCGCGCCGAAGGGCGGTTCACGGTCCCCTCGACGCTGGCCGAGGAAAAGGCGACCAACCCGTTCCTCCGGGCCTCCTTGCAGGAGGTCAAAGAGGCCATATCTATGCCTCACGCGGACGACGCAGCCGCGTTCGCCGAAATCCGTTCCCGGAAGGACGCCTTCTGATCCCGTGCCCGCGGGCAGCGTTTCCTTTCGCCAACCTTGCGTCATTGTTTCGCAACTCACGATAAATGTGACGAAGCGCGACCAGAAATTGCTTGAAGCTGAGCCCACAACAACCAAGCTTTAAGTTTACGAGGCCACGATGGGGGAGACGCTCCCTTGCGTTGCCCCGCCCGAACGATAAGGAGCACCCCCGTGCCGTCATTCTCCACCACGCTCGAGCAAGCCATCCACCAGGCACTCGCCCTCGCGAACACGCGGCGGCACGAACTCGCGACGTTGGAGCACCTCCTGCTCGCCCTCACGGACGAGCCGGACGCGGCCAAGGTCATGCGTGCCTGTTCCGTCGATCTCGAAGAGCTGAAGCAGTCGCTGGTGGATTTCATCGACGACGACCTTTCGACCCTCGTGACCGAGATCGAGGGCAACGAGGCCGTCCCGACCGCCGCGTTCCAGCGCGTGATCCAGCGCGCCGCCATCCACGTCCAGTCTTCCGGCCGGTCCGAAGTCACCGGGGCCAACGTTCTGGTCGCCATCTTCGCCGAACGTGAATCCAACGCCGCCTTCTTCCTGCAGGAGCAGGAGATGACCCGTTACGACGCGGTCAACTTCATCGCCCACGGCGTGGCCAAGGACCCCGCTCAGTCTGAAAGCCGCTCGGTCTCGGGTGCGCCCGAGGAAGACGCCGAAGAGGATGCCCAAGTCGAGGACGTCGACACCAAGGACTCCGCGCTCGCGAAATACTGCGTGGACCTGAACAAGAAGTCGCTGAAGGGTGACGTCGACCCCCTGATCGGGCGCGAGCACGAGGTCGAGCGCTGCGTGCAGGTCCTCTGCCGTCGCCGCAAGAACAACCCGCTGCTCGTGGGCGATCCCGGCGTGGGCAAGACCGCCATCGCCGAGGGGCTCGCCAAGAAGATCGTCGAGGGTCAGACGCCCGAGGTTCTGTCCGGCACCACGATCTATTCGCTCGACATGGGCGCTCTGCTTGCCGGCACCCGCTATCGCGGCGACTTCGAAGAGCGGCTGAAGGCCGTCATGACCGAGATGGAGGAACACGAGGACGCCGTGCTCTTCATCGACGAGATCCACACCGTGATCGGCGCCGGCGCGACCTCGGGCGGCGCGATGGACGCGTCGAACCTGCTGAAGCCCGCACTTCAGGGCGGCAAGCTGCGCTGCATGGGCTCGACCACCTACAAGGAGTTCCGCCAGCACTTCGAGAAGGACCGCGCCCTGTCGCGCCGGTTCCAGAAGATCGACGTGAACGAGCCGACCGTGGATGACAGCGTGAAGATCCTCGAGGGCCTCAAGCCCTACTTCGAGCAGCACCACGACATCCGCTACACTCACGACGCGATCAAGACCGCGGTCGAGCTGTCGGCCCGCTACATCAACGACCGCAAGCTGCCCGACAAGGCGATCGACGTGATCGACGAGGCGGGCGCGGCTCAGCATCTCGTGGCGCAGTCCAAGCGGCGCAAGACCATCGGCACGAAGGAGATCGAGGCCGTCGTCGCCAAGATCGCCCGCATCCCGCCCAAGAACGTCTCGAAGGACGATGCGGCGGTGCTGAAGGATCTGGAGAACACGCTGAAGCGCGTCGTGTTCGGCCAGGACCAGGCGATCACCGCTCTGTCCAGCGCGATCAAGCTGTCCCGCGCCGGCCTGCGCGAGCCCGAAAAGCCGATCGGCAACTACCTCTTCGCCGGCCCGACGGGCGTCGGCAAGACCGAGGTGGCCAAGCAGCTTGCAGACACGCTTGGCGTCGAACTGCTGCGGTTCGACATGTCGGAATACATGGAGAAGCACGCGGTTTCGCGCCTGATCGGTGCGCCTCCGGGCTATGTCGGCTTCGACCAGGGTGGCATGCTGACCGACGGCGTCGACCAGCACCCGCACTGCGTGCTGCTACTAGACGAGATCGAGAAGGCCCACCCGGACGTGTTCAACATCCTCCTGCAGGTGATGGACCACGGCAAGCTGACCGACCATAACGGCCGATCGGTGGATTTCCGCAACGTGATCCTGATCATGACGTCGAATGCCGGTGCCTCGGACATGGCCAAGGAAGCCATCGGCTTCGGCCGCGACAAGCGCGAGGGCGAGGATACCGCCGCGATCGAGCGGACCTTCACCCCCGAGTTCCGCAACCGTCTGGACGCGGTGATCTCGTTCGGCTCGCTGCCGAAGGAAGTGATCATGCGGGTGGTCGAGAAGTTCGTCCTCCAGCTCGAGGCGCAACTGATGGACCGCAACGTCTCGATCGAGCTGACCGCCGAGGCCGCGGAATGGCTTGCCGACAAGGGCTACGACGACAAGATGGGCGCACGTCCGCTGGGTCGCGTGATCCAGGAGCACATCAAGAAGCCGCTGGCCGAAGAGCTGCTGTTCGGCGATCTGGCAAAGGGCGGCGTGGTGCAGGTGAGCGTGAAGGATGGCGCCATCGACCTGCGCATAAACCCGCCCGAGACCAAGCGGCTCTCGTCCAAGCGGCCGCCGCTTCTGACCGCCGAGTAGTCCAGAAAACGCCCCGGTTTCCGACCGGGGCGTTTTTTCTTGTCCAACAGCGGTTCGAACAGCGGCGGGCTCAGCGCTCGGTCAGCTTCAACTCGATCCGGCGGTTGGCCGCCCGCGCGGCCGGTGTGGTGCGCGGATCGACAGGGCGATATTCGCCGAAGCCCGTGGGCGCGAGGCGCCATTCCGGGAAGCCCAGATCATCGGCCATGAACCGCACGACCGACAAGGCGCGCGCCTGGCTGAGCTCCCAGTTGTCGTCGAAATTCGCGGTATCGGACAGCGGCACGTCGTCCGTATGCCCGTCCACGCGGATCACCCAGTCAATATTGTCCGGGATCTCGTCCGCCACCTCTTCCAGCAGGTTGGCCACGCGCCGGACCTGCTCGCGCCCAGCCGTCGACAGGTCCGCCGAGCCCGAGGGGAACAGCACCTCGGACGAGAAGACGAAGCGGTCGCCCACGATCTGCACGCCCTCCCGGTCGCCCAGGACCTCGCGCAGCCTGCCGAAGAACTCGGACTGGTAGTTCTCGAGCCGCTGCCGTTCGGCCGCTTCCAGCTCGGCGATGCGCCTTTGCTCCATTGCCTCGCGGGCCAGGGCGGCGTTCAGTTCCGCGCCGAGGGTTTCGATCCGGGCCGCACTTTCCGCATCGGCCTCCTCGGCCGCGTCCAGAAGCCCCTGCAGGCTGCCAAGCTGGTCGCGCAGTTCGGCCACCTGAGCGTTGAGGGCGGCGACCTCGCGCTGCCGCGCGTCGCTGACCTGCTCCTCCTCGGCCAGACGCTCGCGCGCCGTGGCCAGAAGCGCATCGCGACGTTCCGCCTCGTCGAGTTGCTCCCGGGTCCTGTTCTCGGCCTCGAGCTTCAGCGCGAGGGCCTCTTCAAGCTGCTCGCGCAGGTCTGCCTGCGTATTTCGAGCCGCATCCAGTGCCTGTGCCTCGCTTTGCGCCGCGGCAAGCTCGGCGGCCAAGCGATCGCGCTCGTCAGCTTCGCGGCCAGCTTCGGCACGCAATTCGGCGACTTCGGCCTCGGCGGCCTCCAACTCGGCGCGGGCATTCTCGAGATCACCCTGAAACGCCAGCCGCGCCGCCCTTGCAGCGTCGAGGGCATCCGCGATCGACGCCAGCTCCCGCGCCTGCGCATCCTGTTGCGCGAGGGCTTCTTGCAAAAGCGCCTCCGATCGTTCCGCTCGAGTCAGCGCCTCGGTCCGGGCGTCGCGGGCGCTGGCTAGTTCCGACTCGGCGCCGGACGCGCGCTCTTCGGTCGAGGCGAGTTCGGTCCGCAGATCTTCGGTTGTCTCGTCCAGTTCAGCGCTGCGCGCCTGCGCCTCCGCCAGCGATGCTTCGAGGCTGTCGCGCTGGTCGGCCGCCTGGTCGCGCGAAAGCAGCGCGGCGAGGAGGCGATCGTTGAGGTCCGCCCGGGCCACTTCGGCCGCCGCGAGAAGGGTCAGCGTCTCTTCAGCCTCGCGGCGCTGCTCTTCGAGCGCAAGCGACATGGCGGTCAGTTCCGCGTCACTTTCCTGCAGCCGGGCCCGCAACGCTTCGGCCGCGGCAGCTTCGGCCAGGCGAGCGGCCTCTTCCTCGGACAAGTCCGCCTCGAGCGAGGCCACCTGCGCATCGGTCGCGGCGATCCGCTCGGCGTCCTGCTCGGCCTCCGTCTCGAGATCCGCGATCAGCGCCTGCAGCGCCTCGCGCCGGGCGGCGGCCAGGCGGGCCTGCTCGGCGGCGGCATCGACCTCGTCCCGCGCCTGCGCCAGCGCGAGGTTCAGCGCCTCCTGCTCGGACACCAGCTCGGCCTCGCGCGTCTGCAGGCTGTCCCGTTCGTCCTGCAGGCCGGCGATCCGGGCGCGATCCTCGTCGCGCGCGGCCAGAAGCGAGGCGACCTGATCCTCGAAGCTGGCGATCTGCGCCGATTGTTCGCCCACCCGGTTGCGCAGCGAGGTGATGACGTCACCCTGCCGTGCAGCCTCGGCGCTGAGAGTGTCGCGTTCGCCGGCGAGGCGTTCTGCCCGGTCGGTCGCCGCGCCAAGCGCACGGGCAAGGCTCGTCAGTTCCAGGTTCAACTCGTCGAGCTGGCTTTCCTGGCCGGAGATCTCTTCGCGCAGGACGAATTGCACGACGATGAAGATCGTCAGCACGAACGTCATGACCATCAGCAGCGACGTCACCGCATCGACGAATCCGGGCCAGATATTCGCCGTGACCCGCTGAGAAGACCGTCGCGAAAGTGGCATGGCTTACCCCGCTGCGCGTCCCAGTGCCCGTGTCAGCTGGCGAAGCTCCTGCCGCAGCTCGGACGTGGTTTCGTGCCGTCCCGCCGCCATTTCCTCGATCAGTCGCAGAATCTGCACGTCGATCGAGCGCAACCGCATCTTGCTTTCGGCGTCGAGCGTGCCGGCCGAGGCGTCGGTCAGGGCATCCGCCAGCTTGTCCTGACCATCGGCCACCCGCGCGAGCACCCCCGACAGGTCGCCCTCGCCTTCCAGGCGCTCGTGCAGGCGCGCCAGCCCCTCGCCGAGCTGTCCCAACCGGCGATCCGTGTTGGCGCGGGCCTCCTCGCCTTGCTCGAACAGGGCCTCCAGCCGGTCGATCTGACCGACCATATGCTCGAGGATTTCGTTCGAGCCCATTGCACCGGAGCCATCGGAGTCGGCCCCGGCCAAGCCCAGCTTGGTGATGGTCGAAAGCCATTCCTCGAGTTCGCGGTAGAACCGATTCTGGCCGTGGCTCGCGAAGAGTTCTAGCAACCCGACCACCAGCGACCCCGCGAGCCCGAGAAGCGACGAGCCGAACGCCACGCCCATGCCGCCCAACTGCGCCTCGAGCCCGTCCATCAGGCGGCCGAAGAGCTCCATCCCGTCCTCGCCTTCGGTCGGGGCGAGTGCGCGGATGGTGTCCACGAGGGCCGGGATGGTCGTGGCGAGGCCGTAGAACGTGCCGAGAAGGCCTAGGAAGATCAGCAGGTTGACGAGGTATCGCGTGATGTCGCGGGCCTCGTCGATCCTGGTCGCCACGGAATCGAGGATCGAGCGCGACGACGTGGCCGAGATCTGCATCTCGCGACCGCGCGACCGCAGAAGCGACGCGAGGGGCGCCAGAAGACGCGGGGCGGCCGAGAACCGCAAGTCGGGGTCATCCCGAACGAACCCCTCGAGCCAGCCGACGGACTGGATCAGCTGGAGGACCTGCCAGAAACACGCCAGCACCCCGACGAGGAAGACGAGGGCGATGAAGCCATTCAGGAGCGGGTTGTTCAGAAAGACCGGCAGCACGTTGGGCAGGGCAAAGAAAATGCCGATGCCCGTGAGCACGAGAACCACGATCATCGAGACGATCTGCCGGACGGGTTGGGTAAAGATCGGGCGTTGATCCCCGTCGGGGCGGCGCTGCATCGGCCTGTCCTGCTCTGTCTTGGTCCGAGGACCTTAAATCAAGGGGTTCGGTGCGCCAAGGGCGTCAACCGGGATGCCGGCGCAACTTGCGGACACGTGTGCTCAACCAGTCGAGATCCGGATCGGAAATTCCCAGCTCTGTCAGATGTGCCGTTGTATTGTGCAGGTATTCGTCATTCGGCCCCCGCCCGCCCGTGGCCCCGGCGATGATGCGGGCCTGCATTTCGAGGTCAAGATCCCGCATGTATTGCTCGTGCGCCTGGTCGATGACGTAGGCTACGGCCTCGACCCGGCGCCCGTCGGCAAGATCGAGCGAAAGGCGACGTTCGAGATACGCCGACGTCACAAGTTCGCGCTCGCGCAACATGGCGAGGGTGGCGTCTTCGTGGCCCGGCTCGACGCGGAGGGCCAACCCGGTGCAGGTCGCCCCGTCCCGTTCGTCGAGCGCGAGGACCAGGCCCGGCGTCTCGGGCGTCCCGCGGTGGTGGATCGACGACATGCAGAACGACCGGGCGTACCCGTCCAGCCGTGCGACGATCCGTTCGGCCACGAAAAATTCGGGGTTCCACACGAGCGAGCCGTAGCCGAAGACCCACATCGCGCCGTGATGTTCTTGTTGCGCCATGCCCGCGCCTATATCGCTTGGGCAAGCGACACGAAAGGCCATCGATGCGACTGCTCATTCTTGCGATCCTGCTCGCCGCGGTCGGATGGTCGGCCTACTGGTTCGTGGGGGCGAATGCCCTCGAAAGCACCCTGCGCGAGGCGATCGATGACGCCCGGGCGGACGGGGTCGAGGTCGAAGTGGCGTCGCTCGACGTGACCGGCTTTCCCAACCGGTTCGACACGATCATAGAAGAGCCGCGGATCCGCACGGCCTCGGGGATCGAATGGAGCGCGCCGTTCCTGCAGGTCTTCGCGCTGAGCTATCGCCCGAACCAGCTGATCGCCGCGCTGCCGAACGAGCAGACCGTCGCCGGGCCCTTCGGCACCGCCGAGATCACGACCGAAAGCGCCCGCGCCTCGATGACGCTGACCACGGCTCTGGCGCTGGATCATGCGAACCTCGTCGTCGACGATCTGCGGATCGCATCCGACGATCTGACGCTTGCGGTGGCCAGGGTTCTGGCGGCGACACGGGTTCCCGAGGACGCCGAGGACGGTCGGGTGCAGAATATCGGCCTGACGCTCGACGAGGTCGCCCTGCCCCCGGCCTTCGCCGATCAGCTCGGCGTGGCCGGAGTGGTGGACGGCGCAACGCTCGATGCGACGGTCACGCTGGCCGAGCCGATCGACCGGGGCACCTTCGAAGGCGAGGCGATCGAGCTTCGCCAGATCGACATCTCGCGACTGGACATCGATTGGGGCGAGGTCGGTCTGGATGCTTCGGGCGCATTGTCGGTCGGGGCCGATGGCGTCTTGACCGGCGAGATCTCGGTCGCCTTCAGGAACTGGTCGCGCGCCGTGGACATCGCCGTCGCTGCCGGGCTGCTCCCGCCGAACCAGGCCGAACAGGTTCGCCTGGGGCTGCGCTTCGTGGCCGGCGACGGCGACCGGCTGGAACTGCCGCTGAGCTTCCGCGATGGCCTCGTCTATCTCGGTCCGTTCCCACTGGGCGACGCGCCGCGGCTCTAGACGAACTGCTCCTGGATCAGCCGCTCCTGCAGGCCGTGGCCGGGGTCGAAGAGGATCGAGTGGACCACGCGCGCCTCGGTCATCACCTCGACCGAGATGACGTCGCGCACGGAGTGGCCGTCGGCATCGGCCATCACCGGCCGCTTGTCGGCCTCGAGCACGTCGAAGCGCACCGTCACCGTCTTGGGCAGCAAGGCGCCGCGCCAGCGACGGGGCCGAAACGCCGCAACGGCCGTCACCGCCAGAACGTCGGTGCCGATCGGCAGGATCGGACCGTGGGCCGAGTAATTGTAGGCCGTCGACCCGGCAGGCGTGGCGACCAGCGCGCCGTCGCAGACGAGCTCTTCCAGCCGAACGCGCCCGTCCACCTGGATCGACAGCTTGGCCGCCTGCGGGCCCTGGCGCAGCAGCGAGACCTCGTTGATCGCAAGATGGGTCTCGATCGTGCCGTCGGCGCGCGTGGCCTGCATCGACAACGGGTTGATCTCTTCCTGCTCGGCGGCATCCAGCCGCTCCAGCAGGTCATCCTCGCGGTATTCGTTCATCAGGAACCCGATGGTCCCGCAATTCATGCCATAGACCGGGGCGCGCAGTTTCTGCGTGGTGTGCAGCGTGCGCAGCATGTGGCCATCGCCGCCCAGGGCGACGATCACGTCGGCCTCGTCCTGCGCGGCGTTGCCATACCTGCGGGTCAGCGTTGCCAGGGCCTTCTGGGCCACGTCGCTGCGGCTGGCCGTGAAGGCGATCTTGCGGCTCATGACTACCCTTTCCGTCCCTCGGACCGTTGCCCCTGAAGTCGCGAAACGCAAGCGGTGCGTCGTGCGATCCCCTTCCCCAATGGCAATGTTCGGTTTAATGGAGCCTCGAACCGTCAGAGGAAAGGACCGGCCCGATGAACGCGCCTCACCGCGACGAAGGCTTCTTCACCAAGAGCCTCAGCGAAATCGACCCCGAACTGAGCCAGGCAATGGGCCAGGAGCTTGGTCGGCAGCGCGACGAGATCGAGCTGATTGCGTCCGAGAACATCGTCAGCCGCGCCGTGATGGAGGCGCAGGGCTCGGTCCTGACCAACAAGTACGCCGAGGGGTATCCCGGCAAGCGCTACTATGGCGGCTGCCAGTTCGTCGACATCGCCGAGAATCTCGCCATCGATCGCGCCAAGCAGCTCTTCGGCTGCGACTTCGCGAACGTGCAGCCGAACTCGGGCAGTCAGGCCAACCAGGGCGTCTTCACCGCGCTGATCAAGCCCGGCGACACGATCCTGGGGATGAGCCTCGACGCGGGCGGGCACCTGACCCACGGCGCCAAGCCGAACCAGTCGGGCAAGTGGTTCAACGCCATCCAGTACGGCGTCAAGAAGCAGGACCTGCTGCCCGACTACGACCAGGTCGAGGCGCTCGCGAAAGAGCACCAACCGAAGCTGATCATCGCCGGCGGCTCAGCCATTCCGCGCGTGATCGACTTCGCCCGGATGCGCGAGATTGCGGATGCGGTCGGCGCCTACCTTCTGGTGGACATGGCCCATTTCGCGGGCCTCGTTGCGGCCGGAGAGTATCCGTCGCCCTTCCCGCACGCGCATGTGGTGACGACGACGACTCACAAGACCCTGCGCGGACCGCGGGGCGGCATGATCCTGACCAATGACGAGGCGATCGCCAAGAAGGTGAACTCGGCGATCTTCCCCGGCATCCAGGGCGGGCCGCTGATGCATGTGATCGCCGCCAAGGCCGTCGCCTTCAAGGAGGCGCTCGAGCCCGGCTTCAGGACCTATCAGCAGCAGGTGATCCAGAACGCCAAGGCACTGGCGGACCAGTTGATGAAGGGCGGGTTGGATATCGTGACCAACGGGACCGACGGCCATCTTCTGCTGGTCGACCTGCGGCCGAAGGGCGTGAAGGGCAACGTGACGGAAACCGCGCTCGGCCGGGCGCACATCACCTGCAACAAGAACGGCATTCCCTTCGACGACGAGAAGCCCACGGTCACCAGCGGCATCCGCCTCGGCAGTCCCGCCGGAACGACGCGCGGCTTCGGCGAACCCGAGTTCCGCCAGATCGGCGACTGGATCGTGCGCGTGGTGGACGGCCTTGCCGCGAACGGAGCCGATAGCAACGACGAGGTCGAAGCCGCCGTGCGCGGCGAAGTGGCAGATCTTTGCGCCCGTTTCCCGATCTACCCGCAGCTGTGAGCGCGGCGCAGTCAACGGTGGGGCGGCCATGAAGCTTGAAACCACCATCTCGGGTCCCGAAGGCGCGCCCGCCCTTCTGATCGCGCACGGGCTCTTCGGGTCCGCGCGCAACTGGGGCGTGATCCAGAAGCGGCTGTCGGACAGCTTCCGGGTCACCGCCGTGGACATGCGGAACCACGGCGATTCGGGCTGGTCCGACGATCACTCCTACGAGGCACTCGCGGGGGATTTGGCCGAGACGCTTTCCGGTCCCAGTCACGTAATGGGTCATTCGATGGGGGGGAAGGCCGCGATGGCCCTCGCCCTCCGTCACCCCGACCTGGTCGACCGCCTGATCGTCGCTGACATCGCGCCCGTGGCCTACACCCACACGCAGGCGCACCTGGTCGAGGCGATGAAGTCCCTCGACCTCGACGCAATCAACACCCGACGCGACGCCGACGAGATGCTGGCCGAACATGTCGAGACGAAGGGCGTCCGCGCCTTCCTGCTGCAAAGCCTCGACGTGCAGAACCGGCGGTGGCAGCTCAACCTGGACGTTCTGGAGCGCGAGATGCCGGGGATCGTGGGATGGCCGGGCCTGTCGGGGAGTTTCCCCGGCCCCGCCCTGTTCCTGAGCGGCGCCGACAGCGACTACGTGACCCCCGACAGTCGCCCCGCGATCCGTGACCTGTTCCCCAAGGCGCGGTTCGCGTCGATCCCCGATGCGGGGCACTGGCTGCACGCCGAAAAGCCGCGCGAGACCGAGGCCGCGATCCGCGCCTTCCTCGACAGGGGCGCCGACTAGCGCAATTCCCCTCATGCATGGAACGTTTGCGGGGCACTATGACTTGACTCCCCGAACACAATCAGGAGAGCGACCATGCGTATCTATCTGACTGCCTTCGTGGCCCTTCTCGGGCTTGCCGCTTGCGAAACCGTCGGTGGCTTCGGTCAGGACGTCGAAAATACCGGCGAATTCGTCCAAGGCTCGGCACAGGAAGTCCAGAACGACCTTTAAGCGACCCCGCCGCGGGGAAAAACGGGCTGCGTCGGAAGGCGCGGCCCTATTCCTTGTGAACCCTACGCGCTGAAACACCGCGTGATGAGCCGCCGCGGAACATAGAGCCATCCGGCGGCGCTGTTGGGTCAGAACCCCGTCACACTTCTGGAGGATATCGTCAGATGTTCCGTTTGCTGACCTCGAAACCGGCCTTGATCCTGGGCGGCATCCTTTTCGCCCGTTGGCTGACGCGCACCGACCATCGCCGCGTCGCCTATGCCCAGGGCGAAGGCGGAACCGAAACCGACCCCGCTCAATTCCGCAGCGCCGGCCCCAATTCCATGCGCGACCGCCAGGACCGGTGGGACCGGGTGGATGAGGCTGGCGACGAGAGCTTCCCGGCCAGCGATCCGCCGGCTTACTGACTTCGGAGCGAGATCAAGGCGCGCTGGTCCACAGCGCGCCTTACGGCTTCGACAAGAACTGCTGTCCGTCAGCCGTCCATCTTCAGCGCGTTGATGAAGGCTTCCTGCGGAATTTCTACCTTGCCGAACTGCCGCATCTTCTTCTTGCCGGCCTTCTGCTTGTCCAGCAGCTTCCGCTTTCGGGTGGCGTCGCCGCCGTAGCACTTTGCCGTCACATCCTTGCGCATCGCCGAGAGCGTCTCGCGCGCGATCACGCGGCCGCCGATGGCCGCCTGGATCGGAATCTTGAACATGTGGCGCGGGATCAGCTCTTTCAGCTTCTCGCACATCGCCCGGCCCCGCCCCTCGGCTCGGTCGCGGTGGACCATCATCGACAGCGCGTCGACCGGCTCGTCGTTGACCAGCACCTGCATCTTCACGAGCGCATCCTCGCGGTACCCGATCATCTGATAATCGAAGCTGGCATAACCCTTCGAGATGGATTTCAGCCTGTCGTAGAAATCGAAGACGACCTCGTTCAGCGGCAGGTCGTAGACCACCATCGCGCGCGTGCCGGCATAGGTGAGGTCCAGCTGGATGCCCCGCCGCTCCTGGCAAAGCTTCAGCACATCGCCCAGATAGTCGTCCGGCACCAGAATGGTCGCCTTGATGCGCGGCTCTTCGATATGCTCCACATGGGTCATGTCGGGCATGTCGGCCGGGTTGTGCAGGTCCAGCCGCGTGCCGTCGCGCATGTGGACGTGGTAGATCACCGACGGCGCGGTGGTGATGAGGTCGATGTCGTACTCGCGCTCGAGCCGATCGCGGATCACCTCGAGGTGCAGCAGGCCCAGGAACCCGCAGCGGAAGCCGAAGCCGAGCGCGGCCGACGTTTCCATCTCGTAGGTGAAGGAGGCGTCGTTCAGCGCGAGCTTTTCGATGGCGTCGCGCATGTCGTCGAAATCGTTGGTGTCGACGGGGAAGAGGCCGCAGAAGACCACGGGGACGGACGGCTTGAAGCCCGGCAGCGGCGCGGCAGTTTGGCGCTTTTCGTGGGTGATCGTGTCGCCGACGCGGGTGTCGCGGACCTGCTTGATCGAGGCGTTGAGGTAGCCGATCTCGCCCGGGCCCAGCTCGTCCACGGCAGTCATCGCGGGACGGTAGATGCCCACGTCGTCGACGTCGTAGGTGCCGCCCGTCTTCATCATTCGGATCCGGTCGCCCTTCTTCAGGACGCCGTCGATGATGCGGACGATGACGATAACGCCGAGGTACTGATCGTATTTCGAATCGACCAGCATCGCCTTGAGCGGCGCGTTGCGGTCGCCCTCCTTCGGCGCGGGCAGGCGCTGGACGATGGCTTCCAGCACGTCGGGAATGCCGAGGCCGGTCTTGGCCGAGATCTGCACGGCGTCATGCGCCTCGATCCCGATCACGTCCTCGATCTGGGTCTTCACCCGTTCCACGTCGGCGGCGGGCAGGTCGACCTTGTTCAGGACCGGGACGATCTCGTGATCGGCCTCGATCGCGGTGTAGACGTTGGCCAGCGTCTGCGCCTCGACCCCTTGCGAGGCATCGACGACCAGCAGGGACCCTTCGACCGCCTGCATCGAGCGGCTGACCTCGTAGGCGAAGTCGACGTGGCCCGGGGTGTCGATGAGGTTCAGGATGTAGGTGTGACCGTCCTTGGCGGGATAGTCGATCCGCACCGTATTGGCCTTGATGGTGATCCCGCGCTCGCGCTCGATATCCATCGCGTCGAGAAGCTGATCCTTCATGTCGCGCTCGGCAACCGTGCCGGTCAACTGGATCAGCCGGTCGGCCAGAGTCGATTTCCCGTGGTCGATATGCGCGACGATGGAGAAATTGCGGATATATTTGAGCTCGGTCATGACACGGATATGCTGCCCTTTGCAGCGCTTGTCGAGGGGATGACACGCCGCGGGGCCAAGCCCGCGGGATCAGGCGTTGAACAGGAAGTGCAGGACGTCGCCGTCCTTGACCTCGTAACTCTTGCCTTCGACGCGCATCTTGCCGGCCTCTTTCGCACCGGCCTCGCCGCCAAGGGCGACGTAGTCGTCATAGGCCGTTGTCTCGGCACGAATGAAGCCGCGTTCGAAATCGCCGTGGATGACGCCGGCGGCCTGCGGAGCAAGCGTTCCCTGCTTGATCGTCCACGCGCGGGCTTCCTTGGGACCGACGGTGAAGTAGGTCATCAGGCCCAGAAGCTCGTAGCCCGCCTTGATGAGCCGGTCGAGGCCAGCCTCCTCAAGCCCAAGCTCGGACAGGAACTCGGCCGATTCTTCCGCGTCGAGCTGCGCGATCTCTTCCTCGATCTGGGCCGAGATCACGACGACGCCAGCACCCTGCTCGGCCGCCATTTCGCGGACGCGCTCGGAATGGGCGTTGCCGGTGGCGGCCTCGTCTTCGGCGACGTTGCAGACATAGAGGATCGGCTTGGTCGTCAGAAGCTGCAGCATCCGCCACGCCTTCTGGTCTTCGTCGGACACGTTCACGACGCGGGCCGGAAGCCCCTGCTCCAGCGCGACCTGCGCCTCCTTCAGAAGACGTTCCTGCTGGACGGCCTCCTTGTCGCCGCCGCGGACCTTGCGGACGATGTTCTGCAAGCGCCGCTCGATCGACTCGAGGTCCGACAGCATCAGCTCGGTCTCGATGGTCTGAGCGTCGGCCACGGGATCGACGCGCCCATCCACATGGGTGACGTCGTCATTCTCGAAACAGCGCAGTACGTGGGCGATCGCGTCGCATTCCCGGATGTTGGCCAGGAACTGGTTGCCCAGGCCTTCGCCCTTGGAGGCGCCCTTCACGAGGCCGGCGATGTCCACGAAGGTCATGCGGGTCGGCACGATCTGTTTGGACTTCGCGATCCCGGCCAGCGTGTCCAGCCGGCGGTCGGGCACGGCGACCTCGCCCACGTTCGGCTCGATCGTGCAGAACGGGAAGTTGGCAGCCTGCGCGGCGGCGGTCTTCGTCAGCGCGTTGAAAAGGGTGGACTTGCCGACATTCGGCATGCCCACGATGCCCATCTTGAAGCCCATGCGATCGTCTCCGGTCTGCGCGTTCGGTCGGGCGCGCTCATACGGCGCGAGGGGCGCAGAGGCAAGCTCAGCCGCCGCGGCGGTCGGCGCGGTCCTGGTAGATCAGGATCCAGGCGAGCGCGATGAACATCGGATGGCTCAGCCCGCCCGAGAAGATGATCGCAGGGACCCAGATCAGGAAGACCAGGATCGACAGGAACAGCCGGCCGGTCAGGAAGATCGACAGCGGCGGAAGGAAAAGCGCGAGTACGTAGTTCATGCGAGGAATGTGGGTGGTCGCGAGGCATTGCGCAAGCGGGCCCGGTTCGTCAGACATGGCGAGGCCCCGGAGTAGTTCGGGCAGGAAGAAGCGGAGCGGTGCCATGGGACGCATTTCGGACAGGTTCGACACTCTGGGTGCAGAAGGGCGCCGTGCGTTCGTCGCCTACATCATGGGGGGCGACCCGGATTACGACCAATCGCTGGCGCTGATGAAGGGGCTGCCCTCGGCCGGGGTGGACGTGGTCGAGCTTGGGATGCCCTTCACCGACCCGATGGCAGACGGGCCGACGATTCAGCTGGCCGGCCAGCGCGCACTGGAGGGCGGCCAGACACTGGAAAAGACGCTGCAGATGGTGCGCGCCTTCCGCGAGGATGACGACACGACGCCGATCGTGATGATGGGCTACTACAACCCGATCTATTCCCGCGGGGTCGATCGCTTCCTGAAGGACGCCGTCGAGGCCGGCATCGACGGGCTGATCATCGTCGACCTGCCCCCCGAGGAGGATGACGAACTCTGCCTGCCCGCAAAGGCTGCCGGTATCGACTTCATTCGTCTTGCGACGCCCACGACGGACGCCGCGCGCCTTCCGGCTGTGCTGACAAACACCAGCGGCTTCGTCTACTATGTCAGCGTCACCGGCATCACCGGCGGCGCGGCGGCGCAGGCGTCCGAGGTCGGCCCCGAGGTCGCCCGCATCCGCGAACAGGGCGGGTTGCCGGTGGTGGTCGGCTTCGGGATCCGCACCCCAGAGGCCGCGGAAGAGATCGCGGGCGTGGCCGATGGCTGCGTGGTGGGATCGGCCATCGTGGCCGAGAACGCGACCGGCAAGCCGGTCGAAGAGGTTCTGGCCTTCGTGAAATCCCTTGCCGACGGGGCGCATCGGGCCTGAATGCAAGGGGCGCGAGGGTGACGTGATCGGAGATTCCGGCTTGAAGCTGAGCAGGCTTACCTACGGTCTGGCGCTGACCTTGATGATCGGCTGGCTTCTCTGGGTCGGCCAGTCGGTGCTGATCCCGATCATCGCGGCGCTCATCGCGGTCTACGTGTTGTCCTCGGGCGCCGAGGCCATGGGGCGCATCCCCCCGTTCGGCCGCGTGCCCGTCGTCTGGCGCCGCGCGCTGGTGGTGCTTGGCTTCGCGCTGGCCGTGGTGGGGCTGTTCACGCTGGTCTCGCGCAACCTCACACTGGTCGTCTCGGCCCTGCCCCGGTACGAGGACAACCTCGACGCGCTGGTGGACCGCGGCGCGTCGCTTCTTGGGCTCGAGGACGAGCCGTCATGGGCAAGCCTCCGTCAGGTGACCTTCGATCAGATCAGCACGCGCGCGCTCGTGGGTCCCGCACTGATGTCGCTGCAGGGCATCGGGTCGACGCTGTTCCTCGTGGTGCTGTACGCCTCTTTCTTCATGGCCGAGCGGGGCGCCTTCACCGCGAAGCTCATCACGGCAGCCGGCAGTGCGGATGACGGCGCGCGAGCCATGTCGCTGGTCCACCGGATCAACGAACGGATCGGCGGCTACCTTTTCGTCAAGACCGTGCTGAACGTCATCCTCGGGGCGTTGTCCTACGTCATCATGCTGCTGATCGGGATCGAGTTCGCGCTGTTCTGGGCGGTCCTGATCGGCTTCTTCAACTACATCCCCTATATTGGCTCGGCCGCGGGGGTGGCGTTTCCGGTGCTGCTCAGCCTCGCGCAGTTCGGATCGTTCCTCGGCGCCGGGGCGGTGCTGATTGCACTGTCCGCCGCGCAGGTTCTCGTGGGCGGTTACCTCGAGCCGCGGATGATGGGCCAGACTTTCAACCTGTCGCCCTTCGTGGTGGTGGTCGCGCTGTCGGTCTGGGGTGCGCTCTGGGGTCTTGCGGGCGCGATCCTCGCCGTGCCGATGACGGCGAGCCTCGTCCTGGTCCTGGCCGAGATCAACCAGACCCGTCCGCTTGCGGTGATGCTCTCGGCCAATGGCAGGGTCTGAGGGTCGTGACAGGGCGACCCGCCCTGCTATCTGTGTGCGGACATGAAGGAGGCGGGCATGGCCGAACGCAAGACGCAGATCGTCGTGGTGGGCGGCGGCGCCGCCGGGCTGGGGCTGGTGCGCAAGCTGGCCGCGACCTATGGGCGCGATTCCCATGACATCATCCTGATCGAGAAGAACCGCACCCACGTCTGGAAGCCCCTGCTGCACGAGGTCGCGGCAGGGTCGATGGACGCCAACGCGGACGAGGTCGGCTATGGCGGGCACGCCGCCCGCTGGGGCTATCGCTTCTTCAACGCCGCGCTCGAGCGGATCGACCGCGACCGGCGCATGGTCGTCACCGCCCCCCTGCGCGACGAAGAGGGCGAGATCGTCATCGACCGGCACGAGATCCGATATGATTACCTCGTGCTCGCCATGGGCGGGGTCTCGAACGATTTCGGCATTCCGGGCGTGCTGGACCATGCGATGTTCCTGGAAAGCCGCCCTCAAGCCGACCGCTTCCGGCGCAAGCTGCTGAACGCCTGCCTGCGGGCGAACGACGCCGGGACGCATGGCGGGGACGTCACACTGCCCGTCTGCATCGTCGGCGGTGGCGCGACGGGGGTCGAGCTGTCGGCCGAGCTGGTGAACGCCGCGAAGGCGCTGCGGTCCTACGGGCTCGAGGTGTTCGACGAGAAGGCGCTCAAGATCACCCTGCTCGAGGCCGGACCGCGCCTGCTGCCGGCGCTGGATGAGGAGATCTCGGACAAGGTCGCCGAGCGGCTGCGCGAGCTAGGCGTGGACGTGCGCCTCGGCGCCATGGTGACCGAGGTGGCGCCGGGGCGGGTGTCGCTGAAGGACGGCACCGACGTCGAGGCGCAGATGATCCTGTGGGCCACCGGGGTCCGCGGCGACCCCGCCCTGTCCAAGATGACCGACCTGGAATTGTCGCGGCAGGGGCGCATCGTGGTGGAGCCGACCCTGCGCACCCCCGCCGACGACCGGATCTTCGCCATCGGCGACTGCTGCCACTGCGTCCTGCCGGGCAAAGAGCAGCCTGTCCCGCCGCGCGCGCAATCGGCACAGCAGATGGCGGACCACATGGTGGGACAGCTCGACCGGGCGCAGAAGGGCGAGCCCCTTCGGAACTTCGTCTACCGCGACCGCGGCGCGCTGGTGTCGCTGTCTCGCTTCGCGACGCATGGCTCGCTTATGGGCAACCTCGTCGGCGGCCGGATGGAGATCGAGGGGCGCATCGCGCGGTTCGCCTACATGTCGCTCTACCGGGTGCACCTCATGGCGGTGCATGGTCCGTGGCGCGGGCCGCTCGTGATCCTCGCGCACGAGTTCAACCGGGTGACGCGGCCGAAGCTCAAGCTGCACTGAGCCCGGTCAGCCGAAGATCACGTCGAGCAGCATCATCAGGATCAGCCCGCCAAGGAAGCCCGTCGTGGCGACGTTCTGATTCCCCCGCGCATGGGTCTCGGGGATGATCTCGTGGCTGATGATATAGAGCATCGCCCCGGCGGCGAAGGTCATGCCCCAGGGCAGCATCGCCTCCGAGACGGACACGGCCAGCACCCCCAGCACCCCGCCCACAGGCTCGATCAGCCCGGTGGCCGCGGCCGTCATCACCGACATCCGCCGCGAATAGCCGTTCGCCAGCAGCGCGATGGCCACGGCCAGCCCCTCGGGCGCATTCTGCAGGCCGATGCCGATGGCCAGCGGCAGGCCGTTCTCGATGTTGCCACCGCCGAAGCCGACCCCGACGGCCATCCCCTCGGGAAAGTTGTGGATGACGATGGCGATGACGAAGAGCCAGATCTTCGCAAGTTTCGCGGCCCCCACGCCCTCTCGGCCACCACCGAAGTGCTCGTGCGGGATGGTGTGATTCAGAAGCGCGACGAAGCCCGCACCGATCGCGATCCCCGCCGCGGCGACGAAGGCGGCGCCGGTCTCGCCATAATCGGGTGTCGCGGCCTCGAGGCCGGGCAGGATCAGCGAGAAGAAGCTGGCCGACATCATGACACCGGCCGCGAAACCCAGAAGGGCATCCGCCGCCGGCGCCGAGACGTTGCGGCCCAGCAGGACAGGCAGCGCACCCACGGCGGTCATGGAACCGGCGGCAAGACTGGCGAGAAAACCGAGAAGAACGACATTCATGGCGGCTTGAGGGATAGGGTGCTGCGCCGGGAAAGGAAACAGCCTGGCGCATGTAGCGGTCTTGCCGCCGCACGCGGGCAGGTTAGTCTCCGCCGACCCTGAAGGATGAGACACATGGCCAAAGACGATTCCGCCGCGACCGTGCCCGACGACACGCTGTTCACGATGCGCTGGAATCGGGCCGAGCGCGACCTGATGACGCCGCTGACCAGGCTTTACGGCCGGGCGATGAAGCCGGCGACGATCAGGAAGCGGGTCCGCGCCCTTCTGGCCGAGAAATGGGCCGAGCGTCCCAAGGATCTGCGCACGCTGGACCTGTCGCGCGATATCACCCCCGACTGGTACCTGAGCCAGGACATGGCGGGCTACGTCTTCTACGTGGACCGTTTCGCCGACAGCATGTCCGGCGTCGCCGACCGCATCCTCTACCTGCAGTTGCTGGGGATCCGTTACGCCCACTTCATGCCCTGTCTCAAACCCCGCCCCGGCGATTCCGACGGCGGCTATGCGGTGATGGATTACGGCAAGATCGACCCGCGGCTGGGCTCCATGGGCGACTTCAAGCGGGTCGCGAAGAAGATGCGAAAGGCCGGCATCAGCCCCTGCATCGACATGGTGCTGAACCATACCGCGCGCGAGCACGACTGGGCCGTGAGGGCACGCAAGGGCGATCCATTCTACCAAGGGTTCTACCGCCTCTACGACGACGCAACGATCCCGCTTGCCTACGAGGAGAGCCTTCTCGAGGTGTTCCCCGATCAGGCGCCGGGCAACTTCACCTGGGACGACGACCTCGGGAAATGGGTCTGGACGACGTTCAACACCTTCCAGTGGGACCTGAACTGGGAGAACCCCGAGGTCTTCCTCGCGATCCTCGGCATCATCCTCGACCTTGCCAATTCGGGCGCCGAGGTGCTGCGGCTCGATGCGGTGGCCTTCATGTGGAAGCGCCTTGGCACCGTCTGCCAGAACGAGCCCGAGGTGCACGACATCCTCCAGGCGATCAACCAGGCCGCGTCGGTCGCGGCCCCGGCGGTGATCTTCAAGGCCGAGGCGATCGTCGGCCCCCATCAGCTGGTGCCCTACCTGGGCGCGGGTCGGCATACGGGGAAGGTCTCGAACCTCGCCTACCACAACTCGCTGATGGTGCAGTACTGGTCAGCGCTGGCGACCGGCAAGGCGGACCTGATGACCCACGTCCTGCGCACCCATTTCCCCGAGCGGTTCACCAACGCCCAGTGGGCCACCTATATCCGCTGCCACGACGATATCGGCTGGGCGATCACAGAGGACGACGCCGAAACGGTCGGCGCGACCGGCCCGGGCCACCGCAAGTTCCTGACCGACTTCTATGCCGGCCGCTTCCCCGGCAGCTTCGCCCGCGGCGCGGATTTCCAGGTGAACGAACGCACCGGCGACGCCCGTACCAACGGCACGACTGCGGCGCTGACGGGGCTTCAGGCGGCGGGCACGCCCGAAGAGATCGACCTCGCCGTCCTGCGCATCCTTCTGGGCCACGCGCTGATCGCGGGCTTCGGGGGGATGCCGCTGATCTACATGGGCGACGAGATCGGCCTGCCGAACGACGAGAGCTTCCGCGACGACCCCGACCGCGCGGCCGACGGTCGCTGGATGCAGCGCCCGGCGATGGACTGGGCGACGGCCGAAACCGCACCCGGGGCCGATACCCCCGCGGGCCGCATCTGGCGCGGCACCCGGCACATCCTGCGCGTCCGGGCCGAGATCGACGCCCTGCGCGGCGACGTGCCTGCCCGCGTGCTCGACACCGGCCACGACAAGCTGCTGGTCGTCCGCCGCCCGGGCACCGAGGGCACGCTGACCGGCCTCTACAACATCACCGCCGAAGACCAGCAGATCGAGGCGCAGCGCATCGGTATCGATCCCGACGCCATCCCGATGGACATGCTGACCGGTACGATGCCCACCCGCGAGGCCGACCGGATCGTCGTCCCGCCCTACGGCGCCGTCTGGCTGCACGAGGAGCTGCGGTGATGCTCAAGGGACTCTCCGCCTTCCCCATCACGCCGATCACGGACGGGGCGCTGGACGACGCGATCTTCGCCCGGATGATCGAGCGCATCGTTGCGGCGGGCTGCGATTCGGTCGGCGCCCTCGGCTCGACCGGCGCCGGCCCCTACCTGCCGGCCAAGGCGCGCCGCCGGGCCGTGGCGGTCGCGGCCGAGACCACCGCCGGCCGCATCCCCCTCTGGGTCGGGATCGGCGCATTGACGACCGAAGCCGTCTGCGCCCATACCCGCGAGGCCGAGGCGGCGGGCGCGGACGGCCTTCTGTTGCAGCCCGTGTCGTACCAGCGCCTGACCGACGACGAGGTGTTCCACCTCTTTACCGATGCCGCCGCGGCGACGGCCCTGCCGCTCTGCATCTACGACAACCCTGCCACCACGGGCTTCCGCTTCTCGGATGACCTAATCCTGCGCATCGCAGCACTTCCCACGGTCGTCGCCGCCAAGCGCCCCCTGCCCGAGGGCGACGTCGCTGCCGACCTTGCCCCCCTCCGCGCTGCGTCGGACCTGTCGCTGGGCTATTCGCAGGACTGGGGGATGCTCGACGCCCTAGCCGGCGGAGGGGACGTATTTTTCAGCGTCCTCGCCGGCACCCGTCCCGAGGCCGTCGTTCCAGCCGCCCGCGCCGCGATCGGCGGCGACCTCGACCTCGCCCGCCAACTTGCCGAGCCCCTCGAGCCGATCTGGTCCCTCTTCCGCCGGTTCGGCGGCTACCGGGTCGTGCACGCCATCGCCTCGCGGGACTACGGGACGCCGTTGCCCCCGCTGCGCCCCGTGCTGCCCCTGCCCGACGCGGCCCTGCCCGAGCTCGACGCGGCGCTCGACCACCTGTAGGCAGGGCCTTTACACCCGCCCCGGCCCTGTCCTATACGCCCGCATCCCCGTGCTGACACCCTTGGAGGCGGCGGGGATCCACGCAATTTCAGGAGATACGATATGGCTGGCGAAACGCCCGACATCATCGCCTACGAACGGACGGGGACAGGCAAGGGGGCCGCTCGTCAAGCTCGGCGCGACAACCTCGTGCCCGGCATCGTGTATGGCGGCGAGAAAGACCCTCTTCCCATCAACCTGCCCTACAACGCGCTCATCAAGAAGCTGAAGGCCGGTCGCTTCCTCGCGACGCTCTTCAACCTCAAGGTCGAGGGCCAGGAAGACGTCCGCGTCATCTGCCGCAGCGTCCAGCGTGACGTCGTGAAAGACCTTCCGACGCATGTCGACTTCATGCGCCTGCGCCGTAACAGCCGCGTGTCGCTCTACATTCCCGTCGAAGTCGTGGGCGAAGACGAGTGCCCGGGCCTCAAGGCCGGCGGCGTGCTGACCATGGTCCGGTCCGAAGTCGAACTGCGCTGCACCGCGGGCGACATCCCCGAGAAGATCGTGATGTCGGTCGCCGGCAAGGAGATCGGTGACTCGATCCACATCTCCGAGGTCGAGCTGCCCGAGGGCACGCGCGCGACCATCGACCGGGACTTCGTGCTCGCCAACATCTCGGCGCCCTCGGGCCTCGCCTCGCAGGCCGCGGAAGACGAAGATGAAGTTGCCGCCGACGAGGTCCCCGCGACCGAGGTGGACGCTGAAGCCGGGGACGACGCAGAGTCCTGAGCCTTCCGGCACCTGGAACACCGACGGCGCGGGGCCCCCTCCGCGCCGTTTTTCTTTTGCCCCCACCGCCCCTATATCGAACCACGGCCCCGCCGCCGGCCAGGAAGAACAACGGAGAAAGCGCATGCGTCTGTTCGTTGGGCTCGGGAATCCCGGGCCGAAATATGCGAAACACCGCCACAATATCGGCTTCATGGCGGTCGAGCGCATTGCCGAAGATCACGGCTTTCCCCCGTTCCGCGCGAAGTTCCAGGGCCAGGTGACCGAGGGTCGCCTCGGCGACGAGCGCGTCGCGATCCTGATGCCCACGACCTTCATGAACAACTCGGGCCAATCAGTGGGCGAAGCCGCGCGGTTCTACAAGATCGACCCCGCCGACGTGGTCGTCTTCCATGACGAGATCGACCTCGCGCCGGGCAAGCTGAAATGCAAGACGGGCGGCGGGCACGCGGGCCACAACGGCCTGCGCTCGATTCACCAGCATCTTGGGCCGGACTACGCTCGTGTGCGCATGGGGGTGGGCCATCCGGGCCACAAGGATCGCGTGCCGGGCTACGTGCTGCACGATTTCGCGAAGGCGGACGAGGATTGGCTCGACGACATGCTGCGCGGCTGCTCGGACGGCGCGCCGGCGCTGGCCGAGGGCGACCAGGGGCGCTTCATGAACGCGGTCGCCCTGCGCCTGAACCCGCCGCGCCCCTCGACCGGCACACAAGGTGCGAAAGCCTCCGAACCCAAGCCCGATCCCGCGCCTGCCCCGGAACCGGAGGCGGAGGCGGAGGCGGCAAGGAGCCCGCTTCAGAAGCTGGTGGACCGCTTCAGGTGAGCCTGCGCGCGGCGCTTCTGGATCAGTCCGAGAGCTGCCGTCAGCTTGGCTCGCCCTTCACCGCGCGCCTCCTGACGCTGACCGCCGAGCGGCTGACCGACGAAACGCCCGTAGGCCGTCGGCTTCTGGCGTGGGAGGGCAACGTCACCAGCCGCGGCCAGTCCGTGCCGCTGCGCCTTGCCGGGGCGCTGCACAGGCTGGTCCTGTCCGGCGATGATCTCGCGCTCCACTGGCCGCCCAACCCTATCACCGATGACGACACGCTCTGGCAGGCGGTCGAAGGTGCGTTCCAGCGTCGCGGCGACGCCATTCTCGCGGCGCTCGACACTGCGCCCCAGACCAACGAGGTGCGCCGGGCAGCAGCCTTGATCCCCGCGCTTCACATGCTGGCGGCGCGGTATGGCCTGCCGCTGGCGCTCTACGAGCTCGGGGCGAGCGCCGGGCTGAACCTGCATCTCGACCGGTTCTCCCTGCAGGCCGGGCCGGTTCGCTTCGGTCCCGACACCCCTGCGCTGACCCTGGAACCCGACTGGACGGGCCCCGCGCCGCAGCCCGCCGCGGTCAAGATCGTCGCGCGACGGGGAGTCGACCTGGCGCCGGTCGATCCGCGAAACCCCGGGGACCGGCTACGCCTCCTGTCATTCCTCTGGGCCGATCAGCCCGAACGGAGGGATCGCACCCTTGCCGCCATAGCCGTGGCCGATACGGCGGTAGAGGCCGGCGACGCCGGCGCGTGGCTGGCCCCCGCCCTCGCGGACGCGCCCGAAGGCGCGCTGCCGGTCGTCTATCACACGGTCGCCTGGCAGTATTTCCCGGACACCTCCAAGGCCGCGGCACTGGCTGCGATGGAACAGGCCGGGCGCCCTCTCGCCCGGATCAGCATGGAGGCCGACGGGACCGCCCGAAATGCTGCCCTGACGCTGTCGATCTGGCCCGACGGCACGACGCATCCCCTCGCCCGGGTCGATTTTCACGGTCGCTGGATCGACTGGACCGGCCCCACCGCCCTTCCTTGAGCGACCCAGCGCCCTACCTCCGCCGCAAGGAGGCGCCATGAAGATCGACGACCCGATAAACGTCCTGGGCGAGGCCCTCGCCCCCTGCTCGCGCCAGCCGGTGACGGGCTACTTCCGCGACGGCCATTGCAATACCTGCGAGGCGGATCAAGGCAGCCACACCGTCTGCGCGGTCATGACGGACGAATTCCTCGCCCTGTCGAAATATCTGGGAAACGATCTTTCGACGCCCCGGCCCGAATTCGGCTTTGCGGGGCTGAAGGCTGGCGATCGCTGGTGCCTCTGTGCGGCGCGGTTCCTGCAGGCGGTCTCGGAAGGGGCCGGACCGCTCGTGAACTTGGCAGCGACCCACGAGCGCGCGCTTGATATCGTGTCGCTCGAGGTGCTGCGCGCCCACGCGGCGGACTGACCGCGAAGGTCAGCTTTCGTCGGGCGCGTCCGAAAGCATGGTCATTTCTTGCGACAGGATCTCGCCCGTCGTCGCGTTGTAGCGAACCTCGATCCGCTTGCCCTTGCCCGTCGCCGTGGCGGTCAGCAGGCCGCTGTCATGGGTCATTTCGATGGTCTCGAACCCATGGTCCGTGAGGTAGTCCCGCGCTTCGGTCTCGACGTCCGAGGCCAAGGCCGGTGCAGCAGAAAGTGCGAATAGTGCAAGAAGTGCGGTACGTCCGAGCATGTCTGTCCAGCCTCTTGTCATGAAATGTCAATTCCGAGCGCGCGCGCGACGGTGAAGATGTCCTTGTCACCGCGCCCGCACAGATTCATGCAGATGATGTGATCCGCAGGCAGTTCGGGCGCGATCTTCGCGACGTGAGCCAGCGCATGCGACGGCTCGAGCGCGGGGATGATGCCCTCGGTCTCGCAGCACAACTGGAACGCGTCGAGCGCCTCGCGGTCGGTGATCGAGACGTATTCGGCCCGGCCGATATCATGAAGCCACGCATGCTCGGGCCCGATACCCGGATAGTCGAGTCCTGCCGAAATCGAGAATCCCTCGAGGATCTGCCCGTCATCGTCCTGCAGAAGGTAGGTGCGGTTGCCGTGCAGCACGCCCGGCCGGCCACCGGTCAGCGAGGCGCAGTGTTGCATCTCGTCCGAGACGCCCTTGCCACCCGCCTCGACCCCGATGATGCGCACCGACGGGTCGTCGAGGAACGGATAGAACAGCCCCATGGCGTTCGACCCGCCGCCGATTGCAGCAATGAGCGTGTCGGGCAAGCGGCCCTCGGCCTCCTGCATCTGGGCCTTCGCCTCGGTGCCGATGATCGCCTGGAAATCGCGGACCATCGCCGGATAGGGGTGCGGCCCCGCCACCGTGCCGATGCAGTAGAACGTGTCGCGCACATTGGTCACCCAATCGCGCATCGCATCGTTCATGGCGTCCTTCAGAGTGCCGCGGCCGCTCGTCACCGGGATCACCTCGGCCCCCAGAAGGCGCATGCGGAAGACGTTGGGCTGCTGACGCTCGACGTCGTGGGCGCCCATGTAGACGACGCATTTCAGGCCGAACTTGGCGCAGACAGTGGCGGTTGCAACGCCGTGCTGTCCGGCGCCCGTCTCGGCGATGATACGGGTCTTGCCCATGCGGCGGGCGAGGATGATCTGGCCCAGCACGTTGTTGATCTTGTGCGCGCCGGTGTGGTTCAGCTCGTCGCGCTTGAGGTAGATCTTCGCGCCGCCCAGACGTTCGGTCAGGCGCGCGGCGTGGTAAAGGGGCGACGGGCGGCCGACATAGTTGGTCCAGAGATCGTGCATCTCGGCCCAGAAGCTGTCGTCGGTCTTGGCGTGCTCGTATTGACGCTCGAGCTCGAGGATCAGCGGCATCAGCGTCTCGGAAACGAATCGACCGCCGAAATTGCCGAAGCGGCCCCTCGAGTCAGGGCCCGCGCGGTAGGAGTTCTTCAGATCGTCCGGCATCGCCACCCTTCCCTGTCCGATCCCAGCGATAGACCGGGGCGGCGGGCGGCACAAGCAGAGCGACCGGCGGCTGCGGCGTTCCGCCTATCGCAACCGACGCCTCCAGCGCCGAACCTTGATGCGGAACTGGATCGCTACGGTGGTCACGAAGGGCCGCAGCACCGGCAGGTCCACCGCCAGCAGCAGCAGCCCGACCGGAAGCATCCAAAGCCCCAGCACCGGAAGAAACGACAGCAGGCTGCCGATGATCAGCAGGATCGCCACCGGAAGCCGGATGATCGCCGCACCGCGGCCGCGCAGGGCAGAGATGGGACGGGCGGTGAAGGGAACCGCATGTGCGATGGCATCGAACTGCCGATCGAGGCGGCGGCGCAGGCGTTCGGAGGGGCGGAGAGGGTGTGACACGTCGATCAGATGGATGCGGGGTGGTTTCGCGTCAAGGCACGAGGCGCGTGCAAGTTTGCGTGCCTCAACCGACAGCGATTGCCTGGCCGAAGGCCGCGATCTTGTCGGGGTCCTTCACGCCCGGCGCGCGTTCGACGCCCGACGAGACGTCCACCTGCGGCGCGCCGGTCACGCGCACTGCCTCGGCCACGTTTTCCGGCGTCAGTCCCCCGGCGAGCATCCAGGGCCTGGCCCAATGCCGCCCCGCGATCAGGGTCCAGTCGAAGGACAACCCGTTGCCGCCCGGCAGCTCCGTGTCGCGGGGCGGTTTTGCATCGATCAGAAGCTGGTCGGCCACCTCGGCGTATTCGTCGATTCGCGGCAGATCCTCGGGGCCGGCGACGCCGATCGCCTTCATCACCGGCAGGCCGGTGCGCGTCTTGATCTCGCGCACCCGCTCGGGCAACTCGCTGCCGTGAAGCTGCAACATGTCGATCGGCACCTTGTCCGTCAGCAGGTCCAGCGCCGCATCGCTGGGGTCGACCACCAGCGCGACCTTCATGATACCGGGCGGGACAGCGCCGGCCATCGCCGCGGCCGAAGGCAGATCGAGGTTGCGCGGCGACTTGGGGAAGAAGACGAAGCCCAGGTAGGAGGCGCCGGCCAACAGCGCGGCAGGCACGTCGGCCGGGTCGGTGATGCCGCAGATCTTGAATCGCGTCGGCGTCACGAGGCCCGCCTGGCCGGGGTCGAACCGTCTTCGACCAGCGCGATGATGTCGTTGCCGTTCCCCTTGCCGGTTGCAGCACCGGACCGGCGCATGTCGCCGACCTCACGCTCCAGCGCCTCGCGCTCGCGTCGTTCATGCCGGGCCGCGGCGCGGTGCTTGTGCTCACGCGCGAACTCGACGACGAAGCCGATCAGCAGGCCGATCACCACGGCCCCGAGAATCACCACGAACATCGGCAACGTGACGGCCCAGGTCAGCCCCAGGAAACCGCCCATGGCCTCGGGCAGGAGGCGCAGCGTCACGGCCTGCGCATTTGCCAGCGCCACCATGATCAGCAGCACCGCAATGATAGCCAGTACGACGAATTTGACGACACGCATGGTTCAGTCCCCGTTCAACCTGTCCCTCAGTAGCTTGCCCGCCTTGAAGAAGGGAACATGCTTTTCATCGACGGGAACCGCCTCGCCAGTCCTGGGGTTCCGTCCGACCCGCGCATCGCGCTTCTTGACCGAGAAGGCCCCGAAGCCGCGCAGCTCGACGCGATTGCCCTCGCACATGGCGTGGATGATCTCCTCGAAGATCGTGCTCACGATCCGCTCGACGTCCCGCTGGGTCAGATGCGGGTTGTCGTCGGCGATCTTCTGGATCAGTTCGGAGCGGATCATCGCGAATGCCTCCTCATCGGACCTTGCTAGATAGGGCGAAGCGCCTCTGGGAACACGGCGAATTGAACTGAACGAATGATAACTCTCTTATGCCTATCGCTCAACGGGGCATAGAAAAACCCCCGCGATTCCTCGCGGGGGTCAAAGTTTTTCGAAGCTGCGACCGCTGGATCAGTCGTCGTCGCGGTTCAGCGCGGCGCCCAGGATGTCGCCGAGCGAGGCACCCGAAGCGGACGAACCGTACTGCTGGACGGCCTCTTTCTCTTCCGCGATCTCGCGGGCCTTGATCGACAGGCCGAGACGGCGCGACTTCTGATCGACGTTGGTGACGCGGACGTCGACCTTGTCGCCGACGCCGAAGCGCTCGGGGCGCTGCTCCGACCGGTCGCGGCTGAGGTCCGAGCGACGGATGAAGGATTTCATGCCCTCGTACTCGACCTCGACGCCGCCATCCTCGATCGCCGTGACGGCCACCGTGATGATCGCACCGCGCGACACGCCGCCGACCACGTCCGAGAAGCTGTCGTCCATCGCCTTCATCGAAAGCGATATCCGCTCTTTCTCGACGTCGGTTTCGGTCACGACGGCCTGAACGACGTCACCCTTGTGGAAGCGCTGGATGGCTTCTTCGCCACGCTCGTCCCACGAGATGTCCGAAAGGTGGACCATGCCGTCGATGTCGTTGTCGAGACCCACGAACAGACCGAACTCGGTGATGTTCTTGATCTCGCCCTCGACCTGCGTGCCCTCGGGGTGCGTCTCGGCAAAGACTTCCCACGGGTTGCGCTGGGTCTGCTTGAGGCCAAGCGACACGCGACGCTTCTGGCTGTCGATCTCCAGAACCATGACCTCGACCTCTTGCGAGGTGGACACGATCTTGCCCGGATGGACGTTCTTCTTGGTCCACGACATCTCGCTGACGTGCACCAGACCTTCGACGCCCGGCTCCAGCTCGACGAATGCACCGTAGTCGGTGATGTTCGTCACGCGGCCCTGGTGGACCGAACCCAACGAGAACTTGGCTTCGACGGTATCCCACGGATCGTCCTGGAGCTGCTTCATGCCCAGCGAGATGCGGTGGGTCTCCTTGTTGATCTTGATCACCTGGACCTTGATGGTCTCGCCGATGGTCACGATTTCCGAAGGATGGTTCACGCGGCGCCATGCCATGTCGGTGACGTGCAGCAGGCCGTCGACACCGCCGAGGTCCACGAACGCACCGTATTCGGTGATGTTCTTCACCACGCCGTCGACAGCCTGACCCTCTTCGAGGTTGGCGATCACTTCGGCGCGCTGCTCGGCACGCGATTCTTCAAGGATGGCGCGGCGCGAGACCACGATGTTGCCACGGCGGCGGTCCATCTTGAGGATCTGGAACGGCTGCTTCAGACCCATGAGCGGACCGGCATCGCGCACGGGGCGCACATCGACCTGCGAGCCGGGCAGGAACGCAACGGCGCCGCCGAGGTCGACCGTGAAGCCACCCTTGACGCGGCCGAAGATCGCGCCGTCGACGCGGTTCTCGTCGGCATAGGCTTTTTCGAGACGGTCCCAAGCGGCCTCGCGGCGGGCCATCTCGTGGGAGATCACGGCTTCGCCGCGCGCGTTCTCGACCTGGCGCAGATAGACCTCGACCTCGTCGCCGACGTTGATCTCGGGCGTCTGGCCGGGTTCAGCGAATTCTTTCAGATCGACGCGGCCTTCCATCTTGTAGCCGACGTCGATGATGGCCTGGCCTGCCTCGATGGCGAGTACGCGGCCTTTGACGACAGAACCCTCGTCAGGGGTGTCGATGTCGAAGCTTTCGTTAAGGAGCGCTTCGAACTCCTCCATGGATGTATTTTGAGCCATAAGGTCTCGGATTTCCTTTTTACATCTATTCTGGCCGCGCGGTTGTCTCCGCGGGTCTCGGGTGGATTTGGTCACTGATGGCGGGGGTCCGGTATGCGAAAAAGGGCCGGTGAAACCGACCCTGCTCGCGCCCGGGATCTGCCGCCCCTTAGACGCGAAAGGTGATACAGGCATTGCGGCCTTATCGCAAGACCCCTCTGTCGCCGCCTCCAAGCCGCTTGACGTTTCCCGACTGATATTGTCAGCTATTGGCAGAGGCAGCCACCGGAGGTCCCATGGACGACCCTCTTCCCCCGTCGCGCCCGGACCCTGGTGCGCATGACGCCCCGATACCCTCCTGGCAGGACCTGCTTGCCGTAGCTGGCGACATGGAGGTGCCCGAGCCGCTTCTCGACCTGATGCGCCCAAGCGAGGACCGTCGCCCATGATCGAACGCACCCTTCCCGACCGCAGCGACGTGACCTCCGACCCCACGCCGCGACACGAAGCCTCGGACCTCTTGCGTGGCTCGACCACGGCGGAAATCAGGCTAGAAGACAGGGTCTACACGCTGCGCCTGACGCGCGCGGGAAAGTTGATTCTGACGAAGTGACCCCAGCAAAAGGGTAGCCCCATGGCCAAGGTCCAGAGCGCCTGCATCGGCGTGTGCAAGTTCAACCGCCCCGGCCCCGCCGGCGCGCATTGCATCGGCTGTTCGATGACAAAGCCGCAGAAGAAGATCGCGAAGAAACAGAAGAAGCCCGAGGCGGCCGAGGCGATGTTGGCGCTTATCGTGGCGCAGCAGCAGCAGATGGGCCGCTTCGATCACTGGCGCGGCGCCTACCTGAAGCGCTGCATGAAAAAGGGGCGGCCCGTGCCGCCCCTGATCCGGGATCGTGAGGCCAGCTAAGGCCGTCAGCGCAGGTGGGCGCGTAGCATCCAGGCGAATTTGTCGTGGATGCGGCCGCGCTCGATCGCCAGGTCCTCGGTGCGGATGTCGCCATGCTTGGCCGAGACTTCGGACAGTCCGGCAAGCGTGGCACCGATGGTCTCCTGCGCTTCGGCGAGGTGACGGATCATCTCGCGGTCCTGCGCCTCTTCGTCGCCTTCGCTGACCTTCGAGCGCTTCAGGTGCCCGGCAAGGGTGCCCTCGGCCTTGTGGCCGATGGTGCGCACACGCTCGGCCAGGTCGTCCTGACCCACGAAGTGATCCTCGTAGATCTCCTGGAACAGCGCGTGGAGCGGGCCGAAGGACATGCCCTCGACGTTCCAGTGGTAGTTCTGGGCGAGCATCGTGGTCACGACGGTCTCGGCCAGCGCCTGGTGGAGCGCGTTGGCGATCTCGGCGCTGGCGTCGGGGGAAAGATCGGAAGCTGTTTCGGCCATGGGATGTCCTGTCTGCTGTGGCGAAAGGCTGGCTTGCGACGGCTTGCTGCCTTGGTCCCCCAAGACATAGGAATCCGCTCCGTCCTGTCCAGTTTCGCCAGCGCGCGCGCGGGCTCAGCCGGTGCGGTCCAGCCGCTCGCTCAGCCCCCGCACCAGCAATTGCAGGTAAGGCACCGCCTCGGGGCGGACCCGGCTGCGGGTCAGGAACCGCAGGCTGGCCCCGTCGCGCCGGTGGACCGCCTCTTGCAGGGACAAGAGCCATTCCTCGTCGAACGAGCGTCCGGGCGCGCCCGGCCGCCAGATCACCGGGCGGCGCAGGGTCATCTCGGGCAGGGTCCGGGCAAGCGCCATGGCATAGTCGTCGGGTCCCGCATCCGCCGCCAGGAGGGCGCAGGCCCGCAGCGATCCACGCGGCGCCGTCCGGCAGGCCAGCGCCGACAGGCGAAGGAACGCAATCAACGGCGGCTGTGTGCCGATGACCGGTGCGATGTCGGCTTCTATCCTGCGGACGGTCTGCGTCATGGTGCGGTTCCCCGGATCATTCCCGAGCACATTACTCGGATGATCCGGCCGCGCCAACCCCCTGTGGTGTCATCGATATGTCACGCTGCCGGACTAGGTCGGGCCGCAATCTGCCACCACAGGACGTATCCATGCGCACGACGCTTTCCCTCTCCCTTGTCGCTCTTCTGGCGGCCGGTGCCGTCCAGGCCCAGGCGCCGATCACCGTCACCAACACTGCCAACTCCGGCGAAGGCAGCTTCCGCCATGCGCTGGAACTGGCGGCGCAAGAGCGTGAGGGCGCGCGGATCGTCATCCTGACCGAGGGCGACATCGCAGTGGAAAGCGGCCTCGCCTATACCGGGCAGGTCCCGGTCGAGATCGTCGGCCGGGGCCAGACCATCAGCCTTGACGTGGACGAGACGATCTTCGACTCGACGCAGGGTGCCAGCGTGTCGATCACCGACCTGAGCTTCGAGGGGCCGGGCGGCTTCTCGATCGAGAACAAGTCGAAGACCGGCGGCGCCAAGGGCATCTCGCTGCAGATGCGCGACGAGCAGGCCGGCGAGGCGCGCCTGGTCCTCGACACCGTCGCCGTGCGCGGCGTTTCGGGGCACGGCATCCATGTGTCCGACTGCTCGATGGCCGACCAGTGCGGCGCCGGCAGCGGCGGCGCGGGCAGCGGCTCGCGCGTGTCGATCGTGGCCGAGCTCAGCGACGTGATTGTCGAGAACGTCGGCACCGGCGCCTTCGACCGCGACGGCCTGCGCATCGACGAGCGTGGCGACGGCGGCATCCGGGCGACCATCCGCCGGTCGTCCTTCACCGGAATCGGCGCCGACGGGGTCGAGCTGGACGAGGGCGGCGCGGGCGACGTGATCGTCACCGCGACCGACTCGACCTTCTCAAAGAACGGGTTCTACTGCGACCCCGAGATCATGGCCCAGTACTTGCCCGACCAGCCCGAGGGCGAGTTCGAGCCCGGCCAGATGCCCGAATCCGACATCCCCGCCAAGGTCGAGGGCAGCCCCGACGATGCCTGCATCGAGCGCGCGGTCGAAACCTACGACGACGGTTCGGTCGAGGAATACGAGTTCGCCCTCGACCTCGACGACGGGTTCGACGTGGACGAGGCCGATGACGGATCGCTCGACATCCTCGTGGTCGGCGGCGAAGTGAACGGCAATCTCGACGAAGGCATGGACATGGACGAGATGGGCGCGGGCGACCTCGTGGCCACCTATGTCGGCACCGCGGCCAGCGGCAACACCGACGACGCCTACAAGCACAGCGAAGCCGACGACGGCGCGGCCATCGGCCTGCTGTCCGGCGCATCGGCCAACGACAATGGCGGCGTGGGCTTCGTCTACGAGGAAGAAGGCGCGGGCGATGTCACCGCCGAGGTGACGGACGTGACCACCTCGGGCAACGACGACGGCGAGACCTCTCTGGAGTTCGTGCAGGAGGATGACGGCGTCGGCACCGTCACGATCACGGGCGGCACCCTCGCGGAAGAGATGGCGGCCGAGGGCGTCGAGCTGTCGCAGAACTGATTCCGACCGGGACCTTGAAAGCGCCCGTCCGGGCCGGACGGGCGCTTCTTCCTGTTCAGCCGATCGGCGGATTCACGCCGCCCCCCAATTCCGGCTGCTTGCGCCCGGATCACGAATTGGCAATCTGCCCGTGAAGCCCCGGCCAAACACGGGGCGCGCGGCTTGAGGGACAGACCAGCATGAAACGTACCCTGACACGGACGGCCATGCTCGGCCTGCTTATCGCCTCGTTGTCCGCCTGCGGCGCACGGACAGTCGACGATGTCGACGTCACCCGACGGGCGGGGTTGGATACGGGGCTTCTGTCGCAAGCGATCAACGTCGCGACGCGCATGGACTCTCAAGGCAAGCGCGTTTGGTGCGTCCCCTTCGCCCGCAACGCCACCGGCATCCAGATCCGCGGCGACGCCGGCACCTGGTGGTCGCAGGCCGAAGCGCCCTACGCCCGCAGCCACGAGCCCGCCGTGGGCGCGATCATGGCGTTCAGCTCGTCGTCCAAGCTGAACCGGGGCCACCTCGCGGTCGTGTCCCGACGCATTTCTGACCGGCAGATCACGATTCATCACGCGAACTGGCACCGCAACAAGGTCTCGCTCGACATGGGCGTGATCGACGTGTCCGAGGCCGGCGACTGGTCGAAGGTCCGCGTGGAGAGCCAGCCCGGTACCTATGGCGGCACCTATCCCGTCGACGGCTTCATCCTGCGCCCGCGCGGCTGAACTGCCCGGCACGCGACGCGGGCAGATGATGCCCGAGTGCCCGGCGGCTTCCGTCCCAGAGGCCGCGCAGCTGCGGTAGCGTTCGGGTCGGCACCTCGCCATCCGTCTTGATCGACCGTTCGATCACACACAGAGACTCGTGCAGACGCATCATGCCGAAGCTCGCCGCGGCCCCCGCCAGGTCATGGGCCAGGCGCCGGCGCTGTTCGACCGACTGCGCCGGATCCGAGAGGGCGGGCAGGTCGCGCTCCATCTGGCGCGACAGGGACTGGACCAGCTCCGCCGTGCGGTCCGGTCCCAGCGTGGCGAGTATCGACTCGATCATCTCCGGCCGGCAGAGCGGCTCGGGCGCCCGCGCGGCGCGCGTCACCGTTTCCGCCAGCGCGGCCCGGTCGAGCGGCTTGGTCACGCAGCTATTCATTCCCGCGGCACGGAACGCCTCGAGTTCTTCGGGCAGCACATGCGCCGTCACGCCGATGATCGGCGCACCCGACGACGGACCGCCCCCCGAGCGGATCCGCCGCGCCGCCGTCGGGCCGTCCAGCACCGGCATCGAGATATCCATCAGGATCACGTCGAATGCCTCCTTCTCGGCGCAGGCCACTCCTTCCAACCCGTCTCGCGCCTCGACCACCTCGTGCCCCTCGGCCCGCAGGAAATCGCGCGCGACGAGGCGGTTGATGTCATTGTCCTCGATCAGCAGGACCCTGAGGGGCCGGCTTGGCGCGGCAGTCCGGACGACCGGCTCCGGCACGGCCACATTCACGGGAAGGCGCACCCAGAACGTGCTGCCCACGCCCTGCTCGCTTTCGACGCCGATCGTGCCTCCCAGGCTGTTCATGATCCGCGTGGCGATGCCGAGGCCAAGGCCCGTTCCCCGATGCCGCCGCGCATAGGTGGGGTCGGCGGTCTCGAACGCGCCGAAGATGCGCTCGCGATCCTCGGGCGCGATGCCGATGCCCGTGTCCGAGACGCGGATCTCCAGGGTCTCTCCGTCCTCGAGGTGGAGGGCGATGTCGACCCGGCCCTCGCGCGTGAACTTGATGGCGTTCCCGACGAGGTTCAGCAGAACGTGCCGCAGCATCTTCGGATCGGTGACGATCCGGTCGGGCACCTCGTCCGCACGCGTCCAGGACAGCGTCAGCCCCGCCGAATCCGCCAACGCGCCCAATGTGCCGACGACGCTTTCCACCAGCGTAGGCAGATCGCCGGCGCGGAGGTCGGGCTCCACCCGGTCGGCATCGAACTTCGCGATGTCGAGCACATCCTCCACCAGCCCGAGCATCAGGTCGCCCGACCTCTCGATCGTGTTGACCAGTTGCTGCTGCCGCCCGTCCAGGGACGTGTCGCGCAAAAGCTCGAGGGCACCCAGGATGCCATTGAGGGGCGTGCGCATCTCGTGGCTCATCACGGCGAGGAAGTCGGCCTTGCTGCGCTCGCCGGCCAGGGCGCGGTCACGGGCTTCGCGCAATGCGGCCTCGGTCTCGCGACGTTGCGAGATGTCGCGCAGAAAGGCGACCTGCGCCCAACCCTCCGGGGTTTTCGTGGCATCCACCGAGATCTCGATGGGGACGGGCCGGTCGTCCGAGGCCCGGGCAGTCGCCTCGAGGCGCCGCTCGTCCGGTCCGGGGCGACGGCCCTCGCCCAGGAACCGCAGCCGGCCACGCTCGGCCTCGTCGAAGAGAAGCGGAAGCATGTCGCGGCCCGCGACCTCGGCCGGGTCGAGCCCGAACAGGTCCTGCGCGACCTTGTTCATCGTCTTGATCCGGCCGCGGGAATCCAGCACGAAGATGGCATCGAGCGACGTGCCGACGATCGTCCGCATCTGGCTCGACTGGGTCTCGATCTCGCGGGCCCGGTTTACGGTGGTGCGGAACACGACGAGAAGCGCGGCGGACAGCAGGACAAGTCCCGCCACCCCCGCGGCAAGGAAACGCCCGGTCGCCCTGAGCGACGTCGAGACCCGGTCCCACAACGCGGCGTTGCGGTCGGACGCATAGGTGAGGCCGATCAGCGCGCTCTTGCGGACCCAGGGCTCGACCGCAGCCGACATCGCCACCAGTTCGGGAAGCGACGCGGCAACGCGCGCGTCGTCTGCCTCGAGGACCGGCAGGGCCGCCTGCACGAAGCCGCGGACCTCGTCATACGCCTCGATGAAGTCCGGGTCGTCGATGTAGTGGCTGAAGGTGCCGGAGGTCTCGGGCGGGATCACCCTTGAATAGAAGATGTCGAACCACAGGCGAAGGTCTTCCAGATCGCCCTGTCCCGTCGCGGCATCCCTGAGAGCCCGATCGAACTTCATGAACTCGACTTCGATCTGGGCCAGACCGAAGATGTCGGGTTCCGTCGGTTCGACGTCGTGCTTTTCGATCTGGCGTGCAATCGAGGTGCCGAGCAACAGGCAGGCGGCCGTCAGCAGGGCCAGCGCCGCGCCGAGGAACGTGGGGATGCGGTCGTGACGACCCCTCAGCCGCAATCGTCGCATAGGCATCTTCGTCCTCGTCACCGGCATCTGGATCTGCTTATTCGATCACTTCGATGCGATCCAATTGCCAGACGCTGCGCGAATAATACGCCTCGTTCCTGAAGCTGTCATCCTGGTCCCACGGGAAGACGATCCAGAGCGGCCCCTTCTCGCGCAACGTCATCGGGGCGCCGTTGCGACGATATGCGATCAGCGCGCCCTCCAGCATCCTGTCGTCGAGCGGTATCCCGACCTCGTATTCGTTGATCGCGATGGCGCGCAACGTGCCTGCGTCGGCGCATACGGCGTCGAGCAGGGTGTCGATTCGAACGCCTTCGAAGATCTGCCGGCCTTCGGTCCACTTCGTCGTGGTATGGATGACGTCGGAGCCGAGGCTATCGAGGCCGGAAAGATCGAAGACGGCGTCTTCGCCCTGATTCGTGCACCCGATATCGCCGCTCACCGTGAGGATCACCCGGTCATGCGGCGCCGGAGGAAGGCTGCCGCTCGACTGCGCCGAGGCGCCCAGGACGAAGGATGCCACGAGAATGGGGCGGAGCATTGCGGTCCTCGGCGGGTTTTTCACGGGGCACATTCTTGCGCTCCGAAGCTGGACACGCCCTGGCCCGGGCGTGCCCTCGTCGCGTCGAAATCCGCAGTCAGACCGCGATGTTCGGGATGATCTGCTTCTTGCGGCTGACGATCCCCGGCAGGGTGACGGTGTCGGCTTCGCCGCAGACGGTCGAGAAGCTCTTCTCGACGATCTGGCGCACCTGGTCGTTCTGCAGGATCACCGTCGCCTGCTGCTCGAGGATGTCAATGATGAAGAGCAGGACGTGATCCACGCCGTCCTCCTTCTCGACGCGGGCAATCGCTTCGATCAGGCTGTCCTTGCGCTTGAGAACGGTATCGGGCGACGTGGTCTCGAGGACCGAGACGCGGAACGTCCTGCCTTCGACATCGTGCTTCTTCGAGTCCATGCGCACGAGCTCGTCGTCCGAGAAGTCCGAGACGTCGGACTTCGCCGCGAACATCTCGGCCGCGTAGCCGGGAATTTGCACGCCAAGTTCGGAGGCGAGCCGTTCGGCCACGTCGCGGTCGTGGTCGGTGGTGGTGGGCGAGCGGAACTCCAGCGTGTCCGACAGGATGCAGGACAGCATCGCGCCCTTGATCGCGTCGGGCATGCGGCCGGCATCGTTACCCATCATGTCGAACATGATCGTCGCGGTGCAGGCCAGCGGTCGGACGATGATCTCGATCGGGCCCTTTGTCGTCAGGCCGCCGACGAGTCGGTGGTGGTCGATGATCTGGCGGATGTCGGCGTCGGCGATGCTGTCGGGCAGTTCGGCGGGGTTGTTCGTGTCGACGATCACCACGTCCTGTCCGGTTTCCAGCGTCTCGATGATCTGCGGCTTGTCCAGCTTCCACCGGTCCAGCATCCAGGCGGCCTCGGTGTTCGGCTCGCCCAGCAGCACGGGCTCGGTGGTGAGGCCTTTGACCTCGTTGAGGTACCAGGACCAGATGATGGGCGATCCGGTCGAGTCGGTGTCGGGGGATTTGTGGCCGAAGACGAGCGTGGGCATTGGCGAGAACTCCTGATGGGCGAGCCTATTCTTCGCGCGCGGTATAGGCGCACCCGCACGGCTTGTCACCCAGCGGCGATCGGGGCACGAACGGAGCATGGCAGAACGGGAAAGCGACCTCTACGCGCCGGTCAAGCGGCTGCTTCAGGGACAGGGCTACGAGGTCAAGGGAGAGGTCGGCACCCTCGACGTGATGGCGGTGCGCGGGGACGAACCGCCCGTGGTGGTCGAGTTGAAGCTCTCGTTCTCGCTGTCGCTCGTCCACCAGGGCGTGGACCGGCAGGCGCTGAGCGATCAGGTCTATCTTGCCGTGCCCAAGGGCGCACGCCGGGACGACAGGCGCAACGTCACGCTCTGCCGCCGCCTCGGGCTTGGCCTGATCACCGTGCGGCTGTCGGATGGCTGGATCGAGGTGCTGTGCGACCCCTCCCCCTACCGCCCCCGCCGGTTCCCCAAGCGCACCGCGCGGCTGCTGCGCGAGTTCGCCCGGCTGGAGGGCGATCCGAACGCGGGCGGCGGAACACGGCGGGGCCTGGTGACGGCATATCGGCAGGACGCGCTGCGCCTCGTCGCGGCGCTGGCCGACGGGCCCCGCACCGGCGCCGACCTTGCCCGCGAGACAGGGGTCGTGCAGGCGCGCCGCATCATGGCCGACAACCACCATGGCTGGTTCGAGAAGGTCTCGCGCGGGCTCTACGGCCTCAGTGACGCAGGGCGAAAATCGAGCGGTTCCAAAGGGTAACGACGCTCCCTCCCGAATTCCTGTGCGGCACCCCTTTCACCCCGTTGACAGTCTCGTGCCCCCTGCATATCTCCAGCTCGTTAGCACTCGACCCGAAAGAGTGCCAACACCCAGATTATGATGAACCAAGGAGCGTTCACGACATGGCTTTCACTCCCCTTCACGACCGTGTCCTGGTCCGCCGCGTCGAATCCGACGAGAAGACCAAGGGTGGTCTCATCATCCCCGACAGCGCCAAGGAAAAGCCCCAGGAGGGCGAAGTGGTCGCAGTCGGCGCCGGTGCGCGTGACGAGGACGGCGAGCGGATCGCGATGGACGTCAAGCAGGGCGATCGCATCCTCTTCGGCAAGTGGTCCGGCACCGAGATCACCATCGACGGCGAAGAACTTCTGATCATGAAGGAATCGGACATCCTCGGCGTCACCGCCTGAGCCCAGTCCGCTTCCCTTCCCAACTGAAACGACAGACAAGGAGCAACCATCATGGCTGCCAAGGACGTCAAGTTCGAAACGAACGCCCGCGACAAGATGCTCAAGGGCGTCAACACCCTGGCCGATGCGGTCAAGGTCACGCTGGGCCCCAAAGGCCGTAACGTCGTCATCGAGAAGAGCTTCGGCGCGCCCCGCATCACCAAGGACGGTGTGTCGGTCGCGAAAGAGATCGAGCTCGAGGACCGCTTCGAGAACATGGGCGCGCAGATGGTGAAGGAAGTCGCTTCCCGCACCAATGACGAAGCCGGCGACGGCACCACCACCGCCACCGTGCTGGCCCAGGCCATCATCAAGGAAGGCGTCAAGTCGGTTGCCGCCGGCCTGAACCCGATGGACCTCAAGCGCGGCATCGACCTTGCCACCACCAAGGTCGTCGAAGCCATCCGCGCCGCGTCCCGCGACGTGTCGGGCTACGACGAAGTCGCCCAGGTCGGCACCATCTCGGCCAACGGCGAGTCCGAAATCGGCCGCCAGATCGCCGACGCGATGGAGAAGGTCGGCAACGAGGGTGTCATCACCGTCGAAGAGAACAAGGGCCTCGAGACCGAGACCGACGTCGTCGAAGGCATGCAGTTCGACCGCGGCTTCCTCAGCCCCTACTTCGTGACCAACGCCGACAAGATGGTCGCCGATCTCGATGACTGCATCGTCCTGCTGCACGAGAAGAAGCTCTCGTCGCTGCAGCCGATGGTTCCGCTGCTCGAGCAGGTGATCCAGTCGCAGAAGCCGCTTCTGATCATCGCCGAGGACGTGGAAGGCGAAGCGCTTGCCACCCTCGTGGTCAACAAGCTGCGTGGCGGCCTGAAGATCGCCGCCGTGAAGGCTCCGGGCTTCGGCGACCGCCGCAAGGCCATGCTGCAGGACATCGCGATCCTGACCGGCGGCCAGGTGATCTCGGAAGACCTCGGCATGAAGCTCGAGAATGTCACGATGGACATGCTCGGTTCGGCCAAGAAAGTGTCGATCACCAAGGACGAGACCACCATCGTCGACGGTGCCGGCGACAAGGCCGAGATCGAAGCCCGCGTCAGCCAGATCCGTCAGCAGATCGAGGACACCACCTCGGACTACGACCGTGAAAAGCTGCAGGAACGTGTTGCCAAGCTGGCCGGCGGCGTTGCCGTCATCCGCGTCGGCGGCATGACCGAAACCGAAGTGAAGGAGCGCAAGGATCGCGTCGATGACGCCCTGAACGCCACCCGCGCCGCGGTGCAGGAAGGTGTGGTTGTCGGCGGCGGTGTCGCCCTGATCCAGGCCGCCAAGGTCCTCGACGGGCTGCAAGGTGCCAACAACGACCAGAACGTCGGCATCTCGATCGTGCGCAAGGCCCTAGAGGCCCCGCTGCGCCAGATCGCCCAGAACTCGGGCGTCGACGGCTCGGTCGTCGCGGGCAAAATCCGCGAGAGCGAAGACAAGACGTTCGGCTTCAACGCCCAGACCGAAGAATATGGCGACATGTTCAAGTTCGGCGTGATCGACCCCGCGAAGGTCGTCCGCACCGCGCTTCAGGATGCCGCGTCGATCGCCGGTCTTCTGATCACGACCGAGGCGATGATCGCCGACAAGCCGCAGAAAGATGGCCAGGGCGGCGGTGGCATGCCCGACATGGGCGGCATGGGCGGCATGATGTAAACACACGTTCTTCTGAACGTTTGTGGGGGCGGTCCAGCGGGCCGCCCCTTTTCTTTGGCGTGTGCGGGACCTAAATTCCTGCATTCCTCATTCGGACCATCTGCCATGTTCAGGACACTTGCCCTCGCCACCGTATTCGCAGCCGTCTCGGCCACGGCCCAGGCGGCCCCGTGCGACTACCGCCCCACGCAGCTCGCGGCCATGGCGGCGAGCAGCCTGTCGAACGGCGCGACCACGGGTGTGGCGCGCGATGTGGGGCACTACGCCCTGCTCCACCCCGGAACGACCGCGTCTGCAGCCAGCACGGCTGCGGGAGCGCTGGCCGGTGCGACCGCCCAGATCGGCACCGTCGGCGCGATCCTGATGGCGCCCGTAACGCTGACCGTGGGCTCGGTCGCGGCGGCCGGCGGCGCATTGTTCGAGGGCGCCTGCTATTTCCAGGTCGAGCGCATCACCGAACCCGAGCAGGTCCGGCAGGTGCTGGCCGATGTGGCCGCCAATGACCCCCGCGCCACGCTGGTCCCCGCAAGCGAGGGCGAGTCGCTCGAGTTGAATATCGATGGCGAGGTGGAAAGCTACGACCTCGCGCGGCTCTACATCGTGGATGGCCGACTGAAGCATCGCGACCGCCTCCGTAACACCGACCTCGGCCCGATCGTCCTGGTCGCCCCCGAAGCCGCAGAGTGAGGCTTGCGCCGGGCCACCGGCCCGGCCACCTTCGCGGGGTGCAGATTCGCGAGATCCATAAGGGCGAACGGCCTGAGATGCGGGCCGTCATTGAAGCCGCCTTCGACCGTGCGCGCGAGGCCGAACTGATCGACCGCCTCTATGCGGACGGCCTTGTCCTGTGCACGCTGGTCGCGGTCGAGGACGGTCGGATCATCGGGCAAGCCACTCTGTCGCGCATGGCTCGGCCGTCTAACTGGGCGTGCCTCGCCCCGCTCTCGGTCCGGCCCGAGGCACAGGGCCGCGGCATCGGCGATCGGCTAGCCAAGGCCGCCGCAACGTCCGAGCACGCCGAGGCGGTCGTCGTCCTGGGCGATCCGGGCTTCTACACCCGCCACGGCTTCCTTCCTGCGCCCCGCGGCCTGACCTCGCCCTATCCCGTCACCCACACGCTGGTCGCGGGACGAGCCGCGGCGGTCGCTCTCGACTATCCGGCCGCCTTCGGGTGAAGACCGTTCTGCTGACCCTGCTGGTCATGTGCGCCTTCGCGGCGAACTCGGTGCTGAACCGCGCGGCGGTCGGGGCTGGACATATCGGCTCGATGGATTTCGCCGCGCTGCGCCTCGTTTCGGGCGCCGCCGTGCTGGGGGTGCTGGCGAGCGTCTCTGGCGGGCGGCGGTGGCTGGGCGCGTTCCGGGCGGTGAATGTCGGGGCGTTGGCGCTGTATATGCTGGCCTTCTCGCTCGCCTACCGCGCGCTTCCCGCCGGAGCCGGTGCGTTGATCCTGTTCGGGACCGTGCAGATCACCATGTTCGGCGGCGCCGTGTCGGGCGGCGAGGCGGTTCCGTGGCAACGCTGGATCGGGGCGGCGCTGGCACTGCTGGGGCTAGGCTGGATGTTCCTGCCCGGCACCGGGGGCCTTCCGCTGCCGGCCACAATCGCGATGGCCGCAGCGGGGATCGGGTGGGGCGTCTACTCGCTACGGGGACGCGCTGGTGGTCCCCCGATCGACACCACCGCGGCGAGCTTCCTCGGCGCCGTGCCGCTTGCCCTGGTCGCGTGGGCACTCGCGCCCGACGCGGCGCTGAACGGCACCGGGGTGATGCTGGCGATCCTTTCGGGGGCGGCGACCTCGGGCCTGGGGTATGCATTGTGGTACAGTGTCCTGCCCGCGCTCGGCGCGACGCGGGCCGCACTGTGGCAATTGACGGTGCCGGTGATCGCGGTCGTCGGAGGCGTCGCGCTTCTGGGCGAGGCGGTGACGGCGCGGCTGGTCCTCTCCTGCGCGCTGGTTGTCGGAGGCGTCGCCTTCGGCCTCGCCGCCCCACGCCGGCAGACGTGAATGGCGTTCGCGGCAGGGCTCGCTAGAACGCTGCGCATGGCCCGAATTCTTCTCGTCCTTCTCCTGCTCTCGCCCTTGCCCGCCCGCGCGGCCGACTGTGTCGTGCTGCTGCACGGGCTTGCGCGCTCGTCCCTGTCGATGGAAATCATGGCGGAGGCCCTGCAGGAGGCCGGCTTCGCCACCGCCAACTCGAACTACGACTCGACCGACGCGCCCATCGCCGAACTGGTCGAACGAGCCGTGTCCCCCGCCGTGAAGACCTGCGGTGACGCGCGGGTGCATTTCGTCACGCACAGCATGGGCGGCATCCTTGTGCGCGCGTGGCTGCAGGACCACCGCCCGGTCGACATGGGCCGCGTCGTCATGCTTGCCCCGCCCAATCACGGGACCGAGCTGGTGGACGCCTTCGGGGACCTCGCCCCGTTCGAATGGATCAACGGGCCGGCGGGGCTGCAGCTCGGGACCGGCCCCGGCAGCGTCCCGAACCAGCTGGGCCTGCCCCGGTTCGAGCTGGGGGTGATCGCCGGGAACCGCTCGTACAACCCACTCTACTCGTCGATCATCGACGGGCCGGATGACGGCAAGGTCTCGGTCGACAGCGCGCAGATCGAGGGGATGGACGATTTCATCGTTCTGCCGGTCTCGCACACGTTCATGATGGTGCGCCCGGCAGTGATCGAGCAGGTCGTCGCCTTCCTGCGGACCGGCGCCTTCACCCGTTAGCGCAGCCGGTTCACGTGGCCCATCTTGCGGCCGGGCCGCGTCTCGGCCTTGCCGTAGAGGTGCAGCGCCGCCCCCGGCTCGGCCCCGATCTGCGGGATGCGGTCCACGTCGTCGCCGATCAGGTTTTCCATCTGGGTGTCCGAGTGCCGCTTGCCGTCGCCCAACGGCCAGCCCGCCACGGCACGGACATGCTGTTCGAACTGGTCGATCACGCAGCCGTTCTGCGTCCAGTGCCCCGAGTTGTGGACCCGCGGCGCAATCTCGTTCACGATGAGGCCACCATCGGTCACGAACAGCTCGACCCCCAGCACGCCGACATAATCCAGCGCCGTCAGGATGCGCGACGCGATCAGCACCGCATCCGTGGCCAGCGCATGAGAGACCCCGGCCGGCACCGTGGTGCGGCGCAGGATGCCGTCTTCGTGGACGTTTTCACCGGGATCGAAGCAGGCCACGCGCCCGTCGAGGCCGCGGGCGCCGATCACGCTGATCTCCTTGGTGAAAGGCACGAACCCTTCGAGGATCGCCGGCGCGCCCTCGAGCGAGGCAAGCGCCTGCTCGGCCGCGGTCGCGTCGGCGATGCGTGCCTGACCCTTGCCGTCATAGCCGAAGCGCCGGGTCTTGAGGATCGCGGGCGTGCCGATGCGATCCAGCGCGTCGCCCAGCGCAGCGGCGTCCGCAATGTCGGCGAAGGGCGCCACGGCAAGGCCCAGTTCCGACAGCCACGTCTTTTCCGTCAGCCGGTCCTGGCTGACCCGCAGCGCCTCGCGGTTCGGGCGGATCGGGCGATGCGCCTCGAGGATGTCGAGCGCGGCAGTGGGGATGTTCTCGAATTCGTAGGTCACGACGTCGACGCCCTGCGCGAAGGAGATCAACGCAGCCTCGTCGGTGAAGGCGGCAGCAGTATGGTGGCAGGCGACCTCTGCCGCGGGGGGCGTCTCGGACGGTTCGAAGATGTGAACGCGCAGGCCAAGCCGGCCGGCAGCGACGGCCAGCATCCGGCCAAGCTGCCCACCGCCAAGGATGCCGATGGTCGATCCGGGGGGAAGCGGCTCAGTCATCGATGGGCTCCTCGGGGATGGATGCGGACAGGTCGGCGCGCCAACGGTCGAGCCGCTCGGCCAGCGCGGGGTCGCACAGCGCGAGGATCTGCGCCGCCATCAGCCCCGCGTTCGCAGCCCCGCCGATCGCCATGGTCGCGACCGGATAGCCGCGGGGCATCTGGACGATCGAATAGAGCGAATCCACGCCCGACAGCGCCTTGGTCTGAACCGGCACTCCGATGACCGGCACCCGGGTCTTCGACGCCATCATCCCCGGAAGATGCGCAGCGCCCCCTGCTCCGGCGACAATCGCCTTCAGGCCGCGTTCGACTGCGGTCTTGCCGTAGTCCCACAGGCGATCCGGGGTTCGATGAGCCGACACGATGCGCGCCTCGTAGCTTATGCCCAGCTCGTCGAGGATGTCGGCCGCCGCCTTCATCGTCGGCCAGTCGGACTGGCTGCCCATGATGATGCCCACATCCGCCATGCCGATGCTCCCTGCGGTTTCGCGCGGGACCATAGGCAGGCGCGCGGGCGGGGGCAACTCAGGCGATGATGTCGGGCAGCAGGCGATCCTCGATATCGGCGATCCGGTCCTTCAACTGCAGCTTGCGCCGCTTGAGCCGCTGGAGGGTCAGCATGTCGCCGCGCCCCGCCTCGTGCAGGGCCCGCACGGCCTCGTCGAGATCGCGATGCTCGCTCTTGAGCACCTCGAGCCTCACGCGAAGCATCTCGGCGTCTTCCATCCGGTGGTGGTCAAGCGAGGCGTCATCCATGTTCGTTTCATGCACCGCCCGGGCGCGTCTCGCAAGTCTGGCGAAGATCTTGTGTCAACGAGGTCCTAACACCATATTCTATCCCAAGCGGTTGCCGGAACGGGACCGCGGACAGTGCACAGTCGCTTTAAGATGAAGGACGTGTCGATGACGAAACTCGCCCTGGGGGCACACCCCTTCCTGCTCGGCTTCGACGAGCTCGAGCGCCTGGTGGAACGCACCGCGAAATCCGATAGCGGGGGCTATCCGCCCTACAACATCGAACAGACCGGCGAATCGGCTTACCGCATCACGCTTGCCGTGGCGGGCTTCAGCGAGGGGGATCTCTCCATCACGGTCGAGGATCGCCAACTGGTCATCCGCGGCCGCATCGCGGCGAGCGAAGATCAGCGGGTCTTCCTCCACCGCGGGATCGCGGCGCGCCAGTTCCAGCGCAGCTTCGTGCTGGCCGATGGCGTCGAAGTCGCCCGCGCCCACATGGAGAACGGCCTTCTTCACATCGATCTGACGAAAGCTCTGCCCGAGAGCGTCGTCCGGACGATCAGCATAACAAGAGGTGGGGACCAAGAATGATTGAGACCTTCGAGAACGTCATCCGCACGCCGGAAAACATCGTCTACGTCCGGCCGGTCGCGATCAGCGACCTGCCCGAGGAAATCCAGGAGCAGGCGCAGGGCCTGCACGAGCTCTACGCCGTCCATAACGGCGAGGGCGAGCGCCTCGCGCTGGTCAAGGACCGCAAGCTTGCCTTTGTGGTGGCGCGCCAGAACGACATGGCGCCGGTCTCGGTCCACTGAACCCAAGGCCCCGCGGACACCCGCGGGGCTTTTCGCGTCCGCCCCGGGCATCGGCCCTAGGCGCAGGCGTCGCGGGGTGGCACAGAGTGCGGGAACCTTTGCCCAAGTCCCGGACCGCCATGACCCAGATCATCGAAGCCCTCTCCGACATCTCCGACGATTACGACGCGCTGTTCTGCGATCTGTGGGGATGCCTGCATGACGGTATCGACGCGTTCCCCGAGGCGGTCGCGGCCCTTCAGGCCTACCGCGAACGCGGCGGCATGGTAGTGCTTCTGACGAACGCCCCCCGCCCCCGCGCCGAGGTTGCCGAGCAGATCGCGAAGTTCGGCGTGCCCGAAGACGCATGGGACACGATCGCGACCTCTGGCGACGCGGCGCGGGTGGCGCTGTTCACCGGGTCGGTTGGCTCGACCGTCTTCCATATCGGGGAACCCAAGGACGAGGGCTTCTTCGAGCCGCTCGCCATCATCGACGATCCGGTCGAGATCACGCGGACCAAGGACCTGTCGCAGGCCACGGGCGTTGTCTGCACCGGGCCGTTCGATCCTACCGCAGACCCGTCGACGCTGCGCCCGATCCTGCTCGAGGCCAAGACCCGCGGCCTGCCGATGCTGAACGCGAACCCCGATATCGTGGTGGATCGTGGCGGCGCGCGCGAGTTCTGCGGCGGCGCGGTCGCGCAGCTTTACGAGCAGATGGGCGGCACCGTACACGCCTTCGGCAAGCCGCATCCCCCGGTCTACGACATGGCCCGGCGTCGCCTCTCCGAGGCCGGCGGGAGCGATATTTCGGAGGGCCGGATCCTTGCCGTGGGCGACGGTATCCTCACGGATGTGAAAGGGGCGATCGGCGAAGGGATCGACTCTCTCTTCGTCACGGGTGGCCTCGCCGCCGCCGAGATCCACCAGGACGGGACCCCGGATCAGGCGCGCCTCGACGCTTTCATCGGGAAGGAAGGGCTGTCGCCCACTTATGCCATCGGCATGTTGCGCTAGCGAAAGAAACAGCGGAACCTTTCTGCAGCTGCGAAGTAATTTACTTGCGATGCACGAAGACCGGGTGATAGCAAGTTGCGCACTGAAGCAATATCGATGGAGGTCGGCATGCTCGACGCAACCGATGGCAAGGGTCCCGTCTATATCGAGGACATGACCGTGGGCATGACGCGGCACCTCGACAAGACGGTGACCGACCGCGACATCGAGCTGTTCGCCGAGGTGTCCGAGGACCGCAACCCGGTCCACCTGAACGATGCCTATGCCAAGACCACCATGTTCGAGGGACGCATCGCCCACGGGATGCTGACCGCGGCCCTGATCTCGGCCGTCGTGGGCGAGCGGCTGCCGGGCCACGGCACCGTGTACCTGCGGCAGGACATGGCCTTCCTCGCGCCCGTCCGCCCCGGCGACACGGTCCGCGCCGAGGTCGAGGTGCTGGCCATTGACACCCGCAAGCGACGCGTGACCCTATCCACCCGCTGCCGCGTGGGCGACACCGTGGTGCTGCGCGGCGAGGCGCTGGTTCTCGCCCCTTCGCGCGCGGCAGGCTGACACTTGCAGGCGCGCGGGCGCGAGGCTACGTCGCGCCCATGCGCATACTCCGCAGCCACGCCGATCTGACGGCCGACGACCGAAATGCCTCGGCCGCCATCGGTAATTTCGATGGCGTGCACCGGGGCCATCAAGCCGTTCTGCAGCTTGCGAGGACCGAGGCGGAAACCCGCAGCGTCCCGCTTGGTGTCGTCACGTTCGAGCCGCACCCCCGCGAGGTCTTCGCCCCCGACGCCCCGCCCTTCCGCCTGACGAACGCCGAGACCAAGGCGCATCGGCTCGCCCGTCTCGGCGTCGACCGCCTCTACGAGTTGTCCTTCGACAGTGCCCTGTCCTCCCTCACCCCCGAGGCTTTCGCGCAGGACGTGCTGGCCGACGGGCTTGGCCTGTCGCACGTGGTGATCGGCGCGGACTTCCGCTTCGGCAAGGGCCGCGCCGGGGATGCCGCGATGCTGCGCGATTTCGGCGCGCGCATGGGCTTCGACGTCACCGTGGCCGAGCTTCTGGCGACCGGCGACGAACGCATCAGCTCGACCCGCATCCGCGAGGCGCTGAGCGCCGGAGAGCCCGCCCGCGCGGCCGAGATGCTGGGCCACCTGCACCGCATCGATGGCCCCGTGATCCATGGCGAAAAGCGCGGCCGCCTGCTGGGCTACCCGACCGCGAACATGTCGATGGAGGGGCTGCACCTGCCCAAGTTCGGCGTCTATGCCGTCACCGTCGACGTGCTGTCGGGCGCCAAGGCCGGGCGCTACAGCGGCGTGTCGTCGCTGGGCGTGCGCCCGATGTTCGGCGAGAATACCCCGAACCTCGAGACCTTCATCTTCGACTTCGACGGCGACCTCTACGACACGCACCTGTCGGTCGGCCTCGTGTCCTTCCTGCGTGGCGAGGCGCGGTTCGACACGCTCGACGCGCTGATCGAGCAGATGGACCGCGACAGCAGCCAGGCCCGCGAGATCCTCGCATGAAGAAGGACCCGATCCGCCGCCAGGTCGGCCGCTCCCGCTTCTGGGAGCGGTTCCCCCTCGATCAGCTGTCCAACGCGGAATGGGAGGCGCTGTGCGACGGCTGCGGGAAATGCTGCCTCAACAAGCTCGAGGACGAGGACACGGGCGAGGTCGCGCTGACCTGCGTGTCCTGTCGCCTGTTCGACGACGCAAGCTGCCGCTGCGCGCAATACGACATCCGCAAGCAGTTCGTGCCCGAATGCGTCCAGCTTTCCCCCGACCGCATGGACGAGGTCAGCTATTGGCTGCCGCAGACCTGCGCCTATCGCCTGCTGCACGAGGGTCGGCCGCTATACCACTGGCACCCGCTGATCTCGGGCGACCCCGAGACGGTGCACGAGGCCGGCGTCTCGGCCCGCGGCATCACGATCCCCGAGTTCGAAGTCGACGAGGAGGATTTGGAGGACCACATCATCGAGGAACCCACCTGATGCATTTCGCCTCGGACAATTCCGGCCCGGCCCACCCAAAGGTAATCGAGGCGTTGGTTGCCGCGAACGACGGCTACACCATGCCCTACGGCGCCGAACCCGCCATGCAGGCGGTGCGCGAGCGGCTGCGCGACCTCTTCGGCGCGCCCGACGCGGCCGTTTATCTGGTCGCCACGGGCACCGCGACGAATTCGCTGCTGCTCGCCGCCATGTCCCGCCCTTGGCAGGCGATCTACTGCTCGGAAGTCGCCCATATCGAAGAGGACGAGTGCGGCGCGCCCGAGTTCTTCACCGACGGCAGCAAGCTGGCCCTGATCGACGCGCCCAACGCGATGATGACCCCCGAGGCCCTGCGCGCGCGGATCGACGACACTGCACAGGGCGTCGTCCATGGTGTGCAGCGCGGACCGGTCTCGATCACCACGGTGACCGAGCGGGGCACCGTCTATTCGCTCGACCAACTGCACGCCTTGACGGGGGTTGCCGCGGAATTCGGGCTGCCGGTCCACATGGACGGAGCGCGTTTTGCCAATGCTGCGGCCTCTCTCGGCTGTGCCGCGCGCGACATGACCCGGGGCGTCACGGCGCTGAGCTTCGGGGGCACCAAGAACGGGCTTCTGGGCGTCGAGGCGGCGGTGATCTTCGACCCGGAACTCGCGTGGGAGTTCGAGCTGCGACGCAAGCGCGCCGGGCACCTGTTCTCGAAGCATCGGTTCCTGTCGGCGCAGATGGGAGCCTATCTCGAAGGCGACCTGTGGCTCGACATGGCAGGCCAGGCGAACGCGGCCGCCGCGCGGCTGGTCGCGGGGCTCAAGCGCATCCCGGAGGCGACGGTACTGCACACCGTCGATGCGAACATGGTCTATGCCGCCTTCCCTCGCGCCGCACATCGGCGCCTGCGGGAGGCTGGCGCGCAGTTCTACTCCATCGGCTCCCTCGATGGGCCGGGCGACGAGGCGGTCGCGGGTCGCCTGGTCTGCGACTGGTCCGCCACCGACGCGAATACCGACCGGTTCCTCGACATCCTCGCCGGTTGAGGCGTCACGCGGCGCGGAGGTGCGCTTGCACCAGCGACGCAACCTCCTTCGGGTGCGTGATCGGCGCCATGTGTCCCGCGCCGGGCACCACCGCGTCCCTAACATCCGGCAAGCGCCGTGAAAGCGTGTCGAAGATCGCCGGGATCACGGGGTGGCTCCGCCCGCCGCGGATCAGCAGGGTGGGGGCGGTCACCGCTTCGAGCCGCCCCGGTCCGAGCAGGCCGTTCGCATCCTCGTCAAGCGCCGGAGCGGTGGCGGCAACGAGGTGGATCCGGTCGGTCATCGCCTTCCGCATCGGCTGCGGGAGCGTGTCCCATGACTGCGACGCCCCCCAGATCCCGGTGAAGGCGCGGGTTGCAGCCTCGCGCTCGCCCTTGGCGATGGCCTCCATGATCGCCGCATGATCCTGCCGGTATTCGTCATGGGCCTCGTCGCCGGCGGCCGCGGCGAACAGGACCGGCTCGATCAGCACCACGCGGCGGACGAGGTCGGGGCGTCGCACCATCAGCGACAGGGCGACGACGGCGCCGAGCGAATGGCCGACGATGTCGCAGGGGCCGTCGCAGAAGGTCTCGGCCACATCGGTTGCGCGCGCGACATAGTCGCCGGACCCGTGCCAATCGGCGCTCTGACCGTGTCCGGGCAGGCTGATCGCGACCGAGGGATCGTCCAACCGCTCCATCACCGGTCTGAGCGACCGGGCCGAGGCCAGCGAGCAGTGCAGGAGCAGGGCCGGACGCGGCCCCTCGCCGACTTCGATCCAGTGCGTGTCGATCCCTGCCCGCGTCTCGCTAGGCATTCCGGTTGCCGAGATGCCAGTCCAGATGCGCCAGCCGGTCCTGCCCCCAGAAGCGCTGATCGTCCTCGGTGATGTAGAAGGGCGCGCCGAAGGCGCCGGCGAGGACGGCCTCGTCGAGGTTCCTGGCGTAGGTGTCGGCGCCCGACAGCATCCCCGAATTCGCGAGCCCTCGGTCGAAGCCCGCAACTTCGAGGCAGTCGGCAATCACGTCGTCTTCGGCGATGTTCTTCTCCTCGGCCCAGCAGGCGCGGCAGAGACCGTGGACAAGCGCGCCCAGATCGCCACCTCCCGCCTTCTGCGCCGCGATGATGGCGAAGGAGGACGGTGCGGGGTTTGTGGGCCAATGCGCCGGCGAGAGGTTGATCGGCATGTCCTGCATCGCCGCCGTGCGCGCCAGGTCCTGCAGACGGTAGGCCTGCCGGTTCGGGTGCCGGTCCTTCGGCGGGACACCTCCGGTCCGGGCGAACAACTGGATGACGTCGAGCGGTTTGTACCGGATTTCGGCGTCATGGCGAGCGGCGATCCCTTCCAGCCGGGTACCGGCGAGGTAGGTGAAGGGCGACGTTGGGGCAAAGTAGTAGTCTATTCGGGCCACACCGGCCTCCTTTCCCAGCGTTCATATTCCGAGCGAGCTATGCCTGTGATACCCGGCGTCAACGCGCGAGTCGCGACGGCTATCCCGAGGACGCACATGCCCAGCACCCAAGAACCCAAGCTCATCGCCGGAAACGCCAACCCGACGCTCGCCCGCGCCATCGCGCGGCGGATGTCGATGCACCGGGGGCAGTCCCTCGACCTGGTGAACGCGCGAGTCGAACGGTTCAACGATGCCGAGATCTTCGTCGAGGTCTACGAGAATGTCCGCGGCGAGGACATGTTCATCATCCAGCCGACCTCGAACCCGGCGAACGACAACCTGATGGAGCTGCTGATCATGGCCGACGCGCTGCGCCGGTCGTCGGCTGCGCGCATCACGGCCGTGATCCCGTATTTCGGCTACGCGCGGCAGGACCGCCGCACCAAGGCGCGCACGCCGATCACCGCCAAGCTTGTCGCGAACATGCTGACCGAGGCCGGGATCGAGCGGGTCCTGACCATGGACCTGCACGCCGCGCAGATACAGGGCTTCTTCGATATTCCGGTGGACAACCTCTATGCGTCGCCGGTCTTCGCGCTCGACCTGAAGAACGCGTTCAGGGGCCGGATGGAGGACGTGATGATCGTTTCGCCTGACGTCGGTGGCGTGGCCCGCGCGCGCGATCTGGCCAAGCGGATCAACGCGCCCCTGTCGATCGTGGACAAGCGCCGCGAGAAGGCGGGCGAAGTCGCCGAGATGACCGTGATCGGCGACGTGACTGGCAAGACCTGCATCATCGTGGACGACATCTGCGACACGGCCGGAACATTGTGCAAGGCAGCCGACACGCTGATCCAGCAGGGTGCGGCCGAGGTCCACGCCTACATCTCGCACGGAGTGCTGTCGGGCCCGGCGGTCGAGCGAATCTCGAACTCGGTCATGAAGACTCTCGTCACCACCGACTCGATCGAACCGACGAAAGCCGTGCGCGACTGCGAGGCCATCCGCATCGTCCCGACGGCGCCCATGTTCGCGCAGGCGATCCTGAACATCTGGAACGGCACCTCAGTCAGTTCACTGTTCGAAGCCGAGACGCTCGGCCCGATCTACGAGGGCCTCTATTCCGACGTCTGATCCGGTGTGGCGTAGCGCCCGAGGATCTCGTCGGTGTGCTCGCCGCAGAAGGGCGGCGGGCGGTCGTAGCGGACCGGCGTGCGCGAGAATTTCAGGGGATTGCCCAGCAGCCGCACTGCGCCGGCCGCCGTCCCCGAGCGGGCGACCTTGACCACCATCTCGCGCGCCGCGGCCTGGTCCGAGGTCAGCGCCTGCCCCACCGTCTGCACCGGCGAAACGGTGACGGCACGCTCGGTCAGACCGTCCACCACCTGCGCGACCGACATGGCGCCGATCGCGGGAAGGATCTCGTGCATCAAGCTGTCCCGGTTCTGCGTCCGCGCCGGGTTCGTCGCGTAGCGCGGATCGTCCGCCAGGCCGGGCAGACCAAGGAAATCGCAGAAGCGGGTGAACTGGCGGTCGTTGCCCACTGCGACGGCGACATGCCCATCCGATGCCTGAAACACCTGGTAGGGCACGATGGCGGGGTGGGCGTTGCCGTGCCGGTGGGGCTCTTCACCGGTCTCCAGGTACGTCGTGCCCACGTTGATCAGCCACGCCATCTGCGTATCCAGCAGGGCAAGGTCGATCGACTGCCCCTGCCCCGTCAGATCCCGGTGACGCAGCGCGGCCAGGATGCCGGTCGCCGCGTAGAGGCCGCAGATCACGTCCGCCACCGCGACGCCTACCTTCATGGGCTCCCCCTTAGGGTCGCCGGTCAGGCTCATGATCCCGCCATAAGCCTGCGCCATCAGGTCGTAACCCGGCTTCTCGCGGTTCGGGCCGGTCTGACCGAAGCCTGAGATCGAGCAGTAGATCAGCCGCGGCTCAGCGGCGCAGAGCGTTTCGGAGTCGAGCCCGAACTTCGCCAGCGACCCCGGGCGGAAATTCTCGACCACCACGTCGGCCTCTGCTGCCAGGCGGCGCACGGCGGCCTGCCCCTCGGGTGACGCGAGATCCAGGGCGACGGAAAATTTATTGCGATTGGCGGAAAGGAAATATCCCGACAGGTCGGTCTCGCGCCCGTCGGCGTCGCGTACCGACACCGGCCCCCAGTGGCGCGTATCGTCGCCGCCCGTCGCCGGGTTCTCGACCTTCCAAACCTCGGCGCCCATGTCGCCCAGAAGCTGTGTGCAGGTCGGCCCCGCCAGCACACGCGACAGGTCGAGGATCTTCAGACCGTCCAGAGCCCCGGTCATGCTGCGGCGAAAGCGATAAGGGTGATCATGGCGCGGACGGTAGCGGCCTCGCACGGGGCTGGCAATCCGGCCGGACGCAGCATCGTGCGCGGTCGGGTGCCAGCCTGGCGCCGTCTCGAACGGCTGCCACGACACTCGGCAACGCGGGCTGGCTCATCGCCCTCGGCGGAAGCTCCTACCATACCGCAGGGTGGCTCTTCCGATCATGAGCGGTTCCTGTGGCGGGCGTCGATGATGTCCCCGGCGGCCTATGCCGTGGCCTGCGGCTTCACGTGGGCCTGAGCGAGTTGGAGAATCCCAGGCGACCGGTGATCCGGATGCCGCCCATGTCGGTGCCGTCGGTCGTCATTCTCGAACCCTGAGATCCACCTCAAGCTTCAGGAGATCATCCGCCGAGAAAATCTTTTTTCCGTCAGATCCGGCGGGATCCGGGTCTCAGTCGGTGTCGAAATTCGTTGCAGCGCAGGATGGTCGTCATTGGGATCGGGCCCGTCGATCCAGCGGGCCGGAATAGCGCCCGCGGTCAGACTTGGGCACAGGCGCTCGCTCGGGAGCCAGCGCAAGAATCAGGGGCTTCGCTCGCGATGTGCGTCGATTTGGCTGTTTTGCAAACGCGACACGGGGGCTGGACTCGAGCACGTATCACATCGCTTCGTGACCGGTGCCGGTACCGGTACCGGTACCGGTGACGTTTATATGCCTTGGGATTCGAGGTTCTCAGACAAGCTCTCGGCCTCTGATGACTGAGCGTGCGCAGTCAGAGCACGTGTCTGCCGGGGCGCCTCACACTCGGCATTTGCGCGCGGATGCACCCGGGATTCGGCTGTCGCGATATCCTATGCATGGTCAGACCTCCGTGCTCTGAAGGAGGTCGGTTCGGCACCTTAGGGCGGAAATACGAAGCCAATCGATTCCGAGACAGCGCGCGCAGGCTTGGCTGTCGCAGCTTTTGTCCCGGGATGACGCTGAAGGTGATGGAGTTGAGAAAATACACCCTGAGGAAGATGGCCCAATCTTCCGCCGACCGGTGCTTCCCGGTGCCTTTCGGAGCCATTTCAAGGGCTTGAGGCCCATGATGATCTACGTTGCAGGACGGGGAGTTTCGCCTTGTAATTCCGTGGTTTGCCCCGCTATACGGGTCAGCGGAGACGTGGCCGAGTGGTCGAAGGCGCTCCCCTGCTAAGGGAGTAGGCGGGAAACCGTCTCGAGGGTTCGAATCCCTTCGTCTCCGCCACTTGCCCCCGCGAAAGCGTTCTCCCGATCCGGCTCCGGCCGAATTTTTCCGTTGTATTCGGGGGTTATGCAGGAAGGGCTGAGCACTGCCCCTGGCGCCAAGTGGCCCGGAAGCGGTCTCTCAGTGCCAGTATTCTCTGGACCTCTCGACTGCTCGATTTCGGTGTAGAGCATTTAAGTATCAGAAAGGAATGGCAAAAATAGAAGGCTGACCTGAACACTTCGATGCTAGTGGCGCCATCGAGATGGAACCGGGATCGAACAACGATGTCGCGCTTTGGCTGAAACGCCAGCTCTATTCTGCAGGCTCGGCGACGGCAGCGTGCCTCGTGATGATGTCCTGCACCTCGCCCGGCTTGAAGGCGACGTCCCAAGCCCAGCGTCCGAAACCGCCTGCTGCGTTGATCGCCTTCACCCATTCGTTCAGCGCGTCCCGCTTGGCCTTGTTCTGAGGACTGTCTGTGCCCTTGATCTCGAGTGCGAGGATCGTGCCGCCAGCGAGACGGACCAGGAAATCCGGGACGTATCGCCGCCGGGAGCCCGCCCACATGTAGTAGATCTGGAAACCGAGGTGATCGTTCTTGGCGTAGGCAAGAACGTCCTCGCGCTTCTCGAAGGTATTGGCCGCGTGGCCCTCCCAGGCAGAATCTCCCACCAAATGGCTGATGTGCGACTTGGTCGTCGGAAAGCACGGCTTGGTCGTGTACCAGGTGCGCATCAACCCGGTTGCACCGATCGGGCTTTCCTCGTCGAACACCGGCGTCAGACGTTCAGTGTTCTGCTCGGTCACGTTGCTCAGCACATGTTGGACCACGAGATCGATGTTGAGCGCGATCAGGATACGCCGCCGAAGCGGATCGGAGTGAAAAAGCGACGGGATGTCGAGGCGGTCTGAGTTGAGGAACGCCTCGACGATCCTGACCAGTTGCGCCGCCAGATACTCGTGGGTGCCGGTGAACCCATGGCTCAGCTCGGCAAATGCCTTCCGTGCAGCTTGGAATACGAGGCGCTGCAGACGGAAGCCATCCGGTAGCTTCCCAAGGTCGATCGCGGTGACCTTGCCCATGTCCGTCGCGCCGCCGAGCGCCGGGGCAAGTTCGGCGCTGATCGGTGTGCTGGCGGGATCGAGCACGAGCGGCTGGACCTTGCTCCAGTCGATGGCGAGCTCCGGTTTGACGACCGTCTCCACGCGCAGCACGTTCGGCCAGCGAAGCTCCAGATGCGCGCGGTCGGGCACTACTTCGATCTGCGTGGTGGGCTTCGGCGGTGGCGGCGCCTCACCGCCTTCGCCGGTCTCCGAGATCGAGAGCGGCACGCCGAAGACGTTGACGTATTCGGGCAGGAACAGGCCGTTCTCGTCAGTGTCGTAGGACACCCGGCGCAGTCCGCGTCCTACGACCTGTTCGCAGAGCAACTGGGACGTGAAGGCCCGGAGCCCCATGATGTGCGTCACATTCTTGGCGTCCCATCCCTCCGACAGCATCGCCACCGATATGACGTTCTGAAGGTCCTGACCGGCGGCACCCCTTTTCCCGACATTGTCCACGATCTCGCGCAGCAGTTCTTCCTTCTTAAGGGCAAGGAACTGCTGGCGGCGCGTTTCGGGAAGGTCAGCCGCGTCGATGATGTCCTTCAGGCGCGCCTCGTAGTCCTTGTCGGATGAGGCGGTCTCGCCGATCTCTGCCTTCTCGAGCACTTTCGAGTCGACGCGAAGCGTCCGGTCTGGCGCGTGCAGCTCGGGCCAGTGTGCATCGCCCTTGTTGAAGTAGTTCTCGATGCGGGCCGCGGTCTCCGTGCGGTTGCAGACCGTGAGCATGACAGGAGGCGAGTGGTGACCGGCCTCCTTCCAGCGTGCCCGGGTTTCCCGCCAGTCGGCGCCGAGCAGCGTATAGGCGTCCTGTACCAGCTTGGGCAGCGCCTCGTGTTGCTCCGCCTTTGCGCGGTTCAGGTCCTCGGACACGGATGGGTCGCGATAGATGTGGTAGAGTTTCGAGCGCAGCGTCTTGGCGTCCGGAACAGCATCGTCGCGGACCACCACGCGCGGGGTCTTCACCAGCCCGGCCTCGATCGCATCGTTCAAGCCGAAATCCGAGACGATCCAGTCGAACAGCGCCGTGTCGGTGCTCTTCTTGCCGGTGGGCGCAAAGGGCGTGGCCGACAGGTCGAAACAGCGCTGGATGCGACGGGTCTTGTGGATCCTGTCCAGCCCTTCGATCCAGCGGGTCGCCTCATCGAGGTCAATGCCCTGTTCCGCGGCCACCTTCTTGCTGATCTTCACCTCTGGCGGCTTGCGGTAGGCATGGTGCGCCTCGTCGTTGATGACGATGATGTCCTTGTGCGCGGCCAGCTTGCCCAGCACGCGCCGCGTGAAGGCCTCGTCGGACTCGCGCCCCTTCTTCACCACCGAGCGGTCAGTTTCCTTCAGCGGCATCAGCGTGTGCCAGTTCTCGATCAGGACCTCGGCCTGGTTCAGCTTCTGGCGCAGCGCCTCGGAGGGGCACAGGTTGAACTCGTCGTAGTAGCTGCCCTCGCTGGGCAGCAGCACCTGCAGCCGTTCCTTCACGGTCAGGCCAGGCGCCACAATGAAGACAGCGCGGCTGAAGTCCTTGTTCCGCTTCGGATAGGTCAGCGCGTTGAGCACCTGCCAGGTGATGATCATCGCCATCACCGTGGTCTTGCCCGCCCCTGTGGCCATCTTGTTGCAGAGCCGCTCCCACGCGCCGCCGTCGCCGGGGATTGCGATGCCCTGCTTGTACGCCTCGGCCCCCTCGACCCACCAGATCAGTGTCTCGATGGCCTCGAGCTGGCAGAAATAGAACGGGTACTGCCGCGCATCGCGGTCGTGCCAGTGCTCCAGCAGCTTGCGCGTGACAATGGTCACGCCGGGCCAGCCCGCCTCGCGCCAGGCGTCCACGCGGGTGCGGATCGTGTTCACCAGCTCCAGCACCTCGGTGCGTTTGGTGTTGTTGCGCGCGTCGAAGACCTCGTAGCTCGCTGGCCGGCGCTCGGGCTTGATCTCCAGCTTGCCGCCCTTGCCTTCGATCCAGTGCTGGGCCGGGCAGACGAACGGCGTGTTGATGATGAGGGACATGGGCCTACCGCTCCAGCGGCATGATCTTGAGCGACTCGATCCCGCGGTCGTCCACGATCTTGACCGCGATCCGCCGGTTCTCGCCCGCATCGAAGGGCAGCGAGACGGTGCCGTGGAACTGCTCCAGCAGATCCTCGTCGAGCTCGGCCCTCACGGTCTTGCGCAGGCGGTTCCAGCCGCCCTTCGCATCCGCCATCGGGAAGAACATCTGGTGCGGCATCAGCGAGCGGTTGTCGTAGTCCACGTCCAGCGACCACATCGCGATCTGCGTCTTGCCGCCGGACACGAGGTCGCCCGCCTTGGGGTCGAAATAGTCGAAGCCGTTCACCTCAACCTCCCACAGCCCGTCCTTGCGCTTGCGAAGCTCCACGTCCGGCTGGCCCATCAGCCAGAAGGACTGGTTCGAAGCGCGCTTCTTCTTCAGATCCTCGGTCAGCAGGTCGGTGTTCATCTGTGCCTTCAGCAGCGTCACGCCCGGCCAGTTCACCTCGTCAATGTCCTTCGCGGCCTCGGGGTCGAAGGTGAAGGCGCAGAACAGGATGAATTTCGGCGACGGGCGCAGGGTCTCGGCCTCGGTCAGCGCCAGTTCCACCTGCCTCTGCTCCAGCGCCGCGTGCTCGGGGCCGAAGCTGACGACGACGCGCTCGCCCGTCTCGGCCAGCGATCCGCTGGCGTGGAGGTAGCGCAGCCCCGGCAGCGTCTCGAACTCGGCGAAGCGGAGCATGGCGCCGCCTTTGCCGCGCACGCCGGTCTTCAGAAGCTCGTCGCGCCACAGCGCCTGGCGCGAGGTCTCGCCAGAGCGGGCGACGGTCTCGTCGGCCTCCTGCGGTGGCATGCTCTCGTCCAGGGAGAGGACGGTTGGCGCCGGCACCGCCTCGACCGAGAAGGGCCCGCAGATGCGCAGCTTGGATTTGTCGATGCGCGGCTTGTCGTAGAGCGTCTCTTGCTCGGCATGGTCGGCGATGGACTGGTCCATGCGGCGCTGCATCGACTGCCGGGCGGCGTGAAATGCGTCGAAGGGCGCGCGGGCGGCGTCGGGCCAGTCCTCCGGCAAGTCGAAGGGCACCTCCCATTCGTGCAGGGTGTCGCCCTTGGCGAAGTCTACCGGCTTGCCCTTGCGCACGCCCTGTGCGGGCTTCAGGGGCTTTGGCGGGGCGGCGGAAAGTGCTGCGTTCAATTCGGCCAGCGCCGCCGCGATCTTCGGGTGGTCTTCGTCGTAAATCGTGTCGATGTCGGGGTTGTTGGCGATGCTTTTGAGGGTGATGTGCGGGACGGTTTCATAGTCGAATCCGCCACCCAGCCCCTCATGCGGATAGCGCAAAGCGTAGTAATCGAAGCTGGCGGTCATCAGCCGCTGCTTGGCCAGCGTGATCGCCACGCGGGAGGTGTCGCAGGTGATCCAGCGCCGCCCCCATTTCTCGGCGACGAAGGCGGTGGTGCCAGCGCCACAGGTCGGATCGAGCACCAGATCGCCCGGATCGGTGGTCATGAGCAGGCAGCGTTCAACAACCTTCGGAAGCGTCTGAACGACATATAGTTTCTGAAGCGTCTGGTTATCACCTGAGGCCATATCGCCCCATAGATTGCCGATTGCCATTGCTGGGAAGTCATCGACGTACCGCACATAACAAAGTGTCGAGCCAACAGTTCTCTCCGAGATGCGCTTCGCTTTGGCGAGGCGTTGGAACCCCTTCTCGGACGTTTTCCAATAACCGCTTCCTGGTCGGAAGGTGATCCCGTTAAGCTCGACAGGGAAGTCTCCTGGCGGCCTTTGACTGGTTGCGGTGTCAAGGCGGAGTATGCGGCACTCGTTCGAAACTGGCGTAGTCCCCGATCTCTCCCCCTTTGTCATAGGGCGACGTGATCCGTCAGGATGCTGAACAACCGTGTATTCGCCTGTGCCATCACTTCCGAATATCTTGGGCCTGAGTGGGCGGCGGAATTTCACTCTTGATTTATCTCTCGCATACCAAACCAAGTAATCGGTGATATTTGAAAGCAGTTCACTTGTTTGCCCAGTCGTCTTTACGAAAGCGATGTTTGACAGGAAATTTTCGTCGCCGAAAATCTCGTCCATTAACTCCCGAACGTGGTGCAGGTTCTCATCCGAAATCTGCACGAACACCGACCCGCTCTCGGTCAGCAGTTCTCGCGCCAGCATCAACCGGTCGCGCAGATAGGTGAGGTAGGAGTGGATGCCGAGTTCCCAGGTGTCCCGGAACGCCTTGATCATCTCGGGTTCCTGGGTGAGGTCGTCGTCCGAGCGGTCCTTCACGTCGCGCTTGTTCGTGAAAGGCTGGAAGTTCGACCCGTATTTGATGCCGTAGGGCGGGTCGATGTAGATCATCTGGACGCAGCCGCCCATGCTCTCCTTGGTCAGGAGCGAGTTCATCACCAGCAGGCTGTCGCCTGCCACCAGCCGGTTCGACCATCCTTTTTCGTGATGATAGAAGTCCAGCGCCTGGCGCAGCGGCAGGTTCTCGAACGGGGCCGCAAACAGGTCCGGCTGCCGCCATTGCGTCGCCGCGTCCTTCCCCTTCAGCCGCTTCGCCGCATTGGCGAGGATCGTCGCCGGGTCCACCCGTTCGTGGACATGGAGCGAGACGGTATCGACCTCGACGCTCGTCCGCTCCGCCTTGCCCGTCCAGTTGAGATAGGGCGCCTGCAGCCGCTTCAGCTCCTGCAGCGCGTCCCGCATCCGTTCGGGATCGTCGCTGGTCAGCGCGTCATCGACGAGCCGTTCGATCCCCGCCCGCGCCGAGTCGAAGTTCAGCACCGGGTCGAGATGCGGGTCATAGGCCCAGACCGTCTTCTCGCCATCCGGATCGGTCCCGGCATGGACCATCCCGACCTCGGGGTTGTTCACCCGGGTCTCGCCATGGCGGTAGCTCAGCACCTGCGTGGGCCCGTTCGGCTTGCGCGCCGCCTTCTTGCCGCGAGCGGCGGCACGCTGCCGCGGTGCGGGCTCGTCGGTTGGGGTCAGTTCGAACCCGTCGTCGTCCTCATCCTCGTCGGCATCGACCACCCGCATGATCGACCCGCCCCGCCCACGGCCTTTGGCAAGCAGGCCATCATCCACTAGGGCGTCGCGCGCGACGAAGTAGTCGTCGTCGGAGAGGCCCGGCACCTGCTCGCGCAACAGCGCCATCATCGCGCCGTTGCCGATGGAAAAGCCATCTTCGGGGGTCAGGGAAAGGATCAGGTCGGTCAGACTGTCGGACATGCGGGACGGGCACTCACGAAAAGGGCTTGTTTTCCAGAAGACTATCGCGCGAATCTTTGTTTTGCACGCCCGATTCCGCCGATCCGGCGCGGCAATCCTTATGTCAGATCGAGAAACCATGCTGTACGACCGCATCATCAAACAGGGCACCATCAAGGAGCCGGACGGCAAGCCGGATCCGTAGTTCGCGCTGCCGTCGACGGTCAACTGGATGCGTGCGCTGCGAATCCTTGCGGAGGACGAAGGGATCGATTTCGGAACGGCGACTGCCTTCTACACGAAGGAAGGAAAGCGGAAGATGGATATCCGCGTCGAGAACACCGTGCTCGAGCAAATCTTCCTGGGGCTTCATCATCTTTCTGCCCTCGACCAATTCCGAGGCGGAACGACGGCCGCGGACTACGCGAGGGTCGGAGTGTTGGCTTGGTACTACGCATCGCCAACGCGGCGAGCGCTATGACCGCCGCGCAATCCGGATCTTTCCGGGAGGACCATGCTGGGACGGCGCGGCTGTGGGACGAGCAGATCGCCAGCCGGGGCCTCGCCCTGGCGCCGTTCAGCTGGAGAGTGAGCAGTCTCGTGGAGAAGGCCTACAAGGCGGAGGTCGATGCACTGCGCAATGGCAGCCCCGGCAAGCTTCAGACGCGCCCGGTGACAAAGGACGACGCGCTGGGCGCCGCTGCAGGGTATCTGTCGGGATCTGCGAAGTGGTACGCGTGGAAGACGGAGGAGGACCTGAAAGGCAATCGCGCCTTCAAGGAGTTGGGCGTCAGCAACTTCCGCTCGAAAGACGCGAGGGCACTGCTGGACGAGTGGTTCAAGCGTAGGTCCATGGGGTTTGTTCACCAGGCAGCCCGCTACCGCGGCAAGGCGAACTATCGCGAGGCGCTTTTTCTCGCATACGGCTCCGGCACCGAAACGATCCTTTCCGGGTACGTGGACGACATGCACGCTTTGCTCAAGGCGTTTCTCGCAATGGCGGGCGCCTTCGCGCGTCGAAAGCTGGGCAAGGATTTGTGGTCTGAGTTTGTCGCAGATGTCGACGCGAAGAAGGCCTTCACGACCCGAGCCGGCGATATCTGGGCGTGAACGCTGGAGTGATTGAGCCAGACGCTAGATGTCACTCGTCCCGGGCTGGAGGAATCGTATCCGCTGTTCCTTCCAGTCCAAAGGGAAAGGATCCATCATGTTCGCAAGCGTGACGCTCTTAGGCTGGCTGCCCTCCATGATGGCATCCACGATTTTCGGGGCCAGCAGAGAGAGGCGCATAAGCCGCGCCATGTACGTGAAGGCGATGCCCTCTCGCTCAGCCAGTTCGGAAATCGACGCGAACTCGCCCGACTCCAGCATCCGTTTCCAGCGGAACGCGCGGGCCAACGCCTTGACCAGCGTGTTGTCTGTCCGCCGCGGTTGCGTGGCGCCCTCGGGCATCTGCATCTCCTTCCGGCCACCACGCTTCACGACGCGAAATGGGACGTGGAGCGTGACCGTCTCCGGGATTGGAGCCCCGCGGGTCATGCAGCTTCTCCGATGTCGCCGGCCAGCATCTCGCGGGCCAGACCGCTGAGCCCGTCGATGCGCAGCCGGACGTTGAGCCCGTCCGTGCCGATGTCCACGCGCTCGACCAACAGCGCCACGATGCGCACCTGTTCGGCAGGGAATAGCTCGTCCCATAGCGGATCAAGCTGTTGCAGTGCCGTCCGGGCGTCGGCCTCGGTGACGTCGTCGACGTGGACGCGTGCTGCTTTCCACGTCCCCGCCACGATCTCGGGCTGACGAAACACCACCCGCAGCTGTTCGATGACGGCGGCCTCGATCTCGCCCGCGGGTACGCGGCCGACCGGGCAGGACCCGGCGCCGTGTTTCAGCACCGTCTGGCTGACGTAGTAGCGGTATAGCCTCTCGCCCTTGCGCGTGTGTGTCGGGGAGAATGCCGCGCCGTCGGGTCCGAACAACAGGCCCTTCAGCAGCGCGGGCGTCTCGGCGCGGGTGCGGGCGGCGCGTTTGCGGGGGCTTTCCTGCAGGATGGCGTGGACGCGATCCCACGTCTCTCGGTCGATGATGGCGTCGTGCTCGCCGGGGTAGCTTTCTCCCTTGTGGACCGCCTCCCCGATGTAGGCGCGGTTGTTCAGCATCCGGTAGAGGTACTTCTTGTCGATGCGGTTACCGCGCGGCGTGCGGATGCCGCGTTTCGCGACCTCCCGCGCCAATTCCGTGCAGGACCCGATCTCGAGGAAGCGGGCGAAGATCCAGCGGACATCCGCGGCGGCTTCTTCGTCGACGACCAGCTTGCGGTTTTTCACCCGGTAGCCGTAGGGCGGCACCCCTCCCATCCACATGCCCTTCTTACGGCTGGCGGCGACCTTGTCGCGGATGCGCTCGGCCGTCACCTCGCGCTCGAACTGGGCGAAGCTGAGCAGGATGTTCAATGTCAGCCGCCCCATCGACGTGGTCGTGTTGAACGCCTGCGTCACCGAGACGAAGGTCACGCCGTTGCGGTCGAACACCTCGACCAGCTTGGCGAAGTCGGCGAGCGAGCGGCTGAGGCGGTCGATCTTGTAAACCACGACCACGTCGACCAGCCCATCCTCGATGTCCTCCAGAAGCTGCTTGAGGCCGGGCCGTTCCAGCGTCCCGCCAGAGATTCCGCCGTCGTCGTACTGGTCGCGGACCAGCACCCAGCCTTCGGAGCGCTGGCTGGCGATGTAGGCCTCGCAGGCTTCTCGCTGCGCATGGAGGCTGTTGAACTCCTGCTCCAGCCCTTCCTCGGACGACTTGCGCGTGTAGATCGCGCAGCGCAGCTTGCGGACGATCTTCGATTTCTCCGGTGGTTTTGTCATGCGCCCCTCCGGTGATTTTTCAGCCCGAAGAAGACCCAGCCGTTCCAGCGCGTGCCGGTGATCGCGCGGGCGATGGCGGACAGCGACCTGTAGGGCCGTCCCTGCCACTCGAAACCATCGGCGGTGACGGTCACGACCTGCTCGACACCCTGCCACTCGCGCAGCAGGCGCGTGCCGGTGGTGGGCCGGTCGCGGTCGGCGCGGACGCGGCTCTTCTTGCGGTCGCCGCCGTCCAGTTCCTCTCCCAAGCGCTCCAGTCGCCGGACCGTCTCACGCTTGAGCCCGCCATAGGTGAGTTCCTGAATACGGTAGGCGAGCCGGCTTTCCAGGTAGCGCCGGTTGAACGGCGGCGGCTCGCTGTCGAACAGGTCGCGCCACTGCTTCTTCAGGTCATGCGTCGGCGTGGTCTTGAGCGCGGCGAGGCGCGCGGGGATGGGATCGGGCTTGTTCATGCATTTCTCCGGTGAGTTGGAGTTGCATGACCGCTCTGGGCGGCCGGACAGTGAAGCGAACTATCTCCATGGCGTTCGCAGAGTTCATTTGACTGGCGGAGCTGAAGGCGAACGAGTCCCCGGGCGAGGATCGCGCAGAGTTCCGTACGGCGCTCCATCGGTTTCAGATGACACGGATTAAGGGGATTCATTCTCCCACCTCCGTCGAAGCCGAGCTTCGTGAGATGCCAATCCCTGCCCACCCCCGCTGACGGCGGACCATGGTCGGTTCAAACCCGCGTGCGCGAAGGGCCTCGCCGAGAGCCTTTTGCGATCCGGACGGGTAGCCGCCATCCTCGACCCATGCCTTCCATGACTGGAACAGCTGGGCGGCCGGCGCCTTGTGTTTTCCGTCGCAGATGCAGCGCTCCTGTATCCATTGCCCGATCAGATCTTCTTCTTCGAAATATTCCTCGGCAGCCGCCCTTATGCATGACGGTGGGGAGAGCCCCTCGCGCTGCCAATCGGCGCAGCCAGCCAGCATCCATCCCAAGATGCCGTCACGCTCGGCGAGGAGCTTCTCCACGAGGCGGGGGTCGCGACGCTCAGGTGGAATGGTGACGGTGAATGGCACGAGGTGGAGGCGACGGCGCATTGCCTCGCCCACGCCATTGAGTGCGGGGCGATTATTGCCAGCGACGATGAGCTTGAACTGCGGCTCGAACTCGAAGTGATCGCGGCGCATGAAATTTGCGCGCAGTCTTTCCCCACCGGTAACTGCCTTGATGCGTGCCTCCGCCCAGCTGCGCCCGGCCTCGGTCTCGGGCACAAGGACCAGTCGTGCGGCGCGAAGTCCGGCCAATTCCGTCAGGTGGCGCTCGCTTTTCGACGCCATGAACGTGTCGAGCGTAGCGGTGGAGGCATAGTTGCCCATGATCGAGGCCAGTGTCTGAAGGAAGACGGACTTGCCGTTCGCTCCGTGGCCATGGAGGAACGCGAATGCTTGCTCCCTCGTCGATCCCGTAAGGCAATAGCCAGCAAGACGCGCGAGATAGGCCTGCAGGTCGGCATACCCGTCGGTGATTTCGTGCAGGAACGTGCTCCAACGAGGGCAATCGCCGCCTGAGGACGCGGTCGTCATCTGGCTGATGAGGAGATCGGGGTCGTGTGGACCGATTTCCCCTGTCGCCAGATCGACCATGCCCGAAGGTGTGTTAAGCAACATTGGGTGGGCGTCCCATCGTGATGGGGCCACGGCAATCCCGGGATCGGCGGCCGCGACGCGCAGCACGGCCGACATCTTCCTGTCGCTTGCGATGTGGCGTGCTTCGGCAGGCTTGTCCGCTTGTTGCGCCGCTGAGCGACAGACCTGGCGCACCATTTCCCGCACCAGGCCCGTCTCGTCGCGTTCCCAGACCGTGCCGGACCACCGATACCAGGCCCCCCAGGCGGCGACGTGTTTCCAGTTCTGTCCGTGAACTGAGACGAATTCCGCCGCGATGGCATCGTCACTCAGAGCAGGCGCAATCTGCTCTTGTTCCGGCTGCGCCTGCACGCGCATGGGGCCCTTTTCAGCGGTGTCCTTGCCAGCAATGCGTCGAACTCCCGTCTGAGGTAGGTCACCTCCCACGGCGGAGCAATCATGGCGGCGTTATGGTCCTCGACAGCAGTCCACGCCTCCTCGATCGTACAGACGCCCCTGCGCGCGTTGCGAATCCAATGGCCGATCACCTTCGACAAGGCGACAAAGCGTGTCTCCCCGTTCACCCCTCCCGCCGCTATCCGCGTCCTCGCCAAGTCATGCGGGGTCCGTCCGCCCGGGCAGCGTCGGGCCCTGTCTTGCGGGACCGGGAGACCGGGCATCGGCGGCATGGCCGCGATGGCCTCGGCGATTTCCGTGAGTTCGTATTCTCTGGGCCTGTCGGAGAGAATGCGGACGCCTGTGCGTCGACCATTCTTGCCGTGAATGGTCCCGGCGACCCGGATGGGCTGATGGATGCTTCCAAAGGCGGGATCGCCGGCCACCTTTGAAGCAAGCATACCACGCAGTGCTGCGACGCGAGCCGCGTCCGTACCCACGGCGGCTTCGGTCAGGCGCCAGTAAAGGTGGAGCTTTGTCTGCCCGTCATCCGCGACCCCACCGGAGGCCACTTCGAGCGATGGAGGCCCGACGTATTGAGCGAGATGTGCGAACTTCGCCGAAATGTCCCCGTGATCGAGATCCACGAGGATGACACCCGTCTGTTGGATGTCTTTTGCCTTCGCCGATCCGGGGGATATGACGGTGCCCGGAACGACGAAGACGCCGCGTTGCTGCTCCGCCGCCGCGGACGCGATACTGATCAGGCGGTCGGTGACCGAGGCAGTGCCGGGAAATTCGAGGCGTGGCTTCTGGTCCGGGGTCCCGGTTTCCGGGAGGAGCCGGATCGGGACGAGGCCGTCCAGATAGCCAAATACAATGTCGCAGTACCTGCGGATGGATTGCGCCTCGACCGTCGCGCCGAGGGAAGAGGTCCGGGGCGCGGTCATGGCTTGCCCCCGCCGCATCGCATCCTGTCCTCAAAGTCTGCGATGTCTGCCATTCTGTAGCGGATCGCGCCGCCGATCAGAATGTACGCGGGACCTTTGCCCTCGGCTCTCCAGCGCTGCAGCGTCCGCTGGGACGTGCTCCAACGCTCGGCAAGCTCGCGCTCGCGGATCAAGAGCCGTGGGTTTTCGAAACCGGGTGATGTGTTTGGATCGTTTGCCATGCCAGCGAAAATACAGCCGAAACAGGCAGGTTTGGCGGCTGGCGGCGTGACATGACGGGGCCTCGGCGTGACAGTCGAATCCGCGCTTCTGGTAGATCCGCTCGGTCAAGTCCCTCTGGCGTGACAAACGCACCTGCGACGTGACAAGCGGGCGAGCCAGTTCAATACCTATGCCCGGGTTCACCGCGACTCAGGGTGCCCGATTCGCCGGTAGGACGATGATGTATGGGTCGAGGCGATAGCCCTTCGATACCCGGGTCTGGATCAGGAGAGGTTCGACCGGCGGCTCGCCATGGATCTCCTCGTATCCCTGGGCGAGTTGCTTGCGGCAACGTTCAACAGCTTTCCGTATCGTTCTTTTGTTCATCCCGCCCATGTCAGGAAGCCTCGTTCCCATCGTGTAACGGTAGTCCGCGGGGGCAACTCCGTTGCGTCTGTCGTCGTCGAAGGAGGGCTTCAGCGCATGTGGGACACGGGCAGACGGTCCCCTTAGCGTCGCCAGCCCGATCACGTCCACGATATGTCGGTTTCCATCCACGGAGAAAGCCACCTGCAAAGGGGCGCCAGGTTCCGGCACCTGGTCCACTTCATCGACTTCCCCGATGAAAATGCGCGGCACCGACGCTTGCCGGAACTCTGGTACCTGCCCGACCAATCCGCCGCCTGAAGACAGGTGGAGAACCACGAGCGATGATGCGGGAATCTGCCGGGACGCGAGGTCGGAAGCGCGGTCGCGAAGCACCTGCTCAAGAACGCTCTTGACGGCGTTCGAGTGCCGCTGATGCATTTGAAGGGTGAGATCGAGCGCCGTTTTGCGCGGGAGGTCAGGATGGCCCCGGAAAATCCGGCTGGCCTAGTGGCCGAAAGCCGTCATGAAAGCCTGCTCGTCGAGGTCGCCTAGCCGAAGGGCGTGGCTCGTCCATTCGACCGCCATCGTGATCGCCCGATGGGTGGTGCGTTCCCCGAACAAGATGTCCGTGCCATAGATTTCTTCGGGATCGTAGTCGGCCAACCCCGCATGGAGGATGGCGAACCTCCGATCGAAGCACTGCGTGCAGGCCCCGCAATGAGTGTGGAGGCTGTTCTGCTCGCGAATGCTCGTGCAACTGACGGCGCGCACAATCTGTTTGGCGGCTCCGTACTGCTCGATCCGTGAAACGACTTCGCTTTTCGTCAGCCACTGGTACTTGTTCTCGATCCCAACGGGTTCAGAAAGAACCACTTGCATGAGGCGATTGATGGTCCTCAACGTGAGCGGATGCGTCGTTCTGGTCGCCATGGTTCCGACGATCTGTGGGCTGAGCGGCAGGTTGTGGCTGACGATGCCGTTCTCGAAAAAGGAGACGCGCCCGGCGCCGAACGCATGGGCCACGGCTTGGCCGAAAGCGGCGAACAGAAGGGTGCGAGACCGTTGCGTGGAATCTCGCGCTTCCTGATCCGTTCGCCGCGCGAGGATATTCACGTGGAGCACCCGGCCCGGGAATCTCTTCGCCAGATACTGTCCCAGTTCGACCTGTCGCGGGATCGCCTTCTGTGCAGACCTGTGCGTGACGAGGATCACCCGCGACGATGTCGTTGCGAGAAGCTCCAGGGCGCCTGCGAAGGAATCGAGGCCGCCCGAGAAGAGGACCACCTCGTCGGCGTCGAAGCTGGCGCCGTTCGGGTCCAGATCGAGATAAGGCTGCAGGATCGGATCTGCGTTCGACTGCGTGAACCGAAACCTGACGCTGTCTTCCGTCAGGGTCTCGACGACTTCGCATAGCGCCGCGGTCACGTCTGGTCGCTGCCAGAGCTCCGGGTTTCGAACGGGGATTTCAAAGTCGAACTGGCGATACCACCCCGCACCCATATCCGGGCGTGTCGCACCTCCGCGGGCTATTGCTCCGTCAGCTGCGAAAACGGTCGAGGCGATCTCCATCAGATCGAGAAGGACAGGATCAAGCTCACGAAGTGCCTTTGCCTGCAGGGCATCTGTCCCGAGATTGAAGGTCGGTCGTTGCCCGTTGATCCGGACAATGATCGGGGTCTGACTGCCGTCGACCCGCACGATGGCTTCACCCATCGATCATGCTCCTGGCACGTAGTTCCGCCACGGTCTTCTTCATGGCCACCGCCCCGAAGATGGTGGCGTCCTTCGTGCGAAAACCGCCTTCGCGGTGCAGCGTCTTTCCGTACCAGCCGCTCGAAAACTCCTTGATGATGCGCGTCGCCTCGCTCGAATATTGATCCAGCTCGCGATCGAAGGCGTTTCGGTCCGTGGTCGTTGGAAAGCGGCGCCCTTCGCCAACCTGAAGAGCGAGGGTTCTGTCGAGCCAGTAGGAAAGGGTCCCGGAAACGAGTGTCCCGAAGAATTCCCGCGAGAACCCTGAGATGCCCTTGGCCCAGGACATCTTGCGGGCCACAGCCTGCACGTCGTCCGGAGTGGCCCCGAAGAGGCCCGGGAGCGCGTCGCCAATCGCGATGGTCAAGGTGCTGGTCAGGGCACGGGCTGCGATCTCGCCGAAATCGGAGCGCGTTCGTGTCTCGCGTCGCACGGCATCGAGCCGTTCCGCGACGGCCGCCACCAGGTCGAGAAGCTCGGGCCGGTGGTGCACCGGCAGCCCGATGTTCCGAAGCGCTTGCCCGAAATCGTCGGACCGCGCAGCGAGGGGAATATTGAGCAGGAGACGCACAGCTTCGACGAAGACAGGGTCGTCTGCGGCGGCGAGCATGTCCTTTTCGGCTGCCCGCGCACTGGCCGCGACCACTTCACTGTCCGCAGCGCCGGCATCGAGCAAGCGGACGACGTCCTGCCAGTGCCTGCTCCGAGGCAGGACACCGAGCGTATTGTGTCCCATGAGCGGTGGTCCTCCCTCCAGCGCGCCCATTCAATTTGAACCCGGAGGATTAACAAGTGTCAAAGCTGGCAGAGCAACAGGCTACAGATGCAACAGATGTGACGTGAGAAAACCATGGGTCTTCGCGCGCGGGCGCGCGAAGCAACAAACAGATTGTCGTGTTGCATCTGTTGCATCCGTTGCAGGTCACCGTCTCCAGCCCATGATCAGGGGGGCAAAGCCGCTACCTATGGGTGCCCCGCTCGTGGCCGGTGGTGGCAGTCGGCGTGCTGGTTTAGCGGGACTGCCACCACTATTTGGGCAAGGCTGGAAGCAACGCCAGGCCTCCTGGACGGATGGCAAGTCGATTAGGCGAAATGGCTTCGGCGCCATCCGGTCGGCTGCGCTGTTCCATCTCCCATTCGCATACACCCCGTCATGCCAAATTCAGAAGCACATCCATCGTGGCTGCCGTTCCCGCACCGACACCCAAAAGTTCCAGGGTCGATCGGACTTGCCGCGCATCGGGTGCCTTACCCTGCAACACTGCGCGCGCTTGAAGCGCCCCGCTCACAAGAACCGACGTAATTATCCCATCCTGAATAAATCCGTCCAGGCTCTCTCCGGCCAAGTCTTCCAACGTGTCTTGCGTCAGCGCCGCGATCTCATCGTTACTCACTCCTGATGCAGTCAAACGTCCCGCATACGCGCCTTCGGTGGCAGCATAGACTTCCGACGTTGCTAAAACATCGACATCTGGATAGCGCGCAAAATGCTCTGCGATGGCAGCTGGGTCCTGCACAGCCTTCAACTGTACCTCGCCGATCACGTCCCCATCGATGACGAACTCGATATCTGCTCCCGGGTGATTGGTTTGTTCAAAAATCCGCGCCGTGACGGTGTCGCCATCGAGGTTTTCGGCTCGGACAACCAACATCTCATGGAAGATGCCTTTCACGTTTGCGGCGACGCCGCGCAGTTGGCTCGGGTCTAGGTCGCGGAGGTATTCGCCGAGTTCGGAAGTGGATGCATCGGACAAGCTAGATGTTGACCGTCGTAGTGCGCTGAGAACCAGTTCTTGATCGGCGGTCCAGCTGGCCGTCTTGCCTTCGATGAGCTTTTGCAGGGTTACGGCGATGGCAACGGCAGCGCTACGACGGGTCGGCATTGGCCTCGAGCCTCCTCAGGTGGGATCGCAGGTTGATCACGTGTCCTCGCAAGCGAGCCCGATTGAATGTGTTGAGGTCGTCGAGCAGCCCCGCCTTGAGAGCCGCTTCGACGTCCGCCAAAAGCGGCTCGACTGCAACGCGGGATAGGACCGCAACTTCGCGTCCACTGATGTGCTCTTCCACCGCGAGGGCATTGCGAATGGCAACTGTCAAAACACCGGCGGCCTCTACGATCCGCTGTTCCGCCTCGGAGAGGTCTTCGCTTCGGCGCGCATAGCCGAGGATCACGCGACGAAACCTGATGGAACCGTAGATGCCGGCCCCTAATGCTCCGGCTCCCAGAACCACAGTTCCGGCGGCCATACCACCACCGACGATCCCGCCAATCCACGCAAGCGTCGCAGACGTTTTAGCCGCGCCTGAGAGCCCGGCGATGGCCGCCCCTGTGCCTGCCGTGCCGAGCGAACCTACAATGCCGGTTATGGACGCCGCGAACGCCGAACCGACCACCGCATTGGTTGCTACTCCCATTGCCACGCCTGCTTTACGGTCGGAGACCTGAAGAAGACGTGCGGAGATTGCTACCAGAAAATCGGCGACCCGCTCCAAGTCACGGCGGGTATCGAGATCGGGATTGTCCATCTGAGACATCTTATCAGCGGCAATACAGGAAGAGAAGGTCGTGGCGGCTGATCTGTGACGCGGCTTAGTAATAGCAGCATCGATCACCGTCGGGTGAGTTCGCGTACGACAACCCCTGCCATGCCCACGCTAGCCCGAGCTCCGCTGCCGCTCCGCGCGGCTTCGAAAATGTCGGATCGTGTCGTCAACTGGCGTACTATGTCAAGATTACAATGCCTTGGCGGGTGTCTATACTGACCGGGAGAGGCTGGCAGACAGGCGAACAATTTGGAGCGGGGCATGGCGAAGGCAGTTGCAAAGCAGGCGCAGGGACCGACCGGCGCGCAATCGATCGCGCATCGCGCGGTGGCCGATCTCGTCCCCTACGCCCGGAACGCCAGAACCCATTCCGATGCGCAGGTGGCGTTGATCGCCGGCTCGATCCGCGAGTTCGGCTTCAACAACCCGGTGCTGGTCGACGGCGCGAACGGGATCATCGCGGGACACGGGCGGGTGCTGGCGGCCCGGAAGCTGGGCTTCGACAGGGTGCCGGTGATCGAGTTGGCGCATCTGAGTGAGGCGCAGAAGCGAGCCTACATTCTCGCCGACAACCGGCTGGCCGAGCAGGCCGGGTGGGACAAGGACCTGCTGGGTCTCGAACTGGCCGATCTGGGCGAGATGGGCATCGACCTCGGTGATCTGGGCTTCGATGGCGCCGAGCTGGACGCGCTCCTGAACCATGGCGCCGGCGACCCGCGAGAAGAGGCGACGCCGGAACCACCGGCCGATCCGGTGAGCCGACCGAGCGATCTCTGGGTGCTGGGCAACCATCGGCTGATCTGTGGCGACGCGACCAACTCGGATGACGTGAGCCGGCTGCTGGGTGGCGTGCGTCCACACCTGATGGTCAGCGATCCGCCCTAGGGCGTGAACTACGATCCCGCCTGGCGGAACGAGACCGGGGCGGCGAAGACGAAGCGGACGGGCAAGGTCGCAAATGACGATCGCGCCGACTGGCGGGAGGCCTGGGCGCTGTTCCCCGGCGACGTGGCCTATGTCTGGCACGGGGCGCTGCACGCAACCACGGTGGCCGAAAGCCTCGCCGCCGAAGGTTTCGAAATCCGGTCCCAGATCATCTGGGCCAAGGAGCGCCTGGTGCTCAGCCGCGGGCACTATCACTGGCAGCACGAGCCGGCCTGGTACGCTGTCCGCGGGACGGGGCATTGGTCAGGCGATCGCAAGCAATCGACGCTCTGGACAATCCCGAACCGGGACCAGGACGTCGCCACCGTGCATGGGACCCAGAAGCCGGTCGAGTGCATGCGCCGGCCGATCCTGAACAACTCCAGCCCCGGACAAGCCGTCTATGAGCCGTTCTGCGGATCGGGGACCACGATCATTGCGGCGGAAACCACCGGCCGGGTGTGTCACGCGGTCGAGCTCGACCCGGCCTATGTCGACGTGGCCGTGCAGCGCTGGCAGGCCTTCACCGGGCATGACGCGTCCATGCGGAGAGTGGGGAGACCTTCGCCACCGTCGCCGACACCCGGGGGGGAGGGTCAAACTCTGGAGCCTCCGATCCGGAAACCGGCGGTCCCGGAAAACGCACGCACGGCCACAATTCGGACCGGGGGTCAGAATGAGGGAAGGGCATCGTTGATGGCACCTCGTGGCCCGAAACCGAAGCCGACCCGGCTAAAGGTGCTGACCGGTACCGCCCGGGCGCATCGCCTGAACCCGGCCGAGCCAAAGATCGAGCCCGCTGTTCCCGAGGCGCCCGACCATCTGAGCATTGAGGCGCACGCGGAATGGATGCGGGTCACCGAGGAGATGGCACAGATGGGCATCCTGTCCGCGCTCGATCGCGGAGCCTTGGCGGCCTATGCCCAGGCCTATGGTCGGTGGGTGGCCGCCGAACGGGCGCTCAGGGTCATGGCCGCCCGGGACGCGGTGACAGCGGGGCTCGTCATCCGCACCCAGAGCGGCAACGCGATCCAGAACCCGCTGGTCGGCACGGCCAACAAGGCGATGGCGGACATGGTGCGCTACGCGTCGGAGTTCGGTCTCACGCCCTCGGCCCGCAGCCGGGTCTCGGCGGCACAAACTCTCGATGCAGACGATCCGTTTGCACAGTTCGAGTGAGGAGGAGGAAGATGCAGTCACGCCTATTGTCCCTGACCGAAGCCGCGGTGAATGTCGCGATCGGGTTCATCGTGGCGCTTCTGACGCAGATGGCCCTGTTCTCGGCCCTGGGGCTTCGCGTGTCGATGGACCGGCACCTGCTGATCGGGACCGTCTTCACGCTCGTCTCGCTGGCGCGGAGCTATCTGGTGCGCCGCTTCTTCGAACGCTACGGCCGCGGGAGGGGGTGACCATGGCACGGCCGCAGATCACGCTTTCGGAGGCGCAGCGCGCGGAGGTCGAAACGCTCGCGGCTCTTCTGAGCCAGGAGCAGATCGCCGACTACTTCGGGATCGCGCGCAATACCTTCCGGGCGATCTGCGACCGCGAGCCCGAGGTTCTCGCGCGGTATAAAAGGGGCAAGGCGAAGGCCATCGCCCATGTCGCCAACGGGCTGCTGCAGAAGGCCCGGTCGGGCTGCACGACTTCGTCGATCTTTTATCTCAAGACCCAGGCCGGGTGGCGGGAGACGGCCGAGATCCAGCACTCGGGCGGCGCCAGCATCGAGCACAAGGGCAAGGCGTCCGACGCGATCGCCCGGATGCTCGACCAGATCGCCGAACGGAAGGCGCGCATCGGCGTCGACCGAGTGACGGAGGCAGGCGCCGATGAGACGCGGTCCTAAGCCCCGGCCCAAGGCAGCGCCCGCGCTGAAGGCGGGCGGCCTGCCGCGCTGCCCGGACCACCTCGATCACGTCGCCCGCAAGGAATGGCGCAGGCTTGCCAGCCCGCTCTTCGAGGCAGGCATCCTCACCGTCGCCGATCGAGCGGCATTCGCGGCCTACTGCCATTCCTACAGCCAATGGGTCGAGGCCGTCAGGAAACAGAGCGAGACCCCGAAGCTTCTCAAGACGCCGTCGGGCTACGTGCAGCAGTCGCCCTGGATCGGGATCGCGAACAAGCAGCTGGAGCTGATGGGGCGGTACATGGCGGAGCTGGGCCTGACGCCCACCTCGCGCACCAGGTTGGCCGACATCCTTGATCCCTCCGCCGAGGAGGAGCCGCTGGTCTTCAAGGTCATCTTCGAAGGCTCTGACGGCACATGCCGGGACGCGCTGGGCAACATCGTCGAGGATCGGCCGGACGCGATCGAACTGGACGAGAGGCTCTGAGGCGCACCTGGGACTACACTTCGTCCGGCTCCCGAGCGACGTACACACCTGCGCAACGAACGTCAGGCAGGTGTGTACATGGTCAGGGAAATACCGGCGCTCAGATTGGTGGCCTACGAGCGGGTCTCGACGGCCCGGCAGGGTCGGTCCGGGTTGGGGCTCGCCGCCCAACGAAAGGCCATCGACGACTTCGCCGTGTCCAGGGGAGTTGAAGTTCTGGCGCGCTTCACCGAGATCGAGAGCGGGCGCAGGAACGACCGTCCGGAACTGGAGAAGGCGCTGAACCTGGCGCGTCTCACAGGCGCCACACTGGTCATCGCCAAGCTGGATCGCCTCAGCCGCAACGCCGCCTTCCTGCTGACCCTGCAGGGCAGCGGCGTCCGCTTCGTCGCCTGCGACCTGCCGGAGGCCAACGACCTGACCGTCGGCATCATGGCGCTGGTCGCCCAGCAAGAGCGCGAGGCGATCTCCCGGCGTACGAAGGAGGCGTTGGCAGCGGCGAAGGCGCGGGGCGTGAAGCTGGGCAACCCCAACGGTGCTGCGGCGCTCAGACGGGCCGGCAAGGGCGGTGCGGCGCTGCGGGAGGCCGTCAGGTGCAACGCGGATGCCTTCGCGGTGGAGGTGATGCCGGTGGTCGAAGAGATCAGGGCGGCAGGGAGCACCTCCTTGCGGGCAGTGGTGGCTGAACTGAACGCGCGCGGGATCAGGACGCGGCGCGGCGGGCAGTGGCATGTGTCGACAGTGCGGAACTTGCTGAGGCGGCTCTACCGTGGTGGCCTTGCTTAAAGCCTACCAATACCAAGCAATCTGTCGCTTGATGCCGGGTCCGAAGACACGATGGGCTAGCGACGTTCCTCGCGAGAGGCAAGTGTCGCTGAACCGCCCCGGGTCTGCCGGAGGCTCCAACTCTTGAGTAAGATGGAGCCATCATGAGCAAGACGACGAGCAAATTCTTCCCCGAGGTCCGCGAGCGAGCGGTGCGAATGGTTCTCGACAACGAAGGGCAGCATGAGTCTCGCTGGCAGGCGATTGTCTCGATCGCGGCTAAGATCGGCTGCTCGGCCAACACGCTTAACGCCTGGGTGAAGAAGGCCGAGGTGAGCAGCGGCACGCGAGCAGGCATCCCGAGCGACACGGCCGAGAACTGAAGGCGCTGGAGCGGGAGAACCGCGAGCTGCGCCAAGCCAATGAGATAATGCGCAAAGCATCAGCTTATTTTGCGATGATCGAAGGCAGCAGCGGCATCGCTTCAAGCGCTGCCTGAGATGCTCGACCGCCGGTCGAAGTGATGGTGTCGTTCATCGACATGCATCGTGGGGAGCATGGGGTCGAGCCGATCTGCAACGTCCTGCCGATTGCCCCGTCCACTTATTACGATCATCTGGGCAAGCGGGCCGATCCGACCCGGCTGTCGGATCGTGCGCGGCGTGACGCAGCACTGCAACCCGAGATCCTGCGCGTGAAGGTCTCCGCCAGCTTCACCAGTGGCGGCGGAAGGGCAATGCTGGAGGCACCTTGCGGCTGACGATCAGTGTCACCGGCACGTTCACGCGCTCCAGGTTCGGACAGGGGGATCAACGACGTACAAAGATGCGCAGCAATATGTCGTCCCGAGGCAGCGCGGGCCGCCCGCTAACTTGCCCTCCCGACAAGCCGAGCAAACATATCGCAGCCCAAACCTCAAGAAGTTGCTACTATGAGCCGGTTGGCTTTGAACAGCGCGATCCGGACAAGTCGCCCTTGAGTACTACCTCGCTGTAGGGGAGAGATGCCCGGACACAGTTTGCAGCTCCCACTAAGATCGGACAGAGAGATGAGCGCCCTCAACGAGCTTCGCGGCCCTGACACCACCCGCTGGCCCAACATAACAGCAGCCGAGGACCTTAGCCGCCGAAAGCTGGCTCTGCTGACGGACGCCGTGAGGGGCCTGCTCCCGACCGACGAGGGCGGACTGATTGTCTTTGGCTCTTTAGCAAGACGCGAGTTTACCTTGGGCAGCGATCTTGACTGGGCAGTGTTGATTGACGGCCAAGCGAACTCCCAGCACCTGCAAATCGCCCGAGAAATAAAAATTGAAGTGGAGAAAGCTGGCTTCGGCAGACCTGGCCCGACTGGTGTTTTCGGCGGCCTCGTATTCAGCCATGAGCTGATTCACGCTATCGGCGACGACGAGGACACAAACAGAAACATGACCCGAAGATTATTATTGTTGCTTGAGTCCGCGCCTATCACCGAGTCCGCGAGTCAAATTGTTCATAGCCGCATCATCCGAGGCATCATTACGAGGTATGTCGAAGAAGACGCAAGCTTCATCCGCCCAGACGAGCAAAAAGGGAGGATTCCAAGGTTCCTTCTGAACGACGTCGTCCGCTTCTGGCGAACTATGGCCGTCGACTACGCGAACAAGCATCGCGAAAGAGGGGGCGAAAAGTGGGCCCTTCGCAACATCAAGCTTCGAATGTCGCGCAAATTGCTCTTTGTGTCTGGGCTTTTCATGTGCGCGACGTGGGCACTGAACGATGAAGGCAGTGATACCGATGCGTTTCGCAGCCTAAAGCTCAAGGAGCACCTCCTTCTGTGGACACAGCGACCTCCGCTCGAGTCGCTGGCTCTGCTGGTTAAGGAGCACGCCCCCAATTTAGCAGATGACATATTGGGCAACTATGACAGGTTCCTGTCTCTGCTCACTGAAAATGAAGCTCGTGAGACACTTGAGTCCCTGAGTCCCGAGGAAGCATATGAGAACCCGGTGTTTCTTAACGCACGAGAGATTGCTATCGATTTCGATAGCGCGCTATTGAAGCTTATGTTTGAATCGGACAAACGTGTCGCCGACCTCATAAAGAAATATGGAGTGTTCTGATGCTGACGATCGGATTTTCGACGGGTGCTTTGGCGCTCAGTGATTTTAATCACGCCTTGAAGCTGCTAAATGAAACAAAGGCTAGTGCGGTTGAGCTGTCGGCTCTTCGCGCTGTCGAACTCCCGAAGCTTTTAGACGCGCTACAACCGCTCCTAGGGGCGATAAGAAACCAGTACCGCTACGTTAGCTTTCATGCGCCGACTAACTTCGAGGATGAGGTCGCGCTGGTAGAGCAGTTAATGTACGTAGCCGATCTTGGTTTGAACATCGTGGTTCATCCGGACACCATAGTTAGTGCTAAAGCTTGGCGGCGGCTAGGATCGTATCTCTGCTTGGAGAACCTCGACTCCAGAAGGAAAACGGGTCGAACCGCCGATGAGCTGGAAGGCTTTTTCAATGAGGTAACTGAGGCGAAGCTGTGCTTTGATATTGCCCATGCGAGGCAAGTAGATCCAACGATGATGGAGGCCGCTCGCATTCTTGAACGGTTTGGAAGCAGATTAGCGCAAGTTCATATCAGCGAACTCAATAGTCGGGGCAAACATTTCGGGGTCTCTTATGCAGCCCAGTTGGCCTATAAGCCTTTTGCCGATGTTATGTCTAGGGTACCGATCATCGTAGAATCAATTGTGGAGGAACGACATATTGCGACCGAGTTGCTTAGAGTAGGGAAGATATTTGAGCCTCTGAGCGAGCAGTGGAATTCCAAGGGCTCTGCTGAGCGCGGCGGCCTTAGGCTAAGCTTGGCGTAGGTCTGCATTTGGTGATGTCAGGCCAATGCGAACCAGTCTCAATTCCAACGGAGGCAGCTGTTATTCTGTGGTGAGGCCGTGCCACTCGGCAAGAGCAGCGTCACGGCTCAACTTAAAACTGGCTCGACTGTAGAGGTGTAAGCGGTGACTGCGCCCCACGTTGTCGGGCATCTGCGTGATTGCGAGACGTACCTTTCTCAAGATGGGGAGTGCGTTACGCAATGTGTGCTACGAATTCGTTTTTCAGATCGCTAGGTGTGGAGGTTTATGCGTCGGGGATTTGTCAGAGGAACCCAGCTTGAGGCGGGCAGGAGACTGATCGGTGGCTGAACAACCGGGTGGAGAATTCCCACCTGCCGTTCCGACGACGAGAGCGGGCGATGCAGCGTTTCCGGCGGATGCCAAGTCTGCAGAAGTCCGCCGCGGTTCACGCCGCTGTCTCCAACCAGTTCAACCAGGAACGCAGCCTCTCCAGCCGAGCCACCTTCGAACTGAACCGCGCCGCCGCTCTCGCCGCATGGCGCGGCCTCTGCACGGCATAGAGATCTACCTCCATCGGACATTTGAGACTGGTTCGAATTCGTCTGACAGCACCGCCTAGCCAGCTCGCGGAGGAGCGAGTCCCATCGATCGCGGCGCATCGCACGGCTCGTGCTACGGTTTCACGCGATCAACGAGCAACAGGGACTAGCTGCAGGTAGATGGTGGTAGGCGCGGCCAAACATGTCCTGACCGGCATGGGCAAAAAGTGCACCTCATGTCATGCCCTCTTTCGGCGCCGCGGCTGGGTTACCGCGAACCGGTCACCGCTCCATTTTCGCTTTCCCGACGCAGGTCGGATAGCGGACGCAGCCAAGGAACTTTCCATAGCTGCCGCTGCGTGCGACCAGCCAGCCATCTTCGCATTCGGGGCACGTCGGATAGGTGGCACCGCAGGCACATCGAAGCTCGGTCGTTCCATCCGTGCCGCGGGGCAATGCGGTTCCGCAGGATTGGCAGGCGGGCAGCAGGTTTCCGCAATGCTGGACATGCTCGCAGCGATACCAGATGCGGCCATCCTTCCCGGTGACGCCCAACAACCGCCCGCCGCATTCGCCGCAGCCATGTTCCTCCAACTCCACGCCAGGAGGAGCGGCGATGCCGTATGCGGGATCCTTCTTCAGCTCAGTGACAAAGGACGAGGGCCGGGCGTTCGAGGCGAGGATCGTCAATGTGTGTCGGGCCCGGGTCATCGCGACATACATGACGCGCCGTTCTTCCGCATTCTGGAACGCTTCCTCCTCCGGGGACACCAGAGACAGCAGGGGGTCGTCGACGATCTCTGATGGGAACCCTGTGCGCCCGCTGTCGGCGTTCAGCAGGATGACGTGGTCGGCCTCCAGACCCTTGGAGGCGTGGATCGTCTTGAAGCTGATCTTCAGCCGCGAAAAGCGCCGCTTCAGATCTTGGAGGTCTGGTTCGACGAAGCGGTAGCGGCCGAGAAGCAGGACCGTCGCAGGCTTCGCCTCCGCTGCCACAGCGGCTGACATGGCGGCAAGCACTCCGGACAGTTTCGCCGCATCCTCGCCCTTGGACACGGTCACGATCCTTACGGCCGGTTCGGTCGCCGTCCCGGCCGGAACGATCTGCTTCTGTATCTGGGCCGGGTTCCGCAGCACGAAGGTTCTGGCCGCAAAGGCGATCTGGTCGACCGATCGGAACGTGCGGCCGAGATCGACGCTCCGGTGCACGCCAGCCTCGCCATCGAAGCTGCCGCCAAACTCCCGCCCGAAGTGACGCATCAGGTGGATGTCGGAGCCGGCGAAGCGGAAGATCGACTGCCAGTCGTCACCGACGGCAAAAACGCGCACATCCGGATGCTGAGCCTTCAGCGCCTTCACCAGCCGTGCCCGGCTTTGCGAGATGTCCTGGAACTCGTCGACAAGGATGTGGCGGAACGGGCTGACGTAGCTCCCGGTCTCGGCATAGCGCGCGGCACGCAGGATCATGTCCTCGAAGTCGATCCGGCCTTCCAGGCGTTTCTGGTATTCCTCGAAGACGGGCGCGAAGACGTCGAGGAACGCGCGGGCGCACTTGCCCAGCTTCATTCGGTCGGACTTGATCTCGCAGTCCTGCAGGCTGTAACCGCCGCTCTTGTACTTGCGCAGGAAGGTTCCAAGCAGCTTGGAAAAGTCATCGACCTGCTTCAACTCGACGATCCGGTCATAGATCGTGTCGACTGGGCGGGGGTTCAGGGTGACATGGGATGCCAACTTTTCAGCAAGGCCGCTCAGCAGGCGCCCCTCCTGGCGCTCATAGCTGTAGGTTTCGATCAGGGTGGTTTCGTGTTCGGCATGGACCTGCCGCTTCCACTCCATGCCAGCTAGGTATTCATCGCGGTTGACGAAGGGCGCCGTGACCAACCGCTCGCTGCCATCGGCCATCTTCTGGCGGCGCACCCCGAAATGCTCGATGTAGATGCCGCTCTCAATCAGGCGGAAGTCCGGCTGGTAATCGCGCCTGCCCGTTTCGGGGATCTTGTGTTCGTAGACCGGCTCGTACTCGTACTCGACTCCGTTCTCGTAGAGCCAGTTGGCGATCTGCAGTTCTTCGTAGCTCTTGACCTTTTCGCCCTGCAGCGTCCGCAGGTCCTGGCTCTCCATGTGCGTGTAGAAATCGTGCTTGGTCTTGAAGTCCCATTCTGTCTTGGGCTCGACCAGGAAATGCGCGAAGAACTGGATGATCGCCTTCGATACCTCTGACAGGCGGTAGACCAGGTCCTTCAGGATCTGCTTGATCAGGTTGGTGAAGGCCATGTCGTCGGTGGCATGGTCGGCCAGGGCGGGCTTCGATCCTTCGACGATCCCGATGATGTCATAGGCAATCGCGTGGAAGGTCCGCGCCACGATGGGAACGCCGGATCGGGCCTCGACCCGTTCCGACATTTCATCCGCCGCGTTCTTCGCGAAGGCCAGAAGCAGGATTTCTTCCGGCTGACGGATGCCCGCCTTGACGAGGTAGGCGGCCTTGGCGGTGATGACGCTGGTCTTGCCCGATCCCGCACCGGCAAGGACCAGCGTCGCATCCTCGTCCACGACGACCGAAAGGCGCTGCTCCGGCGTCAGGGGATTGCTCTCGATGTTGTCGAAGAAATCCTTCCAGCGGTCCAGTTCGGCGGTGACGAAGGCCGCGATGCCGTTCGCCCGCGACGTGCGCGGGTCGCTTGCAAACTTCCGCACGGGCGCAACGCGCGCGACGGTTTCACGTCCGATGGCCTCCGCATTCAACTTCGACAGGAGCGAAGTATCCAGGGCACGGGCCTGTTCGAGCAGAGGCGCGATATTACACGCGGCAGGGTATCGGGACGGGGCTGCCAGCGACATCACCTCAGCGAGGATCCGGTCCAGCCGCGCGGCTTCCTTCTCGAGGGCAGCGAGATTGTAGCGAGTCCACGCTTCCTTGATCCGTTCCGAAAAGTCACGGGCATTTTGGTGGCTCGCGCCCTTCAGCGTGACATCCTCAAACTCGCCCGACCTGACGGTCAGTGCGGTTCCGAGCATCCCCTTCCTAAGGCAAGGGGCGGTCGCTAACGACTCCAACGACACGGACACGACCTGGCTGCGGCGTGTGATCCGGATGTAATCCACGTCCAGCTCCATGGCGCGGGCGGATCTCCCGAAGGGAACAGCCAGAAATCTGAACAATGGGCGTTGTTGTAGGCGAATCAATGACCTGGGCTTTCGGCATTCCAATGGATTAGACTGCACTGTGGCAGCTACGGCCGGCAACTGCCATTCCGTCCCCGTCCCCGTCCCCGTCCCCGTCCCCGGCCCGCGGCCTCCAGGATGACGGGCCGCTCTCGCGCCTCACAATCGCCGCGTTCTGTTCCGGCCGCCGAGTTGAACGCCTGCGGGACTAGGACGCGACGCGGCGGGCAGTGGCACGTGTCGAACGTGCGGAACCTGCTGAAGATAATCGAAGACCCCTCGGCCGGCGGCACGTGACGATGATCGTCTCCGGCATCTCGCGCAGTCTGCCACCTGCGGCTTGAATCGCGAGCCCTGTCGCGGGATGCTCACCTCGACGAGTTCGCCAATGATCGGATTTCCTCATGTCAGTCAGCATGGCTGCCCCCCTCGGCATCTTCGCAGCGATACTGGCCTCTCCTGCGGCGGCGGACCTCGCCATTGCGACCTGGAACATCGACGGGGGGCAGCGCACTCCCGCAGAGTTGCGGTCGTCTGCGGCAGAGATGGAGGCGGACGCAGGAGAGATCGACCTGCTTGCCCTCCAGGAGGTGATCTCGGAAGAGCAGGTCCAGGCGATCGCGGACGGCTTGGGCCTCGATCACTGGGCGATCAGCGACTTCTCACCGCCCATCGAGATCACGTGAGCGTGGTTCAAGTCGCTGGAAGTCGCGGTCGTAAGTGCAGTTCCGATCACCGCTGCGGCGGAATGGGACCCGTACGATGACGCATACACGCCACGGCTCTCGTCCGACTCGCCTGCGACGCAGGAGCTGAAAATCGGGATCGAGTTCGAGGGGAGTGTCCCGTCCCGTGGATTTCTACGGGTAGACTTGGAGCACGACTGGTCGGTCTTTGCCACCCACTGGAAATCTTCGAGGGGAGCGTCCTGCAACGCGGAGGATCTGGCCAACGCCGAACAGCGGCAGGATCAGGCCGAGGGCCTCGTCGTGAACGCAACCGAGGCACTGGGCGACGGACGAACGGTCGTGATCGCCGGCGATCTGAACATACAGGCGCCGGGTCGGCACCTGCGGGTCGGCAGCGATCCTGCCGAGGATTGCCAGCCTGAAGGCATCTGTGACGGGTTCTGCGGGGCGGGAGTGAAGGACGGCTACGACGACAGCATCGCGGCTCTTCTCGGTCTTGGCGAAAACGCCCGGCTCCTCTCGGCGGAGCTGCCGCACACATACGTCCGACAGTTCTACCCGGGCCGCGCAATCGACCATCTGCTCGTCGCCGGACCTCGTGCAGAGGCTTTCGGAGAGGCGACGACCCCCAAGGTTGCGGGCACAAGCTACCGCGGCTCGGATCGCCGGCCGGTCATCGCGAAACCGGACCCCGGTTCAGAACCAAGGCAATGAAGAGGGGAAGGGGCTGCCGCCGGGCAGTAGCTTTGGTGCTGGCCACTGCCACGTGATCAAAAGGCAGAACTGGATCGCGGCATCGGAGAAGACGGGAGGGCGCCCGGGACGGCCCTCATGCGGCGCCAGCCAAGCCATCTCTTGGTCAACCCAGAGCAGCATCGAGCCGCGCTTGCGCAACGCCGCGTTATAGCTGGACCAGTTCGTCGTGCGGTAGCGGGCGGGTGGAGGCTTGCTCATGCGACCCGTCTAACCGCATGGATTCGCGTTGTGAATCGTCCCCCGTCAGAGTTCTGCAACAACGCCCCATCCGTTGCACAGGCAGAGACGCGTCGCTATTGAATGATTGGACAGGCCATTGCTCGCTAGCTGGATGTCCACCACTCTAGGATCATGAAGAAGGTCGCTTGGTGAAGAAGATGAGGAAGAGGGGTGCGTCTTTGAAAAAAACCGTGAGGAAGGTCCAAGTTAAATTCGCAAGGTTATTTGGCCTACACAGTATCGTCTTGCGCGAGGCTGTGAGGCGGGCCGAACGATTCTCAGGAAGCGAAGAGAGCCACAAGAAAGAGGCCGCCCGGAACTTCATGCGGAAGAGCATTTTCGATGCGCTAGTGTACATCGAATCACCTTCCCTGCCGGGAACTGAAAAATCCTTGAGCGACCCAGCGGTCGCGCAGCGCCACGTTAATAATTTTCCCAAATATCGTAAACGGCTGAGCCGCCTCAACCTCGGCGCCCTGCAGGCCAAACCGCCTAAACAAGACATCGCAGAAACTTGGGTGCCTCCAAATGATCGCCCTCTTCGCTGTGCCTTTGTTTCTGGTAATTTCACGTTTCTTCAAAACGTGATCGAGGCCGTAACTTCGTCCGGAATCGAAGCCAGAACGATAAATTGGACTGATCTGAGGAAGAAGGTAAACGATTATGCACCTCGCGACGGCGCTCGCATAGCTCAAAAATACAGCACCCGGAACGCGATTGCATGTCAGAAGGTCCTCCCATACGACAACAAACTACACACCCAGATCCTTCGCGAGGTCGCACCGCTCGATGCCCGAATCTTGGAGTGGGCTGACATCATCTTCGTTGAATGGGCGACGGAAGCTGCCGCATGGTTTTCCAGCTGGCTTCCTTTACAAAAACGATTGGTGGTACGGTGCCATAGGGGTGAAGCCTTCACCCTATGGACGAATCTGATTAACGTAGCGCGTGTTGATCAGTTCATTTTCATTGAAAGCCATATCCGCGATCTATATTTGATGCGAACGGCCGCAGCCGAGGAGCTTCGAAGCCGCGCTCTCGTATGTAGCAATCTAAGGACCGCGCCTAAGCCTAGCTCAAGTATCCGCGACGCTAATTCCTCAGTTTATAAGATATGTATGGGCGTCAACGGCACTCCTTATAAAGATCCCCTATTTGCGCTTCAGGTACTTCGCGAGATCCGGAAAACTGATCGGAGATATGAACTACACTTGATCGGTAGCCCCCTCGGGGCAGCGACTCCACATTTGTGGGCCGAGAGCCATTGGAAGCGCTATCTTCGAGATTTCGCAGCCCTAAGATCAGAACTATCTAACAGTGTTCGCGAGTATGGGCACATTTCGGATCCGAGCATTCACTTCATAGACATGGGCCACGTTCTCTCATGCAGCTTATCAGAGGGTTCACATGAATTCGTCGCGGAGGCAATGCTGCAAGGTTGTATACCATATGTTCGGCGTTGGCCGCTACATATTGCCTTCAAAGGAGCGGAGCGGACTTATCCGTCAGCCCACCATTTTTCTTCTCCACGTGAGGCTGCAGTGCTAATTATGAGAAACTCTACAAGGTTCGAAGAAGTATCAGCCACTTATGCGAAGGATGCAGAAGAAGTTTATTTCTCCGCGAGTAGCGCAACGGATACAATAAATGCAATAACTGGGTCATCCGCAAGTCATGACTAAAAAGAGTCTCTATGCCCTATACTCGAATGTCGATCGCATCGAGCCCTCGACAGGCGATCGGATTAACGAGATTCGACTGCTTTCTCGACTCTCTGAATATTTCGACGTGTACTATAACAATGAGATATTTAACTTTAGGGGTCCGGCCTGCGGAAATTCCGGCACGCTTGGGCCAAACCGTGAATATGATTACTACTATATACGCCACAACCCCGCAGTTTTTCATTCGATCCGTGGTGTTCGATTCTCGTTTGCTCATCCATTTGTGCAAGAAGTTTTCGAGCAGGCAGATGCCCTCTTTGTTCTCACGGAAAATTGGCGGCGCCATCTTTTGTCGGGGTCGATGGAGAGCGAGAGAGCTCTCGAGGCCGCATACGGAAATGCCGACCCCCACTTCAATTGTCCAGTAATAAATGTTGGGCAGGTTTATGATGAAAGCTTTGTCTTGAGGGAGCGCAATCCCAAAAAGGAGTTTGCGTTACATGCGCGGATGTCTCTCGGCCGAGCCTTTGGGTTTTATGGAAACTTGTCTAATGACCTCTTCCCTTATACCGCCTTTTCCGCCCTAGAGCGTCTCTTTGAAGAGGGCTCGTCACTTGACCCAATCATTTCGTTGGCGGGCAAGTTTCGGCGGGGCTCCTCTTTTACTGGAAAGAATGTAATTTATTTGGGTCAGATCCCGTACGATGACATGCCGTCTCTACTAAGGGCGAGCTGCGCCACACTGACAAATGAGAGCGAGTTGAATAACACTCTTGGAAATCAAAAAACGCTCGACTCAATGTCGCTGGGCGTTCCGGTTATGTGCAGCAAGCTCGATACATTTGTGTGGCATCTCGGTGACGATTACCCTTTTTTTTACGAGAGTGAGAATGAAGCATACAACAAGGCGAAAGTGCTGACTTTTGATGATGATGCTCGTGTTGAAGTCGGCAGAGCGCTTGCAGAGCGTGCTCTTTCGAAATTCTCATTCTCTGTCTGGCGGGATGAGCTCGGGCGCCAACTAAAGGAGCATGGATTCTATTAAATTTTGCTGGAGTTCTCGATGTAGTAATGAATTGCTTTTCCAAGCGGAGCTAAAGCGGGCTTCGACGCCATTCGGTCAGTGCCAGACGCTCCGGCCGGTCTTGTCAGAAGAACTCGGCTTGAGGCGGGGCAGGCGGCTGGATAGCCTCTGCGCATGAGCAAGCGCAGTCCCTTCAAGTACTTCAAGACGTCGCCCGAGATCATTCGCCTGGCGGTGATGATGTACGTCCGCTTTCCGCTGTCGCTTCGGAACGTCGAGGACCTGCTGCACGAGCGCGGCGTCGATGTCAGCCACGAGACTGTGCGGTTCTGGTGGCATCGCTTCGGACCGATGTTTGCGGGCGAGATCCGCAAGCGCCGCATCGAGGGAAGGAAGTCGAGCCGCTGGCGGTGGCATCTCGACGAGATGTTCGTGAAGATCAACGGCGAACAGCACTACCTCTGGCGAGCGATCGATCATGAGGGCGAGGTGCTGGAGAGCTTCGTGACCAAGAGGCGGGACAAGAAGGCCGCACTGAAATTCCTCAAGAAAGCACTGAAGAAGCATGGCCGGGCAGAGGTCCTCGTGACGGACAAGCGTCGCTCTTATGGCGCGGCACGAAAAGACCTCGGCGTGGCGGACCGGCAGGAGACCGATCGGTGGCTGAACAACCGGGCGGAGAATTCCCACTTGCCGTTCCGACGACGAGAACGGGCGATGCAGCGTTTCCGGCGGATGCGAAGTCTGCAGAAATTCGGCGCCGTTCACGCCTCTGTCTCAAACCATTTCAACCTGGAGCGAAGCCTTTCAAGCCGAGCCATCTTCAAGCTGAACCGCGCCGCCGCTCTCGCCGAGTGGCGCGGGCTCGGAGCAGCATAGACACCTGCCTCCGCCGGATGTTTGAGACTGGTTCGAATTCCTCTGACAGCACCGACCGGATTACTCTTGGGCGCTACGGGCTTGGCGCTTGGAGGCTTGCTCAAAGGCGCGACCGGCGCGGGCACAGCCATCCTTGTGGTTCCGCTTCTAGCGCTGCTGTACGACGTTCGCTTGGCGGTAGCTTTGATGACTATCCCGAACCTCGTCTCGAACATCTGGCAAGGGTGGATCTATCGCCGTCACCTCCCCCCTCCTGCGCTAGTTTACGGCTTCGCGTTGAGCGGAGGCGTTGGTGCCGGCGTTGGTAGCGCATTGCTGATCAGCGTGCCGTCCGATTTTCTGATGTTGGGGGTAGCGGCAGCCGTTCTGCTCTATGTAGCTTTCCATCTAGCACGGCCTGATTGGAGACTTGCCATGCAGAATGCTGTGCGCTTAGCGATCCCAGTCGGATTCGCGGGAGGGGTTCTACAAGGAGCGGCGGGTCTTTCCGCCCCGAATTTCCATCACGTTCATGAGTGCCATTCGGATGGAACGAGGCGCCTTCATTTCTGCCATCTCAGTATTCTTTGCGTTGATTTCCGCGATTCAGATTCCGCTGCTGATGGCGTGGGGCGTGTTGACCCCAATGCGCGCGGTGCTGAGCGCGGGGGCGCTCGTTCCCCTCCTGGCAGCCATGCCATTGGGCGCGGCGCTGGCCCGGCGGATGTCGCGCGCGATGTTCGACAGGATCATCTTGGCCTTGCTGACAGTAGTTTCACTTCGTATCGGTGTCGACGCTTTCCTGTCGCTTCGATAGACGCGCGGTACATACCTTTCCTATCTAACAAGCCCTTGCCGGTAGTTAAGAGGTTGCCGAATGACCAAGACTAAAATCAGATACAACTGGGATCACTTACATGTTCTGGCTTCCGATCCTGCGGCCACTGGTGCGTGGTTTGAAGATGTTCTTGGCGCAGAGATAGTTGTTTCGCCAGCGCGTATAGAAGCTAGGTTCGGAGAGATCAGAATCTTCATTGATGCGAAGACAGGCACGTCCAATTCAAGGCCGCTTCGCTCGAAGGAGGCTAGCCTTGATCATTTAGCTCTACTTGTCGAAGACCTCGATGCTGCCGTCGACGATCTCCGATCCCGTCATGTTCAATTCACGGTCGAGCCGCATAGTTCGCGCCCCGGTTCGCGTATGTGCTTCATAGAAGGCCCGGACGGTATTGCCGTCGAGATCCTCGAGCGCAGCGGATAGGAACCTACGAGCCTGTCGCTCATCGCAGCGTGAGTACCGCATGGTGGAGAAGGTTGTATATCAGGCCCGTCCCCTCCGCCACCCACATCATTTTCTTCCTTTTTATCAGGGGCGTGGTGGTATCTTTTTGGCGAACCTTTCCTCAGGTTTGCCAATGCTTGGCTCGTCGGCCTTGTGGCTCGTTCTCGTGATCTCCTTGAGCCCGAGAAAATCTGCCGTCTGATCGCCGGCCTGTTCTTCTGCCAATCTCTGCCGGCGGGATGTGCCAGAGGCCGGAGCGGGGGCGGTGGTGGTTGTCGTCGTCCCGCCAGGCCCGGATCTGCTCACGGGTGGCTGATCAGGTTCGAAGCCAAGGATGACCAGTGGTGGCCTTGGTTTTCGTGGAGGCAGCCCGCGCGGTATTCGCGAGTTCCGCTAGCGATAGGGGAGGCCGACGATGCCACGGCGGAGGAAGGCCCACGACAGGCTCATCACGAACGCGCTCGCAATCAGGCCGAGGCCCCGCTCATAAAGACCGTCGATGCTGTCGGGCAGGAAGAAGAACACCGGAGAAAGCAAGCCCCATGCCGACCCGAGCAGCACCAAGATCAGTCGGAGCCTTGGGTGGTGCCAACCTGCACCCCGCGCCATGCCGAGCATCGCGACGAGGAACAAGATGCCAGTGGCATATACGAGCTCGGTGTGGACGGTTATGCCCACGTGATCATTGTCACCGTATTCGTCATGGGCTGCGATAACCGCGACCACGGCTGCGAGGGCTCCCAACGACACGACACCGACGGACCACAGTCTCCGCCCTAGGTGGTCATGGCTTGCGGCCATCGCCGTAGCGACCAGCGCTGCAGAAAAAGCGTAGAGCGCCGCGTCGGTGATGATCTCCATCGGACCGGCGGCGAGGTCGCTGATGGTCTCGGAGATCCAGTTGTGATCGGGCACAATGACCGATGCGACCGCGATCGCGGTGATCGTGGACACCGTCCCCAGGATCCCCAGGCCACCCAGAAAGATCAGCAGGAAAGGCTGCTGCTGTGGGAACAGATAGGTTTCGTCGCTTCTCACAAAGTACCTCGGCATTGTTTCCTATGGTCCCCGAACGGGACATGTCTTTCTACAAGCGGGGAACCCTCATCCTGCGCCGGGCGGATACAGGTGCGCCTGAAATGACGCTCCACACGCATCACCGGCATCTCGCGCGTCGCCAATCCTGACGAACGGGTCACACGGAATCTTCCTTGCTCCGATGCTTTCGCCAGGGCCACTCCCCGTCTATCTCGACTTCGAGCGCGAAGCTCAGGAACGTACGGACCGCTACGACAGCCGCCAGGACGGCGACACTCTGGAGCGTCGGGTCGATGGCAACGGTGTTGATGATGTCGGCCGCGACAAGGAACTCCAGCCCCAACAGGATCGAGCGACCGAGGGAGGACCTGAAGTTGTGATACACGGCCTCCACCGGGCCCTTCCGCATTGTCCGGTAGAGGTAGATCATGGTCGCGGCGACGGCGCCGATGACGATCGTCGCGATGCCGACGATCTCGATGGCCCTGACGGTCCAATGCAGGCCGCTGTCAATCCATCCGGCGACGGGGTCTGATCCTTGGCCGCGCGTTCGCTCGGCTCCTTGAGCCGCAGCCATCGGAACGCGCAAGAACAACGCGGCGATCGCGATCAGGCCAAACCACACGCACGGGGCACTCCAGCGGGCGTTCCTCGACTTTTCCATGGGTTGCCAACACATGCCCTTATGCATCGTTCCGCAGCCAGATCGGTAGCGGTTGGGCACGCGCAGGTCAGAGTGACTGGCGGGCAAGATGCGCGTGATGGGTGCCGCAGTGGTGGGAAGGTGCTTGCACATGTGTCCCTGTCGGTCGCGCGCACAGGGAATCGCAGGGCGAAAGCGGCCGTGCGAGGCATGCCCCCACGCACGCCGGAGTCGTGTCGATGGCCCGTGTGCCGACGCTCCAGCGGAACTCGGAAGCATACTCGTCCGGCGGGCGTAGGCCGCCCGCCGGTTGACGCCGTCTCGGGGCGCGGCTCTTGTCGGCCGATGCCACATGGAGAGGCCAGATGCAGATCCACCGCAACGAAGACCGCGCCGAAAGCGCCGCGAACCCCGACTGGTTCACCGGAGAGGTGACGATGCGCCCTGTCACCTCGCCCGAGGGGCACTCCGCTCTTGCCGCGGCAGAGGTTCGGTTCGGCCCCGGCGCGCGAACGAACTGGCACACCCACCCCGTAGGCCAGACGCTTGTGATCACCGGCGGCATCGGCTGGGTGCAGCGCGACGGCGAGCCGAAGATGGAAGTTCGCGCAGGTGACGTCGTGCTTTTCGCTCCGGGCGAGCGGCACTGGCACGGCGCCACGGCTGATGACGAGATGACCCATATCGCCATGCAGGAAATGCAGAACGGCAGCGCTGCAAACTGGGCGGAGCGGGTTTCCGATGCCGAATATGCTGGCTGACCCGGTCCATCAACGCAGCCGCGGGCACGGGCGGATCGTCGTCGGCCCGCGCGGCTTGACGGGGCTGCGCCAGGAGGGTTCCGCCCGCATCGGCCTGCCGCACGGACCAGGCAGCATGCAGGCGGTGCTGGTGAACACCTCGGGCGGCATGACTTCCGGCGACCGGATGCTTTGGGAGGCCGAGGCCGGCGCCGACCTCACCCTCACCACCCAGGCCTGCGAACGCATCTACCGGTGCGACGACGACAGCGCCGAGACGACGGTGCGGCTGACCGCCGGGACCGGGGCGCGGCTGGCTTGGCTTCCGCAAGAGACCCTGCTGTTCGAGGGCGCCCGCTATCGGCGCCGGATCGAGGCCGAGATCGCCCCGGATGCCGAGCTTCTGGTGGTCGAGCCGTTGCTCTTCGGCCGCCTCGCCATGGGCGAGACCGTGCGCCGCGTGGAACTGCGCGACGACTGGCGGCTGGCGCGCGGGGGGCGGCTGCTCCACGCCGAGGCGTTGCGCCTCGCGACTGACGACCTGCCCGCCGAACTGGAAGCCGCGGCGCAAGGGGCCTGCGCACTGGCGACCGTCGTTTTCATCTCTGCCCGAGCCGAAGGCATGTTGGCTGAAACGCGCCGCATTATCGGGCAAACCGGAGGAGCTTCGGTGATCGGGGACAAGCTGGTCTGTCGGCTGATGGCGCCTGATGGATACGAGTTGCGCAAGCGCCTCGTGCCGCTCGTCTCGCTGCTGGCCGGCGACGTGCCGCGCCTCTGGAGGCTTTGAGGAAGAGACATGAACCTGACCCCGCGCGAGAAGGACAAGCTGCTGATCTCAATGGCAGCCGTGGTGGCGCGGCGCCGGCTGGAACGGGGGGTGAAGCTGAACCACCCCGAGGCCGTGGCGCTGATCACCGATTTCGTCGTCGAGGGCGCCCGCGATGGTCGCCCGGTCGCCGACCTGATGGAGGCCGGCGCGACCGTCGTGGCCCGCGACCAGGTCATGGAGGGCATCGCCGAGATGATCCACGACGTCCAGGTCGAGGCCACCTTTCCCGACGGCACCAAGCTCGTCACTGTTCACCAACCGATCCGCTAGAGGAACCCCGATGCGCGCCTTGCCCGTCCTGATGCTGTTCGCCCTTCCCGCCGCCGCCCACGACGGTGCGCACCTGCACCCCCACGGCTCGGGCTCGTGGCTGATCGTCGTCCTGGCCCTTGGCCTCGTCGCCGCCGTGGGTTTGGCTGGCGGTCGCATCCTGTTCCGCCGGTCGGACCGGGACCCGGAATGATGCCCGGCGAGGTCATGCCCGCCGACGGCACCCTCGCCCTGAACGAGGGGCGCGAGACCCTGACGCTGAAGGTCGCGAATACCGGCGACCGCCCGGTGCAGGTCGGCAGCCACTACCACTTCGCCGAAAGCAACCCGGCGCTCGATTTCGACCGCGCCGCGGCACGGGGCAAGCGCCTCGACATCGCCGCCGGGACCGCCGTGCGGTTCGAACCCGGCCAGGCGCGCGACGTGACGCTGGTCCCCTACGCCGGGGACCGCCGCGTCTTCGGCTTCCGGGGCGACGTGATGGGAGCACTCTGACATGGCTCAAATCAGCCGCGCCGACTATGCCGCGATGTACGGCCCCACCACCGGCGACAAGGTGCGGCTGGCCGACACGAACCTCGTGATCGAGGTCGAGCGTGACCTGACCACCTACGGCGAAGAGGTGAAGTTCGGCGGAGGCAAGGTGATCCGCGACGGCATGGGCCAGTCGCAGGCCAGCCGCGCCGAGGGCGCCGTCGATACCGTCATCACCAACGCGCTGATCGTGGACCATACGGGCATCTACAAGGCCGATGTGGGCCTGAAGGACGGCCGGATCGCCGCCATAGGCAAGGCCGGCAACCCCGACACCCAGTCGAACGTGGACATCATCATCGGCCCCGGCACCGAGGCGATTGCCGCCGAGGGTCGCATCCTGACCGCCGGCGGCTTCGACAGCCACATCCACTTCATCTGCCCCCAGCAGATCGAAGAGGCGCTGATGTCGGGCGTGACCACCATGCTGGGCGGCGGCACCGGCCCCGCCCATGGCACGCTCGCGACCACCTGCACGCCGGGGCCGTGGCACCTTGGCCGCATGATCCAAAGCTTCGACGCCTTTCCGATGAACATCGGCCTGTCGGGCAAGGGCAACGCCAGCCGCCCTGCTGCGCTGATCGAGATGGTCGAGGGCGGCGCCTGCGCGCTGAAGCTGCACGAGGATTGGGGCACCACGCCCGCCGCCATCGATTGCTGCCTGATCGTCGCCGACGAGATGGACGTGCAGGTGATGATCCACACCGACACGCTGAACGAGTCCGGCTTCGTGGAATCGACCATCGACGCCGTCGCCGGCCGCACCATCCACGCCTTCCACACCGAGGGCGCGGGCGGAGGCCACGCGCCCGACATCATCAAGGTCGCGGGCCTGCCGAACTTCCTGCCCTCGTCGACCAACCCGACGCGGCCCTATACGGGCAACACCATCGCCGAGCATCTCGACATGCTGATGGTTTGCCACCACCTCGACCCGTCGATCCCCGAGGACATCGCCTTCGCCGAATCGCGCATCCGGAAAGAGACCATCGCGGCCGAGGACATCCTGCACGACATGGGCGCGTTCAGCATCATCGCGAGCGACAGCCAGGCCATGGGCCGGGTGGGCGAGGTGCTGATCCGCACCTGGCAGACCGCCGACAAGATGAAGCGCCAGCGCGGGCCGCTAGCCGAGGAAACGGGCGAGAACGACAACTTCCGCGTCCGCCGCTACATCGCCAAATACACGATCAACCCGGCGATCGTGCACGGGATGTCCCGCCAAATCGGCTCGGTCGAGGTCGGCAAGCGGGCCGACCTGGTCCTGTGGCACCCCGCCTTCTTCGCGGTGAAGCCCGAGATGGTGATGATCGGCGGCATGATCGCGGCGGCCCCGATGGGCGACCCGAACGCCTCGATCCCGACGCCCCAACCCGTGCACCTGCGCCCGATGTTCGGCGCCTATGGCGGGGCGCTGGCGGCGACTTCGGTCACGTTCGTCAGTGCTGCGGCGACCGGGAACGGGCTGCGCGACCGGCTCGGCGTGGCGAAAGAGCTGGTGGCGGTCGAGAACACCCGGAAGATCGGCAAGGCCGACATGATCCTGAACGATGCCATGCCCGAGATCATGGTCGATCCCGAAAGCTACGAGGTCCGCGCGAATGGCGAGTTGTTGACTTGCGAGCCGGCGGACGTCCTTCCCATGGCCCAGAGGTATTTCCTGTTTTGATCCGCGCGACCGAGATCCTGTCCCACACCCATCACCCCGCCGACACGATCACCCTGGACCAGGGCGACCGCCACCGGCGGCGCGTGGCGATGCGCTCGGATGGCGGTGTGGAGTTCCTGCTCGACCTGCCCGCCGCGCGGCTTTTGCGTCACGGCGAAGGGCTGCGGCTTGAGGATGGCCGCGTGATCGAGGTCCGCGCCGTGCCCGAACGCCTGCTCGAAGTACGCGGCCGTGACGCGCGGCACCTGCTGGCGTTGACCTGGCAGATCGGCAACCGCCACCTCGCCGCGCAGATCGAGGATGGCCGCGTCCTGATCCGCCACGACCGGGTCATTGCCGAGATGCTGGAGGGCCTCGGCGCGGTCCTGCAGGAGGTCGACGAGGCCTTCGACCCCGAGGGCGGTGCCTATGGCGGCCACGGGCACGACCACCATCACCATGATTGAGCTGACGCTGCTCAGCTGGCTCTCGCCCGTCTTTCCCACCGGCGGCTACGCCTACTCCGGCGGGCTGGAGGCTGCGGTGGCCGAGGGGCGCGTGGACGGCCCGGAGCCCCTCGCGCGGCGGATCGGCTGCGTCATAGGGCAGGGGGCGCTGTGGAACGACGCGGTGCTGGCGGTGGCGGCGTGGCGCGGCGAGGATGTGTGCGACCTGGCCATCGCTCTGGCCGGATCGAAAGAGCGCCTGCGTGAGACGGTCGACCAGGGCCGCGCCTTCCGCGGGGCGGCGGCCTACTGGGTCAATCCGCCTGATCTGCAGGAAGACGCTCCGTTCCCCGTCACGCTGGGTGCATTTTCGGCCGCGGCAGGCATCGCACCCTTGTCGATGTGCGCGACGTTCCTCCATGCTTGGGCCTCGGCGCAGGCGCAGGCCGCAATCCGCCTGTCGGTGACGGGGCAGGACGGCGCGGCGCGGGTGCTGGCGGCGCTGCAACCCCTGATCGCCGAAACCGCTGCCCGCGCGGCGGACAGCACCCTTGATGCGTTGGGCGGCTTCGCACCGGGCCCCGAGATCGATAGCCTCAGACACGAAACGCTGGACGGAAGGTTGTTCCTGTCATGAAAGACGCGCTCCTCCCAGAACGTCACGCCCAGACCACCGGTCCGCTTCGTGTCGGCATCGGCGGTCCCGTGGGCGCGGGCAAGACCACGCTGACCGCGCGGCTCTGCGAGGCGCTGCGGGACCACCTGTCGATCGGCGTGGTGACGAACGACATCTACACCCGCGAGGATGCCGACGCGCTGGTGCGGATGCAGGCGCTGCAATCGTCGCGCATCGAGGGGGTCGAGACCGGCGGCTGCCCCCATACGGCGATCCGCGAGGATGCCTCGATCAATCTGCGCGCCATCGAGCGGCTGCGCGAGCGTCACGACGATCTGGACGTGGTGCTGATCGAATCCGGGGGCGACAACCTCGCCGCGACCTTCTCGCCCGACCTTGCCGATGTCACGATCTACGTCATCAGCGTGTGCCAGGGCGACGACATTCCGCGCAAAGGCGGGCCGGCGATCAGCCGCTCGGACCTTCTGATCGTGAACAAGACCGACCTCGCGCCGCACGTGGGCGCCGACCTCGACCGGATGCGCAAGGACGCCGCCACTGCGCGAGCAGGCCGCCCCACGATCTTCGCCGACCTTCGCCATGGCGCGGGGGTGGCCGAGATCGTCACGTGGCTCAGGGCGAGTGGCGGGCTCTTCGCTCCGTGATGGAGGACACGCGCGGCCGCCCATCCTGAGGCTGCTTTTGCTTCCCCGGCGGTGGCGGATGTACGCCCTTTGCGCTTCGGACTTCGGTAAAGGGTTCGTCCCGCTCCATGCATTTCGCAGAATAATTTCACCCGCCGAAGCAGGTGCTTCGGTCCGCGATCAACACTTGGCTGCCTACATGATGCTGGAGCGGTGCAATTTCGAGGTGCCCATCTCATATCCGTGCTCAAGGGATGCAAGCGTCGGTTCGGGCTCGGTAGGCTCGTCTTCTGCGGTCAGCAGAAAAGATGATCCCGCGTCCATCGCCGAGATCACACGCGATGCAGCGACCGCGCCGGGAACTTTTACGTCTAGGTCGCCTCGAGGCCGAACGGCTGGGCCTCCTGCCTTTCTTGAGCTTCGTGGCGGATCGCCCTCCGCTCTACTGCGGCGTCGAGCAGGCACGCTTCGGACTGAAGATCATCCGTAATTCCCTGGCGTCCATCGCTGACCCCCATGGCTAGGCCGCGGTCGCTGCGAGCTGCCCCGCCCCGGATTGGGCGAACATCCTCGTCCACGGATCGTTCAAGGGAACGCGTTTCTCAGGCTGTTCAATGCCGTTCGCAAGACGCCCACATCCGAGCCGACGGCCACGAACTCGACGCCCGCCTCGACATAATCCGCTGCAAGGCTGCGGTCGGCAGAGAGAATTCCCGCAGCCTTGCCCGCCGCGCGGATGCGGGACAGCGCGTCATTCACGGCGATCTGCACCTCTTCGGCCGCGGCATTGCCCCGATGGCCCATGTCAGCAGCAAGATCGGCCGGGCCGATGAAGACGCCATCCACCCGTGGGATAGTCAGGATGTCGTCCAGCGCCGCGAGGCCGGCGCGGCTTTCCACCTGCAGGAGGAGACAGATCTCGTCATCCGCGGTAGCCAGATAGTCCGGGACCGAGCCGTAGCCTGACGCGCGGGCAAGCATCGCGCCGACGCCCCGCGCCCCCTGGGGAGGGTACAGCACCGAGCGCACCGCCTCGCGCGCCTGCTCGCCGCTCTCGATCATCGGGATCAGCAAGGTTTGCGCGCCGATATCCAGCATCTGCTTGATGAGCGCGCGGTTGTCATCGCGCGTGCGGACGACCGGATGCGTGCCCTGCCCCACCGCGCGGAGCTGTGCGAGCACGTCGCGCAACCCGTTCGGCCCATGCTCGCCATCGATCACGAGCCAGTCGAACCCGCAGCCGGCGACCAATTCCGCAACCGAGGGATCACCGAGCGACACCCAGAGGCCGATCTGCGACTTGCCCGCGAACAGGCGTTCCTTGAAGACATTCCGAGGTGCGGGCATGGGCGTACTCTGATCCTGACGGTGCTGATCGCGCTGGCTTGTCGTTATCCAAGGCGAGCGTGGCGGTCGAGCCGCTCTGTCTGTGCACACCCCGGCAATCCGGGGCTTGGGCGGTGGCCATTCGAGGCGCCTTCAGAACTACCCGCGCTTTCCTCCTTCAAAGCTGGTCGAACCAAAGGCCCTTGAAGGCGTTGGCGATTGCAGACCCGGAGGATCGGATGGCTCCACGCCCCTACTGGAAAGGCTACCTGAAGCTCTCCCTCGTGACGTGCCCGGTATCTCTGACGCCGGCGACCAGCAGCCGTGACAAGGTGCGATTTCACACCGTCAATTCGGAGACCGGTAACCGGGTGCGCAGCCGGTACATCGACACGGAGACAGGCGATCCCGTCGAAGACGATGACGAGGTCAGGGGCTACGAGGTCGAGAAGGGCCGCCACATCATCATCGAGGACGAAGAGCTCGAGGCCGTCGGTCTGGAGAGCACCCGTACGATCAACATCGAGCAGTTCGTGCCCTCGGACAGCATCGAGTGGATCTGGTACGACACTCCATACTACCTGATGCCGGACGACGAGGTCGCCCAGGAGGCGTTCGCCGTCATCCGGAAGGCCATGGAGTCCACTGAAACCCTGGGGATCTCGCGGCTTGTTCTCGCGCGCAGGGAGCGCGCGGTCATGCTCCAGCCTCACGGGAAGGGCATCGTGCTCTGGACGCTGCGCTTCGGGGATGAAGTACGTGAACCCAAGGAGGTCTTCGGTGACATCGCCGACCGCAAGGCGGATCCTAAACTGGTGAAGATGGTGCAGGAAGTAATCGATCAGCGGTCGAAGCCATGGGATGAATCGATGGTCTGCGATCCGGTTCAAGAGAACCTCAAGAAGCTGATCGCAAGCAAGAAGAAGAAGCGCGGGGCGCCGAAGAAGGCAAAGCGGGCCGAAGAGACCGCCGAACCGGACAACGTTGTGAACATCATGGATGCACTGCGCAAGTCGATCTCGCAGGAAAAGAAGAAGTAGCGGGGATCAGCGGGCTTTGCGCTTGCTGCCGGCCAACGGCTTCGCGGCCTTCCAGAAATCTGCCCACGGGTCCGGCGTGTTCGCGATGCGGCTCAGGGAGTTGGTGACGGTGAAGAAATCCGGTCCGATCGTGCCGCTGAGCTCATCCCATTCGAGAGGCATCGACACCGCGGCGCCGGGACGGGCGCGGGTCGAGTAAGGTGCGACGGCGGTCGCTCCGCGCCCGTTGCGGAGGTAGTCGATCAGTGTCTTTCCCTTGCGTTTCGACTTGGTGATGGTGGCCACGTATTGGTCGGGGCTATCGGACGCCATCGCATCCGCGATGCCCTTGGCGAACGCCTTCACCTCCGGCCATTCCGCCTTGGGCTTCAGCGGGGCCACGACGTGCAGCCCCTTTCCTCCGGAGGTCTTCACGAAGCTCTCGAGCCCGACCTCCCGCAGGCGTTCCCGAACCTCGAGCGCTGCCTCTATCACCTCCTGCCACGACACGCCGGGGCCAGGATCGAGATCCATGTTGATGAAGTCGGGACGCTCGAGATCTGTGATCTGGGCGCCCCAGGGATGAATCTCGAGGGTCCCGCCTTGCACCATGCCAAGCAGGCCCGGGAGGCTGTCGACAGCGATGATTGGCTCGTCGTCCTTGTCCTTGGGATCGTGAGCCTTCAGGATCTCGGCAGACTGCCCGCGCCAGGCGTGCTTCTGGAAGAAGCATTGGCCGCCGACACCGTCGGGGCAGCGGACCAGGGCCAGCGGGCGGTTCACGACGAACGGCCCCATGCGCGACCACACGTCCGAGTAGTAGTCGGCCAACCCCTGCTTCGTGACACCTTCATCTTTCCAGTAGAGCCGGTCCGGGCTGGTCAGGCGAACCGCAGGGCGCGGCTTCTCGACCACGCTGTCTTCCGACTCCCGCACCACCTCCTCGGCGTTTCGGTCCTCGCGCAGCCCGCGAAAGGATGCATGCCGCACGTTCCCGCTCGCGGTCCAGGCACGGAACTCCACCTCGGCCACCAGCTCGGGTTGAACGAAGATCGCGTTTCGCGCGTCCTCGGCTGAAAGCTCCGCGGCGAAGGGGTTCTCTTTCTGCTTCATTTCGTCGAGGCGCTTGAAGAGGTCGGCGGCAACGTTCTGGGTGAAGCCGGTGCCGACTCGCCCGGCATGGACCAAATCACCATCGTCATGGTAGCCGAGGATCAGCGACCCGATCGCTCTGCGGGACGTCGATGATGGCGTGTATCCGGCGACGACGAACTCCTGCCGCTCCGAGCATTTGGACTTGATCCAGGTCTTCCCCCTGCCCGACCGGTACGGCGCGTTGCGCTCCTTCGATATCACGCCCTCGAGGCTGAGGCGGCAGGCGTGGCGGAGGACCAGATCGCCGTTCTCCTCGAAATGCTCGCTATATCTCAGCACATCCGGCGCCCCGCGAAGGAGCGCCTCCAAGGTCGCCTTCCGGTCGATCAGCGGAGCCGGTCGGAGGTCCTTGCCGTCGAGGTGCAGAATGTCGAAGGCAAAGTAGACCAGGCGATCGGTCCGGCCTTCCGAAAGGTCGGCTTGCAGTGCGGAAAAATCCGACGCACCGCTTGGCCCTTCGACGATGACTTCACCGTCGATCACCGTATCGCGCGCGTCAAGTTGACCGAGTGCCGCAGGGATCGCCTTGCCGAACCTGTCTGTCCAGTCGTACCCGCTGCGGGTGAAAAGCGTCGCCTTTCCCTCACGAACATGGGCCTGCAGGCGATAACCGTCGAACTTGATCTCATGTAGCCACTTCTCACCGGACGGCGCCGCGGATCTCAGCGTGGCGAGCGCCGGGGGGATGAAGTCGGGATACGTCGCCTCCTTCGCCTTCGCCGGCATCGGTGGCAATTCTTCCTGCGGCTGCTCGAGCTTGCCCGTCTTCGATGACCAGCCAGGGGCCTCGCCGGCCACCTCGTCGACATTGCGCCCCGTCTTCACGGACTCGGGACGTTCCTCTACGATCTGCGGGTCGCCCTCTTCACGTGCGAACTCGTCATCGCCCTTGATGAGGAGCCAGTTGTCCCTCTTCTCGCGCGCTTTCCGGGCCATGCGCGTGAGGTGCCAGCGGCCGCCCAGCTTCTCGCCCTGTATCTCGAACTCCAGATGACCTTTCTTCAGACCCGTCCGAGGATCGTTCAGTGGCTTCCACGAGCCGCGATCCCACAGGACGACGGTGCCCCCGCCATACTCGCCCTTGGGGATCGTTCCCTCGAAGTCGCCGTAGGTGAGAGGATGGTCCTCGGTCTGAACCGCAAGCCGCTTTTCCCCCGGCACGAGGCTTGGTCCCTTCGTCACAGCCCAACTCAGCAAGACCCCGTCGAGCTCGAGCCGCAGGTCGTAGTGAAGCCGGCGCGCCGCATGCTTCTGGATCAGGTAGCTGTCACCGCTCTTCGAGGCACCCACCTCGCCGCGCGGCTCTGGCGTCGCCTCGAAGTCGCGTTTCTTGTTGTAGGTCTCGAGCCCCATTCAGCCGGTCTTCCGGCGCTGCGACGCCGGTGTCTTCTTCGACCCGGAGCCAGAGGAGGCCTTCTTCTTCGACGGAGCCGAAGGCTTCGTCTTGCCCGACGCTTTCGCACTTTCGCGAAGGGCATCCATGAGACTGCTGACCTTCGTTTCCTCCGGCTTCTTCGGCGGCTTGATCTTGCGTCCCTCGATCTTCGCCTTCACGAGCTCGGCCACGGCGGTATCGTAGCGATCATCGAAGTCGCGGGGGTCGAACTTGCCGGACTTCGTCTCGATGATGTGCTTCGCCAGGTCGAGCATCTCGCCCTCGATCTTGGTGTCGGGAAGGTCGTCAAAGACTTCCGCGGCCGACCGGACCTCATAGTCGAAGTTCAACGTGTGAGCGACGAGGCCGAGCCCCTGGGCCCTCAGCATCACCGTCCGGACCCTCCGGAAGATGACCGTGCGGGCGAGCGCAGCCACCTTCTTCTTGCGCATCCCTTCGCGGACGACCGCGAACGAGTCCGAGAAGCTCTCGTCAGCGGGCGCTATGAAGTAGGGCTTGTCGAAGTAGGTGGTCTCGACTGCCGAGCAGGGAATGAACGCCTCGATCTTGAGGGTCTTGTCGCTGTCGGGAACGGCGTCGGCAATTTCATCCGGATCCAGGATGATGTATTGATCCTTGCCGGTCTCGTATCCCTTGACCTGGTGCTCTTTCTCGACAGGCTCTTCGGTTCCCTCGTCGATATACTCGCGCTGCACGCGATTGCCGGTCTCGCGGTTCAGGATATGGAAGGAGACGCGCTTCGAGGTCGTCGCGGCTGCATAAAGAGAAATCGGGAACGCAAGCTCTGCCAGCTTGATGGTTCCCTTCCATGTTGCCCTGGGTGCCATTGCACGTCTCCCAAACTGAGACTCAAACTGTCCTGCCGGATCCTTGTTCCAAAGGTGCGGTGCGCAGCCGAAGAGCCGAACCACCCAAAGCACGGGTGAAAGATCACCCGAATATCTCGCGGCAGGGACGGCGGTAAGAGGGTCGAACAGCTGCCGGGTAGCCCGCCCCCCCATCCCATCTGTTCGCTCAGGGCACGCCAGTGCCACCCGAGGCGCCGAAGCTCTGGCCGGTCACGTAGCTCGTCTCCTCGCGCGAGGCGAGCATCACGTAGATTGGCGCGATCCCTGCCGGCTGGCCGGGGCGGCCGAGGGGTGTGCTGCTGCCAAAGTTCACGACGTTCTCGGTCTTCTGCCCGGTCGTGACCTGGAGCGGCGTCCAGAACGGCCCCGGCATCACCGCGTTGACCCGGATACCGTCTCCGGCAAGCTGCTTGGCCAGCGAGCGGGTGAACGCACGGATAGCGGCTTTCGTGGCGGAGTAGTCCAGCAGGGATCTCGGGCGCTTCCTCGGCGACGACCGACGATGTGTTGATGATCGTGGCCCCCTCCGCCAGATGCGGCAAAGCTGCCTTCGTGATCCAGAACATTGCGTAGACGTTGGTCTTCATCGTCCGGTCGAACTGCTCGGTCGTGATGTCGGTGATCGACGGCTGCCATTCTGGTAGACCGCGTTGTTGACCAGGATGTCGAGGCCGCCAAGCTGATCCACTGCATCCGAGACGAACTGCTGGCAGAAGCTCTCGTCGCGGATGTCGCCCGGCAGGGCCACGGCGGTACGGCCGGCCTCCTCGATCAGGGCGATCACCTCGTCCGCGTCCGGTTGCTCTTCGGGGAGGTGATTGATCGCGACGTCCGCTCGATGGCAGAAGGTCGGGACCCGGCAGGAGCGGTACTCGGCTGGCCCTCGTTCTCCGGCCGAGCCGATGCGACGCGGAAGGGCCGGGTCGCGAACGACGTTCGATTGCACATTCCTGGCCTCGATCGCGCTGCGGAACGGTGTCAGGGCCGAATGGCTGGAGACTCCATCAAGAGGCCGGCTGCGCGCGACTTCAAGAAAAGCTCGAGGGAGAGGTAGGCCTCGGACCCTGCCCCGAATGGCTCGGCGCGAACGCCGAAGAAGCAGTTGTCGAACCGACGCGCGAGCGAGCCCATCGTCTCCCATTCGAGGCGGTACTGAGGGTATCCCGTCGGATGCGCCTCGGGGATGAGCGCAGAGCCGAGATGGCCGCCTGCCAGAGTGTCGTGGCATTGTGCACAGGACAGGTTGAGCTGCCCCATCCGTGTCGAAAACAGGGCCTCGCCTCGCTCGCGCCATCGGGCGAGCCGGGGATCGTCGTCAGGCGTGATCGGCATGCCTTTCGACTGGTGCGTGACGTACGCGGAAAGCGAGAGCAACTCGGCGCTCTCACGCTCGAACGGACCGGTGTCCTGGTGCCGGGTTCGACAGAGATTGATGCGGCCGGCGAGGTCGACGGGCCGGCTGCTCTCCTCGTCCCATGCCGGATAGCTGGCAGCGACCGCGGCCATGCTGTCCGAGGCGTCGCCGTGACATCCTTCACAGCTCTCCGCGCCGGTTCCGGGGTCTTCGCTCCAGAGCGTCTCGCCGTCGAGAAGCCAGAAGAGACCGGGATTGGCCACGGGATCGTTCTGCATTGCCTGCAGGTCTTCCGACATCTGTTCGAAGCCCGTCACCCGGTCCTGGGCGACAGCCGGCATGGCAAGCGCGAACACGAGGAGTGCGGCGCGGCTCATCCGACGGTGAGTGTCCGGGTCTCGCGGTGCTCTTCCTCCGAGTCGTCGACCCACAGGATCTCCACCTGGCCGGTCATCTCGGCCACGAGGGTGAAGGCGAAAAACGGGTTCGCCGTGACGGCCGGAAACAGCTCGGCGGCGAAGACTTCCTCACCGAGATAGAGACAGCGCAGCGAGTGAATGATGTTGCGCGGCACGAGCTTGCCGTCGGGCCCGGTCCGGAACCCCGTTTCCATCGGGTGCTGCAGGAGCACCTTGATGTCCACAATCTCGCCCGGCGCGGCGCTTTCGGGGACGTTCACGAGCGCGGACATTCAACTCTCCCGACAGGCCGGCGCGGTGACGATGACGTTCACCTGTGCCGAGTGAAAGGTGCCGTCGCTCTTGCGCGCGATGGCCGTGACGTGTTGCGAGCCGTTGAGGCGGATGCGTGTCTGTGCCTCCGCCCGGCCGGAGCGGGGCGAGAAGCGGAACCGCACCGTGTTGGGCAGCGGATTGACCTCGTTGAAGATCGCGATCTCTTCCACGAAGTCGTCATCCGTCATCGGACTCTCGGCAGATACCGAGACGGGAACCGAGTTCCCATTCTCCACGAGGGCCGGGATCTTGAGCTCCACGCCCGCCTCGACGATTGCGGCACCGCCCGTGAACCTGTCGATCTCGGCCTGCATCTCTTCGGGCGTGGCGAGCGCGGGCCGGACCCGCAGCACGAGTGGAAGGGCGAGGCTCATCACGATGGCCTGCCGGCGTGTCGGCGTCATCTCGGCTCCTCCGTCAGCGCGGCAAGGAAGGCGACGACATCCTCGACCTCTTGCGCGGAAAGAATGGTAGCGCCCTGCCACGGCTCGCCCACTCGGCTCAGGCCGGATGTGGAGTGGTAGGGCGGCATGATCGTGGCGGGGTTCGCGACGCGGCTGTCGACGATCCGCTGCCGAAGCTCGGGCACCGACAACCGTCCGCCGACGCCGGTCAGATCGGGGGCCAGATCGCCCATGAAATCCACCTCCGGAAACGGTCCCGTGTGGCAGAGGATGCAGAGCCCCCGCTCGCGCGTGGTGACGATGGCCCGCCCCTCCACCGGATCGCCTGCCTGCTCGGTCAGTGGCTCCGGCAGAGTCTGCGCCGGCGCCCCGGCCGCGCATAAACCCAGCATGATGCTAAGCGAAAGCTTCCGTCGTGATCGTTGCATACCATGACCGTGCATATTCCGCTTCCGCCGACCTGACCGCAGCCGGCGCTCCAAGTGGGCTCAGACCTCCCGCCCCTTCGACCTCGAAGAGCTTTCCGTCGGCCTCGCCATAAACTCCCGCCACCGTGAAGGCGTAGTCGGGCGCAGCAAGGCTGTAGCAGGTGTTGAGCAATTTCGGTGAGTTCGGGGCCTCCCCTCGGAGCAGCGCGTCAATCGCCACGGCAGCGACCTTTGCCTGGGCGTTCGCGGAGAAGGCCGATTTCGGCATCACGCCCGCGAAGCACGCGTCACCGATGACATGGATGCCTGCCACGAGATCGCTTTCGAACGTGACGCCCGAGACGGGGCACCATCCCGTCTCGTCGGTGACGCCGGCCGCTCGCGCGATGGTCGCGGCTTGTTGCGGCGGGATGATGTTTGCGACGGCCGCCTCGTAGCGATCGAAGTCGGTGACGACGGTCATGGTGGTCGGGTCGACCTCTGCCACCCGGCCGCCCATGGACGGGGGGATCCAGTCGATCATGCCGGGATAGAGGGTCGACCAGGCTTCCTCGAACAGCGGTTGCTTCGAGAACGCCTCCTTCGCGTCGAGAATGAGGATCTTCGATGCCGGCTTTCGGGCGGATAGGTAGTGCGCGATCAGCGACGCCCGCTCGTAGGGGCCCGGGGGACAGCGATAGGGATTGGCGGGCGGCGCGATCACCACGAGTCCGCCGTCCTCCATGTCCGCCAGTTGGGCCTGCAGGAGCGCCGTTTGAGGGCCGGCCTTCCACGCGTGCGGCATCTTCTGCGCGGCGGCCTCGGTATAGCCCGGCAGCGCGTCGAAGCGCATCTCCACCCCGGGCGAGAGCAGCAGCCGGTCGAAGGGAAGCACCTCGCCGGAGTCAAGCGTCACGGCCCCGTCGCCGACCTCGGTCGCCGCGCCCGTGACCAGGCGCACGCCCTCGGCCTCCAGGGCTGCATAGTCGAACGTGATCTCGGGCATCGAATAAAAGCCCCCGATGACCGCATTGCTGAAGGGACAGGTCACATAGGCCGGGTCCCGCTCGACAAGCGTCACATCGTGGCCGATCCGGGCGAGAAAGCGCGCGGCGGTCGCCCCACCGAAACCGCCGCCAACGACGACAACTCGCCCCCGGCTCTGCGCCGACACGGGATGTGGCAGTGTCAACGCCGCCGTCGCGCCGAGGCCCTTCAGGAGCGTGCGTCTGTCGGTGGTCATTCGTCGCCTCCTTCCGCGGCAATCCACGCTGCGATCAGCGCAATCTCAGAGGTGTCGAACCCTGCTGCCAGCCGCCCCATCACCGTCGCGTCCCGCGAGCCGTCCCGGAATTCAAGCATCGCGCTTTCGATCTCGTCCGTGGACAAACCGCGCAAGGGAATGTCCGACCCGGCCCCATGGCAGCCGGAACAGGCGAGCGCCCCGGGCGGAGCCGTCCGGGGATCGGTCCGGTCCTGAGCCGACACGCTTCCGGCGACACACAGAAGGGCGGCAGCGAAACAGGCGCGCATTGCGGATCTCCGAGCCTCGAGTTTGGTCGGGGCGGCGGGCGCCGCCCCGAAGAGCGTCACGCGAGGCGCAGCCCGCTGCGATAGAGCGGAAGCTCTCGCACTCGCTTCCCGGTGAGCCGGGCAACCGCGTTCAACACCGCAGGCGTCGCCACGAAGATCGTGGGCTCGCCGACGCCGCCCCAGAACCCGCCGGAGGGCACGAGGTGCATCTGGACGTCGGGCATCTCCCACATGGTCATGATGGGATAGGTGTCGAAATTCTGCTCCTGCACCCGCCCGTCTTCCACGGTGATCTCGCTGAGCATCGAGGCCGAGAGACCCATCGCGAAGGACCCCTCGATCTGCGCCTCGACCTGCTGCGGGTTGACGATGTGGCCCGGATCGGTCGCCGCGACGATCCGGTGGATCTTCACCGCGTCATTCTCGACCGAAACCTCGGCCGCGGCAGCGACATACGAGCCGTAGCCCATGTGCTGACAAAGCCCGTAGGCGCGACCCTCGGGCGGGCCTTCCTCCCAGCCGATCCCCTCGGCCACCTTGTTCAGCACGGCGAGATGCTTGGGATGGTCCTGCATCATCGAGCGCCGGAATTCGAGCGGGTCGCGATCCGCGGCAAGGGCCAGCTCGTCGATGAAGCTTTCGAGGTAGAACGAGTTCTGGTTGTTGTTCACCCCGCGCCAGAAGCCGGGCCGCAGGGGCGGGTTGCGCATGGCGTGGTCGATCAGCAGGTTCGGGACGGTATAGCCCAACCGCCCTTCCTCGCCCTCGGGCTGAAGCCCCTGGAACACCAGAGGATCCATCCCGTCCTCCAGCGCGTATGGCATCAGGCCCGCGAAGATCGACTGCCCCGAGATCCGCATGTGCATGCCGGTCAGGTTGCCCTCGGCGTCGAGTCCCCCCCGGAGCCTGGCCTTGGTCACCGGATGGTAGGTGCCGTGGGTCATGTCCTCTTCACGAGACCAGATGACCTTCACGGGCGTGCCCTTCATCTCCATCGCGATCTTGACCGCGAGGGTCGTGTAGTCGGTCGAGGACGCGCCCCGGCGCCCGAAGCCGCCGCCCAGATGCATCCGGTGGATATCGCATTGCGCGATCTCGAGTCCTGATGCCTCGGACGCCGCAGCCAGGTCGGATTCCGCGTTCTGGGTAGAGGTCCAGACCGTGCAGCTGTCATCCGTGACGAGCGCCATCGCGTTCATCGGCTCCATGGTGACGTGGTGCTGCCATGGGTAGGAATAGGTCGCCTCGACCACCTGAGCGGCATCCTGGAGGGCCTGCGCGGCGTCGCCCGTCTCGTTCCCGACGAACGTCTCGTCGGCATCGAGGCCATCGTTCAGCATCGCCTCGAGCTCTTCTGTCCCGAACGACGCAGCCTCTTCCGGCAGGTCCCACTCGATCTCGAGCGCCTCGACCGCCTTGTTTGCCCGCCACCAGGTATCGGCGACCACGGCAACGGTCGACTCGTCCACCTGAATTACGCGCATGACCCCGGGCATGTCTTCGACGGTCGACGCGTCGAAACTCGCGACCGTGCCGCCCTGAACCGGCGTCTGGCGGATCGCCGCGTTCACCATGCCGTCGACCGCGAAGTCGATGGAGTAGACGAGGCTGCCGTCCGTCTTCCCGGCCGTGTCCAGGCGAAGGAGCGACTGGCCCGCGATCGTCCACTCGGACGGGTCCTTCAGCGTCACGCTCTCTGGCACATCGAGCTTCGCCGCATCTTCGGCGACGTCGCCATAGGTCAGCGTTTCGCCGCCGGGGCCGGTGATCACCCCGCGCTCGACGGAAAGCTCGGCGACGTCGACATTCCAGCGGTTCGCAGCAGCCTGCATGAGCATCGCGCGTGCCGCTGCGCCGCCCTGCCGGACCATTTCCTGGCTGGTGCGGATACCCTGGCTGCCGAACGTCCCGAAGGACCCCCAGACCCTTTCACGCGCGACGTTCTCGCCTGGCGATGGATAGGACCAGCTGACGGTCTCCCAGTCGGCGTCGAGTTCCTCGGCCACGAGTTGCACGAGACCGGTGAGCGTGCCCTGCCCCATCTCGATCTTCGCCACGCGGACGATGACGGTGTTGTCCGGCTGGACAACGACCCAGGCGTTCATCTCTGGCTCGGCCAGCCCGGCAAGCTGCTGTGCACCCGCGCCAAGCGGAAAGCCGATTGCGAGGCCCCCGGTGGTCGCGGCCGCAGAGGCAAGAAAGCCCCGGCGGGACAGTGTGAATTGTTCGGTCATGATGGCTCCCCCCTCACGTCAGTTCGGAGGCGCGCTTGATACCCGCGCGGATCCGGTTGTAGGTCCCACAGCGGCAGAGATTGCCCATGCTGCTGCGGATGTCCTCGTCGGTCGGTTCGGGAATATCCCGCAGAAGTGCAGCCGCCGCCATGATCTGACCCGATTGGCAATAGCCGCACTGGGGCACGTCGAGCTCGATCCAGGCCTGCTGGATCGGGTGCGATCGGTCGGGTGACAGGCCCTCGATCGTGGTGATCTCTTCACCTTCGGCTATGTCCTGGAGCTGGATTTGACAGGACCGCGCAGGCTGTCCCTCGATCTGGACGGTGCACGCACCACACGCGGCGATCCCGCAACCGTACTTCGTGCCGGTCAAGCCGAGCTGCTCGCGCAGGACCCACAGAAGCGGGGTATCGGGCTCCGCATCCACCTCGTGGGTCGTTCCGTTGACGGTTAGTGTTGGCATTGAGCTTCCTCCCTCGCGCCGGTGCCCAAGGCGGAATGTCCGCAGGTGGACTCCAATACGTCACGCTATTCCGCCGAACCCGTCGGAAGCAAGCTTCGGTTGTACGGCGCCCCCGACTCTGGCCCGAGCGCCGCCTTCCGCGCGAAAGCCCCCGGCGCGAGCGGCATGACCGTCGCGCGGCAGCAACCAGCCGACCCTTCGCGTTTCGCCACCGAGTTGAGGCGTCGTTCGGCGCTTCGTCCTCGGGCCGGCTTTCGCCACATAGTTGACGCGAACAACTTTGAGGCGTTCAATGTTTGGGCAGATCTGCCGTCACGGCGCCACCTTTGCCGACTTCGTCTTTCCTCTGGCGCCGCCTCTTCGCAAACAGCTGTCACAGCGCATTTCTTCGAGGTTCAAGAATGACAGGAATTTCACGCAGACACTTGTTGCAGTTGATCGGCACCGCGGCCGGCAGCACTGCGATGTACCACGCCATGACCGCCATGGGGCATGCGCAGGGGTCGACCTATTCGGGGCCGATCCAGCTCGACGGGGATCCGCAGGGGGCGAAGGTCCTCGTTCTCGGCGCTGGGCTTGCGGGCCTGACGGCGGCACTCGAGCTGCGCGCGGCGGGGTACGAGGTCGAAGTCCTCGAGTTCCGCGAGAAGGCTGGCGGGCGGTGCTGGACCCTCAGGTCGGGCGATACCTATACCGAGCTTGGCGGCGACACCCAGACAGTGGACTTCGCCGAGGGCAACTACCTCAACCCCGGGCCATGGCGCATCCCGCATCACCACCATGCGGTGCTGGATTACTGCCGGCGCCTCGGGGTCCAGCTCGAACCGTTCATGCAGAAGAACTACAACAGCTACCTGCATCGCTCGGATGCCTTCGGCGGCAAGCCGCAGCGTCTCAAGGAGATCGCGACCGACCATCGAGGCCATACCTCGGAACTGCTGGCCAAGGCGGTCGATCAAGGCAAGCTCGACGACATGATCAGCGCCGACGACAAGGAGGCCTTGCTCGAAAGTCTGAAGACCGTCGGCGTGCTGAACGATAACTACGGATATGTCGAAAGCCTCGATACCAGCTACTATCGCGGATACGAGAAGGGCCCCGGTGGCGGCATGACCGCCCAGGCGATTCCGTCCACCCCGATAGACCTGTCCACGATCCTGGATTCAAAGTTGTGGACGTGGCTCGCGACGCACGAGACGCTGAACCACCAGATGACCATGTTCCAGCCGGTGGGCGGCATGGACGCGATCGCCGAAGGGTTCGCGCGCGAGGTCGGCGATCTCATAACCTACAACGCCAAGGTCACCTCGCTCCAGCAGGATGATTCCGGCGTGACCGTGACGTGGGAAGACACGGCGAATGGCGGCCAGCGCACCTCGACCGCGGACTGGTGCGTCTGCACGATCCCCTTCTCGGTCCTTGGCCAGATCGAGCACAACCTGTCGGGCGAGTTGTCCTCCGTCATCGACACGATGTTCTACAACGGCTCGGTGAAGTGGGGCCTCGAGTTCAACCGCCGCTTCTGGGAAGAGGACGAGCATATCTATGGCGGGATCAGCTATACCGACCTGCCGATCACCCAGATCAGCTATCCGTCCAACGGGTATCTCTCTCCGGGGCCGGCCGTGCTTCTGGGGGGCTATACCTGGCGCGGCGCGAACAGCTTTGAATTCAACGCGATGAGTCCCGCCGAACGCATCGAGGTCGCGCTGGAATACGGCGCGCGGATCCACCCGCAGTATCGTGACGAGTTCAAGACGGGCGTTACCGTATCGTGGCACAAGGTGCCCTGGACGCTGGGTTGCTCGGGCATCTGGCAGAACAAGGAGCGCGACTACGAGCAGGCCGTGGCGATCGATCGTCGCGTCGTGTGCGCGGGCGAGCATTTGTCCGACCTGCCCGCGTGGCAGGAGGGCGCGATCCTGTCGTCGCTCGACGCGATCTCGCGGCTTCATGATAAGGTTCTGAACGGATGAGACAGATGAAACAGTCCCTCACTACCGCCGCGGCGATCCTTCTTGCCCTCCCGGCCCTTGCCCAGGACGATTCCGGCCGCGCCGAGACCATGGCCGCGGACCGCCAGCCGACCGACCTTTTCGCCGATGACACGATAACGGGTGAAGAAGGGCACGAGGTCTATGGCGCCGTCTGCGCGGGCTGCCACATGCCCGACGGTCAGGGCGCGGTCGGAGCAGGAAATTACCCTGCCCTCGCCGGTAACCCGAACCTCGAATTCGCGTCATACCCCATCTACATCATCGTCAACGGTCAGGGGAACATGCCCCCACTGGGGCCGGTGATGTCCGACGAGCAGGTCGTCGCCGTGACCGAATACATCCAGACGAGCTTCGGCAACGATTACGAGCCCGACGCCACGATCGAGGCCGTGCAGACGGCCCGTCCCGCGGATCCCGACGCCACGACCGGAGAACACTGATGCGCACCATCCTGACGGCACTCGCCTTCGCAGCCTTCGCCCCTGCTCTTCACGCGCAATCCTCCGAGGTCACGCGCCACCCGATCCCGAACAGCGACTTCCCGATCCTGCAGGCCGTCGAGGTTCCCGCCGACGCGACGCTGGTCTACCTGAGCGGCACCGTCCCGCAGGTCGCCGACGACAGCGCCGAGGAAGGCTCGGCCGAACGCTTCGGCGATACGGCGACCCAGACTGAAACGACGCTCGCCTCAATCCAATCGAAGCTCGAAAGCCTGGATCTGGACATGGGCGACGTCATCAAGATGCAGGTCTATCTCGTCGCGCCCGAGGGCGCGGATGGCATGGATTTTGCCGGCTTCATGGACAGCTATACCCAGTATTTCGGGACGGACGAGCAGCCGAACCTGCCCACCCGTTCCGTCTTCGAAGTGGCAGGGCTGGCGAACCCGTCATGGCTTGTCGAGATCGAGGTTGTCGCGGTGCGCTAGCCCCGACGCAATGACCGGTGGGGCGACATGGGAACACAGGACGCCGGCGCTTGGAGATGAAACCGGGAGATACCTGAATCCCGAGGGCGGCGGCGGCCTTCCCGCCGCCGCATCGCCTACTGGGACAGGAGATATCCTCCGCCGAACAGTACGCTCATCGTGATCGCCAGAACCACCCAGTGCAGCAGAGTCCCGCCTGACCCCGATCCCGCCGCCTTCTGCCGCTGGCAGAAGGCGCATTCGGTCTCGAACCCCGGGATGGAAGTTCCGCAACTTGTGCAGGCTGCGTCGGCGGGCTGCTGCTTGGAGCGGTGCGCAGGCTCGGCGGATTGCGACCCCCAGGGTTCCGCGGCTATCGCCGCCGCGGGGCTGTGGGGGTGGTTGGCGGCTTGGGGCAGCGGCTCGGGCCCATGAGGAACAGTGAGGCCGCGTTCGAGGTTCGGTGAGGACACGTCGTGTCTCCAGAAGGGTGGAAGTTTCGTGATGCCGCGGATTGCGTCATCCCGCCGCGCCTTTCGACAGGGTGGCGGCCGATCCGCCCCCTCCACCCGTCTTCCAGAGCGAGAATGCGACGCCGGCACCCAGGATCGCGAAGGTGATGCCGAGCGACCAGGAGGGCGGGAACTTCTCCCAGCCCATCAGATCGGCCACGAAGATCTTGGAGCCGATGAAGATCAACAGGACCGACAGCGCGTATTTCAGGTAGGCGAAGCGGTGCAGGATCGCGGCCAGCGCGAAGTAGAGCGCGCGAAGCCCGAGGATCGCGAAGATGTTCGACGTGTACACGAGGTAGGGATCGGTGGTGATCGTGAACACGGCCGGCACCGAGTCCACCGCGAAGACCAGATCGGCGATCTCGATCAGGACGAGGGCAAGGAAGAGCGGGGTCGCGTAGCGCGTGATCCTGCCGGTCGTCGGGTTCGGCTCACGGACGAAGAAGGCCTGGCCGCGCAGCCCATCGGTCACATTCATGCGGCGCTTGAGAAACTTCAGGATCCGGTTGTCGTCGAGGTCAGGCTCCGCGTCGTGCGAGACGAAGAGCATCTTGATCCCGGTGAAGACCAGGAAGGCCGCGAAGACGTAGAGGACCCAGTGGTACTGGTCGACGATGGTCGCGCCCAGCCCGATCATGATCCCACGCAGGACGATCACGCCCAGGATGCCCCAGAACAGGACCCGGTGCTGGTATTCCCGCGGGATCGCGAAGAACCCGAAGATCAGCGCGATGACGAAGATATTGTCCATCGCCAAGGTCTTTTCCACGACGAAGGCGGTCAGGTATTGTGCCGTCGCCTCGGCATCCATCTGCCACCAGATGAACCCCGCGAAGGACAGGCCAAGCGCGATGTACATCGCCGACATGCGCAGGCTTTCGGCCACGCCGATCTCGTGATCGTCGCGGTGCAGGACGCCCAGGTCGAAGGCGAGAAGGCCGATGACCAGGACAAGAAAGACCAGCCACATCCAGAGCGGCTTGCCCAGAAAGAGCAGAAGAAGGAATTCCACGATATGGACCTCTAAGCACCGCACGCACGGGAGGTCACGGGCGCGGAATTGCGATCGCGACGCCGGGCGTGCCCGGTGCGGTCCGACATCACGAGGGGGTAGCCATCGTCAGAGGGGCCCGGTCCGCGCGATAGAAATCGGGATGCCGGGACGCGCTTCAAGTGGTCGCCGAAAATAATGTGAGGCTGCAGCAGAGGCGGCGTGAACGACCCTGCCCGAAAGCGACGCTGCATAGCTTCGAAAGCTCTCGAAGGCCTGCTCGGGGCCGCTCGCGTTACCAGTCTCAGCCGCGTTGCGACTTGGCTGATCAGCGGTGACTGTTCGGATGCTACTGAAGGGTCAGCCTCTGCCGAGCAATACGACCGGCTCGGACGTGGCAAGGCGCACCCGCGTGCCGATCGGGTATATGTCGTTGGGACCGATCAGGGCCATCACGTCGATATCCGCCGTCCGCACCCAGTAAACCTGGTCGTGACCCCGGAACTCGCGGCCCGTGATCACGCCATTCCCGCCTGCGCCCTCGGCCGCGCTCAGCGAGATTTGTTCGGGTCGGACGGCAAGCCGGACGTGCCCTTCGGCCGAGCGATCGATCCCCACGCGACCGAGCGGCGTCTCGGCCCAGTTACCGCGCGCCTCACCCTCGAGGATGTTGGAGCGCCCGAGGAAACCGGCCACGAATTCGGATGTGGGGCTCCGGTACACTGCGGCGGGGGCGTCGATCTGCAGGATCTGGCCAGCTTGCATGACCGCGACGCGGTCCGCCAGGGCCAGCGCCTCCTCCTGGTCGTGAGTGACGAGGATGGCGGCCGACCCGGCACGCTTGAGCAGGGCACGGACCTCCTGCCGCGTCTCCAGCCGCATCGCCGCGTCGAGGTTTGAGAACGGCTCGTCGAGCAGCACCAGCGGCGGAGCGAGCGCCAGCGTTCGCGCCAGGGCCACGCGCTGCTGCTGACCGCCCGACAGCTGATGCGGCATCCGGTCAGCAAGGTTCGCGAGCCCTACCATCTCGAGCATCTCGGCAACGCGCGCGCGCACCTCAGACGCGGGGCGGCCGCGCAGGCCGAAACCGACATTCGCGGCCACCGAAAGGTGCGGAAACAAGGCGTAGTCCTGAAAGACGAACCCGATGCCACGCCGCTCGGGCGCAAGCGCGGTGATATCGCGTCCGCGCAAGAGGACCGTGCCGCTATCCGGCCTCTCGAACCCGCCGACCAGGCGGAGCGTCGTCGTCTTGCCGCAGCCGGAGGGGCCAAGAAGGGCCACGATCTCTCCTTCGGCCACGTCGAACGAGGCGCCGTTGACTGCGGCGCCCGCGGCCGTGGGAAAGTGGCGCACGAGGTGGTGAACCGAGAGCAGCGGACGGGCGGCCGTCGCCGGGTGATCGTCAGTCATGTCTGCCCTCCTGCCTGAGAACGACCCCGACGAAAAGCCCCGAGAACAGGATGATGGCCGCGGCGTAGGGCGCGGCATCCACCAGCATCCCTTCGGAGGTGCGGCTGAACATGGTGATCGCGAGAGAGCGGAACCCTGTCGGCGCCAGCAGGAACGCGATCGGCAGCTCTTTCATCGCGATGACGAAGACCAGCACCATGCCGCTGATCAGGCTGCGGCGGATCAACGGAAACGTGACATGCCGCAAGACGCCCAACGGCCGATAGCCAAGGGAGCGCGCGGCCTCTTCGAGGCTCGGGCGCGCGAGGTAGAGGGCCGACCGGATCGGTCCGAGCGCGAGCGCGAGAAACGCCAGGGAATAGGCAAGGATCAACAGGATGTGCGACTGGTAGAGAAAGCGTGCCGTCGACAGCGACAGGAACACGAAGGCCAGGGCGAAAGCGATCGGCGGCACCGCGTAGCCGACGAAGGCCAGCCGATTGATCAGCCGCGATAGCGGCGAAGGGTATCGAACCGCCAGCACCGCCACCGGCAGCGCGAGCATGGCCGCCAGTATCGCCGACGGGACTGCCACCGACACCGACTGCCAGAAGGCGCGGCCGAGGACGGGCAGCGACGGGAGGACTGGTTCCGCGCTCAGCCAGAAGGCCAGCACGGCGATGGGCAGGCCGACGGCCGCCAGCGCCACCAGCGTGACGAAACCCCAGGCTGCGACCTGTCCCGCAGGCCCGAGTTCCACCAGGCGCCGCGCGGCGCCTGTGCCGACTCCGGTACGCGCATAGTGGGTGCCCTCGCGCAGCCGGCCTTCCCACCAGATGACCGAAACCGCGATTGCCACGAGGATCAGGGCGATCCAGGCGGCGTAGATCCTGTCGTAGGCGGCGACGTACTGGGTGTAGAGCGCGTATGAGAAGACCTCGTAGCGCATGAGCGCGACCGCCCCGAAATCCCCGATCGTGTAGAGGCCGACGACGAGCCACGAGGCGAACAGCGACGGCCGGAGATGGGGCAGCGTCACGCGGGTGAAGACCTGGCGGGGGGTGCAGCCGAGGGCGCGAGCGCTTTCCTCCAGGCTCGGGTCGAGGGTGGAAAGAGCGACGCGCAGGTTCAGGAATACGTATGGAAAGGTGTAAAGGCCAAGTGCCAGGGTCGCTCCCAGCCAGCCCTCCGGGCGCGGCAGGCTCCAACCGAATACCTGGTTCATGAATCCGTAATGGCCCGACATGCCGATCAGCGAATACGCCATGACGTAGCCGGGGACCGCCAGGGGGAGCGTGACGAGCAGAGTCGCCAGCCCGCGGCCCGCGAGCGCGGTGCGGGTCGTCAGCCACGCCAGCGGACCCGCGATCAGCGTGGTCAGCGCCAGTACCCCCGCGACGAGTGCGGCAGTGTTGGCCATCAACTCCGCCGTCCGCCCCCTCACAACGAGAGAAACGACCGTGGCGGGGTCGCCCTCGGTCGCACGCAGAAGCAGGTAGAATACGGGGATTATCATCGCCGCACCCACCAGGATGGCAGGTGCGGTGAGGATGGCGGGCGGCGCGCGCCTGCGGCCGCCCTTGATCTGCGCTGTCAAAGCAGTCCGGCGTCTCGGAGCAGGTTCAGCGTGCCTTCGAGATCGTCGAGCGTGTTGAGGTCGACGTCCGGCGCGGCCTCGCGCACCTCTTCGAAGCTCGGTTCCTGATTGCCGCTGCCCGCGCCCTCGACCACCGCGTATTCATGATTGTCTTCCGAGAAGTAGGCCTGCGCCTCGTCCGAAAGCAGGAAGGACACGAATTGCTGTGCGAGCTCCTGATCGTCAGAGGATTGCAGCACCCCGACACCCGCGGCCATGAGCAGGTTGCCGATGTCGCCATCTTCGAAAAGCGCCTGGTCGACCGGGAAGTTCGGGTCGGCTTCCTTGCTGCGCAGCAGGTAGTAGTGGTTGACGAGGCCGAAGTCGATCTCTCCGTCGGCGATCGCCTGGACCTGCGACGAGTTGTTCGAGTAGGCCTGCGTGTCGTTCTCGACCATTCCGTCGAGCCAGGCGCGGGTCTCGTCCTCTCCGAGCTCTTCGCGAATGGCCGTCAGGTGGGCCTGGAACGAACCGTTGGTGGGCGCCCAGCCGACGCGGCCCGCATAGGCGTCCCCCGTCAGGTCGGTGATCGAGGCCGGCATCTCGTCGTCGCTCACCCGATCGGGCGAATAGACGAAGAGGCGGGCGCGGCCCGAGGCGGCGACCCAGCGGCCCTGGTCGTCGCGCAGTCCCTCCGGCACGCGGTTCAGGATGTCTTCGGGGAGAGGCGCGAACATGTCGCCGACGGCACCCAACGCACCGGGATCCTGCGCCCAGAACACGTCGGCGGGACTGGCCTCGCCCTCTTCCTGAAGCAGGACGGCGAGTTCGGCAGTGCCACCATAACGCACTTCGACATCGGCACCCGACTGTTCCTCGAACATTTCGATAAGCGGCGCCACGAGGGATTCACCGCGTCCCGAATAGAGGACGAGGTCCTGCGCAACGACGGGAGTACCGAGACCAGCCAGCACTGCGGCGGTCAGCAGAGGAGAGGAGAGGCGTGTTGTGGGCATATCAGGTCGCTTTCAGTGTGAGCACGCGCGCCCGAAGGATGGGTGTGGGCCCCGCGCGAAGTGACATCATCTCGATCGCGCCATGGATTGGCGCAGCTGTCACTCCTCATACGGTTTCATATTAAAACGGTCAAGTATTGTGAGCGTGGCAAGGCGTCCGGTTGACGGCGCGCGCCATCGTCGTCAAATGCCGAGCCGCTTTCTCGAGAGCCCCATGACCCACCGCGACCGCCTTGCCGCCTTCCTAGACCGTAGCATCACGCGCCATACGATCACCGGCATCATCCTTGTGAACGCGGTGACGCTTGGCCTGGAGACTTCCGATGCCGTCATGGCCGAGGTTGGCGGTCTCATTCTGGCCATCGACCGGATCTGTCTGGCCGTTTTCGTGCTCGAGCTGGCGACGAAGCTCTACGCCCTGGGGCCAAGGTTCTTCCGCAGCGGGTGGAACCTCTTCGACTTGGCGGTGGTGGCGATTGCCCTGGCACCCACCACGGACGGGCTGTCGGTCTTGCGCGCGCTGCGCATCCTGCGAGTCCTGCGGGTCGTCTCGGTGGCGCCAAGTCTGAGGCGCGTGGTCGAAGGCTTCCTGACTGCGCTTCCCGGCATGGCCAGCGTCTTCCTGTTGTTGTCCCTGATCTTCTACATCGGCGCCGTGATCGCGACGAAGCTGTTCGGGGACGCATTCCACGAATGGTTCGGCGACCTCGGCAGCTCTGCCTATACCCTGTTTCAGATCATGACCCTGGAAAGCTGGTCCATGGGCATCGTTCGCCCGGTGATGGAAACATATCCGGCCGCCTGGGCCTTCTTCGTGCCTTTCATCCTGATCACGACCTTCGCGGTGACGAACCTGATCGTCGGCCTGATCGTGAACTCGATGCAATCGGCACACGAGGAAGAAAGCGTGGCGGCCACGGACGCCTATCGCGACGAGATCCTGACCCGACTTGCTGCCATCGAGAAGCGGCTCAGCGAACGCTGACGTTCCTCGCCCGACTCTGTTGAAACGGGCTCGACCTCTGGCTGCGGCACTGTCGCCAGATGCATGGCGGCAGCCTTGTCCGCTATGTCCGACATAACCCTTGACTATGTCCGACAATCCGCCGCAGCCTCGACTGCATGAACCAGCTCGCCTCGCCTCATGTCACGACCAAACAACGCGATGTGCTGGATGCGCTCTTGGGGATGATCGAGGCGCGGCAGCTCGGCATCGGCGATCGGCTTCCCCCCGAGATGGAGCTGGCCCGGACACTGGGGGTCGGCCGCTCGACCGTGCGTGAGGCGCTGCGATCGTGGCAGGACATGGGGATCGTGAGCCGCAACAAGGGTGCGGGCACCGTGCTGGCCGCCGAGATCTCGGGACGCTCGATGCAGCTGCCGCTTTCGGTCAGCCTCGAGGCCGAGAGCCTGCTGCGCACCCTTGCCGTGCGCCGCCCGCTCGAGATCGAGGCGGTCCGGCTCGCCGCGCGCAACGCCACGGAACGCGACCGGCACGCGATCACCGGCCGGATGCTCGACCTGATGCAGGCCTACGACAGCGGCGACGACTGGCGCGCGGCCGATCACCGCTTCCACGCCGCGATCCACGAGGCCAGCGGCAACCCGCTGTTTGGCCAGATCATCACCCAGCTGCAGCGCGCCTTCGCCGAGGTCTACGAGGCGCCCTTCGGCGAGCCGCAGCTGGGCCACGCGACGGTGCCGCGCCACAGGCCGCTGGCCGAGGCGGTGGTCGAGGGGCGCGACGCCGTGGCCGCGGGACTGATGCAGGAGATCCTCGAGGAAACCGAGATCGCCGCAAGACAGATCATGAAGGACAAGAGCAGATGACGCAGAGCGACGAGGCGCTGGCCATGGAGACCTGGCTGTCCCAGCCCCATGGCGGACCGGAGGGATCGGTCACGCCGCCGCTGTTCCAGACCTCGCTCTTCACCTTCGACGACTTCGCCTCGTTCGAGGCGCGCATGGCCGGCCACAGCGACCGGGCGCTCTACACCCGCGTCCAGAACCCGACCGTGGCGGCGTTCGAGACGGCGATGGCGCGGCTCGAGGGGGGTGCGGCGGCCGTGGGCTTCGCGTCCGGCATGGGCGCCATCTCGTCGACGCTGTTCGCGCTGCTCAAGCCCGGCGACCGCGTCGCCTGCGTGGAGCACGTCTATCCCGACGCCTTCCGCCTGTTCGAGCAGGTGCTGCGCCCCTGGGGCGTGGAGATCACCTATCACGCCCCCCGCGCCTTCGCCGAAAACCCCGAACTGCTGGATGGGGTGACGCTCGCCTATCTCGAAAGCCCGAACTCTTCGATGATGGAGGTGACCGACCTGGGAGCGACGGCCGAACATGCGCGGCGCCACGGCGTGTTGACGGTGATCGACAACAGCTGGGCGACCCCGGTCTTCCAGCGGCCGCTGGAACAGGGCATCGACGTGGTCCTGCACTCGGCCTCGAAATACATCTCGGGCCATTCCGACACCGTCGCCGGGGTCGTGATCTCGTCCGACGAGATCATCGCGAAGCTGCGCGGCCTGACGCTGCCGCTCTTCGGGGCCAAGCTCGCCCCGTTCGAGGCCTGGCTGCTGGTGCGCGGCCTGCGCACCCTGCCCGCGCGGATGCGCGAGCATCAGCGCACCGCCGACATCTTCGTCGACCGCCTGTCGTCCCGATCTGAGGTTGCGAAGGTCCGCTCGCCCGGGCCGAACAGCGTCCCCGGCCTGACTGGACGCTCGGGGCTCATGTCGGTCGAGTTCACCGATGCCGTGGACATCCCGCGCTTCGCGGATGCGCTGAAACATTTCCGCCTCGGGGTCAGCTGGGGTGGCTTCGAAAGCCTCGTGGTTCCCGCCGCGATCACCCTGAAGCAGGCGGGGCCGAAGAACTCCGCCCAGCATTTCGGCGTGCCCGAGCGGCTCGTACGGCTCTCGCTGGGGCTCGAGGACGTGGAAGACCTCTGGCGCGACATCGAGCGCGCGCTCGACACGGCAACTGCATAAGGCCCCAATCAAGAGGGCCGTCCGACCGACAAGATCAACCAACAGGGAGACAACACGATGAAACGATTGACCTGCGCCACGGCGCTCGCCCTGCTAGCGGCAGGCGGCACACAAGCCGCGGACCTCACCCTCGTCGAGGTCATCACCAGCCCCGAGCGCACCGAAACGCTGGAAAGCCTTACCTCCGCCTGGGAGGAGGAAACCGGCAACACCGTCGAGATCGTCTCGCTTCCCTGGGGCCAGGCCTTCGAGAAGTTCGCCACCATGGTCGCGGGCGGTGACATCCCCGACGTGGTCGAGATGCCCGACCGCTGGCTGGCGCTCTACGGGCAGCGGCTGATGGATCTCGCGCCGCACGTGGAGGGGTGGGAGCATGCGGACACGCTGACCCAGGCCACGACCGACATGGGCTCTGCAACCTCCGACGGTTCGCTGAAGGAGATCCCCTACGGCTTCTACCTGCGGGCCATGTTCTACAACAAGGACCTGCTCGAAGAGGCCGGCATCGACGGCCCGCCCGAGACGATGGAGGAGTTCCGCGAAGCCGCCGCGGCGGTGTCGGAGCTTGACGGCAAGTCCGGCTACTGCCTGCGCGGCGGACCGGGCGGCCTGAACGCCTGGATGATGATGGCGGCGGCGATGCGCGGCGACTCCGCGTTCTTCGACGAGAACGGCCAGAGCACCATCAACTCGCCCGAAGCCGTCGAGGGTCTGCAGTTCCTGATCGACATGTACCAGGATGGCCTTGCGCCGCGGGATTCCGTGTCGTGGGGCTTCAACGAGATCGTGGCCGGCTTCTATTCCGGCACCTGCGCCTTCCTCGACCAGGACCCGGACGCGCTGATCGCAGTGTCCGAGCGCATGGATGCAGACAGCTTCGCCGTGGCGCCGATGCCCAAGGGCCCGGACGGCAAGGCGTTCCCGACCATCGGCTACGCCGGCTGGGCCGCGTTCGACTCCACGGAGCATCCGGACGAGGCTTGGTCGCTCATCGCGCATCTTTCCAAGCCTGAGTCCAACGAGACATGGGCGAAACGCGTGGGCGTCATCCCGATCCATGAAGGCGCGGACCGGGACCCCTACTACCAGTCCGAGCAGTTCAAGGGCTGGTTCACCGAGCTCAACGACCCCGCCTACGAGCCGATCACCATGCCCGCCTATCTCGAGCAGTTCGGCTACTTCGCAGACTCCATCGCGCTCGAGACCTCGCAGCAGGCGTTGCTGGGCGAGATCACGGCGCAGGAGATGGCCGACCAGTGGGCCGAGTTCCTGACCGAGCAATACGCGGCCTGGCAAGAGAACCAGTGACCGAGGTCTACGAACCCAAGAGCGTGCCCGGGATGCCCCGGACACGCTTCGGCCGGGCCTACCTGCGATACGCGGTGGAGCCCTGGCTCTACCTGTCGCCGGCGATGCTGCTGATCTGCATCGTCATGCTGGTGCCGCTGGCCATCGGCATCTCGTACTCGGTCCAGTCGATCAACCTGCTCAACCCGTTCGACACGGGCTTCGTCGGGCTCGAGAATTTCGCTGCCCTTGGCGATGATCCCAAGTTCTGGGTGGCGACGGTCAACACCTTCTGGTGGACCTTCGGCTCGGTCAGCCTTCAATTCCTGCTGGGTCTCGGGCTCGCGCTGCTGCTTTCGCAGCCCTTCCACGGCAAGCGCGTGGTGCAGGCGCTGGTCTTCCTGCCCTGGGCGGTGCCGACCTTCCTCATCGCGCTGACATGGTCCTGGCTTCTGAACCCGGTCATCGGCCCCCTGCCCCACTGGTGGGCTGCCATGGGCCTGCTGGACGAGCCCTACAACATCCTCAGCAACCCCGACACGGCGATGTGGGGCCCGATCCTCGCCAATGTCTGGTACGGCGTGCCCTTCTTCGCGATCACGCTGCTGGCCGCGCTGCAATCGATTCCAGGTGAGCTCTACGAGGCCGCCGAGATCGACGGGGCGTCGCGCTGGCAGAGCTTCACAAAGATCACCCTGCCCTTCCTCGGGCCGATGATTGCGATCACGGTGATGCTGCGGGCGATCTGGATCGCCAATTTCGCCGACCTGATCTACGTGATGACCGGCGGCGGGCCGGCCAATTCCACGCAGATCCTGTCCTCGTACATCTTCACGACCGCCTTCCGCCGCCTCGACTTCGGCTATGCCTCGGCCATCGCCGTCGCGCTTCTGGCGGTGCTGATGGCCTACGCGGCGATCCTGCTCTTCGTCCGCTCGAAGCTGGTGAGGTTCTGATGGCTTCGATCTCTCGCCCTCACCCCGCCCTCGTCGTCGGCAAGTATCTCGCGGTGGCCTTCTACGTCGCCTTCGCGCTGTTCCCGCTCTACTGGCTGTTCAAGATCGCGCTGACGCCAGACGCGCTGATCTATACGGACGGCACCGCGCTCTGGCCGTCGGCGCTGACGCTGGAGAACTTCCGGTCGGTCATCTTCGCCTCGGACTTCCTGGACTACTTCCGCAACTCGGTGATCGTGTCGCTGAGCACGGCGGCGGCCACCTCCCTGATCGCGGCGGCGGCGGGCTATGCCTTCTCGCGCTTCGTGTTCCGCGGAAAGCGCTGGGTCGTGGCGCTGATGCTGCTGACCCAGATGTTCCCGCTGCTGATGATCATCGCGCCGATCTACAAGATCGTTGCCGCGGTCGGGCTGCTGAATTCGCTCTGGAGCCTGATCATCGTCTACACCGCCTTCAACATCCCCTTCGCGACCTTCCTCATGCAGAGCTTCTTCGACGGCATCCCGAAGGACCTCGAGGAGGCCGCGATGATGGACGGATGCACCCGCTTCCAGGCGCTGCGCAAGGTGATCCTGCCGCTGACGCTGCCGGGCCTCGCGGCGACGCTGGGCTTCGTCTTCACCGCGGCATGGTCCGAGCTGTTGTTCGCGCTGATGCTGGTCAGCAAGACCGACGCCATGACCTTTCCGGTCGGGCTTCTGACCTTCGTGAGCAAGTTCTCGGTCGATTGGGGACAGATGATGGCGGCCGGCGTGCTGGCGCTGATCCCGTCCTGCCTCTTCTTCCTCTTCATCCAGAGATACCTGGTCCAGGGGCTCACCTCTGGCGCCGTGAAAGGATAAGCCATGGCCGAACTGGAACTGCGCGACGTCCGCAAGAGCTACGGCCGCATCGACGTGCTGCACGACATCGACCTGAAGATCGAGGACGGCGAATTCGTCGTGCTGGTCGGGCCGTCGGGCTGCGGGAAATCGACGTTGCTGCGCATGATCGCCGGACTGGAGCCGATCAGCGGCGGCGACTTCCTGATCGGCGGCAAGCAGATGAACGACGTGCCGCCGCGGGACCGCGACATCGCCATGGTGTTCCAATCCTACGCGCTCTACCCGCACATGGCCGTCGATCGGAACATGGGCTTCTCCATGGAGATCCGCCGCAAACCGGCCGCCGAGCGCAAGGGCCCGGTGACCAGGGCCGCCCGGACGCTGGGACTGGAGCCCTACCTCGACCGCTTTCCCAAGGCGCTGTCGGGCGGACAGCGGCAACGGGTCGCCATGGGGCGGGCCATCGTGCGCGATCCCAAGGCCTTCCTCTTCGACGAACCGCTATCGAACCTCGACGCGGCCCTGCGGGTGGAGATGCGGCTCGAGATCGCGCGGCTGCACCAGCGGCTGGGCACGACCATGGTCTACGTTACCCATGACCAGGTAGAGGCGATGACCCTCGCCGACCGGATCGTCGTTCTGAACGCCGGGGAAATCCAGCAGATCGGCACGCCGCTGGAGCTCTACGAGGCGCCCGCGAACCGCTTCGTGGCGCAGTTCATCGGCTCTCCGACGATGAACGTGCTCGAACTGCCGCCCGAGGGCGGCTTGAAGCTGGACAGCGGCGCCCGGATCGCCGGCACCGGCGGCGCCCGACATCTCGGCATGCGACCCGAGCACTTGCGCATCGTTCCGGCCGGGCAAGGCGACATCACCGTCGAGGCGCAGGTGATCGAGCGGCTGGGCTCGGACACCAACATCTACACCGAGGCCGCGCATCTGGGGCCTCTGCTGGTCCGGGCGCATGGCAACGTCGACCTGCGCTCCGGCGAACGCTGCGGCCTGATCTTCGATCGCGAGAAGCTTCATCTGTTCGACCAGGAAGGAGCGCGCATCACCCCCAATGCAGCGGCTCCCGTCCAAGGCTGAAGCGGGACCAGCTTCTGCATGGCAGGTCCGGGCGAGAAGTAGTCCCGCGGCGGCACTCCGAAGCGCCTCAGCTGAAGCTTTCCGGCCCGATCCATTGCGCCTGATTGTAGCGGTCGCCATGCGCCCACCCCACGGGCAGCGCGTCCTCGATCCGGGCAAGATCCTCGGCGTCGAGGTCGAGTTCGGCACCGCGCACGGCCTCGGCCAGGTGGTCCGGGTTGCGCGTGCCGGGGATCGGCAGGACATGGTCGCCCTGCGCGAGAAGCCATGCGATCGCAAGCGAGGCGGCAGGCAGGCCCATCTCGGCTGCGAGCTCACGAAGCCGGTCGGTCGCCGTCAGGTTGGCTGCAAGGTTCGGCGCCACGAAGCGCGGGTTGACCTTGAGGAACGCCGACGCGTCGGCCCGCGCCTGGTCGGGCGGCGTGTCGGTCAAGAGGCCCCGACCCACCGGGCTGAAGGCCACCAGCGCCGTACCCAGTGCCGCACAGGTCTGGACGAGGCCCAGATCGGGTGCGCGGGTGGCAAGGGAGTATTCGGACTGCACCGCGGCAACCGGGTGGATCGCAGCGGCGCGCCTGAGCGAGGCGGGCGCGATCTCGGAATACCCGAAAGCACGGGTCTTGCCGGCGCGCACGAGGCCGGCAAGCGTCTCCGTCACCTCTTCGATGGGGCGGTCGGCCTCCCGCCTATGGACGTAGAAAAGGTCGACACACTCCACGCCGAGGCGCGCGAGGCTGGCGTCGAGCGAGGCGGTGAGATGTTCGGCGCTGTTGTCGAAATAGCGCGCGCCGGTGTCGGGATCCGTGCAGATGCCCGCCTTGGTGGCGAGGCGGAACACGGCCCCCCTGTCCTTGAAATAGCGCCCGATCGTCTCTTCGGAATGCCCCTTCCCGTAGACGTTGGAGGTATCGAGATGGTCGACCCCAAGCTCTCGGGCCCTGTCGAAAAGCGCGAAGGCCTCGTCCTGCGTGGCGGGCCCGTAGAAGCCCGAGATGTTCATGGCGCCCAGACCGACGGCCGAAACCTTCGGCCCCTGTGCGCCCAGTTTGCGTGTCTTCATGGCTCAGCCCTCTCCGCGCAACTTGGCGACGGTCGTGCGCGTGGAAATGCGCTCGGGGTCGGTCACCAGTTCGATCAATGTCGGCCCGTCATGTGCGAAAGCGGCCTCGAGCGCGGGGCGGAATTGGGCGGTCTCGGTCACCTGAGCGTAAGCCGCTCCGTAGCCCTGCGCGAGCAGGCCGAAATCCGGGTTCACGATGTCGGTTCCCGAGACGCGGCGCGGGTGATCCCGCTCCTGGTGCATGCGGATCGTGCCATATGTCCGGTTATTGAACAGCAGGACGATCGGCCGCCCGCCATGCTGGACCGCTGTGGACAGCTCGGCGCCGCTCATCTGGAAGCCGCCGTCGCCGACGAAGGCGATCGCCTGCCGCTCAGGGTTCTGCAGCGAGGCCGCGACCGCGGCGGGAACGGCATAGCCCATGGACCCGCAGGTCGAACCGATCTGCCGCCCCGGCCGCCCGAAGCGAAGGAAGCGTTGCGCCCAGCCGGTGTGGTTGCCCGCGTCGAGCGTGACGACGCAATCCTCGGGCAGAAGGTCCCGCACGTCCGCCATCGCCTGCCCCATGTCGAGCGGGTAGTCGTGCGGCGGCGGCTCGCTGTCGGCGAGATACTCGTCGCGCAGCGTCCGCCGCCAATCGGAAGAGGCGCCGGTCGCGACCTTGCGCTCGGCAAGCGCCAGAGCGGCCTCGGTGGCACCGGACGCAATGCCCAGATGGGGGCTGTAGACCCGCCCGATCTCGTCGGGATCGCAGTGAATGTGGATCACGCGCTGCGCGGGGGTCGGGACCGACAGCGTGGCGTAGGTCTTGGTGGTGATCTCGCCCAGCCGGGCGCCGATGACCAGCAGCGTATCGACCTCGGCGAGGCGCTTGACGAGGCTCGGGGCAACGCCGGTGCCGAAATCGCCCACGTAGACGTCCGAGCGATTGTCGATCACGTCCTGACGGCGGAAGGATGTCGCGATAGGCAGGTCGTTGGCTTCGGCGAAGTGACGCAGGGCCTCGGCGCCTTCGTCGGTCCAGCCGGGGCCGCCTGCAAGGATCAGCGGACGCTCGGCCCCTTCGAGCGCTGCGATCACGGCATCCGCCTGCGCTTCGGACAGTGCGGCCTGTGTGGGCGCATAGGGTTGCGCGTCGGCCACCTCCACGGCATCCGTCAGCATGTCCTCGGGCAGGGCCAGCACCACCGGACCCGGCCGCCCGGACGTTGCGACGCGAAAGGCGCGCGCCATGTATTCGGGCACGCGCGCCGCGTCGTCGATCTGCGCGGCCCACTTGGCGACGGGGCCGAACATCTGGCGGTAGTCGATCTCCTGGAAGCTTTCGCGGTCCATGGTGCCACGACCGACCTGCCCCACCAGCAGGATCATCGGCGTCGAGTCCTGATACGCGATATGGACGCCCACGGCGGCCTGGCATGCTCCGGGGCCGCGGGTGACCATGCAGATGCCGGGCCGCCCGGTGAGCTTGCCGTAGGCCTCGGCCATGTCCGCCGCACCGGCTTCGTGCCGCGCATTGTAGAGGGTGAAGCGGTCGCGCACGTCATGCAGCGCGTCCAGCACCTCGAGATAGCTTTCGCCCGGCACACAGTAGGCGCAGTCGGCCCCATGCAGCAGAAGCTGGTCCACCAGCACCTGTCCGCCGGTTCTCGTCTTCATCTGCGATCCATCCATGGCGGTCCCTCTCCTAACATTGTTCATTGGCACTCAGGCCGACACGAGGCATTCCGGTGCGATCTGGCGGCCTGCGGCATGGGCGCGGATATTGTCGGCCCAGTGCGATACCATCCGGTCGAAATTGTCCAAGGTCCGGCCCGCGACATGTGGCAGCGTCACCACCTGCGGCATCGACAGGAGTGGATTGTCGGCCGAAACCGGCTCGCTGGAAAAAACGTCGAGCCCGGCGCCCGAAAGATGACCCGAAACCAGCGCAGCCACCAGCGCAGCCTCGTGCACGAGGCCGCCACGGGACGTGTTGATGAGGACGGCGCCTTGTTTCATGGACGCCAGCGCATCGGCGTCGATCATTGCGCGCGTGGTGTCGGTAAGCGGCAGGTGCAGCGAGATCACGTCGCACTCGGCAACGAGCGCGTCCAGGGGAGCAAACCGCAGGGCGCAGTCGGCCATCGGGCCGGAGGCGCGGGTATAGATGACCGCGCACCCGAAGCCGTCGAGGCGCTTGGCCACCTCTGTGCCGATGGCGCCCATGCCGACAAGCCCCACCGTCAGCGAACCCAGATCGCGCGCCTCACGCCACAGGTCCGGCTGTTCCCATTGTCCCGAGCGCAGCGAGGCATGGACCTGCGGCAGACGCCTGAGCGTGGCGAGCATCAACGCGACCGTCGCCTCGGCGACCGTGGGCGCGTTGACACCGGGGCTGCGGGCGATGGTGATGCCGCGCAACCGGGCGGCCTCGATCGGGATTCCGTCGGTCCCCGTGCCCCACTGGTGGATCAACTCGAGCTTCGGCGCGTCATCGAGCGCCGCGGCCGGGAAGCGCAGGCCGCGCGTGACCGCGTACCGCGCCTCGCCCAGCGCTTCGGCGAAATCGGCAGGATCGCCGCTTGCCGCGAAGCGCAGGTCGAAATCGGGGCACAGCGTTTCCATCCGCGCGCGCATCTCGTCGCTCGCGGGTTCGAGCACTGCAACCACGGGTCCGGACATCGTCAGCCGCGCCCCTCGATCAGGTTGCGCATCATCTCGACCTCTTCCTCCGTCAGGTCGGTCAGCGGCGCGCGGACCGGGCCGGCGTCGAAACCGCGCAGCCGCACCCCGGCCTTCACTGCCGAAACCGCATAGCCTGCGCAGCGGTCCCGGATCTCGGCGAACGGGTAGTAGAACTCGCGCAGCAGAGTTTCGCAGCCCGCCTCGTCGCCGTCAACGAACGCCTTGTGGAAGGCAAGCGCCGTCTCGGGCACGAAGTTGAACACGGCAGAGGAGTAGGTCGGCATGCCTGCCCCGCGATAGGCCTGCGCGAAAAGCTCGTGGGTCGGCATCCCGCCGATATAGGACAGCCTGTCGCCAAGCCGGATGGTGACGCGGCGCACGGTGTCGATGTCGCCGGTTCCGTCCTTGAACCCGATCAGGTTCGGGCACTCGTCGGCCAGCTGTTCCAAGGTCTCGGCACTGATGCGGGCCTGACCGCGGTTGTAGACGATGACGCCCATGTCGGTCGCCTTGCAGACCGCGCGGATGCGATCCGCGACGCCACGCTGCGGCGCCTCGGTCAGGTAGTGGGGCAACAGAAGGATGCCGTCGCCGCCCGCCGCCTCGATCTCGCGCGCAAGATCGCAGGCGACGCGTGTGCCGTAGCCGCACCCGGCAATCACTGGCGCGTCGCCGGACACTTCGCGCGCGGCGCGCACGACGTCGACGATCTCGGCCGGCGTGAGCGAGAACATCTCGCCGGTTCCGCCAGCGACGATCAGGCCCGCGACGTCATAGGCGGACAGCCAGTCGAGATGCGCCTTGAAGGGGTCGGGCGCGAAGCGGTCTTGGGCGTCGAAGGGCGTGACCGGAAAGGACAGAAGGCCGTGCCGGATGATCTCGCGCAGGTCCGAAGGGGCAATCATCGCCGCTCTCCTCGTTTGGTGGATGCGGGCCGACAGGACGGTTCGCCTGACAGCAGCGCCTTGATCATGTTCTCGTGGCAGGCGGGAGCCGAAGGAAGGGGTCCCCCGCAATCGCGCGACGTCCGAGGACAGGCTATTGATATGCACTAATATTTCAGTTTATTCTAATGGTCAACCGTGGAAGTATGGGGCCCGCGCGCGCGATGGCGGCGCAGGGACATCCAAGGCGGAAGGCGACACGAATGGATATTTCGCTCAAGGCGGCTCTGGAGCTTGGACGGCGTGACGCCGCTCCGCAGGGCCGCCCGTCCGCAGCGACGCATATCCATGACGAATTGCGCCAGCGCATCCTGTCGCTCGACCTGCCGCCCGGGACGAACCTGCTGCGCGCCGAGCTTGCGCGGCAGTTCGACGTCAGCGTCACACCCCTGCGCGACGCGCTGCAGCGGCTCGAGGCCGACGGTCTCGTGAAGATCTATCCCCAGTCCCGCACGCAGGTGACGCGGATCGACACCGCGCTGGTCCACGAGGGGCACTTCCTGCGCCGTGCGCTCGAAACCGAGGTCGTGCGCCGCCTGGCGACCGATGGCGCCCCCAAGGCCGTCGAACGCGCGCGCTCGATCATCGAATTGCAGAAATCCATCCAGAATGACGACGAGCGCCTGAGGCTGTTCCAGGAGCTGGACGAGCTGTTCCACCGCACCCTGTTCGACGGGGCCGGGCAGATCGCGCTGCATGACCTGATCCGCTCGCGCGCAGGGCATCTCGACCGGGTGCGGCGGCTTCAGCGCCACTCGCCCCGGAAGATCCGGGCGATCCTCGACGGGCACTTGGAGATCGTTTCCGCCATCGAGGCGCGTGACGTCGCGGGCGCTCTTGCGGCAATCCGCGGCCACCTGCGCAAGTCCCCCGACTGGGTCGACGAATATCGCGAGGCACACGAGGATTATTTCGCCTGAGCGGTCCCGCCGCTCGATCCGACGTCGACCGAAACACGAAAAGCGTGCGGCCCCCGTCGCGCGGAAGGAGAAGTCATGCCCGAGACAACCCAAGGCCTTCACGTCGTCGCCCAGACTCCGTTTCACCCCGACGGAGCGGTCGACCATGACAGCATCGCCACGCTGTCCGAGTTCTACTATCGACACGGTGCGCGCGGCCTGACCGTTCTGGGCGTCAGCGGCGAGGCGCAGACGCTTGCCCCGGACGAGGCCGTGGCCGTCGCAGCCTCTTTCGTGGCGGCGAGCGGCGGGCGCGCGATCTTCGCAGGTGTCTCTTCCCCCAACCTCGCGATCCTCGCCGATGTCGCGGCACAGGTCATGGCAGAAGGCGCGCGGGGCGTGATGATCGCACCCGCCGCCAGCGCCCGCACCGACGAGGCGCTGCTGTCCTACTTCGACACCGTGTTCGAGCGGATCGGAGACGTGCCGACGGTGCTGCAGGATTTCCCGGCGGCGTCCGGGGTGCAGATGTCCGTCCCGGCCATGGCGCGGCTCGTCGAGGCGTTCCCGCAGATCGGCGTGGTAAAGGAAGAGGACCTGCCAAGCGCGCGCAAGGTCGCAGCACTGCGTTGCGCCCTGCCCCGGCACGTCCGGATCCTGACGGGCAACAACGGCCTTTATCTGCCGCAGGAACTTGCGCGGGGGGCGGACGGCCCGATGGCGGGATTCTCGTACCCCGAAATGCTGTCGGGCGTGGACCGGCTGATGCGCGAGGAAGGCGACGTGGCCGCCGCGCATGCGCTCTTCAACCGCTACCTTCCGCTTCTGAAGCACGAGGCGCAGGGCACGCTCGGGATCGCGCTCCGCAAGGAGAGCATGCGCCGCCGGGGCGCACTGGCCTCGGCGGCGATGCGGGCGCCTGGCGGCAGGCTGGACGAGCACGACATCGCCGAACTCGACGCGATCGTGGCGCATATGGACCTGCCGGAATGAGGTCGGTCAGCCTTTGAAGAAGGGCGCGGGGGTGAGGATCTTGTTCTCCTGCCGCACGAGGTATCCGGCCTCGGCGCTCTTGGCGAGGTAGGCCTGCCAATCGGGATCGTCCTTCATGGCCGCACGCTTGCGCGCGCGGTCAGCGGCATCCTCGAAGCGCCAGATATGGACGTACGAGTTGACGTCGCCGGTCTCGACCGCGCCGTAGACCACCGGGTCGCCGAGGTGCTTGCGCTGAATCGTCCAGCCGTGATCGGCGTAAAGCTTCATGTGCTTCCCGATGGTTCCGGGTCGGCAGACATAGGTCCTGTGGTCGTAGATCATTCTATTTCTCTTTCCTTATCAGGCCGCTGAGGCTGCGCGTCGCAGGGCTCTCACATGATAGCTTGCCAGCCGCTTCGCCATTCGTATAGTAATATATCAGTTGGCCGAAAGGCAAGACGGCCGGCTCGGATCGCGGCCGATGCGTCGCAAAGCCGGACCGGACGTTTGGCGGCAGGCCGCTGCACCCAGAGGAGGAACACCACATGCATAGACGTAACCTGATTGCCGTGGCCGCGCTGGCCGCAACCGCGCTCGTCCCCGTGGCGGCGCTCGCGGAATACCCCGAGCGTGACATCCGAGTGATCGTGCCGTGGGGCGCCGGCGGCGGCACCGACGGGATCGTGCGCAAGGTCACGAACCTCGCCGAGGCCGAGCTGGACGGCGCGTCCATGTATGTCGAGAACATCGAGGGCGGCGTCAGCGCCACCGGCATCGGCCAGCTCATGAGCGCGCGGCCGGACGGCTACACCATCGGCGCGCTGACCTATGACAGCATCGTCACGGTGCCGTACCAGGACATGCTGCCGACCTACAGCATGGACAAGCTCAAGCTGATCGCGCGGATCACCAGCGAGCCCGACGCCATCCTCGTCGACGCGTCCTCTGAATACCAGACGCTGCAGGACCTCGTGGACGCCGCAAAGGCCGATCCGGGCCAGGTCCGCGTCGCGGTGCAGAACCTCGGCGGTCGGGTCCACCTGACCCTCCTGCAGCTGCAGGATCTGACTGGCGCCGAGTTCAAGATCGTCTCCTATCCCGGCGGCGCGGCCCCGCAGAAGGAAGCGATCCTGTCCGACGAGGTGGACGTGGCGCTGACCAGCCTCGGCGACTTCGCCAACCTGATCGACGACGGCACGGTTCGCGGCCTCGTCGAGTTCTCGACCGCGAAGAACCCGACATACGACGTGCCGACCTCGGAAGAGGCCGGGGTGGATCTGCAGAACGGCAGCTTCATCGTGATCGCCGCCCCGGCCGAAACTCCGGACGAGGCCGTCTCGACGCTCGAAGCCGCCTACAAGGCCGCCTACGAAAGCGACGAGTTCCAGAGCTGGGTGTCCGAGATCGGCGTCACGCCCAACTGGCTCGGCAGCGACGAGGTCACGCAATGGGCCGACGAGACGGCGCAGGGCCTGTTCACCGAGATGGACGCCCTGAAGGAAGCCGGCGTGCTGTCGGAATGATCCGAATCCCTAGCTGACATGACAAGACGGTGCCGGGCCGCGACCCGGCACCGCACTTGGCCGGGAGGACCAAGATGGACGCCAAAAGCAGATTCCTGCGCGCCGGGATCCTGTTCCCGCTGGTGCTGATCGCCGTCACGACGATCTACCTCGCCGCCGCGTTCGATATACGCTCGCCCTTTGCCGCACCCGGCGAGATCAGCCCGAACGGGATCCCGATCCTGACGGCGGTGCTGATGTACGTGGCCCTCCTCGTGGTGCTGGTTCAGGAGATCCGCTCCCCACCAGACCTGCCAGATGAGAGCGATGACGGATCGCTCCTGCGGCCCGCGCTCGTGGTGGTGGCGACGGGCGCCTACATCCTTCTGTTTCGCCCGCTGGGCTACAGCCTCTCGACGCTCCTGTTCGTCGCCGCGCTGTTCGTCACCTTCGGCTTCGAGACCCGCCGACCGCTTCGCTTCGCGCTCTATGCCGTCGGCGTGACGGCGGTGTTCTACGGCCTCTTCGCGCTCGTCTTCGGCGTGCGCCTTCCCACATTCCCCGGGATCGAATTCTGATGGACACTCTTCTCACACTTGCAGGTGGCTTCGGGGCGCTGCTCGACCTGAAGGTGCTGGCCTTCATGATCGCCGGCTTCCTGGTCGGCACCTTCTTCGGCGCCATGCCTGGCCTTACCTCGGTGCTGGCGATCGCGCTGATCCTGCCCATCACCTACACGATCGACGTGGTGCCCGCGCTGGTCATGTGCGCCTCGATCTTCATGGCGGGGATGTATTCCGGCTCGATCACGGCGACCACGATCAACATTCCCGGCGCGCCATCGTCGATGATGACGGCGATCGAGGGGCACCAGCTGATGAAGAAGGGCTTCGGCGCCAATGCGCTGGGTCACGCAGCGCTCGGCTCGATGATCGGCGGCAGCATCGGGGCGCTTCTTCTGATGGCGTTCCTGCCCCTCGCGGCCGAGATCTCGCTGCTGATCCGCACGCCCGGAAAGTTTTCCCTCGTGCTCTTCGCGCTCGTGGTCATCATCATCGTCGACCGCGGCGCCATCGCGAAAGGCGTGGTGGCGACGCTTTTGGGGGTGATGTTCGCGACCGTCGGCATCGACGTTCTTCAGCCGATCCCGCGGTTCAACTTCGGGACGGAAACGCTGGTCGAGGGGATCGACCTCATGCCGATCGTCATCGGAGCCTTCGCCATCAGCGAGGTCCTGATCCAGGCGCAAAGCTGGCGTTCTTCGACGGGCGTGATCGACGCCGAGACGAAGGACATGAAGATCCGCCGGCGCGATTTCGTCCCGCCCCTGTCCGAGATCCGGCGCATCGGGGCACTCACCTATCTTAAAAGCGCCTTCATCGGCTACGGCATCGGCATCCTGCCGGGCGCCGGGGGCTCGATGGCGGCCTTCGTGACCTACGCCACCGCGCGCAGTTCCTCGCGTTACCCCGAGGAGTACGGCAAAGGCTCGCGCGAGGGGATCGCGGCAGCGGAATCGGGCAACAATTCGATGTGCGGCGGCGCGTTCGTGCCGATGCTGATGTTCGGCATCCCGGGCGACCCGACCACGGCCATCGTTCTGGGGGTGCTCGTCATCAACGGTCTTCAGCCCGGCCCGCGGCTTCTCGAGAACCAGGCGGACCTGATCGCGCCCATGTTCGCGTCGCTCTTCATCAGCGCACTGGTCCTCATCCCGCTGACGCTGTTCCTGTTCGGCCCGTATTTCGTGCGCATCGTCTCGATCCCGAAGGGCCTGCTCTACAGCGCCATTGCGGTGGTCGCGCTTGTGGGCAGCTACGTCGCCACCTACTCGATCTTCCAGATGTCTCTGGCGGTGGGCTTTGGCGTGCTGGCATACGTGATGCGGCGGCAGAACTACTCGACCGTATCGATGCTGCTGGGCTTCATCCTCGGGCCTGACCTCGAGGAGTATCTGCGCCGGTCCCTGTCCCTGGCGGATGGCAACCCGATGGTCTTCCTGACCAGCCTCGACAGCCTGTTCTTCCTGCTGCTGACGGTGCTGTTCGCCTACATGATCCTGATTCGTGGTCGCAGAAAACCGACCGTGGTGTGAACAGATGCGGCCCCGGCGCTTCGGGGCCGCACGGCGCGGGTGAGCCACGGTTCAGACGGTTCGCCCCTTCTCCGCCCACGTGGAAGGAAGCCAGAGGGCGACGCGGGACGCGATAAACGACTTCTCGTCGCGATAGCGTAACGGCGGTAGTGCCGGGAACCGCATAGCGTCCTCGGCGGCGCACTCCAGCTCAGACAACCAAGGGGAATTCCGGGGCGCTCCATTGGGCAGCCTCGGCTTGACTCGCACAAACTTGTATTACAGATTGCTAGATGTGTCATACAGCGAGACGGCAGAGGTTGGAGGAAGTATCATGATACTCGACCGGAGACGCATGACGGCCCTCATCGGGCAGGGCGGGTCGATCTTCGTCACCCTGTTCGGTCTCTTGATCCTGACCTTCGTGATCGGCCGCATCATGCCCGCGGACCCGGTGCGGGCGATCGTCGGCGAAGACGCCACCCGCGAGGTCTACGAGACGGTCTACCGCCAACTCGGCCTCGACCGCCCGATGTGGGAGCAGTTCTTCCTCTACGTCCGCGACGTGGCGACACTGGATTTCGGAACCTCCATCCGGACCGGTCAGCCCGTCCTGACCGACATCCTGCGCGTCCTGCCCGCGACGATCGAGCTTGCGACCTTCGCGATCCTCTTCGGTGCCATCGTCGGGATCCCGCTGGGAGTGCTTGCCGCGGTGAACAAGGATCGCTGGGCGGACCACCTGATCCGGGTGTTCAGCCTGATGGGGCACTCGATGCCCATCTTCTGGACCGGCATGATCGGGCTGCTCGTCTTCTACGCCTGGCTCGGCTGGGTCGGCGGGTCGGGGCGGATGGACCAGTTCTACATCGGCCTCGTGCCCGAGAGGACAAACTTCCTGCTGATCGACAGCGCGATAGCAGGGGAATGGGAGGTGTTTCGCAGCGCGATCAACCACATCCTGCTGCCGGCATCGCTGCTCGGCTATTCCTCGTCGGCCTACATCACCCGGATGACGCGCAGCTTCATGCTGGACCAGATCAACCAGGAGTACATCACGACCGCCCGCGTGAAGGGTCTGTCGAACCGCCAGACCATCTGGCGCCACGCGTTCGGAAACATCCGCGTCCAATTGGTCACGATCGTGGCCCTCGCCTACGGCGCGCTTCTGGAAGGGGCTGTGCTGATCGAGACGGTCTTCGCCTGGCCCGGCTTCGGCTCGTATCTGACCGCTAACCTGTTGATCGGAGACATGAACGCGGTGATGACCTGCGTGCTTGTCGTCGGCGTCATCTTCATCGCGCTGAACGTCATCTCCGATATCCTGTACCGTGTATTCGACCCGAGGACCCGCGCGTGATGTCCGACACCCTTCCCCCGCAGCCGAAGCCCAAGTCGCCGCAATGGGTGACGGCAACCGGCAATATCCTGCGCTTCCTGTTCAGGCAGCCTCCGTCGGCTTTCGGCCTCGTCGTGCTGGTCCTGCTGATCGGGTCGGCCGTTCTCGCGCCCGTCCTGGCGACGCACGACCCCTACGTGCAGGACCTGACAGCGACCCTGCTGCCGCCATCCAGCGCGCATTTTTTCGGAACGGACGAGCTGGGGCGCGACGTCTACAGTCGGCTCATGCACGGCTCGCGCATCACGCTGACCATCGTCTTCCTGGTGACGATCACGGTCGGACCCATCGGCCTGTTCGTGGGAACGGTGGCGGGATATTTCGGCGGGCGGACGGACACGGTCCTGATGCGGCTGACCGACATCTTCCTGTCCTTCCCGTCGCTCATCCTGTCGCTGGCCTTCGTCGCGGCCCTCGGGCCGAGCCTGAACAACGCGATCATCGCGATCTCGCTGACCGCTTGGCCCCCGATCGCGCGTCTGGCGCGGGCCGAGACGATGACCTTCCGCCGGGCCGACTTCATCTCGGCTGCACGCCTGCAGGGGGCCTCGCCCGCGCGGATCATCTGGAAGTCCATCGTTCCGATGTGCATGCCCTCGGTGCTGATCCGGCTGACGCTGAACATGGCGACGGTGATCCTGACGGCCGCGGGGCTCGGGTTCCTCGGCCTCGGCGCGCAGCCGCCGCTGCCCGAATGGGGCGCGATGATCGCGACGGGGCGGCGCTACATGATCGACTCGTGGTGGCTCGTTACCTTCCCCGGCCTCGCGATCCTGGCAGTCAGCCTTGCCTTCAACCTGCTGGGCGACGGCCTGCGCGACGCGCTCGATCCCAAGCAGATGCACCGGAGGTGACCAGATGAGCGATCCCGTTCTCGATATCCGCAACCTCTCGGTCCGCTACGCGGGCGCCCCCGGCCCCGCCGTTCGGGACGTGTCCTTCACCCTTGGCCGCGAACGCCTCGGGATCGTTGGCGAGTCCGGATCCGGAAAATCCACGCTGGGACGCGCGTTGATGCGCCTGCTGCCCTCGGCCGAGATCACGGCCGAGAGGATGCAATTCGAGGATGTCGACCTGCTGAACGCGACCGAGCGCCAGATGCTGAAGGTGCGCGGCCGGCGGATGTCGATGATCCTGCAGGACCCGAAGTTCTCGCTGAACCCGATCCGCAAATGCGGCGACCAGATCGCCGAGGCCTATCGCACCCATTTCCGCTGCCGCCCCGCCGAGGCGCGCCAGAAGGCCGTGGACATGCTCGAAGCGGTCCAGATCCGCGAGGCAAGCAGGGTCTACGACCTCTACCCGCACGAGGTCTCGGGCGGCATGGGACAACGCATCATGATCGCGATGATGCTGCTGACCGACCCCGACCTCGTGATCGCCGACGAACCGACCTCGGCTCTGGATGTCACCGTCCGTCTCGAAGTTCTGCGCATCCTCGACGGGCTGGTGCGCGAGAAGGGCATCGGCCTCGTGATGATCAGCCACGACCTCAGCCTCGTGCGGAATTTCTGCGACCGGGTCCTCATCATGTATGCCGGCCGCGTGGTCGAGACGCTGAACGCTCGCGAACTAGACCAGGCCCGGCATCCCTACACCCGCGGGTTGCTTGCCGCGCAGCCCCGCATCGCGGGCGGCCGCGGTATCCTGCCTGTCCTGAAACGGGACCCTGCCTGGGAAGAGGAGCCGGCCCGATGAAACCCCTGTCGATCCGCGACCTGTCCGTCAGCTTCGGCGCCCTGCGCGTTCTGCACGACATCAGCTTCGACGTCCGCGCCGGCGAGTGCTTCGGCCTGGTGGGCGAGTCCGGCTCGGGCAAATCCACGGTCCTGAGCTGCGCCGCGATGCTCTGGTCCCAGTGGACCGGCAGGGTCGAGATCGACGGCGTCAGCGTTCAGGACATGAGCCCCGCGGAGCGGTGCCGGACCCTGCAGATGGTCTTTCAGGACCCCTACGGTTCGCTTCACCCCCGCCACGCGATCCGCACCGTCCTGTCCGAGCCGCTGAAGATCCAGGGCTTCGACAATCGCGACGCGCGCATGGAACAAGCCCTGGGCGATGTCGGCCTGCCGGTGGATTTCCTCGACCGGTATCCTCACCAGCTGTCGGGCGGCCAGCGCCAGCGGGTCGCGATCGCCCGTGCGCTGATCGTCGAGCCCGACGTGCTGCTGCTGGACGAGCCCACATCCGCGCTCGACGTGAGTGTGCAGGCCGAGATCCTGAACCTGCTGGCGAAGCTTCGGGACGAAAAGGGCTTTACCTACATCATGGTCAGCCACGACCTGGCCGTGGTGGACCACATGTGCGACCGTTTCGCGGTCATGCAGACCGGGCGGGTGGTCGAGGTTCTGGATCACGACGCGATTTCGAGCAATGGCGCGACCGAACCCTACGCGCGCGAACTGATCGCGGCGAGCCTTGAATACGAACGGATCGCCTGACGGCCTGCCTCCGTTCCTGGAGGCCCGCCGCGCCGCCCTGTCCTACGACCTGGGCTGGCGCGGCGGCAACTTTGCCCCGTGGCGCGACCGGCTGCTGGGCGCGTGGCGCGCGACGCTGCCTCCCGTCGGGATCGTCGATGCGAAAGAGGACGGCGGCGTTCTGCGCCTGACCCACGCGACGGGCGCGAAGGTCCGCGGCATCGTGACGATACCGCCCGGCCCCGGCCCTCATCCCGTCGCTCTACTGTTCCACGAGCACGGCGGGACGTTCGACATCGGGTGGGAGAAGCTTCACGACCACCCGGCATCGCTGGACACCCGGGCGGCGCTTTACGGGGGGCGCCCGGTTGCACAGGCGTTCCACGAGTGCGGGATCGCCACGCTGACCTGCGATGCGCCCTGCTTCGGCGCGCGACAATGCGGCGGCTACGAGGGCCAACAAGCCTTCGCGGCAAACGCGCTCGCTTTGGGATGGAGCCTCGCCGGAATCACCGCATCCGAGTCCGTAGGTCTGGTCAATTGGCTATCCGCCGATCCCCGGTTCGGGCGGATCGGCGTGTTCGGGTTTTCCATGGGCGGGCACGCCGCATGGACCGCCGCGGCGCTGTCGCCGATGATCCGTGCCGCGGCCTCGGTCGGGTGGCTTGCCTGCCGTTCCGATCTCATGGCACCCGGACAGCCCCTGCTGGTCGGCCACTCGGCGTGGCACTTCCTGCTTCCGGGCCTGTCGCATCGGGCGGATTTCCCCGACCTCGCCGGCCTCGCCGCGGACCGCCCCCTGTTCTTCCGGTCGGGCCGGAACGACCGCCACATGCCCGAGGCGAGCGTCGCGAAGGCCTGGGCGCATCTGGGCGCGGTCGCTTCCGCCGCGGGCGGTCCGCCCCCCGACACCGCCTTTCACGAACACGGCCACACCTGCCCGCCCGAGGTGATCGACGCCGCCGTCGGTTTCCTCGTCGGACACCTCGCCTGAGCACGCAGAAAGGGCGCGACCCGCAAAGGCCGCGCCCTGACGCTGACTGCCAAGGGAGGAGCGTCAGCGATCCTTCGTCACATCCTCGAACCGGGTGATCCACGGGTTGATGATCAGGCCGTCCACCTCATCCTGGTAGGCAGCGGTCACGACGCGTTCGGAGAACGGCTGGATCGTCGTCACCTTCTCGTCGATCGCTTCCTGGATCTCGCCGTAGAGTTCGATCTGGCGATCGCGATCACCCTCGGTCAAAGCCGTTTCGATCATCTCGTTCAGCTCCTCGTCCTGGTACGAGGTCCGCCATCCCTGGTAGTTGGTCAGCCCGGCTTCCTGGCTGTTGTCGGGATTGTAGACCGTCGCACGCAGGTTCGAGTCCGGGTGAGGCTCCTGTCCGCCACCGCCGCGGCCGACGAGCAGTTCGAAATCGCGGTCCCGCATGGCGCCGTAGATCTGGCCGCCATCGCCGGTGATGATCTCGGCATTGATGCCGGCCTGCCCGAGCGTGTTCTGGATGGCTGTCGCACTGTCGAGGAACTGCTGCTCGGAGATCACGCGGATCGTCGTGTCGAATCCGTCCTCGTAGCCGGCCTCGGCCAGAAGCTCGCGGGCGCGTTCGACATCCAGCTCGTAGCCGGGGTCATCGAGCGCACCGAACGCGTTCGTGTTGACGGGCCGCTGACGTTCCACGCCGAAATACGGCATGATGGCCGAGTTGATGCCGTCATAGTCGATCAGGTAGCGCAGGGCTTCGCGAACCTTCGGGTTGGCGAAACGCTCGTCCTCCATCGACGCGGCGAGGTAGTAGAACCCGGCAGACGGGACGGTTTCGACCTCGATGCCCTCGGCATCCTCCAGCGCGCGCAGGTCCGGAGCCGCCAAGGTGAAGCCGACGTCGATGTCGCCCTGCTCGAGGCCCAGTCGCTGCGACTGACTTTCCGGCAGGTGGCGCATCAGGACGCGCTGCATTTCGGGAACGCCGTCCCAGAACTCGTCGTTCCGCGTGAGAATGACGTATTCGTTCGACTGCCACCGGTCGAGCACGAAGGCCCCCGATCCGGCCGAGTTGTTGGTCAGCCAGGCCTGCCCCATATCGCCGTTCTCCTCGTGCTCCATCACGAGGTCCCGGTCGAGAATCGATCCAATGCCGGCCTGCGTGAGATACATCAGGATCAGCTGCGGATCGTCGGCCTGCGGAAGGTTGATGGTGAAGGTGTGGTCGTCCTCCACCACGAAATGCTCGTCGACATTCTCGGCCGTGAACCCGCGCGAGCTGAGTCCCGAGGACTGCGCGAGCCCAAGCTTCATCACCCGGTCGAGGCTGAACTTCACGTCCTCGGCCGTCAGCGGATTTCCCGAGGCGAATGTCACGTAGGGGCGCAGGGTCAGCGTGACCGACCGGTTGTCGTCCGAGTACTCCCAGCTTTCGGCGATCCGGGGCTGAAGCTCGTAGGTCTCGGGGTCGAACTGGACCAGCGCGTCGTAGACGTTGTTGAGAACCTGTACGGCCTCGCCGCCGGTGATCGCGGCGGGGTCCATCGTCAGGATGTTGTTCATGGTGAAGGCCGCGACAAGCTGGTCGTCGGGCGTATCGGCCAGCGCGGGTGTGCTGACCATCAAGGCGGCCATGGCGGCCGAAGCGAAGAAATGTTTCATGGTTCCTCCCAGAACGTGAAGATGAGACGTTCGCCCCTTCTTGCGAAGGGCTTGGCGGCGCCGGTCAGGCGACGCGGTTGTTCTCGATATGCTCGAAATTGATGTCTTCCCCGAGACCCGGCCGGTCGGGGACGTGCACGAAGCCATCCTTGTCCATCGGATCGGACAGCGCGTTCAGGTAGTCGAACCCGTCGTCGTATTCGAGGAACGGGTGCAGCAGGCCACGCTCGTACCATTTGCAGTTCTTGGACGCGGCGGTGACGTGCAGGTTCATGGCGGTGTTGCCGTGGACCTCGCATTCCATCCCGAACGCTTCGGCAAGGTGCATCGTCTTGAGCGCCGGGGTGATCCCGCCGACGTCGTTCACGCCGGTCCGCAGGATGTCGCAGGCACCCTGCCTGATCCACTCGGCGCGGTGCCAGTGCTTGCCGGCGGCGCTTTCGGGGCCGATCACCGGGATGTCGAGGTTGTCCGCGAGCCACTTGTAGGACGACAGCGACTGCTCGTCCAAGGGCTCTTCCAGCCACGCGAAGCCTAGCTTTTCAAGGCCGCGCCCCAGCTCCATCGCCTCGGTCCTCGTGTACCAGTGGAACGCGTCGAGCATCAGCGCCACGTCAGGCCCGACCGCTTCGCGCACGGCGGCACAGGCCTTGATGTCCATCCGCACGTCGGGCGCCCAGGACACGGGCGGCATCCAAGTGTGCAGCTTGATGCCCTTGTAGCCGCGAGCCACGAGCGTTTCGGCGAAGCGGCCGTAATCGTCGGGCGTCGCCAATCCGCCCTCGACCTCGTCGCCGCACATGATCGAGCCATAGGCCGGGATGCGGTCGCGGTAGCTGCCAATCAACTTGTGGACCGGCTGGTTCAGGACACGGCCCGCCAGATCCCACAGGGCGCAGTCGACGACCGCAAGCGCGCGGTCGGTCAGCTGCGCGGCGGACCCACGCTGCCAGTGTGCGAGGTCCTGCCACAGCCGTTCGCGGTCGCGGTGATCCTGGCCGATCAGCACCTTGCGGACGAACTTGTCGAGGACATGGGGCCGGATCACCTCGGGCGGGCAGAAGGAATACCCCTCGTCCCCGTCCTCGGTCCGGATGGTGAGCATCGCCTGTTCCACGGGGTGTTCCGGTCCGGGATGCGCGTGCCCGGCGGAGTCCGAGTGCCGGCGCGTCATGTGGCGGAACACCGTTACCGTGGCGTCGACGATGATCACTGGCGGACTCCTTCCGGGGGAAATCTGTAATATACCCTGACAACTTGTTATACAGCTTATGGCGGCCGCCACGGTCCGTCAATCCGCTTCACCCAAGAATATCGAAGTTATTGGCCACCGGCTGCTTCGCAGCTATAGTACGCCTGTCATACAGAATGGACGTAAGCACCGAGATGGAAGCCAACACCGTGGAGGGTATGCCCAGGACCCGTGCCACCATGATCGCGGACAGCCTGCGCCGCGATCTCGAACAGGGGCGGTACAAGCCCGGCGACCGCCTGCCGAGCGAGCGCGAACTGACCGAGGCGCATTCGGTCAGCCGCACGGTCGTGCGCGAGGCGGTGGCGCTTCTGCGCGTCGACGGCCTGGTCGAGGCGCGAAAGGGCTCCGGCGTCTACGCGATCGATCCGGTGCGGGTCGCCCAGCCCTTCGGCGATATCGACGTGGAGCGCCTGTCGAGTGTCATCGAGCTGTTCGAACTACGCTCGGCCTTCGAGATCCGCGGGGCGGGGCTGGCGGCCATGCGGCGTTCGGCCGAACAGATCGAGGCGATACAGCGCGCCAATGACGACGTCGTCGCCGCCATCGACGCCGGCCGCTCTCCTCGCGAAGCCGATTTCGCTTTCCACAGCGCGATCGCCGACGCAACGAACAACAGGCGTTTCCCCGAGTTTCTGACCCTGATCCGCCCCGGGATCGTTCCTCGGGTCGAACTTCTGGCCACGGACGGGCCGCCGCGCCGATACAGACCGAACCCGGACCTCGTCACCGAACACGCCGCGATCGCCGATGCCATCGTCGATGGAAACCGCGAGCTGGCGGAAGCGCGAATGGAGCAACACCTGGAAGGCAGCCTCGCGCGCTACCGCAGCCTGTGGCGAGAGGGCGCCAAACGATAGGGCTTCATCGTTGACATCCCTCCTTCCGAAACGGTCGCACGGAACCTCTCGCGCGAGTGGCGGCGGCAAAAGGGACGGCGCCTCCTGCTATTCGGCACTTTCGGTCCATGTATGGTAAGATCGACCGCACGAGCGAAGTGATGGCGCGTAGCAGTGGATTCGTTTGGGTGCCGCCGCATGTGAAGCTGGCGAAAGGTTTGGCCTGAAGACCCCCCTGGTGGTCCGTTTGAGGAGAAGACCATGACTGCAACTGGATCGTTCCGCGAATCCGTGGACCGCATGTTCGCTCACGCCGCCGGGTTGATGGAGATGGCACCGGGGCTGGAGGAAAAGATCCGGGTCTGCAATTCGACCTACACCGTGCGCTTCGGCGTGCGTCTGCGGGGGCAGATCCAGACCTTCACCGGGTACCGGTCGGTCCATTCGGAACACATGGAGCCCGTGAAGGGCGGCATCCGCTACTCGCTCGACGTGAACCAGGACGAGGTCGAGGCCCTGGCGGCGCTGATGACCTACAAATGCGCACTGGTCGAAGTGCCGTTCGGCGGCTCGAAGGGCGGCCTCCGCATCGATCCGCGGGCATGGGACGATGACGAGTTGGAACGGATAACCCGCCGCTTCACCTATGAACTGTCGCGCCGCAACCTGATCTCGCCTTCGCAGAACGTTCCCGCTCCCGACATGGGAACAGGCGAACGCGAGATGGCGTGGATGGCGGATGCCTACAAGCGGCTGCACCCCGACGACATCAACGCCAAGGCGTGCGTTACCGGCAAGCCGCGGCACGCGGGCGGCATCGATGGCCGCGTCGAAGCGACCGGACGCGGCGTGCAATACGCGCTACGCGAGTTCTTCCGCCATGCGGACGTGATGAAGCAGGCAGGGCTGAGTGGCACGCTGGCCGGCAAGCGCGTGATCGTTCAGGGTCTGGGCAATGTCGGCTATCATGCCGGGCAGTTTCTTTCGGCCGAGGACGGCGCCCTGGTCACCTGCGTGATCGAGCGTGACGGCGCCATCGTGAACCCGCAGGGGATCAACATCGACGCGCTGCGCGGCCATATCCGGGCGACCGGCGGCATCAAGGGGTTCCAGGGCGGAGAGTATCGCGAGAACGGTCTGGCGGCGCTGGAGGACGAGTGCGACATCCTGGTTCCGGCCGCGGTCGAAAGCGTCATCAACGCCGGGAACGCCGATCGCATCAAGTGCAAGCTGATCATCGAAGCGGCGAACGGACCTGTGACCGCCGATGCCGACGAGATCCTGCGCGACAGGGGCATCATGATCATTCCCGACATGTATGCCAACGCGGGCGGCGTGACCGTGTCCTACTTCGAATGGGTCAAGAACCTGTCGCAGATCAGCCTGGGGCGGCTCGAGCGTCGTCATGAAGAGGCGCGCGCGCGGATGATGGTCGAGGAGCTGGAGCGACTGTCTGCCGATAGCGGCCTGAACTGGACACTGTCGAAAGGGTTCAAGGAGGGCTTCCTGACCGGCGCAGACGAGCTGGAACTCGTGCGATCGGGGCTCGACGACACGATGCGAGAGTCCTTCAAGAAGATGAAGGAGGTTTGGATGAGCAACCCGAAGGTCGAAGACATGCGCACCGCCGCCTATGTCGTGGCCATCCGGCGCATCTCGAACGTCTACAATTCCCTGGGGTTGTAGAAGGCTACCCCACGCTGATGCCGCATCGCAGGGTCCTCAAGGTCTCGCGCCACGCAGCTTTCAAGCGTCTCGCTCGAAGATCCACTCCACCTCGGGCGCGGGCAGGAAGCGCCATTTCCTGAGCGGCCCCGCCATGACGTTGAGGTAGTACATCTCGAACCCGTAGGGCGCGCCGCACGGGTGATGGCCGCGGGGGACGCAGACGACGTCTCCGTCCGAGACGGCAATCGTCTCGTCCAGGCTTCGGTCGTCGGTGTAGACGCGCTGGATTCCGAAGCCCGAGGCCGGGTTCAGGCGGTGGTAGTAGGTTTCTTCCAGGTAGGTGACGCGGGGGTAGTCGTCCTCGTCATGGCGGTGGCTGGGGAAAGAGGACCAGTGGCCGGCGGGGGTGAACACCTCGGTCACCAGCAGGCTGTCGCAGTAGTCCTCGTTCTCCATCGCGATGTTGTTGATGTAGCGGGTGTTCGTGCCCTTGCCGCGCTCGGTCAGGGTGATCCCGTCCGGTCCGATCCGCCGCGCGTCGTGCCCGCCCTTCCCGGGCGCCGAGCAGACCGCGATCGTGCAGTCTGTCGTGGCGCGTGCGGTCCATTCCGTGCCGTTCGGAAGATACAGGGAATGCGGCGGCGTCCTTTCGAACACGTCCATCCGGTCACCGATCTCGCCCCAGTGCTGGCCGGCGCCGGTGATCTCGGCCTTGCCTTCGACCATGACGAGGATGACCTCGCGCTCGCCCGTGGGTGCCCCGACGGTTTCGCCGGCCCGCAGGCGATGGAGCGCGAAGCCGACATAGCGCCAGCCGGCTGACGCAGGGGTGATGCGGTGGACCTCGCCATGGGTCCCGAAGGGGCGATGAAGCAGGGACATGTTGCCTCCGTTGACTGGTTCAGCGGGTTTCGACTGTAAGCCCCGCGGCGCGGCACTGTTCGAGGATCGTGTCATAGCCGAGCTTCGACGCCTCGAAAGGCGCGACCTTGGCCGGGTCCTGTTCGGCCTCGACCACGATCCAGCCGGCGTAGTCCATCCTGGCCAACCGGTCGGTGACGGCGGCGAAATCAATCGAGCCCTCGGCGTCGCCCGGCACGGTGAAGGCGCCGGCCTCCACGGCGTCGAGGAAGGACCAGTCCTCGGCGCGCGCTTGCCGCGCGATCCCGGCGCGCAGGTCCTTGTAGTGGACGTGGCTGATGCGATCGCCCCAGCGGTCGAGCGTGGCCATCACGTCGCCGCCGCCGAAGACCAGGTGCCCGGTGTCGAAAAGCAGGCCGACCTCGGGCGACGAGCCCTCCATCAGCCAGTCCACGTCCTCCTGATCCTCGATGATCGCGCCCATGTGGTGGTGATACACGAGCGGCAGGCCCTGATCCGCAGTCCATTTTGCGATCTCGGACAGGCGCCGCGCGTAGTCCGTCACCTCGTCCCGGCCCAGCTTCGGGCGCTTGTTCACCGGCGTCAGACGATCGCCCTGCACCGTGTTCGAGCATTCGGCATAGACGATGCAGGGCGCGCCGAGTTCGGCGAATTGCGTCACCTGATCGCGCATCTGGGCCGTCTCGGCATCGAAGTCGTTCGCCAGAAGCGAACCCGAGCACCAGCCGCCGCAAAGCTGCAAGCCGTACCGGTCGAGATACGCGCGCAGCCCTTCGGTGTCGGCCGGCATCCGTCGTCCGCGCTCGATGCCGGTATAGCCGATCTCCGCGGCATCCCGCAGCGCGTCGTCCATGGTGAAGTCGCGGGTCAATTCGGGCAGGTCGTCGTTCTGCCAGGCGATGGGAGAGATGCCGATCTTGACGGTCATGAGGGGGTCTTTCGTCTGGAAGTATGGCCGCACGTCAGTTGAGCGCGCGCGCCTTCAACTGGTCTTCGTAGGCGGCACGCGCCGCGCGCACCTCTTCGCGGTCCGAGACTTCGGGGACCGCGACATCCCACCAATGGCCGCCATCGGGGCTCGAGGGATAGGGATCCGTGTCGATGACGACCACGAAGGGGCCAGTGGCGTTCTTGGCCCGGGCAAGCGCGTCCTCGAGTTCGGCGATGGTCGCAACATGCACCGCCGCCGCCCCCATCGCGCCGGCATGGGCAGCGAAGTCGATGTTCGAAGCCGTCTCGTGTTGCGCGTGGTCCAGCAGGTTGTTGAACTCGGCGCCGCCGCAGCCCATCTGCAGCCGGTTGATGCAGCCGTAACCGCGGTTGTCGGTCAGGACGACCGTGATCTTCAGCCCCAGCATCACCGCCGTCGCAAGCTCGGAATTGGCCATCATGTAGCTGCCGTCGCCGAGCATGCAGACCACGTCGCGCTCGGGCTCGGCCATCTTGATGCCCAGGGCCCCGGCGATCTCGTAGCCCATGCAGGAATAGCCGTACTCCATGTGATAGGCGCCCGGGCGCGGGGCCTTCCACAGCTTGTGCAACTCTCCGGGCATGGTCCCGGCGGCGCACATCACGACGGTGTCGGGGCCGCTGGCACGCTGGACCGCGCCGATCACCTGTTGGTCCGTGGGCAGGCTGTTGTCCTCGGCCGGGGGCGCGGCGGTCAGGGGATCGACGGCGGCGAGCCACTCCGCTTTGAGGTCCTCGTCGGGGGCCGCGAAGGCATGGTCGCCAAGCGCCTCGCCGAGCATCTCGAGGCCCACCAGCGCATCGCAGCACAACGGCTCGGCCCCGTGCTTCATCGCGTCGTAGGCGGCGACGTTCAACGAGACGAGCTTGCGCTCCGGGTTGCGAAACAGGTTCCACGAGCCGGTCGTGAAATCCTGGAACCGCGTGCCGACGCCCAGCACCAGGTCAGCCTCGGCGCAGGTGACATTGGCCGAGGAGGCGCCCGTGACACCGACCGGGCCAAGGTTCATCGGATGATCCCAAGGCAGCGCGGACTTGCCCGCCTGGCTCTCGACCACAGGGATGTTGTGCGCCTCGGCAAAGGCTTGCAGCGCGTCGGCCGCGCCCGAGTAGTGCGTGCCGCCGCCCGCCACGATCACCGGCTTTTCCGCCGCTTTCAGCAGGTCCACAACCCGGTCCAGTTCGACCGGGTCGGGATGCGGACGACGCGTGCGCCAGACCCTCTCGGCAAAGAAGCTCTCGGGCCAGTCATGGGCCTCGGCTTGCACGTCCTGGCAGAACGACAGGCAGACGGGGCCGCAATCCGCCGGGTCGGTCATCACGCGGAACGCGCGCGGCAGGGCGGTCAGAAGCTGCTCGGGCCGCGTGATCCGGTCGAAATAGCGGGTGACCGGCTTGAAGCAGTCATTGGCCGAGACCGTGCCGTCGTCGAAATCCTCGATCTGCTGGAGCACCGGGTCCGGCCCGCGGCCGGCGAAGACGTCACCAGGGATCATCAGAAGAGGCAGCCGGTTCACATGCGCAAGCGCTGCGGCCGTGACCATGTTGGTAGCCCCCGGCCCGATCGAGGACGTCACCGCCATGGCGCGGCGACGCCTGGATTGCTTGGCATAGGCGATCGCCGCGTGGCACATCGTCTGCTCGTTGTGGCCGCGCCAGGTCTGGAAGCGTGCACGCTCGGCATGCAGCGCCTCGCCCATTCCCGCGACGTTGCCGTGGCCGAAGATTGCCCAGATGCCGGCGAGGAACGGCTCGCCATCCTCGTTGATCTGCGCGGCCAGGTACCGGACCATGGCCTGCGCGGCAGTCAATCGGATCGTGCTCATTGCGCTGCCTCCGTCATCTTCGTCCGTGCGGCATCCCACATGTCACAGAGACGAGCATAGGTGTCTGTCATCTGCGCGACGGCGGCGGCATCGTCGATCTCGCCGCGCATCCATGATTTCGCGGCATCGCCGAAGATGGTTCGGCCTACCGCGAAGCCCTTCACCAGGTCGAATCCTGCTGCGATGTGGAACGCTTCGGACAGTGCGTCCTCGCCGGCGGCCAGACCCAGCACCACGATTCCGCGGGTATGGGCGTCGTTCTCCGCGATCGCGCGGCAGGCGGCGGCCCAGCCGGCTTCGGTCCGCATGGGTTCGAGCTTCCACCAGTCAGGATACACGCCGATCTCGTAGAACCGGCGGATGATCGTGGCACTGGTGTGGTCGTCCACGGGACCGACTTTCGACGGGATGATCTCGAGCAGGAATTCCAGCCGGTTGCGCCGCGCCGCATGGAAGAGCCGCAGCACCCGTTCCTCCTGGTCCTCGCGGATCTTGGCGTCGTCATCGGGATGATAGAAGCACAGGCACTTGACGACGTGGCCAGCCGGCCATTCGGCAAGCCCGCCGAGATCGGGGCCAAGTTCGGGTTCGAGCGTCAGGGGGCGCGAGCCCGGCCACTCCACCGGTCGCCCGATCCACAGATCATGCTCCGCCGCGCGGTGCAGTGCGGTGCGGCCCAGCCGGCTGTCGCAGAGCAGCCCATAGCCGGGCCGCCCGTTCGCCACGCGGGCACACGCGTCGAGGCAAAGCTCCTTGAAGGCGCCGATCTTCGCGGGCGTGGCGCCGTCGAGTTCCTCGAGCTGAATGCGGTGATCGAAGGCAAAGACGCGCATCGTGGACCAGTCGCCCTTGCGATTGGTGGACCAGTGGATCTGCTCCAGCTCGGCATCGTTGCGCAGGTCGGGCCTGACGATGCCGCGCTTCAGGAAGAAGCGCAGTTCCTCCAGGCTCGGATAGGCGGGGGTGCAGCCATGGCGCGAGACGGCGAGCGCGCCGCAGGCATTGGCGTATTGCAGCGAGGTCGGCCAATCCGCGTCGTCCAGCCATCCCTTGAGAAGGCCCGACATGAAGCCGTCGCCTGCGCCGAGGACGTTGAAGACCTCGATCGGAAAACCGGGGCCGGTTTGCCCGTCATCGAGGCTGCCGGGGATGTCCCCTTCGAACGCGACGGCGCCCGATGCGCCCCGCTTGCATACCAGCGTGGCGGTCGAGACGGCGCGCACCGCGCGCAGCGCCGCCAGCGTGTCGGTCGTGCCGCCGGCGATGTGGAATTCCTCTTCGGTGCCGACGATCAGATCGAAATGGCGCAGGTGGTTCTGCAGTTTTTCCGTCACGGCCCCTGACGCGATGAACCGCTCTTCGCCCGCGTCATGCCCGGCCAGGCCCCAGAGGTTCGGCCGGTAATCGATGTCGAGCGCCGTTCGCGCCCCGTGCTGACGCGCCAGGCGAAGCGCCTTCGTCACGGCGGCCTCGGTTTGCGGATTGGACAGGTGCGTCCCGGTCGCGACGACCGCGCGCGCCCGTTCGATGAAGCCCTCGTCCACGTCCTCCTCGGACAGGGCCATGTCGGCGCAGTTCTGGCGGTAGAAGATCAGCGGAAACCGCTCTTCGTCGCGGATGCCGAGCAGAACGAGGGCGGTCAGGCGCTCGGGGTCGGTCAGGACGCCGGTGGTGTCGACGCCTTCCCTGGCAAGCTCTTCGCGGATGAAGCGGCCCATATGCTCGTCGCCGACCTTGGTCAGCAACGCCGAGCGCAGACCCAGACGGGCGGTGCCCGCGGCCATGTTCGTCGGCGAGCCGCCGATATACTTCTGGAACGAGCGCATGTCCTCGAGCCGCCCGCCGACCTGAGTGCCATAGAGATCGACGGACGACCGCCCGATGGTGATGAGGTCAAGGTCCTTCGTCATCAGACGGTGCCTCCGAGCGACCCTTCCAGCTGCGCCATCTCCTGCCCGCCGGCCATCATGTCCTGAAGCTCTTCGGCCGTGATCTCGCCGCGCCTGGCGGTGCCCAGGGTCTTGCCCCGGTTGAGCACGGTGAAACGGTCGCCCACGGCCATCGCGTGGCGGACGTTGTGGCTGATGAAGACTACCCCGACCCCTTGCTTGCGCACCCGGTCGATCGTCGCGAGCACGTTCGACGTCTGGCGCACGCCAAGCGCCGAGGTCGGCTCGTCGAGGATCAGGACGCGCGCGCCGAAATACACGGCGCGGGCGATGGCGACGGTCTGACGCTCGCCACCCGACAGGGTGCCGACGGCCTGGTCGGGCGCGCGCAGGTTGATGCCCATCTCGCGCATGTGGGTCATCGTGACCTCGTTCATCCTCTCGACGTCGAGGCGCTTGAACGGGCCGACGCCCTTGGTCGGCTCGCGCCCCATGAAGAAGTTCCGCGTCACGCTCATCAGCGGGATCATCGCGAGGTCCTGGAAGACCGTCGCGATCCCGGCCTCCATCGCCTCGCGCGGGCTCGAGAAGTTCATGGGCTTGCCGCCGATGGTGATCGTGCCCTTCGTGGGCTTGTGGACGCCCGACATGGTCTTGATGAAGGTCGACTTCCCCGCACCGTTGTCACCGAGAAGGCAGTGACATTCACCCAGACGGACATCGAAGCTGACGCCCGCCAGTGCGATGATGTTGCCGAAGTGCTTCTCGATGTCGCGCATCTCGAGGATCGGCGGCGCGTCCTTCGGGGAGTCTCCGTGGTGGAAGTTCGTGTCCAGAGCCATCTACCGCTCCCCCGTCACGCGCTTGCGGATGTAGTTGTTGAACAGGACCGCGATCAGCAGCATCCCGCCCAGGAACACCTGGAACCAGTCCTGGTCGAAGTCGGTGTAGGTCAGGCCGATCGTCACCATCCCGAAGATGAGCGCCCCGAAGAACGCGCCGATGGCCGAACCGTAGCCCCCGGTCAGGAGGCAGCCGCCGATCACTGCGGCGATGATGGCCTCGAACTCCTTCATGAAGCCGCGCCGCGCATCGGTCGAGCCTGCGTCCATCACCGTGATGATGGCGACGATGGCACCGCAACAGGCGGCGAACATGAAAAGCGAGATCTTGACCCGTCGTACCGGCACGCCCGAATTCGACGCGGCATCGCGATCACCGCCGCTTGCAAAGATCCAGTTGCCGAAAGGCGTTCTGAGCAGGACGTAGGTCGCGACAAGGGTGATCACGACGAACCAGATGATCTCGACCGGGATACCGGTCACTTTCGGTGTGCCGTTGCTGAACGTCTCTACCAGTCCGATGTCGGCCAGCCAGACGAAGAGCGGCCCGAGTGCATCCCCCGAGAAGAGAGGGGCGAGCCAGTCCCCCTCGACCGCGTCCCGGATACCGCGCAGCTGCGTCGATCCGTTCGAGGCGAGCTTGAGCCCGACAAGGGACGCCCCACGCAGGATGAAGAGGAAGGCGAGCGTCACGATGAACGAGGGCAGTCCCGTCTTCAGCACGATCGAGCCGTTGATGGCACCGATGCCCGCGGCCACCATCAGCGTGAGCGGGATCGCCAGGATCAGCGGCAGGCCCAGCGTGACGACACCGGCACCGAAGATCAGGCCGGCGAAGGCCACCATGGACCCGATCGAGAGGTCGAATTCGCCGCCGATCATCAGCATCGCCGCCCCGATGGCCAGGATGCCCAACTGCGCGGCGGGCGTCATGAAGTTCAGGATGCCGGACAGCGTGAACATCGCGCCGTCGGCCGTATAGAGGAAGAACGCGGTGACGAGGACGAACCCGGCGATGGCGCCAAGCTCCGGTCGTCGCAGGAGCCGTGTGCCGAGGCCTTCCTTCTTCAGTCGTTCGTCCTGGATGACCTGCGCCGTGTCGGCCATGGCTGTCTCCTCCCCTTGAACGGAATGGGGCCGTGGCGCGGCGATTGCGCCGCGGCCCCATTCGGACCGGCTGCGTGCCGGGAACCCTTCAGCGAATGCCTTGCGCGGAAAGCTCGACGACCTGCTCGGCCTTCTCCTGCGTGACCAGGTTGGGACCGGAGGGCACGTCGCCGCCGGGAACCAGGCCGTACTGGGCGTTCATCGCCAGGAACACGACCGGAAGGTAGCCCTGCAGGAATTGCTGCTGGTCGATGCCGAACGCGGCGTCGCCGGCGGCCACGGCCTCGAGAAAGCCCGCCGAGAGGTCGAAGGTCGCGACATTGACGTCACCGGTGCGGCCCACCGCCTCGACGGCGCGCAGGGCGGGTTCCCCCACGAGGGGCGCGGAAAGGCCCATGATCGTGTCGATATCGGGGTTGGATTCCAGCGCGGCCTGCACCTTCGCCTCGACTTCGGCGGGGTCGTTCAGCGTCGGGATCACTTCGACGCTTCCCCCGAACCCTTCCTCGAAACCGGCACAGCGCTGGTCGAGGGCGACGTTGCCCACCTCCTGGTTCACGCAGATGCCGGTCGTGCCGCCCATCTCGGCCAGCCTCTCGCCCGCCACCTTGCCGGCGGTGAACTCGTCCTGGCCGACATGCAGCAACGCCCCGACTTCCGAGGCGACGTCGCCGCCCGAATTCATGGAGATCACCGGAATGCCCGCCTGAACCGCACGCTCGATGGACGGCCGGAGCGCATCGGCATCGGGAATGGAGACAACCAGGCCATCCGGCTCCTGGTTGACGGCGGCATCGATCATCTGGCTCATCTGGACCATGTCGAAGGTCTCGGGCGAGCGGAAGTCGACATTTGCGCCGGTATGCTCGGCGGCCAGGTCGGCGCCGTTCTTGACGACCGACCAGAAGGGATCGTTCGCCTGGCCATGCGCCACCACGATGATGTCCTGGGCGAATGCGGGTGCGGCGATTGCCATGCCGGCAAGCAAGGACGCCGTTTTCACGAGATTGGTCATGTTTCCTCCCTTGGAACCTGGGACCTTGCCCGGCATCGACCGGACTTGGGGCCCCCTCCATTCCACGACGATGCCGTGATGGAATGTATGTTCCATTTGGAGCCGGAAGTGCCTACGAGTCAATCACCGTTTTTTGCCGCCGCAACGGCGACGGCCAGTGCGGTGGTCAGCGTGATCGATGCGTTGAGGGCACGAAAGCCTCCGACCTCGTTTTCCCGCGCGAGGAACATGTCTTCGGCAAAGGTGCTCAGTGGGCAGGCCTCGGAATCGGTCAGGCCGATCACCCGCGCGCCGCGTTCGGACGCGCCCCTGGCAAGCCGGACGGTCTCTTCCGAGAACGGTGCGAAGGTGATCGCGAAAAGTACGTCCTCCGCGGTGATCGCAAGCCCGGAATCCTGCAGCCCGACCCCGGCATGCAGCACCGACGGGACCTCGAGTTTTCCAAGGTAATAGGACATGTTCGCGGCCACGGCGAAGGCCCGCCTGAGCCCGATCAGGTGAACAAGGCGGGCCCCTGCCATCGTCTTCGCAGCCCGCTCCATGCTGCCTGACGTCACTGTGTTCGACAATGAAAGCAATGACTTGTGTCCAGACTCCGAAAAATCCATCAAAAGCCGGCCGGCATCGACGGCCATGTCCGGACGAAGCTGCGCGAGGCGCGTGTCGTAGTCGGGACGGAACGAGGTGAACTGCGCACGAAACAGCGCCTGCATCTCGGAATACCCCGAGAAGCCCATGGCCTGGCAGAAGCGCATGTAGGCGGACGGCGCGACATCGGCCCCCTGCGCCATCTCGGACACGGTGGACACCGCAATCAGGTGCAGGTGGCGGCGGGTGAACGTCGCCGATTGCTTCAGGCGCTTCGGGAAGCCCTCGGCCATCGCATCCATGCGCGCCAGCGCTTCCGTCACCGTCTCGGGGGCATTCGTGACCTCTGCCGGATCGGCCATGATATCGACTCCGTCTTGACAGGGGCATGATAACCGCGCATCCCGTTTTCAGAATAAAAATTTCATCTGCGGGTGCGACGTGGAACTGGGACTCGGGCTAATCGGTGGTGGCTTCATGGGCAAGGCCCATGCGCTGGCCTATCGCAGCGCGGGCGCCGTCTTCGGCGATCTGCCGCCCGTGCGCCTCGCACGGTTCTGCGATACGCCGCCCGAGCGCGCCCGCACCCTGTCCGCCCAGTTCGGCTTCGACGCGGTGACGGACGACTGGACGGCGCTGGTGGCCGATCCCGCGGTGGACATCGTCTCGATCACGACACCGAACGCTTCGCACAGGGAGATGGCGCTGGCAGCCATCAAGGCAGGCAAACACGTTCATTGCGAGAAGCCGCTGGCTCTGACGCTGGACGACGCGCACGAGATGGAGGCCGCTGCCCGCGAAGCCGGCGTCCGCACCCTGGTCGGATACAACTACATCCACAACCCGATGGTTCGGCATGCCCGCAAGCTCGTGGCCGACGGCACGATCGGCCGTCCCGTGCATTTCCGCGGCTGGGTGGACGAGGATTACCAGGCCGATCCCGACCTGCCATGGACGTGGCGATCCAGCCGCGCCGATGCCGGGCTCGGCGCGCTGGGTGACCTCGGCTGTCACCTGGTGTCGATCAGCCACGTTCTGATGGGCGCAATCGAAAGCCTCGTGGCCGACACGCAGATCATTCACGAGACACGCCCCCTGCCCGACGGAACGGGCCGCGCGCCGGTCGAGAACGAGGATACCGCCTCGGCCATCTTGCGGTTTGCAAATGGGGCGCAGGGTACGCTTTGCACCTCGCGTTCCGCGTGGGGTCGGAAGAACAAGCTCGACTGGGAGGTTCATGGCACGCGCGGCATGATCGCCTTCAGCCAGGAGCGGCTCAACGAACTGCAGCTCTACGTCGATGACGGGCCGCGGGGCGAGCAGGGTTTCCGGACGATCCTCGCCGGCCCCGAGCATCCGCCCTATGGCGCGTTCTGTCCCGCACCGGGCCATCAACTGGGGTTCGGCGACCTCAAGACGATCGAGGTCGCAAGCTTCCTGCGGGCAATCGCCGCCGGAGAGGACGCATTTCCGACATTCACCGACGCGCGGGCGTTCGAGCGCGCGATCCACGCCATCGACGTCTCGGCCCGAGAGGGCCGTCGCGTCACTTTCTGACAACCCAAAGGGAGTTCCACGATGAAAGTCGCCCTCTTCGGCGCCGGCCGCATCGGCAAGGTTCACGCCGCCTCGATCCGCATGGATCCCCGTTCCGAACTCGTCGCCGTCACGGACGTCATGGCGGACGCGGCCGAGGCACTGGCGAAGGAGCACGGCATCGCCACCCGGTCGGCCGACGAGATCCTCGGGGATAACAGCATCGACGCCATCCTGATCGCCTCGTCGACCAACACCCATTCCGACCTGATCGAGGCGGGCGTTAAGGCGGGCAAGGCGATCTTCTGCGAGAAGCCCATCGACCTGTCGCTCGACCGCGCGCTCAAGGTGCGCGAGATCGCCGCCACCCATGACAGGCCCATCATGATGGGCTTCAACCGCCGTTTCGACCCGAACTTCGCCGCACTCAAATCCGCACTGGATGCCGGCGACGTGGGCGACGGAGAGCTCCTGTCCGTCACCTCGTACGATCCTGCGCCGCCCCCGGTCAGCTACATCAAGGTCTCGGGCGGGCTCTTCCGTGACATGATGATCCACGACTTCGACATGTGCGCGTTCCTCTTCGGGATGCCCAAAAGCGTGATGGCCCATGGCGCCTGCCTCGTGGATCCGGAAATCGGCGCGGCGGGTGACATCGACACCGGCGTCGTCGTCCTGACCTATGCCGACGGGCGCATCGCCACGATCCGCAACTCGCGCCGCGCGCCCTACGGCTATGACCAACGCGTCGAGGTTCTGGGGTCGAAGGGCACGATCGAGGTACGGAACCAGACCGAGAACACGGTGGTCACCACGACCGAAGCCGGTGCGGTTTCGGCCAAGCCGGTCTACTTCTTCCTCGAGCGCTACATGCGCGCCTACGCCATCGAATGGGCGGCCTTCGTCGATGCCTGCGTGGACGGCAAGGGCGTTCCCGCGACCGTTCAGGACGGCGTGAACGCGCTGGCATTGGCCGAGGCTGCGAACCGATCGCTGTCCGAAGGCCGCCCCGTCGACGTCACCTCCGACATGACCGGAGCCTGAGCCGTGGCCCTCACCCTTGCCGCCTGCGCCGAGATGCTGTGGCTCGACAAGCCCATCGAATGGCGCTGCGCGAAGCTCGACGAGATGGGGTTTCAGGTCGGTCTATGGAACTGGTGCGACCACGACCTCGGCAAGCTCGAGGCATCGGGCGCGACGTTCTCGATCATGAACGGGTATCTCGAGGGGCGGCTGACCGATGACGAGGGTGCCGACATCCTCCTGGCATCGGCGCGCGAGGCGGCCGAGGTGGGCAAGCGCCTGCGCGTCGCACGGCTGAACCTGCACGGCACCGGCCTTGGCGACGGGGGCCGTCCGAAGCTTGCCGAGGTTGCGACACCGCTCAAATGGGTGAAGGCCCGCGACACGCTGAACCGCATCTGCGACCTCGCCGAAGAGGTGGGCGTCATATTCACGCTCGAGAACCTCAATCTTCCCGTGGACCACGCGGGCGTGCCCTTCGCCCGTGCGGAAGAGACGCTGGCGCTGGTTTCCGCAGTGAACCGTCCGCAGTTGCGGCTGAACCTCGACCTGTACCACGCCCAGATCGGCGAGGGGAACCTGATCGAGCTCTGCCGCGCCTGCCTACCATGGGTCGGCGAAATCCAGGTCGCCGACGTGCCCGGCCGATGCGAGCCCGGCACCGGCGAGATCAACTATCCCGGCATTGCACGCGCCCTGCGCGAGATGGGCTACGCCGGCCCGGTCGGACTGGAGGCGTGGGCATCGGGCGACCCCGAGGCTGCGCTCGAAGCGTTCAGGTCCGCATTCTCATAGCGCGCAGCAATGGGCAAAGCAGCGCCCCCTCGTATCAACCGCTGAACCCGAAGTGCCAGACGGTTATCGGCACGCCGAGAAGCAGGATCAGCGACAGCACGACCAAGCCACCGTCCCGGGTCAGGAGCCCAGCCGCAAACAGCGCGATGACGGCCGAGGCGATGGAGCCGGAGGTCGGGATGATCTCCATGAACGGCATGAAGAGCGTGAGTCCCAGGATCGCGATGAGCGGCAGCCAGAGCCACGGTCGGTGCAAGAGAAACGTGAGCCGCGCCTTCAGAAACCGCTCGACGAAATGGACGGGCTTGCGCAGCCACGCGATGCCCTTGCATAGCTTCTGGGTAGACATGCGCCGATGGGTGATGAACTCCGGCAGCCAGACGCAGTTGCGCCCGATGATCATCTGCACGACCAGGATGAACACGATGGCGGCAACGATCGTCGTGATGCCGGGAATCGCGCTCGCAGGGGATGTGCTGATCAACGAAAAGACCAGCATCAGCGAAGCGAATGACTTGCGCCCGAGTTTCTCGATGACCTCCTGAACCTGGATGCTGTCGTCATGCGCGGCCGCTTCGAGTTGATCGAGGACATCGCTGAGCGCGCGTGTCTTGTTTTCTGCCATTCGTTCGCTCGCTTCGTGAGTCAGAGTGTTCACACACAAGTTTCTACGGCGCCTGCTAGTGTCGCAACTCTCACAGGCACCCCCTTCTACGCCAGATCCGCGGTTCCGGATACATCCGCGCCGAACCCTGCCCGCAACGGCTCCGCGGTGAGCGCCACGCGAGATGACTGCCTGATGGTGTCCGTCGTACCCATTGCCATACGAAGGCCCGACGCGCGCGCCGGGTTCCAACGATCCTTCGATTCTACCCGGCGCCACCGCGCTGGCCGGTAGCTCCGGCACCGAGCCGAAGGGACATGATGAACAGCGACGAACAGGACGTGGTGCACGGCAAGCGCGGCATCCTCGACGAGCTTCAGCGCATGGCCTCTCGAACCGATATGCGATCCCCTCTGGACAGAACCCTTTCGATCTGTCAGAAGGGTCGGGCTACGTTCCCTCTATCGATCCCTGCTTTCCCTACCGGACTTCAGCGAACTCGATCTTGGCCAACTTCGCCACGCTGTTGCACTTCCGCGAACAGGTTGAAACTACAGGAGATCTCACGATGGCTACTGGCACCGTGAAATGGTTTAACCCCACCAAAGGCTTCGGCTTCATTGCTCCCGATACGGGCGGCAAGGACGTCTTCCTTCACATCTCGGCCGTCGAGCGCGCCGGTCTTTCGACTGTGAACGACGACCAGAAAGTCACCTACGACATCGAATCCGGCCGTGACGGCCGCGAGTCGGCGACGAACCTTCAGCTCGCCTGAACGGTCGAACCTGGCTTGGAACTGGGCGCCCTCGGGCGCCCTTTTTCGTTTCGCCCTGCCCGAGACCGCGGGTGCTTTCGCCATCCGGTCCGGTGACTTCCGCGGACCTGTCATGATCGTCGTGGTCGTCATTGTGCACACCATCAGCCGCCGCCGGATCTGCCCTCAGTAGATCAGCCGAGGATGCGGCATCGCCGGCCTGTCCCCGCGCGTACCACGCATGACTGGCAAGCCCGACACCAGATGGTGCCGGGCCCTTGTCAGGACAGCGCGGTCAGTTCAGCGCTTGGTCGGTGATCTCGGTCGTGTAGGCGCCCTCGGGCTCTTCCGTGATCGCCGGGTTCTCTTCGGACACCGCGGAAAGCAGCGTCTCGACTGTCTGCTCATAGGCCGCGGGATCGAGCGCGCCGTCCGAGCCTTCGGTCAGTTTGGCGACCTCGGACATCATGTAGACCTGGTGATCCAGCGTCTGCGCGCCGCTGGTGTCGTTGTCCACGACGATCTGCGCGGCCTCCTCGGGGTTCTCTTCGGCCCATTTCCAGCCCTTCATCGAGGCGCGGACGAACCGAACCATCTTGTCGACGAACGCAGGGTCTTCGAGGTCACTCTCGAGCACGTAGAGCCCGTCCTCGAGCATCCCCACGCCTTCTTCGAGGTAGTTGAAGTTGATCAATTCGTCCTCGCCATAGCCGGCATCGAGGATCTGCCCGTACTCGTTGTAGGTCATGGTCGAGATGCAGTCGGCCTGCCCCTGCAGCAGCGGATCGACGTTGAACGCCTGCTTCAGAACCTCGACCCCCTCCTCGCTGCCATCGGTCGGGATGCCGAGCGAGGCCATGTAGGCGTAGAACGGATACTCGTTGCCGAAGAACCAGACGCCCAGCGTGCGGCCGGGGAAGTCCTCGGGCGTTTCGACGCCGGTTTCGGCAAGGCAGGTCAGCTGCAGGCCCCCGGTCGAGAACGGCTGCGCGATGTTCACCAGCGGCACCCCCCTCTCGCGCGCGGCCAGCGCCGCTGCCATCCAGGTGACGATGACGTCGGCGCCGCCGCCCGCGATCACCTGCTCGGGCGCGATGTCCGGGCCGCCGGGCTTGATGGTGACGTCGAGGTTCTCTTCCTCGTAGAAGCCCTGCTCTTCGGCCACGTAATAGCCGGCGAACTGGGCCTGTGTCACCCATTTCAGCTGCAGCGCAACCTCGTCCATGTCTTGCGCGAGGACAGGTGTTGCAGCCGTTCCGAACGCGGCCACGGCCGCGAAGATCGTGTGTTTCATGAAGTACCCTCTCCTGTGGTGTCCCCGGGTTCAGCCCCGGTTGGACGGATGCCAGAACGTCACGCGTCTTTCGACGAACGCGATGATGCCGTAGAAGGCGCTTCCCGCAAGCGCCGCGACCACGATTTCGGCCCAGACCATGTCGAGCGCGAGCTGACCGACCGAAACCGAGATGCGAAAGCCGACGCCCTGCACGGGAGAGCCGAAAAACTCGGCCACGATCGCGCCGACCAGCGCCAGCGTGGTCGCGATCTTCAACCCGTTGAAGATGAAGGGCATGGCCGAGGGCAGGCGCAGTTTCACGAGGCCCTGCCAGTAGCTTGCACCGAAAGTCCGCATCAGGTCGCGCTGCATGGCCTGGCTGTCGGCAAGCCCCGCAACCGTGTTCACGAGGACGGGGAAGAAGACCATCACCACCACGACGGCCGCCTTCGACTGCCAGTCGAATCCGAACCACATCACCAGGATCGGCGCCGTGCCGACGATCGGCAGCGCGGCCATGAAGTTGCCCACGGGCAGCAGGCCCCGGCGCAGGAAGTCGAACCGATCCGCCAGCAGCGCGACCGCGAAGGCGGCGATGCAGCCCATCAGGTAGCCCGACAGCGCGCCCTTCACGACCGTCTGCACGAAGTCGGTCCAAAGCGTGGGTGCGTTCGCCGCGAAGGCCGAAGCGATGGCGGTGGGGGCCGGAAGGATGACGCCCGGTACGTCGAACAGGCGCACCACCGCCTCCCACAGGATCAGCACGGTGATCCCGAAGATCACCGGCACGGCTGTCGCGGCGGCGCGAGTGCCGGACCTCGCGATCCCCGTGTTCACCGTCCAGCCGGCGAACCAGATCAGAAGGATCATCGCCAGCCTTGGATCCAGAAGTGCCGCGAGCGCCACGAGGCCGACCTCGACCACGAGAAGCCGGCGCTCACTTGCCCCGATCATCGCAGGCCCATCCGGCGCAGGGCGACACGCTCGATCACCCCGATTACCCCGACGGCCAGCGCGGCGAGGATCGCGGCGCCGAACAGCGCGGACCAGATCTGCACCGTCTGCCCGTAGTAGCTGCCGGCCAGAAGGCGCGCCCCCAGCCCGGCGACGGCACCTGTCGGCAATTCTCCGACGATGGCGCCGACGAGGCTGGCCGCGATGCCGATCTTGAGCGAGGCGAAGAGGTACGGGGTCGAGGATGGCAGCCTGAGCTTGAAGAAGGTCTGCGCACGGCTCGCGGCGTATGTCCGAAGCTGGTCGAGCTGCATCGCGTCAGGCGCCCGAAGGCCCTTCACCATGCCGACGACCACCGGGAAGAACGACAGGTAGGCGGAGATCACCGCCTTGGGCAGGATCCCCTCGACCCCCACGGAGTAGAGCACCACGATGATCATCGGCGCGATGGCGATGATAGGGACGGTCTGGCTGACGATGGCCCAGGGCATCACGCTCATGTCCATGACGCGGGAATGGACGATCCCGACGGCCAGCAGGATCCCCAGCGACGTGCCGATGACGAACCCGGTCAGGGTCGCGCTCATCGTGACCCAGGCGTGGTAGACGAGGCTCCGGTTCGAGGTGGGCGAAACCGTGGCCGTGCTGTTCCACAGCTCGATCGCCACCTGGTGGGGGGCCGGCAGCCGGGGGCGATCCTGCGCGAAGGCACCCGCGACGGCGGGACCCGGATTGGCCAGCGCCAGTGCGGCGCCCGACATCCCGCGACGGTCGCGCGGGCTTTCCGGCATGACCTCGATCCCGGCGCGGGACGCCGTCAGTACCGACTGCGCGGCGTTCATGGGGATGCAGGCAAGATACCACAGGCCAAGAAGGGCGACCACGACCGTCAGCACCGGCAGCGCCGTCTGGCCCAACGCCCGAACGCGGAGAGCGGCCCGGGCCGAGCGTCCCACCCCAGCACCCTGCCCCGAAATCGGTGCGGTATTGTCGGTCATGCGGCCTCCATGCCGGCGCGCAGACCTTCGCGAACCCTGTGGGCGATCTTGATGAACTCGGGGCTGTCGCGGATGTCGAGCGGGCGGTGGCGCGGCAGCGGGCTCTCGATGATGTCGGTGATCCGCCCCGGGCGCGGCGACATCACGACGATACGCGTGGACAGGTAAACTGCCTCGGGGATCGAGTGGGTCACGAACAGCATCGTCTTGCCCGTCCGGTCCCACAGCGACAGCAGCTCTTCGTTCAGCCGGTCGCGCACGATCTCGTCGAGGGCACCGAAGGGTTCGTCCATCAGCAACAGGTCCGCGTCGAAGGACAACGCGCGGGCGATCGACGCGCGCTGCTGCATGCCACCTGAAAGCTGCCAGGGATACTTGTGCTCGAACCCTTCGAGGTCCACCAGCTCGAGCGTCTCGGCCACGCGGCGCTTCCGCTCGGCTTCCGGGAAGCCCATGATCTCGAGCGGCAGACGGATGTTCCCGCCGATGGTCCGCCACGGATAGAGCCCCGCAGCCTGGAAGACGTAGCCGTAGGCGCGGGCGCGGCGCGCCTCGTCGGGCGACATCCCGTTGACCGTCAGCGTCCCGCCCGTCGGCTGTTCCAGCGCGGCGACGCAGCGCAGGAACGTCGTCTTGCCGCAACCCGAGGGGCCGATGAACGACACGAAGTCACCCGCGTCCACGGTGAGGTCCACGTTCTTCAGCGCGTGCACAGGGCCGTCATTGGTGCTGAACGTCAGGTCGAGGGACCGGGCCTCCACGACGCGGGTGCTCATGCTTGTGCCTCGGACAGTGGGTTCGACGCGGGCGCGCACCGAGTCATCGCGTTGCGGGGCGAGATGTCGGTCAAGTTGTACCTCTGACTGCGGCGATCGAGCCGGTTGATGAGACTCCACGCTACCATCGGGAGGGTATCGGTCAAGAACGCGGCGCGGAAATCGGGCACTCGCCCAATCTTTGATCGCCGGGATACGGTGCGGCTGCAGCCGTGCCGAAATCCTGCTCACTTGCCGATCAGCGCGCCCGGATCGCCTTGACGATGGCCGCCGCGCGATCGACCGCCTGCTCGATGGTCAGGTCGGTCGTGTCGATGTGATGGGCGTCGTCGGCCGGGCGCAGAGGCGCATCCGCGCGGCCCATGTCACGGTCGTCGCGGCGGCGGACATCCTCGAGCACGGCCTCGTAGCTCGTGCCGTCGCTCAACTCGAGGTGCCGGCGGCGGGCGCGCACCTCGGGACTGGCCGTCACGAAAAGCTTCACCTCGGCCGCCGGGCAGATCACCGTGCCGATGTCGCGCCCGTCCAGCACTGCGCCTGCGTCCCGGCGGGCAAAGTGGCGCTGGAATTCGACGAGGGCCTGGCGCACCTGGGCATCCGAGGCGACGCGGCTCGCCGCTTCGGCCACCTCGGCAGTGCGCAGCCCCGGCGCCGCAAGATCGGCAGGCGTCAGCGCCTTCGCCGCCACCAGCGGCGCCTCGCCGTCGAGCACACGGCGCCCCGTTGCACGATAGAGAAGCCCGGTATCCAGGTAGGCGAGGCCGAACCGCACGGCGATCTCGCGGGCGATCGTGCCCTTCCCGGCCGCCGCGGGCCCGTCTATCGCAACGGTGAAGGCCATCAGGGCTTGCGCGTCGTCATGCGCGGATCGGAGCCCTTGGCTTGCGGAAGGCCGTCGGAGATCTCGTAATAGTCGCCCTTATCCGCGCAGAAGATGTGCCCCACCAGCGACAGCCCGGTCGGCGCATCGAGCGAGCCGGCCATGATCGACAGCAGTTCGCCGCCCCCGTCCCAGAACAGGTTCGAGCCGCATTCGGGGCAGAATCCGCGTTTGGCGCTGTCCGACGAGTCGTACCACTTCACCTCGCCCTCGATCTCGACCGTGTCGCGCGGGGCGGACGTGGACGCAAGGAAGTGCCCGGTCGTCCGGCGACACTGGCTGCAATGGCAGGCGATGACGGGCCTCAGCGGCCCGGTCACGCGAAACGAGACCTCGGCGCAAAGGCAGCCTCCGGTCACGGACAGGTTACGCGGGTCGGCGTCGAAAATGTCGGACATGGTTCCTCCTTCGGGCGCGATCTAGCGCGACGCTCGCGGCCGTCAGCCCTCGGGGCGCGAGAACGACGCGCCGAGCGTGGTCATCAGCGGCTCGAAGATCGGGAAGGACGTGGCGATCGGGCTTGCGTCATCCACCGTCACCGGTTGCTTCGAGGCCATGCCCAGGCACAGGAACGACATCGCGATCCGGTGGTCGAGCCGTGCGGCGACCGTCACTCCGCCCTCGACCCCGCCCGGCCCGCGTCCATGGACGCGCCACCAGTCGTCGCCCTCCTCGACCGTCACGCCCGCGGCGCGCAACCCTTGCGCCATCGCGTCGATGCGATCGCTTTCCTTCACCCGCAGCTCGGCCACGCCGGGCATGTCTGTGACCCCTTCCGCGAAAGCGGCGACGACGGAAAGGATCGGGTATTCGTCGATCATGGACGCCGCCCGCTCGGGCGGAACGCGGATGCCCTTCATCTCGGGCGAGAAGCGCGCGCGCAGATCGGCCACCGGCTCGCCCCCCTCGTCGCGCGGATCCTCGTAGGTCAGGTCCGCGCCCATCTCGCGCAGCGTCTCGAACAGGCCGGCACGCGTGGGATTGAGGCCGATATTCGGGATCAGCACGTCGGACCCTTCGGTGATCAGCGCGGCGCAGACCGGAAAAGCGGCCGACGAAGGGTCACGCGGTACGGCGATCTCCTGCGGCTGCAATTCGGGTCGGCCGGTCAGCGTGATGACGCGGCCCTCGTCGGTGACTTCGGTCGAAATGGTCGCGCCGAATCCCGCGAGCATGCGCTCGGAATGATCGCGGGTGGCCTCGCGCTCGACCACGACGGTCTCGCCGGGGGCGTTCAGCCCCGCCAGCAGGACGGCGGACTTCACCTGCGCCGAGGGCACCGGCGTCGCGTAGCGCACCGGCACCGGGTCGGACGCCCCCACCAGCGTCAGCGGCAGGCGGCCGCCCGCGCGTCCGACGGCCTGCGCCCCGAACAGGGCGAGCGGATCGGTCACGCGCGCCATCGGCCGCGAGGTCAGCGAAGCATCCCCGGTGAAGGTCGTGGCGAAACCGTGCGTGGCGACCGCGCCCATGATGAGCCGGACGCCCGTCCCCGAGTTGCCGCAGTCGATCACCTGGTCGGGTTCCGAGAAACCGCCGACGCCCACGCCGTGGACGGACCAACTGCCCTGCCCATGGTTCACGACCTCGGCGCCCAACGCCTGCATGGCGCGCCCCGTATCCAGAACGTCCTGCCCTTCGAGCAGCCCCGTGATCCGGGTTTCGCCCACTGCCATGGCGCCAAGGATCAGCGCGCGGTGCGAGATCGACTTGTCGCCGGGGACCTCGGCCGTGCCGGAAAGGGCTCCGGCCTTTCGGGACATGAGGGGTTCGGGCGTGCCGTGCGCAGACATGGGGTCACCTCACCGTCGGTTCGAAATCCGACCGAGTGGGTGGCACGGGTGCCGTGACGGCGCAAGCGCCAATCAGGCCGCCGCGAGAAGCGGCAACACGATGAACACGAACAGGAGGAACGGCGCGAAGGTAAAGAGTTTCGTCTGGCGGGGGCGTTTCATGGCAAGGGACCGGAGCTGCACTGTGGATAACTTACAGCTTCAACGGCACATGTCGCGGGTTCCGTCGGCGTGATTCGACGGCCGGGCGCCGCTCCGCTCATCCGGCGCCGGGCGCAACAGTTTTCCGCCGACTGCGCCTAGAGGCGGCGGAATGTCAGGTAGTGCGGCGAGCGGCCCTCGCGCAGCGCCTTCTGCTCGTAGCGCGTGGAGATCCAATCGTCCCACGGCGCGCTCCAGTCCGACGGCCCCTCGCCCAGCCATTCGAACCCGGCTTCGGGCACCTCTTCGAGAGCCTGGCGCACATAGTCGGCGATATCGGTCGCGACGCGGAATGTGGCGCCGGGCTTCAGGCAGCGGGCGAGCGGCTCCAGGTGCTCGGGCGTGACGAAACGGCGGCGATGGTGGCGCGCCTTTGGCCACGGATCCGGGTAGAGCAGGAACGCCCGCGACACCGACGCCGGCGGCAGCACGTCGAACAGATCGCGCGCGTCGCCGGGATGGATTCGCAGGTTGGTGACGCCTGCCGCGCGAATCTTGCCCAGCAGCATGGCCACGCCGTTGATATAGGGCTCTGCCCCGATGATCCCGACATCGGGGTTGCCGGCGGCCTGGTGGACAAGATGCTCGCCCCCGCCGAAGCCGATCTCGACCCAGGTTTCGCGCTCGCCAAAGAGGGACCCCAGATCGAGCGGGGTGCGGTCGGGGTTTACCTCCCAGTCGACCGGCCCGGGCGAGAGCCGGTCGAGATCCTCCTGCAGATACCTCTCTTGCGAGGGGCGCAGAGTATGGCCCTTGCGGCGGCCGTAGAAGTTGCGCCACGGGGCGCCCTGGGATTTTTCGGACATGGCGGCGATGTATTTGAGGGGCCGGCAGGGCGCAAGCGGCGCCTGTCACCCCCGTCGGTTGCGTCCGATCCCGAGCGTCCCAGGTTCGAGCAAGTCGCGGGTCCGGGTCACGCGCACAATCTTCACGAAACGAACCGAAGCTTGCCGGGGAAGCACTTCGCTACAATCCGCCGGACGTCCGGCCGGCAGGCGCTCACCAGGTGCGTGAAGTCGGCCCGCCCGGACAGAGCGCGGCTCGGGGGTTGGCCCGACCAGGCCAACCCCCGAACCAACTGTCAGACCGCGCGACGCAGGGCGTCGGCCAAGTCCGTCCGTTCCCACGAGAATCCGCCATCGGCTTCCGGCGCGCGGCCGAAATGACCGTAGGCCGCCGTGCGCTCGTAGATCGGGCGGTTGAGGCCCAGATGCGTGCGGATGCCGCGCGGGGTCAGGTCCATGACCTCGCGAATCGCGTTCTCGATCTTCTCCTCGTGCACCTCGCCGGTGCCGTAGGTGTCGGCATAGATCGACAGCGGCTTCGAGATGCCGATGGCATAGGACAACTGGATCGTGCAGCGCTTGGCCATGCCGGCCGCGACCACGTTCTTGGCGAGGTAGCGCGCGGCATAGGCGGCCGAGCGGTCCACCTTCGTCGGATCCTTGCCCGAGAACGCGCCGCCGCCATGGGGGGCCGAGCCGCCATAGGTGTCCACGATGATCTTGCGCCCGGTCAGGCCCGCATCGCCATCCGGTCCGCCGATCACGAAGACGCCCGTGGGATTCACCCACCATTCGGTCGCGTCGGTGATCCAGCCGTCCGGGAGGACTTCGCGGATGTACGGCTCGACGATGGCGCGGATGTCGGCGGAGGTCTGATTCTCGCGCTCGTGCTGGGTGGAAAGGACGATGCTGGTCACCTCGACCGGCTTGCCATCCTCGTAACGCAGGCTGATCTGGCTTTTTGCGTCGGGGCGCAGCGTCGGCTCCTGCCCGGACTTGCGGACCTCGGCCAGGCGCCGCAGGATCTGGTGCGCGTAGTGGATCGGCGCTGGCATGAGCTCGGGCGTGTCCTCGACCGCGTAGCCGAACATGATGCCCTGGTCGCCGGCGCCCTCGTCCTTGATCTCGGACTTGTCCACCCCCTGCGCAATGTGGGCGGATTGGGCGTGAAGCAGGTTGGTGACCTCGACCGAGTTCCAATGGAACTTGTCCTGCTCGTAGCCGATGTCCCGGATGCACTCGCGCGCGATGCTGTCGACCCGGTCGAGATACTCGGCCAGCTTCGACTTGTCCGACAGCCCCACCTCGCCGCCGATGACGACGCGATTCGTGGTGGCGAAGGTCTCGCAGGCGACGCGCGCCTCGGCTTCTTCCCTGAGGAAGGCGTCGAGGACGGCATCCGAGATCCGGTCGCAGACCTTGTCGGGGTGCCCCTCGGATACGGATTCCGAGGTGAAGATGTAATTCTGACGCGGCATGGGGGAGTGCTCCATTGAATTTTTCCACGCACGCCAGGAAGCCGTTGTGCGCGGTCACCTTGCGCCGTAGCGAGCGGCGCGGCCGCAATCAAGACGATTTTGCGCGCAATGCGATCGTTCCCGCCAAGAGCAGCAAAATCAGCGCAAAAGCGGGCCAATCCCCCGTCCTGGCGTAAGGCGTCGGTGACATGGCCGGCGGCAAGGGCGCGTCCAGGTATCCCGCCTCGCCCAGCCCCAGTTGCGCGGTGATCTCTCCGGTCGCCGAAATCACGGCCGAGATCCCGGTATTCGCCACGCGAACCATCGGCAGCCCCTGCTCGATCGCCCGCATCCGCGCGATGGCCAGATGTTGCTGCGGCCCCGCGAAGGTGCCGAACCAGGCATCGTTCGTGATCTGCAAGAGCCAGTTCGCCCTGGGGGCGACGGCCCCGACCTCTTCGGGGAAGATCGCCTCGTAGCAGATCAGCGGCAGGACCTGGCCGAGCGGGCCCAGGTCGACCAACCGCTGTCCCGGCCCGGGGGAATAGCCGTACTCTCCCTGCGCGAGCCCGCGGATGCCGAACCGCTCGGCCAGATCGCCGAAGGGGACGTATTCGCCGAACGGGACCAGGTGGTGCTTGTCGTAGACGTCGCCGATGGCGCCGTCCTCGCCGATCACGACGAGGCTGTTGAAATAGCGGCTGCCCTCGGCTCTCTGACCGCCGACGACCAGCGGCACCCCTCCCGCGGCCTGCGACAGGATCTGCAGCACCGGGTGGCCTGGTTCGATCAGGTAGGGCACCGAGGTCTCGGGCCACAGGATCAGGTCCGGCGCGCCCGGCGCGGCAGTCAGATCCAGCGCGCGATCGAAGAACATCTGCGTGTAGTCCGGATCCCACTTCAGATGCTGCGGGGCATTGGGCTGGACGAGGCGCAGAACGGGCGCCTCCGCCTCCGCCGCCGGCGCGGGTGGCCTCGCGCCAAACGCCAGCACCGCCGCGCCCCAGATCACCGCCCCCGCGAGCACCGCCGCCGGCCGTGGCCCCATCGCGGCCAGTAGGCCCGCAACGAGCGTTGTCGCAAGGGTCAGCCCGAACGGCCCGACGAACGCCCCGGCCTGTGCCACGGGCCCCTCGGACCAGATGTATCCGATCAGGGCCCAGGGAAAGCCGGTGAGGATCAGGGACCGCAGCACCTCGACCCCGGCGAGCGCCGCGCCGAAGGCAAGGGCGAACCGCCAGCCGCCCGCCGCGAGACGACGCGCCACCCAAAAGGCGAGTGCCCAGAACAGCGCGAATCCGGTGGCCATGAAAAGCAGCGCGAAAGGCGCAATCCAACCGTGCCGCGCGACATCGACGAGGAACGGCTCGACGATCCAGTGGAGGGTGACGGCGAAATGGGCGGTGCCGGCCGCGAACCCGCGCCACGCCGCCCCCCGCGCATCGGGCGCCGAACGGCAGAGCCAACCCGCCGCGCCCAGCGCAAGAAGAGCCAGCGGCGCCAGGTGGAACGGCGCCTGTCCCAGCGCCACGCCGACGCCCGCCAATGCCGAAAGCGCGAGCGGAAGCCACGGCCGGGCCAAGGCACCGCCCCTCGCAGCGTCGGATGAAACAGCCGTCATTGCCGATCTCCATCGCGCTCGGGAACCCACCGGCCGCTTACTGCCCCGGAAGGCGCGAAACAAGCGGCCGCCTCAAGGACGGCGGCTCGCGCCGCGTCAGGCCGGAAGACGGACCCTCAGGCGCTTCAGGCGGCGGGGATCGGCGTCGACGATCTCGATTTCAGCCCCGGAGGGATGCGCGACGACCTCGCCGCGCGCCGGCACGCGACCCGTCAGCACGACGACCAGCCCGCCGAGCGTGTCGATCTCTTCATCCTCGTCGTCATCGGTGAAACTCGTCCCGGTCGCGTCCTCGAACTCGGCCAGGGGCGTACGAGCCTGCGCGATCCAGACGCCCGACTTCTCTTCGAGGAACAGCTTGTCCTCGTCCTCGTCGTGCTCGTCCTCGATCTGGCCGATCACCTGCTCGATCAGATCCTCGATCGTCACCAGTCCGTCCACGCCGCCATATTCGTCGATGACCAGCGCCATGTGGGTCCGCTCGCTCTGCATCCGCTGCAAGAGCACCCCGATCGGCATCGAGGGCGGGGCGTAGATCACCGGCCGCAGCATCTGCGTCATGTCGAACTCGGCCTGCTTGCCGAACCCGTGGCGCAGCGCGAAGTCCTTGAGGTGGATCATGCCCTTCGGATGATCGAGCGTCCCGTCGTAAACGGGAAGTCGGGTCAAACCGGTCTCCCGGAACGTCTCGACCAGATCCTCCCACGCGACGTCGAGGGGCACCGACACGATCTCGATCGTGGGAATGGCCACGTCCGCGACTCGCATCCGCGCAAGGTTCAGCAGGTCGGGCGGCATGCGCGACGCGTGCCGCTCCTCGCCATCGCCTTCCCCATCTTCCGGCTGGGAGAACGCCGTGAACAGTCTTCCGAAGAACCCGCGTTCCGGACTGTCATCTTCGATATCTCCGGGGGCGCGGTCCGTCCCGGTGTCGCTTTCGGCTTGCGCCATGTCACCTTCCATCGCTCCGGCCCTGATGGCCGCTCATCGAGTATATGGGTCGGGCAACCCCAATTGTGCAAGAATTTCGACTTCACGCCCTTCCATGAGCGCCGCATCGCCGTCCCGCTCGTGGTCGTAACCCAGAAGATGCAGCACCGCATGCACGATCAGGTGGGTCACGTGGTCCGCCATTTCGATCCCGGCGGCGCTGGCCTCGGCCGCACAAGTCTCCCACGCGATGGCGATGTCGCCGTACGCTTCGTCCTCCGGCGCAAGCGGCTCGCCGCCGTCCGCCTCCGCCCCGAGTCCCTCCGACGGCCAGGACAGCACGTTCGTCGGGCGCGGTTTGCCACGGAAATCGGCGTTCAGCGCCGTGATCCGCGCGTCGTCGCAGGCTAGAATCACGACCTCGCCCCCGGATAAACCGCGATGCGCCAGCGTCGCCCCCACTGCCCGAAAAGCCAATCCATCGAGGTCGAGCGCGTTCCAGCGGTCGTCCTCGACCACCACGTCCACTTCCAGGGAGGGACTCACCCTACTGGTCCGCCTCGTAGGCCTCGATGATCTTGGCGACCAGCGGATGGCGCACGACGTCCTTGGACGTGAAGTAGTTGAAAGCGATCCGGTCGATCCCAGTGAGCAACCGCTCGGCATCGGCAAGCCCCGAGACCTGCCCTCGCGGAAGGTCGATCTGCGTCCGGTCGCCGGTGATGACCATGCGACTGCCCTCGCCCAGGCGGGTCAGGAACATCTTCATCTGCATCGCGGTCGCGTTCTGCGCCTCGTCGAGCACCACGAAGGCGTTGGCCAGCGTCCGGCCACGCATGAAGGCCAGCGGCGCGATCTCGATCTTCTTCTCTTCCTTCAGCTTCTGCTGCATCTTCGCCGGCAGAAAGTCGTTCAGCGCGTCATAGAGCGGCTGCATGTAGGGATCGACCTTCTCTTCCTGCGTGCCGGGCAAGAAACCCAGGCGCTCGCCTGCCTCGACGGCGGGTCGGCAGAGGATGATGCGGTCGACTTCGCCCTGGATGAACAGGTTCACGCCCACGGCCACGGCAAGGTAGGTCTTGCCGGTGCCGGCGGGACCGATCCCGAAGGCGAGCTCGTTCTGGTAAAGCGAGGCGACGTAGGCCTTCTGCGCGTCGGTGCGCGGCTCGATCAGCTTCTTCTTGGTACGGATTTCGATGCGGCCGCCCTGGAACATCTCGATCTGGTCGCCGTCGCTCGCCTCGTCTGTGGCGGGAGCGGCGCCGCCCATCCTGATCTCGGCGTCGATATCGGCGGGCGTCACGTCGCGCCCCGCCTCGAGGCGCCCGTAGAGCGCGCCCAGAACCTCGGCCGCGCGGGCCCGTGTGTCGCTATCGCCGATCAGCGTCAGGTGGTTGCCCCGCCGGAAGATCTGAACGCCGAGATGGCTTTCGATCTGGACCAAATGCGAGTCTCCCACGCCGCATAGGTCGATCAGCAGGCGGTTGTCGGGAAACTCGACGGAGGTCTCGGCGGACTCGGGTTGCGTATGATCCAGCGGGGGCAACGGGCTGGGGGATTGGGCCAAGCGGTTCTCCTGAGGCACAGCGGCTACGCACCTATCGTGGGTCCTCGCCTTCTCCGTGACAAGGGCTCGCGCGCAGCTGGATACGAAAAGGCGACAAGAGTGGGGCGATCAGATCGGATCCGGAACCGGCGAGCCGGCTTCGTCGGGCCCGTAAAGCGTGAAGGGCTGCAGGCGACCGCAGATCGGCTTGCCGTACCGGTCGAGCCGGTTCATCTGGTAGCCCTCGATCCCGTCATCGATGGCCCAGTGTTCGCAGCCGTCGCCATCCACCCAGATGCCGGGCGTCTTTGTCAGGTTCGCCAGGCTTTTGCCGTCGATGAACCGGTCCGCGGTCTGGTCGGGCTTGGTGCCGCAGGCCACAAGCAGCGTCGCACACCCGAGAAGCATGAGGAGAAGCGTTTTCATGGGTTCACCGGATGCAGATGATTTCGACGCGGCGGTTGCGCTGCATTCCGGCCGCCGTATCGTTCGACGCGACGGGCTGCCGTTCGCCGTGACCGCGCACATCGTTGACTGTCTTGCCCATGCCGGCAGCGATCCGCGCCACCGTGGCCGCCCGGTCATGGCTAAGGCGAATGTTGTGCTCGTCGCTCGCACGGCTGTCGGTATGGCCGATGATGGTGAAGGCGTGCGCGTTGGTTCGGGCGAAGAAGTCGCTCAGGTGGGCTCTGCCCTGGTCGCTGATCCTGTGGCTGTCGGTGGCGAACAGGATGTCCGAACTGACCACGCCACAAGTCTCGACCTTGTGGCAGACGGGGGTGCCGTCGCGGGCCAGCCGGTTCGAGCCGTAGCCCTCCCAGCCGTCGTCGCGCACCCAGTGCTCGCAGCCATCGGGGTCGATCCAGATCGTGCCGACCGCCCGTTCCTGAGCGTGCATGGTCCCCGCCCCCGCGACGACGAGCAACGCTGCAAGAGCCATGCGGAACAGGGCGGAAAAGCTGAGCAACACCACGACCTCCTTCAGAACCCAGCGGGTCCCGAGGACCGGCTTCATCCCCTTTAGCCCGCCATTGGTTTACCAGGAGTGGTCACAGGACGGAGAAATCCGACAGATTGTCAGAGAAGCGTCCCGGCGAGCGAATTCGACGCGCTTCGCGTGATGCGGACCTTGCGCAGGTCGCCGGGAGAAAGCCCCTCGCCTTCCACGAAGACCGAGTGCAGGTGGTCGGACTTGCCCACCATCTGTCCCGCCTCGCGACCCGGCTTCTCGAACAGCACGCCGACCTCCTTGCCCACCATGCGATCCTGCACCGCCACCTGCTGGTCACGCAGAAGCGCCTGAAGGCGTTGCAGACGATCGTCCTTGGCAGCCTCGTCCACCTGCGCGCGCTCGGCCGCAGGGGTGCCGGGGCGCGTGGAGTACTTGAATGAGTAGCACTGGCCGTATTCGACCGCCTCGACCAGAGCCATGGTCTGCGAGAAATCCTCTTCGGTCTCGTCCGGGAAGCCCACGATGAAATCGCCCGAAATCAGGATGTCGGGCCGCGCGGCGCGAATGCGCTCGATCAGGCGCAGATAGCTTTCGGCGGTGTGCTTGCGGTTCATCGCCTTCAGCACCCGGTCGCTGCCCGATTGAACGGGCAGGTGGAGATAGGGCATCAGCTTTTCCACCTCGCCATGGGCGGCGATCAGGTCGTCATCCATGTCGTTCGGGTGGCTCGTGGTGAAGCGGATCCGCTCGAGCCCGTCGATCTTCGCCAGCTCGCGGATCAGGCGGGCGAGGGTCATCTCGCCAGTGTCCGATGCCCCGTGATAGGCATTCACGTTCTGGCCCAGGAGGGTCAACTCGCGCACGCCACGCTCGACCAGGTCTTGTGCCTCGGCCAACACCCGCGACGCGGGGCGCGAGACTTCGGATCCACGGGTGTAGGGCACCACGCAGAAGGCGCAGAACTTGTCACAGCCCTCCTGCACCGTCAGAAATGCAGTAGGTCCGCGCTTGGCCTTGGGACGGGATTTCAGCCGCTCGAACTTGTCTTCCTCGGGGAAGTCGGTGTCGAGCGCTTTGACCCCCTTCCCCGCCTTCGCCTCCATCTCGGGCAGGCGGTGGTAGCTTTGGGGACCGACGACGAGGTCGACCATCGGCTGGCGGCGCAGGATCTCTTCGCCCTCGGCCTGCGCGACGCAGCCCGCCACGCCGATCTTCAGGTCCGGCTTGGCATCCTTCAGATCGCGGAAGCGCCCGAGCTCGGAATAGACCTTTTCCGCCGCCTTCTCGCGTATGTGGCAGGTGTTCAGCAGGATCATGTCCGCGTCATCGGGCGATCCGGTCTCGACATAGCCCGACGCGCCCAGCGCTTCGGCCATGCGTTCGCTGTCATAGACGTTCATCTGACAGCCATAGGTCTTGATGTAGAGCTTCTTGGGCGCGGTCATGGCGGATCCCCCACTGTGCGAGCAACGCATCTATCCCGGCCCGGCGTTTGTCGCAACCGACCCGAGCGCTTGCCAAGTCACAGCGCGGCGAGGCAAACCCCCTCGCGTGACGCGGATCGAGACATATGACGACCCGGCGGCGTTCGAAAGATCGACCGCATCCTTCGACAAGGGCCCCGTGGGCATCCTTCTGGTCGAAGACGAGGTCGAGGCGCAATCATCGCTCGACCACATGGCCCGCATCGGCTTTCGCAGCATCGTGGCCATGGGCCCCGAAGCGATCTCCCTCACCCCGCCCGACGGCACGCACATGCTCAGGGTGGGCTGGCGGAACGCGCAGCGCGGGGCGGTCCCGGCAGCCGTCAACGCGGTGGCACGGAAGGGGCCGGGCCTCTGGATGCACTACTGCTTCAACGCCGAGTACCTGTACTTCCCCTTCTGCGAAACGCGGAGTGTGGGCGAGATGCTGACCTTCCACACCGAAGAACGCCGCGACTCGATGCTGACCTACGTCGTCGACCTCTATTCCGACGATCTGCGCGGGGTCGGCCCGGTATCGCGTGAGCGCGCGCATCTGGATGCATCGGGATACTTCGCCGAGGCCCGCCCCGACCCGGCCAATCACGGTCACCCAATGGAACGGCAGCTCAATTTCCATGGCGGTCTGCGCTGGAGGTTCGAGGAACACGTGCCCCCGCAGCGGCGGCGGATCGACCGAATCGGCCTGTTCCGCGCGGTGCACCGTGTCGATCTGCGCGACGACCACACGTTCAGCGCACCGGAATACAACACCTACGCCTGCCCGTGGCATCACAACCTGACGGCCAGCATCTGTTCCTTCCGGGCTGCCAAGGCGTTGATGCGCAACGCGGGCTCGCGGGACGCCATCGACACCTTCATGTGGCACCGGTCCGTCCCGTTCGAGTGGGATTCGCAGCAGCTGCTCGATCTCGGGCTGATGGAGCCCGGCCAGTGGTTCTGAGCGTCAGCTCCGCCGCAGGCGGATGATCACGTCCACCGAGGCCACGTCGTAGCCCTCGGGCGTTTGCGGCAGGCTTTCGATCTTCAGTTCTTGCGGCGAGGCATCAACAAGGCGGCCGTCTTCCTCGAACAGGAAGTGGGGGTGATCCTCGGTCCGCGTGTCGAAATAGCTCTTCGCGCCTTCGACATGGACTTCCTGCATCAGGCCGGCGCCGCAGAACGCGCGCAGCGTGTTGTAGACGGTCGCCAGAGACACCGCCTCGCCCGCCTCGCGGCTTGCGGCATAAAGCGCTTCGGCCGTGACGTGCCGATCTTCCCCGTCGCCGACCAGAAGCGCGGCGAGCGACAGGCGCTGTTTCGTCGGGCGAAGCTCCGCCGTCGCCAGCCACTGGCGCCCGAGGGCGATCTTCGCGTCGTCTATGCGTGTGTCGATAATAGCCATTTCCTGCTATATAGGCCTTACCCGCGGGGAGTTTCAATCTATGACTGCCTTGAACCGTGCGCGACGGCTCTGATAGGGCCTCGCCCAAATGTGAGCACGCCGCCAGGAGGGCAGCCCATGGCCGACTACCCCACTTCCTTCGACAAGGACGACCTGATCCGCTGCGCGAAGGGCGAGCTTTTCGGCGAAGGAAATCCGCAGCTTCCGCTGCCGCCGATGCTGATGATGGATCGCATCACCGACATCTCGGGCGACGGGGGCAGCCACGGCAAGGGCCACGTCGTGGCCGAGTTCGACATCACGCCCGACCTGTGGTTCTTCGAATGTCACTTTCCGGGCAACCCGATCATGCCCGGCTGCCTGGGCCTCGACGGGCTGTGGCAGCTGACCGGCTTCAATCTCGGCTGGCGCGGCTGGCAGGGGCGCGGCTACGCGCTCGGCGTGGGCGAGGTCAAGCTGACGGGCATGGTCCGTCCCGACCGCAAGATGCTGACCTACAACGTCGATTTCACCAAGGCCGTCCAGACCCGTCGCCTGACGATGGGCGTCGCCGATGGAACTGTTCACGCCGACGGCGAGCTGATCTATCAGGTCAAGGACATGAAGGTCGCTCTTTCCGAGAGCTGACCCCAACAACAGGGAGAGACCCATGCGCCGCGTCGTGGTCACAGGCATCGGGATCGTATCGCCCATCGGCAACTCGGCCGAGGAAGTCACACAGGCCCTCAAGGCCGGCCGCTCGGGCATCGAAGCCTCGGCCGAAATGGCCGAGCACGGCTTTCGCAGCCGCGTTGCCGGAACGCTCAAGATCGACGTGGCCGACCATGTCGACAAGCGGACCCTGCGCTTCATGGGGCCGGGATCGGCCTACGCGCATATCGCGATGCAACAGGCCATCGCCGATGCCGGCCTGCCCGAAGAGGTGGTGTCGAATCCCGCGACCGGCCTGATCGCCGGGTCGGGCGGGCCGTCGACCAGCGCGCTCTACGAGGCGCACAAGATTGTCGAGGAAAAGGGCAGCCCTAAGCGCATTGGGCCTTTCGCGGTGCCGAAGGCGATGTCCTCGACCGTCAGCGCGAACCTCTCGACGGCGTACAAGATCAAGGGGATGAACTTCTCGATCACCTCGGCCTGCTCCACCTCGCTGCACTGCATCGGCATGGCCGCGCAGCAGATCATGCTGGGCGAGCAGGACGTGATGTTCGCAGGCGGCGGCGAAGAACTGGACTGGACCCTGTCCTGCCTGTTCGACGCCATGGGCGCCATGTCGTCGAAGTTCAACGACACGCCCGAAAAGGCCAGCCGCGCCTTCGACAAGGACCGCGACGGCTTTGTCATCGCCGGCGGCGGCGGCATGGTGGTGCTGGAGTCGCTCGAACACGCGCAAGCCCGCGGAGCAAAGATCTACGCCGAGGTCACCGGCTTCGGCGCGACGAGCGACGGTCACGACATGGTGGCCCCATCGGGCGAGGGCGGCGAGCGTGCCATGCGCCGCGCTCTGCGCGATTTCGACCCGTCCCGCATCGGCTACATCAACGCGCACGGCACCTCGACGCCGGTGGGCGACGTGGGCGAGGTCGAGGCGGTGCGCCGCGTCTTCGGCGAGGGAAAGACCCCGCCGATCAGCTCGACCAAGTCGATGACCGGCCACAGCCAGGGCGCCACCGGCGCGCAGGAGGCGGTATATTGCCTCTTGATGCTGCAACATGATTTCATCGCCCCGTCGATCAACGTCGAAACGCTGGACCCGGCCATCCACGAGGGCGAGATCGCGACTTCCCTAGTGGAAAACGCCGGCCTCGACACGGTGATGACCAACTCGTTCGGCTTCGGCGGAACCAACGGGTCGATGCTGCTGACCAAGTGGAAGGACTGACCCGATGGGCGCACTAGACGGCAAACGCGTCCTGATCATGGGGGTCGCGAACGAGCGCTCGATCGCGTGGGGCTGCGCCAAGGCCATGGCCGATGCGGGGGCAGAGCTTGCCTTCACCTACCAGAGCGAGATGATGCTGAAGCGGGTCGAACCGCTGGCCCAGAGCGTCGGCAGCGACATCCTGATCCCGGCCGATGTGTCGGACGATGCCAGCATGGACGCCGCCTTCGTCGCCCTGCAGGAGAAGTGGGACCGGTTGGACTGCGTCGTTCACGCCATCGCGTTCTCGGACAAGAACGAGCTCACGGGCCGGATCATCGACACCAGCCGCGAGAACTTCCGCAACTCGCTGTCGATCTCGTGCTACAGCCTGATCGACGTGTCGAAGCGTGCCTCGCAGATGATGACCGAGGGCGGGACGATCCTGACGATGACCTACCAGGGCTCGAACAAGGTCACCCCGTTCTACAACGTCATGGGCGTGGCGAAGGCCGCGCTGGAATCGGCCGTGCGCTATCTCGCGAACGATCTCGGCCCCGACGGCATCCGCGTGAACGCGATTTCGCCCGGCCCGATGAAGACCCTCGCCGGAGCGGCCATCGGCGGCGCGCGCAAGACGTTCAAGTTCACCGAGCGGAACGCCCCCCTGCGCGCCAACGCGACGCTCGAGGCGATCGGCGCCACGGCGGTCTACCTCGCCTCGGACGGCGGTGCCTGCACCAGCGGCGAGATCCTCCACGTGGACGGAGGGTTCCATGTCCTCGGAATGCCCCAGGTCGACAACATCCAGGGCTGAGCGGGTCCTCGTCGTCCTGGGCGCCGCTGTCTGGGCCGAAGGCGCGCCCTCTCCTACCCTGCGGCGCCGTTGCGCGGCGGCCGCAGTGCTTTGGCATGAAGGCGGGTTCGACGCGGTGATCCCCTCGGGCGGCGTGGGCAAGCATCCCCCGGCCGAAGCGGACGTGATGACCGATCTGCTGATCGCCGCCGGGGTGCCTGAATCGGCCATCCGACCCGAACGGCACGCGACCCGCACGATCGAGACCGCGCAAAACGTCGCGCGGATGGTTCCGCCCTATGCGCGAATAACGGCGGTTTCGGACCGGTATCACCTGACGCGGATATGGGTTGCCTTCCAAACCGAGGGGCTGTCGGTGCAGCTCGCCTCGGCGCACCGGTCAATCCCCGCACCGCGTCGGTCCGTCACGGCGAAAGCCTGGGCGCGGGAAGTAGTCGGCAACGTAGCCTATCTGGTGGGCTGGGTCAGAAGTGCCCGAGGACGAGGCCGATGATGAACGCGCCGATCATGAACGCCATCAGCTTCGACAGGTAGGCAACCCCCGGCTCGGACGGGTTCAGTCGGGTCCAGATTTCACTGACGCGGTTCTTGAAGTCGGACATTGTCTCGTCCTTTGCTTTGGGAGAGTCCCGGGGCCGTTAGACGAAAAAGGTGCACCACCTCGCAGCAGTGCACCTGGGGATCACGCAGTCGGTGACTGGATCAGCTGGCCTGCTTGATCTCGACCAGTTCGACGTCGAAGGTCAGCTTCTGACCGGCGAGCGGGTGGTTCGCGTCAAGCGTGACTTCGCTGTCATTCGCTTCGGTCACCATGACCGGCAGCGTCTGGCCGTCGGGGGTCTGCATCTGCAGCTGCGTGCCGGGATCGACCGGGATGTGATCCGGGATCTGCTCGCGCGGGACAGCCTGGATGCGGGCCGGGTCACGGTCGCCATAGGCTTCGGCGGGCTCGACGACCACCTGCTTGGTGTCGCCCTCGGCCATGCCCTGCAGCGCGTTGTCGAGGCCCGGGATGATCTGGCCGCTGCCGAGCTGGAACTCGAGCGGGTCGCGACCTTGGGAGCTGTCGAATTGCGTCCCGTCAGCGAGGCTGCCGGAGTAGTGCATACGTACGGTATCGCCTGCCTTTGCCTGGCTCATGTCTAATCCTTCCGTGTGGGGAGTGAGAGTTTGTCGAGGCCGCCAGTCTCGGCGGGTACTCGGTGAGACCCCTTCGACATGGGGCAGCAGGCCCCGTGTCTCAACCGGTGTCCGCCAAATAATCCCGATTCTCGCGTGATTTTCTGCCTTTTCCACGGAAATCAGCCATCTTGTGCGGCGCACCGCCCCATGCGACGGTCGCGCGCAAGGAGTTCCCATGCCCGATTTCACCACCTCGGATGGCCTGCGCCTGCATTACGAAGATTGCGGCACGGGCCAGCCGATCCTGTGCCTGTCCGGCCTGACCCGGACCGGTCGCGATTTCGACTACCTTGCCCCGCACCTGTCGGACGCGCGGATGATCACGCTCGACTATCGCGGTCGGGGCATGTCCGACTGGGGTGCCCCCGACAGCTATAACATCCAGACGGAGGGGCGGGATGCGCTGGAACTTCTCGACCACCTCGGGCTGGACCGCGCCGCGATCATCGGCACCTCGCGCGGGGGGTTGATCGCGATGCTGCTGGCCGCCACCGCCAGGGACCGCGTCGCCGGCATCTGCCTGAACGACATCGGGCCCGATATCGCGCCCGCCGGCCTCGACGCGATCCGGGGCTATGTCGGCCGGAACCCCGCCGCCCGCACGTATGACGAGGCGCTCGCCGGCCGCGCGGCGCTGCTGCCGGGCTTTGCCAACATTCCCGAAAGCCGCTGGCGCGAAGAGGTGATGAAACACTACGAGGAAACGCCCGACGGCCTCGTCATCACCTACGATCCCGCGCTGGCCCGCACCCTCGAAGGTGACGGCGCCGCACCGGATCTCTGGCCGCTGTTCGACGCGACCCGGGGGCTTCCGCTGGCCTGCATCCGGGGCGCGAACTCGGACCTTCTGGCCCCCGGGACCGTCGCGGCGATGCTGGCGCGCCGGCCCGACATGATCGTCGCCGAGGTGCCCGACCGCGGCCACGTGCCATTCCTCGACGAACCCGAAGCGCTGCAAGCCATCGCGAAATGGAGAGAACTCCTGTGAACATCGACCGGATCGAAGCCGCGCAAGAGCGGATCCGCGGGCTGGCCCGCGTGACGCCCATCCTGACCTCTCCGTTCCTGGACGAGATCGCGGGGCGGCGGGTCTTCGTGAAGGCCGAACCGCTGCAGGTGACCGGCAGCTTCAAGTTCCGCGGCGCGCTATCGGCGCTGTCGGCCCTGCCCTCCGGGCTCGGCGTGCTCGCCTATTCCTCGGGGAATCACGCGCAGGGCGTGGCCATGGCCGCCCGGCTTCAGGGTCGCGAGGCGGTGATCGTGATGCCGGACGATGCTCCGGCCCTGAAGATCGAGAACACCCGTTCGCTGGGGGCTGAGGTCGTGCTGTATGACCGTGCGGCCGGGGAGAGCCGCGAAGAAATCGGCGCCGCGCTGTCGGCCGAGCGGGGCCTGCACCTCGTGAAGCCCTATGACGACCCCGACGTGATCGCGGGACAGGGGACGGTCGGGCTGGAGCTGGCCGATCAGCTGCCCGCCGATGTGCAGGGCGATGTGCTGGTCTGCTGCGGCGGCGGCGGGCTGTCTTCGGGCGTCGCGCTGGCGCTCGAGGCAAGGCGCCCGGATCTGCGGGTCCGCCCGGTCGAGCCTGCGGGCTTCGACGATACGACCCGGTCGCTGCGGTCGGGTCAGCGCGTGACGAACGACCGGCTCAGCGGGTCGATCTGCGACGCGATCCTGACACCCGCGCCCGGAGAGCTGACATTTCCGATCCTGCAACGCCTGGCGGGGCCGGGCCTCGTGGTCACCGACGACGAGGCATTGCACGCCATGGCCCATGCGGCGATCCGCCTCAAGCTCGCGACAGAACCGGGCGGTGCCGTGTCGCTGGCCGCCGCGCTGTTCCGGCAGGACCAGATCGAGGGCGACGCGGTGACTGTCGTCGTTTCCGGCGGGAACGCCGACCCGGAGACGCTCGCCCGCGCGCTGACCCTCTGATGGCCCCCTCGCGATCCGCGAAAGCGGCCGCGGCGCGCCGGTCGTTCTGCTGCATGGCGAGGGGCTCCACGGGTCGATCTGGAACGGGCTCACCCTGCCGGCCGCGTTCTGTCCGTGGACCTGCGCGGGCATGGCGGATCCGAGGTCACGGAGCCGCCCTACGCCATGGGTGCGCTCGTTCGCGATATCGAGGCGGCGCTGGACGATCACGGGGTGAAGGACGCGGTTTTCGTGGGCCACGCGCTCGGCGGGATGATTGCGCAGGCGCTGGCCGTGAAGCGGCTGGACCTCGCCCGTGGCCTCGTCCTGACCGGCAGCGCCGCAAAGAGGGGCACGGCAGCGCAATGGCACGCCGAGGCCGAGGTGGGCGGAACGCGGCATGGAGGCCGTCGCCACCGACCGCGCCCGCGCCTGGGTGCCTCGGCGGTGTGAACCCGAAGCACTGCGGGACAGGCTCCTGCGTTGCGACCCGCGCGGCTATCGCGGCGCCTGCACGGCCATCGCCGGGACTGACCTGATGGCAGCGACGGCAACCCTGCGCCTGCCTGCGCTGATCCTTGCCGGGACCGAGGATCGCGCCGTGCCCCCGGACCTCGCCCGCGAGACGGCTCAGCTCATCCCGGGCGCAGAGGTCGTGTTGCTGCGCGGCGCGGGGCACGTCGCGGTACTGGACGCACCCCAAGAGGTCGCGCCAAGGATCGGCAGGTTCCTCTCACGGATCGGCCATTGCATCTGACGGGGCCGCGGCGATACCACCGCACCGCCGAAGAATTCGCACTTACAGCGTTGACCTGCGAAAGCGGCCCCCCGATACCGCGCCGATCCACCGGAGATCCGATGCGCCACCGCCTGCCCCTTCTCTTCATCTTCATGACGCTCGCCATCGACGCGATGGGGATCGGCGTGGTGATCCCGGTGATGCCGGCGCTGATCCGCGAGATCGAGGGCGGCACAATCGCCTCGGCCGCGGTCTGGGGGGGCATCTTCTCGACGGTCTACGCGCTGATGCAGTTCCTGTGCGGCCCGCTTCTGGGCGCGCTGTCGGACCGCTACGGACGGCGGCCGCTGCTACTGATCACCCTGACGATCATGTCGCTCGACTATGTCATCGTGGCACTTGCCGGCAGCGTCTGGCTGCTGCTCGGCGCGCGGGTCATGGGCGGGATCGCGGCCTCGACCCGGTCGGTCGCCACGGCCTTCATCGCCGACATCTCGACCCCCGAGCAGAAGGCCGCGCGCTTCGGCCTCGTCGGGGCGGCCTTCGGGCTGGGATTCGTTGCCGGCCCGCTGCTGGGCGGCCTTCTGGCCGAGTTCGGAACGCGCGCGCCGTTCTGGGCCGCCGCAGCGCTGGCACTGGCGAACATGCTTCTGGGCCTGTTCATCCTGCCCGAGACCGTGACCGACGAGATCCGCCGCCCCTTCCATTGGAAACGTGCGAACCCGTGGAGCACGCTGCTCGACCTGGGGCGCACCGAAAGGGTCGGGCGGCTGACCTTCCTGTTCTTCCTCTACCAGACCGCCTTCTTCGTCTATCCCGCGATCTGGGCCTATTTCGCGGTCGAGCGGTTCGACTGGTCCCCCCGCACGATCGGCCTGTCGCTGGGCCTGTTCGGCATCTCCCTGGCCATCGTGCAGGGCTGGCTGATCCGCTACGTCCTGCGCTGGTTCGGCGACCGCGGCACCGTGTTGTGGGGCCTTCTGTTCAACGCCGTCGTGTTCCTGCTGCTCGGAGTGCTCGAGGACGGCACGATTGCGCTGATGCTGACCCCGCTGGCTGCCATCGGCGGCGTGGTCATCCCGGCCCTGCAGGCGATGATGAGCCGCGCGATCCCCGACAACGCACAAGGCGGTCTGCAGGGCCTTCTGACGAGCGCAGGCGCGCTCGCCATGATCGTCTCGCCCCTGGTGATGAGCCAGGTGTTCTGGCTCGCGACCGCAGAGAACGCCCCGATCTACCTGCCGGGGCTGCCTTTCCTGCTATCGATGGGCCTGATGGGCATCTGCGTCGTGGTGTTCCTGGGCCGCAAGCGGATGCGACCCTAGAGCCCCGCGCCGTTCACCGCCTTGACCGTTGCCTCGACGATCCGGTCGGCCTCGTCCGTCGTCAGGCTGAACGGGGGCGCGAAGCCCAGGATGTCGCCGCCCGGCATGGCACGGCCGATCACATGCGACTTGGCGAGTTCGGCCACCACCTTCGCGCCGATCTTGCGGGAGGGGTCGTAGAACGTCCGCCGCGCGCGGTCCTCGACAAACTCGACGGCGCAGAGCATCCCCTCGCCCCTTACCTCGCCCACATGCGGATGGTCTGCCAGTTCCTCCTTCATGCGACGGTTCAGATAGGTGCCGACCTCGCCCGCGTTCTGTACGAGGTTCAGCTCGTCCAGCAGCTTGAGATTCGCCACACCCGCCGCAGCCCCGATCGGGTGAGCCGAATAGGTCCAGCCGTGGCCCAGGGGGCCATTCTCGTCCGTGCCCTGCTCTAGCACTTTCCACACCTTGTCGCTGACGATCGATCCCGACAGCGGCGCATAGGCCGAGGTCAGCCCCTTCGCGATGGTGATGAAGTCGGGCTTCATCCCGTAATGCTCGGACCCGAACATCGTTCCGAGGCGCCCGAAGCCGGTGATGACCTCGTCGGCCACCAGCAGGATGTCGTGCTTGTCCAGGATCGGCTGGATCGCCTCCCAATAGCCGGTGGGGGCCGGAACGATGCCACCCGTGCCCAGCATCGGCTCGGCCCAGAAGGCGGCGATGGTGTCGGCGCCCTCGCGCTCGATCATCTCTTCCAGGTCGGAGGCGCATTGGGCGACGAACTCCGCCTCGTTCTGCTCGAAATTGTCGCGGCGATAGAAATACGGCGCGGTCGTGTGCAGGATCGGGGAAAGCGGCAGGTCGAACTTGTCGTGGAACAGCGGCAGGCCGGTCAGCGAGCCTGTCATCAGCCCCGACCCGTGATAGCCCCGCCAGCGCGAGATGATCTTCTTCTTCCGCGGCAGTCCACGGATGTTGTTGTAGTACCAGACCAGCTTGAGGTTCGTTTCGTTCGCGTCGGATCCCGAAAGCCCGAAATAGACCTTGTTCATGTGGTCGGGCGCACGGTCGGTCACCATCTTCGCCAGCGTGATCGAGGCCTCGGTCCCATGGCCGACATAGGCGTGATAATAGGCAAGCTCCTGCGCCTGCTTGGCAATGGCGTCCGCGATCTCCTGCCGACCGTAGCCTACGTTCACGCAATAGAGCCCGGCGAACCCGTCTAGCCAGCGCTGGCCGTCGCGATCCTCGATATACACGCCTTCGCCCGTGCGGATGATGCGCCCCTGCGCCTCGCCCCGTGCGTGCTGCCCCAGATGCGTGGACGGGTGCAGGAAGCTATCGCGATCCCATTGTCCCAACTGATCGTTCTGCCGCGCGTCGTCCATCGCACCCTCCTTTGGTTGCCTTGCCCCGCAATACGCCTGCGCGGGTGCGGTTCCAACCCCTCGACCCGGGGCCGCCTCGGCCTCCTCTTCCACGGCGGCACGGAGCAGGTCGAACGCGGCATGGCCGAGACCTGTTGCGACGGCATCATGGGGACCGGCGACGCCTCGGGCGACTGCCCTGCCATCGCCCCCTGCTGCCGTCCGGCTTCGACGCCCGTGCCGCACCTGACCTGGGACGGCCGCCCGTTCCAGAACGAGGAGTCCGCGATCTTAGTCTCGCCGGCTGCCACGCGCCCTTCTGCCGGACTGGGGGGTATCCTGCCCGACTGGGGCGCGCACACCGTCTCGATCCACGAGACGGACCAGACCTTCCTGCGCCCCCGACATGGTGGTCCACCGTCATGCCCGCACTCTGGATGAAGGATGGGGACATCGAAATCACCGTGCCGATCCTGAGGCAAGTGGAAGGGACGATTGGCTATATGAATATTCGCGTAATCGGTGTTCAATCGATGCGTCCGTCGGCGGCAAAGCAGCACTTATCCGATTTCGTTGCGTTTCCACGATCTCGAACCTCGGAGTGCTTGGGGCGCGGGTCCGCGTGCTGGACGTGCCAGAGGTCGGCGAGGCCAACATCTTCGCCGCGCGCGTCGTCTCGCGCTTGCTGGACCGCAGGCAAGAGTGAAGCACCCTGCCCCTGCGGGTTGCCGCCTCGACCAGCCCTACTCCACAATGAAGCTCGGGCGGATGGACGGCGGCACGGCCGGCACCGTGGTCGTTGGCTTCGCCTCGACCGAGTGGGAGTTGCAGCCGGTCACCGCCGCTGACGATGAGCGCGCAATCGCGGGAATGCGCGAATTCTGCAATTCAACTTCGCCTTCCGCCATGCGCAAAGCCCATGGAGGCGCGAATATCGAAACCTCGACGAACTGGCGGGTCTGAAGCCGGTGACAGGCAACGAGGCGCGGGCGGATGAGCATGTCTCTGTGAACCCGGTCGCCGCCTGTATCACCATGTTGGAGAATGCTGAACGCCCAACTGCTGTAAGGTAAAGCACCGCTCCAAACAAAAACGCCCCGGCCACATCGGCCGGGGCGCTTCAATTCGACCGAGCGAGGCGTTCAGCCGCGCTCTTCGACGATCTGCACGAGGTGCGGGACCTTGTTCACCATGCCGCGGATCGAGGGCGTATCCTCGAGTTCGCGCGTGCGGTGCATCTTGTTCAGGCCCAACCCGACGAGGATCTGGCGCTGGACGGCGGGGCGGCGGATCGGCGAGCCGATCTGCTTGACGACGATGGTCTTGGCCATGGTTTACGCCTCCTCGGCGACTTGGCTCGAGGCGTCAGGCTGCTGATCCCGCTTGGGCAGGATGTCGGCAACCTTCTTGCCACGGCGTTGTGCCACGGAACGCGGGGACGTCTGATTTCTCAGGCCATCCAGCGTGGCGCGGATCATGTTGTACGGGTTCTGCGAGCCGTTCGACTTCGCGACCACGTCCTGAACGCCCAGCATCTCGAACACGGCGCGCATCGGACCACCGGCGATGATGCCGGTACCTTGCGGCGCGGTCCGCATGACAACCTTGCCGGCGCCGTGACGGCCGAGGCCGTCGTGGTGCAGCGTGCGGCCATCGCGCAGGGGGACGCGGATCATGTTGCGCTTGGCGGACTCGGTGGCCTTGCGGATGGCCTCGGGGACCTCCTTGGCCTTGCCCTTGCCGAAGCCCACACGGCCCCGCTGGTCGCCAACGACGACGAGCGCGGCGAAGCCGAAGCGCTTACCACCCTTGACGGTCTTCGACACGCGGTTGATCGCAACAAGGCGATCGGCGAATTCCGGGGTCTCGTCGCGCTCGCGACGATTGTTCCGGCGATCTTCTCTGGCCATGCCAGCTCCTTCCGGTTCGGGCCGAGTGGCCCTTAGAATCCAATCCTGGTGCCCGAAGGCCCGGATCATCGAGGCCGGGGAGGTTCCCCGGCCTGCGCGGTCACAGCTTCAGACCACCTTCACGCGCCGCATCCGCGAGCGCTTTGATGGAGCCGTGGTAGAGGAAGCCACCGCGGTCGAAATAGGCCTCTTCGACCCCCTTCGCCTTGGCGCGTTCCGCGATTGCGGAGCCGACTTTGGCCGCCGCATCCACGTTGTTCTTGCCGATCACGCCAAGATCCTTCTCGAGGGTCGAGGCGTAAGCCAGCGTGATTCCCTGCACATCGTCGATGAGCTGGGCGTGGATGTTCTTGTTCGAACGGTGCACGGAAAGCCGGAGCTTCCCGTTGTTCACCTTGCGAAGCTTGTTCCGGACGCGCAGGCGGCGCTTCTGGAACAGCTGGAGTTTGCTGTTTGCCATATGTCCGGCTCCTTACTTCTTCTTGCCTTCCTTACGGAAGATGAACTCGCCCTTATAGCGGATGCCCTTGCCCTTGTAGGGCTCGGGACGCCGCCAGTCGCGAATGTTCGCGGCGACCTGGCCGACATGCTGCTCGTTGATGCCCTCGACGATGATGTCGGTGGGCTTGGGAACAGTGACGGTCACGCCCTCGGGAACCTCGAAATCCACGTCGTGGCTGAGGCCAAGGTTCAGTTTCAGGACGTTGCCCTGGATCTGCGCGCGGTAACCCACGCCCGTGATCTCGAGCTCTTTCTTGAAACCGATCGTCACGCCCTGCACGAGGTTCGCGATGTTGGTCCGGGCCATGCCCCATTGCTGGCGCGCCCGCTTGGAACTTCCGCGCGGCGTGACGGTGACGGCGTTGTCTTCAACCGCCAGCGTCACGTCGTCCGTGGCCTGGAACGAGCGGGAACCCTTGGGGCCCTTCACTTCGATCCGTTGACCGTCGATATTCGCCTCGACACCCGAGGGCAGCTCGACGGGACGTTTTCCGATACGAGACATTTCTCCCTCCTTAGAATACGGTGCAGAGCACTTCGCCGCCAACATTGGCGGTGCGAGCAGCCTGGTCCGACATCACGCCCCGGGGGGTCGAGACGATCGAAACGCCGAGGCCCTGACGGACCGACGGAATGTCCGACACGCCCATGTAGACGCGGCGGCCAGGCTTGGAAACGCGCTTGATTTCCTTGATGACCGGATCGCCCTCGTAATACTTGAGGGAGATCTCGATGATCGGGTGGCCCCGGTCGTCGGTCATGTCTTCGTAGCCGCGGATATAGCCCTCGGCCTGCAGCACATCGAGGACCCAGGCGCGAAGCTTGGAGGCCGGCGTGCGGACGGTGGACTTGCCGCGCATTTGCGCGTTGCGGATGCGGGTCAGCATATCGCCGAGAGGATCGTTCATCATTTGTAACCCTCCTTACCAGCTCGACTTGACCATGCCGGGGATCTGGCCTTGCGAGCCCAGGTCCCGGAGCGCGATCCGGCTCATTCTCAGCTTGCGGTAGTAGCCGTGGGGACGGCCGGTAAGCTGACAACGGTTATGCAGACGGGTAGCCGACGAGTTGCGCGGCAGTTTGGCCAGCTTCAGCTGGGCCTTGAACCGCTCTTCCATCGGCTTCTCTTCATCGCGAGCGACTTCCTTCAAAGCGGCACGCTTGGCGGCATACTTGTCCACCAGAGCCTGACGCTTCTTCTCGCGTTCGATCATTGCTTTCTTGGCCATGATATTCCTTCCCAGGCTCAGCTGCTGAACGGCATGTTGAAATGCTTCAACAGCGCCTTGGCTTCCGCGTCGGTCTTGGCGGTGGTGACGATGATGACGTCCATGCCCCAGACTTCGTCCACTTGGTCGAAGTTGATCTCGGGGAAGACGATGTGTTCCTTGATGCCCATGGCGAAGTTGCCGTAGCCGTCGAAGGACGGCTTCACGCCACGGAAGTCACGCACGCGCGGCAGCGCGATCGTGACGAAACGATCGAGGAAATCGTACATCCGGTCACCACGAAGGGTCACCTTCGCGCCGAGCGGCATGTCCTCACGCACCCGGAAGCCCGCGATGGACTTTTTGGCCTTGGTGATGACCGCCTTCTGACCTGCGATCTTCGTCAGGTCGTCGGCAGCCGACTTCGCCTTCTTGGAGTCCCGAACGGCCTCGGAGCCCGCGCCGATGTTCAGCACAATCTTCTCGAGACGCGGCACCTGCATGGCGTTCTTGTAGGAGAATTCCTCCTTCAGAGCCGCACGGATGTCGTCGCGGAACTTCGCCTTGAGACGCGGGGTGTAGTTTGCTTGGTCGAGCATCAGATCGCGTCTCCCGTGGTCTTGGCGAAGCGGACCTTCTTGCCGTCTTCCTCACGGAAGCCGATGCGGGTCGCCTTGCCGTTGGCGTCGATGAGGGCGAGGTTCGACAGGTCGATGGGCATCGCCTTGGGCGTGCGACCGCCCTGGCTCGTCTGGCTCTGACGCACGTGGCGGATGGCGACATTCACGCCCTCGACCACGGCCTTGCCCTTCGCGGGCAGAACCGTCTGGATCTCGCCCTGCTTGCCCTTGTCCTTGCCGGCAAGGACGATGACCTTGTCACCTTTGCGGAGTTTGGCAGCCATTACAGCACCTCCGGAGCAAGCGAGATGATCTTCATGTAGTTCTTGGCACGAAGCTCACGCACCACCGGCCCAAAGATACGGGTTCCGACGGGCTCGCCGTTGTTGTTGAGGATCACGGCGGCGTTGCGATCGAAACGGATCGCGGTGCCGTCTTCGCGGCGCACTTCCTTGGCGGTGCGCACGACGACGGCCTTGCGCACATCGCCTTTCTTGACGCGGCCGCGCGGAATGGCCTCTTTCACCGAGACGACGATGACGTCGCCCACGGAGGCATATTTCCGCTTCGACCCGCCGAGGACCTTGATGCACTGAACCTTCCGGGCTCCGGAATTGTCAGCGACATCCAGATTGGTCTGCATCTGGATCATGGATGTGTCTCCCGACCTTCAGGGACTCTCGCCCTGGGGTTTCGCTAATGGAACCGGGGCCGCGTGGGCCCCGGATGGACGACCGATCAGTGTTCGGCCGCTTCCTTCTCTTCATGGCGCTGCTCGTCGGACACCTGCTGTGCCTTGGCAGACTCGGCCTTCTCGGAGAGATAGGCCTGCATCATCTCGTCCGTCATGACTTCCCAACGCTTCGTCTTCGAGCGCGGTGCACATTCACGGATGCTTACCTTGTCACCGACGTTGAACTGATTGGTCTCGTCGTGGGCACGGTACTTCTTCGACTTGCGAATCGTCTTCTTGTAGATCGGGTGCGTCAGGCGACGCTCGACCGAGACGGTCACGGTCTGCTCGTTCTGGTTCGAGGTGACGACGCCGTTGAGGATACGCTTCGGCATGGTCTCAGGCCTCCGACTTGGCGGCGTCGCGCGCCTTTTCGTTCAGAATCGTCTGCACCCGGGCGACGTCACGGCGGACGATGCGCATGCGGGCGGTGTTCTCGAGCTGGTTCGTGGCCTGCTGGAAGCGCAGGTTGAACTGCTCTTTCTTGAGCTGTCCGAGCTGATCACGCAGCTCGTCCGGAGTCTTGCCCCGGAGGTCTTGGGCGTCGAGCGCCATCGCGGTCTCCTTCGTCAACATCACCGGTGGGCCCCTGTTCGATACCGCGTCGGGGTCACCCTGATTCCCGGTGGAGGTAGGTGAACGGTCCCTATAGGGGCATCCCGTTCGGGACGCAACCCGTCCAATATCGGCAGGCGGCTGGGCCGCCCCCGTTCACGCCGGGAGCTGAGATCATACCCACTTGTAGTTGAAGCTGACGCTGATCCGCTCCTCTTCGGCCAAGTTCATCGGCACTTCGTGGCGAAGCCAACTCTCCCACAGGAGCACCTCGCCCACCTCCGGCGCGACATAGCGGAACGTCTTCAACTCGTCCGCCGCATCCTTCCGGCGCGGCGGTGCCGCCATCATCATCGGAAAGCGCGGGTCCTCGAACTTGATGGCGCTCGTCCCCTTCGGCATCGCGACATAGGTCGTGCCCGAAATCACCGAATGGGGATGGAGATGGCCGGAATGGCTGCCACCTTCAGGCAGAATGTTGATCCAGAGATCCTCGAGCTCAAGTCGCCCTTCGCCCAAGTCGAAGCACAGTTCCTCGGAAAAGGCTGCCACGTGGGCGTCGAGCGACTTCACCAGATCAGCGAAAATCGGCATCCGCCACGCCAGATCAGTCAACGACGCGTAGGAGGTGTAGCCGGGATAGCCGTTCTCTTCGCACCATTCCTGCCCCGCCTCGTCATCCTCGGCGATGGAGTAGCACGTCGCTTCCAACTCGGGCTGGTCTATTGCAGGACCATGCTCCCCGAGCGGAGCGCGATAGAGGCGGGTCACGAAGAGGGATGACAAATCGGGCATGGCGGACCTTGGAAGAGGTGAGTTCTACTTGGCGTTCTGGTTACCCGCGACACGCAGAAAATGAAACTACGGACAGGTCGGCTCGGGACCATAATAGATGAACCCCGCTACACCATCGGACGTCAGGCGCGCCCGCATCCAGCAACGGCGCGAGATCTCCTGGACGTTCAGGTGGGGCATCATCGCGGCCGGGTCGGCGGCGGCCATCCGCTCGGTGCAGGCGCGGTAGACCGTCATGCGACCCCGCAAAAACACCACGTACCGCGCCATGCGTCCCTACTCATTAACGACCGAAGCCCCCGCCGATCACTCGACGGGGGCTTCGAAACTTGCACGACGACCGGATTACCAGTCTTCGCGGGCAACCACGCGGGTCTTGATCGGCAGCTTCATCGCCGCAAGGCGAAGGGCCTCGCGGGCGACTCCATCCGTCACGCCGTCAAGCTCGAACATCACGCGGCCGGGCTTGACCTTCGCGGTCCAGCGATCGACCGAACCCTTGCCTTTACCCATACGAACTTCGATGGGCTTGGCGGTCACGGGCACGTCCGGGAAGATCCGGATCCACACACGGCCTTGACGCTTCATGTGACGCGTCATGGCACGACGGGCGGCCTCGATCTGGCGTGCGGTGATACGCTCGGGCTCGACAGCCTTCAGACCGAACGACCCGAAGTTCAGGTCAGACCCGCCCTTCGCGTCGCCGTGGATCCGGCCCTTGTGCATCTTGCGGAATTTTGTGCGCTTCGGTTGAAGCATGGCTAGCCCTCCTTAGCGACGGCCGCCGGCGCCGCGAGGCGTCGGGCCGTCTTGCAGTTCCTGGGCGCGGCGGTCACGGGCCTGCGGATCATGCTCGAGGATCTCGCCTTTGAAGATCCAGACCTTGATCCCGATGATCCCGTAAGCCGTCTTCGCCTCGATGTTCGCGAAGTCGATATCGGCGCGGAGCGTGTGCAGCGGCACCCGACCTTCGCGATACCACTCCGTCCGCGCGATCTCGGCGCCGCCGAGGCGGCCGGCGAGGTTCACACGGATACCGAGCGCACCCATGCGCATGGCGTTCTGGACGGAGCGCTTCATCGCGCGGCGGAACGATACCCGGCGCTCGAGCTGCTGAGCGATCGACTCGCCGACCAGCGTGGCGTCGAGCTCGGGCTTGCGAACTTCGACCACGTTCAGGTGCAGTTCGCTATCGGTCATCTTCGACAGCTTCTTGCGCAGCGTCTCGATATCCGCGCCCTTCTTGCCGATGATGACGCCCGGACGAGCCGTGTGGATCGTGACGCGGCACTTGCGGTGCGGACGCTCTATGATCACGCGGCTGATGCCGGCAGCCTTGCACTCTTCCTTGATGAACTCGCGGATCGCGATGTCCTCCAGGAGGAGGTCGCCGTAATCCTTCGTGTCGGCATACCAGCGGCTGTCCCAGGTCCGGTTGACCTGGAGCCGCATGCCGATCGGGTTGACCTTGTTACCCATCAGGCTTGCTCCTCGACTTGGCGGACCTTGATCGTGATTTCCGAGAACGGCTTGACGATTTTGCCGAACCGGCCACGCGCCCGCGGACGACCGCGCTTCATCACCAGGTTCTTGCCCACGTAAGCCTCGGCGACGACGAGTTCATCGACGTCGAGATTGTGGTTGTTCTCGGCATTCGCGATGGCGGATTGCAGGCACTTCTTCACGTCGAGCGCGATGCGCTTCTTCGAGAATGTCAGGTCCTGCAGGGCCTTCTCGACTTTCTTGCCACGGATCAGGCCGGCCACGAGGTTCAGCTTCTGCGGAGAAGTGCGGAGCATCCGCGTCTTCGCCATCGCCTCGTTTTCGGCCACGCGGCGGGGATTCTTTTCCTGCGCCATTGGCTTACTTCCTCTTGGCTTTCTTGTCCGCGGCGTGACCGTAGTAGGTCCGCGTCGGAGAGTATTCGCCGAATTTCTGGCCGATCATGTCTTCGGTCACGTTCACCGGCACATGCTTCTTGCCGTTGTACACACCGAAGGTGAGGCCGACGAATTGCGGCAGGATGGTGGAGCGGCGCGACCAGATCTTGATGACCTCGTTGCGGCCCGACTCGCGGGTTTTTTCAGCCTTCTTGAGGACATAGCTGTCGACAAAAGGCCCTTTCCAGACGGAACGAGACATCGATTACCGGCCTTTCTTGCGAGCGTGACGCGAGCGCACGATGAGCTTCTGCGACGCCTTGTTCTTGTTGCGGGTGCGCGCGCCCTTGGTGGGCTTGCCCCACGGCGTCACGGGGTGACGGCCGCCCGAGGTCCGACCTTCACCACCACCATGGGGGTGGTCGATCGGGTTCATGACGACACCTCGAACCGAGGGACGCTTGCCCTGGTGGCGCGACCGGCCGGCCTTGCCGAAGTTCTGGTTCGAGTTGTCCGGGTTGGACACTGCGCCAACCGTGGCCATGCATTCCTGGCGAACCAGGCGAAGCTCGCCCGAGGACAGGCGGATCTGCGCGTAGCCACCATCACGACCGACGAACTGGGCATACGTGCCCGCAGCCCGCGCGATCTGACCGCCCTTGCCGGGCTTCAGTTCGATGTTGTGAACGATGGTACCGATCGGCATGCCCATGAACGGCATCGCGTTGCCGGGCTTCACGTCGACCTTGCGGCCGGCAATGATCTTGTCACCGACACCAAGGCGTTGCGGCGCCAGGATGTAGCGCTGCTCGCCATCGGTGTACTGGATCAGCGCGATGAAGGCGGTCCGGTTCGGGTCATATTCGATCCGAACGACGACAGCCTCGACGTCGTGCTTGTTGCGCTTGAAATCGACGACGCGGTAGAGGCGCTTTGCCCCACCACCGATGCGGCGCATCGTGATACGTCCGGTGTTGTTCCGGCCGCCATGCCTGTTCAAACCCTCGGTGAGGGCCTTTACAGGACGGCCTTTCCACAGCTCCGAACGGTCGATCAGTACCAGCCCGCGCTGGCCCGGCGTCGTCGGCTTGTACGACTTGAGTGCCATGCTTTCTGTCTTCCGTTTCTGTGGCGACCCTCGATTGTGGGGCCGCGAGTGATGAAGGGCCCCGAAGGTCCCCAAACGAAGCGGCCCCGAGTTACCCCAGGGCCGCCAAGATGCAGCCTGCTATTACAGGCCCGTAGTCACGTCAATGGTATTGCCCTCTTCGAGGGTCACATACGCTTTCTTGACCGTGTTGCGGCGCCCCATGATGCCACGGAACCGCTTGGCCTTGCCCTTGGTGATGGTCGTGTTCACGGCCTTCACCTTGACGTTGAACAGGTCTTCGACGGCAGCCTTGATCTCGGGCTTCGAGGCATCCTTGGACACTTCGAACACCACGGCGCCATGCTCGGACGCCATAGTCGCCTTCTCGGTGATCACGGGCTTCCGGATCACGTCGTAGTGCTTGATCTTGTCGCTCATTTCAGTCGAGCCTCCAGAGCTTCGATCCCCGCCTTGGTGATCACGAGCGTGTCACGCTTGAGGATGTCGTACACGTTGGCGCCCATCGACGGCAGCACGTCCAGACCTTCGAGGTTCTGGGCGGCCTTGGCGAAGTTCTCGTTCACCGACTGACCGTCGATGATGAGCGCGCGCTTCCAGCCCAGCTCCTTGACCTTCGACGCAAGCATCTTGGTCTTGGCTTCGGCAAGATCGGCCGACTCGATCACGATCAGGTTGCCCTCGCGCGCCTTCGCCGAAAGCGCGTGCTTCAGGCCCAGCTTGCGGAACTTCTTGGTCAGGTCGTGGCCGTGCGAACGCGGGGTCGGACCCTTGTAGACACCACCCTTGCGGAAGATCGGTGCGTTCCGGTCACCGTGACGAGCGCCGCCGGTGCCCTTCTGGCGATAGATCTTCTTGGTCGAGTAGCTGGTCTCGGACCGCGTCTTCACCTTGTGGGTGCCCTGCTGCGCGTTGTTGCGCTGCCAGCGGACCATGCGGTGCAGGATGTCGGCGCGCGGTTCGAGGCCGAAGATCTCGTCGTCGAGATCGACCGAACCGTTCGTCGCGCCGTCGAGCGTCAGGACATCGGTTTTCATTGGTCACCTTCCTTCTTCTCGGCGTCCGAGTTGTCGGCATCCGACTGCTCTTCCGCGAGGTCGGCCTGGGCCTCCTCGAGGGCGGCCTCTTCCTGGGCAGCCTGCTCGGCGGCCAGGCGTTCCTGCTCGGCGGCCTCCGCGGCGGCGGCTTCCTCGGCAGCGGCCTGCGCGGCGCGCTCCGCTTCCTCGGCGGCAGACCGCAGCGCGGCGGGATAGATCACGCCTTCGGGCGTCGGCTTCTTCACCGCGTCCTTGATCGTGACCCAGCCACCCTTCGAGCCGGGAACCGCGCCCTTGACCATGATCAGGCCACGGTCGGCATCGGTGCGGACGACCTGCAGGTTCTGCGTGGTCACGCGGGCGGCGCCCATGTGACCGGCCATCTTCTTGCCTTTGAACACCTTGCCGGGATCCTGGCACTGGCCGGTCGAACCGTGCGAGCGGTGCGAGACCGACACGCCGTGCGAGGCACGAAGACCACCGAAGTTGTGCCGCTTCATGGCCCCCTGGAAGCCCTTACCGATCGAAGTGCCGGAGACGTCGACGAACTGGCCCGCGAAGTAGTGGTTCGCGGTGATCTCTTCGCCCACGTCGATCATGTTCTCGGGTGCAACCCGGAACTCGGCGATCTTGCGCTTGGGCTCGACCTTGGCGATCGAGAAGTGGCCGCGCATGGCCTTGGAGACGTTCTTCGGCTTCGCGTTGCACGCGCCCAGCTGAACGGCCGTGTAGCCGTGGCTTTCGGCGGTGCGCTGCGCAACGACCTGAAGCTTGTCGAGTTGAAGGACGGTGACGGGCACTTGCCGGCCATCTTCCTGGAAGATCCGCGTCATGCCGACCTTCTTGGCGATAACACCAGAACGCAGCATGATCAGGCCCCCATTACCTTGATGTCGACGGCAACGCCGGCAGCCAGGTCGAGCTTCATCAGCGCGTCCACGGTCTGCGGAGTCGGGTCTACAATGTCGAGCATCCGCTTGTGCGTGCGGATCTCGAACTGATCGCGCGACTTCTTGTCCACGTGGGGACCACGCAGAACGGTGAATTTCTCGATCTTGTTCGGCATCGGGATCGGCCCGCGGACGGACGCGCCGGTGCGCTTGGCGGTCGAGACGATTTCCTGGGTCGAGCTGTCGAGCACCCGGTAATCGAACGCCTTCAGGCGGATACGAATATTCTGGCTTGCGGCCATTGTTCTCATTCCCTGGGCAGGGTGGCGGTCGAGAGGTGGACGGGGCTCATTCCCCGCCCACATCGGACCAATTGGAAAGGGTGCGCCCGACAGGCGCACCCCCGCGACACGCTAGCGCGTGGCTTACTCGAGGATCTTCGACACCACGCCGGCGCCGACCGTGCGGCCACCTTCGCGGATGGCGAAGCGGAGCTTCTCTTCCATCGCGATCGGCGCGATCAGCTCGACGCCGAACGAGACGTTGTCGCCGGGCATCACCATCTCGGTGCCCTCGGCCAGCTGGACCGTGCCCGTCA